>DEAE01000014.1:0-36123 GCA_002347025.1 Acidobacteria bacterium UBA2990
CTCGACGATCCACGGGGCCGGCTCAATGAGTTTGAAGTGTGCGTCGGCTACTGGTTGCGCAGCGATGCCCAACACGCCAAGCGCCAGAACGGAGCGAACAGAATATGTCATCAGAACTCCTTTGTTTCAGGGTTCCGTACCCCTTCAAGCGGCTTCAACCTACCACTGTGGGGCCACTGGTTCAATGACTTGGCAAAACCACCAAGGAATCTAGAGCGTACGAGCTGCAATGCGGCTACCCACGCCTTGTTCGGACAGCTTCCACTGTGTATTTGGCTTTTCGGAGCTTGACCAGGTCTTCTCTTTATCAGGGGGGAAAGTGAACGAGCGGGTCAATGCCCGGTTTGGCGTTGCTCTTCACCGCGGGCGATTTCAAGGAGGGCAGTCATCCCGACATTCCCTTCATGACAGGCAAACTCGAACATCGGTCCTGGGGTCCTGGACATGTCGATTGCGGCTGTCCATGGTTCGACCCATGTGGTCGGGTCCTCGAATGTGACCTCATAGCGGAGTGTGTCAGCATCGACTGGGGTGAATCGTTCGATGAGTCGGGTAGCGGTGAGCGGCAAACGCCGATAGAGCTGTCGGTCATTGAAGTTTGTGGTCTCGACTACCAGGGTGTTGTCCTCCCAGTGTCCCCGGGAGTCTCCGAGCCACTGACCGATGTTCGAGGGTAGGTGAGGTCGACCGTCGAGCGGTATGACCCGGAATTCATGAACCATCTCAAACAGTAACATTACGTGGTCTGGGGTTTGTACCAGATGAATGTTCTGACTGTAGGGGCCACCGAGTCGAGGGATGCCGTAAGTGATGCACCGTTCAGATGGACTTCTGTCCTCAGGGTCATCGGCACCGAGTGGAGGCATAGCGCTCAGTCGGTTCACCGTTTCGGTCGTGTAGGGAATACGGCCCTCAGGCGGACTGATAATCATTGAGGTGCGTCCATCCGATAGAGGTCGTTCCCACCAGACAGCGCGTCGGGCACCGACTCCATCGGTCGAACGGGCGGCTTCGTTGACACCTGCGATTTCTTCGTCGGTCAGAAATTCTTTGTCCGCATGTTGCTCTGGACGTTCCAAAGGGGTGGCGGTGCCGTGATTCCATAGGCCTCTCAGATCTGGTGCTCCCCATCCTGTCAGGGGAAGGCCTTGAGCAGAGCTCAACTCGGGCAAGAGGGCTAAAGTGACTATCAAGCCACCGAGTAGTACGAATCGGTTCCAGTCTCGCATTAGTCTGTCTGGGTGACCATATCACCACTGCCCGTTCCGGTGAAACTGTAATGTGCTCATCTAGGTTTTGAAAATTGTCAGGCGTTGCTGTGGGGTTTATAGGGGAGCTGGGGTGCAGTTTGCAGAGGTGAATTACATGTAGTATCGCCCTGGTACTGAGATGCTCTGGGTGTTCATCACTATGCCAAGAAATTAATTTTCAGTTTTGGGCTTTGGAGCTTGAACGAGTCTACTGGTGAGCTGGTGGTCGACAGCTCAGCGCTGCACAAGCAGCTGTTACAGCGTTGTTCGTAGACTGATGATAACGTCGTCATCGACGATCCTACAGACTCTCTCAAGCCAAGGTGGGCAATGCCAACAAAAGTCTGGCGGTCATGTGGGGTGTGACTATGCCCAGGCGTTGCCTCATCCCTGTTTGACACCGATGACCGCGAAATCTAGATACGTGAACAGGCGCTCGTTCAGTCGATCGATGTTTGAGTTGATGGTACCTACCGCTTCAGTAAGCTCAGGTGTGAGTCCAGTGTTTGGGACATGTTGTAGTCGTCCGGTTTCAGAAACTGGCGATCTGAAATGGATATCGACCTGCTCAAATCCGGCTGCCACAACCAAGAACTTGAGGGTTTCTGGATGGAGCGGACGAACGTGGGTAATGTCACGGATGTAGCTTTCAAAGAAGGCTACCCAGCATGATGCGTTGATTGTTTCGAGCACAAGGGTGCCACCAACACACAACTTGTCGAATGTGGTTTCCAAGAGTTGTTGGAGTTCTTTGGGTTGGAGATGTTCGACAACCTGGATGGCCGTAACCCCGTCTAGGCTGTTGTCTGTGAGATCTGCCAGATAGGTAATCCCGTCGGCCTGGTAGGCGCTATGGCCCCTTCCGACGCAAACATCTACCATCTCGGCATTGGCGTCGACGCCAATCGCTGTTACGCCATGTTCGCGGAGTAAGTCCAGAAGTTCTCCACGGCCGCAGCCGATGTCGAGAACCTTTGAACAGCCGGACAACCGTTCGGCGTAGTCGGCCTGCCGTTTGCGAATGTCGTCCGAGCTACCACGGAACAAGTCTTCGAACCCTATGTAGCCGGCTCCAAGGCTGCCGGCCTTCTCAGAAGACCCCTTAGATGTTGTTGGGCCGTGGGACAGTTCGGCCTTTGAGGTCGACTGGGCAACATTCTGGAGATTCCGTGCCGTACCTTGGCTGGTCGCTTGTGCAGCACGCCGTGCAGAAATAGCTGCCATCCTGACTTCATCCAGCGATGCCTCGATCTCATAGATCTTTGTGTCAACAAACGGCGTAATCTGTTGCAGATACTGCAGCAGGATCGAATCGAAGGTGGTCAGCTTTTGGAGGGCCTCCCGCTCAGCAGTGAGACTGTCAGCCAATGTGGTTGCTAGGTGGCCGACCGCATCCGCAGTCTGCCTAATGTGTGTGTGCGTTTGCTCGTTAAGTGTTTGTTGTTGTGCGAAGCACGGTTCGACGAGGTTCCAGACAAACCGGGCCAGACGACCGCGCCAACCTGTGTGGTGAACTAGGGCAGGTGCCTGTATAGCCGGAGGGTTGTCAAGCCCTTGTAGGTCCAGTGCACTTGAAAGAGCTTTCAGTGTGGGCAGGAGTTCAGGGAGTCGAGGCAGTGCCTGGTCCAGCCTGGTCAAGGCTTCGTTGTACCGGCTATCTGCTGCCTTGCGCTCTGCCTTGCGGTTCTCCACCTCGCCGATCATGTCACCACCATTCTACCGATGCTGAGTCAATTGTCCGAGAAAACGAGTCGTGCTCGTAGGCGATGCTCACCCTCTACTGGCCAGTTCAAGGAAACGGAGTTGCGCGAGGGTCATGAGGGATGCGGATCTAGGTTTGACCGACTCGAATATTTTGGTTGTTCCCCGGATCATGTATCCTCCGTTGGTTTCGGGTCAGCGGTAGGATGTTATCCCACCACACAGGGTCCCTAGTGCGCACCTACAGTGTCAAAATATCTTACGATAGCCGAACCCGGCCCATCAGGGTTATGTTTGAACATGGATTGAAATAGTGGATCCAGTGAGACTCATCCAAAATAAGGAGTGAGATGATGGCAGGAAATATCAACAGACTAATTATCACTGCTTTCTTTATGGCGAGTGGGTTCATGAATGTCTCGCCATCTTTTGGGCAGGACATACCCCTAGGTGGCGTGGTTCAAGTGACACCATGCACGTTGAGGGACGGACACACTGTTCAGGATGCGGTGAGCATGTCACGCTCTTTGCCTCGGAATGAGAATTCCCCTAATTTGGTGGTTCTGCGAGAGCCTCTGTATGTAAGCTCGGCATTTGCCAGGAACTACGACCTATTGGTCATGATGTTTTATTCTGATCTTACTGAGCTGCTGTCTAGATAACAGGCAGCGCAATCGGACGATTCTACGAGGGTTCGGTCACGGCTTAGGCCAGCAGACATCTGACATGTGACGCTGCGGCTCGCCATGTCAGGGTGAGGAGGTTAATTCCAAGTGGTGAACCGATGACTGGTGACGCAACTCTGACGACAAGCCGGGTCTGTGAGCTCGATCCAGGACGAACTGTCGCTGATGCCTATCGGTTTGTAGAGGGCATAGCTAGTGCCTATGGGGCTGCAGGCCATAGCGTGAGTATGGCCTTGAGTAATCGGACCCTTGGTAGACAATCCGGGGCAGCTGCTGGAACAAGAAGAGTGAGGATCAGTGCGGTGGGTTCTTCGACGGACTCTATGATGGGTCTATTGGATGCCGTGCGAACTGGGCTAAGACCGGCGGCGGGGTTGGTAAATCCCATGACCTGTAGCCTTCGATCCTTATGGCGGACTCATGTAACACATAGAACAAACAACTGAGGGGTTGGGTGAGCGCTCGCGAGGCAGTGAGAGCTAGTGGGCGCTCATCAAACATGCTTGTCACCCAGGTGTCACTGGCCAATCTTCCTTCTCGCAAAGTCGTCTGTCATGCAGGAGACTTGATATCTTCGACCTCTTGGGCAAGGTGCCCTGATGCGCCATTGGCGTTCTAACGCGGCGATTCATCCTCTTGCGGCCGTTCAGGTTTCGTGAAATCCAAAGGGGAGGTTTATGAATTAATGCTACTGCCAAATGAGAATTTTCGGTGTCCCATAAAGCTGAAAATAACCTGTGCACATAAAACACCAGCTTGGGCAAGGTAGATATTGACCATCAGCCCACTTACTAGAATGGCCAGAGCGAGCAAGCCTAGCCCGGCGGTGGCTCCGTAGACCAGCCAATATCGTATGTATTCGCTGACATAGTTACCCTTGGTTCTGAAGACCCAGAGTTTGTGTACCACATAGGCATTAGTTATCGCGAGTACGTTACTTCCCAACGCGATAAGCAAGTAATGGGTGTAGTCGGCGTAGAGCGCGATCAATCCAGCAAATACACCGTAGCCAAACACCGTGTTCCACAGGCCTGCCAGAAAATACCGTGAGAACACGTTGTGTTTCATGTCAGGGGTTGTGGCGATTAGTGCAGGGTGGTGCCGTTTTGTTCGGACTCCTGCTCGTCGAAATTAATTCGTTCCCGTTCTACAACGAGAGGGCGGTTTCTGACCTGCGTATAGATTGAGCCGACGTATTCGCCAAGAACCCCCAAGAATAACAATTGTACTGAGGCAATAAAGAACATCCCTATGATGATTGGAGCGATTCCAATTGGTAAATTTGACCAAAAGACAAGCTTCATGACGAGGTAGGCAGCCGCTGCTACTAAGCTCAATGCAGCGCTGAAGAGCCCAAGCATGGTTGCCAGTCTCAGAGGGATTTTTGAATGATTCATGATGCCCTGGATGCCGATATCGTAGAGGGTGTACCAGTTGTTCTTGGTCATCCCTTTGACGCGTTTTCGTTGGGCATAGGGGATAGTTGCGTAAGAAAAGCCTAGTTCAGTGACAATTCCCCGGAAGTAGGGATACGGGTCTTCGAGGGTCCGCAAGACTTTGAGAAATGACTGGTCGTAGAGCCCGAATCCGGTGCTGTTTCGAACTTGTGTTTCGTCAGATAACCGGTCTATGAGTGCATAGTAGAGCTTTCTGAGGGCAAACATGAGGGCGGGGTCTTCGCTGGTTGTCTTGACACCGAGCACCACTTTGAACCCAGCGGTCCATTTGTCCAGGAAATCAGGAATCAGTTCTGGAGGGTCTTGAAGATCGGCAGCGAGCATGATCGCCGCATCCCCTTCACACTGGAGCAGCGCGTGGTAAGGAGATCTGATGTGTCCAAAGTTTCGCGTGTTGATAATGACCTTGACGTGCTTGTCTCGCTTGGCCAGGCTTCGCAAGCGACTGACCGTTTCGTCCGTAGAAGCGTTGTCTATGAATAGATGTTCGTATGAATCTAGTCCTAGCTTCTGAAAGACACTGCGAACCCGCTCGTACAGGGCGTCGACATTCGACTCTTCGTTGTAACAGGGTGTGACTACGCTGATGTGCCGAGTTGTCATCGATGGGTACTCACTTGCCAAATCGGCTCATCCTTGAAGTTTGATAGAGATATTTCGTGCTTGGGTCAAGCTTGAATAATACGTTCACGGCTCGACTAATGAAAAGCGTTGTCGATCATCGTACTGGGTCACCAAGCCTCAAGAGGAGTGGTGACACCGAATGCTTTGCAGAAAATCCCACAATTGTCAGGCATACCAATGGAGCTCTTAATTGGCTTTCGAAAATGTGTTCGGGAGATTGTCACTGGTCAAATATGCTCTAAGTTAACATGTTCTCTTTGAGTTCTTTTCTGTCCAGAAAGGGTGCTAAGTCTTCCAGCGGTCTTGAGACCATCCGCCCGTCAGGTTGGCGGCTCGACGATAGACGAGGGGCTGTGGCCTGTTTGGGCGAAACCATTACCTCACACACAGCCGGACCTGGATTGGCAAGGATGGCCCTCACTCTTTCGCGAATATCTGTGTGATGTTCTAGGCGAAATACCTGTATTCCGAAAGCGGAACAAACATCTCTTATACTGGGAAGTGTTAAACCGCTATCTGGTCCAGCTCCGGTAAGAGCGCCACCGAAATGGCTGTTCTGAGTAGCTCGAATAGAACCGTAGCCATCGTTGTTCAATACAAAGAACTTCACCGGCAAGTCTAGGCGCCGAACTGTTTCGAGGTCTTGAATGTTCATCCAGAAGCCCCCGTCGCCGTCGATACAGACGGTGGGGTGTTTGCCAGACGCTAGGCATGCGCCTATCGCAGCCGGTATTCCAAACCCCATCGCCCCAAGTCCCTGTGAATTGAGAACTCGTACGTGACTACGGATGCGAAAAGCCTGCATTGTGACCTCACTGCATGCGCCAGAACTTCCAGGTACTATTACGTCGCCATCCTTTAGCAATTCGCTCAAGACATCCACTAACACGTAAAGACTCACGCCGTCTGTATACGACCAGTATTCAGGCAAGATGACCGGATACTTGTCCTTCCAGTCCTTACATTGCTTGAGCCAGGATCGACGGTCAACATCTTTGATGGCTGCGGATTGACGATTCAGTTCCTCCAAGAAATCTCCGACATCAGAGGCGACAGGGACTGAGACCTCGGTGTTGAGTTTCTGTATTTCAGCTGGATCGACATCGACAACTATTTTTTTAGCACTGCGAGCAAACCCTTCGTGGCTGTAACCAGTCTGGCCAAGGTCCAACCGTGCGCCAAGTGTAAGAATCCAATCTGAGTTTTGCTGGACAAAATTTGCTCCTCTTTGTCCAACCGCACCTGGGCTCCCGCAGAAAAGGGGGTCATTGTCTGGAAATAGATCTAGGGCTTTCCAGGTTGTCAATACCGGCACGTTGAGTCGTTCCAGAACCGTAGCGAGTTTACTTTCGGCTCTTGCTAGGCGCACTCCGTTACCAACGAGGACGACTGGCCGAACTGATGAGTTCAGTAGTTCAATGGTCCGAAGAACCGGTTTCAGCAGGTGTTGTGGGTTCGTTGCTTTTGACTTGATGTCGAATAATAGAAGCTCTTTTTCGTCGACTTGTGCTCCTTGAACGTCAAGCGGAATGTCGAGCCACACTGGGCCTGGCCGGCCACTGGTGGCAAGATAGTAGGCCTTCTGGAGGTGATACAAGATTCTGTTTGGGTCCGTGATTGTGACGGAATATTTCGTGACACTTTGAGTCATCGACACGATGTCGATTTCCTGGAAACCAAACTGGCGAACCCCTCGATCGCTTTTTAAGTCATCTCGTTTGACCTGTCCTGAGATGAAGATGCAGGGGGTCGATTCAAGCCAGGCTGCTGCCACTCCGGTAAGTGCGTTGGTGCCTCCGGGCCCCGTGGTGACCAAAGCCACACCGAGATGATTGGTAAATTGTCCATATGCTTCTGCCGCGATCGCGCAGGCTTGTTCGTGTAGGTTGACGACGTATGAGAGGCGGGGTTCTCGGCCTAGAGAATCAACCAGATGCATGCTGCCTCCTCCAGGGAGCATGAAGACAACATCTACACCAAGTGACGCCAGATAGGAGGTAACTATGTCAGAAACTTTCTTCATACTTATAGCAATGCCAGTATAGAGCCGATAATGATGCCGTTCAGAAAAAGTGCTTCTCTGCTTAAACGGGTGCCTTGAACAATAATCAAAAAGGAAACCCTGGCTTGGGGGATGCAAGATTTTCCATTCTAGTGATTTTGGTCGGAGTGATGAGTTTGGTTCAAGGCTGCCAACCTCGCCGAGTTTAGTCGTATGCAAGAGTGGTCCTTGCTACGCATTTCAACAAGGTGTGAAGCTCGGTCGTTCATCAATAAAATGACCCATCGAAGCTATATGTTACGAAGGTCTTTCTATTCTTGTTTTGTGCGATTACTGGGTCAGTGTAGTAAGAGTCAGAGCTGCTATGAGAAGAAGATACTTCCTCGATCACGACTCCGTTCTGTGTTCGAAATGTATGTTTGACCTCACGGGCAACCGTGACCACATCGCCTGACGAATAGGTGTGGCTCTCGCCGTTGAGGGTCACTTCTACTGTTCCATATAAAACATGAAAGGTTTCTTCCTTAAGCTTGTGGTATTGCTCAGGATGCTGTTGGCCTGGGAGCAAGACAATCAATTTCTTGCAATATTCACGATTGACAACGGTGATCATGGTAAGGCCTGTCTGGTAAAAGTTCTCGATACCGTAATGGTGGGAAATTTCAAGGTCAGCGCGCCTTGGCACAACCGCACCACTTTTGTTTAGTAGTGTCCTGACTGAGCGGGCGATTTCGTAAATTTGCTCTCTATTGTTGGTGATTGCTACATTCTCGATTGTTAGTGCTCCATCGGAGATAAGTGGTTGCTCGGCTGTCACATCTGCGTATTTGGAGAAATCATTCGCTGAGAGCTGCCCTGGTTGGACAGGCATCGAGAAAAACACTGCCGCTGGTTCAATTCTTTGTCCACTGCTCATGGCCTGTTTAGCGTAGGCACCCCGGCTTAGAGCACGCAGGCTGGCGACTTCCTGTTCACTCCCAAGATCACGCTGCTGGGTAGAGCCACATATCTCCCAGGTTGACGCTGCCGCCCTGACCCAAAGACCTACTTCGCGTGGAGTCGCCGAATAATTATTCAGGCTGTATTTGGATGTTGGTACCCCAACGTGTTTTTCAAACACGGTCGCACCTTTTGAAACGGCGAGGCGAATCGGTTCAAGAGCGTTGGGAGGCTCGTGGGTAGAGAAACCAATGTTAAGGTCAGGGTATCGCTTTCTAAGCACATCTATCTGTCCGAGTCGGAGTTTGTCTATCGGAGTTGGATATTCGGCGACGCAGTGCATTAGGCTTAGTGAGCGGTTTCGATGGAGAAAAAAATTTACGACCTTATCAATATCCTCCAAGGTCGCACCAGCAGTTGAGGCCACTATTGGACCAGCAGTTAAAGAGATCCGTTCTAATAATGGCCAATCTGTGAATGAGCAGCTCGCTACCTTCAGTATGTCGAAACCGTGAGTTTCCAATAAGTCAACAGATCGCTCATCAAAGGGTGTACACGCTGAGAGAAAGCCATGCGAAACGATGCTCTCTTTCAAGCAGAGGTAATCAGTCTCAGTCAAACGCGTCTCTTGAAAACGCTTAACGTACTTCAGGTCAAGTCGATTCTGGAAGTTAGGATGGATAAACGTGTCTAGGTGTCGATACTGAAGCTTGACTGCAAAATGATAAGGAAGTCCAGCGAGTGCATCAGCGCATTCTTCGATGATTCGAAGGCCGTGGCTGACATCGCCCATGTGGTTGTTCGCCATTTCAAGAACAAAGAGTGGTGTTGGCAATTCACCAGGCCCTGATTGCGTCTCCATGAAAAAAGCTTCCTTCTCAAACCTTGTTTCTGGTGTGGTTCGGCTAAGAACTGTAATGTTGCTGTCGCCCTGATAATCAGATGCCAGCTCTTTATTGAACAAGACGCTGTAGTCTGACTGAAACGTCAATTTGACCTCCCTGTGAACCTTGAGGAGAGGCCTTCCCCGAAGAGCTGTCTCCCCACGTCATGACACCTGCTAGTCGATGACGGAACATATCCACAGCGAGCGAACCAAGAAAGGTCATGCTCTGACCTGAGTGATGGAAATCAACCTCAAATTCTCAGACTTTCGCGAACCCTCATAAGAGGAACTTCTTGGAGGCTCAAGACACAGCTTTGACTGTCCATCATCGCGGCACTCCAAGATCATTTGCATCCCTTCGGCATCTTTTGCTTGTAGGCGTCAAGCGCTGCAGGAATGATACTCCGACGGTGCGACGCTACGACCTTGAACTTGTCCGTATCGACAGGGAGTGGGTCGGCAGGATGCCATTCGCCGATTGGTGGTTGACTGCACGGAAACGCTAAGTAGACCTTGCATTCGTACCACCCGCGTAGGCCATTCGTTACATACACATCATTGACGAATTCGTAGCGGGTTGGAACCTGAAATTCTCTCAAGGTGAGTCGCTCCAAAGCGGCTTGAGGTCCTGAATCTGATGGCCTAATGCCTTGACCTGGACATGCCAGCTGCCCTCGATAACGTGGATCATCATGGGGCCTGGGTTGTAGCAGGACCTCGATTTGCCCGTGATCCAGGTTGGTTCGAAAGGAGACCCCTTCAACCGCCAGATTGGTTGTGTGAGGAGTGAAGGCGTTATACATTTCGTCCTTCATGGGGCTCTTCGGATCCTTTAGGTCCAGGCACGTCGCAATAGCGAGCCTGGCTGCATCTTGATCGACGATGAGACCGTGTTCGGCCTCATCGTTTTGTAAAAGCTCAACTAGGAACTCTACCGTAGCCTTCAGCCGCGTCGTGTTGACCTTTGCCTTAAACTCCACCGCTCTAAGATATCGTTGCTAGGTTGCTTGCTCACAATGATTCATTTAACCCAAAGCCTTTTTCGTATGGAACAGGGAGATAAGGGGTTTCTTTGAGATGGAGGGCAACCGCGTCATTGTGAAAAGTTATGAACTCCATGTTTTCGCCGATGATGCACTCGTCCCGATAAGGACCAAGCCACTTGTTTTTCATGCCTCGTTCAAGCACATCCCCAAGGGGTTCGTGCATGATGTTGCCGATGGATAGATCCATGTAGGGGCACGGCACGATTTCCCCGTCATGGTTGACAGTGTTAATGCCCTTGACCGTAATGCACTTCCCAGGGGACCCGTAAGACGGGCTCATGTGTGTAAAGATATTGAACTCGTCTTCAAGAGCTTTTAGCCGGTCGACATCACGCTTCGTGACAACCCACTCTTCATGTTCGCGCGCGCTGCCAACCGGTTTGGCTAGGGTCACATATAGTGGCACGTCGTTGTCCTTGCAGTAGTTCGTGAAGTCGGAAAATTCCTGAGAGAAGACCCGATCCTTTACGATGCATGTTGACAAGAGCAACTCAAGACCAGCGCGTTTCGAGGCTGTGATGGCCTTCATGACCCGCTTATAGGAACCCGGCTTGTTTCGCCATGCGTCATGCTCGGCTTCCACAAAACTATCGAGTGAGATTTGTGCTTTGTAGCCTCCAATATCTGCAAACCATCGAGCTCGTTCTTCGTCGAATGTCCAGCCATTCGTATCCAGAATGACAAGGTGTTTATATGGGTCAACCGCCTCGATGAGCTCGTCAAGATTCTTCATGATCAGTGCTTCGCCGCCTGTCAGGACAAAGCGGAAGATGCCGTATTCGTCAGCCTGGCGAGATAGCTCGGCGTAGTCTGAAATTTCCATCTGCTTGCGCGGATCAATGTTGCCCGTTCGAGCCTTTAGGTCTCGACTCATGTACGGCTCTTCACAACAGTGCTCGCACTTGAAGTTACACAGTGACCTGTTGATCTTAAGTCGCAGGATCGGACTAATGACGCCCTCCAGCGAATTGCGGTGAAAAGCTTGGATTTTTTCGTGGACACGTGGGCGTTGCTTGCTCTGATCTTGTCTCTTGCGGCTCTCATCCGAGCGGAGAATGACTGTTTGGCCTTCTTCTGGAAAGGTTGTCAGTGTTTTCATGAATCACCTGTATATAGGTCACCTTATGACCGTAAACAATGTTAGGCCACCGGTCCACTGCTCTGAGACCTGCGTAATACCTGGCACAAGCATTTGACTCAACAGCCAAAATTCCAGACTCAGGCCATAGGCCTTGAAACACAGAATCAGTCGCTTGTCTATATGTTCGAAGGCAGAGAGGCAGAGCACCGGTGGATAGGCCTCGGTATTTGCCAGCAAATCCGGCGAACCTATCAGCGCTGCTGCGGCTTCAAAGCCCCCACTCAGTACGAGCGCCTCTGGCATGGGCAGGGTCAGCATTTGGCTGCGCTGAGAGGCGGTGTCGTACTCTTGGAGCGCAGCGGGAAAATACCACCCGACAATGACGCCCTCTCGTCGCGCGCTCAGAAACTTCTCGTATCGTGCTCCTTCGGCGAGTGTCAGTGCTCCGTGCAGCGAGGGTTTTTTACCCTGTAAGCTTCTTTTGAAGTGATATTGAGGAAACATTTCTGTGAAGGAGTTTTCAACAGCCGCCAACCAGTGCTGTTCAAATTCTTCTCCCAAGTCCATATGGTCGACACACTTTGGGCAAATGAAAGGGACGTGGGCACCCTTGTAGATATCTCTGATGGAGGCATCTTCTCTCGCCGCCTTCATTAGATCGCGGCATGTGGACTCAAACTGGTGAGCGGAAATGCTTTCGGTTACGCCTGCATGTTTGTTCATCCTTCGCAGCACTGTGTCGAATTGGATGTCTGGCTGGTTCAACTGATAGTAACGGCGCGAGTCTTTGTTAAAGACGCGCATTCCTTTAAAGGGGATGCGCCGACCATGTTCATCAAACAGAGTATCGCTCGTGGTTTTCATCTTGTTGTCGTTCTGAGCCAGGACCCTAGGAAACCAAGTAATCGAAGCACAATCCTAGCGTTTCTGGCATTGACCCTACCAATGATTCTCTGCGGTCTCACAAAATCAATGCAGTAGGTTTGGTGCACTTTTCAGCATAACCGTACAAAGCTTACAAGCTATCTAACTAGAGCCCAATATGACCACGCCAATATGGTCGTTATGTTGTGCGATGAGAAGCTTTCCTGGGACGAACCTGAATTCCGGACACCGCCTTGATGATTGCCCTTGCGATGGGGGCGCCAAGAGGAAGTCGCCTAGTAACAACCCGCCATAATAAGAGAGAGTCGCACACTTGCTGGAGACTGGCAAGGCCTCTCGATCCTGGGAATGCAGCTAAGACTGGATCTTCACAACGGGTCTACGGCAGAAACGCTCGGCGCGGATTTAGCGATAACCTCGACGGCATTGAGTACGCTCCTGGGCAACAGAGTTACTTTGGTGCTTGCCTCGATCTGAGAGACGTTTCGCGCACCGACGATGACACTCGTGATCTCGTTACGTCGGAGACACCAGCCGAGCGCGATCTGACTTGGCGTTAGATTGGCATCCTTAGCGATGTTCACGAGCTCCTTGACAGCCATGGTGCATTGCGGCTCGAAGTACCGTCGAATCAGTCCGTAGAGTTTGTCGTCAGCCCCACGCGAGTTCGCTGGCAGTCCCTTGAGATATTTACCGGTCAATACACCCTGTGCAAGAGGGCTCCACACGACAACACCGAGCCTCTCTTTGGTGCACGTGCTGAGCACGTCCTTCTCAATGTGGCGGTCAAAGATGTTGTATGGTGGCTGTTCGACGACTGGCTTGTGGCGGGTAGCGAGTCGGCACGCGTGGGCTATCTGTTTTGCCGTCCAGCACGACACACCCCAATACAAGATCCGGCCGCGCATGACCAGATCTTCCATGGCTGTCACGGTTTCTTCAAGCGGCACCTCCGTGTCAAAGCGATGACAGTACAGTATGTCAAGGTAGTCTGTCTCGAGGCGCCTGAGCGACGCATCTACAGTCTCGTGGATATGTTTGCGGGAAAGGCCCTTATCGTTCGGGCCGGCACCCGTTGGCCAGAACACCTTGGAAGCGAGAACATAACTGCTGCGGCGAATATCTCCGAGAATCTCGCCGAGGACGGTTTCAGCCGTGCCATTTCCATAAATGTCGGCTGTATCGATGTGATTGATGCCTAGGTCGAGGGCACGGTGAACCACATCGCTGACCGTATGTTTCTCAAGGCTATTACCAAATGCAAGCCAACTGCCGAGCGACACTTCAGAGAGTTTTAGGCCGGTTCGACCCAGCGTGCGGTAGCGCATTGATCGGCTACCTCGACACCGCAGTGTCAGACCGGACCGCCGTATACCAGTCGAGCGTTTGCTCAATTGCATGCGGCAAGTCCATGCTTTCTCTTAATCCCAATTCGACCTGTGCGCGTTGCGTTGACGGAACGTAGCGTTCTGCTGGTCCCTTGGTTGTGCGCGGCCGTCTAATTTCAACGTCCACCTTCGGTGACACAGCTCCTGAGACGAGTGTTGCCAGTTCGCCAATCGTCACACCGTTTTCTGACCCAACATTGTAAGCGCGGCACGATTGGCCCCGAACCAAGATGGTCCACAACCACGTGGCTAAGTCCGAAGCATACAAATATGAGCGATAAGGGCTCCCATCCCCGTGCGCCTGTATCCGCTGGCCTTGGAGCGCGTTCCGAATAAAGCTTCCGATTGCGTAATGAAAATCCAACTGTAGATACGGTCCAACGAACGAGAAGCAACGCGCAATCTTCGGTTCGAGCCCATACTGGGCCGCGTAGAGCGCGCACAACATTTCAGAGGCGCGTTTGCCTTCTCCATTGACCCATTTTGGGTTCGTGGTTTCTGGTGAGCCCAAGTAGGTTTCAGCTATGTGCGTCAGCTCGGGAGGTTGTTTCCCATAAACGGCACCGGAACTCGTCAGCAGTAATTTTCGTACGCCACTCTGGCGAGCAAACTCCAGTACGCGTTCTGTGCCTTTGACCATCGTGTCGAACTTTAGAAGAGGCTTGTCGTCGAGATCCTTTGTTGGCGCTTCCGTGGCTGCATGAATAACATGTGAGTAATGCCCGCTCGGAAAATCGAACGATCGGACATCCCCTTCTAAAAGTTCTACGGACGGGTGATTGGCCAGATACGGAAAGCGATTTCTGAAAGCGGCTGCGCGCCTTGTCAACACCACAGCGGAAGCACCGAGGGAGAGTTTTTGATTGGCCCAGATGAAACTTTCCAGCAGCCAACAACCCAGAAAGCCGGTTCCGCCGGTGACAAACAGACGTTGCCCTCTGAGTTCTTCCCACAGGCCTTCTGTCTGGACCAATACTTGATCTAGGTCTCTTGTAAGCGGGTGACCCCGGTGCAGGCTCCGCTCGAATTGTGATGATGGTCCCACTAGCTGCCCACTCCATCGATAAAATCTCGGTACATCTCGTGATCGGGAATCAAGTCTTCCGGACAGTATGCGTGCCACGCCCAGTTGCCAGGGCACGGACGACCCGTACCGGTGACTGCCTTCCAATTGTGCTTTCGTATCTCATCGGGCGGCTTTTGCAGTTGGCAATCGAACAACAGAGAAATGAAGTGCCCGCGGATCTTCCGCAATGGTTGTATGACCTCGTTGATTGCCAACGGTTGGTGCATGAACGTTACCATTGCTCCAAGTTCCGTTTCTGCGACCGCGGAAATCCGGTCGGCCATTTGCTCTTTAAACCGCACAATTCCGCCAGGAATATGCCACCCGGGTGGGCCGATGTTATCTTCTCTCCATGTTAGCAGCGTATGGGCTTGGTCGTTTCGGATGAACAGATCGACGTTGATCATCGGCGTGACCTTGCTGACAAACAGGAATAGTTCTTCCGGTAGTCCGAGTGAGGGATTTTCAATCCGCTGTTCAAGCGATTCAAGAATGACCTTTGTTGCTAGTCCCGTATCCTTACTCATCGGCCTTGTGTATCCGGTTGCGATGCTACCGTTTCCAGTCCATGATCTCTCAGAATTACCACGTCCATTCTGGGTCCAAACTTTTCTCGGATGATCCGTGCCACTTCATCGGAGTAGCTGGCTGCCATGATGATGACCGCGTCGACCGGATCGGACTCCAGACTGGAAGGAGCTACGATGGGCAGATGGGTCGCTGGTGTGTATTTGCCTTGCTTAAAGGGTGCCGAATCCACCACATACCGGACACGAAGCGTAATATCCGACATCGCCATCAGCGTGAAGGCCTGGTGCCCTGCGCCCCATATGGCCACTCGCTTATTGTCGAAGCGTCGGACGAATTGGCTCAGTTTGGCAATTACCTGCGCTTGGCTGTTTCGAAGCTGTGAGAGGTCCAGGGTCGATCGTTTTCTGACGGTCGCTGAGAGGATGTAGCCGTACCATTCTTCGCTGCATTCGACTATGTCGAACCCGTTTCGGTTGAGCGTCGTGCTGAGGGTATCGCTGGTGAAGTAGAACAGGTGGTCGGCAGTAAATTCGGAAAATAATTTTCGCCGCATGATCATATCGAAATTTGGTACTTCAATTAAGCCTATCCCGTTGGTAGTCAAGTTGTTATAAATCCCTCTCAACATGGCCTGCTGGTCTGGAAGATGCTCTAGGAAATTCAGGATGAGGAACGCGTCAAACGGGGCGCCCTTCACCAAGGTGCTTGGGCTATCAATAAATCCTTCTGCAACCTTGAGACTGTTGCTGGCACAGTGCTCTACCGCGGTTGAGGAGTATTCAAGGCCGTAGGCTTCGACTCCACACTGCTCCAGGATAGACAGATATTCTCCGTTGCCACAACCAACCTCGAGCACCTTTTTTCCATTAAGGGACTGTGTTTCGACGAATGCACGAAATTGCTTGTGTCGAAACTCTGTCATTTCTCTTGAGATGGCCGCTGCACGAATGACTTCCCGGAAATAAGATACTGGAGCGTTATCAAGCTGTACCAGGCCGCAGCAGGAGCATTGACGCACTCTCAAATCAATCCCAATGTCGTTCTTGATTGACTCTATGTCTGGGAGGTATTGGGCAGCCTGTGGCATGTTCCGGTACTCCAACAGTGGGCTCTCGAAAAAGGGGCCAGAACACACTCGGCAGTGGCTTACTGCTTCAAGTGCCTTGGAGTGATTCTCTGAAGGATTGTTCATGTTGAGCTAGGAGGCTTTACTGGGAAGGCTATCAGGGTTGGCATGAGTAACAAACAAGGCTGGTACTGCTGTTGTTACCATGTTTTCCAGGCTGGATTTCCGTCAGCCCAGAGGGACTCCAGAAATTTTAAGTCTCGAAGAGTGTCTACACACTGCCAGAATCCTTCATGACGAAAGGCAAACAATTCTTGTTCTTCCGCTAGGCGTTCCATCGGTCTATGTTCCCACATGACATCTGAGTCGATATATCTGAGCGCCTCTGGCTCGACGATGAAAAACCCACCGTTGATCCAGCCTTCTTGGAGCTTGGACTTTTCTTCAAATCGACTGATACGGTCCCCATCGAAATTCAATGCTCCGAAACGGGCTGGAGACCTCACAGCTGTCAGCGTAACCAACTTTCCGTGACCGCGATGGAAGGCCAACACCTGGTCTAGCGGGACATCGCTGACACCGTCCCCGTAGGTCAACATGAAGGTCCGATTGCCGATGTGTTGAGCCAGTTGCTTTAGGCGACCGCCTGTCAAGGTTTCCTGGCCGGTATCAATCAGGTGAATCGTCCATGGCTCTAGCTGGTTGTCAGCATGTGTATTGACCTGTCCATCTTGTAGTGAAATCGTCAAATCACTTGCCAGAGGGCGATAATCGAGAAAACTCCGTTTAATGTCCCTGCCCTTGTAGCCCAAGGCTAAGATAAATTCTCCAAACCCGTAGCTCCAGTAGTGTTTCATGATGTGCCACAAGAGCGGTCGACCGCCTACCTCAACCAGGGGTTTGGGTCGTGTTTCTGTCTGTTCAACTAGGCGCGTGCCTTTTCCGCCGCACAAAATCACTACTGGGATATTTACGTCAGCCATATGTCTGTCAAGTTCTTAGTGGCCTGTGGTGGTATTAGAGAAATAGTGCTCGTACCACTTCACAGTCTCTTGTAAACCCGCCTCCAGCGTAAATGTTGGGGACCAACTCAATAAATTTTTCGCCTTGCTGGCGTCTAAGTGCTGAATCAGAATTTCATTGGAAGCTTCATTGCGCACATTGGGCTTAATATTTAGCCCCATGATGGTAACGATCTTTGTGACCAAATCTAGAACAGATACCTGCTGTTCGTTCGAGAAATTGAAGGCTTCACCGAAAAATTCTGGCTGGCTGGCCATTTTTTCGGCCAGCAGCATATAAGCTGCTGCCCCGTCTTCGACGAAAAAGTAATCGCGAATCGACTTTCCGTCAGAACGGATTTCGGGCGATTCTCCACGTAACAGAGATCGGATAGTGCCAGGAACGAGTCGATTCCAATTTAGGTCCCCTCCGCCATAAAAATTACCGCAGCGAGTAATGGTTACGGGGAGTTCGTATGTTTTGGCATACATCTGTGCTATCAGATCGGTGCAAGATTTGCTGACATCGTAGGGGTGACGCCCTTCGAGCGGTGTTGTTTCTGAATAAGGCAAGACCTCTTGAGCGCCATAAGCTTTGTCAGAGGAAGCTAGGACAATTTGCTGGACTGTTGAACTACGCCTGCAGGCCTCGAGTAGGGCCCAGGTTCCACGAATGTTTGTGTCTAGTGTTGAAACTGGATTTCGATTGGCAACGCCCACAATCGTTTGGGCCGCTAGGTGCATGACCGTCGCCACCTCGTACTCGCCGAGTGTTCGCTCCAAGAGTTCTTGGTCTCGAACGTCACCACGAACCACCCGGACCTGTTCGAGGAGTGTGGTTGACACAAGCTCTGACTGAGGAATCCAATCGCGCACCAGGCACACTGGCTCAGCACCGTGAGTGATTAAGCGCCGTATTAGCCAACTGCCCACTAGGCCGGTGGCTCCAGTGACGAAAACTGGTCGGTCTTGCCAAAATGAAGACAAAGAATTACTCCCAAGCATCAATGTTGATTGCCTTTTGGGCAATCCCCCGCGCACGCAAATCCTGAGATACTGTATCTAACATTGCTGGAGGTCCAGCTATGTAATAAGTCGCTTCCAACGGCCTCGGTATCCGGGGCCAGGCGGAGGCTACCGATACCCGGCCTTGGTGTTCGTGTTGGCCTGGCAAGTCTTCGGCCGCTTTGTTTTCGTGTCCTCGCTCGATGAAGAAGCATACGTCCAATGCAGGAACTCGTTCCATGCAGTCAAGAATTGATTCCTTGTAGATCAGCAAATCTCTGGTTCGAGCACCGTATGTGAGGTGGACCCTCTGGCCATTGGGCTGAAGCCTTTCCAGAAAGCCAATGAAGGCTGTAATACCTGTTCCGCCGGCCAATATAACGACATCGGTACTAGCGTCTACCAGGAATTTGCCATATGGCATCTTGACCCAGACCTCACCCCCCTCCACTAGTTCTTTCTCCATCCTTGTCGTGAAGCGACCTTGGACTGAGTAGGAAATGCGAATCCGGTTTCTCTCCGTTGGCGGACTTGCGATAGAGAATGCGCGAGAATCTGGCCAGAACCCAGTTGGGTCATAAGAGTCGATGGCCAGGTGTAGGAATTGACCAGGGTGGAACCGTGGGACTCTACGCGAAGGTCGGAGCACGACTGTATGCACATGGTCGCCATGATCCAGAAGCTGCTCCACCTGGCAGGAAAACTTTTGTGTCACTGCCATACTGTCATGGAGTATGAACATTCCCGGGCGCGATCACTAGACCCGATCTCCATTCATGAATTTTGCGACAACATCTGCCACGTAATCGAATTGGGCTTGACTCAGCCCAGGATAGACTCCGATGAAGAGCGAGTTGTTCATCACTGTATCGGTGTTGTCCAGATTTCGTACGACGCGATGAGGACAGGCTTCAAATGCAGGATGTCTGATCAAATTCCCGCTAAATAGCCCGCGTGTTTCGATGCGGTGAGTTTCCAGAAATCTGGAAAATTCGTTACGGGTGAATCCGGCATTGTTCTGCACAGTGATAGCAAAACCAAACCAGGATGGATCAGAATGCGGTGTAGGTTTCGGGAGTAAGAGTCGGTCTTCGTACGGGGTAAAAATTTCCATCAATTGGTTGAAATTCTTGCGCCGTTTAGCAATAAAAGTGTCGAGTTTTTCGAGTTGTGCGCAACCGATCGCTGCTTGCATATCAGTGACTTTTAGGTTGTAGCCGATGTGGCTGTAAACGTATTTGTGATCGTAGCCATGTGGCAGGGAACCAAATTGTTGGCTAAACCGCGTCCCACAGGTATTACTTTCCCCACCAGCGCAATAGCAATCTCTTCCCCAATCTCTGATGGAATTGGCGATCCCGGCTAAGAGATCGTTATCGGTGACGACACACCCGCCCTCGCCCATTGTGATGTGGTGGGCCGGGTAAAAGGATATTGTCCCAAAGTCACCGGTCGTAGCTGTCAATTGGCCGTGATATCGAGACCCTAGAGCGTCGCAGTTGTCCTCAATCAACCACAGGTCGTGTCTTTTGGCCAAGTCGCTAGCCACATCTAAATCAAATGGCACACCAAGCGTATGTGCCATCATTATTGCGCGGGTTTTAGGGCTGATTGCATCTGCCAGTTGCTCTGAGATCGCTGTGTAGTCTCCAAGGTTGACATCCACAAACACTGGTATCAAATTATTCTGGAGTATCGGAGAGACAGTTGTGGGAAAAGCCGCTGCGACGGTTACAACTTCGTCTCCAGGCTTCAATCGTTGTATACCAAGCTTTGCCGAAGTGAGGGCGGTTAGGGCTACCAGGTTGGCTGAGGACCCCGAATTCACTAGCGCCGCATTCGACAGGCCTAGGTAATCTGCGAATTCAGCTTCAAATTGTTCTGCAAAGCGGTTTGCAGTTAGGAAGAAATCCAAACTGGCATCAACGAGACTACAGAGTTCTTCTGCATCAAACACTCGGCCAGCGTAATGCACTAGATCGTGTCCTGGGTTAAAGGTCTGGCTTGAAAATTTTTCTTGGTGGTACTGGCGAACAAGATTGGCGATTTGTTCTCTAAGAGCTTCAGGGCTAGGCACTTGTTCTCCCGTTGACAGTTGAGCGATCAGCAAGGCAAATCTGAGATGAGCGTTGAGCAGGCTACGGTTGTCAGAAGCGCTGCTTCGAGTAGTTCACATCCGAAGAATCTAACGATGTTCCTGGTTGAAGTCCATTTGCAGTTTAGAAGGAAGCTCTCGCCTCCTCTTAATCTTGCTACATCATACTGTGGCCGTGGCTGGTATTATCGCGGGACGTCAACATGAAGGCCTCTTATTGGACAATCTGAGGCTTAGGCAGGTTCGGCGTGTCAAAGAATCCTGGCCTGGTGCCAGGGTTGAGTAAAGGCCATACATGGCGATGGCGGCTTTGGTCGTATTTCTGATCCATATGGCAGGGCTGTCGTGTCGGTGTGCCAAGCGTACTGGATGACTAGGGACCTGGATCGCGGCAACTGATGTTTCGGAAAAGGCGTTGTAAGGTATTCCCCTCGCTTTGATCGGAGCAAGGTGGCCTGGGGTTGTTGCTAAGGACGGCGTCTGGATAGATGAGCCGGCGTTTTAGGATCGCGACCACCGCCGGACATACGGAGTATGCAGGGGAAACAGTCTTTGCCAGTGTAGCCGGAGAATTTCATGTTAGGGAATGAGGCGTTCTCCGGTTTCTATCGATACGCGACCACGTTGGCGCTCGGATTCTTGGCAGCCGTCATTAGCCTGCCATTGTGGTCGACCCTGCCTTTAGGCACCGAGATGATTTGGGGGCCAGACGCGATTGGCCACCTTGCGGTAGAAGCCACCACTCGGCGGGCGCTGTCGGCTGGACAGTTGCCGCACTGGAATCCTAACAACTACGGTGGGATGCCAGGTCTCGCTGATGTTCAGAATCAGACCTTGTATCCCCCTCTTCTATTGTTGCGCTGGTTGCCTGTCGCCCAGTTCTTCTCTTGGGGGATTGTTTTCCACTTGTGGGTTGCCGGAGCTGGGGTCTTCCTGCTTTGTCGGCAACTTGGCATAGCTCGTGCGGCTGCCACAGCTGGTGCTATCGGGTTCGCGCTTTGTGGGAGTCTCCCGTATCGAATTGAAGCAGGTCACTTCAGTGTGTTGCACACCGCCAGTTGGATTCCTTTTGCTCTAGCGCTGACCGTTCGGTCTGTGGCGAGTTGCCGGAATTTACCGCACCCAGGTTTGGTTGTGGTGATGGCGCTACAGTTTTTGTCTGGCAATCCACAAATTATCGTGTACACCGGGGTCTGCGTCGCCACCTATTACCTCTTTTCGATGGTCTTGCCGAGTCGTGGCGATCGCCAGGCTTCAGCCACCGTCCTGTGCCGACAATTTATAGCCCTGATTGGACTCGCTGGTGGCTTGGCCGCATTCCAGTTGCTGCCGACGGCACGCTTCGTCCAGCAGTCTGGCCGCCTTATGGGATTGAGCTACGAGGATGCCATCAAGGGGTCACTAACTTGGTTCGACACATTCAATGTCTTTTTCCCTTTTCCCAATCCTGGTCCCAACAGTGCATTGTTCGTTGGGGTCGGGCTGGTGGCGTTTGTACCTCTTGCAGTGTGCTTCAGGGAGCAGAGACGGCATGCGCTCTTTCTGTTTTTGATGTCCACCATCGCGCTCTTCCTGGCCCTAGGAGATGCTCTGCCGCTCTATCAATTGCACCACGCGGTTCTGCCGTCATTTCGGATTCCGATACGTCTGCTCTTCTTTTGGTCTCTTGGTATCACCGTCCTTGGGGCCATGGGCCTCGATGTGGTTCTGAGACGTAAGGACAATCAGCAAGGTTTAGTGGGGAGGCTGTTGCCATGGCTACCCACATTCGTGGTGATTCTGGCGTCGGTGACTACGGTTGTGTTGGTCTTGCCAAGAGGTGGTCCAGTTGCTACCGCCGGAACATTCCTGGGCACCCCGTTTTGGTTAGCTGGGTTGGCAACAGTGACGGTGGTGGTAACTGGTCTCACCGCTCAGCGACAGGTTCGCTCGGCGGTTGGATTTCTTGTCGTGGCTTTGCTCGTCTGCGAAGGTGTGGTTTTCACTGGGCGGGCGGTTACCCAAAATTCTCCCAACGACGTCGAAGCGATATCGGCATTAGACCGCCGCACCTCCGGGCGAGTGATGACGTTCTGTGAGGGAGCTCTCTCGGTCACGGATGTACTGCTGGCCGGGGTCCCGACGGTGGCTGGAGCTGGGCCGCTTAATTTGGCGTCTTACAGTCGGTTTTTATCGCTCATGAATGATGCTCCCTTTGGACAAGGGAATATGCAAAGCGCCAGACCGCGGAACGACCTGCTCAATCTACTTAATGTCACGCATGTCTTTACCTGCGAACCAATGGACGATCCTGGTTTCTATTCCGTGGGCCAGTTCGGTCCGATTTGGGTCTACAAGAATTTGAACGTGAAACCTCGGGCCTGGTTAAGCTGTCAGGCCGACCCGTTACCGGCTGGCGTTGTTGTGACCCGGTTGTTTGAACATCTCTATGATCCGCAGGGACGGCTTATCCCGCGTCCACCACCAGTGCATGTGACTTGGATCGAGTCCCTCGGTCCTGCTGCCCGCAGGGGAAAGGAAATGCATTATGGACTGGGAAGTGGTCGCTATGTGGAAGGGACCCGCTGGATTTACGACTTGGTGAATCAGAATCCAGACAACGTCTTGCAACTTCTGGCGGATGAGGCGGTGGTTGAGACAAACCGTATCCACCCTGATGGCACTACTGACCGACGCGCGGACTCTGGGATGGCCACGGCCACAGCGTTTGCGTCAGCACCACCATCGATTCTGGTTGGTGGAGACCACTGTGATGTCCAGGGAAATGTGGTTGTCGAAGCAGCGGATCGACCTGATGGGGTCATGCGGTTACTGACTGAAACCGCAACCGGAGGATTGGTGTTTTTGAGCGAACCGTATTATCCGGAACGGGAGGGTTGGCTCGATGGCTTGCCAGTTCGCATCGAACGTGCCGATCTCGCCTTCTCAGCAGTAGCCGTCCCTCCGGGGCGACATGTGATTGAGCTCCGCTATGTTCCCAGAGCCTTCTACTGGGGAATGTTCTTGACGGTGCTGACTGCCGCTGTGTGGTTGTGGATGATCCGGGGGTAGGGTAGGGGGTGGCTGGAGAATGCGGAGGTTGCGTGCTATTTCAGCAAGAGATACGTCGTGTCGGTATACCGACCCTGATCACTTTTCATTTATCGGGAGACACACGTGCCGTCGACTGGTGTTTCGTAAACCCGGTTTCCTCAGGTCACGGGGTGGTGGAGGTGCCCGGTTTTCGACTGAATGTGTAGGATGTGCGAGAACGCACAGACACGCCTTCGCGTTTGACACTTACGTCGAGGGCGCGGGTGCGACCCTCCAGACCTCCGGGCTCGGTGGTGTAATACCCTACGATGTAATAGTCACTAGTTTCGGCATCGATCTGACGAAGTAAGTCGTCAAAGTTGTTCGTATTGACAATCGCCATGCCGCCGGTAAGTTCGGCTAGTGTTTGAAGACTGGTCCGGGTCTCCCGCATATGTTCGGTCCAATCTTCGAGTGGCACGTCGACGTCGATGTCTGGCGTAGAGACCAACCCTCGCGGGTCTATGGTGTAGACAGTCGTGTTGGCTCGGTTCGCAGCATCTGTCACTTCGGTGAGTTCTTGGACGAGATCGCCGTCTCGAAACACAGCGCCTTGACGTTGAATTCTAGTGATCGGGTCTTCCAGTTCAAACCCATTGAAGTCTGGCGCGTCACCGAAGCCAAGGCGACGGGTCGATAAGAGCGTCCGGTACTCACGCTGGTACGAATAGGGGTTCAGGTCGTACCCGGTGCTTACATAGATTAGGACTTTTCGCCGGTCTTCTACTTCCCGAAGCACGTCGAGTGAGTCGCGTACTGTCCTGAATGCTTGGTGCGCACGCCAGGCTAACTCTCGGGGGCCTGCCGGGCCACGCTGGAGATCGAAGATCAGTTCCCGGGGAGTCAACCCGGTGCCGAGGAGTTTGTCCGCGGCTGCGTTAAGGAACTCGCGGTCATAGGTTAGATTGACCGTCACGCGGGTCGGGCCGTTTGTAATCATGCCGAACAGGTCGCCCTCGTGGACCAAGGTTTCACCCACCTCCTTGATGAAGTGGCGAACCTTGGGTGTCATCTGTGGGTCTAGGTGCAGCTCGTCGATGAAGAAGATGAATATCCGGCCTGCCGAGTTATTTACGGGCCGGCTCGAGGGTAGGATGATCCCTTCTTGAACCGCAGCGCCTGGAGTGAGCATGTTTTGGACGCGTCCCCCGTGCACGAGCACCAACGAGGCCACCTCTTGTGGAAGCCCCTCCTCCTCAATGACGAAGTCTTCGGGCACCAGGTTGGGAACAAAAAGACCGTTCTCGTCCCTCACGATGACGTCTGTTCTGACCAGCGTGGTGCCTGACCGGAAGAGCGGGACTCCATCGGTCTCGGCTTGGTCCGTCTCCGGCGGCGAGGGGGAGGTTTGTGACTGCGCGTTTACCCCAAAACTACTAGTGAGCCCAATCGCGGCGGTGAATGATAACAACCTCACCCACATTGATGCCGAGCAGCTCGAATTCAATAGGAAGCATCGCATAAGCCCACTCCTTAATCTTTCCACCTGTATCCACTATAACCTGAGAGGGGAACTTTCTGATCGATTCTTGCCACGCCTTAGAGATCGGGGCAGGTGTTTGTCTAAATCGATCGCATCGGTTCACCTTGTGTTTTAACTGGGTACACGAGACTTGATAGCAAGGGGAAGTACATCCATCATGCCGCTGTAAGTTGAAGGCTGGTCTTTGGCAGACCTGGTTTGTGGGTGGCAGGCCCGAAGTAGCGTTACCTGCTAAACGGTAGGGGCAACCATGACCAACAAAACTCGGCCCGCCGCGCCCACGCCCCTAGTGCACCACCGGAACTCCTGCTGTGGAGCTTTTCGGGTGGCCGGTGGTGGTCATCTCCAAAATCAGATACCGAAATGGTGGCGCAAGATTCAAAGTGTTGAATTTGAAGGCCGCGAAATTCAATTTATTGGATAATCGAAGTGCTGATTGAGTTACCAAGCCTCTCGACAGTCTGGTTAGGAACCCAACTCCGTAGCATGATATTTCCCTGCAGAAGAGCGGAAACACCAACAAAATCGGGCCATTATGCCTTGTGACGGGCTAGCCACTTGCGTGGAAAATTTTCCTCTTGGTGATAGAGGTTTTGTTTTGGTATCATGTTTGCATAGTTATTGACCGAAATCTCCGGTAGCAGTCTATCTAGACTGCAGGATGCTGAGAGTGCGGGGCCCAGGGCTGAACTTAGGTGTTGACGGTTCAGTGTTGAATGCCTGGCTTCAGTCGAGGGGGTACCGTAGGATGGCGAGAGCGTGTAAATCAATGACGTCGGTTGTAGAGCTAACACTAAGGAGGTCAAGCGTGCGGAAGGTTATGGCATTAGTAGCTGTCGTGGCGCTGGTCGGCATGATGCCGGCGATGGCGTTGGCGCAGCAGGGCCGGACCGAGATTCGTGGTTCGGTTACGGACGAGCAAGGTGGGGCCCTCCCGGGTGTCACGGTCTTGCTTACCAACGAAGCGGACGGAACGTTCCGCGAAGTTATCACTGGCGGGGACGGCTCATACTTTGCTGCCCAGCTGCTGAATGGCTCCTACACGGTATCGGCTTCACTCCCTGGCTTCTCGACCTTCGAGCAGAATGGGTTTAACGCTGCTATCGGTCAGACGCAAACCCTTCCTATCGTGCTTACGGTGGGTCAGTTGGAAGAGACCGTGACGGTTTCCGGCCAGGCGCCTCTTGTCGACCTCACGTCGGCTGAGGTCGGTGGCACGGTTGCTGCAGCGGAACTTGTTGACCTCCCGCTCGTTAACCGCAGTGCGTTTGCGGCTATCTCGATGTTGCCTGGATTGCAGTTCCAGCCGTCGAGTTCGCAGGGCAACGACACCATCATTGCTAATGGCCAGACCACATCCGGTAGTTCGCTGAACCTTGACGGCGGTAACAACGCCGACTCGACCAGCGGCGGCGGCGGCGGTAGCCAGGTGAAGGTGGCGATCGAAGCCGTGTCCGAGTTTCAGGTTATTACTAACCAGTTTGACGCCGAGTTTGGCCGCGCCAGTGGCGCGATCGTAAACGCGGTGACGAAGCGTGGCACGAACCAGTTCAGTGGTGCTATGTTCAGTTACTCCACCGGAACTGCCATGACCGCGCGGGACTACTTTAATGTCCAGAAGAATTTGACCAAGCCCGAGAACAGCAAGTACGAGTTCGGTGGCGTGCTCGGTGGTCCGATTGTTCAGGATCGTGCCCACTTCTTTGCGAGTGTTGAGCGCCGGATGGCCAATCCTGGTCGGACGCGCGTGTTCAACACCCGTCCTGACCTTGACCGCTCCAGTTCAGAAGTCTGGCGAGCGTGGAACACTATGATCCGGGCAGACCACCAGATCAATGGTAACCACTCTTGGGCCATGCGGTGGATGCGGGAGTTGAGTCCTGAGTCCAACACCTTCGGTGGTTCGAACCGTACGGCGGTTGCGAATCGCGACATCCTCGATGATGAGTGGATCGCGGTCGGCACCTACACGGCGGTTATTGGCAATAGCATGGTGAACACCGCCCGGGTAACCCGGATGGAAGAAATCTACAGCTATGGCAACCCTTGCTGGAGAAGCTTCCAGGGTGGGCAAAAGCGAAATGGTCAGATGGCCAACTGCTATCCCAGTCTCCAGCATGACAGTTTCCGTGACAACACGGCGCCGTGGGCCGGTGGCCGGAACGACTTGAACTGGCAGTGGAACAACACCACGTCGATATTCGTCCCAGACAAGGGTGGAGACCACGACTTCAAATTTGGTGCTACCTTTCACCAGACCACGATGGTCGACTACAACGAGAGCCTGTTGGGTGGAACGTTCCGGATGGCTGGCGATAACCCGTTCGATATCGACGACTACTCCACTTATCCGGATAGGCTTGAAATTCGTGTCGGCGCGGAGGCCGGGCGTGCGTTTGACTATCCCATCGATACCTGGGAGGCCTTCTTCCAGGACAAGTGGACCGTTAATGACCGCCTGACTATCGGACTCGGTATGCGCTGGGACGCGGAGATGTTGAAGGCGAAGCGGGTGGACAATCCGCTGATGACGCCTGGCACCGACCCGCGTGACTGGAACAACTTTTCCCCACGAACCTCCATCGCCTACGACGTCAATGGCGACGGGCGTTCAGTCTTCCGCGTTGGTTACGGACAGTTCTATGATAGAACGCTGTTCAGCGGGTTGGACAATGTCATGCAGGACCCTGTCATCAACGACTCGTTCGAGGTGACCTTCCCGCGGGCGTTTAACCGTGACCCGGGTCCGACAGCTGGCCTCCCGATCACGGACGCCGAATTGCTTGGTGCCTTGACTTTTGGTACCGGCGCGGCGTGCGGACCTTGGCTCTCGCGTGATGGTGGCACACAGTGCCCGTTGGTCAACCATGCTTACATCGACGCCCTCTACCCGAGTACTTCCACTCTGCGGAACGAAGCCCGGGTCTATGTCGATAACAACCGGCGGAAGCAGCCGTGGTTCCACCAGTTCACCGTGGGCTATGAGCGTGAAGTAATGCCGACGTTGTCCGTATCGGTCGACTACGTGAACATGCGTGGCCGCGACCTCCTCGGACGCATCAGCTACAACATGGCGTCACGTGATGGCATTGGCAAAAGCGACCCCCTTACCTGGAGCGACGTGTTTGGGGAACTTTATAGTCGAAACGACACGGTGTTCTATGAGCCGGACTCCTTCGTTAACCGTGTGTTGTCCATCCAGAGCATTGGTAGATCGTCGTATGACGCGTTTAACTTTGCGTTGGAGAAGAGGTTCGCGAATCGCTGGGGTGCACGTGTATCGTATGCTCTCGGTCACTCGCGTGGCGACACGTTCGAGCAGTATGGGACCAACGGTCCTAGCTTGAATGGTCTCCAGACCCAGGTTGGCTCAGACCTCAACATGGACGAGAACTGGCAGCCTTCCGAGACGGACCGTCGGCACGTGCTGACGCTCAGTGGTCGGACGGAGTTCCCGGGTGGGATCACCGCCAACGCGATTCTGCGTTACATGACGAAACTACCGTTCACGCTCTTCAACAGCACGATTGACACCAACATGAACGGTTCGTTCTGGGATCCTCTCCCCGCTGGCACCTACAGTGCAGACCCTAGTGGGAACAACCCGATTTCGGGTATGGTGCATAACGGTCGTCAGGGTGGAGCTCGTGGAGCTGACTTCATGCAGCTCGACCTTCGGTTCGGTTACCGTATCCGTCCCTCAGGGATTCAGACAATCGATATCTACCTCGATGTCATTAACCTAACCAACCGGGTTAACTTCAACAATCCCAGTAATGACCAGAATGCCGGTAGCTTCTTGAACTACACCTCACTCCGGTCCGGAGGGTTCCCACGTCAGGCGAACTTCGGTGTCCGGTATGGTTTCTAGTTCTAGCTACTAGAAAGCTACAACCGCGTCTCGTCGGAGCCGGGTGCCCTTATGGGTGCCCGGCTCTTTTTTTGTGGTAGGGAACGGTCGAAGGGTCGGCCGGCGGCGCGATATGAACACATGCTGGTTGAACACAGGTCAGCTATCTCCCAGGAACCACAGCGACGACTTCTGTGTCGCGGCCTGGAGGTTGTTCCACCTACTGATGCCGTGCCGGCGGCAGTTTCTGCTGCCATGGCAAGCAACTGTCTCCGGTGCTCTGCGTTTTATGGGACGGGTGGTAGTGCCCATGGCCTTGTGGACCAATTTTCCCAGGGTGGTGACTTTGTGGGTGTGTAACCAGAGGGCGTTTGCGCTGCTTGAAAAGGGAGTGGCACACTACCCAGTGATGTTTGGGGCTTTGATTGAGTCGGGACGAGAGTAGGAAAAATAGCGAGTTGAATATGTGGCGGATGCTTCGCAGCCGGCTCAGTGAAAAGGAATCGCTTCGCTGGACAACAGTGCAATGTCACTCAATGTTTGAGCATCACCAATCAGCTCTGGACGGCAAATGTCCGGGGATACGTCAACTCACAGAAGAACTCGATGCCCCCGCCCTGAAATGCCGATGGGCCTGGTGTTCAACGACACGGCCTAAACCCTGGAGAGGAACTTTAGTTGCTCCCAACTCGTGCTTAGGTGATGGGGTTGAGACGATCATGGTAGGAAGAACTATCACGATCGCGTCTACGGACTGGAAAGGAGCAGTTCGGTGCCTTATGGTCTTCTCATCCTGTCCACGAAATTCTAGGTGTTGCGGAAGAAGGTGTCCAAGACTGCAGAATCTGCTCCTTCTTGGGCCGACCAGCGGAAATATCTGCGAGAATGGGTTGTGTCGTAATTAGTCGAGGGCAAGTAGGAACTTTCTGCTCTGAGAGACCGTCTAAATGAGTATGAGACCTGTGCGTGCCGCAGTCGAACACCTTAGACGTTTCCTTGCTGGTAGAGAGGGCGCATGAGGCAGCTGTAGAGAGGGGAAAATCATGTCGGCTCAATCAATTGGATGGGATAGTAGACCGAGGCCTACTATGGCTATTGTGGTCGCTTTGTATCTCATGATACCGCATGGGGTGTCGGCGGGGGAGGGCCAGCCAGCCGTCCAGGCTGAAGTGGAGAAGATGTTGCGTGATGACCTCGACCTAGAACAGGTTGCGGTAGCGCTCGCGGGCAGCGAGGTCACGCTGACGGGGCCCGTTGCGACGTTCTGGGATAAAAACGAAGCAATTAACCGTACTCTGGCGTTGGACGGGGTGGAGACCGTGGCAAGTGAGTTGACCATACCTGGCGCTGAGGATGATGCGGGAATCGCTGAAGAGGTGGTTGAGGCCATCAGGACCTATCGCTTCATTACGATCTGGGACTATGTTGGTGGTGGTGTGATTGACGGTGTCGTGACCCTAAACGGGACAGTGACGCCTGATCGGGACAAGTCTGGTGACCTGTTTGAGCGGGTGGCGAAGATTCCCGGCGTCCAAGATGTCCAGATGCGAATCGTACAACAGTCGGCCTCTCGCCGAGACAACGACCTCCGTCGAGGGATCGCTGCCAGGGCACTTCGCCACCCCGCCCTGTCACATTACACCCTTGTGGCGGACGTGCCTCCCTTTCGGATCGTAGTGGATCAGGCGGTGGTTACTCTGGTGGGGGCGGTGAGGAGCGGGGTCGAGAGCAATATTCTAGAGTCAATTACCAGACAATCTTTCGAAACGCGGGAGGTCGTGAACTTGCTGCAGTATCCCCAGTAATCGACCGTGGTGGCGTCCGGATGGCCGCCACCACGGTGGTGTGTCGTCGTTCTACGGATCCAATTGGCCCAGTAGCGCGGTGGCTTGGTCGGCGAAGCGACCGCTTGGTTCCCGCTCGAGGTAAGTCCGCATGAAGGTAACGGCCTCGGGGATTTGCCCACCATTGAGGCTTGCCATGGCCATCCAGTAATTAGCTTCGCCGTGGTTCGGATCCAAGGTGAGGGTCTGTTCGAACAACCCGCGGGCTTCGTCCAATTGCCCAGCGTTCCAGGCGATGAGGCCGGCATCGAACAGCGCACTGGGGTCGTCGTTTGAGCCGCCACCCGATAGGCGGCGTGCCTCGGCAGCAGCCTCACCGGCCTCGTCAAATCGACGGGTTGCATTATACAGGTCGGCCAGGGCGTTGAAGGAAGCTGCGTCATCTGGAGCTATGGTAGTAGCTTGTTTGAGGGCCGTCTCGGCGGCTTCGTAATTTTCTCGTTGAATTTCAACGATGCCGAGGTTGCGGTAGCAATCGTAGCATTCCGGCAGTCCGGCGATGGCTTCATTGAAGAGGTCGATCGCTTCCTCCAGATTGCCGGCCCGCGAGGCTTCCAGTCCGTTTAAGAAGGCAGCGTCAGTGGCTTCGGCTGCTTCCAGTCTCGCGAGGTCCTCCGCAGAGAGCCCAGCCCGGTCTACTTCTCCCTCAGCCAGGAATTGCACGTCCAGTTCAAATTCCATGCCGACCATGAGTTCGAGATTACGCCGGGTGACTGTATTCCCAGTCGTAAACGTCACGTCGTAGGGGCCGCGAGCTAAACCCATTTGACGGTATTCACCCTGGTCATTCGTGGTGGCTTCGTAGACAAGGTCTAGGTCGCCGGTGAATTCGATTGTAACGGTGGCACCCTCAACCGGGTTGCCCTGGTCGTCGGTGACTACACCGAAGATTCTAGCGGTATTTTGAGCGTAGGTTGGCGGTCCGACAAGAACGACGGTAACCGCAACAAGAAGGATTAGGCATGATCGGATCATTGGTGGAACAGGCATATGTTTCCTCCCAGCTGTGGCTGGTTTGACAGTAAACTACGACCTTGTGTTCTGTGCGCGTAAAGCATATTTTGTCACTTATGACATAGTAACACCATGCTTTCCTGGTGAGTCTGGCAAATATTTTGTTTGCCAGGAAGCATTAACTTGGGACCTAGTGCCAAGCTGACTACGGGATGGAATCGAATAGTTGGCAGGGGCAGTTGGTCCTGTTTGGGGTCAGACGCGAAAGGGGAGACCGATGAAGATGATGATTGCTGCGTTCCCGGTGTTTGTTGCGCTTTTGGTAGTTGGAGTGACGCCGGTGGCCGCTCAGCCCCAATGGTCTACTCAGGAATTCCCGAATGGCCAGACGGAGTTTCGACTCCGTAACGACAATGGAGACTCCATCCTGCTTGTTTGCGCTTCGCAGGGCCTTGTTGCCGGGTTTGAGTTTGCAGAGGCGATCGAGCCAACCGATCGAGCAGGGGTGCGTGGTATTCCAGGTGAACGTCAGAACGTATCTGTCAGTGCTGTCGGCGACCGTATCCTGCAGCTAAATGGTGGCCGTGGGCTCGACTTCACCTTAAACACGCTCCGTGAATCCGCGACTCTCGAGCTTCGCGCAGGCGATACACGTGCGTCATTCGAGGTCTTTGGGAGTGCCTCTACGGTAGCTGAGTGTATTGAGCAACTGGAGGATGCTACCCAGGCGCCGGGGCGCTGACCCTGCCATTAGAGGTTGTTAGCGTGAGCCTTTGCCTTTGGGGGCATACGGTGTACTGCGTGCTCGCTAACGGCTTTCCAGCGGTTGGTGTTTGTTGGGAAGAAAAGACCGTTATTGGAGGGGAAGAAGTAACCCCTTGGATATGGTGTCAGTCACACAGCTGTCGTAAGTATCGTGTAACTTCGGAGTGTTGGGCGGTGAGGACGCGTTTGAATAGAGACGCAGCGGCTTATCAACCGCCTGCAGCTAGTGCCACGGTGTGACCTGAGTCCACCAGTGACAGAAATATTGCGTGAGCCTAGGAGGAACTAGTGAAGAAAACTGTTGTTGTCGCTATCGCCTTTGCCGTGTTGGTGCCTGTCTTGGCTCAAGCTCAAGGAGCGCTGCAGGTCGTAACTGTCAATACCGACGATGTGCCCGGGTATCTGTCCTGGGTGGAAAGTTCCGCACCGGTCATGGCCGGAGTTTTCGACAATCCGGGAGCGATAGGTGCGTGTGTTCCGGTTCAAGGGGCGGAGCAAGAGGGAGACGTGTTTTGGTTCTCGAGTGCCACTAGTCATGAGGCGCTGTTTTCTGGTGACCCGACTAACCCCACGATTGCCAATGAAATTGCGAAGGTGGCGTCTTTGCGTGAGGTTCGAGCCAGAGATGTCTATAGCGTTCTAAAGGCAGGTGGTGCCTTGGTGAATGGCGCCACTTGGGCTGCGTGGAACCTGCTCATTAAGACCGATGAACCGAGTAGGTATGTCGCGGCTATCGCCGACCTAGAGGAAGCCGCACATGCGAACGGTTTGGGCGACGTCAATCTAGCTGCTTTTCGGATCAACACTGGTGAATGGGCGGGTCTTATCATGTCGAGCGTGTCTGCGCCAACGGCGCAACGCCTTGGTGCTGTATTTGATTCTTTGTCTGAGCCGTGGGCGGTGGAGCGCCTGGCAACGATGAGCGGTTTTCGAGAATATGTTCGGGGATGGACACTGAATTGTCGCGTGTATGCCGCAGAGCAGTAACTGCCACGCCTGTCATCGGTGCAGTGGAATAAAGCCCTCGTTAGAGGGCTTTATTTCTTGGGCCTAAGGTTCTTGCAAGCTTGCGCATCGAGCAGCTCGTAGGTGTGACTGATGTTGAGCCGATCGGGCGCACGGTTGCCAGGCCGGTGGGGGCTACCAGTAATCCGGTGGGTCTCGAGTGTCTCGGTGGAGAGAACTACCTAAGAGAACTACCTATATGTTGACGGCATGGACTGGAGAAGGTGCTGGCCAGTGATGGTCTTCGGGTTCGGGTTGGATTTTGCAGTTTGCCTGTCTTTGTGCTGATGTAGATGTCTGACTGACCTTGGAGGGTGCATGAGGATTTGCTGTCGTGTTGCCTGTGTGTTGTTCTGTGGGATCGCGTGCTGGACGCCGGCTGTAGGTAATGCCCAAGATTCGTCATCGGTCTGGCAATTGCCGCGTACGGCCGATGGGCACCCTGATTTGCAGGGTGTTTGGGCCAATAATTCTGTGACGCCTCTTGAACGGCCCGATGAGTGGGCCGGTAAGACGACATTGACCGATGAAGAACTCGCGACTTTTCAGGCAGCTGCTGCGGAGGTGACGGCAAGCGGAGCTGATGCTGTCTTTGGCGATCAGTTGGCTTTTGCAGCTTTGGCTGGACTGAAGGATGCTGATTCCTACGACCCGGCAACTGGCAATTACAATCAATTCTGGATGGTCGAGCGTGACTTCGACAACCGGACTTCCCTGATTGTTGACCCTCCAGATGGCCGTCTCCCGGCGAGGACGGTTGAGGCGCGTAACAGAGGGTGGGGGCTACCGCCATCGCTGATTACCGAAAAAGCTGACAGCTGGACGGACCGGCCGTTGAACGAGCGGTGTATTACCTATGGGGTTCCGCTATTGTTTGCTGGTTATAACGGCTACTTTCAGATTTTCCAGAGCCGGGAGTATGCAGTGATCCTCATGGAGATGATTCACGATGCTCGTGTGATTCCGATCGCTAGATCAGGTCACCTGTCTGGTGATGTGCGCCAATTGCACGGTGACCCTCGTGGATACTGGGACGGCGACACACTGGTCATCGAAACCACTAATTACTCGAAGGTAGGGACCTTCTGGAATTCATCAATTGGCCTGCGTGTGACCGAGCGGTTGACTCGAGTCGGACCGGACACTCTGCAGTACGAAGTCACGTTCGATGACCCGGTGACATGGTCTCAACCTTGGACCGTCATGATTCCACTAAAACGCACCCAAGACCCCCTGTTTGAATACGCGTGCCACGAAGGAAACCTTGGTATGACAGGCATCCTTGCCGGCTATCGTGCTGAGGAGCGCGAAGCCGGCCAATAGATTCTGGGAGACTGAAAGCCGTTGGCAGGTGCCAGACGGTCACTTTCAGGGCTCGGAACAGAGGCGGGCGGGAAGCGGTTCGGAGTAAGGCCACCCTAGTGGGTTTATTGCCGGATGCTGTACACCTTTGAACGAGTACGGATGATAAGTCGGTCTCCCACAATTGCAGGAGAGGCCATTGCCATCTCATCCAAGCTGTTGACGCCGAGCACTTTGAACTCGGGACCGGCTTGGATGACATAGGTGTCACCTTGTTCGCTCAGGGCGAAGATTTTGCCATTGTAGGCCCAGGGGGATGAGGTAAAGCTGGCTCCCACGCGGATACGCTGTCGCCCGTAGACTGGCTCGCCAGTGAGCGCGTTGTAGGCCTCAAAGAAGCCACGGTCGAGCAGGCTGTAGTAGGTGTCGCCATAGACCAGAGGCGACGTGTTGTAATTGCCAGCTGTTGGCTGATACCAGGCAACGTATTCGTTTGAGTTAGCTTGGTCATGCAGAGAGATGTCTCCGCTAGCGCCAGGACGAATGGCGTAGGCTGGTCGGTGCTGGTCGCGGAAATACCCAGAATTGACATAGACCATCCCATGGCTGGAAAAGGGAGTTGCGATGGAGGCCCACGACATTTGTCCGTCCATTTCCCACAATAACTGGCCATCTAGGTCGTAAGAGCGAATGCGGTTTACGCCTGAGGTAACGATTTCCGTGCGTTGCTCGTGCTGCCAAATATAGGGAGTCGCCCAAGTCGATACTTCGTCTCGGTTAGTGCGCCAAATCTCGTCCCCAGTGGCCGCATCGAGTGCAGCAAGCCACGAGGCTTCTTCGTTGTCGTAGAGGATGATCAATCTTCCCTCATGTAACACTGGCGATGAGGCCGACCCCCACTCTGACCTAGTTCGCCTATCTGGAATTTCGACGCGCCAAATCTCAGTGCCATCCATGTCGAAGGCATACAGGCCTAGATCGCCGAACCGGACATAGACTCGTTCTCCATCTGTAGTTGGAGTTTCGGACGCATATGTGTTCTTCATGTGGCGAGGGAACGTCGGTTGGCCGGCTTTGACCGACCGTTGCCACTGGATAGCGCCGGTGGTCAGATCGAGAGCGTAGACCCGCCACTCGTG
>DEAE01000014.1:36429-91421 GCA_002347025.1 Acidobacteria bacterium UBA2990
CCCGCCACTCGTGTTCAAGAGGGGGAGGCTCTGGACGCCCACGTGGTGCGTATAAACCTGGTTTTGGTTGCTCGAAGGCGCCCTCAGCTGTGACAGTCGTCAGGAAAACCTGTTCATCCCAGACGATGGGACTTGACCAGCCGAGCCCGGGGATATCGGTGATCCATTCGACGTTTTCTGTTTGGCTCCATTGCTCGGGCAGGTTGGGATTGTCGGCCACCGTGGCATTCATTGTGGGTCCACGAAACTGGGCCCAATGGTCTTGGGCAGGTGCCACGGTGACTGTCGTGACTGTCAGGAGGGTTGCTAGGGCAAGTGGAGTGGGAGCTGAAATTCGCATGATAGTCTAATTTCTCCTGACGACTGAGGGAGTTAGATGGGGCTATTGTCCCGGCAGCATGATGTGGGCCGATGAGTTCCCAGCTTCCATAATCCAAGTGCCGGCAGCCGTATAGTTCCCTTGGTCAGGGAGGCCGAAAGATTCGCTTGTCGCGAATGGTACGGCGATTGTGGTGTGAAGGCTGGCTGAACCCGCGTCCGCGCCATTAAGCGAATAGTACACGCTTCCGAATTTTGATACCTCACGGGTTCCATCAGCTTCGGCGGCCTCTCGGAGCGCTCTGAGGTCGTCGGCGCTCCGGCCTGACATACTCCACACTCGGTTTTGTTTTACACGTGCCAAATTTTCTTCGCTGGTGCACTGAACACTGAATGACCGACTGGGCTCGTCGGAGCGGTCCCAGCAGACCAGTCCGTTGGAACCCTCGCGCAACACCGTGTGGGTGCCGTTGGCAGCCAGACGAATCACCATGGCTTCTGCCTGTAAGGCTGCTGGTGCGGCCAGTAGAGCTTTTGCGATAGCGTCGGTTGTGTTCTGGGCCGCTCCTGAGGCTGGCGCTGTCAGCAGGACTAGTAATCCCAGTATTGGCAGGGTTTTTGCCATCAGGTAGTCTCCTTTTAGAAAACTAGGTCGGGCCGACCGTCGCCGATGAACCACTATCTTAGCAGGCCTAGCTTATTATTTGCTTATTTCGGTTGGTTTCTGGCTGAGCCGCGCTAGATGACAGCTTTCTGGGAATCGGTCGTTGTTTGGCACCGGTTTTGCGCTAATATTACCCTGTCAATTCGGAGTTCGAAAAGGAGTCTGATGCGCATTTGGCCTGCGTCTGTTGTTTTTGCCTTGGTAGGGCTGGTTCCCTTGGAGAGTGGGGCCAGTTCAGCCGCTCCTCGAGCCGAGGGTGAGCCTCGACAAACGATTGGGGCGCAATCCGTTTCGCCGGATACGCATCAGAGGGTGCTTCGTCGCTACTGCGTTGGGTGCCACAACGAGCGCACTCTAACCGCGGGCTTGGCCCTCGATACGGCAGATGTGGGAAACGTGGGCGAGCATGCCGAGCTGTGGGAAGGGGTGGTTCGTAAGTTGCGCGCGGGGCTGATGCCCCCGGCTGGACGACCGAGACCGGATGAGGAAACTTACGAAGCTTTAGCAAGCTGGATTGAGTCTGAGCTCGATGCCGAGGCGATGAGCCACCCTAATCCTGGTCGGACCCAGACGTTGCATCGGCTCAACCGAGCTGAGTATCGCAATGCCGTCCGTGACGTGCTTGGTTTAACCATCGACGTCGATGAACTTTTACCTGCCGATAGTGCCAGTTACGGCTTCGATAACATCGCGGGTGTGCTTCGGGTTTCTGAGGCGCTGATGGAGCGTTACCTGACTGCAGCTCGCAGGATCAGCCGAGCGGCAGTGGGGACCACGCCGCCAACCCCAATAGCTACTACGTACACCATCTCTCCAGCGTTGCCCCAAGACGATCACCTTGAAGGGTTGCCTTATGGAACTCGTGGCGGAAGTCGGATCACTCACCGTTTTCCGCTTGATGCCGAGTATGTTCTGCGAGCCGAAGTGTCGCGTGTCTCCGGTGGCGCCGAACTTGAGGTCACAGTGGACGGTGAGCGGGTTGAGTTGTTTCGGATGCAGCAGGGTTTGCCCTCTTTGGACATCGATGGCAATGAGTTGGGGGAGCACTTGGAGGTGCGGCTGCCGATTGCTGCCGGTCCTCGTGAACTGATGGTTGCATTCCTCAAGACACCTGCATTATTAGGAGAAACACCGCGTCGCTTGTTTCGGAATCCGACCGTGAGTCGGAGGCCAGAGCCGTATTTGCGCAGCGTCTCTGTTACCGGACCTTTTGAGGTCGCAGGTCCAGGGAACACCCCCGCCCGGCAGCGCCTGTTTATCTGTCAACCAACGCTGGTTGGTGATGAAGACGGTTGTGCGACGGATATTCTGACCGGCTTGGCTCGACGGGCCTATCGTCGTCCGGTGGAACCAGGGGACCTGGACATCCTCCAGATGGCCTATGCCTCTGGCCGTGCCGAGGGTGATTTTGAGGCTGGTATCGAGCGTGCGATTCAACAGGTTTTGGTTAGCCCAGAATTCCTCTTTCGCGTGGAAGCCGATCCTCTTGGGGGTGACGGTCGAGCGCCAGTGAACTATCGCCTCAGTGATCTTGAGTTGGCCTCTCGTTTATCGTTCTTCCTTTGGAGTAGTGTCCCCGATGATGAACTGCTGGACTTAGCCGCCGAGGATGCGCTGTCGGATCCGTCGGTACTCGAACAACAGGTCCGACGTATGCTGTCTGATCAGCGGGCTCGAGCCTTGACCGATAACTTTGTCGGCCAGTGGTTGCAACTGCGGAACTTGGAGGCCATGCGACCATCCGAGGTCTTGTTCGCAGATTTTGATGAGGGTTTGCGGGCGGCTTTCCGTCGGGAGACCGAGTTGTTTTTCGAGAGTATTATCCGGGAAGACCGAAGCGTGTTGGACCTCCTCGATGCTGACTACACGTTTGTCAATGACCGACTGGCGAAGCACTATGGTATTCCGCAGATCCAGGGAAGCCACTTCCGCCGCATCCCAATTACTGATGATTCTCGCGGTGGCCTATTGGGACAGGGCAGTATCTTGACCATCACGTCTCACCCAGTCCGAACTTCTCCAGTATTTCGTGGTAAATGGATTCTGACAAACCTTTTGGGCAGCCCACCGCCGGACCCGCCTGCGAATGTCCCGCCACTACCCGATAAAGGTGGCGTGTATGCGGGCCGAGAGCCGTCGATGCGAGAACGGATGGCGGCTCATCGAGACAATCCTGCGTGTGCGAGTTGTCACGCAATGATTGACCCGCTTGGATTTGGACTTGAACGTTTCGATCCGGTTGGGCGGCTTCGGGAGGTCGATGATCAGTTTCAGCCTATCGACAGCTCTGGTGTGCTGCCTGATGGAACCCCATTTAATGGGGTTGCCGAGTTGAGGCGTGCACTTCTGAAACGTCCTGCCCGTTTTGTGGGAACACTGACCGAAAAGCTGCTGACCTATGCCCTGGGCCGCGGGTTGGAGTATTACGACATGCCGGCTGTGCGAGCGATTGTACGGCGGGCTGAAGACCAGGAATACCGAGTGTCCTCGCTGATTATGGCTATTGTTGAGAGCCTGCCGTTTCGTGAACGGCAAACTGCTTCAGCAAGCGTGCAGCTTGCTGCTTCTCGCTGACATGTGTTGTGTGCCGATGACAAGGAGATCTCGATGATCATTACTAAGATGGCGTTGCCGCGGCGAAGTTTTTTGCGTGGAATGGGAGCGGCGTTGACCCTACCTTTCCTTGATGCGATGGTCCCTGCGCTTTCGGCGATGCCTCGGAATTCGAGCCGCGTCACCCGTTTGGGATTTTTCTATGCACCGAATGGGACGTATCTCCCAAATTTCCATCCAGCCACGACCGGAACCGGTTACAAAATGACACCGGTGCTGCAGGCGCTTGAACCCTTCCGTGAGGACATGGTCATACTGAGTGGGCTCAGTAATAAAGGGGCGGAGACTCAAAGTGAAGGCGGAGGAGTCCACACTCGGGTTCACACGGCGTGGCTGAGTGGCACACGACCAAAGAAGACGGAGGGGGCCGATATTGAAGCTGGAGTTTCAATCGATCAGATGGCCGCCGCGAAAATTGGAACTGACACCCCATTGAATTCTCTCCAGCTGTCGCTTGACCACGAAAACACCGTCGGAGGCTGCGATAACAACTACAGCTGCGTGTATCAGCAGACGTATTCGTGGCGGACCCCCACGACGCCGATGCCGATGGAAAGCAATCCGAGGGCTGTATTTGAGCGACTGTTTGGTGAGGGGGGGACGCCCAAGGAGCGGGCTGCACGTCTTGAACGAGATCGGAGCGTACTCGACCTAGCTATGGAAGATATGGCTCGTCTCCAACAGCGACTCGGCGTTCGTGACCGAGTGATGGTGGATGAATATGTGCATTCAGTGCGAGATGTCGAACAGCGCATTCAGCGGGCCGAGCGGCAAAGCGGCCAATCGCCAATGCCGATTGCCGATCCGCCAGTCGGGGTTCCTGACTCGTTCGATGAACATGCCAAACTCATGTTTGATCTGGAGTTATTGGCGTTCCAGACAGACGTGACGCGTGTGGTCGCGTTCCAGATGTCGCGCGAACTCAACGGTCGACCCTATCCATGGATTGGCGTGCCTGAGGGGCACCATGCTGTATCCCATCATCAGATGGACCCCGTGAAGATTGCTCAAGGGGCGAAGATCAATGCCTACCATGTGTCTCTCTTTGCTCACCTTGTCGAGAAGATGCGAAATACCCCCGATGGGGATGGTTCGCTACTGGATCACACCCTGCTGCTGTATGGCACAGGGATGGGCGACAGCGACCACCACACGCCCGTTGATTTGCCTGCTGTTGTCGTGGGTGGCGGTAGTGCGATTAAGGCGGGTGGGCAACACATTCGCTATCCGCTCCATACCCCGTTCACAAATCTCGGCCTCACCTTGCTGAACAAGGTCGGCGTTGAGCGTGAGCGGGTAGGGGATTCGACAGGATTATTGACCGACCTGTAGATGGATTAATTTTGGCGATTGTAGCAAGAGCGGACACTGTGGCCAGTGGCGCTGCAGTCCGTTCTAGGATTTTGCGATCGTCCTCGTGTGGGTTGGAGAATGTGACATGTTCATGAATAGACAAACGTTGCTTTTGGCAATTACTGGTGTGATGTTTGGGCTCGCCCTGTCAATAGTTACGGCTGCGCCTATAGCTGCTGCTGAAGGCCCATTAGTGTCGGCGGTTCGCTCTGGCGATGTTCAGAGGGTAAGAACGCTCTTGGCTGGGGCAGCAGACGTCCAGGTGACTGAGTCTGATGGTATGACTCCGTTACATTGGGCGGTTCAGCAGGATGCCGTTGCTATGGTGGATCTGCTGCTTGCCGCAGGGGCCGATGCCAGCGTGTCAAACCATTACGGTGTCACTCCTTTAACCTTGGCCAGCATCAACGGTAGCGGAGATGCCGTCGCCCGCTTGCTTGACGCTGGCGCTGATCCGAACACCCGTTTAGCCGACGGGGAGACCGTGCTGATGACGGCAGCTCGCACGGGGCAAGTAGATGTGATTGAAGCGTTGTTGGATGCTGGTGCCGATCCGAACTCCTACGAACAAGCTCGAGGGCAGACTGCCCTGATGTGGGCCGCTGCTGAGAACAACGTTGGGGCCATCATTGCATTGATCGAGGGTGGTGCTGATGTGAATGCTCGTACCAGCGATCTGAACGCAGAACAGAGTGGCGGCACATTCTCCCGAGAAGTTGGTCTAACGCGAGAGTCCCAGTCTGGACCCTCGTTTACCGCACTGTTATTCGCTGTGCAGCTCGGTCAGCTCGATGCAGTTAGGGCGCTTGTGGTGCTTGGGGGTGATGTCAACGACACGTTTCCTGATGGAACAAGTGCCTTGGTATTGGCTGCTATGAACGGGCAGTATGAGGTCGGGTCGTTCTTGATCGATCAGGGCGCTGATGTTACTGCGGCGAAGCAAGGCTGGAATGCGTTGCATCAAGTTATTCGGCTCCGGAGGACCAATGTGGGCCACCTACCGCCGCCCAAAGGCACCGGCGTCCTTAGTAGCATGGATCTGATCAACAAACTGATCGATGCCGGCGTCGATGTCAATGCTCCGATGGTGTCAGATTTTCGAGACGGTTACCGCAATCGCTTGAATCGGGTTGGGGCGACGCCGTTTCTTTTAGCATCTAAGAACGTCGATACTGCTGTCATGCGGGTGCTGCTCGATGCAGGAGCCGATCCGTTGGTCACGAACGCTGATCTCACAACGCCGTTGATGGTGGCGGCTGGCGTGGATATGTGGAATCCTGGAGAAGATGGTGGGGCCACTGCCGAAGACGAGCCAGAAGCTCTGGAAGCAGTGAAAATGCTTGTCGCGCTAGGAAACGATGTTGCTGCGGTCAATGATCGCGGCGAAACGGCGCTGCATGGAGCCGCCTATCGTGGGGCACCATCCATCGTGGACTATCTCGTTGAGCAAGGTGCCCGGCTTGATGCCAGGAGCTCTCAAGGTTGGACACCGTGGACGATTGCGAACGGCGTGTTTTACTCGCTGTTTTACAAAGAGCAACCGGCGACCGCTGATCGCCTGGCCGAGTTGATGGCCGACCGGGGCCTCTCGACCGACGGAATGGCCGACGAATTGCGAACCTGCTTCGATTGTGGTCGTAACCGCGGCAACGCCCGTGATGCCGAGGGACGACGGGTGGCTCAGCCAACACCAGACCAGGTTCCCTCCCAGGGAGACCAGCAGGGGGCTCCACCTCAAGAGTGACGAATCGTTGGCCGAGTGTTTAGACGATTGCATCTAATCTGGTCGTGAAGTGAACACGATCTCTCGTAGAGGGTCGAGCACGGGTGGGAGTTCGGTTTGACCGGGTGGCATCTTGTTCTCTCTAAGCAAGAAACTGATGATGTCGATGACCGCCTGTGGGAGCAGGGAATCTGGGTTGTGCTGTGGCATGGTGGTGCCGACTCTCACGAATAAATCTACAAGTGGTCGACCGTGCCACTGAGTGGTGAAGAACGGCCCTCGGAGAGTCGGTGCACCGGCCGCACTTCCACCGCCGCTTAGGTCGTCTCGGTGACAGAAGCCGCAAATCTCGACATACAGTTCCTGGCCTCGGTGTGCTTGAGCTTCGCTGTAGACCCCATCCCACACAGTGCGTGTCTGGGCAAGGGGTGGGATTCCCATGCCTTCAAGGGTCAGTATGGTTGTGACGGTCAGGCAGGCCGTTGGTAGTAAGAGCCGTGTCATCATCGGTCGCTAGTTTCAAAATAGACGCTGGTCCCATCATAGCGCTCCCGGTTGGTAGCCACCAGCGCAACTCGAAGGCTCTTGTGGCTCACAGACTGCTATACTCGGCCGTTTTGCATTGAACCCTCTTAGGTGATTGGGTATTTGTGGCATCTAAGCCAGTTTTTATTGGATGAAGACTACTCGTAGGATCCGGATTGCTGTATTTGCTGGTTCGAATCCTGGTCTGCTGGAAGACTACGCGTCGGCAGCTGTTGATCTGGGTTCGGCGCTGGTGGCCCACGGGTGCTCGCTTGTGTATGGAGGGGCTGCAGTTGGTGTGATGGGTGCGGTCGCTGACGCGGTGCTGGGGCAGGGTGGTGAGGTCATCGGGGTCATCCCGGCACACCTAGCTGCGAAGGAGGTGGCGCACCATGGTCTCACCCAACTGCAGATAGTCGACTCGATGCACGAGCGTAAACGTGTCATGCATGAGTTATCTGATGGCTTTGTTGCACTGCCAGGCGGGTTGGGTACGCTCGATGAACTGTTTGAGTCGTTGACGTGGTTGCAGTTGGGTCTTCACAGAAAGCCCTGTGGACTGCTAAATGTAGCTGGCTACTTTGATCGGTTGCTCGCTTTCTTGGACCACGCGGTCGATCAAGGTTTTGTTGCTGACGATTATCGAGCAAGACTTATTTGCGCAGCGGACGTCCGGACCTTGCTCACCGAGTTGCAGTGCCAGCTAAATATGGAGCCTGGCAGATGACCATGTGGTCCTTGATTTGACCGCTCCTTGTAGTTGAGGCTTGGTTCCAGGTCGCCGATCACATATCCTGCCACTCATAACAGGTCCTATTCTGGTTAGTGTCCTTAGGCGGTGGATGGCCACACCGGCGTTTTCGTGGTGTGTTGAGCCGCTTGTGGTGTGAGGTTATCAACTAGGAGGCATGTACAGTGAGAAACTCCGGACCAACGGCTCGATATTGTACCGTAGTCTGTGTCTGCGCCATGATTACCGCTACTGCAGCGGTTTCGGCACAGTCTGTTCGGGTGGAACGTTTATTGGACGAGCCAATTATTCGACAGGATCTACACCCTAGCATCGGCGTGAACATCCAAGGGCCTTCGGTGATTCAGGTGCCAGACTGGGTGGAGGCCCCATTAGGGGCCTATTACTTGTACTTTGCCGATCACAAGGGTCGATATATACGGTTGGCTTATGCCGACGATTTGCTGGGACCCTGGAAGATCCATGCTCCTGGTAGCCTGCAGATCGGTGATTCCCATTTCCTGACGGAGCCACCTGAAGTGGCGCCTGATGTGGCAGAGCGTTTACGTGCGTCTCGGCGAGGACGGTCGCACGATGGGTTGTTTGAGGCGACGACCCCCCACATTGCGTCTCCGGATGTTCATGTCGATGATGTTAACGAGCGGATTGTCATGTATTTCCATGGTCTCGACGGCGTGAGTCGGCAACTCTCTAGAGTTGCCACCTCTGTAGATGGACTCACTTTTGCAGCGCGCCCGGAATCCTTGGGTAGAACGTATATGCGTGTGTTTGAGTACGAAGATTACACATATGCGATGTCGATGCCTGGGCAATTTTATCGGTCTCGAGATCCGCTCAGTGGCTTTGTTGAAGGTCCGCGACTGTTCAATCCCAGCATGCGGCACTCAGCGCTTTTACGGCGAGATCAGACTTTGTTTGTGTTCTGGTCTCAGGTGGGAGACATCCCTGAGCACATTAAGGTGAGTAGCGTTGACCTGTCTGGTGATTGGATGACGTGGTTCAATTCTCCAGGCGTCGAAGTGTTGCGTCCCCAGCACGACTGGGAAGGCGCCAATGCGCCGTTGGAATCGTCGGTTCGTAGCACTGCCTATGGGCATGTTAATCAGCTCAGAGACCCGGCGATTCTTGAAGATGACCGCACTGGGCGGGTCTATCTGTTCTATGCGGTGGCTGGGGAGAGTGGTATCGCAATTGCTGAAGTGCATCTCGAGGGATAGGTTCACTCGAATAATTTAGCGGGTTCCTGTTGACGTCAATAATGAGGAGAAGTGCAATGACCATCGATCGTGAGTATGTTGTGAAGTGTCTAGTGGCGCCGCTGGTAGTGCTAGCGACGGCAGGACTTGTTTCTGTCATTCCACAGAGTGCGGTAGCGCAGTCTGGCGGGAGTGAGAGTGATTTCATCGACCGCGGACTTCCTAATCCCACCGGAGAGGTGATCCTGAACTGGGCGCCACTCCCCGATAATCGTGTTTGGGGTTCGACGGCTGGAATCGATATTGGGCCGGATGGCCACGTGTGGGCCTATGATCGATGCGGTGGGCTTGGGTTAGCTGGAGGTTGCGAGGCTAATCCGACTCGTGATCCAATCTTCAAGTTCAACAAAGATACCGGTGCTGTTATGACCAGTTTTGGTGCTGGGCTATTTGTGTTACCCCACGGTATTCATGTCGACGATGATGGCAATGTGTGGGTTACTGACTCGCAGGGGAACGAGGGTGGCACCAAGGGGCATCAGGTCATTAAGTTCAGCCCAGACGGAGAGGTTTTACTGCGGCTTGGTAGGGCTGGGCAGCCAGGGAGTGGGTCGGGTCAACTCAACGAGCCATGTGATGTGATTACCGCCCCAAATGGCGACATTTTTGTCTCTGATGGGCATAGCGGACAAAATCCTGACCCGCCGGCTGGAGCGACGGGACGTATCCTGAAATTTGCGCCCGATGGAACCTTCATTAAGGAGTGGGGTGAGATCGGCTTCCGACCTGGGCAATTCCGGACCCCTCATGCGATGGAATTTGATTCTCAGGGGCGTCTTTACGTGGCTGACCGCGGAAACCATCGGATCCAGATCTTCGATCAAGAAGGGGAGCTACTGGACATCTATATGCAATACAGCCGAATTAGTGGGCTGTTTATTTCGGATGATGACACTCTTTATGCTATCGATTCAGAGTCGGGCGTGGGTAACCACCCGGGGTGGAAGACCGGTGTGCGTATTGGTCCAGCTGGAGAGGATCGCCTGACTGGATTTGTGCCGCCGCACGCGCATGAGACGCGGGTTTTACAGGGAGTGGCAGGTGAAGGCGTGGCGGCTGATGGAGATGGCAATATCTACGCGGCTGAAGGCCCAGGATCGCGCCCGACTGCCGGCGGAGGCATTACAAAATATGTTGTGAGGTGAACCCTTTCTTCTGGAGTGAGGGACCGGGTCCTGTGTTAGTAGGACCCGGTCTTTTTGTTTATTGGAACTCGACACGGGTTACGCTTGGAGGCAACCCATCACCGAAGTGAGGATGGACTACGTAAACATCATCGTCGACTACTGCTGCGGTTGTGGCTTGGGTCTCATAAGTAGCGACACTGTCTAGGTCGGCCGTGGCCCAGGCGTCGGTGCTTGTTAGCGCGACAACTCGGTTGCCGGAGTTGCTGACTATCGCTAGTCGGCCGACGGACCAAACCATCCCGTCTTGTCCGGGTATTTCTTCAGGGAGCACAACAGGCGTGGCCGCTGCGGGTTCGGCAATAGGAACTTTCCAGAGTTCATCACCCCGTGCTACCAATAGGTATCCTGATGGGTGCACGACGATTCCATTGGGTCCTTGGCCATCATGGAACTGATGGAGGACCGAAGCTTCATAATTGTTGCCGACGCGATAAATCACGTTCATTCTAGTGTCGGTTACATACGCTGTTCCGTTATCGTCGACGGCCACATCATTGGCGAAGAAAGCGGCTTCAACCGGGAGAGGGTCGATGGTAGCAGCTAGGTCGACCATGGCGATGCGGGTCCCATTCTGAAGATCATAGACGCCTAGCATCGCTTGTCCAGCTGTGTTCCCTTCAAAGACGGATCGGTCTGCGTTCGCTACGAGCAACCTGTTGCGCAACTCGTCGACTTCGATGCCGACTGACGAGATTAGATCCGGATCAGTTACGATGGTGGTGAGGCTGCCATCGGGATGTAATTGGAAAATGGAGCCTTCGGTGAGTGACCCGGTCAAAATGCGGTTGTGAGTCATGTCATACTCAACTCCCTCAGGAATGAAACCTCCCCGTTCAGCAGTGATGACCTCACCGAACGGTTGGGATTCTTCCAACATCACTTCGGTAGAAGCTGTTGCTGACTCTGGATCCGGGGCTTCTGAGGCGGTCGAACATCCGATGAACAGACTGCCTGCGAGAGCAAGCACTGATGGTTGGGTTCGCATGGCTTGATTACCTCCTTCCGCTAGTTATTGTACGAGTTGCGTACGCCGGCTCTGCCGCTGGGGGTTTGCCATTAGTTTCCGGTGGCAGGGTGGATTGTAGAACTGAATGACCTTCATCGTCGACTTGGGATTATGCTCATGGAGAGTGGATGGCGCAATGGGGTCAGCTGTACTCACTTTAGATAACATCGCAGGTCGATCTGTTTTCGAGAGCTTGACTGTTTATGAAAGTAATTGGTCTGTCCGGAATCGCTAATCCTTTGCGCCGCAATATTGCGATCATCGCGCATGTCGACCATGGTAAGACCACTTTGGTGGATGCCATGCTCCACCAAAGTGGCGTGTTTCGCGCGAATGAACGCGTGGAGGAACGAGCTCTCGACAATATAGATTTAGAACGCGAACGTGGTATCACGATCATGGCCAAGAATACGGCCATTCGCTATCGGGACCTGCTTATCAATATCGTTGATACACCTGGCCATGCCGATTTCGGTGGCGAGGTTGAGCGGACGCTGACGATGGTGGATGGGGTGTTGCTGTTGGTGGATGCTTCAGAGGGTCCGTTGCCGCAGACGAGGTTCGTACTACGGAAAGCCCTTGAACAAGGGTTGCCACCGATCGTGGTCATCAACAAGATTGACCGGCAAGATGCTCGACCGGCCGAAGTGCTTGACGAAATTTACGACTTATTTATCGACCTCGACGCGAGTGAGGATCAACTTGAGTTCCCGGTCGTCTACGCTAACGGCAAGGCTGGAATCGCTACCCTGGAAGCTGGCGAGACAGGCCACACCCTTCGTCCGTTACTCGATACCATTGTCGAGCGCATGCCACCTCCGTCTGGGAATCCGGAGGCACCGCTGCAAGTCCTAGTGGCAAATTTGGATTCTAGTGATTACTTGGGCCGTATAGCGATTGGACGGGTTGTTAATGGCCGCGTGGCGCTTGGTGACCAAGTAGCTGTATCGAAACTAGACGGTGCGCTAGAACACACAAAGGTGACGAAGCTGTATGTGTTTGACGGTTTGGGGCGTACAGAAGTAGCCGATGCTGCGGCGGGGGACATCATCTGTTTGGCCGGTATTGATGACATAACCATTGGTGAAACAATCACCAATGCTGACGACCCGAAGCCTATCCCGCCGCTCCATATCGACGAACCAACAGTCTCGATGGTTTTTGGAGTCAATACCTCGCCATTATCAGGGCAAGATGGGCGTTACGTGACGTCACGGAATTTGCGAGATCGTCTGGCTCGTGAGTTGGTTGGTAACGTCTCTATCAGAGTTGAAGAGACCGATTCTCCAGAACGGATGAAGGTGATTGGCAGAGGCGAACTCCAATTATCGATTCTTGTGGAGATGATGCGGCGGGAAGGGTACGAAATTCAGGTGTCACGTCCAGAGATTGTCACCAGGCGGGTCAAGGGCCGGATCGAGGAGCCGGTTGAGGAGTTGATCATCGACGTGGCGGAAGATTATCAAGGGGTGGTGATAGCTCAACTTGGGACCCGCAGAGCTACGATGACGAAGATGGTTAATCATGGCAGCGGTCGCATCAGGCTTGAGTTTAGGATTCCAACCCGTGGCCTCATCGGGTTCCGGTCGCAATTTCTTACGGATACCCGAGGGACAGGCATTATGAATAACCTCTTTGTGGGGTGGGAACCGTGGCACGGGCCGATCGCTGGTCGTACGAGTGGAGCATTGGTCGCCGACCGGTTTGGAAAAGCAACCGCCTATGCCATCTACAATCTTCAGGAGCGCGGTGAAATTTTTATTGAAGCTGGGACCCAGGTCTATGAGGGCATGGTTATTGGCGAGAATGCCCGTCCATCAGATATGGATGTCAACGTAACCAAGGAAAAGAAACTGACGAATATGCGCGCTTCGACTGCGGATGATGCGCTGCGATTGGTGCCGCCTCGGCTACTGAATTTGGAGCAGTCGATCGAATTTATCACCGATGATGAGCTTGTCGAGGTGACACCCAATGCCATCAGGCTTCGCAAGGGTGTTCTGGCTTCGAACCAGCGGCCCAAGCGAGATACTTAGTCGGATATCCAGTTCGCTGTGCTTCGGCTTTGTAGCGAAGCAGGATGACTTTTGAATGATGAAGGCTGAATTATGGAGTGTGGGCAGGGTTGATCGCTTGAGTATCGATTGAGTGGGCTATGATACAGACATCGCTGTTCAACTTCTATTTGCTGTCGGTCGCGTGACCGGGTTTTAAGGAGGACACCGTGAAACGTATTGTTGTCGCTGTCGCCCTGGTGGCCTTGGCTGTGCCTGCTCTGGCTCAGGAGGAGGTTCCTGAGATTCCATTTGTCTCAGTGCCGAATTTTTTGAAGTATCCACCAACGATGAATCTTGGTGAAACGCTCGCCGTGGCCGAGAATTCTAAAGGCCATGTCATTCTGCTCAACCATCCGGGAAGTTCCACCACGGGACCGCTGTTCGGGAACGCCACAACCAATTTGTTGGAGTTTGATGATCAGGGGAACTTTGTGCGTGAAATTGGTCAGAACGTCTATGGCTTTGGTTATGGGCACTCTGTCCGTTTTGACAATGAAGACAACCTGTGGGTGGTCGATAAGGGAACGAACGCGGTTACCAAGATTAATCCGGCCGGCTACGTCGTGTTGAACCTTGGGCGACGACCGGAGGGTTTTGACCCCTATGAACATGTTCCTGCCAGCGAGGCCCGTGCGGTTGACGGCTATTTTGGTGGCCCGACTGACGTTGGCTGGGACGCTGAGGGTAACATTTATGTCAGCGATGGCTATATCAACTCGCGAGTGGGCAAGATGGACAAGTGGGGAAATTGGCTGAAGTCATGGGGCAGCTATGGCCGAGGACCTGACCAACTCCGCCTCCCGCATAATTTGCAAGTGGATCGGCAGGGGAATGTCTATGTGGCCGACCGAAGCAATCGTCGAATCCAGAAGTACGATTCAGAGGGGAATCTTTTAAAGTCTATTGTGATGGCTGTTCCCTACGACAAGCATTACCAGCCGGTACTCGGTAATCCCAATCCCAATGCGCCAGATGAGACTGCACCGTGGACGCTCTGTATTTCTGGCGGAGACACCCAGTATCTGTTTGCTTCTGATGAGAATCCTGGTCGGATCTATAAGATGACGCTGGATGGTGAGATGCTGGGGTGGTTGGGGCAATCGGGTCGTGCCCCTGGGCAGTTCAACTGGATCCACGGTATTTCTTGCCGAGACGAAAACACCTTGATTGTTGCTGATATGAATAACTGGCGGGTGCAAAAACTACTGCTGAACCAAAGCTCGCTGCCTACCAACGACGACTAGTCAACATTGCTGACTGGGCCGCGGGACGACGGCCGGGGTCCAGCCAGCAACGATATACCTTTACCGACTCTCAGAGATCTATTGCTGTTGGTGCCGGGGATGCCCGGGTCGTGCTTGCTGACAATAATGGTGAGACTGAGTCTCAATTTTATTGACGACCAATCAGGTCGGATATATACTCGTAGTTGTTGGTGAGACTGAGTCTCATTATATCAATGACTGATAGGCTGTTCCCCCTGTCTGATTGAGAGGTCTGTGAGGGGGACACCAGCTGAGTTTCAAGGAAGGTGGCCCGCTGGGTGCGGTGACACCCAGCGGGCCTATTGAACGCATGCTCAGCGCACCCCGATCAATTGGTTGCGAAGGCCATTTTGCGTCCAGTTCTCTGTATTGTAGAGAGAGCTGCCTAGGCACGCAACAAAGAAAGGATGAAGGATCTAGGCATGACAAGATTCAAGGCTGACATTGCCTTGCAGGTGGTGGTTTCTTTCCTGGCTCTAGGGTTGGCCGGGTTTGCAGGAGCGCAGGTGTTAGAACCCACCGAGGGGCCACTGAACGGTTCTTTGGGCGATTCTATCGCTGCTGCGGTAGCTGCTGCTCCTGTGGGAGCTGGGGCTGAGGAGGACGAGGCAGAAGATGCTGAGGCCGAAGAATCCTCGGAGACTGAAACTGCTGCTCAGGAGCCTGATGTGGCTGAACTTGAGCGACAGATAGGTGTCTTGGCTGAGGAGATTGAAATACTACGCAGTGGTGAGACTCAAGTGCGTCTCACACCGGATGAGGCTCGGCGACTGGGACTTGCTCCCTCTGCGGCTGCGACTTACTCCGTCGATCAAGGGGTGTCGATTGCGGGCTACGGGGAGATGCTTGTTGAGAACTATGCCAACAAGGCTGGGACCAAGTCCGACATGTTGCGGGCGATTCTGTACACTGGTTATAGATTCAACGATAAGTTTCTGTTCAACTCCGAGATCGAGGTTGAGCACGGCAAAGAAATTTATGTCGAGTTTGCGTATATTGACTACCAGATGACCCCGAATGTCGGTTTGAGAGGCGGCATGTTGCTGGCACCGATGGGGTTGACCAATGAGTTCCACGAACCGACGGTGTTCATGGGAGCGGAGCGACCGGTTACCGAAAACAAGGTCATCCCGTCCACGTGGCGTGAAAACGGTGGTGGCATCTATGGGGCCTTCGACAAAGTGGCATTTCGAGCGTATGTCATGAACGGGTTTAATGGGCAGAAGTTCTCGTCTGGTGGTGTACGCGGTGGTCGTCAGAAAGGTGCCAAGGCCAAGTCAACAAGTATGGCATTCACCGGTCGGTTTGACATCACACCGACCCCTGGGGTGTTTTTTGGTGCCAGTCTCTACACAGGTGACTCAGGTCAGGGTGAGGTCATCGTGGACAGCACGGAGTACGGCGTCAAGACCACTATCTATGATTTCCATGCCCAGGCCCAGGTGCGTGGTTTTGATGTGCGGGCTTTGTTTGCTCGGGCAAACCTCGATGATGTGATTCAGCTGAATCAGTTTCTCGGCAAGACCGGTTCGGCTGGAGTGGCCGAGGGGATGCAGGGTGCCTATCTACAGTTTGGCTACAACATACTGTCTCAGGTGGTCGCAGCTGGTAATACATCACTGATGCCCTATATTCGCTTTGAGCAGGTTGACACCCAGGACAGGATAGCGAGCGGGTTCACCCGAAGCCTGAAGACTGATAACAACTACTTTACATTCGGTGTGGAATTGAAGCCGGTGGCGGGTGTCGTGCTCAAGGTTGATCATATGTGGGTGACCAATGACGCTGGGACTGGTACGGACCAGTTCAACGTCAATCTCGGATACGCCTTTTAGCGTTCCTGGGGTGTTGTTGCAGGTGGCGACTGAGCAGGTCGCCACCTGATAAGGGGTTCGGTTGAATTGACTAAGCTATTCCGATGGTTCATCCGTTTGTTGACACCAGCAGGGCTTTGTTTGTTGCTCGCGCTGTCTTCGACTACCGCGTTCGCTCAGGACGGGGTTGTGACCCGTGAAGAAATATTAGCCGGTCTGTTTTCAAGCGAAGAGATCACATCGGGTCGGGTATTTTTGACGAAAGAACAAAGGAGCCAGATCGGGGAATTGTCCCGTGAACAGGTGCCAAGCGGCTTAGTTGCACGCTACGTCATCGCGCGTGACGGGCAAGTCGTGGGGCGTGCCTATGTGGATACTCATATTGTCCGAACCAAGCGCGAAAGTCTGTTGATTTCGCTCGATGCCGACGGGAGCTTGAGGCGTATTGATGTGACAGCGTTTCTAGAGCCGCTGCAGTTCCAGGCGGCGCCAAGCTGGTATCAACAATACAATGGCCATCCATTGAGTGATGAGGTGTATCCGCAGCGTGCCATTCGTGCTATTGCCGGTGCTACCTTGACAGCTAATGTAACCAATGCGGCGGTTCGGCGAGTACTGGCGACAGACTTAGTCCTAGAAGGGACGGCAAGGTAAAGGTTACGATGCAGCGATGGGAACAGTGGGTGTTTAACCTATTTCATGTGGTTGTGGCCGTGACGGGGTCTGTCTACTTTGTTATGAAATATGCGGTGACGCCTGTGGACCCGTTTGCCGTGATCAATCATCCTTGGCAACCGATGATGATCGCGTTTCATATCATGGCTGCACCCATCTTCATCGCGATTTTTGGAACGCTGTTCCGCTCGCATACCTTGAATAAATTGCGGTCCAAACGTTTGGATAATAGGCGTTCTGGTTGGACCGCTCTCCTCAGTTTTTCGGCGATGGCGTTGACCGGCTATTTGCTGCAGGTTATGTCGAGTCCGACTTGGGTGACCTGGCTAATCTGGGCACATGTATCGACCAGTCTCGTGTTTGTGGCCGGATACGGTCTGCATTTGGTTGTCGGCTGGAGGCTGAGCGGGGCTTTGCCAGGTTGGTCACTGAACCGACTGAACCGCGTTCGCCCATGAAGGTCGCTCGGACGGTTCTAGTTGCAAGCCTTCTTCCATTCCTGCTCCAATTCGAAACAGTTTCAACACAGGTGGTAGTCCCCCGTACCGTCTACCTGATGGGTACCAGGGCAACCCTAACGGTTCGGGTTCCTGACCGCGACGTGGCGATCCAGCAGTTGGAACGCATGGTGCGCAGCTTGGAAGAGACGGAAGCCGAACTCAGCACTTGGCGTTCAGACACCGACCTGGGAGCGCTCAATCATCAGACGGTTGGCGAGGGCTTGGTGATTTCGCCTCCACTCTGTCGGTTGTGGCCAGAATTGACCTTTTGGCATCGCGAGACCCAGGGAGCGTTTGACCCGGCAGTCGGCTCTCTAGTTGAGGCTTGGGGGCTACGAGGGACTGGACGGCTACCGTCGCCATCGGAGTTGTTGGCTGCTCTATCCCACAGTGGTTGGGAAAATTTAAGCTTTGATGGTGCTCGTTGCCGAGTGGTCCGCAACGTCGGTGTCACTGTGGACGCAGGAGCATTTGGCAAAGGGGTGGGACTCAGACGGTTACAGCGAGAGTTTGGCGAGTTTGGCTCCTGGTTGGTCGATTTTGGCGGGCAAGTCGCGGTGTCAGAGGCTTCAAGTGCCGACCCTTGGCCTGTCGCTATTGCTGACCCCAGGCACCGAGACTTGGCTGTACATGGGGTCCGTTTGGCTGAAGGCTCACTGGCTACCAGTGGGGGTTCCGAACGGTCTCAGTTCGTGGGAGGCCGTGCAGTGGGCCATATCTTGGACCCTCGGAATGGGAGACCGGTGGATTGGGCTGGATCGGTTACGGTGTGGCATCAGGATCCTTTTGTGGCGGATGCTTTATCAACCGCTCTCTATGTTATGGGGCCAGAGATGGGCCCGTGTTATGCCGAGATCAGAGACCTAGCGGCTCTCTTCTTGGAACCGTTGTCCGTAACCGAGGACTCAAAATTGTCGACTCGGGCTACAACCGGGTTCCGCAGCCAGTTTCCTACGGTTGGAGAGGTCGTTGTTCCGAATTGTCCTTGAGTGAATGGCATCCACCAGCCTTGGGGTGGGTGCCCATATCGTCAAACTATCATTTCCTCAGGCGTCTTCCTAACACAAGAAGTCATGACTGGCTGGGGCATGCGAATGTAGTCTGGTTGCGTTGGTGTCGAAGAGTCCAGACTGTCTGGTGTCGGCAGCTACCGCTTGGCGGTTGATTCGGCTTGACCAGTAACATTAGCTTTCCCAGAGTGGGCACCGCAGTATCTCTAGGGAACTCTGAACGCCCAGAGTTCCCCGGGGAAGCCTCCTCCAGCAATAGCGACTACCAAATACTGCTCTCCGTCGATGGCATATGTCATCGGCGAGCCCGTGGCTGGCACGGGGAGCGGTAGACTGCCCAACTCCTTGCCGGTTGCTTTGTCATACGCACGAAGGGCGGACCTGCGTGTGCCATCGTCGTCGGTAAAGAGGCCACCATCTCCGGCGATAACTAGAGTCTTCGTGACGAGGGTGCCGATGCGCTGGTTGGCAACCCCCGTCCGAGGTAGGTCAATGCCGGCTAGGAGTGGATGGTTGCGGATGTGATCGGGCGTTTCGCCATGGGCGATTTGCCAAAGGATCTCGCCCCTCTGTAGGTCGATAGCTGTGATCCGTCCCCAGGGGGGCTTGACGATCGTGATCCCTTCAATATTGAGTCCACCTCGGCCGCTCCGTTCGTTTTGGTCTCCGGCTGGTCGACGTGGTCGTCCCATGATGTAATCCATATTGGATCGTCGAGGAGCTCTCACTAAGCTTAGGCTATGGACCTCGGTCTTCGAGTAAATGTAGAAGATACCAGTCTCTGGGTCGAATGAACCTCCAGGCCAGTTTGTGCCCCCAGTGAGCCCTGGTAGGTGGAGGGTGCCGAGGGTTCCGTCGAGTGTGGCAATCGAAGGTGGGGTGAAGAGTGGACCGGTTCGATAATTTGTAACCAGCTCTTCCGCCCGTTGGCGCAGCTCTGGAGTGAAATCAATTAGGTCGTCGATGCCGAAACCTTGTCGCTCGAATGGTGGTGGCTTTGTTGGAAACGGTTGAGTTGGGGCTGTGGTCTCTCCGGGAACATCGGATTGGGGCACTGGCCGTTCTTCAATGGGCCAGATCGGTTCACCGTTCGTTCGGTCGAGGACATACAGGAAGCCCTGCTTGCTTGGCTGGGCGAGGGCTTTGACCGAAGTTCCGTCAACGTTGATGTTGACAAGGATAGGGGCGTTAGGCAGGTCGAAATCCCAGACGTCATGGTGGATGGTCTGGTAGTGCCACACACGGTTGCCCGTTTCCAATTCAAGTGCCACGATGCTGTCTGAGAAAAGGTTATCTCCTGGACGGTGCCCTCCGTAGAGGTCGCCGGTAGGCATCTCAACAGGCAGATATACATAACCCAATTCCTCGTCTATGGTCATCTGTCCCCAGACACCAGTGTTACCGGTGTAACGCCATGAGTCGCCTAGCCAGGTGTTGTTGCCGTATTCATCCGCGTCAGGGATAGTGTGAAAAATCCATCGGCGTTCTCCAGTTCTAGCGTCGTAGCCTCGCACGTGTCCCTTGGGTTTTTCTTTTGTCCGCGGGGCAACCCCAGGGAGATGGGCTGCGCCGATTACGATGATTCCGTTGGAGATAATGGGAGCGGCATGCAGGCCAATCTCGCCGGTCACCAAATCAAGTTCTTGGTCGAGCTCAAGTTTTAGGTCGACCATGCCATTCTCGCCAAAGTTCGTCACTCGTCTTCCAGTGAGAGCATTTAGGGCAATGAGGCGATAGCCAGGGGTGACGTAGTAGATGGTTCCGTCAGCTCCGTCGTCCCAGTAGGTTAGGCCTCGGCCCGAAAGCCGCCGCGGTGAGGCTTCGGCTCGGTCGCCTTCATTCAGTCGATGCACCCAGAGCATTTCACCAGTTTCGGCATCGAGTGCCACAGCCGCTCGACGGGTTCCAGCGGTCGTGTAGAGGACACCGTCAACCACCAGCGGTGTTGACTGAAACACAAACTCTGGTCGTGGGCCAAGGTTCTCCGTTCGGAACCGCCAGGCGAGTTCTAGATCACTGAAATTGTCTGCGTTGATTCCTTCAAGTGGTGCATATCTGGTGTGTCCAAGGTCTCCCCCGTAGGTTGGCCAGTTCCCGCCAGTGGCTCCGTCTTGGGCGGTGAGCGGCCCTGACAAGAGAGTAAGAATAGAAATGGTTACATGAATGCTGTGGGTCACACCTGATCGCATGGGATCCTCCGCAATGGAAAAATTCTATCAAAGGTCCTCAATTTGGCTAATCTCTTACTATTAGGACATCAGTGTTGTGTTGGACCGTCTGGTGTTGCGACGTTCCGGCGAGGGGTAGAAAACACTTCGCTAGATGGCGATTTTAGCTGGTGAGTTGATTGATGGAGAGTCTTACGAAATTGGAGCCTTGGTGGCCCAATCAAGGCTTCGGCACGGCGATCATGAGTCTATTTTGAGGGGTGACGTCTGTACTAATGGTGGAAGTCCAGACTTGATATCCGGCCTGTCTGAGGCGACACACGCGGGTGACGTCGATCGCTAACGCAGGATCTACCCAGCCAGATAATCCTCCATCGGCAAGCTTGCGATAGCTGTGGCAGCAGGGTAAGGCGGAAAATCTGGCACCGGCTGCGACGGCGAGATTAAGTGCTTGGTCTGTGAGCGCTCCGCAGGCATGGACCGCCAGCACACGGGTTGTGTCGTCGACACGCATGCTGTCTAGAGGGGCTTCAAGGTAATGAACTCGCAGGCCAACTTCTGGCCAGCGTGTGCTTAGTGCTGCTGTGATTTGCTCTCGGCTGTGGGGCAAGCAGGTGTCGACACATGTTGCGATGGGGGTTGTTCGGTCCAATAGAGCAACGAGCCAGCCAACGAGGCCATGTCCGCAAGCCAGGTCTAGAACGGGCCCGCCTCTAGCCCGACGAAGGACCTTTCGAACTACTTCCCAAGATTCAAATAATTCCTTGCGGGGCAGGCATGCGGCTCCACAGATGGTGCGTCCGACTGCGTCCAGCAGGGTGTTGCCGGCAAAGTGATGAAGATCGTACGAGGTTAGTACCTGTTTACTTCCCCTGTTCCAGTGCTTTCGGCTTGGTTCAGCTAAAGCCGCTTTCTCCATTTTGGGCATCTGGCTCCTCGTGAGTCTGTCGGCATCCTTACCCATGTGCGGATTAATCTTGGCGGCTACATCAGCGGGTGCGGGATACGGTCACCTGAAATATGACACCCTGTTGTAGACAAGAGACCTGGAGGCCGAACTTAATGCTCTCATTCAACTGAGCAGCCGCCGAGAAAGACCAACTCGAAGGTCGTTTACAGCGTTTCGTTTGGCATTAGTTGGTCAGAAGCGCTGTGCTGACGAAGAGCGTGTTGTCGCTCCATATATGATACGAGCCTTTTACATCCAGAAGTTCTCTACCGCTGAAGTGTGACATGGTTTAGATGGACCCCCTACGTTTAGGTGGGGATGTTTGCCTTACTGGTGGGTTCAAGATGGGACACTCGAATCGATCGCTGGGGTAGGTCTTGCGAGAAACAGGGATAAGCCTAGCTCTGGTGTTCTGGATTTGTTCAATGGGAGAGGTGGATTCGAGGTATGGCGCCGTTTACGCATAGACAGATACTGGGGATTCTTGCGGGGCTCATGGCAGGCCTGTTTCTTGCGGCCTTAGATCAGACGATTGTGGCGACGGCCTTACCGACTATCGTCGGCGAACTTAGTGGACTCAACTATTACTCGTGGGTTGTGACCGCCTACTTACTAAGTTCGACAGTATGCACCCCTCTCTATGGGAAAGTCAGTGACATTTATGGTCGTCGGGTTACCTATCAGGCTGCCATCTTGATCTTTTTAGCAGGATCCTTGCTTGCTGGTATTTCACCGAGCATGTTTACGCTTGTGTTGTCTCGAGGGGTGCAGGGGCTTGGTGCTGGTGGTGTTATGGCACTGACGTTTGCGGTCGTCGGGGACATTGTTTCGCCTCGCCAGCGTGGGCGCTATATTGGCTACCTCGGAGGTGTGTGGGCACTCGCTAGTTTGATTGGTCCACTGCTTGGTGGATTTATCGTGGACCAGGTGACATGGCGGTGGGTATTTCTGATCAACCTGCCAGTTGGGGGACTGGCCTTCGTCGTGATATCGCGCACCCTTCGGGTCCCCGTGGTGGCTCGACCTACACACCTCGACATCGAAGGGGCACTATTGCTGGTATCCGGTGTGAGTCTGCTTCTTCTCGCAGTGGTGTGGGGTGGATCGGAGTATCCATGGGATTCGTGGGTGGTTATAGGCTCTGCTGCGGTTGGCTTGATGTTGACGATTGGGTTTGTAAAATGGGAGGCGCACGTCGTCGAACCACTGCTCCCTCTCCGGTTGTTTAAGAGTTCCATTTTTTCGATTTGTTCAGCCTTAGGGTTCCTGACCGGTCTCGCGCTATTTGGGGCGGTAGTGTTTTTGCCGTTGTGGTTTCAGGTAGTGACTGGGGTGTCGGCAACGAGCTCGGGACTACTGGTCTTACCGTTGACTGCTGGGACAGTGATTGGCTCGATGGGTTCTGGTCGACTGACATCATGGACTGGTCGCTACAAGGTCTTTCCGAGAGTCGGTGGTGTTCTCGCAGTGACGGGAATGGGTCTGTTGGGCTACATGGACTCGGATACCTCTGGTCTGGCAGGTGCTATCTATATGGGAACCCTAGGACTCGGTGTCGGCATGGTTTTGCAGGTCTCACTCTTGGCGATACAGAATGCCGTCCATTACCGGGATCTTGGGGTTGCGACATCGTCTGCACAGTTTTTCAGATCCATGGGGGGATCTTTTGGCGTGGCGCTGTTCGGAGCCATCATGAACGCCCGCTTAGAGGTTGAGTTGCCTCGGCAACTGTCAAGTGACGTTGTGTCAGCCTTGGGCGGTGATGTAACTAGTCTTCTCAGTAGCCCAGAGTCGATTCGTGCACTGCCTGAGGGTGTGGCTGGTGGAGTTGAGGCATCACTTGCTGCAGCGATGCAAGAGGTTTTCTTATGGGCTGCATTGATCTCAGTTCTTGGCGTTGTGTTGTCCTGGTTTCTGAAGGAGATTCCGCTCCGGGATACCCTTGGGCCTGAGTCTACTGTTGGGGATGTCGACGGCGTGGCCTAAATCGGTCTTGGTAGAATGGTGCTTGGGCCTACAACTTAGAGGCGTTTGCAGCAGCTCAATCAACAAATACATGTCTCGATTTATCCGTACTTTAACAAGCCTGTTGGTGTCCCTTTGTTTCGGGGGGGCTCCCGTCATCGCTGAGCAGTCGAAGGTTGTCGTGAGCGGTGTAGTCCTCGATGGTGTTACCAATATCCCGATCGTGGGTGCTCGGGTTGAGAGCGCAGACTACACGGTTGTGACAACGGCGAGTGGTCGTTTCTCAATCGCGGTGGATGTGGGTGTGTCTGAGTTGCGCTTTGAAGCAGAAGGTTATTTGGACACAGTAGCGCCCTTTGTTGGAATTAATATTGAGGTCAGACTGTTTCCACAGGCGTTTGCCGAAACGGTCGAGGTTGTTTCTGAGTCTGTGGGGTCTACTAGGCCTTCGTCGACCCAGGTGAGCCCCGAACAGGTCTTCCGCGCGCCGGGTAGCATCGACAATGTCTTCCGAACTCTCGATACCTTACCTGGCGTGGCTTCGACCGACGATTTTGGTAGCCGGTTGGCTGTTCGGGGAGGAACTCCTGACCAGAATTTGACCATCATGGATGGGGTTGAGGTTCATAATCCCTATCGCCTTTTTGGGATTGCGAGTGCCTTTAACCCTGAGACCGTAGACAATTTTCAGCTGACAGCAGGAGGGTTTGGGGCTGCCTATGGGGACAGGCTCTCATCGCTTCTGGTTGTCGATAATCGAGCCGGCCGGCCCGATTTACAGGGAACTACGGCGGCGAGTATTACAGATGCCAACCTTGTGATGGAAGGCCAAATGCCGATCGGTCGAGGTGCGACATGGTTGGTCAGTGCGAGGCGTACCTACTATGACTTGGTTGCTGGCCCGTTGGCCGGTCAAAATTTTCCATCCTTTGCAGATCTGCAGTTACGGTCAGGTTGGGTGTTTGAAGGCGGTCATCAATTGACTTTGACTGGGCTCGGGAGTGTTGAGAATGCTGATCTCGATTTTAGCGACGATGGAGACCGGTCCGGGGAACGGGCCGCGTTGGGATCAGATATTTCAAACGGACTCGCGTCAGCACGGTTCAATGCAGTGCTTGGTTCACGTGCTACGTCTACGACCACCGTTTCCTGGTACCGGAATAACGAGCAGATCGACTTTGATGGTTTGCTTCGCAGTGGTGCTCGATCGAATGCGGCCGATGATGCCGGGGCATTCGGACTCAGTCCAATTATTTTTGACCGATCGATTACTGTCAAAGATGTTTCAGTTCGTCAGGATGTCAGCTACGAGTTGTCCCAGGCCCACTTGGTTTCCATGGGGGTTGAGTTCCATCGATTGGACACCGGTGTCGGGCTGACCATTGCTGGAGACCGAAATCCCAACGAGGCGAATGGTTCGAGTGTTCAGGGAGGTGGTGGCTTGCCGGACGCCTTGGACTCGAGGTTGCAAGGAACACGCGGGGGGATTTGGTTACAGGACGTTTACACTCCAACAGATCATTTGTCATTTGAGCCTGGGGTGCGGATTGATTGGAGCACTGTCAACGGGAGAGCAACAATCTCACCTCGTCTGGCCGGAAGCTATGCCTTGGGAGGAGGGGCCCGGTTACGGGCTGCTGGAGGACTCTATACACAGAGCCCTGGCTACGAAAAACTGATCCAGTCGGACTATTTTATTGACCTGACCGGCGCTCGTGAGCACGGCTTGCGGCATGAGAAAGCGTCACATGTCGTACTCGGTGTTGAACAGGCGCTTACCGCCAATTTACTGGCTCGAGTCGAAGGCTACTACAAAAAGTTCTCGGACCTGCTTGTGGGTCGCCTTGAGACCGAGAAAGAGCGCCTTACACGTGTCGCTCGATACGATTTTCCGGAATCCTTGGGTTCCAGCGTCCCAAGCGGTCCCCAAATCCTTAGTAGCCCGACCAACGATGCCAGCGGGGAAGCTTACGGGCTCGACCTATTCCTCATGCATGGGAATGCTGGGTCTAGGATGACTGGTTGGTTGTCATACGCTTGGGGCCGTGCCAATCGCGAAAGCTATGAACGACATTATGCCTTTGAATACGACCGTCGCCATGCCTTTAACGCAGTTGGACGATACCGTCTGACGGCGAGGTGGGCCCTTGCGGCGACCGCACGTGTGGCCAGTGGATTTCCTCACACAGCGCCGGTTGGGCTCCGCGTGGCTGCAGTAAAAGACGAACGTGGCCGTTTCGTGCCAGGTACTGACTCTTCCGGGAATTTGCTCTACGGAGTCGATTATGGTGGTGTGGAAAACCTGAATGGTTCCAGACTGCCTCATTATGCGAGGGTCGATGTACGCGCCACCTACCAGCCTGGAGGCCCATCCGGCCGCTGGTCGCTCTATCTAGAGGTTATCAATTTGCTTGGCCGAGCCAATGCTGTTGTCCTTGAGCCGAACCTCAGTTATAACCCGGGCTCCTCCAGACCAAGGTTGCTGGAGGAACCCGCTCAAGGGTTTCCCCGTATTCCTACATTCGGACTACGGGTGCGTTTTTAGTCGATCGCTACGAATGCTAGACGTTACTGTTCCGAATCTTCCTCCATCAGGTAGTCCCAGTGCTGACTGGCTCGCACCAGGATGGGTGAAAGGTCACCGGCAAGCAGGTAGCCGTCTTCGATGAGCTGGATTGCTGCTTCGGAGACTAGACCCACATACTCGGCTTGACTGTGATACCGCTCGAGAATTGAACGACGGGGGTCACTGCGTTGTCGGCGCTCTTGTTGGGAACGGGGAAAGGGAATGTAGGAGCCCTGCATACTAGAGAGCACATTGACAGGACCGGCTTCAGGTCTGAAGTTGTTCCATCCGGTATAGGTAGCGAGTGGAACTGCTATTTCTGGCATCATCAGGCCTCCGGTTTCGTTCCCGTCGTCGTTGACTTGTGGGACGAGGATCGGGAATGCTGACACCACCTCAGGCGGTTCCACCGTCACGATGCCTCGACTTCGAAATTCTGGGCCATACACCGCTCGGTAGGCGAGGTGTGGGGTAGCTGGTTGGCTGACTCCAGGAATCTCCGGAAAGCTGAGGTCCTTGGGGTCTACCAAGTCACCGTCGCCGATACGGGGATAAACACTGGCTGGAGGTGGACTCCCGTCGGTGACCCAATCGTTCATTTCAAGGACCAGGCTTCTGAGGAACCAGGAATAGTCATTCGGATTACTCAGCTGTTGTCCGCTAGTCTGTCTCGGGGGGAAGGCACCGGGACCATGCTGCCCTCCGGCGAAAGTATAAATGCGGGCATTGTCCAGTAAGGCACTATCTTCGGTACCATCCAAAGTAGTGTGAATCAGTGAAGCCGCCCGGCCCCAGTATTCGTAGGAGGAATTGGTGTGGAAGATTTTCGGCATGTGGGCCGGCTGAATGCCTGATAGCAACCCGTCCCGCATGTCCATGACGGGGTCGGTTTGCTCTGCGTCAGTGAAGGGAAAGATATCGGTCGGATAGAGTTTGTTTAAGAACGGGTGCCCGTCTCGAGAAGGCTGTGCAAAGCGGTGGTTGAAACTGCCGCGGCCGCCACCGGCCACATGGGCCATGACCCCGTCAAATGCACGCCGGTTGGATTCGTCTGCGTTGAAGCCATAGTAGAGGAAGGTTCGGAGGAATCGACCACTCTGTGACACGCCCCAGGCGATCGCTTGGTTGATCACATCGGAAGAGACCGTGAGTTCCGATGCGCCCTCGTACTTCAAATGTGAGATCGTGTCTCTGACCGCGGCTGGTCCTAGCCCGACCAATGGAGGATTCTTAGCAACGTAGACTAGATCATACAGTTTGCCTGGTTGGAAGCCGCTTTCGAGGTAGACTCGGGTGGGATCAATTTCGATAGCGCCGGCCTCGGTTCGTCGGGCGAATTTCCATTGTTCTCGTGGGATGACTCTTCGTTCTCCCTCGACCGTGTCTCGAACGGTTAAAACGTTCGCCGGGTGGCTGGCTTCGGCAACCTCGTAGGCTTGATGACTCCGGTCAGCCAGAGACCGGTCGTAGGTGATCTCATTAACAACCACCTCGCTGCGGACGAGCCCAGTGATGGGTGTCCCAGCGTCGGTCGCGACTGGTGAGTAAACTCTTACTAAGCCCTCCCGAGCCGGTACATCAAATTGCCAACCCAGCCACAGCAACGTGAAGCCTTGTTCCAGCAAGAACCCATCACCCATTTCATTTTCGGTTACTGGGCTTCGACTCCCTTGTGCGTTGTTGTAGTACCCAAGCATGCCCTTGCCACCTCGGTTTGAGACCTCATAAAGTACCGTCCCGTTACCGCGAGCAATATCAGTAGGTTTGATCAGGTAGAAATCCGAGCTGAATTCCACTAATCCGGCCGAGTTCCGTGGGGCGTAATCAATGTCGGCGACGATCTGGTTGGCCGGGTTTTCCGGATCAATAGCAAAATGTATCGTGCCGGCTATTCGTTCGAATGAGCCAGAGATACCGTAGCTCTTACCGTTGGCAACGGTAGACCGTGTGTTGATATCGATTCGAACGACTTCGGCCGATGCCGCTGATGTGAACAGGACGAGTGACAGCAATAGTGGTAGTAGCTTTGGCATGGGACTCCTCTGAAAAAAATCCCTAGCGGGCGTCTGGTATTGCCCACTAGGGACGAGAATCGTCTTGCTGGGATGGGCGGAGCCCTCCTTAGGGACCCCTCAGGAATTTGACTACTGCGGCCAGACGACCCCTTGGTTCTTGGTCGTGACCGGTCCCATGCCCTTGTAGACGAACTTCTGAACTCGTTTCCCTTCGTAGGTCTCTGTTGTGTAGAGGTTTCCGCTTGAGTCGACGGTTACGCTGTGTGCGCCAAAGAACTGGCCGGGTTGCCGACCACCGTCTCCAAAGCTTGTCAGATGTTCAAGGTTTACCCGGTCGATGATGTGGATGCGCTGATTTACCCCGTCAGCAAGGTAAAGATAAGCTTGCTCCGCATCGTGGGAAAAATCGATGTCCCATGCGGCCCCGGACCCGGTCGTGTTTGGTAGCACCAGCATTTCATCAACGTATGTGCCATCCTTCTGAAACACTTGTATCCGGTCGTGAGCCCGGTCACAGACATAGATCAGGCCACTGTTTGACACCTCGGCGCAATGCACCGGACTGCTGAACTGTTGGAGATTTGGGTCGCCCGGTGTATATCGTACCGAGTAGTTGTCATCTGGACGGTTACCGTATGCCCCCCAGAAACGTTTGACCTGGCCGCTGTCGGCATCGACAACAGCAACGCGTTTGTTCCCATATCCGTCAGCAAAGTAGATCTCGTTTGCGTCGCCGTCGACTGCAATCTTGGCAATTCGGCCAAAACTGTCGAGGCTGAGGCTGTCTGGGGCTCGTCCGGCGACGCCGACTTGAAGCAGGAATTCGCCGGTCCTGCTGAACTTTAGAGCATGAGAGTCTCCTCCACCATTGCCTCCGACCCACACGTTGTTCATGTGGTCGATAGTGATGCCGTGGTTTGAGGAGGGCCAGTCGTAGCCGTTTCCAGGTCCGCCCCAGTGGCCAACGAGATTACCCTCCGGGTCAAATTCAAGCACCGGCGGTGCTGGTCTACAGCACTCCTCGGATGTGGGTGGATCGTTGAGAACTGAAGTTTCGTTGGCGGCGAGGGTGGATGCCCGATGCACAATCCAGATATGGTCTTGCGCGTCAGCATCAACCCCAATGGTTGATCCAAGCAACCAGTGGTTTGGCAACGGTTTTGGCCAGAACGGGTCTACCTCAAACATCGGGGCTTCGGCTCCACCAGCTTGCTCTTCGACTGGGGCTTCTGCAGCTAAAGTTCCGGCGTAGATGACCGCCAGCCCGAGGAGGGCTGTTATGGCCAAAGGTGGCCCAAGTCTTTTCAGGATCGACATAGTCACTCTCCCAACCGGACTCTCGATGGTCCGGCTTGCGGCGTTAGCGCCGCATTGTAAATTGTCACCCGAGAACCCCACCATTATAGCTCTAGTAGGTCCTCTCACAGTAGCTGATACTCAGTTGGTGCCTGTCTTTTTTCAGATCAAAAAGTCGCGATCGGGTTCAACGGCGAACCCATACCTTGCTCTATACGCAGTGGGGCGGCTGTGAACAGAAATTCGTAGCGTTTCAGGCGACGGGCTTCCTGAGCCAGCCTTTCAAAGTCTAGGTTGTCGAAAATTGAGACTCCTAACGAGACTAGCGCTAGGCGGTGGAGTGGAAGACCAACTTCAGGTGGAAAGCCGTGTGGTGACACGTCGTTATACATGTCGTGCCCGATAAAGGAGACGCCTCTCTCTTTTAGAAAATAAGCCACATCTGCCTGATAGCCTGAGACTCCGTCAGATGTGGGCCATGCACCTAGTGCTGCCCGGCGTTTCCAACGGCCTGTGTAGAGCAAGATGACATCACCCTCACTGACCTTGACGCCCTGAATTTTTTCAAGTTGTTCAAGGTCTGCCCATGTGATCTCCGTGCCCGGTGGCATCCATCCTTCAGGGGAGGCCCGATTAGGTAGCAGTGTTGCATCGAATAGGATGCCTCGAGTGAAAATGCCGTCGCGCAGGGCATGAATGCTGCCTTGGGGACAGCCTCCTGTTTCTTCGATGGATTCCTGAGTCACTCCGTTGTAACCCTTGCCTTCGAACATGACATGACAGGCCACTGAGTCTAGGTGGCTATGAATTGAGCCGTGATAGGTGCCCGTGTATTGGTAGCGGTCGGAAGCGCCACTGCTACTGATCCGCATGATCTGCCGGTTGAGGTATGTTCCTCCATCGACAGCGTCTTCTTGGATCACGTCGTGCGATAACGAGATGTTGATGCCCTCTCTAACTAATGCCGCGGCTGCTTTACGTTTGTCCGGTGAAATCAAATTGGCGGCCCCGAGCTCGTCATCGGTCCCCCACCTTCCCCAATTTGAGAGTTCTTCCATAGCCCGAAGGAAGTCGGCCTCGGTTCTGATGACTGGTCGGGTTTGTGTAGAACCGACGATCGAAGTGAGTGCAAGTACTAATAGGATGACTAGGCAACTACTACCGATTCTGAGGGAGTAAGGGTACGGTCTTGTCGGCATGGGAGCTCCTTTTGACTGTGAGACTCACAAAATGAGGTCAACTTGAGCGAATCGAGAATCCACGGTGATTATACCGCTGGCGGGCCAAGCGGCTGCAAAGCGGACCTGTGGGAATTTGAGCCTATGGGCTTGGGAACTAGAAACATCTGCTACGATCCCTATCATGTGCGGTTGGGGAATTTCATGCAAAGATTTTGGGTTCTGAAGGTCTTTATCATTTTGCTCGGCAGCTTCGCTGGGTCCTGTAGCTCAGAGCCTCCAGTAGAGTCGTCTCGGTCCGTTGTAGTGCCAGTGGCTGAGGAGGACCCGCCGTCTACCCGTGGCTTGGCTTGGATTGTGGGCACCTCACCTGCTGCCACAGGTATGGTGGTTTCTATCGTTCTACTTGATCCACATGAAGATATAGGTGTGCCGGTGCCGCAGCAACGGCCGGTGATGGACCAGATTGGTCGCCAATTTGTTCCTGGGTTTATCCTGGTTCGAGCCGGGCAGACTATCAACTTCACCAATAGTGAGGATGAGTTGCATACGGTTCATGTGAAGGATAGTTCGGATGAGTCCCTGTTTAATATTGCTACGATGATGGGAACCACGTACGACTACACTTTTGATCAGGAAGATGACTACAGCGTCGTGTGCAACACTCACACTGAAATGTTTGCAGACATTATGGTTGTTGATGCGCCCTATGCGGTGGTTGCGGATCGGGACGGCAGTTTTACTATTACCGATGTTATCCCTGGCAGGTATACGGCTACCGTTGTGCATGGTGCGACCCGCACTGAACAGGATATCGATATTACCGCTGGGACGAACGAAATTGATTTGACAGTGCCGTGAGGCTGTTCAGAATCGCAGTCGGACCAATGGTGCTGGCGCGCCGTCCCCAACATGACGTTCGGATATCTGGCTTTGAACTTTTACCCAGCTGGCTGGAGAGCCTTTGTGTCAGGGATTCGGGACGTCAAGGTCACTTGGTAGCGTCATTCGAACTGTTCCTGAAAAAAATCTGGCAAATTGGGTTTTGTGTCTCTCAATATTTCGACTATAGCGAGTCTGTCTGCACTTGAAAGTGTTTGGTAGCGAGCTTCGCCCGCGCCTCCAGACAGCACATGCCATAACTGTTGATAGATGGCATTGCGCGCACGGTCCGGTAACGCATCAAAAGCTTCGGCGTAGATTAGTGGACTGCATGGATAGCGAAACAGTCGACTGTTCAGATCGAGTTGATGGAGGGACCGACCCTTGTTGTCTGATGGTCCTTGCGCCGAGAACCACTCGGCAAAACCTGAAGTGCTGGTGAGTCTGGTCGGTAAGGGAGCTTCATCAATAAACAAAAGATAGTCAACAAATTCGACCGCGGCATTGGCGATTGCCGTTTCGGCATCCTCGGCATCTGGCCGTAGGGTGTCTGGACTGGGATAGTCGGCTACTCGGGTCTCCCAACCAATCCTGACCAATAGATTCGTCATGTGGTTGCGATGTTCCAGCACCAGAAGGGCGACGATATCGCTGTAGGGTGTGGGATAACCGTCAAGGTCGAAGAGCCCTTCGAGAGAGTCAAAGGCAGGAGCGGGCTCAACTTCACCTGGGACATAGTCGAACGGTTGGGTTCGGTTGCCCAAATGACTTAGTGATTGCGGAGCCCCGGTCACATACCAGCTGCCCCAGCGATCCGAGAGGAGGCTTCTATGGTCAGTGACCCAGCCCACGGCGTAAGCGTTAGGGTCGTCTGGCAAGGGTAGAGTGTTAAGCGTCATTAATCCTGGGACTCCTAGGGTGTCCCAGGAAAGGTGACAGGCTAAACATTGTTCGTTGCGAACGATCGAGGGACGCTCAGCCGCTTGTTGGTCGAGCGAATAGAACAACACACCCTGAGTGGGATCCAGAGAAGCTATTTCCAGAACATCGGCCCCTCTTACCCAGCCGACGGCCACGGTATCATTGAAGAAGAGCGCTCGAGGGTTCTCGGGGGTGACCCATCTGGCCTGAAAGCTTGTTTCTGAGAATACAGTGACTTGCGATTGCACCGGTACGTCGAGCGCCTCAAGGAGAGAGTGAAGATAACCTGTGGTGGGCTCAAAAGTCAGCTGGGTGACTCCAGTCTGAAGCTCTTGGTGCAAGACGGACACGGCATCGCTGGGAGAGCCGTCCGAGTAGCGAATTGCCGGGTGATCCCGAGATTCACGAAATACTCCACCCCGCTGCGCGGCAAGCTGGGTGCTCACTAACGTGGCTGCGGCAAGAGCTGTCACAGGTAGCCACAATTTCCTAAAGGCCTTCTTCAGGGCCGTTTGTTGATGAGTGGCGAGTCTTTTCATTCTATTGTCCATAGCGTGACATTTGATTCATCTTTGATGAATAACCTATTGCCGGATATGGTTGGTTGAGCCCAAGTTGCACTTGGGGCCACTTCGTAACGACTCACTTGGGTGAACCCGTTTCGGCTCATTTGGGCCACGACCAAGTCTGCGTCATTATTTAGCAGAAATAGCAGGTCTCCGGCCATAACAACGGCTGAATTGGTGGACTCGCGACCCTCTGTGCGCCATAGGGTGTTGCCGCTTGCGGCGTCGAGTGCGAAGAACTGTCCACTACGTAGATGTGACATGCCATAAAGTGTCCCGTCTGCTAATACCGGGTTACTCATAAACATCGATACTTCACTGGTGGTCCATATTATGTCTGTTGTCCATCGACCTGCAACACGATGTGGCTTGAACCGGGTGACCCCGAGGTTGTGCCCGGTAACGATGACTTCCTGTCCAGTAATGATGGGAGTTATAGAGTTGTTTGTTGAACGGGAACTGAACGGTATTCTCCAGAGCAAGGTTCCATCATCGGCTTTTACGCCCACGATGTTTTCCTGAGTGACAGCGACAACCTGGCGAACGCCGTCTAGTTTGGCCACCATAGGAGAAGCATAAGCGGGGCCGTCGCCGTCCCAACGCCAGATTTCATCACCACTGTCGGCGTCGAATGCCGTGAGTGCCCCGTTATCATGTCCCCCTAGATGGAAGATTACTTTTCCCTGATCTGCGATTGGCGAGAGGGCTGTCGCGTAGAGCGGCTCGGCAGACTGGGCTGGTTTCTGCCAGAGTAGCCTGCCGCTGCTCGCAGTTAGTGCCGAGACTACTCCGTTTATCCCCAGCGTATAGAGCTTACCGTTGTGGAATAGTGGTGTCGACTTAGGTCCAGGGCCATGACGTGAGGTTCCTGGGTTGTCCCGATATGGTGCGTCGTAAGCGGTGCGCCATACAACCATACCGTTTCTTGCGTTGAGTGCCATTACCACCTCTGCTTGATTCTGGCGGCCAAAGGTGAACACCCGATCGCCGATTAAGATGGGGGTAGCATAGCCAAGCCCAGTTTCAACGCGCCATTGTTGTGTCAATTGGTCTGGCCAGGCCAGTGGGGTAACAAACGCTGCGGCTGCACCATCCCGATTAATCCCTCGCCACTGGGGGTAATCGCCCGCTGTATCCTGGGAAAATGCGACAGATGTCGGGTCGAGCAGGCAGGCTAGGGTTATATAGACGAGCAAATAACGTCTCATGGGGACTCCTACTAGTGGTCCAAGCCTGTAATGGCTTGGGGTCCACCCTTATGAAGACTACGTTATCCGTTCTATCCCATTATCCCTGTCGGTCCTTCTTGGGTCACCGGTGGTTTACCGGACAAGCCCAATTAAGCGTCAGTCGGCTGGGATGTGCCAGAGCTTACGCCCTAGCCTTAATCCTAACAGGTGAAACGTCTATATGGTTCAGCCTTAGGAGTAGGCCGGTGAAGCAGGAACAGCTGAGTGTGTGAAATGTGGTCTGGGTTATTCGATTACCACTGAAGTTGAGTGTCGATGGTCGTCTTACGGCCTTGTGCTACCAGCCTGGTGTCCGGAGAGCTGATGTGGATGATGTAGTCGAATTCACCGGCGCCGATTTCTGTGTTTGGGTTAGGTTCGACTAGTGCAGCTGTTTTGATCAACCCTACAAAGCGCTCTCCAAGGGCCTTGGCGGTTTCCGGTTGGGTGTCGGTCGACACGACCAGAGAGAGCGAGACGGTCCGTCCGCGCTGAGTTAGAGCAGCGTCGATGACGAAGTCTTCGGCTCGAGCTGCGTCGCAGGCGTCCTCGATGGCACCAGAGCTGAGAATGGGGAAGTTCTGTGAGCTTGAGGCTTTGTCTTGCCTCACGAACCATCCCCCGATGGCTTTGAGGCCGTTAATGGCCTTGGGCAACAGCACAGCTAGTGGTGCAGCTGTTGCTATGCCACGTACGTCAGATCGCGCCGCTTGGGTGAGGGCACGTGGTGTCATAAAGTCCATCATGTCTTGGTGTGTGGCGCCACCAAGGGGCACGGGTACCGGTGCGATGATACGGTCGGCATCGCCGATAAGGTCAACGCCACCTCGTACGTCAAGCTTCGGTAGTAACCGACTTGCCGGGCGTGGACTTAGTCGCCACGGCGCGTCGCCACGCTCAAATCGGGAATCGCCGGATAAACCCACGCGCCTTGCGACTTGAAGAGCACTCTGGATGCGTTCAAGTGATGCCTCAGTTGGTGTGTGATTGGAGCCCCGTTCAGCTTCAGGCTGAGAGTTAGATGGTTCGATCTGTGCGGAGCTAGATGCTGCTATCAAAAGCACGTGTAGCAAACTCATGGTTAGCCACCAGCAATGTTTCTGGGGACGAGGCCACCGGCTGCTGTCATGGGAGGAGCGTGGGTCTAGAGCCATGTAGTAGTGTAAGTGTAGGGTAGATGATAGCACCGCGCATGTATCTCACTGGTTCAGAAAGCGTGGTGAATGTGATCGGGGCCTGTTGTCAGGGGAGTAGGTAAATTAGCCAGATGTTTATTTGGAGGATTCATGAGCTTTGTCAGCGAACTCGAACCGACTGCGCTGTGGCGGCATTTCGATGAGATTCTTGAGATTCCTCGAGCGTCTAAAGATGAGGGCAGAATGCGTGCCCATGTGCTGGCTTTGGCTGATGAATATGGGTTAGCTCACCGTGTGGACTCGGCGGGAAACGTGGTGGTAGCCAAGCCTGCTACAGCGGGCCATGAGCGTGCTGCGATTACTATCCTTCAATCACACCTTGACATGGTCCAGGAGAAGAATCGCGGTGTCGACTTTGATTTTGGGACGGATGCCATTGTGCCTCAGATCGACGGAGATTACCTGACTGCTACCGGTACGACGTTGGGTTCGGACAACGGGATCGGGGTCGCGATGATGCTGGCCCTCATGGGGGAAACGCCGTTTGTTCACGGGCCCCTAGAGTTGCTGTTCACTATCGATGAAGAAACTGGGCTGACAGGTGCGGCCCAGCTCGATGCCAGTCTCCTTCAGGGCCGCCAACTTATCAACCTGGACTCCGAGGAAGATGGGATGGTTTATGTGGGCTGTGCCGGCGGGGGTGATACCCAACTCACAGCAAATCTTCACCTAGTTACGCCCCCCGATGATGTCGTGGCGGTGTCGGTCGGTTTGATGGGCCTTAAAGGTGGGCACTCCGGGTGCGATATACATCTACAACGTGGAAACGCTATTAAGTTGCTGGGCCGCGTCCTATGGTCTGTCTACTTGAAGAATCCGTTTCAGCTAGCCGGACTTGAAGGGGGCAGCGCCCATAACGCGATTCCACGGGAGGCATTTGCAGTGGTGGTTGTGCCGATTGACGGTCGAGATGCACTGTTGTCTCACGTCGAGCAGGAAGTTGCTGACATCCTTGTCGAGCATGGGAAAGTTGATCCAGGCTTGAAGTTGTCTGTAGAGGGTGCGATATCGCCTGATACCGTCTGGAGTGTTCAGACTACTCAAATGGTAATAGGCTTGGTTAATGCCTTGCCGCACGGTGTCGAGGCGATGAGCCACGATATTCCTGACTTGGTTGAGACGAGTGTAAATCTTGCAACTGCTGCTGCTAACAATGGACTTCTTCAATTGGGAGTGAGCAGTCGCTCGTCGATTGATTCGGCGCTTGAAGCTTTGCGGCGTCGTGTCCGAGCAGTTGGCCAGTTGGCGGGAGCTTCCGTTGAGGAGGATATGGCCTATCCTGGCTGGAAACCAGATCTCGACTCGCGTTTACTCGAGGTGGTCAAGGCTGTTCACCAGCGTGAGCTCGGGGCCGAACCGGAGGTCAAGGCGATTCATGCAGGGCTCGAATGTGGCATCCTTGGGAGGAAAACTCCTGGGATCGACATGATTTCGGTCGGTCCCCAGATTGAGTTCCCGCATTCGCCAGACGAGCGAGTGCATCTGTCTTCAGTCGGCCGTTTTTACACCCTAGTTGGGGCAACTCTAGCTGAACTGGCGTGAGGGTGACTGCCATATAGATGTAAAGTTAGGAGAGGTTCGTGCGGCAACATACCTTTAAGGAGGCATTATGCGAAGCATTCTGATAGCTGTGGTAGTTCTGTTCGTTAGCATGCCCGTTTTTGGGCAGGGTGGAGGGGTATCGGTTGATGGTTGGCAAGCGAGACTCGACAGTGGCCGAGCTGACGTCAATGACCTTAGTTTCATGTCGATGGGTGGGGGATTTCACGTAACGACTGGTCCCCATGCGATCTTTTGGAACCCTGAGAACGCTGCTACCGGCACCTATACCCTCAGTGGGACCTTCACACAAACCGAGCCGTCATCACACCCAAACTCATTCGGTGTTTTTATTGGCGGTCAGAATCTCGATGATGATAGTCAGGCCTATACCTACTTTTTGATCAGAGAAGACGGTCAGTTCCTTATCAAGCAGCGGGTGGGTAGCGACACTGAGGACCTGAGTCCGGGTTGGGCGCCACATACCGCCGTTAATGCAATTGAAAACGGACGGATGCAGAATAAGCTTAGTGTCGAGGTGGGGCAAACCCAGATCCGCTTTCTTGCGAATGACACCGAATTGGCGAGTATTCCCAGGGCCGGTCTTTCGGTCGATGGAGTTGCAGGTGTCCGATTCAGTCATCAACTAAATGTGCATGTCAGCGACTTCATGATCGAGTAATTCATACGAAACCTTGACGCCGGTGAGGGCGGACCATCTGCTCCTTGCCGGCGTCGAGTCTGTGGTTTGTGTGACTGCAGCCGTTGGTAGCTGGGTACCAGTTTAATCCCTGTGCTGGCCCGTTCACTTAGGCACTGAGTATTCTTGAGGTTTTAGGTCTGAGTCAGTGTGTTTGAGGGTGGGTTGGTGGAATAGGAATTTCGGTCGGTTGTGTTACAACCTCGGCGTCGCAATCGTCGCATCCATGGCAGGAGGTAGTGGAGTCTGAATCCCCGCCATTTGTGACAGCACGTAGCTGCCGGAACAGTGATACAAGAGCCAACCCGACAATGACATAAACAAGTGGTTCTTGCCAGGTCATGAAACCCCCCAACCGAAAGCTGTTCCAACCTGGTAGGTCATTAGAGAGGCAGCATAGGCTAATAACGACATGTAGCCGACCATGAATAGAGGCCAAGCCCACCCTCCTGCCTCTTTACGCACTACCACGACCGTACTCATGCATTGACAAGCTAGGACAAAGAACACCATCAGCGATACTCCGCTTAGTGGAGTCATTAGTGGACTACCGTCGCTATGTTTGGCATCTTGGAGTGAGGAGCGGAGGCTTACGGTTTCTTCATCTGCTTCTTCGATCCCGAAGACGATACCCAGCGTGGACACGAAGACTTCGCGGGCTGCGAAAGCGCCAATGATGCCGACGCCTATTCGCCAATCGAACCCGAGGGGTTCTATTATTGGTTCGATGAACCGTCCAACTCTTCCTCCTGCGCTGTAACGCAGTTGTTCACCAGCCTGTAGGCCATCGAGTTCGGCCAATTTGTCCGCTAGCTCGGTAGCATCCGTGATAGTGGAAACGGCCCGATCACGGGATTCGTTATATTGGGTGTCGATTGACTCGCTGCGGGGAAACGACAGTAGTGCCCACAAAATGATGGTCATTGTGAGGATGATGGTTCCGGCATCCACTAGAAATTTCCGAACGCGTCGCCAGGTTGTGAGTGCCACGCTACGCCACACTGGTAAGCGATAAGGTGGAAGCTCAAGGAGTAGGGGCATCCGAGGGCCGCGCAGTACCGTTCGCCTGAGGACGGCGGCTGCCCCCAAGGTGGCCGTCACCGAGAGTGTATACATAGCAAACAGCACGACAGCCCCTGCGCTCAAGACTCCAAAGATTCTAGCGTCTCCGGCGAAAACCACCGCTGTGACCAGTGCGTAAACGGGGAGTCTGGCACTACAGGAAACCATTGGTAGCGTGAGCATGGTGATGAGGCGATCTCGGCGACTCTCAATAGTCCGGGTGGCCATGACCGCAGGGATTGCACAGGCGAAGCCAGAAAGCATCGGTACGAACGCTTTTCCATGTAGGCCAACGCGACCCATGAGCCGATCGATCACAAAAGCGACTCTGGCCAGGTAGCCAAGATCTTCGAGTAGTGCGATAAAAAAGAAGAGCATGGCGATCTGTGGCACAAACACCACGACGTTGCCAACTCCGGCTATAACTCCGTCGACTATCAGGTCGACCAGAATTCCTGCCGGCAACATGGAGGAGACACTGGTCTGTAGCCATGCCGTTGCTGCTTCAATAGCTCCAATGAATGGTTCAGACCATGTGAACAGGGCCTCGAATACAAGAGCCATTACTGCTGCGAATGTGGCTATGCCGTAGATGCGGTGGGTGAGTACAGCGTCAAGCCTGTTCGTCCACCTCCGTGTGTCCTCACCCTTAGTGCTTCTGACATCGTTGGCGACTTCCTCGATCCAACGGTAACGCGCGTCGATGATTTCCTGGTTGAGGCTGCGGTTAGCCTCGGCTGCTTTATGCTGGACTGCGGTTACTGTGCGTTTGACTGGAGCTGGGAGATCGGGTGTTCTGGTGTCGCTGGTGTCGGATGATAGTAGGGACCACATAGCCCAAGCCCGTCGGGCGGCTGGAGTTCGGCCGAGCCCGGATTCAGCAAGTGCTTTGGCGGTCGTTTCTACGTCTGCTTCGGCGTTTGCAGGGAGCCCATTCCAAACCAATTCGCTACGAGGCGACAGTTTGATGCTGTTGCCAATAGCGGTCTGTAGTTCGGTCAGTCCCTTACTTTTCGATGCGATAGTTGGAATGATGGTTGCGCCTAACCAGTCGCCTAGACGTTTCGCGTCGAAGTCAGTGCCAGCAGCGGCCGCTTCGTCGATCATGTTAAGAGCTACTACTACCGGGACGCCAGTTTCAACAATTTGGAGTAGCAAGTACATGGCGCGCTCGAAGGCACCGGCGTCGATAACCACGATCACGGCGTCTGGAGGGGGTCCATGTCTTCCGAGTACCTCGTCGACAGCCACTTGTTCATCTGGAGAATGAGCAGTCAAACTGTAAGTGCCAGGTAGGTCAACAATTTCAACCCGTGACCCTTCAGAGAGTGTCACTTGCCTCGATGTTCTGGTGACTGTGACGCCAGGGTAGTTGCTCACCTGGGCTCGTGCCCCGGTGAGGGCATTAAACACGGTTGTCTTGCCGGAGTTAGCATTCCCGGCCACGAGGATTCGTGGAACCACCGTGCCGGTGGGAGTAATCGTTTCTCTGATATCTCCGTGGGTGAGGTGACAAGGTTCTCCAACACTGTTTCGCTCTGAGTGTGTCGAGGGGATGTCATCAGGCGCTAGTTGGATCTGAGCTGCGTCGTCGAGCCGCAGGGATAAAAGATAGCCTCGCAGTCGGATTTTTAGGGGGTCGCCCATTGGTGCACGACGGACTGCTTCAACGCGAGTGCCCGGTAACAGTCCCATTTCCATCAGTCGTTGAGCCATAGGCTCGGTACAACCGACTCGTTGGACGACAGAGCTACTACCGAGAGGGAGTTGGTCGAGGGTGGGCTGACCCTGAGTCACTAGTATCCATTCCTGTGAGTTGAGTTCGCTTGAACGTTCGCTTAAAGTGAGCTTACATCTTATGTTGAAATGAGGGAACTCTATCTCGGACAAATTCTCCCGGTCAAGGTCTTGTGTAAGTAGCTCCTGTCGAGTTGGTGGTGTGGCAAAATACCTAGGATGACCTTGGATCTTTCACTTGTGAGGTCCAATTCAGATTTTTCTATGAACAACACTTGTGTGCAGGTGCCGAGGGCCCACAATGAAGCAGTGCTTGATTATGCACCCGGTTCATCTGGGAGGGTGGCGCTCAAAGCAGAGCTTGGGAAATTTCTCAGTGACCACTCAGAGGTCCCGCTGGTCATAGGGGGGCGTGACGTTACAACAGGTGAGCTCGGATCGTGCATTTTACCCCACGAACATCAACATCAGTTAGCCAAGTATCACCGGGGAAATGCTGAGACTGTCGACCAAGCCATTGCTGCCGCCGCAGCTGCACGTCCAGGCTGGAGCGAGATGGCTTGGGAGTCACGGGCCGCTATCTTCCTCAAAGCCGCGGACCTGTTGGCTGGCCGTTATCGCCAGAAACTCAATGCCGCCACAATGCTGAACCAGAGTAAGACCCCTCACCAGGCGGAGATAGATGCTGCTTGTGAACTCATCGACTTCTGGCGTTTCAATGCGTCATATCTGCCTTTCATTTACGGCCAGCAGCCCGCGAGCGCTCCCGGGACATGGAACTATGTCGAATATCGGGCTCTGGAAGGGTTTGTGTTTGCCGTTACTCCGTTCAATTTCACCTCTGTCGCGGGCAATTTGCCCACAAGCCCAGCTCTAATGGGAAACACCGTGGTGTGGAAGCCGGCGTCGACCGCCGTCTTTACTGCCTACTGGTTAATCAAGTTGTTGGAGGAGGCAGGATTGCCGCCTGGTGTGATCAATTTGGTGCCTGGCAACGGAGAGCAGATAGGCAACATCGCCCTGGGGCACGAAGACTTGGCCGGGGTGCACTTCACCGGAAGCACTGGGGTGTTTCGAAGTATGCTGGGCGTTGTCGGTACAAATATAGCGGGTTACAAGAACTATCCTCGGGTGGTGGGGGAAACTGGTGGAAAGAATTTTGTGTTCGCCCATCCCTCAGCTGATCTAGATGCATTGGTTGCCAATTTGGTCCGTGGAGCTTTTGAATACCAGGGGCAGAAGTGCAGCGCCGCTAGCCGGGCCTATATTCCAGAGAGTCTCTGGAGCAGGCTGCACGATCGTTTGCGGGACGAAGTGGAGTCGATTAAGTTTGGTGACGTCACCGACTTTACCAATTTTATGGGAGCGGTGATCGATAAGGCTGCGTTCGATAAACTTCGGCAATATATTGACTCGGCCAAAATGGACAGCGGCGCAGATGTGATCTGTGGTGGCGGATGTGATGACAGCCAGGGCTACTTTGTTGCACCTACTGTCATCCGAGCCCATGACCCGTATTACACAACCATGCAAACGGAACTCTTTGGTCCGATCTTAACTGTCTATGTTTATAAGGATGCTGATTACGCGGATACCCTCGATTTGTGCGACCGCACGTCACCGTATGCGTTGACAGGAGCGATTTTCGCTCAAGAAAGAACGGCAATCGATCTTGCACTCGGGCGACTGCGTCAGGCTGCTGGCAACTTCTATATTAACGACAAGCCGACCGGTGCGGTGGTAGGGCAGCAGCCGTTCGGAGGTTCTAGGGCCTCTGGGACCAACGACAAGGCGGGTAGCTCGCTCAATCTGTACCGTTGGGTCAGTGCCAGAACCGTCAAGGAAACGTTCGCTCCTGTGGATGATTACCGCTATCCCTTCATGGAGGAGTGTTGAAATAAGGGATTCAGATGACCAATGCCAATTTAGTAGTGCCGGCTAAAATTTAGGGATTTATATTCCTGGGGAGCAATCCTAATGAGACTGTTCAGGAGTGCCTTATACACCGTTGCTATTGTGATCTCTGGTGTGTTCGTCTGGCTCGCAGAACCTCTGCCGGCCCAGATTGTTCTAGCTGGTAGCACTCCTGAAGATGGGGCGGTGCTCGATGGAGCGGTTCGAACTGTCCGGGTTTGGTTCGATCAAGAACTGCAGGTGTCCAGAAGCACTTTGGATATCGACGGTCCAGGCAATAGAGCAACAATTGAAGGGCTGCACACGATGGGTGAAAATGACCTTATGGGGCGAGTGTCAGGTCCGATGCCAGACGGTGAGTGGACGATGACTTGGACGGCCATCGGTATTGATGGAGAGGAACGCAGCGGAAACATTATGTTCACAGTCCAGCGCCAGCGGTGAGCATCTGCCTTTTGCAGGTATTGGTGATAGGTGTACGCGCAGGCAGTGAAGTTGTTTCGCTTGATCCAGTAACGAATTATGCTGAACTCGGGGTAATCGTGGGAGCAGGCGCACTCTACACCCCGCGTGTTTTCTTTCTGAGTTTGGGTTACTGCAGTTTCAGATCAGAAGAGGAAGCCTGTCCTGCGTTGAATGGTTTTTGACGTAGGACAGGCCCGCTAGTTATTGGCTCGAGTCGTTTTCGATAGCTCGAGCACCAGTTAATGTACCGTCCATTCCGTAGTTACCTTCATGGCAGGCATACTCAAACATCGGAAGGTCGCTCCGGCGCATTGGAAGTTCCACGGTCCAAGGCTGTGTCCACGTGGTGGGGTCTGTGATCGTGAATGTATAGAGTAGAGTGTTTTCACTTACCCGCTTCAGTCGTTCTGTCAGATGGAGATTCTTGCTTGAGTTGCGGAAGCTTGTTTCTCTGAGGAAGTTTTTCGTTTCAACGACGAGTGTGTCGCCTTCCCAATGTCCGCGGGAATCACCGGTCCATAGGGGCACCTTCCCGTGAGGGCTTCCATCGAGTAGCACGATGCGCGCGTTGTGGACCATCTCATTTAATAGAACAACATGGTCTGCTGTCTGAAAAATCTGTACGTTCATGTTGTAGGCGCCTGGAAGCATCGGCGGTCCGGAATTGAAACCAGTGATGCAGCGTTCGCCGAGTGGGCGATCTTCAGGGCCTTCGGTTGGACGTTGGTTGATTCTGACTCGATCGGCTGCGCGTGCCGTTGCTGCATCCGTCAAGGCTGGTATTCGACCATTGGGGGGGTCTATGACTAGAGAGGTGCGTCGAGTTTCGACTACTTCTGTACCCCGGTCCCACCAAAAATCGTTGTAGGCGAGTGCTAGGTCTCTGCTCTCGCGGGTGCCGTTCACTTGCCCTCTGGATGTGGTTTCCAGTTTCCTCGCTTCCCGGTTAAGGTCAGCGTTGCTGGCCAGGACTCGCTCAGCGGCATATGCGGCGACTTCTTCTTCGGAAAGAAATTCTTGATCGGCTAATTCTTCCGGTCGTTCCAGTGGTGTGACAGTTCGGAAGTCCCAGACTCCGCTCAGGTCAGGCCGACCATCTTGTGCTAGGGGTGTGGAACTATTTCTCGACTGCGCTGTTACCGAAGTTGGTGCGAGCAATGCCAAAGTCAATGCTCCGGTGACGAACACTAGTTGTTTCATAGTCATGAATTCATACCTCACCATATTTAATCAGTTGACTGTAGCACGAGTTGCTCGCTGTCTGGCCAACTCAGCGACCGAACAGTTCTACGGGCTGGTGGGATACGTCAGTTATGCGGACGTTTCCGACGAATGCGACAAGAGGAGGACGACCTGATGTCTGGGCCAAACTAGTTCCAGGTGAGCGGCTGTATTGAGGGACTTTTACCCAGCGTTCAAGCACACGTTACACTACATATGAGAGGTTGGGTGTCCACTAAATCAGTGGCTTGGCGTTTGTGGCTCAACCTTTGGTTGTCTTTTGGGAGCGGATTGACTTTGCGACTCAGGATGGGCGCAGAGTGTGTGACGAATTAGGAAGGAGACTCTATGAAAGGCCAGCCTGAAATCATCGAAGGGTTGAATGGTGCGTTGACCATTGAGTTGACTGCAATTAACCAGTACTTCTGTCAGTCGAAGATGTGTGGGGATTGGGGGTTTCACACGCTAGCAAAGAAGCACTACGAAGAGTCCATAGGGGAAATGAAGCACGCCGAGAAATTACTTGAGCGAATTTTGTTTCTCGAAGGCACTCCAGAGATTGCCCGGTATGACGTAATACGTGTCGGAACCGATGTGAAGGAACAGTTTGAGAATGACCTGAAACTTGAGATGAATGGGGTTAAGCACTATAACTCTTTGGTTGAACTGGCTGTGAAAGTGGGCGACAACGGAACGCGAGAGTTGGTCGCTCCGATCCTTCTGGAGTCAGAGGAGCATGTGGACTGGTTAGAAACACAGCTGTTTCGTATTGAGAAGGTTGGGATCGAAAATTATTTGAGTGAGCAGATGGGTGGTCATGGTGCCTAGCCGTTGGCGTTGCAGGCTTCCTGAGAGCTGGTGTTTTCCGCCATCGATTTTCCAGCTTTTGGGGTAGGGAGGGGGGCAGCGGTTCGTTCTCGCGCCTTCAGCAAACCTTTCAGGGTTTGATGGCAGGCAGTGCACCCGTCCCCAGCCCCCGTGAGTCGCCGAAGGTCTCTGATAGTTCGGATGTTGGTGCCATCAAGTTTCGCGAGCAGATCGCTCTCGGTCATATGAAGGCAGCTGCAGACGAAGCCGTATTCCTCGGGCCCAGACTTTTTAGTGTGGGCATGTTCGCTCATAAGGCGATCCTACTTCCTCTTGAGACTGAGACACAATCTCAATATTGCTTATTAGAACTATTGCCAGTGGTTACGAATGAGTTAGCCTGTGGGCACCAACTATTGATGGCCCGCTCTTGGACCGTCCGGCCTTGAGGGGTCAGCTCTGGAATTCAGGTTTTGGCAGGATTTCCTATTCCTTCGGGACCTGTTCAACTGTCAGTTGGCCGCAAGCACGGTGAACGAAAACTCTCCGCGTAGGACGTGCCCATCATCTCCGGCCGACCGCCAACTTACTATGTAGCTACCTGGGCTTAGAGAATTCTCAACTGAAGCCGCGATTGAGCGGTCTTTATCGACGATTGTCTTTCCCAGCGAGATTTCACCTGTTGGGCCTTGGAGCGAGAGCCTGCTCACAGCCGGTTCCGGATCTTGGGTAAACCAAACCTGCAGCTCGGATGGCGATTTGGAAAGTGTTGCGTTCTGGGCTGGTACGCTCTTTGAGTAGGCCATGTGAGCGGATAAGGCTGCGAACGCCGCCAGTGTGAAGGTAAGGGTGACGATGAGCGTGCGAGTGTGTGTGAACATGCTGTTAAAGTCTCCTGCTCCTGAATTTGTTGCTCGCAGCATACTCCATCTGTGTGCTTTGTGAATAGCAGATCCTGAAAAGAAGGCTGTCACCCCTTAGTTATGTTGGTTTCCATGGTTCCAGGTGAAATTGACCCGCCTAAACTGGCTGAACTGGCGTAGGGTGTTCAAATAGCACTACACTCACTAGGGTTGTTTTTAGGGGTTCTGTCATTCCGAGAAGCCCTGATCTCAGGTGATTTACGGAGGAAACGCGATGGGCGGTCGGACTCGCTTGAAAGCTTATTCAGTTGCCCTGGTCGGTATGATAGGGGCTCAGGGGGCCTTGGCTCAGTCCAATATAGATATCTCTCGTCGACCGGACGGGCGACCAGATCTGGCTGGTACCTACGACATCGCAACGTTGACTCCATTGGAGCGGCCAACGGAATTCGGCGATGTTCTTGAACTGACCGAAGAGGAGGCAGCCGCCTTTGCCGCTGAGGCTGCATCACTCGAACGGATTTTCAATATACCTGCCGAGCGAAACCAAGAAACTGTAGCCCCTCGAGAAACTCCACCGGTGGGTGGTGATGGGTCAAGCGGTGCGGCTGGTAATGTTGGTGGCTACAACTCGTTCTGGATGGATTTCGGACAATCTGGCTTTAAGATCGACGGCGAGTACCGAACTTCAATCATTATTGATCCAGCCAATGGTCGGCGACCTCCGCTTACGCCATCGGGGCGTGAGCGGATAACAGCTCGGTCGGTGTTTAGGCGGCCAAATACTGGTACGGCTTGGTGGATTGAGGGTGACCTTGGAGCTCCTGGTCCCTATGACAATCCTGAGCAACGGCCCCATGCAGAGCGATGTTTGCTGGGGTTTGGCTCAACGGCAGGCCCTCCCATGCTGCCTGTACTCTATAACAACCTAAAGCGGATCGTTCAAACTGACGAAACGATCATTATCTTGGTGGAGATGGTACATGATGCGCGAGTCATTCGAATGAATCAGGACCATGTTGATCCCGAGATTAGAAGCTGGCTAGGTGATTCGATTGGTCACTGGGAAGGTGACACACTAGTAGTGGACACTACCAATTTTAGGGAGTCGCCCTCGTTGGGGATGGCTTCCCGAAACCTGCATGTTGTCGAACGCCTGACTCCTGTCGATAGAGAGACACTTCTTTACCAATTTACGGTTGACGATCCTAGTGTTTGGACAGCGCCATGGAGTGGTGAGTATGTGTGGCCGGTAACTGATAAACGGGTTTACGAATATGCTTGCCACGAGGCAAATTATTCCTTCGGGGGTATTCTGCGGGGTGCCCGGGTTCTAGAAGCGGATGCCCACAAGGAGTCACGATAGAGCCTTTGTTTTCATCGTTCGGTCGGTGGTCTTTGGCTGCTCGGGTTTGTGTAGTTGCCGGTGCCGTCGTTGCCGCTGTCTGGTTGGCCGGGATACTGCTACCCGGGACTCTTGCTGGTTGGGGGTTTTCTTCCCTGGGAGCCCAATGGGGGGTTCTGGGGAGGGCTGAGCAAGTCAGATTCAACCCCTTTGCCCTTACCCTCGAGGTTCGGGGATTGCAGTTGGCAGCCTTCCGGACTCCCGACGAACCATTCTTGGTGGTTGAGAAGGCGGTGGTGGATGTTCCGTGGTCCATCCTCCTTGGGAGACTATCTGTTGAATCGATTGATATTGAGTCGCCTGTTTTTTCGTTACGCCAGTCCTCAGCAGGGTTTTCAAACCTTCCGGTCTTAGACAATACCGCGCCTGCTAGCTCCTCGGATTCGGATCGGGTCTGGAAGCTAGGGACCTTATCGGTTAACCGGGCAATGGTTCTCTGGGAGGATTTTTCTGGGGGACCCAATTTCAGGTTCGGTCCAGCCAATCTCCTGCTTAACCCGGTCGACGAAAACGGACTTCAGACATCGGGTCGCCTCGCCGTGCCCCGGTCGACGTCGATCGCATGGGCCACACGGGCCACCCGTGTTGAGCCGCTGGAGGTCGCTCTGACGCTGTCATCGAACACGGTCAACGTGCATGATTTTGTTGCGAAGACCCCAGAAGGTCGACTTGAGGTGACAGGTGAATTTGGACTTGGTAACTCTTCATCAATTGAGGTGGATTATGTTCTCGATGTGCTCTTAGGTCGTGTGTCTGCCTGGTTCGGGGAGGCGATGTCCCTTGGTGGTGACCTTCGACTTGCGGGATGGTTGAAAAGTGAGGGTGACGGGCCCATTGTTTCGATGCAACTCGACGGTTCGGTGATCACGTGGGATGGCCTTGAACTAACTGAGGTTGCAGCGGTGGTGGGCTTTGATGGTGATGTACTTACCGTAGATGAACTGACAGCGGGTTTGGCTGGCGGAGTCGTCCGAGGTAAGGGAGCAATTAGCTGGATAGGTCAAGAGACGACCGGCAATGTCGCCATTTCCTGGGAAGAACTGAATGGCGAAAAGCTTTCCGAGGCACTTCTTCCAGACTATCAAGCACAGTTTGCTTCGACGCTGCACGGGTCGGCGGATGTGTCGTGGTCTGGGCACTCACCAAAGGGCTTGGTGCTGAAAGTTGAGTGTCGCCATGTGAGTCCCCCTGATGCTGAGGTGCCGGCCACAGGAGTGTGGCACTTTGATGCTAATGCTGACCGGTGGATCGTTTCGGCTAACGACTTTTTTGTTGGTGCGTTGGGACTGTCTGGAGAGGTGATTGGGTCGGTGCCGGAGACTTGGTCTGAGGCAGGTGCTATAGCAATTAGTGGAAACGTCGAAGCCCAGGTGGAAGATTTAGGACGCTTCGGAACTGATCTGGCCGCTCTTGGTTTCAGTGAGGCTGTGGCGAGAGCGGGGTTGACCGGAGAAGCGTTGTTGGACCTGGATCTATCGGGAACAGTCAGTGAACCCGGATTGAGAGCTGAGCTAATGGCTACTGGCAGGGCGCTGAGTGTTACTGATGACTGGACACTACGTTCTTCGGCTGCACTTTCGGCGTTGGCTTGGCGCCTGAGTAGTCTTAACTTGCGAATCGGCGAGAGCGATTTCTCAAGCGACCTTACATTAGATCTTGGTCCAGCAGGGCTGCGGGGTGGTTTCTCGTTGCGAGTTCCAGATTTGGAACAGTTTGCTGGCTTGATGCCATCCGTTTGGCAACCCGCTGGCTCACTCAAGATTGATGGCAGTTTTTCTGGAGATCGGTCCAGTCCGAGGCTAGAGGCTGAGTTGATTGGCCGAGGGCTCTCGGGGAACGGGCAGCAGCTTCCGAGCCTGGCTGCCTCATTGATGGTTAGTCCAGATCTGGCGGAATTAAGCAAACTGGTCGTTGAGCAAGGTGACGGGCGGCTGGAGGCGAGCGTTCGGATTGTGCCAGAGACTAGCCGTTATACGGCTTCGCTGACTGGCCGTGGTTTCAGTCTGACTCCATGGATTGATGCCGGGGGTGGCGAGCAGCCCCTTGCTGCGACTGTGGATCTTGATCTTGATAGTGAGGGTTTGCTAGCCAATCCGAGAGGAACGGCTCACATCGTTTTCAGAGATCTAGTCTATCGAGGCTATGCCATCGATCACAGTGAGCATGTGTTGACCCTTGAGGAAGGTGTGTGGGACTTACGGAGCAAGGCACCTGCCCTTGCTGCTGAGATTGAACTATTGTTGGGCTCCATTTCACCTTGGCACTATGAGCTTCATGCTCGCTTGCTGGGTTCGGATCTGGGTCAGTTGAACGGGTCGGGTGCTTCTTTGGCAGACCGATTGAAGGGGGAAGTGACCCTGGATGCTAGTGCTGTTGGGAATCTGGGTGACCTAGTGGCTTCGGAGATTACTGTTGAGGTGGATCAGTTTGACGCCAGGATGGCCGAGACCCCTGTCGTCCTTGGAGGGCCTCTGCGGCTTAGATATGGACCAGCTGGAATTCAGTTTGAGGAATCTGTCGATCTGCAGGTGGGCGATGTTCGTCTCGTGGGAGGTGGGGCCCTACTTGCCGCGGGTGGGAGGTCGGTAATCGGAAACCTCACCGGAGACTTGTCAGAGTTACCGGACTGGTTATCCCAATGGGTTTCATTCGAGGATTGGCCTTCCGAAGTGCTGGCTGAAGGCCAGTTTGGATTGAACCTTCAGTTGACTGGGAAGTTCGAGGAGCCAGAGTTGGAGGTTGCCCTGTCGGTGGACAATGGTGTTGTCGGAACGACTGATCTAGCCCCTGTGACTGAGATTACGGTTAGAGCGGTCTATGGGCCGTCTGGACTTAGAGTGAATTCCTTCTCGGGGTTATGGCAGCAGGCTAGATTCGAGGCCGAGGCGATGGTCCCAGAGGGTCTGTTGGTTCCGTATGTGCCCTCATGGCTGATTGGTCAGACGGTCGATTCGACCGGTCCAGTTACAGCGACGGCTACCTTCTGGGACATCGGGCCAGATGTTTCCTCGTTTTTTGGGGGCTCTGCATCTTTCCCGTCCGTCCATGGCTCCGTCGATGCGGAAGTTTCGTTGGCAGCTGACCGTCTAGAGTTGTCTGCTGTCGACGGTGCGGTGACGCTCCGTCGACTAAATCTTACAGCCCAAGGCGTGTCCTTGAATCAGCAACTACCTACTCGACTGGTGGTGGCTGACGGACGGCTGGTTGTTGATTCAATGGTCTGGCAAATTGGTAACCCAGACACGGCATTTTCACTGGGTGGCCATATCAACCTATTACCTGAGGTCGAAGCTGATTTAACCCTGAATGGGATGGCGGACCTTAATGTGCTTAACCGATTCTTGAGCCAGCCTGTACTAGAAGGTGACGCGAGTCTTGAGGCCTCTTTGCGTGGACCGCTACGGAGGCAGTCTATCAACGCTGTAGTGGGAATTAGTGGCGGAGAGATGCGATTAACTGACCCACGTCTCCTGGTGTCTGACCTTACAGGGGATCTCGTTTTTGATGGGACCACAGTACGCACGGTTGGGCTAGTCGGGACCGCTAATGGTGGGGATGTCCGTTTGGTTGGCGACGTTCACCTTTCAGGACTTCGTCCAGACGGGACACTAAGGCTTGTGGGTAGCCACATCCCTTTGGAAATTCCTCCTGGTGTTCGTGCCGAATTAGATGCTGACCTGCGATTGAGCCTGTCTGCTGAAGATGCCGAACTGAGCGGATTGGTCACGATTCTGCATGGCGATTACCGTGAGCCCGTTAACACGGCCGGAAGCCTGATGGCTCTGATGGAATCTCAAGACGCGGCTGTGCGCCTTGATACTGAGTCATCCGTGCTCGACGAATTGCGGGTCAATATCGCAGTCCGCACAGAAGAATCAATCAGAGTGGATAACAACTATGGTGCCGGCTCTCTTGTCGCCGACTTACGGCTGGGTGGAAGTGTCGAGCAGCTCGGGGTTTCCGGTCGGGTGACAGTTGAGGACGGGGGGCAGGTCTTTCTTGGCGGGAACACCTTTGAAATTGAAGCGGGCACGATGGATTTCAACGATCCAGATGGCTGGGTTCCAGAGCTTGATTTATCGGCAAGAACGGAAATCGGTAATGAAGAGATTACCGTCACCTTGCAAGGCCCCTTCGATGCCTTGAAGACGACGATGCGTTCCAGCTCAAACCTTTCGGAAAGCGACATCGTCTCGTTACTGCTTACGGGGCGAACCCTAGGGCAAGTGGGAACCGCACCCGTGGCAGCTGCGCGAGATAGGGCCTTGGGACTGGTATCTGGTGAACTGTTGGGAGTAGCAGGTCGGTCGGTTGGCCTCGACAGTGTAAGGCTAGATCGGGGTACGAATCAGGGGGATGTTCGATTTGATTCGAGTCTGATAGCAGGCGAAGCTAATCCTGGTACCCGATTGACGGTAGGCAAGCATTTGAATCGACAGATCGAGCTTGTCGCCTCACAGAATCTCCGTGAGAGTGGCTTAGTCACCTGGATTGTGAATTACTTGCCGATGCGCAATTTGGAGTTACGCCTTGTAGTCGACGACGAAACAGACCGTTCCTATGAGTTGCGTCATGCGTTGACTTTTGGCCAATCTGACGAACCATTCAGTTCCTCACCGGTAATATCTGAGCCGCGAGTGACCACAGTTAGATTTGTAGGTGATACCGGGCTTCCTGAATCGGAGCTTCGGGAACTGGTCGGTCTCCAGACTGGAGACAATTTTGATTTTCTACGATGGCAGGATGGGCGAGATCGGATTGAACGTTACCTGTGGGAGCACAATTTTCACGAATCGCGAGTACGTACCCGTCGTGTATCAGATTCGCTCATGAATACAGTTGCCTTGGAATTTGAGATTGAGGCCGGTTCCCAAAATACGATCGACTGGTATGGCTACGAACCAACGCCAGAGCTTCTCGGGGAGTTGGAGGCGCTTTGGAGCCAGTCGATTCTTGAGGTTTTTCTGGTGGAGGAGGCAGACCGGTTGGTTCGTCGACATCTCGTTGCTGAGGGCTACCTTAGACCGAATTTGACTGTAAAGATTCAGGAAAGTGCTGATGGCAGCAAGAAACAGCTGATGATTGACCTCGATTTAGGTCCTAGGTCACTCGATAGGCAGTTGTTGTTTGTTGGGCAGGAGCAAATGGCATTGTCTCGAGTCAACAATCTTGTGACTCCGGGTCGCGAAGCAGATGCATGGGCTGGAGGAGATGAACTGGTCAAAGTGGTAGTGGGCCACTACAGGGCCGAGGGCTTTCTTGCAGCACGGGCAGTGAAACGAATGCCTGAGTTTAATGACCAAACTGCAACGCTTAGGATCGAGATTTTCGAGGGGCCAGTATTCCGAGTGGGCGAGATTGAGGTTGAAGGTTCGAGGCGCTTGGGTACTGCGGATGTCAATGCCTTAGCTGGATTGACAACCAATGTTGTATACGATGCAGGCCTTAGAACTCGTTTAAGAAGCGCGGTGTTGACCTCCTATCGTACAGCCGGGTTTAACGCGGTTCGGGTGCGGCTTATTCCAGAGGTCAATGCTCTTGATGAGACTGTGTCACTTGTAGTCTCGATTGATGAAGGACGCAGGCAAGTGCTAGGCGAGGTTGAGGTCGACGGAGGGTTGACCACTCGAACTCAGCTCATAGAGGAAGCTTTGCAATTAACGAGAGGGGACCCGGTGGACCCTATTCTCTGGGGCCAAGCTCGGCAAAGATTGTATGACACGGGTGCGTTTCGTAATGTTGATATTCTACCGGTCGTCAGTGACCCGGTGGCTACGAATGTTGCCGGGGAAGATCAGCTGGTTACAGCGCGGTTGCGGTTGGAAGAATGGCCGCGTTATCGCGTCCGTTACGGGTTGCAGCTTATCGACGAACAGGCACCGTTAGGGGAGATCGACAGCCGGGGCCAAGTCGGTGTCGTGGCTGATATCACCCGGCAGAATTTTTTGGGGCGTGCTATTAGTCTCGGGAGTGCTGTTCGCTATGATTCAGCCCAAAGGGCAGCTCGAGGATTTATTGCATTTCCTTCATTTTTTGGGCGGAAGGTTCGCTCTAATCTTTTTGTATCTCGTGTGCGTGAGACCTTTGGTTCTGAAGGGAGCAAGGCGGAAATCAATCGGCAAGGTTTGACCTTTGAGCAGAAGGTCACACCGAGTGATCATTTGACGTTAGCTTATAGTTATAGCTTCGATCGGAATCACGCCGCGAAGGAAGATCTTCGTACACTGCCATCTGTTTACCTGGCTCGTTTCAACACCAATTTGATTGTGGATAGCCGAAATGATGTGTTCAATGCCACGCAGGGCTGGTTTCATTCGTCTAGTTTGGAATGGGGGGCTCCAACCTTGGGTTCAGACCGGCGTTTTTTCAAATACGTCGGACAACAGAACTACTTCAGACCGTTTGAGAATGGGATGGTCTTGGCTTCTGCACTGCGGATAGGGGCTGCTGCAAGCTTCGGGCGGCAACTGATTTTTTCGGAGAGGTTTTTTGCGGGTGGAGGAACAACCGTGCGTGGGTATTTGCAAGATGAGCTCGGTCCGCGAGATTCGGTGGGGCATCCGATGGGTGGCCAGGCAGTGGTCGTGTTGAATCAAGAGGTTCGTTTTCCTGCCTGGAGAATGTTTCGTGGTGTTGGGTTCGTCGATGCGGGTAACGTATTTAGATCCACGAGTGAGGTTTCCCTTGGCCGTCTGCAAGTGGCAACTGGACTAGGGGTTCGTGTGGATACCCCGGTTGGTTTGTTTAGGGTGGACTACGGACTCCCACTCACTGCGACACGGCCAAACACTACAGGAAGGTGGTTCGTTTCGCTTGGACAAGCGTTCTGACAGCGGTCGATTTAAATAGGAGTTTCGAGAGGAGCCACTAGGGTCTGGCTTCGCTCATGTAGACTCTTCAGAACTAAATAGTGCGTGGTAGTGAAGGGTGGTTCAGTAAAGGAATTAAGGTGTTTGCTACTTGTGGACTGCCTCCCCATTGTTTAGGCGAGTTTAGGGTGGCTGGCATGGTTGGTTCGGATTGCTAAACTGGTTGGAAGATTTAATGATTCGGCAGTGTCAATGGATTCGGTGGCCAGTGCTGATGGCTTTGGTTGGTACTAGCCTGTTTGTTGGCTGCAGTGCGCGGGGGAGCGTATCTATTGTGGACGCTCAGACCGCTGTGCAGGTTAAGACAGCATTGGTGAATGATTCCGCTGTCGGTACCTTGCCGATTGACGTCCAAGTACACGGCGGGATGGTGACCCTCGTGGGAACCGTGCGCTCGGCTGTGGAAATCGACCAAGCTCTCGCGGTCGTCAGAGCGGTGCCTGGTGTTGTCGGTGCTAGGTCGGTGTTGAAGGTTAACTCCGTGCCGGCGGCGCGGGTAGTGCCTTCCAACCGGCTTCCGGCACTCGCTCCCGAGCCAGAATCCCCTTCGCGGCGCGTAGCAGCTGGGGTCTCTTGGGCAAGAATGACGCCCAGTCATCGGGTCCTTGCCTCGACAACAGCGTTGGGACCGATCATACGAATGCGCCCTGGTTCCTCAGGGTTCGGTCCGAGCTTTGGGTTTGATTGGTTCGAGGGAGAACTCCAGGCTGGGGATGGAATGTCGCCACTTGCGGCTTTGCGAGCCAAGCCGGTCATGGCGGG
>DEAE01000014.1:91720-140197 GCA_002347025.1 Acidobacteria bacterium UBA2990
AAGCCAAGCCGGTCATGGCGGGTGGCCAGTATCAATTCGTTAAAGGGCGATTTTCAGCAGGAGCGACGGTTGTGGCCGGATACTCTTTTAATAGTTTGGCTGTCGACAAGAAGAAAGCCGCTTCCAACCGAGCGATTGCGGTCACAAATAGCTTTGCATGGCGTCCTGGGGCATGGGTGTGGTACGACCTTTTTCCGAAGGTTGGACTTAATGTGGTCGGTGGCTACCTGTTCACAACCCCGGAGTTGACTATTGCGAATGATGACTCTGTCAGCAGTCGGCAGGTGAAGGCCAGTACTGCGGTCTTGAAGGTCGGTATAGCCTACTGGATCTTTTAAATTTGAGGTTAGGGCTCAAGGTGTGAACGACGTGTTAGGTTGATGTGATACCTGGTACTCGAGTGAAGGTACACGACATGCCAAGTTGGGTGAACGCGTTATTCGTCCTTCCGATGGCCCGTGTGGGCGATTCGGTGCTTTTTGCGGGGCGGGCTTTGGCCGCAGCCTTGCGTCCACCATTTGAGTTTAAAGAGACGGCGAGACAGCTCTATGAAATCGGGTGGCTGTCCGTTCCGCTTGTTGCAGTGTCAGGTTTTGCTGTAGGTATTGTGTTGTCGATGCACACACGCGCATCCCTGGAGCGGTTCGGAGCAGAAGCCTTGATTCCCGCGGCGCTTACCCTGGCGTTAGTTCGGGAGACAGGTCCCCTGGTGGTCGGTTTACTTATATCGGGACGGGTGGGAGCTGGAATTGGAGCCGAACTTGGTGCGATGAAGGTGACCGAACAGATTGATGCCCTTGAAGCGAGTGCTGTTGATTCCTTCAATTTCTTGGTTGTAACGAGGGTAGTGGCTTGCATCGTAGCTATGCCAATCCTGACAACGGTTATGAACTTTACAGGCATCCTTGGAGGTTGGGCGGCTGAGTCCGCAGTGTCGGGTTTGGGGTTGTTTTCCTACCTTAGGGCAGCTTTTTCGATCGTGCAGTTTACCGATTATCTTCCGGGTACCCTCAAGACGATGGTGTTTGGATTTATCATCGCAATTACGGCCTCATATCTCGGAATTAATTCCTCGCAGGGAACTCAGGGCGTAGGACGAGCAGCGACCCGTAGTGTGGTTTTGGCGTCGGTGCTATTGATAGCTACTAACGTCGTGCTCGTTCGTTTGATTTTCTTTGTGTTCCCAGAGAGTGCCCAGTGAGCCAGGGAACCCACCCGATTCAGCTTGAGCATGTTTCTAAGCGATTTGGCTCATTCCGGGTTCTAGATGATATCTCGCTTGATTTACCGAAGGGCGAGGCGACTGTGGTGTTGGGGCGAAGCGGTACAGGTAAGAGCGTGTTGCTCAAGCATATCGTGGGCCTCATGTCGCCTGACAGTGGACGTGTAGTCGTGCAGGGGCAAGAACTCACGGTCCTACCAGCGGCCGACGTTGCCTTGGTGCGGCGACAGATTGGCTTCCTGTTTCAGAATGCGGCGTTGTTTGATTCTATGTCTGTAGGGGAGAACGTCGAGTTTCCGATCAGGCGCCATACTCAACTATCCGACAGGAGTGTCAGGGCCCAGGCAAGGGAAAAGCTCGCTCTGGTAGGACTAGAGCAGGACTACGACAAGCTTCCAGGTGCGCTTTCTGGCGGGATGCGAAAGCGAGCCGGCTTGGCACGAGCGATGGCTCTGGACCCGGCGATTCTCTTGGTGGACGAACCTAGCGCGGGGCTCGATCCGATTACTTCTGAAGAGATCGATGATTTACTCATTCGTGTAAAAAAAGAACTCGGGACAACTCAGGTTGTGGTGACGCACAACATTCCGAGCGCCCGCCGAATAGGAGACACGCTAGTTTTTTTACACAAAGGGCGAGTACTTGTGCGGGGTACCGCGGCTGAGCTTGAGCGAAGCAAGCACACTATCGTCGAGCAGTTCATGTCTTCCGAAGCTGGTGGGTAGACGGGAGTTGTAGGTCCTAGTTGAAGAAAATAGATGGAGGGTAAGCATGGGGTCCCCACGGTTGGCCTTTGTTGGAACATTCGTTGCTGGTGGTTTGTTGTTGTTTGCGGTCGGCCTGTTCTTGATCGGGGATCGAAGGCAACTGTTTACTGAACATTTTGAGCTTGAGGCTGACTTTGGGAATGTGACTGGCATTGTTATCGGTACCAGTGTTCGCCTAGCTGGACTTGAGGCGGGAGAGGTGTTGGGGTTGGAGATTCCTGCTGGCCCTGGGGAGCGATTCGCCGTTCGCATGCGGGTGCGCGAAGATTTGCGTCCGCTAGTGCGCACAGACTCGGTTGCGGCTGTCTTGACTGATGGTTTGCTTGGCGCCGTGTTTATTCAGATTCGCTCGGGTAGTACTTCGGCTCCTGAAGTTGCGGATGGTGGTGCGATCCGAGGGGTCGATTCTATCGAAATTGCTGATCTTATTGAAGAAGGTCGGGATACCTTTCGGGTGGTGGCCGATGAATTTTTAGGGTTGCGTGAACAGATGGCTGGCACTTTTTTGGCGTTGGGCGAAACGGCTGAGACCACTGCGCAGCTGATCAATGATGCAGGTGATGACATCCAGACGGTCACCAATGCCACTGCAGGCCTCATGGAGGATGTGCGGGCGATACTCGCTGATACGCGAACCCTGACTGGTGATCTTTCCGGCGGTCGTGGCACGGTTGGTAAGTTGCTTGGCGATGAGGCCCTTTACACCCATCTGGTTGGGACTGCCCAAGAAGCTGAAGCAACAATGCGGGCAGTCCGTGGGAGTGCCGAGCGTGTTGAACAACTTGTTGGTCAGTTTGGTGGTGAGGAAGGCCAAACAGCTAAGCTCCTGGCCGACGCGAGCGATGCAGTGAGGCTGGCTAGACACGCGATGTCTGACCTTGCAGAGAATACGGAGGCGATCAAGCGGAATTGGTTATTCCGGGGGTTTTTTTCTGAGCGCGGCTTCTACAATCTCGATGAATTGGCTTTGGACGAGTACCGGGAACTCTTAACTCGCGATCGGTATACCCCTTTAAGGATTTGGATCGATGGAGACTTGCTATTTGATACCGACTTAGATGGGCGTGTGGCGCTTGCCGTGGATGCTGATCGCCGGATCGACGAAGCCATGAGTGAGCTGCTAATTTACCCTCGTGATAGCCCCCTGGTTGTTGAGGGCTATGCCAGCGGAGGGGGTCGAGGCCAAGAATTTGTCAGTTCGCAAGCTCGGGCTGATGTCGTTCGGGATTACTTAGTTGCTGTATATGGGAGGGTGTCTACGATAACCGGCACGATGCCGATTGGTTCCGATGCGACTGAAAGTCCAGCAGGGGATGGAAGCTGGAATGGTGTTGCCCTCACGCTACTGGTTGACCCTCAGCACCTTACACGCGGTACCCATCCTGCGACAACTGAGCAGTGAATGGCTAGTTTGCGAAAGTGATCAATGTCTGGAGGAGGGCCGGAGCTGAGGGGTGTTGCTGGAAACCAGGCCTTGTTGGCGGGAGAGGAGCTGAGCAGTGATTTACGAGCTACGGACATATACGGTTAAGGTTGGCACCCTGCCTGAGGTGCTTAGGTTGTTTGAGGAGCGACTTGCACACCGGGAGAAGTACTCGCCTTTGCTAGGTTGTTGGTACACAGATATTGGGCCCCTCAACCAGTTTGTGCATCTCTGGGGATATGAGTCACTCCAGCAGCGTACTGAAGTTCGAGAAGCCTTCTCTGCCGATCCAAATTGGCCACCCCCGATCATGGACCATCTCGTCGACATGAGGTCTGAGGTGATTGTTCCGTTTTCTTCGATTGGGAACGTGACCGGAGGTACGTTCGGACCGGTTTACGAACTCAGGAGTTACCAGTTGGAGCCAGGTAGCGGACCCCAACTCAAAGAGACATGGGACCCTATGCTGCTGGCCCGCAGTTCCCTCAGCAAGCCCTTGTTAATTGGGATAAGCGAGTTTGGTGCGCTTAATACCCTTATTCATATCTGGCCTTACCGGACGCTAGAAGAGCGCGCTGCGATTCGGGCCGATGCAGTGAAAAAAGGAGTGTGGCCGCCTCCCACTGCGCCACTGATCCAGAGTATGCGCAACGTAATTATGCTGCCGACCGGCTTCTCGCGACTACAGTGAGAAGGTTGCTGCACAATGCCGAGTGTGAGAGACGCTTTACCTGCTGGGTGTCAATCAGGCACAATTAGCCCGTCCGAGTTCGCCTAATGTTGGGGCCGCGGGTTGCCCAGAGTCTGCAGGGGGAAGTATGCGGTTAGTCCAGAGCCGGAGTTGGAAAGGGTTGGGGTCGGTAAGGCTGGCTACTCAAGCCGTTCTGAATCAGTTTGCGATAGCAATTTTGGTGTGGAATAGCTATGCAGGGGTTGTCTATGCCCAGTCGGAGTCATCTAACCAGTCCTCGAATGCTGTGGCCCAGATGCTTGATGGCTTTTGCATCGGTTGCCATAATCAGCGCCTGCTGACCGCCGGGCTCGCGCTTGACGCGGTAGACCCAGCACATCCTGAGGCTCATCCCGAGGTCTGGGAGAAGGTCATTGCGAAGTTGCGCGCCGGGTCGATGCCTCCTCCGCGCCGCCCGCGACCAAGCGAGGTTACTTATAATGCGGTCGCGGGACATTTAGAGACTGCGCTTGACACTGCCTGGGCAGCTGGGCCGAACCCGGGCAGGGGGAATGCGGTGCATCGCTTGAATCGTACTGAGTACGCTAACGCGGTACGTGATCTTTTTGCCCTTGAAGTGGATGTTGCCTCATTGCTACCCGGAGATGAGACCGCCGATGGTAGTTTCGACAACTTTGCGGATGTCCTTACAATTTCAAGAACCCATCTTGAGCGTTATTTATCGGTTGCTCGGCAAGTGACCCGAGCGGCAGTTGGTCTGGCTCCACCGGCAGCAGGATTCGAAACCTTTGAGGTTCCCTTGCATGTGGTTCAGGATGGACGCCAGAGCGAGCAGTTACCCCTTGGTTCCCGAGGAGGGCTGGCAGTCCCCTACCACTTCCCGGTTGATGGCGAATACGTGATCAGGGTTCGGTTACGCCGACAGTATCAGGCCTACCTCATGGGTATGGGCTGGCCACAGACGCTGGACGTACGACTCGATGGCCGCTTGGTTAAGCGTTTCACGGTTGGTGGTAACGCTCCAGGGCGGCCGGCTGCTTCTAGTTATGCTGGAGACGGCGAGCCGGGGTTTGCAGCAGACCCTGCCTGGGAAACCTTTATGCAGTTGACCGGTGATGCTGGTCTTGAGGTCCGTCTGCCAGTTGAGGCTGGTCCCCGCGACGTGGGCGTCTCCTTTGTTAGAGAACTGTGGGAGCCCGAAGGGTTACCCCAGCCGCTGCAAAGGGGGCGGGTCTTAACAAATGACCAAATTTATATGGGGTATGCCGCGGTTGAAGCGGTTGAGATCGGAGGCCCCTACGGTGCGACTGGGGGAAGCGGTGAAACGCCGAGTAGGCGGGCTATTTTCACATGCCGACCAGCCGGTGTAAGTGACGAGAAGCGTTGTGCCCGTGAGATCTTGGCAAGATTGGCAAGGAGGGCCTACCGGCGACCGATTACCGACGAAGACTTGTCCGTGTTGCTAGAGTTTTTTAGCCAGGGTCGCCGTTTTGGTAGTTTTGATGCTGGTATCCAGTTTGCCCTCGAGCGCCTCTTGGTCGATCCAGATTTTCTCCTTCGTGTTGAACGAGACCCACAGCAGCTAGCGTCTGGTCAGACGACTTACGAACTTAGCGACCTAGAAATTGCGTCTAGGTTGTCGTTTTTTCTCTGGAGTAGCCTCCCAGATGATGAATTGCTCTCGCTTGCAGAAGCAGGAGCACTTACCGCTCCGGGAGAGCTTGAGCGTCAGGCTAGACGATTGTTGGCCGACCCACGCGCTGTCGAGGCTCTGGTTAAAGACTTTGCCGCCCAATGGTTGAATCTGCGTAGAGTTGGCGAGGTCGTTGTCGATCCCAATCGCTATCCCAACTACGATGAGACTTTGCTGGAGTCCTTCAAGCAGGAAACTGAATTCTTTGTGGCCGAGAATTTGAGAAACGACCACAGTGTGACCGAGTTGCTCGATGCCGACTACACTTACGTCAATGAGCGACTAGCGCAGCACTATGGTCTTCCCGGGGTCTATGGCAGCCGCTTGCGAAAGGTGCATTTAGACGACTCTAGCCAGCGTGGGGGACTGCTTGCGCAGGGGGCGCTGTTGGCCACGACCTCCTACCCGGATCGGACTTCGCCGGTGCTTCGTGGCAAATGGTTGCTTGATAACATTTTTGCTCAACCGGTTCCACCACCGCCACCTGACGTCGATACGACATTGGAGGAAGAGCTTGGGCGTCAGCAGCCCCTCACCATTCGGGAACGTCTCGCTCAGCATCGTAGTAGCCCGACCTGCGCTAGTTGCCATTCGGTGATTGACCCTCTCGGATTTGCTCTTGAAAACTTCGATGTGATCGGCGGGTGGCGAACGGTTGATGAAGCCGGGCAACCGGTTGATGCGACCGGTACTACAGCCAGTGGTGGGAAAATTGAGGGATTGGTCGGCTTGAGGGCGCTTTTGTTGGATGACCCGGAGCGGTTTCCACGCACCGTGACCGAGAAACTGCTAGCCTATGCATTGGGCCGCCCGCTTGAGTATTTTGACAGACCGACGGTGCGCAAGATCGTTCGTGAGGCTGCTGATAACGACTATCGGTGGTCTTCCGTGATAGCTGGGATTGTGCAGAGTGCGACCTTTCGGACACGAGCAGTCGAAGCTGCTATAAACTGAATGGGTATTGTGTTTGTAGGGTAGGGCAATCTTGTTGGTAGGTTTGATTGTGGTAGGTAGGTTGTCGGAGTAGCTGGGAGATTGTGCGGGGATATCCCGCTATGAAAAAGAGAGGCACATATGACTTTCTTGAACAAGGCGTTGCCACGCAGGACCGTTCTACGCGGAATTGGTGCCGCAGTTGCTCTGCCAGTGCTCGACGCTATGCATCCGGCTTTTGTTCTGCGCGGAAGTGCAAGGGCGAAGCCTGTTCACCGGTTTCAGGCATTCTATGTTCCCAACGGAATGGCGATGCCTTACTGGACGCCGAAGGAAGAGGGACCCAAGTTTGGCCTTTCCCCGATTCTCGAACCCTTGGGTGACTATCGTGACCAGATGATTGTTCTTTCGGGACTAAATGCCAGCTGGAACTACATTCATGCCGGTGCATCAGGGTCGTTTTTGACAGGAACTACTCGGGGCGGACGGAGCGAGATTGAAATCCTCGCAGATGTCTCTATGGATCAGTTGCTCGCAAGGCACTTTGCGAATGAGACCCAAGTCCCATCTTTGGAGCTTTCTCTGGACCCACCGAACAATGCGGGGGCCTGCACGGGAAATCTGAGTTGCGTTTATACCCACACACTCTCCTGGCGAAGCCCCACGCAGCCGCTTCCGACCGAATGGAATCCCCGTGCCGTTTTCGAAACATTGTTCGGTGACAGTGGAACAACAAACCGGAAGGCACGGCAGGCTAGGTTGCTACAGCACAAGAGCTTGCTGGACTCTGTTGGCGACAAGCTGGCATCTCTGCGGCGGGAATTGGGGCCACGGGATCGCGTTAAGGTTGATGAGTACACGGAGTCTTTACGAGATGTTGAACGGCGTATCCAGAAGGCAGAGGAGCAGAGCGATCTGGAATTGCCGACACTTGAGCAACCTCAAGGTGCGCCGCCAGACTTCGAAGACCACCTTGAGTTGATGTTCGACTTACAGGTGCTGGCGATGCAGTCTGACCTGACACGCGTGATTTCATTCATGATTGGCAAGGAACAGAGTGCGCGCCCATACCCGCAGATCGGTGTCCCCGAGGCACACCATCCACTGTCTCATCACAACGACGTGCCCAAGTGGGTTGAGCACATGTCGAAGATCAACCGCTATCACACAGGGCTGTTTGCTAGGTATCTGGCTAAGTTACGTGCTACCCAGGACGGTGATGGATCCTTGTTGGATAACATGACGATTCTCTACGGATCTGGACTTTCGAACAGCACGCGTCACTCTGGGCGGAATTTGCCTTTGATGCTAATGGGAGGTGGCGCCGGTCGGTTGCCGAGTGGTCGCCATCTAAAGTACACAGAGGAGCCGTCCATGGCGAATTTACTTGTTACCCTGATGGATAAGCTGGATGTTCCGGTTGACCATGTAGGAGGGAGTAGCGGGGCACTGTCGATCGACACGCTGACAGGGCTTCTTTAGAGAATAGCGTTCATGAGACTTAGTCCTGCGAATACCGACACCCGTTGCCCTAGTGGGTTTTATCGGCTGTTTGTAGGTTTAAATATGGGAGGGATGGGAAAGGTTCTCACCTCCGCTCAAAAATGACAATACAGGTAGCGTTCCTTCGGTTGGTTGTTCTACTCGTTGGGCTGGGTGTGGGTAATGCTGCGGCACAGCCGTCTAGGCTCCTTACGGCTGCTAAACAGGGAGACATGACGACTGTTGGACACCTGGTTGAAGAAGGGGTGGCACTCGACCAATCAGAGGGGGACGGCACGACACCATTGCACTGGGTGGTCTATCACGATCAGAGAGGCATGGCGCGTCGATTACTAACCGCTGGTGCTGACGTGAACGTCGCGAATGACCTTGGTGTGACTGCACTCTGGATTGCCAGCCAGAATGGAAGTGAAGAACTTGTTCGAATATTGCTGGATGCTGGTGCCAAGCCGAACCTGTCATTAACGGCTGGGGAAACACCTCTGATGGTAGCCTCACGTTCTGGGGCACATGAGGCTTTACGGTTGCTGGTTAGTTATGGCGCTGACCTAGAAGCCCGAGGTCCACGGGGCCAGACAGCTCTCATGTGGGCGGTGGCTCAAGGTCATTTTGAGGCTGTCAGGTTACTGTTATATCTCGGTGCAGACCCTCACGCACGGTCCGATGTTTGGGGGGAGGTTATGGGGGTCCCGCCACACGGGCAATCTGAGTACAACCTTGAGATTCCTCACGGCGGGAATACAGCGCTGATGTTTGCGGCACGGGAGGGATCCATAGCGGCGGCACGGCACCTTATTGCTGCCGGGGCTGACGTCAACGACACCAACGCGTGGGGGGTCAGCGCGACTACGATGGCGGCACATGCTGGCTTTGGTGAATTGGTCGAGCTACTGCTTGGTGCAGGCGCCAACCCTAATGCGGCAGAAGCGGGCTTTGCAGCAATTCACGTTGGGGTTATGCGTCGAGATTTATCGATGGTCCGGGCTCTACTTGAGCATGGTGCGGATCCGAATGCGGTGCTCCAGACATGGACGCCAATCCGCCGTGCGTCGCGTGATCTTCATTTTGCCCCACCCTTGGTTGGGGCGACACCGTTTTGGCTAGCTTCACGGTTTGTTCAGCCGGGAATTATGCGTTTGTTGGCCGATCATGGTGCTGACCCCAAGGTAGTACACCATGCGGCTTATAAATCTCCAGCCGATTTACAACCGCTTCAAGAGCGGACGACTGCGCTAATGGCTGTTACCGGGATGGGTGGTGCTCGACGATTGCGATCGTGGGCCCCCCTCGATTCTGCTGACATTGAGGAGCTGGCACTTGAGTCGGCAAAATTAGCTGTGGAGCTAGGTGCTGATATCCATGCGACCGATCTTGAAGGTCGCACTGCACTGGATGGGGCCAGGACGGCTCGCTGGCGTGCTGTGGCTGCGTTTCTTGAATCCCGTGGGGCTCGCCCAGGCGGGAACTGAGCTTAGGGAAATCTTTCTTCGCTTCTCAATTACCCTACCCGCTCGAGCATAATTGCTGGTGTTTCTGCGCTAAGCTAGGGTGGACTCCTCCTGAGAGGGCCTCGTGGTTCAGACCGCAAGGTGCACAAGAGCTGCTATCAATACGAGCCGAGAACCGGTGTCAAGCTGGCTGATCAGTGTCGGTGAAGATTTGTTTGCTGTGTCACTTGGGGTGTTGACGATTGGCTACTCTTGGCTGGCACTGGCTGTCGCCGTTAGCCTGTTTGTAGGTGTTGTCTGTTTTTTGGGGTGTTGTATCCCGCTCCGTACGACGATGGCTCAGTGGGTGCCGATCTGGCAATATCGAAGTGAGCTGATGGGTGCTGTAAGTGACCTCGCTTACTTTAGGCTTGGGGTTTCATGATCTGTTTGGCGATAGTTTGCAGTTGGACATTCGAAGTGCCCTCGTAAATCTGGCCGATTTTTGCGTCCCGGTAGAGCTTTTCTACGGGGTAGTCCTTGGTGTAGCCAACTCCGCCGAATAGTTGGACCGCAAGGGACGTGGCGCGTTCAGCTACTTGCGAAGAGAAGAGTTTGGCCATGGCCCCTTCGGTTTGGAAAGGTTGCCCCCTACCGTGTAAGCGGGCTGCGTTGTAGACGCCCAACCTAGCCATGTCCACTTCAGTTTGTGCCTGTGCCAGTTGGAATTGGACTGCCTGGAAATCTCCGATTGCCCGGCCAAATTGGTGCCGTTCTTGGACATAGTGGAGCGCATGACGCAAAGCACCTTGAGCGAGCCCAACCATCTGGGCGCCAATCCCGATTCGGCCTTCATTGAGTGTTTCGATAGCGACCTTGTATCCGTGTTCTCGCTCCCCAAGGATGTTTTGTTTAGGCACACGACATTCATCGAGCACTAATTCACATGTGCTAGTAGCACGAATGCCGAGTTTATCTTCCTTTTTACCCACTGTGAAACCTGGCCTATCGTGTTCAATCACGAAGGCGGTGATACCTCGGTGGCCGGCATCTCGATTTGAATTGGCCATGACTATGAACAACTCGGCCTCACGAGCGTTCGTGATCCACAGCTTTCTACCGTTCAGCACGTAGTCGTTGCCATCGAGGGCCGCTCTAGTGGTCAAGGAGAAAGCATCGCTACCGGATCCGGCCTCAGAGAGAGCGTAGGCGCCGACAGTTCCACTAGCGAGTTGGGGAAGAAATCTTGCTTGGAGGTCGTTGGATCCCCATTTCAGGATGGCATTGATCACTAGGGTGTTCTGGACGTCAACAACAACGGAGAGCGAGGGATCAACTCGAGCCAACTCTTCGACTGCAAGTATCGATAGGAAAAAGTGTGCGCCGGCACCGCCAAATCTTTCAGGGATTTCGATTGCCATCAGGCCGAGCTTGAAGAGCTGGTTAATTAGCTCCTGTGGGATGGCCCCTCGTTCGTCCATATCCCGGACTTTCGGTGCAACTTCAGTTTCTGCAAAATTGCGAACGGTGGATCGGAATAGCTGTTCATCCTCGCTCAGGGTAGTCAGGGGTGGTGCAAGGGAAGGTTTGTCGTTCATAGAGGTTCCTTGAGATCACTCTGTGGGTCCTAGAGACAGGCTTTAGTTGAATCGGTTTAGATAGAGGTCGCTTCTTCGTATTCGCCCCACACCTCGCGCAACACGTCACAGATTTCTCCGAGCGTGGCGTAGACACGCACCGATTCAAGCAGTGGAGGCATTAGGTTGTTAGAGCCGGTTGCTGCATCGCGTAGTTGATCGAGAGCTAGGCTAACGGCAGTAGCGTTTCGACGTTCCCGTAGATCGCCGAGTTTAGCGCACTGTGTTGTGGCAGTGTCCTCGTCGATGTAAAGAGTGCCTACGGTAGCTTTGTTCTCGCTGGTGAAGGCGTTGACCCCGACTACTTGTCGCTCTTCAGACTCGACCTCTTGCTGGAATCGATAGGCACTAGAAGCTACTTCGCGTTGTGGGAAACCCTCTTCGATAGCTTCTACCATTCCACCGAGATCGTCGATGCGTTGGAAATACTCCGAGGCGCCCTGCTCCATGTCGCGTGTCAGGCGTTCCACAAAGTATGACCCGCCGAGAGGATCGACATAGTTAGGCACGCCGCTTTCATGGGCGATAACTTGTTGAGTTCGTAGTGCTAGCAGGGCCGCCTCTTTTGTCGGTAGAGAGAGTGCTTCGTCAAGAGAATTTGTATGGAGCGAATTGGTTCCACCCATGACTGCAGCAAGTGCTTGTAGTGCTGTGCGAACGACATTGTTATAGGGTTCTTGGGCGGTTAAAGAGACGCCGGCTGTTTGGGTGTGAAATCGCAGCTTCCACGACCTTTCGTCAGTTGCACCGAAACGATCCCGCATAACATGGGCCCATAAGGTGCGTGCGGCTCGGAATTTTGCAATTTCTTCGAAAAAATCGTTGTGTGCGTTGAAAAAAAATGACATCCGTGGAGCAAAGCTATCGACGTTCAACCCGGCATTGATCCCGTAGCGCACATATTCGATACCGTCACGCAGTGTGAAGGCTAATTCCTGAAGAGCTGTGGCTCCTGCTTCTCGGATGTGGTAGCCGCTCACTGAGATCGGGTTCCAACGGGGAACTTTCTGGGTGCAAAATTCAAAGGTGTCGGTGATCAGCCGCATAGAAGGACGTGGTGGAAAAATGTATTCCTTCTGTGCGATGTACTCCTTCAGGATGTCGTTCTGGATCGTGCCTGAGAGTTGAGCCCATTTGATTCCCTGCTGCTCGGCCACGACAAGGTACATGGCGAAGATGATGGCAGCCGGAGAGTTGATTGTCATTGACGTAGTGATCTGATCCAGTCGGATGCCGTCAAATAACTGCTCCATATCGGCCAATGATGCCACGCTGACTCCACACTTACCGACTTCTCCTTTTGAGAGCTGGTGATCCGGGTCGCGGCCCATCAGCGTCGGGAGGTCGAAGGCCACACTTAATCCTGTTCCGCCGGCAGCCAAAAGCTCTTGGTACCGATGATTGGTTGCTGATGGTGTGCCGAAGCCTGAGAACTGTCTCATGGTCCACAGCTTGCCCCCATAGCCGCTAGTGTGAATACCGCGGGTATAGGGAAACTGGCCTGGTCCTGTATGTTCTACGTTAGGAGCAAGATCTTCAGCCGTGTAGAGGGCCTTGATAGAGCGTCCGGATACGGTTGTGTGGTCGGCGGCTGTTTTTGTCCCGTCTGATGATGTCTTGGCCATGAGATTTTTGAAGTTGGTTTCCGGTTCGCGTCAAGTGCTTTCCTGTGGCATCGTACACCGTATCAGCGACTGAGTGCCGATTGGCCTATTCGGATCCTTGGGAGAGTTGGTTTATTGTTAGATTGTGCCCTAGACTTGGTGGCCAAGGCGGAAGTAGACGTTGACACTTTACCCTTCGGTTGACCAGAATCTTGATTACTGTGCAACGTGTGTTTAGAAGGCCTTTTGGACGGTGGGTTTTAAGGCCGCTGCTTTTGGCTGTATTCTGCACCTCTGCTGGCTCGGCCCAAATCCGGGTAGATGCACCCATCCCTCACTCGGTTGGACAGAGCGTGTCGCCGTCGTTTGAAGGATGGCACCCCAATCCGGACGGCACGCGTAGTCTTGTGTTTGGCTACTTTAATCGGAACTACGAAGAACGCCTCGATATCCCGGTCGGACCTAACAACCAGTTCACACCAGGTTCTTCTGACCGAGGGCAGCCAACACATTTCCTGCCAAGGCGTCAGACTGGAACGTTTGCGGTCGTTGTGTCTGCCGACTTTACCGGTTCACTTACTTGGTCGGTTACCTCCAACGGTGAGACCATTGCCATTCCGGGACACCTGCGTCCAGAGTGGCAGATCACGGCTCTAAGAGAAATCACAAGTGGGAACACCCCGCCAGTGGTGAGAGTTCACAACGCGGCTGGGCCACCGAGCCAGGGGCCAGGGGGAATTCGCACTAGCTGGGCGACGAAGGTAGCTGAACCGACTGCTTTGAGTGTGTGGGTTAGTGATGATGGAGTAAGAAAGGTGAGGGCGGCACAGCGGCCTCCTCGTTTTGGGGTTGTCTGGAGCAAATATCGAGGTCCAGGTTCGGTTCATTTCGATCCATCAGATCCAGAGTTCTCATCTGTCGGCAGGGCGGTGACTATGGTGACGTTCGATGAGCCTGGCGAATATATGTTGAGGGCCTTGGCTTGGGACGACTCTGGTGGCCAGGGGACCATTATGGCTGGTGGCTTCTTTTGTTGCTGGACCAATGCTTATGTGGTGGTCGAGGTAGAGTAGTGCAGGATAGCAGTGCTACGTGATGACCCTGGATTGTGGTTGTGTGGACATCGGGAGAGGTGAGGATGCGTAATATGACCCAGCGTGGCTTCCAACGGGTGGTGCAAGGTGTGGTTGTTTCCGTGTTGACCACGAGTGTGGGCTGGGCTCAGACCGGCGAGGTGACTTTTAGTCACGATGTGGCACCCATCTTGCAGAAGAGTTGCCAGGGTTGTCACCGCCCTGGGCAGATGGGGCCGATGTCCCTGACGACCTATTCGGAGGTTAGGCCTTGGGCCCGTGCGATCCGGAGGAAAGTAGTTGAGCGGTCGATGCCACCTTGGCATCTTGACAAGACAGTTGGTATTCAGGACTTCGAAAATGACACGTCGCTGACCGATCAGGAGATTGGACTCATTGCTGACTGGGTGGATTCTGGAGCTCCCCGTGGGAGCGTTGCAGACCTGCCTCCGGTGATTGAGTGGCCAGAAGAAGACATTTGGGGTCTGGCGGATCGTTATGGTCGCCAGCCGGACCTGGTGGTGAGTTCAACTGAGTGGACTCAGAGCGCCGAAGGGCAGGACCAGTGGTGGCAACCTGTCGTCGAGACTGGCTTGACCGAAGATCGGTGGGTGACTGGGATCGAAGTGAGACCATCGGAACGCCGGATTACCCACCACTCGGTTATCTATCTTCAACAAGAGGAGCAACAGGGTGACCATGAAGCAGTGGTTGACGTTCCAGGGCGTGGTAGCTATTTGACTGAATTTGCTGTTGGCAAGATTGGTGACATATTTCGTGAGAACACTGGCAAACTCTTGAAGGCTGGTTCGAGAATTTCTTTTGACAATCACTATCATTCAGTTGGCGAGGTGCTCACTGATTCAACAGAGGTAGGTATTTGGTTCTATCCCAAAGGTACGGTGCCAAAATATCGGGTTTATGGAGGAGCACTTGGGGTACGGCAGGCGATGGAAACGTTGGATATTCCACCAGGTAAGGTGACGACGCATCACTCCTACACGCCCTTAGCATTTCCAGCCCGGTTGGAGAATTACCAGCCCCACATGCATATTCGAGGGAAGGCAATGTCGATGGAGGCCATCTACCCGGATGGGCGAGTGGAGATGCTGAGCCACGTGGCAAGCTTCGACTTCAACTGGCATGTGAACTATGTTTATACTGACGAATCCGCACCGGTCCTGCCTAAAGGGACCGTCATACATCTCACTGCTTGGCATGACAATACTGAGGCCAATCGTGCTAACCCAGATGCAACCCAATGGGTTGGGTGGGGGCAACGAAGTTATGACGACATGTATCATGCTCATGTGAACATAACTTACCTTACTGATGAGGATTATGAGCAGATCATTGTGGAACGTCGAGCTAATCGAACCAGCAACGACTGAACGTGGAGACACCTCTTACTCCTCTGGAGTTTCAGCGCCGGGCGCGTCTTCTCTACGCGGATCGGGAATGTGTCGTCGATGGTGATATTCGACTGACCTACGAGCAGTTTTTTGCGCGTTGCGACCGGTGGTCAGCAGCCCTGCAACGACTTGGAGTCCGTAGAGGGGACCGAGTTGCTTATGTTTGCCTCAATACTAGCTCCCACCTGGAATCGTTCTACGCAGTGCCGCAAATTGGTGCTGTACTGGTGCCCATCAATTTTCGCTTAAAGCCTCAAGAGATTGAGTATATCGTTCAACACTCTGGAGCTAAGGTGGTCTGTTCACACGTCGACTTTCTTGAGGTTGTCGACGCGATCCGTGGGGCCTGTCCAGCCGTAGAGCACTACGTTTCCATAGGCGGTTCTCGCGAAAGCTGGAATGATTATGAGCAGCTGATCGCTGCAGAGACCAATCAATTTGACCGGCCTTCGATCGATGAAGGCGACTTGCTAACGATTAATTACACTAGCGGGACGACATCACGGCCAAAAGGGGTGATGATCACCCATCGTAATGCTTATATGAACGCAGTGGGCACGTTAGTTCATGTCTCGATGACATGTGCAGACAGGTACCTGTGGACGCTCCCGATGTTCCATGCTAACGGGTGGACCTTCGTCTGGATCGTGACGGCGGTGGGTGGTACCCATGTGTGCCTTCGTAAGGTCGATCCGCCTGAGGCTTTCAAATTGATTCGCGATGAGCGGATCTCGATGCTTTGCGCGGCACCGACGGTGTTGATCGGATTAGCTAGTTGTGAGAGTGAGCGGCGCGGTGACGTGCCCACTGGAGTGCGTGTCTTGACGGCAGGAGCACCTCCAGCCGCAGCTACGATTCAACGGGTCGAGGGTGAATTTGGCTGGGAATTGATTCACGTTTACGGTTTGACGGAGACAGCGCCATTCATTACGGTGTGCGAACCGCGTCCCGAACATTCGAGACTGTCGCTTGAAGCTAGGTCTGTTGTGAAGGCTCGGCAGGGCGTGGAGCTTATTACTTCTGGAGAAATTGCGGTTGTTGATGACAACGGGAGGAAAGTTCCTCATGATGCCCACACTCTTGGGGAGATTGTTGTACGTGGCAATGTAGTGATGGAGGGCTATTACAACGATCCGGAGGCCACAGCACAGGTGATGCGGGGGGGGTGGTTTCACAGTGGCGATGCCGCGGTGGTGCATCCAGACGGTTATTTGGAGATTCGGGACCGGTTCAAGGATGTCATTATTAGTGGCGGCGAGAACATATCATCTGTTGAAGTTGAGGGGGTACTGATGCGGCACCACGACATCGAAGAGGTTGCAGTGGTGGGCATGCCAGACCCAAAGTGGGGTGAGACTCCGTGCGCCTTTGTGGTGTTGGCGACCGATGCGAAACTGAGCGAACGAGGTCTTATCCAGTATGCTCGTGAAAGGATGGCCAACTTTAAGGCGCCCCGTAGGGTCGAGTTTGTGGCCGACTTGCCCAAGACTGCGACTGGCAAGATCAAGAAATACGTACTTAGGCAGGGTCGATCCGCCATAGCGTCTCAGTGAGCGCGTGTTGGTGTGGTAGTTGAGCATCAGGCAAAACGTGATTGGTGATTAGTGACATTTGGGACCATGTCTAACGCAACTACTTCCCCTGGCGGTACAGTGTCGACGCCTCTTGACGTACCTGCCAATGTCGACTTGTGTCTAAGCGCATTGGAGCGGAAGGTATTGTGGCTTAGTACATGGATGATCCACCACGCAAATCACTTACGCGTGGCTCGTGACGGACTGAAAGTTGGCGGCCATCAGGCCTCCTGTGCCTCGATGGTGACGCTGATGACCGCACTCTACTTCGATGTGCTACGTCCAGCCGACAGAGTGGCCGTGAAGCCTCACGGAAGCCCTGTGTTTCACGCTATCCAGTATTTGTTCGGCCGGCAGACTCGGGATCAACTACAACGGTTTCGTGCTTTTGGCGGAGCTCAATCTTATCCGTCTCGCACGAAAGATATCGACGATGTGGATATCTCGACCGGATCCGTTGGAATGGGTGTCGCGATGACGAGCTTTGCTGCCCTGGTGCAGGCTTTTCTTCGTAACCGCCAGCTGATGAGTGAAGACACGTTGCCTGGGCGGATGATTGCAGTGGCAGGGGATGCAGAATTTGATGAGGGAAATATCTTTGAGGCGCTGCTTGAAGCCTGGAAGCATCACGTTCGTGACGTCTGGTGGGTCATTGACTACAATCGCCAAAGTTTGGATGCCATCGTAGCCGATCGGTTTTTTCACCGTCTAGACACGGTCTTCAAGACGATGGAGTGGCGTGTTGTTACTCTCAAGTATGGGAAAAAGCTGGAGGCTGCGTTTACTAGGCGCGGTGGCGACGCCCTTCGTGCATGGATCGACGATTGTCCGAATTCGTCTTATTCTGCGTTGGCCTATCAAGGGGGAGCCGCTTGGCGGTCTAGATTGCAACGAGACCTTGGTGATACCTCGGGTATTAGCGAATTGCTCGACGAGCACGATGACGATGCTTTACACGGATTGATGACCAATTTGGCTGGGCATGATCTAGATGCTGTGCGAGAGGCCTTTCATACGGCAGCTGCCGACGATGTTCCAACTTGTTTCATCGCTTACACGATAAAGGGTTATGGGCTGCCATTTGAAGGTCACAAGGACAATCATTCTGGGCTAACTACTCCGGAACAGATCGCGACTTTACGGACAGCGATGGGGATAACCGAAGGCGAGGAATGGGAACGTTTTTCCGGGGTTGATATCCAACCAGATGTTCTGCAAGAGTTTCTCCGCAATGTACCTTTCGCGCAGGCAGCTTCAAGGAGGCATGAAGCTTCACAAGTCCCTGTTCCGTCGATCTTGAGGGTGCCTGCTGGGGGCCAGGTGTCGACACAGGCAGGTTTTGGTCGGGTGTTGGCAGATATTGCTCGAAACCACACGGAATTGGCCGACCGGATCGTAACGACGTCACCTGATGTGACAGTGTCGACCAACTTGGGAGGTTGGGTCAATCGTCGTGGGGTATTCTCTCAGTCCGCGCAGGTTGATGTGTTTCGCGAGGATCAGCCTCTGTCTGCCCAGGATTGGTCCATGGGGCCGGAAGGGCAACATCTTGAACTCGGTATAGCTGAGAATAACCTCTTCGTCTTGCTCGCGGCGTTAGGGTTAAGCGGTCCGCTTTTTGGGACAAGACTGCTGCCGGTCGGGACACTGTATGACCCGTTCATTAGTCGTGGTCTCGATGCTTTGAATTACGCTTGTTATCAAGATGCCAGGTTCATTTTGGTTGCGACGCCGGCGGGGATCAGCCTTGCGCCGGAAGGCGGAGCGCATCAGTCGGTGGTGACTCCCCTTATAGGTCTTGGACAACCAGGCCTCACGGCGTTCGAACCGTCATACGTCGACGAACTGACCGAGGTGCTGCGCTGGAGTTTTGAACATATCCAGGCAGACAGGGGCGGTTCGGTTTACCTGCGGCTGTCCACCAGACCGCTGGATCAGCCACAGCGAGATCTGTCCGCCGACCTACGAAGGCAGGTAGTGGATGGTGGTTACTGGTTTCGTTCGCCGGCTCAAGGTGCTGAACTTGCCATCGTGGTTTCTGGACCGGTTGTTGCCGAAGCAGTTGATGCGTACGATGAGATCGCCGAAGACCTCCCAGGTGCTGGGTTGATGGTAGTAACGTCAGCTGATCGTTTGCAGCGGGATTGGATGGCCGCAAGGAAGGTTGGTCGGGGTGGGGAGGCACATGTTGCGCAATTACTCAAGCCTCTGGCACCGACGGCTGGACTCGTTACCGTTCTAGACGGGCATCCAGCTACGTTATCTTGGTTGGGATCGGTCTGCCAACATCGGGTGCAGCCACTTGGTGTCGAGAGTTTCGGGCAATCTGGCGATATTCCGGATCTCTACCGCGCCTACGGCCTAGATGCTGCCGCGATACTGGATGCGGCCGCGCGTCTCTGTGTAGAGTAGTCTGGTTGAGGTATTCGTTCATCGGAGCTTCTGCCTACCGTTGAGCGAGACTTGATTTTGAGCCGATGAGTCAAACTACTGAGTTTCGTCTCCCAGAACTTGCCGATGTGGTTACCTCGGTCAGACTTAGTGTGTGGTTGAAACGTGCAGGAGATCGGGTTGATCTGGGTGAACCGATTGCCGAGGTTGAAACAGACAAGACGAACGTGGAGCTTGAGTCCCCAGTGACAGGAGTACTGCATTCGATTGCGGTCGAAGCTGGTACGGAGGGGCTGGAACCCGGTGTGGTTTTGGCGCTTATCGCCGATGAGATACCCAGTGATTCGGGAAAACCGGATGTCGTGACTGGCGAAATGGTTGAAGCCGGAGAAGATGTGTCTGTTGCGGCCATTGCGGGGCAGGATTTTGCGGAGCCTGTCCAGTCACCTGAAGAACCGGCCAGTTCTGGCCTTGCTAAAGACCAGGCGGACCGGGCGACCCCGTTGGCGAGACGTATGGCGGCTGCAGCTGGCTTGGACCTTACGGCTGTGCCTCCGACTGGTTCAGATGGCCGTGTGGTCAAGGTGGATGTTGACCGTGCGCTCGAACAGAGGGGCACTGTGTCTGGTCACCAGTCCGTGCCACCCGTGAGCGATAGGGTGGAACTGGTCGAAGGTTCCTTCGAGACACAAGAGCTGACGGCTATGCGCCGAGTGACGGCGACTCGGATGCAGTACGCGAAGCAGACCGTACCACACTTTTATTTACGGACCGAGTGTCTCGTCGACTCCGCACTGGCCTTGGTTGCCAGAGCTAAGGAACTCGAAGGTGAGGATGCCCCTACTCTCACCGACCTCGTGATCCGAGCTTCGGCCTGTGCGCTGCGGAAGGTGCCGCAGGCGAATTCGGCCTGGGACGACGGAAGGGTGCGTGTTTACGACACGGTTGATGTTGCTGTGGCTGTCAGCACGCCAATGGGACTCGTTGCCCCTGTTGTGCGTGGGGTTGAGGAAAAAGATCTCTCAGTCATTGCTCGTGAGACCAAATCGCTGGCGAAGAGAGCACGAGAAGGGCAGTTGAGTCCGACTGAGTATTCTGGTGCCACTTTTACTATTTCCAACCTTGGCATGTACGGGGTTGAAAGTTTGTATGCCATTGTGAATCCACCCCAGAGTTGCATCCTGGGAGTGGGCGCAGCCCTAGAGCGTCCGGTGGTTATTGGCAATGAGGTGCGGATTGGTAGAGTGATGGCCTGCACGCTTTCGGCTGATCACCGAGCGCTCGATGGTTCTGTCGGTGCCGAACTGCTAGCGGTTCTCAAATCGCATCTCGAGCAGCCAGGTCTGATGTCGCTTTAGCCTGTTCGGAGTAGACGCTCCTTGGTTTGTCTCCCAAGGAATGACGTCAAGGTAACAATCTGAAGGATTGTCAATTTCTGATAACACCTACCTCGACACTGCACTATTATGAGCGGCATAGTCTTCCAGCTTCACGCGGCATTCCACAGTCCCCAGAGCCCAGTTTATAAATCCGTACAGGGTACGGTCTGGGTGTTGATCTTGGTATCGGTCGCACTATTGGTGGGTGAAGGGTTTCTTCCGTTTGAAAGTGAGTGGCGCGCGTTGTTGGACCTTGCCGACCGTGCGGTGCTCGGAATTTTCGCAGTGGAGCTTTTTCTCCGGGTTGCTACGTTCAGACCTCAATCCCTCCAAATTTTCCAGCCTTCAGCCGCTGGCCGGCTCCGGATTCATTTGTTAGGTCGGCTTGGTTATCTTGTTCGACCGATCATTCTCGTTGACCTCTTGGCCGTGGCTGCTTTGGTTCCGGAATTGCGCGGCCTTCGGGCATTGCGGTTGCTCAGGCTGCTTCGTTCGGCCCGGTTGTTTCGCTATCGCAATCCAGTTGCGATTGTCATGCAGTCGCTTGAGGAAAACGGCCTGTTATTTCTTTTGGCATTCGGCGCATTGGGTTTGGTAACTCTGTTGGGAGGAGTCAGTATTTATTTGGTCGAAGCTAGTTCTAACGACAGCCTTACGACGCTGCTGGATGGAATGTGGTGGGCCTTAGTAACTGTGACTACGGTGGGGTTTGGCGACATCACACCAGTCTCAACTGTGGGTCGACTTATCGGGTCCACAGTAATGGTGGCTGGCATGTTCCTACTGGCTTCATTTGCAGGTATTGTGGGATCGAGCCTCGTTAATGGGATCTTGAGCATCCGGGAGGAGCAGTTCCGAATGAGCGACTATGTCAATCATGTCGTCGTATGTGGCTACGATAACACCACGCACTTGTTGTTGGACGTTTTGAAGAAAGAATTGGATCTCGACACGACGAGAGTTGTGTTCTTCGACGACCGCGAGAGGCCTAGAGAGGTCCCGCCTGAGTTTCTTTGGGTGCAGGGTGACCCAACCAAAGAAAGTGAATTGGACAAGGTGAGACTTATGCAGGCGGCTGCAGTTATTGTGACCGGTCAGCGAAATGTAACACCCCAGGCGGCTGATGCACGTACGATTCTTGTCGCGTTCACGATTCGGGCCTACCTTGACCGTTACAAAGCACAAGTCATGGACCGTCGGTTTCATCTCTATATGGTGGTCGAGATCCTCGATTCCGAAAATGTTGGTCACGCTAGGTTGGCCGGTGCTGACGAAGTTCTTGAAACGCAACGTGTAGGCTATTCGATGATTGCCCACGCAGTCGGCTATCATGGGACCGCAACCGCGATGAGCCGGTTACTGCTGTCTGGAGAGCACAACGTCTACGTCGGCCTCATTCCGACCCAGAGTGAATCGACGTTGACGTTCGGCGAATTACTTAAGCGATTGGAACTGTCTCAGCGTGGAGGTTTGGTCGTAGGGTTGCGTACGCCTGAGGGACAGGAAGTCATCAACCCTCCCAAGAGCTACCTGTTGAAAATGGACGAGCACTTGTTCTACTTGGCGAAAGAGCCAATCCTTGAGCCTCCAAACTGACAGGGTGCCAGGTTACATTTCGGTGACAGACCGACAGCACTGTATAATTTCTCTATTCATGGTCGATTCTTTGGCTACCCCAGTTTCGTAGTCACCCATGGGAGGTTTTTGATGAAGCGTATGGTTATTGCTCTGATTACGGCTGCTTTGTTGGTGCCGTTGGAAGCAGTGGCACAGCAGGAAGAGACCTACGACTACTGGCGACCGCAGCGGGACATGGTCGCTCGCGGACAACAGGCTATCTTCATGTGCAATGGTTTGTTCACGGGAAGCCGATCGCTTGAGAACGTTTTTGCTCAAGAGCTTGCGTTTTTATCTAGCCCGATCGGAAATGCTGCCGGTGGTGATTACGTCATCAACGAAACTCTGCAAGCGGTAGCGATAGGTGCTGACGACGGTACTCCGGTGATGCGGGCTGCATTTCGTGAGGGGATCGGGTGTGTGATTCTGGCTCCAGACCAGACGTTTGAAGATATAGAGCGTCTTCCACAGTTGACTCTTCCGTATCCACCTGGAGATCCGGCGACCATCGCCTGGCCAGACGGTGATTTGATCGCGGACCGGTCGTTGCCAGACGGTGTCAACGGAGCGGCGCTCCAGGCTGCTTCGGACTGGGCGTTCGATAGGGAGTCACCCGAGCAAGTCACTTTGAGTTTGCTGGTGGTACAGAACGGTCGCCTTGTCCACGAGCGGTACGCGCCCGGCATGCAGATTGGCACCCGTACTCGAACTTGGTCCACTGCGAAGAGTATTGCAGCTACGCTCATTGGCATGTTGGTGGATGAGGGGAAGATGCAACTTGACGAGCCGCTTGGTTTTGAGTGGCTGCCTGCCACGCGGTTACCTGGCCATGACCCACGCAGTCAAATAACGCTTCGTCACGTGCTGAACATGTCCAGTGGTCTCGATACGGTCGACAACGGTGGAATGGAATATGCCACCGGCTCAGGGATGTCATATTGGGCCGGTTCCAGTTCGGTGAAAGGTGCTCTGCGCCAGGCCCTAATCCGCGAGCCTGGTACGAACTGGGATTATGAGAATTTCGACACCTTGCTTGCTGTTTACAGGATGAAGCAGGTGTTGGGAGATGAGAAGACCTACAGGGAGTTCCCGCGTCGCGCATTGCTTGACAAGATCGGTATGCGAAACACCCTGGTTAGCACTGATCGTTTTGGGGATTTCATTCTCAGTAGTCAAATTTACACCAATGCCAGAGACCTTGCACGATTTGGGCTGCTCTATCTGCAGAATGGAATTTGGAATGGCGAACGGTTGATTTCAGAGAGCTGGATCGATTTTGTGCGCACACCAGCTCCGGCTACTGTTGGACGAGGTGGCCAATATGGTGGGCAGTGGTGGTTGGTACCAGAGAATAGGCACGATGTGCCCAAGGATGCGTATTCGACATCTGGTAACCGTGGACAGTACGTCGTTGTTGTTCCAAGTCATGACCTGGTCATCGTGAGACGCGGGCTTGACTATGGGCGCCAGGGGTTCGATCGCTGGGCACTGACTCGCGAGGTGATCAAGGCCGTAGGGACTCCTACCAACGATGGGCAGTGACCGCTAAGTTCGGGTCAGAGTCCCCTGGCCCTTAGCTGGTCGTGGACTGCATTTTTCGACCAAGGCGGACGACAGTTTGATACTCCGCCTTGGTCGCCGGTTGCACAGACAAGCGGCTTCCTTTTTGGACGACCTTCATCTCTTCGAGGCCCCTGGTGGTTTTGAGCGTGGCAAGAGAAACAGTAATGGGGAACCGTTCGACGAACGCAAGATCCACCATGAACCAGACAGGTTCGGTCTCTGTGCTCTTGGCGTCGTAGTATTTATGGCCTTTCTGCCAGGCGTAGTGGTCTGGATAACCTGTTCTGGCTATCCTGGCCACCCCGGTGACGCCTGAGGGGTCAGCATTGGACGCGTAAAACAGCACCCCATCGTCAAGCTGCATAGTGTCTCGCATGAAGTTGCGAGCTTGAAAGTTTCTCACACCTTCCCAGCAGGTCTTTCCATCGCGCGCCAGGTCGTCGATAGTGTAGGCACTTGGTTCACATTTCATTAACCAGTAGCGTTTTGGCATCCCGGTATTGTCGTTTCTTCAAGGCTTCTACACAAGAGTGTCAGGTTGCTGCTAGTGGAGTTCGGTCTTGGTCCGTATGCTCTTGCGATTTGGTCGGTAGCCGGACCCTGATTCGTTGCGAGACTGCTTCTTTCCGAGTGGATTGCTACCGCTTTTGCTGGGGGAGTGAACATAATCCACGGGGGATTGTGCATTCGCTGTTTCTCGTCGACGATTGATCGCCTCCCTCGGCGGATGGGCTGGAATTAGTGCAGTGGGGCCATTGCCGATGAGGTGTCTTCGACCGGTTTTGAGCAGAGCTGCCCGTACCTCAAAATAATTGTCAGGTTTGAAAAATTGCATCAGTGCGCGTTGGAGCTTTCGATCCCGGAGGTGTTTTGCCACGAACACGCTCTTTTTGGTGAAGGGATCGATACCCGTGTAGTACATCGCGGTTGCAATATCAAACGGTGCGGGAATGAAATCTTGAACTTGGTCCGGACGGTAGCCAGTACGCTTAAGAAATACCGCAAGGTCAACCATTGCATTGAGGTCACTTCCAGGGTGGCTAGCAATGAAATAGGGAACGATGTGTTGTTTTTTATTGGCTTTCTTAGACTCACGTCTGAAGGTGGCCGAGAATTTTTCAAAATCGTCTCCTGAGGGTTTTCGCATTCGTGACAAGACCTCTGTGTCGGTGTGTTCTGGTGCTACTTTCAAGTGGCCGCCCACATGATGGTGGGTGAGTTCGCTTATATACCGTGGGGATCGTTGGGCGAGGTCCATGCGGAGTCCGCTGGCTACCAAGACCTTTTTAATACCAGGAGTGTTTCGAGCCTCTCTCATGACCTCGATGAGTTGGGTATGGTCTGTCCCGAGTAATTTGCAGATTGCTGGGTGCACGCAAGACTGTCGTCGACACACCGCTTCGACTTCCGGTTTGGTGCACTTCATCTGATACATGTTGGCTGTTGGACCGCCGATGTCGCTGATGGTTCCTTTGAATTCTGAATCACGCCCAAGGGCACGGATTTCACTCAGAACTGACTGATGGCTTCTGGATTGAATAATTCGTCCTTGATGTGTGGTGATCGAGCAGAACGTGCATCCTCCGAAGCAGCCACGCATGATCGTCACTGAATCCTTGATCATGTCGAAGGCTGGGATTGATGCTTTATATGAAGGGTGTGGTCGTTTGGTGTATGGCAGGCCATAGACAGTGTCCATCGATTTCTGTGAGATAGGCAGGGCTGGCTTGTTACAGACGACGACGCGGCGGTCATGGGCCTGGGCTAGACTTTTGGCATTGTAAGGGTTGGTCTCGTTGTGAATCATTTTTGTCGCCTCGGCGAAGGCGACTTTATGCTCTTTAACTTCTTCGTATGAAGGTAGTGTCAATATGTTGTCAGGGGGTGTTTCGTTTGCCCCTAGGGCATAGGCCACACCACGCATATCTCGCAGGTCGCGAACGCTCTCTCCCGCGTCAAGCCTTCGCGCGATCTCCACGATGCCCTCTTCGCCCATGCCAAAGACCAGTAGGTCCGCCTTGCAATCGAGCAAGATGGAGCGCCGAACTGTGTCGCTCCAGTAGTCGTAGTGTGCCAACCGGCGTAGAGATGCTTCGACTCCACCAGCAATCACAGGTACACCCTTGAATGCTTCTCGAGCTCGTTGACAGTAGGAGAGGGTTGCACGGTCTGGGCGAAGTCCGATTTGGCCTCCTGGTGAGTAGGCGTCGTCGTTCCGCGTCTTTCGATTGGCGGTGTAATGGTTGATCATCGAGTCCATGTTGCCGGCGCTGATAGCGTAGAACAAACGAGGCTTTCCGAATCGTTTCCAGTCAGCGGCAGAATGCCAATCTGGCTGAGCGACAATACCAACCCGGTAGCCTGCCGCTTCAAGTACGCGACTGAGGATAGCCATAGCAAAGCTGGGGTGATCGATATAGGCATCACCTGTCACGAACACCACATCAACCTCCTCCCAACCGCGGTCGAGCATTTCCTCGGTGGTCATGGGGAGTGGTGCTGTTGTGTCTAGTGAACGTGGTTGGCGGAGACTGGCGAGCAAGTCTCCAGTTGCTCCTGGATGATCCGTGCTTTGCCGGTTAGACATAAATAGGGCACCTTGAGTTGTCGGACGACAATACGGGATTCTATCTTCAACTAACGAGAAAGAGTTCATCAACTGGGTTGGAATGCCTGTTAGTTAGGTGTTCTCCAATGCTCAGCACATGCGGTTTGAAGCATTTATTGGCAAAAGCACACAATCTGTGATCCCGGTCTCGATCTCTTATGGCAGGCGTATCTAACGGATGGGCTCCAGCGTGATTTTCGTTAGCCTCGTCCTGCTGCATCCCAATAAACAGGTCAATTCTTTACTTGGTACCGATGGTAGTGGCAGTTAGGGTGCAATGTGACACCTGACTACCAATTGCAGGTAACGTCATGGAGTAGCTGGGCTTAACGATCGCAGCCTAATTCGAGGTTGCGGACTGTGTACGTTCTTATCGACTACTCGACGTGGTCCGTTGCCTGATGATATCGGCTGTGCGTCTAGCACGGGCATCAGAGATCTGTCTGGCTAGATCGAGTGACCGCCCTAAGTCGGCAATTGAGATGCCATCGATGACTGCCTGGCGAGTCTTAAGCCGTTCGGCCCATCTGACCGAATTCAGGTCGGTCAACATCATATTCAGGGTGATCGTTGGATTGTCATGCAGACGGTCGCTCGGGTCATCGTCGTGGGTGATATCGAGATCACGCAGCACATTTGGGGAGCCCGGCTGGGCTCGGTAGTATTCCGGGATATGAAGGACGGTTGCGGTATCGGTCCATTGAGAAGATAGCGCTTCGGCGACCTGCGCCATACCTCTCTGATTGCCGCCACTGTCGCCTATAAAGACGATGGTGGTGAACCCGTGCATTTTTAGACTTTGGGCAACGTCGGTGAGCACAGCTTCAAAGGTGTCCTGTCTAAGGCTTAACGTTCCAGGGCTACGCATGTGACCGGTCGGTGGGTCTATTTGTCCCTCAGGTACCAGTGGCAGGATAGGAGCACAGACTGCGTTTCCGAGATTCCGAGCGATAGTGTCGCAGTTCGACCGTAGTACGTAATTGTGTTTTCCTGTGACCAGCCACGGCCCATTGGGTTCGATGCCACCGGTGGGGATGATGGCGGTGGTCTGCCCTGCTTTTAATGCATCTCGGACATCCATCCATGTCATCTCTTCCAGCCAGATGGTGCTGGCTTTGGGAAGTGGGTTTGGTGTGTCGGCGCAGTTGTAGATGTTGGCGCTGCAGGCGCCCCCCCCCTTTGAACGAGGGTCTGGTGTCTGGGGACGGCGAGGTTGCGGGGAATCGGTTGAGGGAGTGGAGGGTGGTTCAGGTCTGGTGCTGCGGTTAGCGATTGCCAACCGGATTGCTTGGGCCGTTTGCGTTGCGCGAAACTCGACCACTTCACGGGCGAGATTTAAGGTTCGGACACGGTCGTCAAGTGAAACACCGTTAATGTTTGCGAAACCCAATTCCCGGCGCTCGTCGTAGCGGATAGAGGCAGGATCGGCATGAAACATATTGAGCGTTATGAACGGGTCGTCATGAAGCCCGTCATCTTCAAGAACTTCGAGGCCGCGATAGGCCATATAGCGCCCAATACTCGCGTAGTCATAATACTCTTGTACGTGTGCTACAACAGGACCCTCGTTCCATTTTGCAGTGAGCCGGTCGGCTACGGCTCGCTGCCCGGCTTGGTTGCCGCCGCTGTCGCCAATAAAGATGATGTTACGGAATCCATGCATCTTGAGACTGTGGGCAACGTCAGTCAGCATGGCCTCAAAGGTGCCCTGGCGGACGCTTAGCGTGCCGGGGCTCCGCATGTGGCCGCTTGGTGGGTCGATAGTGCCTTCAGGGACGAGTTTGACTATTGGGGTGCAGAGCGCGTTGCCCAGTTCTCGTGCGATTGCATTGCAGTTAGAGCGGAGAACATAGTTGTGTTTTCCCGTCGCGAGCCAAGGCCCATTGGGTTCGACCCCACCAGTAGGGACAATCCCAGTAGTCTTTCCCGCTGCGAGGGCATCTCGAACATCCATCCATGTCATTTCTTCCAACCAGACAGTGTCTGGGGTCGGCAATGGGTTGGGGGTGTCGGCGCAGTTGTAGATGTTGTCCCTGCAATCACCTCCCCCCATTGAGCGAGGGTCTTGAACTCGTTGTGCTTCGGCAGCGACTGGTCCGGACACTAGCGAGACTAGGACAAATGCCAATAAGTTTTTCATGGTTATCCCCTTCCGAAAGGGTAGTGATCGTTGTTTTACACATTCTGCGCTTCCCTAGGTTGCCATAGGCGCCAGATGACTGAAACCGTTCATTCAACGATGGATCGCCAGTTACTTGCTAGGTGAGCAGCAGTGCGCCAGGCCAGGGCCTGCGCGGTCAATGTAGGGTTGCGCGCACCACTCGTGCCCATCACGGAAGCACCGAGAATGCCAAGGTTCGGCACTTCGTGTGACAAGCCGTAGCGGTTCACGACGTTAGTTTCGGCGTTATCCCCCATTCGGGTACCACCGTAGGCGTGGGTAGAGACGCCCATCTGACCACCCAGCCCGCCTCTTGTTACTTTGATAGCGCCAGCCTCCAGGTACCACCGTTCCATCTTGTCTTGCAGGAAATCTGCTACCGCCAATTCGTTCTGCTTGTATTCGGCTGTGATTCGGATCACTGGATCACCGAGTGGATCCGTCACGATGGGGTCGAGGTCCATGTAGTTCGAATCATAGGGCAGTGTGGTCTTCTGGATATATGCACTATTGGTGCGGTCGGCGTTATCGCGGACAAATGCTTTCCACGCTGAACCCCAAGTCGGAGCCAGTCCAAAAGTGTTCATGCCAGCTGCAGCGATTGGGCGCCGGTCGGAGTAGACCCAAAGGTTCCCTCCCCCGATGAAGTCGAGAGCACCATGGTCGAAGTTGTCGTCAGCCCAGTCATCTACCGCAACGCCTTGGGCCGGCAAACCATACCAGGCGTGAAGATCGGACGGAAACAGGGCTGTGACGCCAGCACCCTGGTGGTGGCTTAAATAGTGCCTTCCAACCTGGGCGTGGTTGTTCGACAGGCCGATGGGGTAAGCTCGTGCCTTCGACATCAGTAGTAACCGCACGTTTTCGTAGGTGTAGCTCGCCAGCAGTACGAACCGTGCTGGTTGGAAGAATTCCTCACGGCCTTGCACATAGGTGACACCGGTCACTTTGCCCTGGTTGTCTGTCTCGACCCTCCTCACATGTGCATGGGTTACGACTGTGAGACGACCGGTGGCTTCGGCCCGAGGGATAGTCGTGACCGCAGGTGAGTTCTTGGCGTCGACATGGCAGCCTCCTCGATTGCAGAAGCCATGGTACATACAACCAGAACGTCCCTGGTAAGGTCTCGAGTTGATAGCGGCTGGTCCAGGAAAAGGCTGCCAACCCAATGACCTGGCTGAACTGGCCATGCGATACAGGAAGCCGGTCCAACGGAGTGCTGGCATCGGATATTCTCTGGCACGCGCCCCTTCAAAGGGGTTGCCGCGGGGGTCTGGGCGGCCATTGACATTGCCAGCTTGTCCAGAAACGCCGATTTCATGTTCAACCCGGTCGTAGTAGGGTTCAAGTTCCTCATAACCGAAAGGCCAATCTTCAACGGTCGAACCTTCAGGAATGCGCGATGAACCATAACGTTCGGTGGTCGCGGAAACGACTCTGAAATCCCACGGGTTGAGGCGCCAGCTTTGTGCCCAATAGTGGAGGGTCGTACCGCCCACTGCATTCATCATAGGGTGTCCGTTCCCTTGGACCGCAGTGTCAGACCGGCTACGTCGCAGGGTCGGGACTTCTTGGGCGCACTTCTGCACTGAGAAGGGCCAGCCTCGCATGTTGTTTCGCAACTCGTCGGGAGCAAAATCTCGCCGGGTCAGTCGGCCGCCTGCTTCAAGTCCAACGACATCGAGTCCGGCATCGGCGAGTGGCAGAGCGGCAACACCACCTGCTGCACCTAGGCCCACGATTACGACGTCAGTGCCGGGTAGTCTAGTCGCCATGGTATGTCCCCTTGGTGGCCGTGCGCACTACAGCCTTTTCAAAATACTCCGAATCGTAGGCAGACCTGTGATTCGGGCTCAGTTCACCTGCCTCGAGCTGTGTCTGAAGCCTCGGCCACACGGAGGTCCGCACTCCTGGATACCTGATCAAGTCCCACCCGACGAAGTTCTGATTGCCGCCGTAGAAGGGATCGCCGAAGGTTCCTTGGAGAACATGGCTGCGTAGCATGGAGAAAAAGGAGGAAGAGCTTCCAGTGAAACCGGTACTTGCACCCGTAGCTGCACCGGTTTCGACATCGATGAGAACTGATACTTGATCGATATGTGAGAGTTCGAGAAACGGGGCATCGCGTGATGAACGACAGTAGCGATCGAATGCGGCAAGACCAGAGTGGTAAGCGTCCCGAGACTCACTGAGTGCGCCGCCTAAAGCACGGTCGATGTAGGTCACAGCACCAGCTGCAACAGCGCCTGGGCCTAGGTCATCCTCTGGAATCAGCTGGTCTGCAATCGCTTCAAGCAATTCCGCCTCGTCGGCGGTCAACTGCTCAAAGATATATCGAGGCTGTTTGTTGTCCGATGTCTGCTCGCCAGTAGGGGTTAGTTGGGATTCGTGGGACGATGCTGTAGCGGCTGGAGACCCTTTCGCACCGACTGCAGCGGCTGCACCCACAGCGCCTGCACTGCGTAGCAAGCTACGGCGAGATATAAGTTGTGGCTTCGTGTCAGCCATAGATAGACTCCTTGTCCCAACCTTGGTTTTTGTTCACTGCTCTAGTCCTAGTGGGGAAACAGCTTGGCCCAGTCAGACTAGTGCAAAGTTTTGTACGACCAGTTCCTAAAACCGTTCGTAGATAGGTACTATGTCGCCACGCCCGATTACATGTCCATCGATCGCTTCGAGTAATTCCTCTCTAGTTAAGCCCGGTGTCAGACCCAGGGTTTTGTCGAGTGCGTAGACGGTGAAGTGATACAGATGTGGGGTGCCGGCTGGTGGGGCCGGGCCACGGTAATAGGGTCGATTCCATCCATTCAAGCCTTGGGTGGCACCCACTAAATCCGTTGGCATTGGTGTGTTCGGAAGTATCGGTAAGCCGGTCGGTAGTCCTGTGGCTGTTGCTGGGATTCCGTAGACTAGCCAGTGTGTCCATGGTGGTGGCGATCCTGCCCCGAAATCGGCACAGACGACAGCAAGCTCTTTAGTGCCGGTTGGTAAGTTGCTCCAGGTGAGCGGTGGGGAGAGGTTGTGACCGTCAGGCGTGTAGTCTCGCGGCATCACCCTGCCAGAGGACATCGTTGGACTATCCACATTAATTTCGTGGATCAAGTTCTGTCCACTTAAGGGGTGGATCAATAGGCTGAACAGCAAGGGCGAGGCGACCGTGTAGGCCCAGGGTGTCGGTTGCATCATGTGATGTCTCATCTGATGGACGGAGTCGCGGTAAAACGCATCCTTATCTTCCTTCAAAGCCTTGGCTGTGTCGTGTATGGTGCATCTTACCCGGATAGGCTGGATCTTGCTGGCATAACACAATTTTCGTAAGACCGCTTTCGAAGGTCGCCTTGAAAGCTGAGGAGCTAGCGAGGCTGTTGGGATGCGGGCAGCTTCACTCTACAGCTGTCCGAGGCTGTTTTGTAAACAGATTCTGATTTTGATGCAGTTGTTCAAATTTTCCGATGAAGAATGGGTTTCAGTCAGGCCTGCTTGGTGTTTGTTTGTCGGCACGGTAGATGTTAAGAAGGCACTAGTGGCTTCCATAGGCCTTCGATATCAGGGAGTCATGCTGCCGTTGGTGCAATGCATTATCCCAGGAGGAAAAAACTCCTTGTTGCGGAAAACATATGGCTAGTCTCCAACGGATGCTTGCTAGAGTGGTACGACAACAGATGGAGAGACCGCAATGAACACAGTGCAGCCGAATCAAGAGATGCGCGACGTGGTAGTCATCGGTTCTGGTGCTGGTGGGGGGACTGTGGCTCATGTTTTGACAGGTCTCGGTGTCCGGGTCACCTTACTCGAGGCCGGTCCGATGCTCGACCCGTTTCGGGATTTTAAGGAGCATCAATGGCCTTATGATGTCGAACATCGAGGAGCCGAAGATGGAGGACGACGCTACTTTGGACGCGGGAAGCCGTTTGGTTATTTTAGCACTACCAGTGGTGGGTGGCAGCTGGATGGCGAACCCTACACTGTGGCAGAGGGAAGCGAGTTTCAGTGGTTCCGTTCTCGTATTGTTGGAGGACGGACTAATCACTACGGCCGTCTGTCCTTCCGGTTTTCAGACTACGACTTCAAGCCTTACGACCGAGATGGTTTGGGAGTGAATTGGCCTGTCAGTTATGAGGATATTGCCCCCTATTATGACAAGGCGGAAGCTTTCATTGGGGTTACGGGTAGTCATGAGGGCATCCGAAGTGCACCTGACGGCGTTTTTCTGGAACCGCCGCCACCAAAGGCACATGAGCTGCTGATTAAAGCAGCCAGTGAACGGCTTGGTATCCCCTGTATTCCGAATAGACGCGCCGTGCTTACCCGGCCGCTCAACGGTAGGCCAGCGTGTCACTATTGCGGGCAGTGTGGCCGCGGTTGCCGGTCTGCATCGAACTACTCTTCTAGTCAGGTGCAAATCTTTCCAGCGCTCGAAACCGGTCGATTGCAAGTTATCGACCGGGCGATGGCCCGAGAGATTGTGACCGATGGGAGTGGCAAGGTTACCGAGGTTGTCTATGTCGATACCCGGACTGGGGAGGAACGCCGATTACGTTGTCGACTTCTTGTGTTGGCGGCGAGCGCCTGTGAGTCGGCCCGTCTTTTGCTCAACTCGAAAACGAGTGAATTTCCGAACGGTGTTGCCAACAGTTCTGGAGTGGTTGGAAAGTTCTTGATGGACACGGTCGGTTACGGAGTTTCCGCTCAGGTGCCAGCGTTTGAGGGGATGCCTCGGTATAACAGCGATGGTGCGGGTGGGGCACACCTCTATATGCCTTGGTGGGGATGGGAAAATCAAGAGGGGCTTGGTTTTCCTCGGGGCTACCACATAGAGATAGGGGGCGGCTACAACATGCCTGGCATTGGGTCCTTTGGAAGGCTAGCTCGCGAGAGTGGTTACGGAATCGGATTGAAATCTCGGGCTCGCAGAGAGTTTGGCACTACCGTTACCTTTGAGGGTAGGGGCGAGATGATTCCTAACGAGTCTTGCTACTGCGAGATTGATCCTGATACGGTCGATCGTTGGGGAATTCCGGTACTACGATTTCACTTTAAGTGGAGTGACTACGAGTTAGACCAGGCTCGGCACATGACAGATACCTTCGGTGACCTTGTCGATGTGATGGGTGGTGTTGTGCAGCAGACCTCGGCTCGGGATGCCTCTGGTATCTCGGTGGGAGGGAGCATCATTCACGAGGTCGGGACGGCGCGTATGGGTGAGGACCCAAACAGTTCGGTTCTGAATGGGTTCTGTCAGTCGCATGACATTGAGAATCTCTTCGTGTGCGATGGAGCTTCATTCGTAGGAAACCCAGATAAGAACCCGACCTTGACCATCAACGCTCTGGCGTGGCGGGCTTCTGAATACATGGTTGAGGAGATGCGAAGAGGCAACTTATGAGCCAAGTAGAAGGTTTGTCGGTTTCGCGACGGGATGTGTTGAGGCACCTAGCTCTGGCGGTGACTGGTGCTGGCAGTGGGGTATTCAACTTGGAGGCGGCTCGTGTAGTTCACGCGTTGGCAGGGGAAGAGCGTCAGATGGGGCAATATGTGCCGAAAATTTTGACTCCGCGTGAGTTTGCGACGGTGTCTCGGTTGGCCGAGTTGATCGTACCATCTGATGCGGGCGGTGGTAGCGGACTAGAGGCTGGGGCACCGGAGTTCATTGACCTCTTGTGCAGTCAGAACGACAGTCTTGCCGATATTTATCAGCAAGGGGTACGTTGGTTCGATGAGACAATGAGCCAGCGGGTTGACACGGGGTTCATTGAGGCGTCCCTCGCTGATCAGACCGAGTTACTCGACGCGTTGGTGGAAGCTGAAGAAGCTGGTGGTGGGGGCGAAGTTGAATCTGGTGTCCGGTTTTTTGACTGGGTCCGAAGGATGACTGTTGATGCCTACTACACGAGTCCTGTCGGTATGGCCGACCTGGGGTATCAAGGTAATGAGGTGTTGAGTCAGTTTGGCGTCTCTGAGGAGGCACGGGCATTTGTGACCCGCCGCATTGAACAGATGTAGTGCGTGATGGACTAGATGAGATACATGTCTAATAGCTATATCGGTAGCAGGCTTTGTTGGTATGGGCTCGTTGTTGCCGTTTTGGGGCCCGTTCTGGAAGGTCGGTCCGTGGTGGTAGCGCAGTCTGCCAGCGTGCCTGATGAGGTTCAGGTTGTCGCGGTGCTGCCTTTCGAGAATATTGCAGGAGAACCGGCCGATGACTGGATGGGCGCTGGCATTGCTGAAACCGTATCCACCGGCTTGGCTGCTGATGGATTGGTTGTGTTGCGGGGGGAGGTCCTGTCTGGGGTGGAGCCGTCTCCGGCCTGGCTCGTCAGTGGGGCCTACCAGCATTTAGGTAATGGTCTCCGGATTACAGCAAGAATTTCACGGGAGGATACGGGCAATATCCAGCGGTCAGTGATTGTGGATGGGCGGACAGACGAATTTTTTTCCCTGCAGGATCAACTGGCGAGTTGGGTGCGAGAAGTAATCAGGGCCGATGAAGCCAGAGGCATTCAACCTGTTGCCGAGAACTTAACCGTGGCCGACCCAGTCATTGTTCCGCCGCCTTCCCTTGCGCCAGTGGCCGAGGTCGAAGCGTCACCACCGCCAGTGGTTTTGGAGACGGAACCGCCGGTGAGGTCTCCCGGTTCAGAGGAGCAGGGGGTGATCACCGATTTGGAGGTAGGCGGGACCAGGCCGCGTGCAATGGCAGTGCGGGTGGAAGAACCGCCGATCCTCGATGGCAATGTGCTGGAGGATCCGGCTTGGAACAATGTGTCAGTGGCTACTGGGTTTCGACAGACTATGCCCGATCAAGGCCAACCGGCGTCGGAGCGAACAGAAGTGCGTGTGGTTTTTACGGACGATACCATCTATTTCGGCGTGGTCTGCTATGACCAGGATCCGAGCGCGATCATAGTGACTGACAGCCGTCGTGACTCGTCGTTGACTAGCAGTGACAGTTTTCAGTTGATTCTCGACACCTTTCTTGATCGGCAGAGCGGATTTGTATTCGGTACAAGCCCAGGTGCCCAGGAGTATGACGGTCAGCTAGCCAATGAGGGTGCCGGGGGGAGTCGCTTCGGTGGTGGTGGGACTTCGCGCGGGGCCGGTGGTGGGTTCAATTTGAATTGGGACGGTGTCTGGCAGGTGCGTACCGAAATCTCAGAGGTTGGGTGGAGTGCCGAGTTTGCCATTCCATTCCGGACGCTACGGTTTCCGGTCGGACGAGAGCAGGTCTGGGGGATGAATTTCCAGCGTGGGATCCGTCGGCGCAATGAGCTTGCCTACTGGACGCCCTTACCTCGGCAGTTTGATCTGTTCAGAGTGTCTCTAGCCGGCGAGCTGGTTGGTCTTGAGGCGCCTGACGATTTATGGAGGACGTTACGAATTACCCCTTATGTAGTTGGCGAGTTAAACCGACGCCCGGTTTCGGGAACACAAGCTGTGACTGGTTTGGGTGATGTGGGAGGAGATTTTAAGTATGGGGTCACCTCAGGTCTCACGTTAGATATGACCTACAACACGGACTTTGCTCAGGTTGAAGTTGACAACCAGCAGATCAACCTTGATCGCTTCAACCTGTTCTTCCCGGAGAAACGGCCTTTTTTCCTAGAAAACGCATCGGCTTTCAATATGTCCAATAGCGGCGGTGGAGGGTTCGGTAGCACTGGACAGACCGAGCTCTTTTTCAGCCGGCGAATCGGGATTGGTGCGGCTGGCCAGGAGGTGCCGATTTTGGGTGGCGCTCGATTGTCAGGTAGGGTGTCAGAAAATTTCACCGTGGGATTTCTGAATATGCAGACCGAGGCGATTGGTGGAAGTGCTGCCAACAACTTCGGTGTGGCTCGTCTACGGCGAGAGTTGCCGAACCGCTCGAGTGTTGGGGCAATCTTTGTAAATCGTCAGGCTACGGGTCAGCTTGCTGCCGGCGACGACTACAACCGGACCTTCGGTATGGATGGGCGGTTGGGCTTTGGACAGAATGGGATCGTGTCTGGGTTTGCGGCTAAGACTGAGACGCCGGGATTGCGTGGCGCCGACCATGCCTATGACGTGTCGGTTGACTACAGGGGACCGAATTGGAGGTTGGGCACAGGCTTCATGGAGATGGGAACAGAGTTTAACCCGGAGGTCGGGTTTATCGAGCGACGGGGCTTCCGGAAGATGACTGCTAGGGTCGATTACACCGGTCGTCCGGACGATTTCCTACAAGTACAGGAGTTTACCCCGCATGTGACCTTTAACCGGTATTGGAATTACCAGGATGGGTTTATCGAGTCGTCGTTTCTCCATATGGACAATGGTTGGCTATTCAACGACAGCTCGTCCATGAATACCCAATGGAATGTTCGGAAGGAGGGGGTGGTCAGGGCGTTTACTGTGTCTGGTGTATCCGTGTCACCAGGAGTTTATGACACGCACCAATTTGCGGTGAGCTACAGAACGAACCAATCGGCGCCGGTATATGCTGGCATGAGCGTTGACAAGGGTGGGTTTTTCGGTGGCACATTATTCAGCTATGGACCTTCATTTGGGTTGCGCCCGAGTGAGACTTTCAACATGCGTCTGCGCTGGACCCGAAACGATATTGAATTACCTGCCGGTGCCGTCATGACGAACCTGATTTCGACTGAGGTCGCCTACAATTTCTCCCCGCGTTTGTATGCTCAAAGTCTGTTGCAGTACAACGATAGCGCCGATCTCTGGTCAGTCAATCTTCGGTTTGGGTGGCTGCAGGAGGCCAACACTGGTCTCTTCTTTGTTTACAACGAGACCGATGGACTCGGTAACTATTTGCCGATGGCGGCTGGTCGTAGCGTGATAGTCAAGTACACCTACCTTTTCGACGTGCTCAATTAGGTTCCCTTCTTGCTGCTCCGGGTGGGATGCCTGAGAAGCGTAGACTTGTTTCATGGCTTAGCTGGCAAGTGTTAGAGGGGGCATTGGAATGGCGCGTTATCGAATTTGTGGGGTCTCGGTCGTTGCGATCTTCGTGTTGAGTGTGTCACTGCAGGTTGCTGCCCAGCCTGGGGCAGCCGATGGGGAGTGGCATTCGTATGCTGCTGACACCTTTGGGAGCAAGTATTCAGCGGTTGATCAGATTTCTGCTGATAACTTCACCGACCTTGAGATTGCTTGGCAATGGCAAACTGTTGACACCCACCTCGTTTATCAGAGTGAGTATGGAACTTCGCTTGTGCCGGCACAGACGGTCTTTGACCTGCTGGAGGCTGAGGAGCCTGGTCGCTGGGTTACCCCACCCACATTTAGGCGGCTTGTGGCGACACCGCTGATGGTCGATGGCGTTCTTTACGTCAGTACACCGCTCTATCAAGCAGCTGCGATTGATGCCGCTACCGGCGAGACACTCTGGGTCCATGACCCAAGAATGTACGAGGCTGGAACGCCTGCCCCGACCCCTTGGGCGCATCGCGGCGTTTCCTATTGGTCCAATGCTGGCGAAGCCCGGATCGTGTGGGGTACCGGTGATGGATATCTGGTGGCTGTTGATGCCAAAACCGGTCTTCCGGATCCCGGGTTCGGGGAAAACGGCAAGGTCGATTTGGTAGACAACCTACCTCGTGCGACCAGGGGCCAGCGTGACAATCTCAATCTCTTACCACTTTCTTCACTTTCAGCCCCACTGGTAGTGGGGGACACAGTCATTATTGGGTCATCGATCAACGATTTCTCCATAACGAAAGAGATGCCTCCTGGGTTTTCCCGTGCTTACGATGCAAGAACCGGTATTCACAAATGGGATTTTCACAACGTCCCGCAAAGCGGGGATGAGTTCGGTAGCGATACGTGGGGTGACGAATCTTGGCGCTACTCAGGCAATGCGAACACCTGGTCGAATATGAGCGCAGATCCAGAATTAGGCATCGTCTATTTGCCGACGAGTACTCCAACCTCGGATTACTACGGTGGTCATCGACCTGGCGATAATCTGTTTGCTGAAAGTCTTGTTGCGGTAGATCTGGAAACGGGTCAGAGGCTCTGGCATTTCCAGATGGTGCACCATGGAGTCTGGGACTATGACAATCCAACCGCCCCAAATCTGCTCGACATTACGGTCGACGGTCGTCAAGTCAAGGCGGTGGCCCAAGTCACTAAACAAGGTTTTGTATACGCTTTTGATCGTGTCACGGGTGAGCCGATTTGGCCGATTGAAGAGCGTCCAGTTAACACGGATACTGATTTAGACGGAGAAATTCTCTCACCTACCCAACCTTTTCCTACCCGGCCTGCAGCCTTTGACATGCAAGGCGCCACGATTGATGACTTGGTCGATTTTACACCGGCGATACGACAGATGGCGCTCGATGCGGTGGACGGATTTCGACTGGGGCCACTGTATACGCCGCTTTCCCTGAGAGGGACAATCTTCAGGCCGAGTGCTGGTGGTGGGGCCAACTGGTCAGGTGCCGCGGTCGATCCAGAGACGGGCATCATTTACATTCCATCCAGAAATGTTCATTCGGTAATGCGGTTTCGTGAAGCGGAGCCGAACGAACCTTCGACCTTGCGCTATATTCTCACTCGCGGAGACCGTCCCTACTTGGAGGCGGGCAACCCGAAACGACGACCTCAGATGCCTCAGGGGTTGCCTCTCTGGAAGCCACCATATTCGCGCATGACTGCAATTGATATGAATACTGGCGAGCACATCTGGATGACACCGCTTGGTGATGGTGATCGCTTCAGGAATCATCCGGTGCTTCGTGAGCTAGACCTGCCGCCGCTTGGGGGCGACGATAGCCGGAGTGGACCACTGTTGACCAAGACCCTGCTCATTCATGCCCTTACGACGGGGGGAAGCGACGGTGGGCCGAGCCTGGTTGCTTACGATAAGGCTACTGGCGAGGCGGTGGGGCTGGTCGATTTGCCTGCCGGAGCTATTGGTACGCCGATGACCTACATGGTGGGTGGTAAGCAATACTTGGCATTAACCATCGGTGGTGGCGAGGCCCCGTCCTTGGTTGCCCTTGCGTTGCCCGATTGAGTCCGTGGTCTCGGTCGAGGTTGGTTCGTGAGGTTCACTCCCACGGCTTGGATTGCGTCAATAGGGCGCTCAGGCTACGATTGACCTTTATGTATCGGCTTTGATCTGACGTCCGAGGGGCTACGTGGCAAAGACTTGCAATCTGATTCGGTTCGCACGCGTCTCAGTGTGCTTCTTGGCCTACGCGGGAGTTTGGTGGGTGCCACCTGTTCTGGGCGCTCAGCCATCTTCGACGGTAGTGGATTACCGTGCCCTTTTGGATCTGTATTGTGTCGGTTGCCATAATGAGCAGATCGTGGACGGTGACGGCAGCCCTCCCTCGGCCTTGGTGGGCCAGCTTCGCGCTGCAGGATTGAAGCTCGATACGCTAGACCTCAACAGCGTGGGGCCCCAGGCCCAAGCTTGGGAAGCGGTCGTTCGCAAGCTGCGCGGCGGACTAATGCCGCCGGCGGGTCGCCCCAGACCGGAAGGTGGCGCCCTTGATGAGCTAGCGGCTTGGCTTGAGACGGAACTCGATGTTGCCGCCCTCATCAATCCTAATCCCGGTCGGACCGCTACTTTGCATCGGCTTAATAGGGCCGAATACCGCAACGTAGTCCGTGACCTTCTTGCCGTCGACGTCCAGGTTGAAGATTTACTTCCAGCGGACGATTCAAGCTATGGATTCGACAATATTGGCACCTCGTTGCGTCTGTCTGAGTCACTAGTCGAGCGCTACCTAGCTGCGGCGAAGACTGTGAGTCGGTTGGCGGTGGGCAGTCCTCCTCCGGCGGTGGTGTCTGAGACTTACCGGGTGGCGACAGACAGGCAGCAGCATGACCGGCAAGACTCGCTGCCATTCGGGACGCGCGGCGGAATGTTCATTCGGCACCTGTTTCCCAGGGATGCGGAATACGATGTTGAGGTTGAATTGGGACGTGCCAGACGGGGACGGCTGCAACAGCGCCTTGAACTCACTGTGGACGGTGAGCAAGTAGCAGTGAGAATACTCGGTCAACCAAGTCCAGAAGATGATCCGGACTTGTTTTTGGCGGATGGAACACTCACTGTCAGAGTCACGGTGACTGCTGGACCTCACGATGTGGGAGTGACGTTTTATCAGAACCCTCGGTCACTAGTTGAACAAGTTCGCGAACCGTTTCAGAACCCTCGGCGTGGAGGACTCTCTGGACCTATCCCAGTTGTTAACAGCGTAGCAATCAGAGGGCCGTATGACGAGCGTGGTGCTGGAGAAACTCCGAGCCGGCAACGCCTCTTTACCTGTGTCCCCGCCACATCGGCTGAGGAGACTGCGTGTGCAACTGCCATTCTGACCAAGCTCGCTAGGGACGGCTATCGCCGACCACCGACTCCGGCTGACATCACCTTGTTACTGGAATTTTATGAAGATGCACGTGCTGCAGGTGGTGACTTTGAGGCTGGTATAGAGCGGGCATTACGGTACTTACTTGCCAGTCCTGATCTGCTTTTTAGGGTTGAGGCTGACCCGGTTGATATATCTCCTTCAGGGGTATATCGAATTACGGATGTCGAATTAGCTTCTCGGTTGGCGTTCTTCTTGTGGAGCAGTTTGCCGGATGAGGAGCTGCTAGCGGTCGCCGAGGCCGGAGGGCTCAGTCAGCCTGCAGAACTCGAGAGTCAGGTTCGGCGGATGATCGCTGATGCGCGTTCAGTTGAGTTAACTAAGAACTTTGCGGGGCAGTGGCTCCAATTACGGAACTTGGCTGATCCGTCGATACGACCTGGCGATCCGTACGCATTGGCATTTGATGAGTCTCTTCGCCAAGGGCTGATTACGGAAACGGAGTTGTTTTTTGACAGTATCGTGCGGGATGACCGGAGTGCGCTTAATTTGCTGAACGCTGACTATACTTACCTGAATGAGCGCATCGCTATCCATTACGGTATTCCTCAAGTACAGGGCAGTCATTTTCGTCGAGTTCCGTTGCCAGCGAATAGCCCGCGCCGAGGCTTGCTGGGACATGGAAGTATCTTGACCTTAACCTCGCACGCTATCAGGACCTCACCGGTGCTGCGCGGAAAATGGATTCTGAACAACGTGCTCGGCAGTCCGCCACCAGATCCGCCGCCCAATGTGCCGGCCCTTAATGACCGGAAGACCCAAGCTAAGACTGCGACCATGCGCGATCGCATGAGTGCGCACCGTGACAACCCAGCTTGTGCTGCATGTCACGCGATGATTGACCCAGCGGGTTTTGCACTCGAGCACTTTGATGCGATTGGGCGATGGCGGGCTGTTGATGAGTCTTATAATTCGATCGATGCCACCGGAATGCTACCCGATGGCACAGCTTTTGATGGTGCGGCAGGCTTGCGAGCAGCCCTGGTTCAGCACCCTGAACGCTTTGTGACCACCTTGATCGAGAAGCTGATGATTTACGCTCTCGGTCGCGGAGTGGAGTATTACGATATGCCGACGGTACGGAAAATCTTACGGAAGGCCTCGGCTGATGACTACCGACTGCAAACGATTATTTTGGCAGTGGTGCAGAGCGACCCGTTTCTGTTGAGGAGAGCTGAATCATGATCATTACTAAGGCGGCACTGCCTCGTCGTACAGTACTACGTGGATTCGGTGCGGCACTGGCGCTACCGCTACTCGACGCGATGGCACCAGCTCTTTCTGCGACCGTAGAACCGGTACGACGGGTAGGTTTCTTTTATGGACCAAACGGAATGTTTTTGCCGAATTTTCACCCTGCTGGGGAGGGAGGGACAACGTTTGCGCTGACTCCAATTCTGGAGCCGCTAGCCCCCTTCCGCGATCAGCTTACGGTCGTTAGTGGCCTTAGTAATCGCGGGGTGGTCAGCCCAAACGAGGGTGGTGGCGTTCATAGCCGTGCTCACGCTGGATGGCTGAACGGCGTGTTGCCGAACAAGACAGAAGGAGCCGACCTCCGTGCCGGTAAGACGATTGACCAATATGCAGCTGACGGACTGGGTGCCGAGACATCGTTGCGCTCACTGGAGCTGACCACAGATTCAAACTTTCTAGTGGGTAATTGCGAGAATGGTTACGCTTGCGCCTATCTTAACTCGACTTCCTGGAGGGACGACACCACACCGTTACCCCATGAGCGTGATCCTAGAGTCGTATTTCAGCGTATGTTCGGTGATGGAGGGAGTGTATCGGCTCGTGTGGCCGACATGCGAACTGACCGTAGCATTCTTGATGCGGTTACTAGTCGGTTTGGCGAGTTTAAACGCTTGTTGGGCTCGAGTGATCGCAGCCGCGTCGATGACTACCTGGATACGATACGTGAAGTGGAACAGAGGATTCAGCGGGCCGAGCGTGCGAATGCGGCTACCCCGCTGCCGTCTCTCGAGCAGCCGTCTGGTGTGCCAGAGAGTTACGATGAGCACCTGAAGCTTCTCTACGATCTCTTGGTCTTGGCGTACCAAGCTGACGCGACTCGGGTGAGTTGCACACAAATCGCCAGAGAACAGAGCGGTCGGACCTATCCAGATATCGGCGTGCCGGAAGGGCACCACACTATCTCTCATCACCAGATGGATTCGCACAATGTTGAGCAGTACACGAAGGTGAATGTTTATCATCTATCTTTGTTTGCCCGGTTTGTCGAGAAGTTGCGGGCCACGCCTGATGGCGACGGAACCCTCCTTGACCACAGCATGCTGTTATATGGCTGTGGGATGGGTGATGGTGATCACCATACCCCCTTTAACCTGCCGACCGTGCTGGTTGGTGGCGGCGGAGGCCGGTTGACCGGAAACCGTCATTTGCATTACCCACTACATACACCCTTCATGAATCTTGGGTTGAGTCTGCTTGAGAAGGTCGATGTCCACGTGGACACTATCGCTGATAGCACTGGTCCCCTTGCTGACCTGTAGACGGGGCTTGTTGGTTGAATCGCTGAGGTAGGGAGTCTGGAATGCGTCTTTTCATCTTCTTGCAGTTTGTCGTCATGACTTTCTTGGGAGGGGTGTCGAGTCAGGCCGCTACTGTGGTCCCATTGGTTGAAGCAGCCAGAGCGGGGGATGAGAAAGAGTTGCGCCTGTTGCTCTCCAAAGCAGCTGAGGTAGATGAATCCACGGCCGATGGCACGACGGCGTTGCACTGGGCTGTGCACCGAGATGAGGAGAAATTGATCGACCTTCTCCTAGAACATGGTGCTGATGCAACTATAGCCAATCGCTACGGCGTTCAGCCGTTGACGCTGGCAGCTTTGAATGGGAGTGTTCCCGCCATCGAGCAGTTGCTTGTGTCAGGAGCGGTTCCGGACACAGTCATGCCTGGTGGTGAAACAGTGCTGATGACAGCCGCTCGAGGAGGGACCCCGGGTGCAGTTAAGTTGTTGCTGGAGCATGGCGCTGATCCGAATGCTCGGGTTGAAGTGACCGGACAAACAGCGTTGATGTGGGCCGCTGCAAGAAATAACGCTTCGGCGATTGCTCTTCTTGTGGATCATGGCGCCGACGTGGCTATTCGAACTCCCATTCATGAGTCTGTTTCTGTGAGGAGTTATTTTTCGAGCCCTCAGCCCACCGGATTTACGGCACTCCTCTTTGCAGTTCGCGCCGGACAACTTGATGCCACCCGGGCGTTGCTAGATGCTGGGGCCGATGTGAATGATACGTTGTCTGACGGTCAGAGTGCGCTGGTTGTCGCTGCTGCGAACGCCAATTGGGAACTAGCAAGCTATTTGCTCGAACGTGGAGCCGACCCAGCGCTCAGTGGTGCTGGGTGGAACGCACTCCACCAGGTGATACGGACCCGTCGGCCGAATCCGAGCGGAGGAACTCCTGGTCCGATCCCGACAGGCTCGGTCGACAGTATTGACCTTGTCAAAAAATTGATAGCTAGTGAGATTGATATCAATGCAAGAATGTCTCGGAATGGAATGAAGGATGGTCAACGTAGCAGACTTAACCGGCTTGGTGCTACTGCATTTTTTCTTGCCGCTAAGAACACTGACATAGAGGCGATGCAAGCGTTACTAGATGGCGGAGCCGATCCTTTAGTTGCGAGTGCCGATGGAACTACCCCGTTGATGGTGGCTGCTGGAATCGCAATCTTCATTCCAGGGGAGGATGGTGGATCGTTACCTGGACAAGAAGCGGAAGTGCTTGAGGCCGTACGGTTATGTCTTGACCGTGGTACAGATGTAAATGCTGTGAATGATCGCGGTGAGACTGCACTTCATGGAGCGGCCTTCCGAGGCGTTAACGCAGTTGTGGACCTGTTGGTGGATAGAGGTGCGCGACTGGACTCTTTCACGGTAGAGGGCTGGACGCCCCTCGCGCTTGCAAATGGACTTAGTTACTCAGATTTCTACAAATCTCAGAGCGATACTGCCGGCCACTTGCGTGCGCTGATGGAGGCTCGTGGACTGCCTACTGAGGGCCATGATGTTGATCCGGCTGTTTGCCTCGATTGTTTTCAGACCCGTCCAGACCAAGTTCGTGCAGCGCGCGATCGTGATGAGCAAATGGCCCTGGAACTTGAAGCAGGACAGCGGTAAATGAGAGGGGCGCGGAATCGAGGTGAATGCGAAGGGTTGTTTCAGCATTCAGCTGCCGAGGGCGTTGGCGATCTCAGGAAACAGAATTTGCGGCAATGAAAGGCTTGACCGTGCATGGGCGGCAAATCCTGTTTTGAGTTCATATCGTTTCAAAGTGCCGAGTGCTGCACCAATCGAAGATTTGTTTGTTGCCTCAAACTCGACGCATCGAACCGTTCGAGTATCGGTCTCAGCCAGATAATGCACGATTTCTATGTCAGGGAAATACCAGGCTTCTATATCTTTGTGGAGGGTGCCGCTCCATCGGACTCCTAGTTTGGCAAGAAATGCATCGACAGCATCCTCTTGGGCTCCTGCGTGATGACCAAGGTCGAGGTTGATCTCTGACCGGATTTCCGTATCTCTCTCTAGAGTCTTCAGCGTTAACTGGTGTAGTTCCGGATCGTAGCGATGCCTCAGTAGAAATTTTTCCTGCTGGCCTATTCCCGTCAAGAAATATCGATCGCTTACACGTATTGAACTTGTTCTGATGGGATTTAACTGCTCGATCTTTGTCCGAAACGTCGAAAGGTTGAAGTCTTCTTCGACTATGAACTTGTGCTCGATTTCCATGAACTGTAGTTCGTTTTGCATTACCGGAATTGTCCTTGTTTTGCCCTTGGTTGATCGAGTCAGAGCCAGCGTTTGAGTCGACGGAGTAGTGCTATACGCAACTTCAGTTTAGTGGGCAGGTGCTCCAGTAGTTGGATGGTGACTGGCACATTGTTTGGGTCAGCTTGGAGCTGTTCAAAGATCTGGTTGGTTTGCCTGATCACTCTCCGATCATGTGTTGCCAGCATTCCTTCTGCTAGACGGTCGTGTGCGGCATCCTCGAAGTTATAGCTGCCGAATGCTACCCAATCATTGTCGACCAGCACGATTTTTGAATGTTCTCCAGTCAAGTTCTCGTAAATTTTGACTCCGGCGGTTAGTAATCGCTTATACCCGGCTACTGCCGCAATCCATGGCAGGTCGGTGGCAGGTAATGCCGCCGAGTGAGAGTGATAGACCTCTACTTGTATCCCTCGGACGGCGGCGGCAGTCAACACCTCTACCAGCGACTCAACGGGCTTCAAGTAGAAACATGTGAGCTGGATGCTGTGTTGAGCGGTCTCTAACATCTTGACTAATCGCTCTGTCACTACGTTCGGCCCTGACCATGTAAGGGGTCCTAGGAATCCTTGGTTGGCGTTTGGGTTGCAGAACCAGTAGTCGAGGTCTACTGACTCGGCTGTTCGATTCTCGGTTTCTGCAAGTGTGGACAAGTGTGTGTCGTCCACGATTCCACCGCATGATCGATAACTTGCGAGTAGGTCGGCCACGATGGGGCCTCGAACTGCCACCGAATATTCGTTCCACCCATCGAAGGAAGACTTCGTGATGTTACTGCTGCCAAAAATGGCTTCTCCTGCTTCAGATACCTGAATCTTGACGTGTTGGCCGCCACCGAGCCACCGCTGCAGGAATCGGGTTGGTCGGTAGCGGGTAACGATAGCGCCAGCTGCACCGAGTTCATTGAGACTAGCCGTGAGTCTGGCTTTGTCTTTGGCATTCATCAGAATGCCTCCGAGCCGCTGTCCGAAGTCATCTATAAGGAGATTGACGTTTACGCCTCTGTGCTGGGCTTCTAGCAGGGCGCTTAACATTTCGGTTCCATAGGCGTCGTATTCGATGTAGTAGGTCGAGAGATACAAGAAGCAGTTTGCCTCGCGAATCATGGCGATTCGTCGAGCCCATTCAGCAGGGCGATCCCAGAGCGAGCTCAGGTGCGAGGCAGTCTGCATACAGGTGGGAAGATGTGCCGGTAAAAAGTCCTGATCTGACTGGCTACAGACGATAACCCCCAGATACGTCGATGTTGACCCCGGTGACATATGGAGCATCCAGAAGATATTCGACAGCTTGGGTGACATCCTTCAAGGTGCCAGCTCTGCCGAGTGGCACTGAAGCACCTATTTGGTCAGGTGGTGGCAGGTCAATTGAGTTGTCGAGTTGTCCTGGTGAAATCATGTTCGCCCGGATCTGACGTTTGGCATGGGCTGCAGCAAGTGCACGCGTTAGCACGAGCAGGCCAGTCTTACTGACATAGTAGTCGGTGCCGTGAACATTGGCCCGGATTCCTTCTAGTCCAGCCATGCCTATCGAGATGATGTGTCCTCCTGGAGGGATGAGATCTAGTGCGTGGTAACAGCAATAGAAAGCGCCAGAGAGGTTAGCTGCTAACGTGGCGTCCCAGACGGCTGGCGAGAGTTTAGTTACATGCTGGGGATTGTAGTTCCCTACGTTGTTCACGAGGAGGTCGACACGGCCTTCTTGAGTCGTGATGTCGGCGAAGACCTTGGCGACCTCCTGTTCAATGCCAACGTCTACTGCTAATGTTCTGGCCCGACATCCGGTCTTTCCGACTTCTTTGACCAATGAGTGCGCCTCGTCTTGGGATGCTCGATAGAGCACGACTAGGTCGTAACCCCTGGCTGCGAGGGTGGTGCAGAGCTGCCGGCCTAAACGCTTAGATCCACCTGTAACTATGGCAACTGGGTTATTTCCTGGAGGATCCATCATCGGTGTCGCTCCACCCGCACGAGTGAACAGGCAGCGTCTGTGACAGCCTGCGGCTTCCGGATTTCCAGACGTATGGTGCGCACATGCTCCATGTGTTTGAATAGAAGCGAAACAGTTTCTTCAGCCATTGTTTCGAGCAATTTGAACGCTCGCTGTTGGACCATTGCTCTCACAGAGGAAGCGACCTTGTCGTAATCGACCGCATGGGCAAGTGCATCTGATTCGGCAGGCTTGGCGAAGTCATAATCAAGCTCGATATCGAATAACACTGGTTGAGGATAGTTTCGTTCCTGTTCGTAGACACCGACGATACACTTGACTTCAAATGCCTTTAGTCCAGTCGTTCCGATCATGAATTACCTTCATTGAGGTTGCATGTGCCGGTTTGCGCACGTCCCAAATTTGCTCCACTGCGGTATCCGCTGAGAACGCTGAACCAGTAAAGTCACCAAGGCAAGCATTAATCTGGAATCCAGTCTCCGTAAGGAGTTGTTGCACATTTTCCGGATCCAGCCAACTTAGATTCAATCTGCGATAGCGGCGCCATTCGAGCTGGCCGTCTGCGTCGAAATCATCCTGCCAGGTGACCACCGTTATCGATTGAGATGGTTCGTCAACCTGTGACGTAACCCACAACAACACGTCTGTGCCAAACTTTGACCGATACGCGGCTCGCAACTGCACCTGCCGCATCC
>DEAE01000014.1:140501-171970 GCA_002347025.1 Acidobacteria bacterium UBA2990
CCTGCCGCATCCGGCTTGCGAGTTGTGGTGTCATCAGGAAGTCATCGAAAAGAAATCTGCCTCCTGGACGCAGCTGACTGTAGATTCGTTCGACCGCTTGGCATTTGGACCGGTTCGTTGTTAGGTGTCCGAAACTATGGTAGGGGAGAGCGATTAGTGCGGCCGGCTGTTTGAGTTGAAAATTGCGGAAATCCGCTTCGACCAGCGTGATTTTATCAGAGACACCAGCTTGTTTGGCTCGTTGTCGGCACAGTGCCAACATAGCTGGCGACACGTCTATTCCTACGATCTCGCACCCTCTTGAGGCGGCCTCCACCGCGATGCGGCCATCTCCAACTCCCAGTTCGACAATTGGACCGTCTGTTGCTGTGTAGGCCTGTATGTAGAAGGAAAGGTTAGACTGTGCCGCTGCTGCTGTGTCAGTCCATAGACTGTAGATGTCAGCAAAACTGTCATATTCGACGGCGGTGTGATTCGATCGGTTGGCCACTAGTCCTGCGTCCAATGTCGGCTTCTACGGGCACGTTCAATTATGTCTTCGGCATCGCTTTTGAGCAGCAGTCGTTGAACGACCAGCTCATTAGCGGTTTGGGAAAGTTTAGCCACATAGTCGCTCTTACTGCTATAGCGGGTTTCCAACGAGGGACGAGGGTCGCCCGATGCTTGGCGAGCCTTTTCGGTTTCCGGGAAAGGCATAAAGGAGCCCGTTCCGCCACATTGAGCCCCTGAAGCGTATCCTGCTCGTCGAAGGTTCCAGCCGGTGTAGGTGCCGATTGGGACAGCTAGGTTGGGGTGCCGAACACCAGTGAGCATGTTGCCGTCTGAATCGGTTTGCCCAACGAGCACTGTGTAGCTGTTACCACGAGTTGGCGGCACCGTGGTGTGGTCGGTTAAGAACAGAGGATTGTAGGATGCCGAGTACGTGACAGCTGGGATATCAGGAAAGTTAACCGCAGTAGCCGCCACAAGCCCGCCATTGGAAACGGTCGGGAAGCTACTTGGCGGCGGCGGAATTCCATCCTGAACCCATTCGTACAATGCCAAACTTAATGCCACACGGGTCTGACCCATTGCGAGAGGGTTACTTAAGTTCTGACAAATGCCTTGGCTTGGCTGTCGGGTGTGGACACCTGGGCCTCCTCCATGCTGAGTGCCGGCTAGCAAATAGACACGCACGTTCGAGGGAAGCTCGATGTGTCTGCCGACCGGGTCGGTCACAATAAGCGATGCGCGTGCTTGCCAGAGCTCAGCCTCCCCGTCGCTATGTATGACGTTGGGGCAGGTGTTTGAGGCAAGGCATCGCTCGAGGAGCCCGTCAGTCTGGCCGCTGACTGGGTCGGTGAGCGTGGCGTAGGTGAAGGGAAATTGGTCGCCCGGGTAAAGGTGGTCCTCATGCTGTTTTTGCCAGCGGCCCGGCTGACCGAACTGGTAGTTAGTAAAGGTCTTCCGAGACCCGGCGATGTTGGGGTGGATCCCATCAAAGACTATTCTTCCTGACACATCCTCGTTAAATCCTTGATATACGAAGTCGCGAAGAGCTCTCCCACTTTGTGAGCGGCCGAGTGAAATTACTGTGTTGGCTAGGTATGGAGCTGCAAGAGGGTTCCGATGTCCCTTTGGATCAACCTTTTCGTAGCGTAGGAAAGAGATTGCATCGCGCATCGCGGCGAAGCCGAGTCCAAGAACGATTGGATCCTTCGCGTTGTAGATGAACTCGTAGATGGCGCCACCGTCGAATGTTGTCGGCCTAGTAATTTCAATCTCAGTTGGACTGACAAATTTCCAATGCATATCTTCTGGTGTTGCGCGTTGGCTGCCCTGAGTTGCTCGCACAGTCAGCGTTGCATCATCTGGATTGAGAGAAGCGGCAGGATAGGTCAATATCGGGTGAGATTGGTGTTCTAGGTCGTTGAAAATGAATTCTTCAAGGGCGGTGCCCGTGATTGGCGATCCGTCAGCTTCGGTAGCTACTGGCAGCATCGCAACAATATTTTGACTGGTTGGTGTCAGGTCTCCTTGCCAACCAATACGTACGAACGCAAATCCCCGTTCAAGGAGACTGGTTTCGGCCGCTCCAGCTCCACCGCGATTGGAGACGATGTGGTAAATAGCTCTATTCCAACGCTCCATATTTATTGGCCGGTAGATCTCGACAGTGGTGCGGTACTCGACCTGCCCCGCTGGGTTCCTAGGTGCTCGACTCAGGTTGACAATATCGTGGTGTCTTGGGTCAGACGGGTTCACTTCGCCGATGACTATGCCTCTGAGTCGTTCGTACTGACCGACTTTACCGAAACGTTTCCCGTCGAGTGCAGGTGACTCGACCACGGTGACATCGAACTCAGTAATCTGGCCTAGAGCCCCACCTACTGGCATTGCTGCCACAATTGTGACGAGAAGGAGCAATCGAGAATGTTCTGGCATGTCGCCTCCCATAGGATATGCTCATGATATCGTCCCCCAAGTCTATTGGACAGTATTCCTAGTCGCACAGACGGTGCAGCATGCTGTCCGGTCGGTCCGGGTACGTTGTCTTGTTATAGCCGATCTTTCGTAGCATCAGTCTCTTGTGGTGTACGTTTGCTTGAGTCGAGCTGGACAAAGCTGAAAGGTCAGTACGCTGATAGGTAGGAGTTCTCGATGATTCCGATTCTTCGTCTGTTCACCTTTACTGTTGCGTTCTACCCAATACTCCAGGTTGAGATGCCAGGGTTCCTTCGATGGAGTGCTGAAGATTTGGCTGGCCGGCAGACTGCACTCAGTAACCTTGTTGGTGCAGACCACTCGAGTAGAGAGACGCTTGCTGATTACAGAAACTCAAGCGGAGCTCATCGGTTCAGGTTTATTTATCGCGATGCAGATGGTGTTCCCGAACAGCACGAGTTCATCGAAGATGTTGTGTTTATTCAAAGCGGTAAAGCCATCCTTGAGGTCGGTGGAGAGTTGATCGATCCGTCTGGTCGTGATGGTGAATTTCTGGGCTCCGCTATCACAGGGGCTGAGCGTTATGCAGTTGGTACTGGGGACATCCTCCATATTCCAGCAGACACTCCTCACAGGTATTTGGTGTCCCCAGGTGGGCAGGTGACCTACGTGCTTGTAAGGGTTCCTGTGTTAACTGGTGAAGTCTTCGTAAGAGAGGACGCTCCATCGTTGGAGCTGTTGCCGCCGGGATTTGCGATTTGGACTGCCTCTGAGCTAGGTCGTCGTCATGAGGCTCTGTCTAAACAAGTGGGTCCAGACCGATCGGCGCGGGAGACGCTTGCCGACTACGGCAGCCCCTCAGGTTCTCATCGATTCCGCTATATCCACCGAGATGCTGATGGAGTGCCAGAGATCCATGACGACATCATCGACGTGGTGTTCATCACGAGTGGTGAAGGGGAGCTCTTAGTCGGTGGCGAGATGCTCGATCGCACAGGCAGCCGAGGTAGCGGGATTATCGCTGGTCGGCGGCACCAGGTTTCAGCTGGAGACGTGCTCCACGTTCCGGCGAAGACACCGCACGGCTATCTGGTTCAAGACGGAGGCCATGTGACTTATGTTCTGGTTCGTGTACCCGCTTTTGATAGCGGTTCAGGTTAGCGATTTTAAACCACTCCAATCCCTACATCGTTCTAGGTTGCTGGAAGCCTTCGCTCTGCTGCGGGTTCAAGTGACAGAAGGGTACTTACCTTATAAAACCCCAGACCTCCTTATCGACTCCACGGGGGTACAATCTGATTCATTCGAGCATAAGCAATAAGCTGGCCAAGGTGTTCATGCATGTCGCCGGCTACAAAAAGGGTCAGCTCTGGGGTTGATCGTTCCCGTCCGAATAGTGCCCGCGCATTGACTAACGTGGCTGGGTCAATCTCTTCGATTTCAGATCGAGCGTAAGCAAAGCCTTTGTTTAGGTGATCAATCACCTGAGCCTTATCGGTTGTCTCGGCCAACGCCTGGGATTCCTCTCTACTCATGGCCGCTGATCCTCCCAGAGCGGTAGGGGCAAAGCCGTAGCCCTCGCTGGCAATTAGCATCAGTACTTCGGCTACAGAACGAACACCATCCATTGGCCGCCAGTCGTATGTGTCCTGTGGGAAGGCCTCGGCAAGACCGATGAATTTTTCACGCATGACCTCGATGTCGGCTAAGAACGAGGCTTTTATTGAGGTAGCCGATTCTACGTTCAGTTGCTGTGCTGTCGTTGGCGCTGGTAATGAGGCAATTAAAACACACGCTGCGAGAAAGAGCTTGAAGGGTAGAGACGGAATAGGACACGGGGATTTGGTTAGAGCCATTGATAGGGATTCCTTGTATGTAAAACCGTCTGTCATGCAACCTGGATAAGTGTTTTCCATTGTAACCCACGGATTTTCGTGAACCTACCTCAAGCTAGATTTGTCTAATGCTCTTGGCATTCCAGACTGTGAGCTCCTACCCCCGTGTTTTGGTGGCGAGTTCTCACTCAAGGGATTGTAATTAATCAAAATTGGTGGCTTTGGAGAGTTCTGGGTGACGGGGCATACTAACGTATGGTTGCCACGCTGATTAGACCATCGATGTTGAGTGATTCAGACGTTAGCAAAGAGTCGATTGCCGGCATGCTCAGCGGACAAGACTCTGACGAATATTTTTCAAGAATCGCTAATAGTGACGGACCGATCCTTATAGGGCCATGGATTTCTGAAGTGGGCTTCGAGTTGCTGTATTGGATTCCGTTCTTAAACCGAATTGTAGAAGATTATCGACTCGATAGAAGACGTATATATGTCTTATCTCGGGGAGGAGTATCGTCTTGGTACGGTGAGATGGGAAGGTGCTATACAGATATATTTAATCTTATGCCGGTAGAGATATTTAAGAGGAAGAATCAGGATCGGGAAGAGGCGACAGGCACGCAGAAGCATGTGGATGTTGGGCCCCTGGACTTGGAATTGCTTAGAGCTTGGCAGGTTTACCGCGAGTGCGAAGAATTTTGGTTGGTGCACCCTGCTCTTATGTACAAGAGGTTTGAGCCGTTCTGGCGCAGGAAGAGAAGCATACGCCTCATTGAGGCTAATACCCGGTACCTAAGAATTGAGACAGACACTATTCGAGCGATAGAGCAGAAATTACCTGAAACATTTATAGCCGTGAAGTTTTATTTCAGCAAAGCACTGCCCGATAGAGGCGTGCACGAAAAATATGTGGCAAAGTTACTGCGAAGGCTTTCTTTGAACAATCGTGTTGTGCTGCTAAACACGGGCTTGGATATTGATGGGCATGGTGACGTCCTTCCTAAGACCAGCGATGACCTGTTGACTTTCAGCGAGTTCATGACACCGGAGAACAATCTCGCTATTCAGAGTATGCTGGTTGGCCGGAGTAAGGCCTTTCTTGGAACCTATGGAGGTTTTTCCTATCTGTCACCCTACATGGGAGTTCCATCAATTTCGCTATACGCGACTGAGTTGAAATTCCTCCCGGTGCATCTGGATGTTGCACGTCGTGCTTGTAGATATTTGAAATTTGGGACTTTCGATAAGGTTAGGGCAGCTAAAGATCATGAGGCTGTTCCTGGTGCTGAATTTAACTGTATGAGTTTGGATGAGTTCGCACGGTTGACTGATTTGCTGTAACGATTGTTGTTGGGTAGTTACGAGGGCGAGAATCTTATTTCGGACACGGGTGAGGCTTGCGCGCACATGCTTTGTTCGTGGGGGTCGATGGCGACGGGTCTTGAAGTGAGTATTGTCTCTAATTTTCTAGGGTGTGGTCATTGATTGGAGTGTGCTTAATGCAGATGATGGCGCGGGTCGTGAGCTCTGTCCTGTTCGTGAACATGCTAATGGTTAATCCGTTGGCGCAGAGCCGTCCACGGGCAAGGGATATAGGCTTGGCGCCAGGGGTGTTGCCGGTTGGGCCTTTAAACGCTATCACCGACGTTTCTGGAGTCACAGTGGGTCATGTCAGTCTTGTTGAGGGAGATGCAATTAGGACAGGTGTGACCGCAGTGTTACCCCACGGTGGAAATTTGTTTCAAGAAAAGGTGCCTGCTGCTATTCATCTGGGTAACGCTTTCGGCAAGCTCGTCGGTTATAGCCAGGTGAATGAGCTGGGTGTGCTCGAATCACCGATTATCCTGACTAATACTCTTTCAGTCTGGGATGCTGCCAATGCCGTGGTGACTTATCTTATGAATCTTCCAGGAAACGATCAGGTGCGCTCCTTTAACCCTGTGGTTGGGGAGACCAACGACGGAGGGCTCAATGACGTGAGGGGAAGACACGTTAGAGAGGCGCATGTGCTAGAAGCTATAGAAAACGCCACAGGGGGCGCAGTTGAGGAAGGGGCAGTTGGGGCTGGGACCGGTACCAGCGCTTTCGGTTGGAAGGCAGGTATCGGTACAGCGTCTCGACGAATCCCTGATGCATTAGGCGGATTCACTGTGGGCGTTTTGGTGCAGGCTAACTACGGTGGTGTTTTGCAAATGGATGGCATTCCGGTTGGCCAAGAGTTGGACCAGTATTATCTTCGGGGCTATCTCGAGAATGAAATAGGTGTTGCAGAGGAGAATCCAGACGGGTCGATCGTTATGGTGGTTGCAACTGATGCACCTCTTCGCGCAGAGGGACTACGCCGGGTATCACGGCGGGCAATGCTTGGCTTATCGCGTACTGGTGCGACTTCGAGTCATGGAAGTGGCGATTACGTGATCGCGTTTTCAACGGCTGGCAGCGTCAGGAGTGTGTACCAGAGTCAGGTTGATCTCGAACCCGGTCGAGTCTTGCGTATGGATCGCTTGTCGCCGATTTTTCAGGCTACAATCGAGGCTACCGAGGAAGCAATTTACAATTCGCTGCTTCAGGCGGTGTCAATTGAAGGGCGGGATGGCAACCGACGTGAGGCAATACCTCTGGAGCAACTTCTCGAGGTCGGTAGCAAATACAATCGTCTCCATCCCCCGCAAGTTCGTCCGTAATGACCAATGATCGTTAGCTGGGACTCGGGCAATTTTCCAGGCTGGGCTTGGGTATGGCCGGCACATATTTGACTTTGGGAATGGTAAAGGGCTCTGTGGGGGGGGACTGGATCGAAAATATGTCCGGTGAAGAGCCAGGGGACAGCAAGAAAGCTGTAAACTGATCCTTGACATTAGCTACTTGCTATGTGGAAGAGTCGCCAGTATAGTTAGTGCGTTCATGTATAACGGCTTGCCCCGCCTTGCCCACGTCTGCGAGCCGACGAAACATTAGGGCTTCACAATTATTCGGAGCATGTAGCATGCCAGTGACCGGAACAGTAAAATGGTTTAACGATAGCAAGGGTTTTGGATTTCTCACCAGAGATGATGGCGAAAAAGATGTTTTCGTGCATCATTCAGCGATCCAAGGAACAGGATTCAAAAGTCTGACCGAAGGACAGCGAGTCGAATTCGATGTGGTTGAGGGGCAGAAGGGGCCAGCTGCAGAGAATGTCGTTGCTGTTTAACCTTGTCAGAACTACAGGTTCGTTCTGAGTTCAAATTTTAGAGTAACTGTAGGGCAGCGTGTTCTATGCGGGGGACGTTGGATCGTGGGGCGTGTCCCGCCAACTAGGCTCGCAAGCGCGCCTCCTAGGTCTGCCTCTGAAATAGGTGGGCCGTCAACGGTTCCGAATCCCTATCGTGCGATTTCGCGGGGCTTGAGCGGTGTTTCTAGTCGCTCAGGCGGCCCTGCTTGCCCCAATTCAAGCAAGGCTGCTGGTGGGTTAGCCGGTGGTCTGTTTATCGAGCTCCCGTTCGTTGATATCGGCGTGGGAGGCGTTCCAGGTGCAGCGCCCGTTCCTGATAACGAAGACCTGTGGTGATTGGTGGGGTATGGCCAGTTGTGCAACTACCTCGTCGGAGAGCGGACGCTGTTCAATGACTTTGAGCACGTAAATAGTCCAGGCGGGGTGGGAATTCGCGAAGCTGCGTATTTCCTCGAAGGCATAGGTGGACACCGGGCAGCGTGTGCTGTGTTTGTAGAGGATTCCTCTGGGAGCCTTTAGTGCTTCATCAAGCGTTGTCACGTTCTCTATATCTAACAGGTTTGGCATGATGGTTTCTCGCGTTGCCTCGCGGCAAAGGGCCAGCTGGAAAGGCCTGTAAGGGTATTTATTCCCAGTCTGTTCGCTATCGGTCGACGCGTCTTTTCAGGGCGACTCTATCATTTAGTCCTTAGGCTGAATCAATTGTGACTGCCTTGATTCTTGCTTGTTCTCACTAGGTCCAGCACTGTGACCGCGGTTGGCGGTGTGGTTCTTGTTGCGGGGCTGTGCCCGATATGGTAAAAGCTGACATAGAGTTTCATTCGAATGCTATCGTTTCACGTTTGTTTGAACAGTCGAGGAGACCTTGATGAAGTTTCAGACCACCACCGTCATAGTCCTTGCGTTGGGTTTACTGTCGGTTATCGCGCAGCCGAGTTATGCTGAGAACGAAAATGCTCTGACCTACTACAAGGATGTCTTGCCGATCATGCAGGAGAACTGCCAGAGCTGCCACAGGCCCTCTGGTCAAAATATTAGCGGCTTGGTTGCTCCGATGGCATTCATGAATTATCAGGAAACTAGGCCATGGGCCCGTGCAATCGCTCGGAAGGTTGAGTCGCGCGAAATGCCGCCATGGTTCGCGTCGGCTCCGGTTGGGGTCTTCTCAAATGAGCGTGGTCTGACTGATACCGAGGTCGACACGATCGTCCAATGGGTGGCAGCCGGGGCACCCGCAGGGAGCAAGACCGATGCGCCTCCTGCGAAGCTGTTTGCTGAAGAGGTGAATGACGGGTGGACGCTCGGCAAGCCAGATTTCGTGGTCAAATTGTCTGAGCCGTATGTGGTGAAGGACGAGATTAATGACCTCAATATTATCTTTTACGAGAAGATAGCCGAAGAGCTGATGCCCGAGGACACGTGGGTCAAAGGGTGGGAATTCCGGATTGGCGATAATGGGTGGACTCACCACATGTGTTCGTCGGTGCTGTCGCCGAGCGCAGCGGCCGAGTTGGACACAACAACCGTTGTCGAGGATCAAGGCGAAGGCGCAGACACACCCAATACCAGCTTGCTCAGCTGCGTGGCTGAAGGTGGTGAGGCGCAGATGTTGCCTGAAGGTTTTGGTGTGCTGCTTGAGAAGGGGGCGGCCGTTTCCTTTAATTTGCATTTCAACAAGGAGCCTGGTGCCGGTTCGAATTTTACGAGCCAACCCGAGATCGGGTTCTTTGTAGAAAAGAAGCCGGTGAAGTACAAGGTTCGTAACGACTCTCTTTACAACCGCGGCTTCGAGATTCCTCCTCACCACGCGAATTACCGGATAGGGTCGTCTCGGGTCTTGGAGAAAGATACGTTGGTGTTGAACTATTGGCCGCACGCACACTTGCGAGCCGTTGCTGCGCGTTACACTGCTATCTACCCGGACGGCAATGAAGAACTGCTGCTTGATGTGCCGCGCTATGACCAGGCGTGGCAAGTAACCTACAAGTACAAGGAGCCGAAGTTGTTGCCAAAGGGCACACGCATCGACGTTGACTTCTGGTATGACAATACGGCCGAACGCGCCGCGCGCAGGGGCTTCAACCCGGATCGTTTCGTCGGTTACGGGGCGAGGACTGAGGACGAGATGTCACTTGGGTTCATCGGTTATGCGGAAATTTCAGACGCAGAAGCGATGGAAACTACCGACGACAACTAACGCGGTTACCCTTCGGTGAAGCACACGAAGGTGATGGGCGGGGTCGACTGGCCCCGCCCTCTTTTTTTCTTGGTCTGGATCTTCTATGGAGAATCGACATTTTGCTCTGGGTTTTGCCGCGTTGATGGTGTGCGCTCCTGTTGGCGCGCAGCTTCCTGAGCCGAGTGCTGAGGCTGATGGTTTGGTGCATGTTGAATTGACACTTGACCGCCAGTTGATTGGTGTGACGTTCTCACCTGGTTTGTCTGCCGACGATGGAGCGGAACACCGCAGGGTGTTGGCGGGTGCAGTCGGGTCACGTTTTCGGGTGGGGAGGTTGGAAGGTCATCGCGCATTGCGTCTTGGTGCCATTACCCCGCTTGTTGACCAGGGAGCAGCCGAGGCAGATGATTCTGACGCACCGCCGACTACGATCAACTACGATCTTTTTCTCGTGCGGAACGGTTCCGGGTGGGAGCTTGAAGCACACACGGTCGATAGTTCGGCTGTCAGTCTCGTTCCGTTGAGGCATCGGATGACCGATCGGTCATTTCCCACGATGACCGTTGCATTACATGCGATTGGTGCAGAATCTGGGCGGTTGGCTCTTCGGTGGGGGCGACACCTGTGGAGTACTGACTTTCGATTTGAGGAGTTGCCACCTCCGCCTCGTCGCGCCCGAGTCTCCGGGAGAGGGACCGAGCGAGGGGACGATTCGGACCCTGCAGAAATTGAGCGATCGGCTGAAGTCGCTCGCGGCCTATTATTGGGTGAACGAGATGAGAGCGCACTAGTGTTTACAGATGGTCGACGGATCAGCCTAGCTTCATGGAAAAGTGTTGACGTAGAAGACGAGGACTATGGTCGGTTGTGGACGACCGGAGATGGTGCGGTGGTCGAATTGGTGCGTGCCTCCGTGCTTCGTTTCAAGAACGATGTTCCGTTGCGGTTCGGCGAGGCGGACCTTCCAACTGGCAATCTGGCTGCCGGCTTCGCGGGTGTATATGGTATCTGGCTCAAGCGGGTAGGTGACGGTTGGCGGTTTGTTTTCAGTGATGAGCCAGATTCCTGGGGGACTCAGCACGACCCTGATTTTGATGTGGCGGAGATTCCCGCTGTATATTCCCGTGGCGGCAGTTCGTTCCGTCCGCTGGGTGCTACGCTGATAGCCACTGGTGTGAATCAAGGACGTTTGGTTGTGCATTGGGGACTTCACCAATGGGCGTCCGACTTTACAGTTACCCGCTGACATTAAAGGTTTTCCTACAAACTCAACTCACCTACTTCAACACTTCTTGCGGCTGTGCCCTTCGCGAGTCAACCCCGAATGTAGTGAATCTGGGCTATCCGGATTTAGTGATGTGTTGCTGGTAGCAGACCAGTGCGGGACGTGGGTTCGCTGAGGGCGAGTGAGCGATATTGGCTGGATGATGAGCAGGCCGATGACTAGGGTGACCAACCTTACTTGGTGGTAAGGTTTTTTCTGGAGTTAGCAGGTTGTCACCTGTGAGTGACTCTAGTAGGAGAAGTTGTGGCTATGAGTGGACAGGAGTCAGTTAGTAGTCCCATCAAGATGCTCTCAGGATGGCCGTCTGCCGTGCTGATGGCTCGTGCTGTTATCGGGGGTGTGCTGATGGGACTGGCTAACCTCGTGCCTGGTATCAGTGGAGGAACGATGTTGCTGGCAGCTGGTGTGTATACCGAGTTTGTCGGGGCAATTGCTGGACTCTCTACTTTGCGGTTCAGTGCTGGTTCTGTTGGATTGCTGATAGCGATAGGCGGGAGTGCAGCAGCTGCTATCCTTCTGCTGGCAGGAACTATGCGGCAGCTGGTGGTCGAGCAGCGATGGGTCATGTATAGCCTGTTCATTGGGTTGACTCTGGGGGGAGTTCCGCTCGTCTGGAAGCTTGTTAGACCGTCAAATACCGCTAGTTGGGTCGGTGCTGTGACGGCCTTCGGGTTAATGGCAGTCATGGCGCTTGGGGGGGCGGGAAGCTTCGGCCAAGACTCGAGTACGATTTTTTTATTTTTATCTGGTCTGGCTGGTGCCAGCGCGATGATCCTTCCCGGGGTAAGCGGGGGCTACCTTCTCTTGCTGCTTGGGCAATACGAGCCGATTCTTGGTGCGGTGGACCAATTAAAAGAGGGTCTTCTGGGAAGCGGTGGAGCATTACCAGACTTCGGTCTGGTTATGGCTTCGATGAGAGTGGTCATGCCTGTCGGAATAGGAGTGGCTGTCGGGGTTGTCGGTGTGAGTAATTTGTTGAAGTGGTTACTCAAGCGGTTTCAGAAACCCACTTTAGGGGTGCTGCTAGGGCTACTCGTTGGTGCCATAGTCGGCCTCTATCCGTTTCAAGCTCCGGCTCCACCAGAAGTTGGTTTTCGTTATGAAGGACGAGTGCTTGAAGCAGTAGAACTCTCTCAAGTTCCTTCTGAAGATTGGCCGGTAGAGTCTTTCTCTCCGTCGGCCTGGCAGGTTGTTGGAGCAACCGGGCTTGTCTTCTTAGGGTTTGGGGTGACCATGGCTGTAGCATGCCTCGGTCAGCCTAATAAGGGTGACGCAACGTTGAAGTAGCCTGAGCGTTCATCGCAGGGTTGTTGTTTAAGGTTGGACGGCTGCTGGCCTGTAGGCGGGGAAGCCGTGCACGGGTGCCACCGCTGTTCACTTGGCAAAATAGGTGCGTTTGATGAACGGCGCTTCAACGAGAAAATAAAAGGCGAAAATTCCAAGGTGGCAGAGGAGTGCGAACACAAGACCATGGAGTGACCCTGTCAGTAGGGCGGGACAGTAGCCGTGCAGGTTGCCGACTCCATACATGGGACTGGACAGCCACTTGTAGGGACCAGTGGCCTGAAAATCGCCATGGGCTCTTTGTAGAAACAGATCCCGAAAGTAATAAGTGTTAACTCCGACAGTCCAAGTGGCCCAAAATTTAGTCCCAAAGCCAACAATCGATAAGCCAGTTACTAGGATCCATTTTAGGACTGGTGGAAGTTCAAACGCACCATCGGTATAGAGTGCGGCTACGCTGATACCCAGTCCAATATTAAAAAACATAATTCCGCAGATGAGATCGTAAACCTGTAAGGCGTTTCGCTCACCGATAGTAGCAATCATGAGGCGCTTGATTCTGGTACCAAGGATTAAGCCTATTCCAATGTAGTAGAACGCCCAGCAACAGAAGGCAAATTCGAGAATATATTTGTGCTGTTCAGCCAGATATGCAAGGTAAACGGACCCACCTAGCAATGGTATCCAGATAAGGAGGAGAAAGCCGGTATCCAGTCTAAGGCCAGACATAGCGGAGACTAGGGCGATCACCTTCCGTAAGTTATTGGGACGATTCATATTTGGAACTCGCTGGTCGTGCCGGACCACTCATTATATGGGCAAGCTGCCTGATGGCCTTGCTGTTCCATTTTTCTCAGGGCAAAGACTGGCTTGGAAGGTAGGTGCAAGTAAGATGAGGTCGCCTTAGCAGGCTGAGCTGCAGTTTGGGGTGGAACACAAGGGGTATTTACAGCTGGTGTTATGCCTGATAGTTGGTGTGCTCACCTGTCCTATAATTGTAGCTAGTCATTTACTAAGGCAGTTTTGCCGATCAAGGCTTTTGGGTGATGGCAACATTTTGACCGATGTGTAGTCTGGAACCTTGGCATTTGAAACTATATGTGATCGGAAGGCTCACGTAGCCAGTTGGCAGTGAAGAAGGTTTCCTCATGATGCAGAGACGATATCGAATAGGTGCAATACACGCGCTGATGAACGCGATTCCAACCACCCAGCTTGCTTTTGATCGTGGGTGGCCAGGTGCTGATGTTGCTCACCTTTTGGATGGGTCTTTATACCTCGATCGGAGTCTCGGAACCGTCGATGATGTTGAGCTGGCATCTCGAATCGATCACTTGGTCAGGTACAGTGCTGAGACCGGCGCTGAGGGCATTATCGTAACAGGGTCTTTTTTCGGAGAGGCAGCCAAGCAGGCTCGAGAAGGCCTGGACATTCCAGTGTCGACCTCTTTTGATGGAATCATCGAGAGAGCCCTCGGTCTAGGGCAACCGCTACATGTAGTGGCAACTGCTCCAGATTCTGCCACGTTTCTTGCGGCGGAGCTTGAGAGAGAGGGGAAGCAGCGCTCCATCGAATTGTCGGTCACCAGTGGAGCGGTAGCGGGTGCGATGGACGGCTTGATTAGCGGCGACGGTGAACTGCATGACCGCCTCGTCCTCGAGGCTGTTGGCGAAGTTGATTCTGAAACAGTGATCCTTTTTGCGCAATTTTCCATGGAACGGATTCTTCCAGCAAGTGCAGTGGCTCACCCGTCCCCGGTCATCGGCCCAGCGAGCGAAGGGGTGACGTGGTTGCGAGAATTAATCACGACCCAGTAGCTTTGTTCTGTCTGAAAGGGTGAGCCTTCCTTGACACTGGTGGTCAAGTGCCGAATGATTCATTGCACGCTGTATTGGCAGAAGCTCTCGCGGTTGCTGTTAGTGAATGGTTTGTTCACAAGCCAGGCAAGTCACCCGTATTCTCCGGATGCCTGCGATATCGTGAAATAGTGTGCATGCGCACATGTGTTGTCGGTGTGGCAGCCTATGTGCCGCTGCGGTCCTTTCTATAAGGGGAACCGTGGGTTGCTGGACATGGCTCGTTTGTTGCGACCGCCGGTTTGTGCGTCTGGGGAGTGCGGTTGTTTCATCTAGGTTGACCGCGCGAAGGTCGGCCGGTGCGACCTTTTGAAGCGGTCGGTTGGGATCGTGCTCACCCAGAGACGGACTCCGTTTGTCGTGCTGTAAACCGATGTTGAACTGTGGAGGAGTGGTGATGCCTAGCGACGGTTCCAGCAATCGACTAGCCAATAGCAGGCGGCAGTTTCTCAGGGCAGCGACGCTAGGTTCAGCTGCCACGGTTCTGCGACCAACGAGGCTGGTTGGTCAGCAGAATCTTGGGCGGTCCCTTGGTGATGGAGTCGGAGGCTATGGAGGGCGGTCACACTTTGAAGAGACTGTGCGACGCCTGCGGGCATCCCGTTACCCCCAGGCAGCCGGTAGCCTCACTCCACTCCAAGACCTCTATGGAACTATCACACCATCGGCGTTACATTTTGAGCGACACCACGCCGGTATTCCTGATATTGACCCGTCTGAACACCGGTTGCTTATTGACGGCCTAGTCGACCGCCCCTTGGTCTTCACAATGGATGAGCTCAGGCGGTTACCAGCGGTAACCCGTGTCTATTTCATCGAATGCTCCGGTAACGGTCGAGTAAAGTGGGCACCAGCCGAACCTGATACCGATGTCCAGGCGGCTTTTGGCATGACCAGTTGTAGCGAATGGACTGGTGTTCCGCTGTCGGTGCTGTTGTCAGCTGTGGGGATAAGGAACAAGGCTCAGTGGATAGTAGCCGAGGGAGCTGACGCCTGCCGCATGACTCGTAGCGTGCCCCTCGTGAAGGCACAGGACGACATTCTCGTGGCCTACGGCCAGAATGGTGAAGCGCTCCGGCCTGCTCAGGGCTACCCACTCCGCTTGGTGATTCCAGGGTGGGAGGGCAATATCAGCATCAAATGGTTGCGACGGCTGCACGTAGTCGATCAGCCCTACCTGACCCGCGAGGAGACTGCCAAATATACCGACTTGATGCCAGATGGCAAATCCCGGCAGTTCACATTTGCCATGGATGCTAAATCCGTTATCACAAGGCCTTCAGGTGGGGATCGGCTTGACGGTTCTGGGTTTTATCAAGTGTCCGGCCTGGCATGGTCTGGTCGTGGGCGTGTTCGAGGAGTTGAGATTTCAACCGACGGGGGAGAGAGCTGGGTTGGTGCTCAGTTACAGCAACCGGTACTGCCTTTTGCTCACACGCGGTTCCGGTATGACTGGAGTTGGGATGGGTCTGAGAAGATACTGGCATCCCGTTGTATTGATGAGGCTGGTGAGGTTCAGCCTACGCGATCAGCTCTGATCGCGGTCAGGGGAACTCATTCCAGTTACCACAATAATGCAATACAGGGTTGGCGGGTGAGGTCGACAGGTAGGGTGGAGAATGTCGATGTGTAGGTCGGCCCTGCCTGTCATTATCGTTGCTGGAATCCTGGAGTTATGTCCAATTGTTGATGCTGCATCCGGTCAGGCAGAAGGAGTGGGGCAACCAGCGACGACTGCCGAGGTCGAGGCTTGGGGGTCCATCGTGGGTCCAGATGGGACTGGATTGCCTCCTGGTGGCTCAACGGCGACAGAAGGCCGACTACTCTACGACCGCCAGTGTGCCGCTTGTCACGGGTTGACCGGGCAGGAGGGCCCTGACCCCAGACTGGCAGGAGGGGTCGGATCGTTGGGTGGTGAGGAACCCAGTAAAACTGTGGGGAGCTACTGGCCTGCAGCAACGACTTTGTGGGATTACGTGAATCGGGCAATGCCTTTCAATCGGCCGGGGTCACTTGCCGTCGATGATGTGTATGCGGTGGTAGCTTATGTACTGTATCTCAACGGTCTTGTTGGTGAAAACCAGTTGATTGATGGCGACACGCTGCCACAGATAGAGATGCCCAACCGCGATGGCTTCGTTCCAGACCCGCGTCCGGACCTTGCCAACACAAGTTTCCAGACAGCCTGGGGTGACCCGAATCTGCAGGGTGTTTGGTCCTACGCGACCATTACCCCGCTGCAGCGACCAGTCCATCTGGAAGGGAGAACGTTTTTGAGTGATGAAGAGGTCGCGGCGCAGAACCGGGACTCTGCCATCCGAGCGACGTCTGAACGTCGCAATGGGCTAACCCCAGAGCGTGATCTCAGTCTCGCCTATAATCAGGTCTGGTGGGACAGGGGAGACTCCACGGGCCGGACTTCGCTCATCGTGGACCCTTCGGATGGTCGACTGCCGGGTTTGACCCCAGAGGGCCGCCGCCGGCAGGAGGCACAAGAAGTTGCTCGGCGTGAGCATCCCTACGATTCTTGGGAAGATCGGCCTCTTCAGGAGCGCTGTATGACCTACCAGCGGGTGCCTCCAGTTCCCTCTGGCTACAGCAATACCTATCAGATCCTTCAGGTGCCGGGTTTTGTCGTCATTCTCAATGAGATGATCCACGACGTGCGGATTGTTCCACTTGGTGACCGGCCGAAGGTTAGCGAGCGGGTTCGCCAATGGAATGGTGATTCCCGAGGGCGCTGGGAAGGTAAAACGCTAGTCGTAGAGACCTCGCACTACCGAGGCCAGACGACGTGGCGGGGGTTTCCTGGCAGTTCGAATTTGAAGGCCGTCGAGCGATTTACACGTGTAGACCCTGGAAGAATCCACTACCGCTACACGATCTATGATGAGACCATCTATACGCGTCCCTTTACTGTTGAACTCCCGCTCGTGAGTCCACCTGAATATGTAGTCTATGAATATGCATGCCACGAGGGCAATTATTCCATTGCCAACGTTTTAGCTGGTGCGCGTGTCCAGGAACGCTCCGTTCGGTCTGGAGTCTCGGCTGATCTCAAAGACTGAGGTATGCGGCAAACAAGGATGTTGATGCCTGTCTTGGACAAGTGTTCGATCTGGTTAGTCTATGCGAGTGTTGATACGGTGAGCCAAGTGGGGCATTCAAGAACTTGCCCTGCAATGGATAATGGTGGCCCTATCCTGTGTGCTGTTTTAGCGTCTTGGATCCTGCCAGGGCGTACGTTGTAGAAGCTCTCCACTGCCAGGGCTACCCGTGATCTCGCGGTTCTGATAAACGATCTCTCCACGCCGGAGTGTCATGGTCGGCCAGCCAGTGACTACCTTTCCGGCATGGACCGAGTACCTGCTGGCAGAGAGCATATCTTCATTGCGGATCGTTCGTGTCTCGGCTGGGTCCCAAACCGTTAGATCGGCATCAGAACCGACAGCGATTGTTCCCTTCCGCGGGTACAATCCAAACAGCTTAGCTGGATTCGTTGCGGTGACCTCGACGAAACGCTCAAGGGTGATACGGCCAGTCCGGACACCCTCCGAGAAGATCATCGGTAGCATCTCCTGTAGGTTGCTCATCCCTGCTCGGTGTCTGACGACGGTCTGTGAGGGATCTAGCTTTTCTTCTCGAGTGTAGGCGACGTGGTCAGACCCGATGACGTGGATACTTCCTCGGGCAATTCCTTCCCAGAGCGCATCTTGGTCGCTCAGTGTTCGTAAAGGTGGTTGGCCGATGTAGAGCCCGGGGTTTGGACCGCTGAAGCGTTCACGGGTTAGGTGGAGATAGAGTGGGCGTGTCTCTACGAAAACCGGTAGGCCTCGTGCTTGAGCGTTTTCGGCTACCTGTAGTGCCCGTGCAGATGACAAGTGGACGATATAGATTGGGCTTCCGGTGACTTCGGCCATTGCCACAGCGCGTTGGGTTGCGGCTACCTCAGCTGAGACCGGACGGGCATCACCAAAGAACTCAAGGGAACCCCTTCCCATAGCGACCAGTCTGCTGGCTGTGGCTTCTATGATGGCTGCATCTTCGCAATGGAGCATCGTGAGTAGGCCTCTCGAGTTGGCGGCGTACATCATTGTCAAGAAGCCTGGTGCATTGCGGTCAAACGAGGGACGAACCATGAATATCTTGACACTCGTCTGCCCTGCGCTCACTAGCGCCGAGAGAGTGTCTGCCGTAGCGCTTGTGGGGTCCGAGATAATCGGGTGGAAAATAACGTCTGCGATCGACTGGGTCTCGATTTGATTAGTGGCTCTGGTGAGCGCTTCAATTGGCGACTCCCCAGGTTGGACTCCGCCAAAATTTGAGATTGTCGTAATGCCACCGGCGAGTGCGGCCGCTGACCCAGAAGTGTAGTCGTCCACCCGGTTCCCCCCGAGGTGGACATGAGGGTCGATGCCACCTGGGAGCACAAGATGATGCTCGGCATCTATTTCGAGAGTGCGTTCGTCTCGTGCTGTTAAACCGGTACCAATTTCAGCAATGGTGCTGCCGACTATGCGGATGTCGGCAGTTCGCTGACCCCCGGCCGTGACGATGTCACCATCTCGGATGATAGTTTCAGTCTGAGGTTGAGCTACTGCGATGGGTACGCTGCAGGTAAGTGTCCAGATGAGTAACATTCTGTAGTGCAAAGCCATGCTGGATTCCCTCATTCTGGTGCGGTCGAACCTTCTGAGAAGATTGAAGGTTTCCGACAGTATGGTTTAGGACTTATCCTTTGGTCCGGTAGTGTCCTGTGAGTTGTTCGCAATAGAGGCTCAACGCTTGACCCTTGCTGACATTGACTTCAGCCTAACCCGAATCTGGGATTAATGCAGCTAGTTGAGGTCTGCCAGAAGGCAAACTGGATATCGACCTGTTGGTTTACAGGATGGCTTACAGTGTTGTTTGGTCTGATTCGAGGAGTCGCTGTTGCCATTGTTGGCGGAGAGAGTCCATCTTGTTTCGGTAGCGGATTGCGAGGTCTTCTGGGACTAGTTGAGTGGCGAGGTCTGCCACCAGTGTTACATACGGTGCGAATACCGAGTGCCGGAGCACAGTGTCCCCAGATGGTGCATAGGCAAGACCTGGCAGGATTATCAGCCCAGCAGTCAGCAATGCTGCCAAGAGGCCTGCTGTTCCACCGGCTAGCCGGTCGGCCCAACTCAACATCGCTGCCTTGAGCAGTCTGCGAAGTAGGTAAGCGAGGAATGCTCCAGCCAGCATCGTTCCAAGGAAGAGTGATAAGTAAGAGATGAGACTGGCTATGGGGTCAGGTATCTGGACGATCCCATTGATTGTAGCGGCTACTTTCTGATGAGACTGTGCCGCGATGATGAACGCTGCAATCAACGCACATACCCCGATGAGTAAGCGTACTAGCCCCTTCAAGAGCCCGACCACCCCTAAGACACTAATTAAGATCAGTAGGAAAATATCGAAGGCGTTCATAGGTATCCATTCTCATCTCCGGTTACGAGTCGGTGTTGCTAGGCGCTACAGCACGGGCATGTCGGACCTTCTGGTGAGAAGCTACTCGTAGCGCTGTTCATGATTTTCATTTTCTGGGGTTTGGGTTGAACTGGAGTAGCTGGGCCAGTTCCTCCAGCGAAGGTCTGATGGCGGCGCTGACCTCTCGCCAAGTTGGCCTGCTGGGCCAAACCACGATATCCAGTGTAAATCTGATACTGGTGTAGGTCGTTCTTGGCATCGAGACGGATCGAGGTGGGACCGTCGATGGAGAACCGGGTAAATGGTTCTCCATCACATAGAATAAACGCGGTGCTTGCATCGGGAAGATTGGTGACGCGCCAATTTGTATCGAGCCCTCGTCTATCTGGTGAAGCGGCATAAGTTCCTACGTAAAGTGTGGCGCTGTTCGGGTCATTCCATGCCTGAAACACACCCACTGACGGAAAATCAATGCCTTCGACGGTTGGAGCACCGAATTTATCCAGGTGAGGTGCGTCAAAGGCCCGGTACCAGCTGTCTCCGGTGCCTACCTCTGCGACCATCAGGCTGGCGCTACGTTGTCCTCGTGGATACGCTTCATTGAGACCAAACCACCATCCGAATTTTTCGTCGAACTCGCCAAAAAAGCGCGGGTCGTAGTCCCGTTCGGCCGCAGCGCGTAATCTGGTGACAGCGGTGTGGTCTCCCAACTCACGGGCCATGACTAGACCAGTGGCCGAGGCTCGAATTTTTGCTTGTGGGTCGTTCCATCCAAGAGCAGCGGCTGCGGACTCGTAGATTGTTGTTGCCAGCTCACGGTCTTGGGGTAGAAGCAAGAACGAGACACCCACTCCGGCTCCTGGTCCACCATTTGCTTTGTGGTTAACAACCGGGTCGTAGTAACTGGTGATCCATTCAAGGTGCCCATTTGATCCGATGGCCATGTAATTAGTTTTGGCGTATTCAAGCCATCCTTCTACTGCACGATGAGTGCCGCGGTCGAAGAGCTTGTCGTAGAGGTGTAACCCGAGGCCAGCGGCACTGTTACAGGGAAACCAGATCTTCGTGTTTTCGCACTGTGGGCCTTCTGGGTGTTCACGGTATTGCCGCTCGAGGAGAGCCGCGATCCGATGTTGGTCCCATTCGAATTGTTCGTCGCCGTAACCGGTTACCGTGAACGGACGTTCGTATTTTGAATCCCCAGAGATATATTTGTAGATGCTGAGTACTAAGTTGAACCATCCACGAAAGAAAAGGTTGCCCTCTGACCCTATTGGGTCTGGCGATAACCCCCACGGTTCGATTCCGTTGGCGGTCCAGCCTATTCGGTTGTAGCGGCCGCGCAGTCGCTCGGGGATGGCCTGCATTACTCGGTCTGGGTAGTTGGCTCGCCGTGGGTCATCACCTATTTGGGTGAGCCAGTCGACCGCTCCCCAGTAAGTCGGATAACGACTGGCGAGGCCATCAGCGACCCTGGTGTAGGCCTCGCGCCAGGCTGGGGTTTGGTCGGCCATCAGCAAGAGTGCGTAAGATGAATTGTGCAGGTCGAAACGGGGGTAGCTCGTCACTACGGGGTTCGAATATCTATCCCACCACTGGTGCGGAACGCCATCTGCGCTCCAGTCGTCCGGGGTCGTGGTTTTGTCCCAGAGGAAGCGTAGCCATCCAAGGGTGCGGCGGTTGAGCGTGGGATAGATCGAACGTGGCGTCTCTTGGGAAGAGAGTAAGCTAGGCGTTCTTTGCCCGGTGAGTGATTCTTGTGAGAGTGTGGTGACGCCGGCGGCGGCACCGAATTGTTTGACGAATGTGCGACGCGAGTGCTTGTTCTGAATATTCATACCGGCCGCCAGTCTTGGATAGTGACTATATTATGAAGGTGCATGATCGAGTGTGCCGTTTTACTTGCGAAGAATCCATTTCATAGTAAATCTATTGGGACAGTGGGAGATATAGATAATCTCGTCATTTCTGGTTAATCACGGTGGAGTGTGAACATGGCCCTTGGTGAAGCGTGTAAGCGTTCCGCTCTGTGACGGCGTCTGGATACTAGTAAGAGGGTTCCGATGTACAGCATGGTTGAATGGTTCGCACGAAATAGCGTCGCGGCAAATCTCTTAATGGTGCTTATTGTAGTGACCGGTGTCATAACGGTCTTCACCGTCAATGAAGAGATCATGCCAGAGATAGAGCTTGATCGAGTCGTTGTCGAGGTGCCTTATCTTGGCGCAGCTCCTGAGGAGGTTGAATCGGCCGTTTGTGTGCGCATTGAAGAAGCCATCCAAGGGATCGATGGCATCAAGGAGATCCAGTCGACGGCGGCCGAGGGAATGGGCGTGGTGGTGGTGGAATTGGAACTTGGTGCTGATGCTCGAAAGGTTGTCGACGATATCAAGACTAACGTTGATGCAATTACGACCTTCCCGGTTGAAACCGAGAAACCTGTCGTACGCGAGTTGACGCGTCGCATTCAGGTCACAGATGTCGCAGTGACCGGTGTGACGGACCCGTTGATGCTTAAGTCGGTAGCTGAACGGGTTCGGGATGAACTGACCACCTTGCCAGGCGTCACTTATGTCGAGCTTGTCAGTGCTCCTCCCTATGAAATATCTATCGAGGTTTCAGAAGTAGCGCTCCGACGGCATGGTCTCACGTTTGATCAAGTTGCTGATGCTGTCCGTGGGTCTTCCCTCGACCTGCCAGGGGGGGCTGTGCGTACGGAAGGTGGTGAGATTCTCCTCCGCACAATTGGCCAGGTATATCGTGGACAGGATTACGAGAACTTGATGCTGTGGACACAGCCCGATGGAAGCCGGTTGCTGTTAGGTGATGTGGCCAATGTTGTGGATGGGTTCGCTGAAACCGATCAGTTCGCTCGTTTCGATGTTGAGCCGACGATCATGGTTTCGGTCTTCCGGACCGGAGACCAGAGCACGATCGATATCGCTGCCAGCGTGCAGGATTATGTCGATTCGTCTCAGGAACGTTTCCCTCAAGGGGTGACGCTTACCGTGTGGCGAGATACGGCCCAGACGCTGGGGGCTCAGCAGACTTTGATGTTTCGAAACGGTCTAACCGGGTTCGTTCTGGTGTTCGTCGTGCTTACCCTGTTTTTAGAACTGAGGCTTGCGTTTTGGGTTAGCCTCGGCATTCCGATCTCGTTCCTCGGGGCCATCGCGTTTATGCCGATCCTCGGTGTGTCTGTCAACATGATGTCGTTGTTTGCCTTTATATTGGTTCTCGGCATCATCGTGGATGATGCGATCATCGTCGGTGAGAACATTTTTCGACACCAAGAGGGTCATGGCGATAGCCTGCGTGGGTCAATTGAAGGTGGGCAGGAAATCGCAAAGCCGGTGGTTTTCGCTGTTCTGACGACGGTGGCTGCTTTTTCCCCACTGATGTTTGTGCCAGGCATGATGGGGAAGATGTTTCGTGTTATTCCACTTATCGTAATTCCGTGCCTCCTGTTTTCTCTGGTGGAATCGCTCAATATCCTGCCGGCTCATCTTTCCCATCGACCGAACCCGGGACGGCCTGGACGATGGCGGCGAATTCAAGCACGTTTCGCTGACGGCCTGAAATTGTTCGCTCAGCAGGTCTATCAGCCTTTTCTTGAAGTGGCACTTAAGTGGCGCTATTTAACAGTGGCTACGGCAGTTGCGACAATGATATTGACGATTGGTCTCGTTCTCTCCGGTCGTCCGAGTTTCCAGTTTTTTCCATCGGTTGAGGCCAACATAATCATGGCGTCGGTCACGATGCCTCAGGGGACACCTGTGGAAGTTACATCCCGGGCGGTGGCGCAGCTGGAAGCTGGGGCGGCTCGGTTTCGACAGACGTTGCTTGAGGAGACTGGACAGGACTACATTCGTCACCTCTCGTCAGCGGTTGGGGACCAGCCGATGGCCGCCCGGCGCGCTGGGCCAGGGTCCGCAGCAGGGGCCGGGCACCTCGGTGAGGTACTCATTGAACTGATCCCCTCTGAGACCCGTACCTATAACAGTGAGCAATTGGGAAATATGTGGCGTGAGTTGACCGGCCAGATTCCGGAAGCAGTTGATGTCAACTTCAACATGTCAATGATGGGTCCAGGTGAGGATATCGACGTACAGCTGGCTGGGCCGGACCTCGATGAACTACAGACCTTAGCTGCTGACCTCAAGGGACATTTGGCCGGGTATCCCGGTGTGTACGATATCTCCGATTCCTTCAGACCTGGGAAGGCGGAAATGAAGCTGGGTATCAAACCGGCTGCGGAAATTCTTGGACTGACCCTTGAGGATTTGGGGCGGCAGGTGCGACAGGCATTCTACGGTGAGGAAGCTCAGAGGATTCAGCGGGCTCGAGATGACGTTCGTGTTATGGTGCGCTACCCGCGTGATGGACGTCGATCGCTTGGGGACCTCACGAATATGCGTATTCGAACACCTGACGGTGGGGAGGTGCCCTTCAGCCAGGTTGCGACCGTTGAGCCTGGACGAGGCTTTGCAGCGATAACTAGGGTCGATCGCAACAGAGCGGTCAATGTGACTGCCGCTGTGGACCCAGATGTTAACTCTTCAGCTGAGGTTGCCGCGGACCTTCAGATGCGCGTACTTCCGGAGTTGCTGGAGCAACACGCGGGGGTCTTTTATGCATTTGGAGGGGCGCAAGCCGAAGTGGCAGATGGTGTCGGGGGACTCCAGCGAGGCTTCACGCTGGCCTTGTTGGTGATCTTTGCCCTGCTGGCGGTGCCGCTTAAGTCGTATGTGCAACCTTTGATTATTATGAGCGCTATCCCCTTTGGGCTGGTGGGCGCCGTGTGGGGCCATTTGTTTATGGGCCTCGACGTGACGATGATGTCGATGTTTGGACTTGTCGCGCTGGCGGGTGTTGTCGTCAACGATAGCTTGATCATGGTCGATTTCATTAACCGCCAGAGAGAGGTTCACTCGGATATTGGTGCTGCGGTACGCGAGGCCGGACTGTTTCGTTTTCGCCCGATTGTATTGACCTCGTTTACAACCTTTTTTGGGTTGGTTCCGTTGATGTTGGATAGAAGTTTCGATGCAGCTATGGTGATTCCGATGGCTGTCTCGTTGGCGTGGGGTGTCCTTTTCGCCACGGCAATTACCCTGATTCTGGTACCGACCATCTACGTCATTCTTGAAGACTTTCGAGCGGTGACAAGTAGACTGGCTGGTCGGGGTAAGCCGATCCCAGTGGCGTCTTCCTGAGCAGGTCCTGTTGACACCGGAGGTTTGCGTCCCTGTTTACTTGTGCTGTCTGTGCCGGGGAATCACTCTTGAGCGAGATCAATCCTGTGGATTGGGTTTGGCGCGGAGGTTAGTCCACACCTTTTGACTGAGCTTCGAGAGGGAAAGCCTAAAGAAACACCGGCGGGCTGGTATACCTTAATCTTGGGAAATATTCTGGCGATGATTGGGTTACTCCTCTTTGGCGGTGTTGGTTGTTCAAAGGAGTCTATGGAGAACTACAATTTTTGAAGTTATCGGGTATTAAGGGGAGATGTTATGGGGAAACTGGGGGTAGGCCGTTGCCCGGCAAGAGCCTCGGGTGAGCGCAAAAACTACAAATTACTTGGGAAGTGGCGGTCTTATGTGTGTGTTGCCATTCCGCCGTGCTTAGCAATCATTTTGACGGCGGATCCAGTGACCTCGCAGGAGCAGAGTGCTTCCGGATTTGTTCCAGTGACGGCTGCCATGTTGCAGGAACCTGCTCCGGGGGACTGGTTGATGTGGCGCAGGACTTTGGACAGCTGGGGCTATAGTCCACTAGACCAAGTGACCAGGGAGAACGTGAGTGAACTGAGGCTTGTTTGGTCGCGCGGTCTAGCGCCTGGGCGCCAGGAGGGTACTCCGCTGGCCTACGACGGTGTTCTTTATATGCCGCAGGCGAGCGATGTGATTCAGGCGATTGACGCGGTGACTGGTGATTTAATATGGGAGCATCGCCGTGACTTGCCGGATGATGTTTACGACTACGTGGGCGGTAACGCTCGAAATAACCGGAATATTGCGATTTTTGACCGCTTCATTATCAACACCAGCGATGACAATTATGTCTTCGGACTTGATGCAACGACAGGCCGGATTGCTTGGGAAACGAAGATATTCGATTATCAGGTGATGCCAGTTGGACACAGCTCTGGTCCGATCATTGCCGACGGCAAGGTGATCTCCGGGAGAAGCTGTCGGCCGAGTGGTGGACCAGAGTCCTGCGTTATCACAGCCCACGATGCGCTTACTGGACAGGAATTGTGGCGACGACGAACGATACCAGCTCCTGGCGAACCGGGTGACGAGACTTGGGGAGGAGTGCCGTTCGAGCAGAGGGTCCATGTCGGCACTTGGATGCCTCCGAGTTACGATCCCGAGCTCCGGCTGATCTACATTGGGACATCCGTTACGTCCCCGGCTCCGAAGTTCATGCTCGGAGGTGTAGAGAACACGCACCTGTATCACAACTCGACTCTTGCCCTCGATATTGATACAGGAGAGATCCGTTGGTATTACCAGCATCTCAATGACCACTGGGATCTCGACCATCCCTTTGAGCGGTTGCTCCTTGACACGGTTGTAGCTCCGAGTCCCGATGCCGTGAGCTGGATTAATCCCCGGCTGAAGCCAGGCGAGGTTCGCAAAGTGATGACTGGTATCCCGGGCAAGACCGGTGTGGTGTATACCTTGGATCGTGAAACGGGAGAGTTTCTTTGGGCTACACCGACTATTGCCCAAAATGTCATTACTAGCATCGATGGGGCTACCGGTGCGGTTACGGAGAACTCGGAGGTTGTCTTTGGCGCTTTGGGCCAGCAGGTGCTGGCTTGTCCCAATATGCACGGAGGAAAGGATTGGGAGGCAGGTGCCTACAGTCCGCTAACCAACACGATGTACTTTCCGTTGCGCAATATGTGTCAACGGCTCCTGGCTACCACAGCTCCGGATGCTTCACATAGAATCTACGCCTTGGCCGTACGACACGAGCTGGCACCGGGCACAGAGCAGCTTGGGACTGTGTATGCCGTATCTGCCGAGACAGGGGAGACAACATGGTTGCATCAGCAACGGGCCGCGACGTTGTCGCTGGTGGCAACTGGTGGAGGACTGGTTTTTGGTGGCGATGCGAATGGGCGATTCAGGGCTTTTGACCACGAGACTGGTGAAGTGTTATGGGAGATTAACATCGGTTCGCCTGTGAGCGGGTTTCCGATTAGTTATGCGGTTGATGGACGTCAGTATGTGGCTGTTAGCACTGGACCTGCAGCCACGACGTCAAGCTTTATGCGGCTGACGCCAGAGCTGCGTCCGAGTAATGGGAACAATCTTTTTATCTTTGCATTGCCTGAGTGAGTTGGAAGGCACCATTTTGGAGCCTGTTGGTAAATCATTGGTGAAATTCATGAAGAACGCTATATCGGTGACGTTGTGTCTGGCACTGTTGGGGCTTCAGACGGCTCATGCTCAGAGGACGGTGGGCGATACCCTGACAGCGGCAAGGGCTACAGATGGCGACTACATCAGTTGGCGTGAGCACATTATCGATGACCCCGTCTCAGCTGGGTTCGGATTGAGTGGTAGCGATGGCTTGGTTATGGCCGACATTGATGCTGATGGTTATGACGACATCGTCTCTGTCCATGAGTCAGATAGCGAGTACGACTCCAGTGTGCCGGATCCAGACTACATACCGGAGGTCGACGGGCATGTGCGCATTGCCTTTGGTTCTGCAGATCCTGACAAATGGACAAATATCACCATCGCTGAAGGGGCCGATGCTCCAGCTCCGGAGGATGCTGCGATTGCTGACGTGAACGGGGATGGGCACCTTGACGTGATGGTTGCTGCAGAGTTGTCCCATCTTATCTACCTGCAGAATCCAGGGACAGAGGCCAGAACCGCGATGTGGCCTCGTTTGATCCTACCCATGACCGAGAATAGAGGCTCCTATATTCGTGTGTTTCTAGCAGATTTTGATGGCGATGGCGTTCCGGAGGTTGCTGCCCCCAACAAAGGTGCCCAGCGCCCAGCGCCGGAAGATTTTGCCAGGTCAATGCCAGTGTCTATTTATCAGGTGACGGGTGACCCGCTGATCGGAAGTAATTGGCGGGAAACGCAACTTGGATATTACAGCGTGCCTCAAAACGCCGAGCCTGTAGATTTAGATGGGGACGGGGATTTTGACATCGTCGTAGGGTCACGGGGAGAAAACCGATTGGTGTTCTTTGAAAATAGAGGGAATGGAAGCCTAGATTTCCGGGAGCATGCGATAGGTATCTACGGTGCCAGAGCGGCTGGATTTAACCTCGAATATGCCGATCTAAATCAGGATGGGCGGCTGGACATCATTGGTGCTACCTCGGGAGGGCTCTCTTGGCTTGAGCAGCCGGAGCGGATCGATGATGCCTGGAATGCTCACCCCATTGGAACGTTTTTGCCAGACAGCATCACAGGATTGGAGATGGCGGACATCAATGGGGATGGCAACTTGGACGTCATCGCGGGGAGTTACAGTCGGGGACCGCGAGAGGGTGACGGAGACGTTAACAAGGATGACCCTTTGGGACGTATTGGTTGGTTTGAACATCCGGGCGCGGCAACTGGGGTCTGGGTGAGGCATGACATCTCCCGGCGTAAGCGGGGTATGTACGATAAATTCATAGCTCGTGATGTGGACGGGGATGGGGATCTCGATTTCTTGGGGACTCGTGGTAACAGTGCGGCATATGATGGAGTTTTCTGGTTGGAGCAGGTGCGTTCCTCTGTTCCGCTCCCCGCGTTTCAGCGTGCGCGAGCTGATGACAGTCCCGAAATGCCCCTTCCCTAGGGTATCGAATGCTTGGGGGGACTGTTATTAGGACTGTAGGCGAGTGGGCTGAGGTCGTCGCTACCTGGTGGGTGGCTATACAGTTGTTGCTGTGTCTAGATCGTTCCAAGTGTGAGAAGCTTGCCTAGCATGTCCAAGGTCTCGTGTTCAGGGTACTATAAGGACATCCGCTGGTAGTAGTGGCCGATCAAGAATTTGTTTCCCCGGCTGAGACTGGTCAAGTCATGGCTGGGGTTGTAAGAATCAGCCGACAAAATCCTGAAGTCAAAACTTACCCTTGTTTTTCCTGTTGTGTTGGGCAAGTTGCCATGGAGGCACTGGTTGCCATTAAATCTTACGATCTGTCCTGGGGTCATCGTGAAGTGGCGAAAATCTAACGTGCCTGGTTCCCTCTCGGCGATTGTTGCGTTGCTCTCGAACATTGGGGTTATGGCGACGATGAAATTCACTTCGCCCGGAGGGTGGTGGTAGTCACTGTCCTTATGCCAACCTCCTACGGCTACGTTTCCGGGAAGGTGGACTCTAAACGACGGCCATGTCTGATAAATGATTTCGCCCGTGTTCCCTGAGATAGGCGCAATGCATTCTCTAATAAAACGAACGTAAGTGTTGGTAAAATCTTTCCATCCAGACCGCATTCTGTCGTAGAAAAGTTTGTGAAAGATGGTGTCGCTGTCATTCCCTGGTGTTGAAAAAAACGAATATTCTGCATTAGGTAATTCATGCAAAAGCTGCAGATCATGTGCAAACAGTTCTTGTATTAAGGTGACAAAGGGATACTTAGTGACATCGTAATCAAAGTATTCTTCCATGTAGCTGCTCTATCTCTTGTGCCACAGATGAGACTCCGTCCGGCAGGCTGATGGCCGGCTGCCAGAATTTCAGGATATCTCGTTTCGGCTCAACATCGACCGAGTTTTGTAAGGCATCACTAGCTTCTCCGATTTCAACGGGTACGTTGCTGTAGAGCTTGGATACTATGGTTGCGATGCTGCTTATTGCCGTCCATTCGAAACTGGTAACATCGTATGACACACCTTCATGGGTTTGGCTGTCCTGGCTGATCAGGTGCAAGCATCGCGAACAATCTGTGGCGTGCAAAAATTGCCTAGTTTCTCGGCCATCCGTTCGCATGGATATCTTTTGCTTGTTTATTGCGGATAACACGAAATCGGTAATTACGTGGGCCCTGCTGAGGTCTCTCTCGGGCCCATAGACATTCCAAAGCCTTACAACTGTCCCATTAAGTGACATTGTGGCGTGTTCTCCAACCGCCTTTAGGGCCCCATAAGTTGACTGCGTCATGTCGGCCATTTGACTTGAGGTGAACAAGAATGGTTTGCCATGCTGTTCTAACATGTCAAAAGTACTTGTCATTAGGCGTAGGTTGTTCATGACAAACCACTGCTCACTCTGGTTTGCCTGCAGGTAACGAGAACCGCCCACATCGTAAGCGAGAAAATAGATATAGCTGGCTCTCTCGAAAGCGCGTTCGAGGTGTAGGTTGTTCTGGAGTCTTAAATCCTGATCTGGCGAGTCACGGATATCGAAGGTCTCGACAGTCTCCCCTTGAGTAGTTAGATATTGGACGAGGACATGACCTATTTGGCCCGCTGAACCCAACACAAGGTGAGTCATGGGGCTGATACTCCTTCAGCGACCAGCTTTTCAAGAGACCTCGTGTTTTGTGTTAGCCGAAGCGACATCGGGTTAAGGTTCGATACTGGTGTGTTTGGCGCTATGATAGCCCACTGGGGCAATCTAGGGTCATTGCTAGTGTGGAAATGGTAGCTGTCTCCAATAAATTGGTGTTTTTTTCGTGGCACAATGATGGCTGCGGCGTGGGTTATTGAAAGCGATCTCTCTTTGAATTCAAGCATTTATAGCAATCCTACCGGTTGATGGGCGAGGGTTCAATTGGCCTGGTTAGGCTCTAGAGGTCTTGGTTCGTTATTGCGATTGAAGACTATTAACTGCCTCCGCTTCTTGACAACGTCAATTGGTCAGGGAGATGATCAATATAGACTGAAAATCAACGTTAGGGGTTTTTGAGTGCTTGGGCGGATTTCGACCCCTATTTTTCATTGAGGCATGAGGGCTGAGATTCTCGACCTGGGAGGTCTTTTGATGAGCAATGAACATTCGATGATTAAGTCATTGATTTGGGTGGTTGTGAGCGTCATGGCCGTGCCGGCATTAGTGATGGCACAAGGCAGTCCGCAGACCGCCTGGGGCGCGCCAGACCTGCAAGGTGTCTGGGATTTCCGGACGATTACGCCGCTAGAGCGACCTGAAGATCTTGGTGACAAGGCGTTTTTGACGGCTGAAGAGGCTGCGAATCAGGAGCAGGAAGTCGTCGATCGTAACGCAGAACTCCTAGTTCAGGATGCTAGGCGGACTGAGGCGGGTGGAAATGTCGGAGGCTACAACAATTTCTGGATGGATCGTGGCACGACCACCGTTGGGGATCGGCGCACATCGTTGATTATCGATCCTGCCAACGGGCGGATTCCGCCGGTGACGGAGCCGGGTGAAGCGCGGAGAACTCGGGTCGGTTCGTTTAACGTTGAGATTCCAGAGTCCTACACGGACCTGAGTAATGCGGACCGTTGCATCATGGGGTTTAATGCGGGACCGCCGATTACCCCGGGTGGCTACAACCAGAACATGCAGCTCTTTCAGACTCCTGATCATGTCGTGTTGGTGACCGAAATGGTGCACACGACCCGGGTGATTCCACTGGATGGCCGGCCTGGGCTGGATGACTCTGTGCGGCAGTGGTCGGGCGATTCGCGAGGGCACTGGGAAGGTGACACCCTGGTTGTGGAGACGGTGAATTTCCAGGACCATGATGCTTACAGTACGTGGCGGGGGTCCAGCGAGGACATGAAGCTGGAGGAGCGGTTTACGCGTCTCGATGCAGATACGCTGGTCTATGAGTTCACCGTGACTGATCCAGCGACCTGGACTAGTTCGTGGACAGCGCAGCACCAGATGCAGCGCAATGATCTGCCGATGTTCGAGTATGCCTGCCACGAGGGGAATTACTCGATGGACGCTATGCTTGGGGGGGCGAGAGCTCTCGAGCGCGAGGCTGCGGCTGGGGGACAGTAAG
>DEAE01000024.1:0-177048 GCA_002347025.1 Acidobacteria bacterium UBA2990
CAGCGCTGGGTAGCTACGTTCGGACGGGAGAAATGCTGAAAGCATCTAAGCGTGAAACCCTCCTCAAGATTAGATCTCCCGAGCTTCGGCTCCTGAAGGCTCCTGGAAGATGACCAGGTAATAGGCCAGGTGTGTAAGGTCCGCGAGGATTTGAGCTAACTGGTACTAATCAGCCGTGAGGCTTAGCCTTTTCTCTCATCGCGCTATGTGATTTTGTGTAAGGTAAGACTACCGTTTGCAGGGTATTTAGTTGTCAGCTGGCCGCCCGGCGTATGTCCGGGGGCTGGCGTCTGATGGGGCTAATTGGTATTGGCCCATGAATTTCCCGGTGGCGATAGGAGAGGGGTCACACCCGTTCCCATGCCGAACACGGTAGTTAAGCCCTCTACCGCCGATGGTACTGCACGGGCAACTGTGTGGGAGAGTAGGTCACTGCCGGGATTATTTGAGCCCGCTGCCCAAGGCAGCGGGCTTTCGTGTTTCATGGTGCCAAATTACCTACCTCTGGATGTTGATAAATTATTTTTTGCGTTGCGACTGTTTGCGATGTGAAGCTTTGAACCCGAACTTCATACGTCGCAGGCTTGTTGGTTGGCCGGTCCAGGTGCCGAGGTATGCAGGTGCTTCCTGACTTCTGCTCTTTGACCGCAGCCTTTTGTGAGTGCTGGGTTGCACAGGGACTTTGAGGGAATGGTGCATCTTGTTGCGACCTCCCTTGGGAATATTTGCCGGAAGGATGCCGAGCGGACGTGACGAGCGACGATAAGATTCGGTCAGACTCACCAGAGGGTATTCCGGTCGAGTTGGCAAGCGATCGAAAGATTCGCTACCGCAACAAACCTGTGTACCGGCTGTCACACTGGCCCATCTGGATTTTTGTTTTCTTTATTATGCCAGGACCACTCACATTTGATTTGTTTGAGAGTGGGTTCGATTGGCGCATGTTGCGGTGGCTTGGGATCGTGATGGCTACGACTGGTGTCGCTGGAGTGAGGGGGCGGCTCCCTGGTTGTGAACCTCGTCCGTATATTATTCGGTTCACTGAGGATCGGCCTAACCCCTTGTATCGCCGAGTGTGTTACACGTTCGCGTGGAGCGCTGTACTTTCGTTTGGCCTACTCAACATTGCTGGGCTTATGGTTGCAATCATTACAGGCGCTTGGAACATGCGACAGATGTATGACGTAGCTTACTTCCCGCTAGCGGTCCTTGTTTGGGGATTGGGATTGTTCGGTCAATTGCCCCGAGTGAAACCGTCTACCAAGGGCGAGGGGCATGAACGGCGTTATTTCTATGGTTCTGTTTGGGCGATGTGCATAGCTCAACCAGTCCTCTGGTTTCTGTGGAGGGCGCTGCCTTATGGTAGGGGTGGAGACGTAGCTAAACTGGTGGTGTTTGTTGGTATCTTGGCATTGGTTGGATGGTGGTCGTATCGAGGAAAGCTGCCGCGGACTCGTCCGATTGTACCGGGAGAACTAGCGGTGTCGGATTAAGTTTGTATTGCAAACTGTAAGGCGAATATGGCTTTTGGGACCCGGCTAGAGGCCGAGTTCGCCCCCTGGGCTACAGTCTCAACCGCGAGACCGGATGAGATGCCAAGCGTAACGAATGGTGACGATTGTGATCGGGGCTCCCACTAGGATCCATGCCCACTTCCAATTGTCCGACTGTTGATAGCCGTAACTGATTAGAGCTAGCAATAGCAGGTTAAGCCCCACGCCGATTGCAGTATGCCTGTTCGCGGGCCCTGGAACGACTTTATCGTTAGGTAGTGTGGTCATCTCTCAAGCACGCGTGAATTTTATCAGGTCGGTGGCTTTGCAGGGGCTTAGGCTGACAGTGCGTAAGAAGATTGCTTCCAAAGCCGATCCCTTCGCGCAGGTGAACACCTGAGTCTCTGGGGTGCCTGTTGGCTAGGGTTATGTCTCAAAGGAGTGTTATCTCTTAGAATAACGCCATGAGTTTTCCTCTACGCCAACGTCGCATCGGTTTGCTTGCCACTTTCGCTGTTGTTTTGTCGGTCGGCCAGGTTGCCGGTCGGACTCAGTTTGGATTCGATGCCTTTTTCACAGACAAGACGATGAGGGTGGATTATGTCCACTCGGGTGGTTTGGGGCAGGAGTTTTTCTCTCTCGACCAGGTGGTTTCTGACGGGCCTTGGGCAGGTAGCCGGACCCAATTGGTGGACGATCTCAACTTGGGAAAATACTTGTTTGAGCTGATCGACCGACGGACTAACAGGGTGCTCTATTCCCGCGGCTTTGCATCGATCTACGGAGAGTGGGAGACTACACCCGAAGCAAATACCCTTCATCGTAGCTTTCATGAGTCCTTGCGGTTTCCTTGGCCAAAGATGCCAGTTCAGGTTGTTCTGAAGGCCCGAGACGAGGAGAACAGCTTCCATGAGGTATGGTCCACCGTCATCGATCCGAACTCACGGTTTGTCAATCCGACCGATCGGGTTCCGATAGGGCACGTGTGGTCTTTGCTAAACAATGGCCCATCTGCTCAGAAGGTCGATCTGCTGGTGATTGGAGAGGGATACACAGCTGATCAAATGCCGAAATTCCACGCGGATGCTGGTCGGCTTGTGGATGCATTGTTTGAGGAGGAGCCCTTTAAGAGTCGAAAGGCGGATTTCAATGTCTGGGGACTTGATTTACCTGCTGATAAGTCTGGGGTGAGTCGCCCTCGAGCCAACCAATTTCGGCGTACCCCCCTGTCGGCCGAATACAATATCTTCGACTCCGAGCGTTACCTGCTTACCTACGACAACCGGGCTCTCCGAGATGCAGCTTCGGCGGCGCCCTACGAGTTTCTCGAGATTCTCGTTAACGAGGAACAGTACGGGGGAGGAGGAATATTCAATTTTCAAGCTACGGCGGCAGCGGATACTGGATTTGCAGAGTACGTCTTCATTCATGAGTTTGGGCATCATTTTGCTGGTTTGGCTGACGAATACTACACTTCTGACGTTGCTTATGAGACGGGCGAACATTATCAACCCGAGCCTTGGGAGCCCAACGTGACTGCACTACATGATCCGGAGAACGTGAAGTGGGGTGATTTCATCAGTCCAGGAACACCACTACCAACACCTTGGGACAAAGAAGCATTTGAATCGGGGAGTATTACCGCGCAGATTGAGCGGCGTGAACTGCGACTTTCAGGTGTAGAAGAAACGGTCATGGACCGTTTGTTTACTGAGCAGATGTCCCGTGAGACTGCTTTGCTTGGTGGCATGGCTTATGCGGACCAGGTTGGGGCATTCGAAGGTGCTTCCTATGAAGCGACCGGGCTTTACCGACCGGAGGTTGATTGCATAATGTTCACCAGAAATCCGGTAGGGTTCTGTCGCGTTTGTAGCCGTGCGATTGAGAATGTTATCGATCAGTATGCGAGGCCTTGATGGATCAGTTGTTCCTCTTAGAGCTCGAGGACATTGTTGGTGTCGACGGAGTTGTCCGTGATCAGGCAGAGTTGATTACTTACGAGTCAGATGGACTAGTGTCGCATCGCTCGAGACCAGGTGTGGCAGTGTTGCCTGAAACGGCCGAGCAGGTTCAGGGGGTTGTCCGATTGTGTCACCGATCAGGCGTGCCTTTTGTGGCTCGTGGGCAAGGGACGGGCCTGTCGGCCGGAGCGTTACCCCATCCAAAAGGCGTGCTGATTGTGATGACCCGGATGAACCGAGTGCTCGATATCGACCTTGCGAATCGACGCATTACGGTCGAGCCTGGAGTGATGAACCTAGACGTGACCCGAAGGGTGTCTGGTGATGGCTACTACTACGCGCCAGACCCATCGAGTCAGTCGATTTGCTCGATCGGTGGGAACTTTGCTGAGAACTCAGGAGGTGCCCACTGTCTCAAGTATGGGTTCACTGTTCACCATGTGCTTGGCGCGGAGGCTGTGCTTCCCGATGGTGAGATTGTGCATCTTGGGGGTGATGCGCTGGATAGCCCAGGCTTAGACCTACTTGGTGTACTTGTTGGATCTGAGGGGACTTTGGCCGTGGTGACCAAAGTGACGCTTGGGCTGCTTCGTTGCCCTGAGTCTGTTCGCACACTTCTTGCTGCCTTCGATTCGACGGATTCGGCTGGAAATGCCGTTTCCGACATCATCTCAGCGGGTATCATCCCCGCGGCGATCGAGATGATGGATCGCACAACAATCAGGGCTGCTGAGGCGGCGGTGCATCCGGGTTTTCCTGATGCTGAGGCAGTGCTCATCGTAGAGCTCGACGGGTCCGAAACCGAAGTGGCGGCTCTCTTTGAACAGATCGAAACGGTGTGTAGCCAAAATAAAGGCTGGGGCGTGCAAGTAGCCCGAGACGAGGAACAGCGGGGGCGCATCTGGATGGGACGGAAGGCGGCGTTCGCAGCGATGGGCCGAATCACCCCAAGCTACTATGTTCAGGATGGCGTTATTCCACGGAGTACACTGCCTGAGGTTCTCAGGCGTATCCGGGAGCTTGAACAAGACTCTGGTCTCACCATTGGTAATGTGTTTCATGCTGGGGATGGGAATCTCCACCCGTTGGTCTGCTATGACGATGGTGTTGAAGGACAGGCTGAGCTCGCCGAGCGGGTGGCCTCTGAGATTCTGTCCTATTGTCTCGATGTCGGCGGTTCGTTGACTGGTGAACACGGCATTGGCGCCGACAAGGCCTGCCACATGCCGAAGATGTTTAGTGAGAACGATTTAGCGACCATGCAGCTAGTCCGCACAGCTTTCGATCCCGGCCAGTTGTGTAATCCTGACAAGCTGTTTCCTACCCCACGACTTTGCGGGGAGGTTCCAGGGCCTTACCGCCCTCACCCGGTCGAGGCGGCCGGCCTAGCAGAGCGCTTGTAACCATGGCGGACGTAACGTTGTCGCTTGGCACTCTCGTGACCGAGATTGACTCCTTGGTCGGTTCGAAGGTTGCCAGGGTTGGGACAGATGGTGACTCGATCGACGCAATTTTGCCTACTGTTGTTGCTGAGCCGACTAGAGCTAGCTCGGTGGGACAAATTTTGGGCTGGGCTTCGGGTCGCGGGGTGTCAGTTTCAGTGCGGGGTGGTGGCACTAAGTCGGGGTGGGGCGGACCGTCTGGTCCGATTGACGTGTTACTTTCCACTCGAGCGATGAACAGGGTGGAAGTCCATCGCTATAGCGATCTGACGGCTACAGTCCAGGCAGGAGCTACTCTATCGAAAACTAATGCGGTACTGGCCGAGCATCGCCAGTGGCTACCGCTAGATCCGCATAATGATGAACAGGCGACGATCGGAGGCATTGTCGCTACGAATGACAGTGGACCTAGACGGCATCGCCACGGTGCCCCAAGAGATCTGATCATCGGGATGACTTTGGCTCGGGTTGACGGAGTAATCGCCAAGAGTGGTGGGATCGTCGTAAAAAATGTAGCTGGCTACGATTTAGCTCGGTTACTGACCGGGTCCTTCGGGTGCCTCGGGGTTATTTTGAGCGCCACGTTCAAATTGGCACCTGTGGCTGAAGCATCGCGTACGGTTTTGGTGGAATTGCCTAAGGTGGATGTGTGTGCTCGCTACACAGCCGATCTGATTGCCCATGCATCCACTCCTACGGCTCTTGAAGTTTCGGTGCCGCAGGGGACAATGCTTGTTCGTTTTGAGTCTGTTGAGACTGTGGTAATAAGCGAAGCTACCCGGGCGGCAGCTTTGGCTGAGAAGGCTGGCGCCACGGCAACGGTTTTAGTCGGTGACGATGAGCTTGAGGCATGGCGGACCCATCAGGCGCAGGTGTTTGTGGAGGGCCACACCATCGTCAAACTTACGGTTATGCCTAGCGAGTTGGTTTCTACTCTCACCTGGCTTGAGGAAGAGGTTAGGGTTCGTCGTCTCGACTATGGTCTCATCGGTCGAGTAGGTCTCGGGGTTTGCTATCTTCGACTGCAAGGAGCTATAGCCGAGCAGGTGTCCCTGATTCTTGCGCTGAGGGATCGGTTGCCGGTCGGACGAGGAAGCGCGGTCATCCGGCAGTCCAACCTTGAGCTCAAGAAGCTGATCGATACCTGGGGACCCATCGGGGACGGTTTCCGAATCATGCGGGCCGTCAAGCAGCAGTTTGACCCAACGGGGATGTTGAACCCAAGTCACGGTCCAGGGGGACTTTGAGGTTAGGGCGTCACCCCTTGGATTGAGGCATCGACCAGCTCGATCAGATGGTAGGTTTTCCGCGGGGCACCTATTTGTTCCAATTGACTTGCAATCTGCAATAGGCAACCCGGGTTGCTGGAAACTACAGCTTCAGCTCCGGTGGCTCTGATGTGTTGGGCCTTCCTGGCTCCGAGTCTGCTGGCGGTTTCAGGCTCCACGAGATTGTAGATCCCAGCCGACCCACAGCACACCGCGGCTTCTGGGATTTCGTGGATATCCAGTTTCGGAATTGTCTCAAGCACCTGCCTCGGTTCGGAGACGATCCCTTGAGCGTGCCGGAGGTGACAGGCGTCATGATATGCGATGCTTAATGGTAGAGGGTGACGGGGTGCTCTAGGGGGAAGTTCCGCCAAAAGCTCGGAAATGTCTTTGCACTTGTTGGCCAAGGCTTGTGCCCGGTCAGCATACGCAGGGTCATCCCTCAACAGGTGGCCATATTCTTTCAGCGTGGAGCCGCAGCCGGCAGCGTTTATCACAATGGTGTCGACGTCAGCTGCTTCCACTTCGAAGGTGTCGATGAACCGGCGAGCCATGTCCTCTGCATCTTCTTCAAGACCAGTATGGAGCATCAATGCGCCACAGCAGCCTTGGGTTCTTGGAATGACCACTTCGCACCCTTCAGCTGCCAAGACACGAATGGTTGCTCGATTAACTTCATCGAAAAAAACTCTCTGTACACATCCGAGGAGCAGTCCAACTCTGCGGCGGCGTTCGCCGCTGGCAGGCACACGCGCTGGTTGGGATGAGAAAGCTCTGCGCAGCGAGATCGGAGGAAGTACTGCTTCCATCGCACGTAGTCTCAGAGGCAGCAGGTTTGGTAATCCAAGCTTATGTACCAACCACTGGAGACCAAGTTGCTGATAGGCCCAGAGCTTGCCGGCTATCAAGCGCAGACGATTGGGATGCGGGAATAGCGAGAAGATCATCCACCGAAATAGGCGATCTTGCAGGGACCGAGTTGCGTGCCGTTCGATCTGAGGACGGGTGGCTTCAAGTAGCTTGTCGTACTGCACACCCGAGGGACACGCGGTGACACAGGCCATACAGCCCAGGCAGGTGTCGAAATGGCGAGCGAAGGTCTCGGTGATCCCGGTTTCGCCTTCTAGGCCTCCCTTGATCAGGGCTATACGTCCACGTGGTGAATCGGTTTCCCTGCCCCACAAAAGATAGGTTGGGCAGGCAGGCAGACAGAAGCCGCAGTGGACGCAATCGTCGACGTGCTCAGGATCTGGTGGGTGCAGACTATCAAAGGCTGCTGGAGCTGTCGTCACGGTTGTTGGAATCTTTCGCCTACTCCAAGCTCTCGACCAGGAGAAAGGAACAATTGAGGGGTTGTCGGTATCATTAGATTAAGCTTCACCTCGAGGCGGCCCAAGGGTTGGCAGTGTAGCCGATGCCTTTCTTAGACACCAGTGTAACGTTGTGTGACTCTCATCTGAGCTAGTTTGCTGCAGTTATCCTGCGGTTATTCTCCTGCGATGTAGACCAGGTTTAGTTAGGCTGAAATTTCGGCTTTTAGCCGGGTCGTGGTGCCTGAGTGGAGACCGCAGTATGATCCCGATGGTTCTCGAGTTGTGTGGAAGTATCGGAGCGATCAAAAGATGACCAAAGCTATTCGAATTCATGCGCATGGTGGTCCTGAGGTTTTGCTGTGGGAAGAGGTAAACCCAGGAAGGCCAGGACCCGGTCAGGCCTTGATTCGGCAGACTGCAGTCGGCCTCAACTTTATCGATGTCTATCACCGGACAGGCCTGTATCCGGTGGCGTCAATGCCAGCCATCATCGGCAATGAAGGCGCTGGCGTTGTAGAAATGGTCGGCGACGGAGTGTCACACATTAGAGTTGGCGACCGTGTGACCTATTGCATGAGCCTGGGTAGTTATGCCGAGCGGCGGGTGATCGATGCCTCGTGTCTAGTTCGGGTGCCGGATTCTATTACCGATCAGCAGGCGGCGGCGATGATGCTTAAAGGGTGCACTGTGCAGTATCTGTTGCGACGTATCTATCAGATTCAGCAAGGGGACACGATCCTGCTGCATGCGGCCGCCGGCGGTGTGGGGCTGATTGCGTGTCAGTGGGCAAAGCATCTTGGAGCGACGGTAATCGGAACTGTTGGTAGTGATCCGAAGGCTCAGTTGGCGCAGGAGCATGGATGTGACCACACTATTATCTATACGAGAGAAAGCGTTGTTGATCGGGTTAAAGAACTAACTGATGGGGTCGGTGTGCCCGTTGTGTTTGACTCAGTGGGCAAAGACACATTCGATGCATCCCTTGATTGTTTACAGCCTCGCGGTCTGATGGTGAGCTACGGGAATTCGTCAGGAGCTGTTGAGCCGTTCGGGCCGGGAGTGCTGGCTGCTAAGGGTTCACTGTTTCTGACTCGGCCGACACTGGCAAGTTACATCAGCACTCGGGAGGAGCTTGACGCAACCACTGCTGATTTATTCGAGGTCGTCAGTAGCGGCGCGGTCAAAATTTCGGTCGGCCGGGTTTTTCCGTTGGAGTCTGCTGCTGAGGCGCATCGCGAGCTAGAGGCTCGAGAGACAACAGGGTCGACGATTCTTGCTGTGTGAGGAAGGCCGTTTCCGCAAGCCGAAGTGGCTCGGCCAGTCGGTTGCCAATTTAGATATGTCAAGATCGATTGAAACAAGCGTCAGGATAAGAGTGCGGCAGTTTGGTTGGAGGTTAGACGACCCGTGCGCGAGTGGGATTGCGCGCGACCTGTGGCTGATGTTTAGGCTTTTGAGGGGCGCGCATTTTTTCTAGAGGCAATGGTGAGACATGAGAATGAGCCGTATGTTTGCTTTGGGCTTTGTGTTTGGTGGTGTGGTTGTTGGTGCTTGGGGGGACCTTTCTGACAGGTTGTGGGCTCATACGTTTACCGCTGCTTCGTCCCAACCCGCGTCGGTGTGGCGGGCGGTTAATTTGCCAGGTCGAAGCGCACCGAACCCGCTGTTCAGCGATGCTATTCAGGCCGGTAACACGTTGTATCTAGCTGGCCGTCTCGGTTTGGACTCCGACACCGGTGAAGTTCCGGACGAGCCCCAACAGGAGGCTCGAAATGTACTTGACCAAATCCAATCGGTACTCGCGCAGGCTGGTATGGCCATGGATGATCTGGTCAACGTCCAAGTGTTTTGTTCGGACGTAGCTTTTTACGACGATTTCAATGTTGTCTATCGCACTTACTTCAATACCGATGAACCTCCTGCCCGGGCGTTTCTGGGGGCTGGCACCCTGTTGCGGGGTGCTCGATTTGAAGTCGCTGGAATAGCTGTCAAGCGTCCATCATAGTGACTGCAACAAGAAGAGAGTGTTCTAGATGTTCTGTGTTCGCTTGAGTTTGGTAGCTGCAGTTGGTTGTCTGGTCATCGGATGCGGATGCGGAGGCGGTGGCGTCGATCAACTTAGTCTAGACCCTACAGAGGAAGCTGGGTTTCGTCTTGGACGGTCCTTAGATGGGCTTGTTGCCCATCGGCCAGCCGTGGCCGGTGTTAATGGGTTGGTGACTGCCGGTCACCCCTTGGCGTCGATGGCGGGTATGCGGATCTTGATGCAGGGTGGCAAAGCGGCGGATGCTGCAGTGACGGTTCTAGCCGTTTTGAACCAGGTTGAACCGATGATGTCCGGTGCTGGTGGCAATGGTTTTGTCACGTTCTACGATGCTGCTAGTGGTCTAGTACATTCTCTGAATGCGACCGGGGCGGCTCCGAGGGCATTGGACCCTGCGACCACCAGTGCGGATGAATTGCATCGGGGAATGCGAGCTGGTGTTGTGCCGGGTCTCGTGGGTGGCTGGATCGCATTACTCGAACGGTTCGGCACTATGACTCTGGGGCAGGTACTCGAGCCAGCGATTGAGTATGCTGAGCGCGGGCATCCGATTGATCCATTCGTGGTACGGGAGATCACCCACTCCCGAGCGCTGTTGGAACGGTACCCGGCAACAGCGGCCGTGTTTCTTCCAGGGGGAAAGCTTCCGGTTTTAGGCCAGCGGTTAACTTATCCTGATTTAGCTCGTACCTTGCATAAGCTTGTGGAAGCTGAGGAGACCGCTCGACTGAGCGGAGCTACTAGGGAGGTCGGATTGCGGGCGGCTTTTACCCGGTTTTACCGAGGTGACATCGCCCGTGAGATGTCTAGATTTTACGAGGAAAACGATGGGCTCTTTACCCGTGGGGATTTTGCGGCTTTCGAGCCGACTTGGGTTGAGCCGGTCCACACCAACTACCGTGGTTACGATGTTTATTCCAGTCCACCAACGTCACGTGGGGGGCTGGAACTTGTGGAACAGCTTAACTTGATCGAAGCTTTCGATGTGACCTCGATGGGACACAATTCTCCGGAGTTGCTACACTTGGTCGTTGAATCAATAAAGCTTGCCAAGGCGGACATTTATCACTTTGTCACTGACCCTCTGCAAGCTGAAACGCCGATTGCTGACCTAACTTCGAAGGGTTTTGCTGAACAACGGCGCGAACTGATTTCGGTCGACCGTGCCATGTCTTATCCTGGTCCTGGATTACCGGAAAGGGTGAGGCTTCGTGCAGAGTCCCCTGAAGAGTGGGCGGGCGGGTCAGTGCTTCCAGAAACCGCCCGTCCTGGCAGCACAACCAGCTTTTCGGTCATCGACCGTTGGGGTAATGTTGCAGTTGCGACACCCACGCTTGGGAGCCGCTGGGGAACTGGTGTAATGGTTGGTGGGACTGGCCTACTTTTTAACAATGGCACCAGAGTCGGTTCAACTTCACCTTATCCTGACCACAGGAATTATGTACGTGGTGGACAGGTGCCCATCCTTAACAATGCTCCGACTGTTGTGATGAAGGGCGGTGAATTCATTCTTGCTCTTGGTACGCCAGGTGGTGAGACCATTGGACAAACCCAATTTCAAATGCTGCTAAACATCATTGATTTTCAGATGGGGATTCAAGAGGCAATTGAAGCACCTCGCCTCGCGGTGAGTGCGAACCCTAATTTCTACCGTTCTGGTGCTGATTTGACGGTTCTACTAGAGCCTCGGATGGCTGCTTCTGTAGTCAGTCGGTTGGGTGAGTTGGGTCATGTTCTTGAGATGCTGCCGCCATATTCTCTAGGCAGCATGCAGGGTATCCTTCGGAATCCAGACACTGGGACTATGACGGCCGGCGCAGACCCTCGTCGTATGATGTACGCCGTTGGATGGTAGAGAGAGTTTATACGGAACGAATTAATGACCAGCTGTAAACGCGGAACTGTGCTCGCCAGGGTAGTAGCTGGATGGATTGTGTTCGGTTTTTCCCCTCTTGTAATTGCCCAATCTCCCAGCATGGTTCCAGGTTCGCCTGTTGACTTGGGATGGACACGAGTGCCTGCTGGTGCTTTCCTGATGGGTTGCGTCGAGGGTGACTTTGGGTGTCTGGCTACAGAGCAGCCTAGGCATGAGGTGACATTCTTGGAGCCTTTTGAACTGATGGAGGCCGAAGTCACGGTCGCACAATACGCGTGGTTCGCTGAGGAAACCGGGTACCCATTACCCCCGATGCCAGACTTTGCTCAAACAGAAGAGCACCCTGTTGTGTTGGTGGATTGGGACGATGCTGCTGCTTTTTGTCAAGCAGCTGGGGCTCGTCTACCTACTGAAGCTGAGTGGGAATATGCTGCGCGTGGTGGTCGGGAAGGGTTGATTTACGGCTGGGACAACCAAGTTTCGCGAGACATTGCAAACTATGGTGCTGACCAGTGTTGCGATGGAGCTACCGGAGGGGTTGACCTCTGGATTAACACCGCGCCGGTCAAATCTTTTCCGCCTAACAACTTTGGTTTGTACGACATGGTTGGCAACGTCTGGGAGTGGGTGGATGGCTGGCTTGACGACGACTACTATGCCGTTTCCCCGTCCATTGACCCGCCCGGTGCGGCTGCCGGCTATGCACGTGTCGTGCGGGGGGGGTCATGGTTGAATTTTCCGTCTGCTTTGCGTGCGTCAGTCCGCTTGCCATTCGGCCAGGCAGGACAGACAAGTAACATTGGCGTGCGTTGTGCTCGTGACGTGGTGGTGACCGCTGTCGACTGATGTGCGCAGGCTACATTGAGGAACCCGTTTGCGGGGGGCAGAGTGTGATTGAGAGACTCGAGCGCCGGTTGTCCCCTCGGTGATCTTGATAGCGCTCTCATTTTCAGGGACCCATTTTCGAAACTGAAATATTCAGGAGCAAATCGATGAAACGCTCTGGTCAACGAAGTTTGCGTCGGCGGTTTATGAAGCAGGCTGTACTCAGTGCCGGTGCAACGGCGACTTTGGGTAAAGGGGTGGCAAGTATGTCTGCTGCTGAAGAGGGCGACATCAGCCCGATCACTATGCCAGCCTCGGAACCTCGTTGATATGCCAAAAGAGGTTGCCTACCGATTGATGGAGTGTGCCGATGCCGAATCGGTATCGCGGTTGATTCTCGATTCCTTCACTGAGTTCATCGCTGATGAATACTCTGATAAGGGCCGTGCTGAATTTGCTAGGTATATTCAACCTGCAGCTATCGTTGAAAGGACCAGCGCGAATCATTTTGTGTTGCTTGCGGTCCAGGAACACAAGGTTGTAGCAGTAATTGAGATCAGAGGTAACGATCACGTCGCTTTGATGTTTGTAGACGTCAAATTCCAGCGTCGAGGTATTGCGCGTGAACTTCTGCAGCGAGCAATAGCCCTTGCGCGTCCAGCCAAGCCTGCCCTTGACCGCGTTACTGTGAATTCGTCTCGGTTTGGTGTGGCTTTCTACGAGAAGTTAGGCTTTCGCCAGACGGGCCCAGAACGGATCGTAAACGGCATCGTGTTTATTCCGATGGCACACCAGCTCTAATTTTATTCGTTTGCAGGGGCAATGAGTTTGTTGCCAGGAGGTCATGGAGGAGCTAGCGCTCTATGGTCCACTGGCCTCCGGTGGCTGGAACGGAGGAAACGCCGAGACCGTGCTGGAACACGAGTCGACCACCAAGCTCAAATGTAGCAATGAGTAGCCAGAGGCCGATGAGAGAGACCAGGAAGGACGGGACTCTGACCCATTTGGAAGTGGTCTGCCAGATGAATGATATGGCTAACCTGAGTGAGGCAAAGAAAATAAAGAACCAGGTCGTCCGGTCGGCCCATCGAAAATGAGCTGAGACGTCAGGCTTGGCTTCGAATGACACGGTTGCCCCGCTGGCAGCATCCAAACCGCTAAAGTATGCCGCTAGCGTCAGGAACCCTCCGGCGCAGTAAAGCCAGGTGGCAGAATCACGGATGAAAGCGCTGCTCGGCCTTATGCAGCCGATGAAGTCAAAGAGTGTGGCCGCAAGTAGGATCGAAATTGGAAAGTGAACCAAAAGAGGATGAATGTTTGGTGCCCAGTCTGTAGTGGGGAGCATGATAATTATTTGATCGTATCCAGTTCGTACATCATACTCCTGCCGCTGCTGTTCAAGCATGCGGCTTAACAACTAGCGATTTAGTCTGTCGATGATTTGAGTGGGTAGAGAAGATATGGAAGGTTGGCAGGGCTGGGATCAGTACGCTGAGTTCTATGATTGGGAGAATGCAAAGACTGTTGGGCGTAGGGATATCCGATTTTGGCAGCGTATAGCTAAGGAATCCGGTGGGCCAGTGCTTGAATTAGGGTGTGGTACAGGGCGCGTGTCACTGCCCGTTGCTAGGACGCTGGTTAGGTTAGTGGGAATTGATCGTTCACACGCCATGCTCAGCCAAGCCAAGAGGCGTGTGAAGCGGGCAGGTCTAGGGGGCGGCCTCTTGCTTTTGCGAGGAGACATCAGGGCATTGCCATTTGTGTCTTCCAGTCGTTTCCGTCTGGTAATGGCGCCATACGGTGTGTTGCAATCTCTGTTGCGAGACCGAGAACTCCGGGAGGTCTTGACCTCGGTTCGAGACGTACTTCAGCCTGGGGGAATTTTTGCTATTGACCTTGTTCCTGAGTTGCCAGTGTGGCGAGAGTACGATCGGCGTGTCAGTTTGCGAGGGCGTCGCGGTGCAAAGAGTCAGATCAGTCTTGTGGAGTCAGTCCGGCAAGTCCCTTCTCGGAAACTGACAATCTTCGACCAGGAGTTCATCGAGCGTCGTGGTCGGTCTCGTAGTTCAAAACGGTTTTCGTTGGCGTTTCGTACGCTATCGGTTCACCAGATGACAGGCCGTTTGCGCCGGGCTGGGTTTAGTGTTGTGCAGGTTGCTGGGGACTATCGGATGGGGGCTTGGCGTCCCGAAGCCGAGGTCTGCCTAATTGTGGCTAAGCGAAAACTGTAGGTTACTATTCTCGTGTGTCCGCTGAGAGGATTCTAAGTTGATCTGCTCCCTCGGTCCGAGTCCGGACTCTTGGCATGATCGTGGTAAAATCGCTGAAAACTACCCCTAGTTACCAGACGGAGCCCTACCAATGTCCGGCCATTCCAAGTGGCACTCAATCAAACACAAGAAAGGCGCTGCAGACGCCAAACGGGGAAAGTTGTTTACTCGCATTATCAAAGAATTGACGGTTGCTGCTCGGGCCGGCGGAGGGGATCCAGACATGAATCCTCGATTAAGGACTGTGATAGCCGACGCTAAGGCGGCAAACATGCCGGCCGATAACATCAAGAGGGCGATTCGCCGAGGCACAGGTGAAGAACCAGGGGTGAGTTATGAGGAGGTAACCTACGAGGGATACGGGCCTGGCGGAGTTGCGCTCTTTCTTGAAGTTTTGACCGACAATAAGAACCGTGCAGTGGGCGAGATCAGGCATCTTCTGACGAAGCACGGAGGGAACCTTGGTTCTTCCAATAGTGTGGGTTGGATGTTCGATAAGCGAGGCCACCTACTTGTGGATAAAAGCGAGACTGATGAGGAAACCCTCATGAACGCTGCGATTGAAGCCGGTGCTGACGATTTTAGGGATGATGCTGGGCACTGGGAAATCCTTACAGCCCCTGAGTTATTTGATGCTGTTGCGGAAGCAGTTCGTGGCCTTGGTGTTGAGCCTGAAACGGCCCAAGTGGCTATGTTGCCGCAGAATTCCGTGATGCTCGAAGGCAAATCTGCCCAGCAGATGCTGAAATTGCTCAGTGCGCTAGATGAGTTGGACGATATCCGACATGTGTGGTCGAACTTTGATGTTGACGAAAAGGAGATTGAGGCCTCGCTAGGGTGAGGATTTTCGGGATTGATCCTGGCTCGAGACGTACCGGATACGGTTGTATCGAAACCGATGGCACTCGATGCCGGTTGGTTCTGTGCGGGGCTGTTGTGTCACCCTCTAGTGTTTCATTTCCAGACAAACTGACTGGGATCTTCGATGAGCTGATTGTGCGGTTGGAGAGTTGTCGGCCATCTGTGGTCGCCGTTGAGGAGGTTTTTAACGCGCGTAACGCAAAAAGCGCGTTGAAGCTTGGACAGGCTCGCGGCGTGGCTCTGCTGGCAGCGGCTAAGACAGGGCTACCGGTGGCCGAATATACTGCAACGGCGGTTAAGCGTGCGGTTGTCGGGTATGGTCGTGCAGATAAAGAACAAGTGCAGCGGATGGTGACTTTGTTGCTTGGGCTTGAGAAGGCGCCGTCTCCTCACGATGTATCCGATGCATTGGCGATAGCTATTTGTCATGCTTACGCGGGGTCCCTGGCAGAGACTGCTGGCCGGTCGTCCGGTTCCAAGACAAGCGTTAAGAGTTGGCGCCGTTTTCGTCCCTCGGTGTGATTGATGATTGCACTTCTTCGAGGCAGGCTCGCCGAGAAACACCCAAATAGGGTGGTTGTCGATGTGCATGGTGTTGGCTACGATTTGCAGGTTCCACTCTCGACGTTCTACGGGCTCGGTGAGGCTGGGGCTACTGTCAATTTCAGGGTTCATACACATGTGCGCCAAGATACGCTTTCGTTGTTTGGTTTTTCGACTGAACTGGAGTTGCAGCTCTTCGAGCAGCTGATTGGAGTTTCCGGCATAGGGCCTCGGTTAGCTCTGGCCGTGCTTTCCGGGATCGAGCCGAAGGACCTTGTGCAGGCGATCGGTAAAGGCGATGTTGGGAGGCTTAACGGGATTCCTGGCGTCGGTAAGAAGACTGCGGAGAGGATAACGCTGGAGCTTAAGGACCGCTTGCCGAAAGTCTTTGCGGATGAGCTTGAACCCGACACTGGAGGAAGCCAGGCTACAGACATGAGGGGCGACCTACTGTCTGCTTTAGTTAATCTTGGCTACCATCGAAATCTAGCCGAGCGAGCTGTTGATGAGGCTATTGCTTCTCAACCTGGACCGTTCGAGCAAACACTTAGGCTCGCATTTAAGGTGCTTGCTCGATGACCGATGACGAGCTATCGCCACGTGTAGTCACCTCGGCCAGGTTGGACGACGACGATTTTGAGGTAGGTCTTCGGCCACGGACCCTTGATGCCTATATCGGTCAGAAACGGCTCCGTGAAAATCTTGAGGTTGCGATTGCGGCAACACGACAGCGGGTGGAAGCTCTTGACCATGTGTTGCTTTATGGCCCCCCGGGACTTGGAAAGACGACTTTAGCGTACGTGATTGGAAATGAATTAGGGGTCCCAGTTCGGACAACCGCAGGGCCGGTGCTTGAGAAGCCTGGAGACTTGGCGGGGATACTAACAAACCTCTCTGAGCACGAAGTGCTGTTCATTGATGAGATTCACAGATTGAACCCGGCAATCGAAGAAATACTTTATCCGGCTATGGAGGACTATGAACTTGATATTGTTATCGGCCAGGGCCCAGGGGCGCGGTCCGTCAAGGTGCCATTGAAACATTTCACCCTTATCGGTGCTACTACTAGGGCTGGGTTGCTCACCTCGCCTCTTCGATCCAGATTCGGAATTGTGCATCGCTTAGATTTTTATCGAGAGGAGGACCTTCAAGAGATTATCCGGCGGTCGGCTGAGATCTTTGATGTTCCTGTTGAGGTGGATGCGACTGCCGAAATAGCGAGTAGGTCACGAGGTACCCCACGGGTTGCCAATAGGTTGCTGCGGCGGGTTCGTGATTTCGCACAAGTTCGGGCCGATGGCATCGTTACACGGCAAGTGGCGCTGGGAGCCTTGGAGATGCTAGAGATAGATGCCAATGGTTTCGATGAGGCTGATCGACGTTTACTGAAGGCTGTGATTGAAAAATTTGGTGGGGGTCCGGTTGGTTTGAATAGTATTGCGGCTGCTATAAGTGAGGAAAAAGAGGCGATTGAGGACATCTACGAACCATTCTTAATCCAGATTGGCTTCCTTGACAGGACACCGCGCGGTCGAGTGGCAACAGGCCGCGCTTACGATTATTTTGGCCTGCCGGTTCCGGACGGTGAAGGTAGGCTGTGGTAGAGGCAATGAGGATACTTTGATGGATGTGGTTTTTCGGAGAGTTCCGGGTCAACGATGGCCTACGCTTACTAAAATTACGAAGGGACGAGAGCGTAGATGACCGAGCCGATACCGAGTCCACGGGTCAAGTCTCCAAATCGAGCTGTCCGTAAGGTACAGATCTCTTCGCTCGGTACTCATGTGCCACCTCGAGTGATGACCAACGAGGATCTTGAAAAGAAAGTCAAAACGTCGAATGAATGGATTTTGCAACGGACAGGTATCCGTGAGCGCCATATTGCTGACCCCGACATTGCGACCTCTGATTTGGCGTCTGAGGCAGCCAGGAGCGCGATCGAGAAGGCTGGATTGGCCCCAAGCGATATCGAATTCATTGTCGTAGGGACTACAACGCCGGACCACTTCTTTCCCAGTACTGCCTGTCTGGTTCAGGACAAGATCGGTGCGGCTGGAGCGTGGGGGTTCGATCTAGGTGCAGCTTGTTCAGGGTTCACCTACGCGGTGACTACGGCTGCGCATCTAGTTGCTTCAGGAGCACACGAGCACGTTCTTGCAATTGGTGCTGATGTGATGTCTCGTATTATCAACTACGAGGACAGGACGACCTGCGTAATTTTTGGGGATGGGGCTGGGGCGGTGGTTGTCTCGCCTGCGGTTGATCCAGAGCTAAGCATTATCGATTTTGCCCACGAGGTGGATGGAAGAGGTGGTGAAGCTTTGCGGATGCCTGCTGGAGGCAGTAGGCTGCCTGCCTCCAGAGAGACTGTAGACCAACAGCTGCATTACGTTCACCAAGACGGCAAGGCTGTCTTTAGGTTTGCTGTGCGTAATACTGTCGAAATCAGTCAGCGAGTGCTTCGGCGAAATGGTTTAAAACCGACCGATGTGGACTTGTTTGTGTGCCATCAAGCAAATCGCCGGATAATTGAGAAGGCTGCTGGTGAGCTCGGTGTGCCGCTGGAAAAAGTTGTCATCAACATCGAGCGTTTCGGCAATACCACAGGCGCGACTATCCCGCTCGCACTGTCAGACGGGTTAGCCGACAAACGTTTGAAAAAAGGGGACTTGGTGTTGTTAGCCTCAGTCGGTGCCGGGTTCACCGTTGGTTCTGTGTTGCTGAGGTGGGCCTATTAGAGCAGTGCATCTTCTAATAGACCCGCAAGCATAAAAAAAGTTCCTGTCGGGTTCATTTTTTGAACAGCAAGAAACGTCTAGGCACGAGCTCTTTGGAGCTACGATGTTCGTATCCGATTTCGACTTTGAGTTACCTAAGGACAGAATCGCGCAGGCTCCTTCAGTCGAAAGAGAGGCTTCGCGCCTACTGGTTCTCGATCGAGGGGCTGGTACTCTGCGTCACCATAGAGTGACGGATCTCCCTCGTTTGTTGGAGCCAGGCGATATGTTGGTGCTCAACGAGACGAGGGTGTTTCCAGCTCGATTGTTGGGTCGCCGCGTGTCCGGTAGTGGTAAGGCTGAATGTTTACTTCTAGCACGCCTCAAGAAAAACGATCACTGGGATGCGCTATTGTCCCCAGGACGGAAGCTCCAAGTGGGTACGGTCTTGGCATTTGAGGATCAAGGGTTCCGTCTCAATGCCGAAGTGCTAGATTGCCACGCCCATGGTAGGCGTACCGTTCGACTTTGGACGGAGGATGGAACCTCGGTTGACGATGCTATTGACAGGTTGGGGCATGTGCCTTTACCTCCTTACGTCAAGCGTCAGGATGACTCGACTGACAGAGAGCGGTATCAGACTGTCTATGCTAGGGTGCGTGGGTCTGTTGCTGCCCCGACTGCAGGACTTCACCTGACCACTGAACTACTCGGGCAGCTACAGGCAAGGGACATAGAGGTTCGTCGGTTGACTCTGCACGTTGGATACGGCACGTTTCAGCCCATTCGAGTAGAGCGGGTCGAGGACCACCAAGTCGAGCCCGAGTCGTATGAAATACCTGATGAGACTGCGTCTGCTGTTACTCGGGCTATCAGGGCTGGGCGGCGAGTCGTGGCCGTTGGCACTACTACAACTCGTGCTCTCGAAACGGCTTATCGCAAAGGCGATGGTCTACTGCAACCTGGCCTCGGTCTTAGTGAGCTCTACCTTTACCCTGGTGTAAGGTTTCATGTCGTAGGCGGTTTGTTGACGAACTTCCATCTCCCGCAGTCCTCACTGTTGATGCTGGTTAGCGCTTTTGCAGGTTGGGAATCGATACGTGAGGCTTATGCAGAGGCCTTGCGACAGGACTACAGATTTTACAGCTACGGTGATGCGATGTTGATTTTATAGGTGGGGCAGCCTTCCAGGCTATTTTACTGGGAGTTGGTTTTGGGTCGGTCCAGCGGTCTCTGATCGCTGGTGGCAACTGACTTGATACAATAGGAGACCATTGTATCGATGCGTCTACTGGACCATGTCGGTGGATGTGTTTGATAGAGTCTGACTTCGCCGGTGTAGCTCAGCTGGTTAGAGCACGCGGCTCATATCCGCGGCGTCCGGGGTTCAAGTCCCTGCACCGGCACCATTTCCTCGCCACGGCGTCTTACGAGTGGCTGGTATTGGCCCAGCTGTTAAGCATTGAAATGACTAGCAGGTTTCGGACGACATGCTATACCACTCGGATCTTCCTAGTTGAATGGTGGGGGACATAACGCCGCATCGAGATACTCGTGTCACTTAGCGAGCGTGTTCTTGCCTCAATCAGCCGGCAGGCGCTAATTCCCCACGGCGGTGGTGTTCTTGCCGCCGTATCTGGAGGTGGCGACTCTGTTGCACTGCTGTATCTCCTCGCGGAACTCTCACAGAAGGGCGCGGTTTCCTTGCTAGGGGTGGTACATCTTAACCATCAGCTGCGCCGGCCAAGCTCTGAGCACGATGAAGACTTTTGTGGGAAGTTAGCTTCGACTTTGGGCCTCCCGTTTATCGTGGAGGCTGTAGATGTCGGTGACCTGGCACGAGTAAAAGGAATTTCTCGTGAACATGCTGGACATGTGGCCCGCTACGATTTTTTCGAACGAGCTGCAGGTAAAGTCGGTGCAGTCGCTGTAGCACTAGGGCACACGATTGATGATCAGGCCGAGACATTTCTCCTACGGTTGCTGAGAGGAGCAGGTTCCGCTGGCCTTTCGGGAATGCGGCCAAGAATTGGTTGTGTTATTCGTCCTTTATTAACAGTCACGCGAGCTGAGCTGCGTCAGTACCTTACCTTGCAGCAGGTGTCGTTTCTGGAAGATGAGTCTAACGCCGACTTATCGATTCCTAGGAATCAAATCCGTCATGAGCTTTTGCCGCATCTCAAGCGTTACACACCAACAATTATTGAAGTTCTAGCACGGGAGGCTGAGATAGCAAGGGCAGATGAGGAATGGCTAGCCGATGTAGCAATCAGCCAAGGCTTGAATCTGCGTACCAGCATTGAAGGGGGAGTCGAGTTTAACGCAGAAGGCTTGGTGGCGCTTCCTGTTGCTGTTGCGCGCCGCGTGTTACGAGATGCTCTGGTTCATGTTGCCGGTTCTGAGACAGTCAGTTTTCAGCAGATAGAACGACTGCGATATCTGGCTATGAATAGATCCGGTGGGATCGATTTGAGACGTTGCAGGGCTGAGTGTGTTGCGGGTGTCCTGCGACTGGTGACTCGGGAGGGGCGAGAGAGCAGGTTGGAGGTACCTTCATTTGCCTACAGACTCCCGGTGCCTGGGGAGGTGCAAATTCCTGAGGCAGGAGTCACTCTCAGCGCTAGGTTAGTAAAAGCGGGTCTGGCCTGCGGGTCAAATGTTTGGGCTAGTGGTGTGGCGACCGTTGCTGTGTCTTCTTTAGGACCACTTACCGTACGAAGTTGGCAACCTGGAGATTGGTTTCGCCCTATTGGTTTAGATGGACATCGTAAAAAACTGCAAGATTTGTTCGTAGATCGTAAGGTAGAGCGAACTGAACGAGCCCGTATTCCGGTTGTGTTGGATGATTTAGATCGCATCATTTGGGTGGTAGGCCATGGGGTTAGTAATGATTTTCGGATCACCGAGAGCGCGGCAAGCGTGCTAGTCTTAAAGACTAAACCTCTAGGAGATAATCAGTGAATTCGACGACGCGTAGCCTTCTTTTCTGGATGTTTCTGGTGGTCTTGCTGGTGACGATCTGGAATTTGTCGTCTCAATTCCGGACCGGTGATAGCCCTGTTCCTTTTAGTGAGTTCATTAGATGGGTGGACACTGGTCAGGTTGACCGGGTCGAGTTGACCGGAAATGAGATTGTCGGCACTTCTTCGAGCGGTGAGCAGTTTCGCTCATACGCCCCACCTCAATACGAAGGCCTGGCCAACAAGCTCATTGAACGTGACGTCGAGATCCAGGCCAAGGAAGCCGCAGCCAGTCCATGGGCGACCCTTTTGTACTCTTGGGCGCCGATCCTGCTCATTATAGGCTTCTGGGTGTTTTTCATGCGCCAGGTTCAAAGTGGTGGTAACAAAGCATTATCTTTCGGAAAGAGCCGCGCTAAGTTGTCTTCGAGCACCCAGAAGAAAGTGACGTTCAAGGACGTCGCTGGTGTTGAGGAGCCCAAGGAAGAACTACAGGAGATCATCGAGTTTCTAAGGGAACCCCAGAAGTTTCAGAAGCTTGGTGGTCGGATTCCCAAAGGTGTTCTTCTGATGGGGCCTCCCGGAACTGGCAAGACCTTGCTGGCTCGAGCTGTAGCAGGTGAAGCAAATGTTCCTTTTTTCTCTATTAGTGGTTCAGATTTTGTGGAGATGTTTGTCGGTGTTGGCGCCTCTCGCGTTCGTGACCTTTTCGAACAGGGCAAGAAGAATGCCCCATGTATCGTGTTTATAGATGAGATCGATGCTGTTGGTCGACATCGTGGTGCCGGTCTTGGTGGTGGTCATGACGAACGTGAGCAGACATTGAACCAATTGTTGGTCGAGATGGACGGCTTTGAATTGAATGAAGGGGTTATCCTCGTGTCGGCGACCAACCGGCCAGACGTGCTAGATCCAGCGTTGCTGCGACCGGGTCGGTTTGATCGTCGTATTGTTGTGAATCGTCCAGATGTCAAAGGTCGAGAAGGTATTCTCGGGGTGCATACCCGTAAAATTCCTCTGTCAGACGATGTCGATGTCCACGTGCTTGCAAGGGGCACATCCGGGTTTTGTGGGGCTGACCTCGCTAACCTGGTTAACGAGGCTGCCCTCAACGCGGCACGCTACAATCAAAAAACCGTTGCTATGCAAGACTTTGAATTCGCCAAAGACAAGGTGATGATGGGTTCGGAACGTCGGTCACTGATTATCAACGAGGAAGAAAAACAGATCACAGCGATACATGAAGCCGGCCATGCTCTTCTTGGGGTCGAGCTTGAGCATACTGACCCAGTTCATAAGGTCACGATTATTCCGAGAGGGATGGCGTTAGGGGTTACCCAGCAATTACCTTTGGATGACAAACATAACTACTCGTCTGAATATCTGCATGATCAGGTTGCAGTTTTACTTGGCGGTCGTATTGCAGAGGAGATTACCAACTCAACGGTGACGACTGGAGCAGGTAATGACTTGGACCGTGTGACCGATCTGGCTAGGAAGATGGTATGCGAGTGGGGAATGAGCGAGACGGTCGGCCCGCTTACTTTCGGGCGAAAGGAAGAGGAAATATTTCTCGGTCGAGATATTGCCCAGAATAAGGACTATAGCGAGGAAACAGCGATTAGGATTGATCAAGAAATTAAAAGAATTGTCACGGACAATTACGACCGCGCTAGGTCCGTCATGACCGACAAGAAAAATGAGCTACTCCGCATTGCTGAAGAGTTGTTGACTCGTGAGGTTCTCACTGGAGAGCAGGTGAAACAGATTATTTCTGGTCAACCTCTTGAGGTGCCACCGCCTACCTCAGACCCGGTGGTTCCAGAACAACCCACAAACTCAGAGACAGATCGGTCTTCGGTTGTCTCGCCGTTAGGCAAGCCCGTGCCTCAAGAGTAGGGAATCCTGCAATAGGCGTGGTGGCTTGTTTCGTTTCTGGATTACTGGAGACATGGTCATGGGTCTATTGGCCCATTCGGCTTGGTTCATCGTACAAGAAGTCAGGGAGGATGGCCGGGGGATGAGGCTTCCTCTTGGCTTGTGCGTTCATTCAGGGAGATCTGTGTGATACGCCGTCGTCGATTTGAGGTTCCGCTGTCAGGCCGACAACCACTTTCGTTGGGAGAACGAACCTTGGTGATGGGGGTGTTGAATGTGACCCCAGATTCGTTTTCAGACGGTGGATGTTGGCAGGAGCCGTCCCGGGCAGTCGATCGCGCCATCGAGATGGAGGAGTCCGGTGCGGCGTTGTTGGATATAGGTGGCGAATCGACTAGACCTGGTGCTGAGTCCTTGTCTGTAAAGGCTGAGCTCGCTCGAGTTATCCCGGTGCTTGAACGACTCGCTGGGTGTGTCCAGGTTCCCCTCTCAATTGACACTTATAAAGCGGAGGTTGCCCGGGTGGCTATTAACCATGGGGCAATGATAGTTAATGACGTTTCTGGGCTTTTATATGAACCGGAATTGGCGAATGTGGTGGCCGAACATCAGGCAGCCTTGATCTTGATGCATAACCGAGGTCGGTCTAGAGAGATGTATTCTCGGGCACGTTATCTTGATGTCGGCGAAGAGGTAGCAGATGAGCTTTCAGACAGCATACAGCTTGCTGTTCGCCAGGGTGTGAGCGCCTCGCGGATTATCATAGACCCTGGTCTTGGTTTCGCAAAACGGACGGACCAGAGCTATGCCGCGCTGGCCGCAGTCGATCGTTTGGTGGGGCTGGGCTATCCAGTACTGGTCGGACCGTCGCGTAAGTCGTTTCTGGCTGGCAATGACAGCCTCGGTCCGAACGACCGTGAGTGGGGGACTGCTGCTGCCGTAACAGCGGCGGTTCTCGAAGGGGCACATGTTGTAAGGGTGCATCGGGTGCGTGAGATGGTTCGTGTTGTTGAAGTAGCGGATAAATTATTGGCTGCGAGCGAGAAGCTGCCACGCTGGGAGGTTGGGGATACCAGCTGGACCGAGCCAATTTAGATAATGGTTCTGCCTGTCAAGGGCAATCCTGATGGAGGGTTCGATGGGGGGGGGGCAATTGAGCCGTGTCGGCTGGTGGGATGTAGTCGATGTATGCATTGTAGCCTGGCTGTTCTATCAGCTTTTGAAATTGGTGAGGCGTAGTCACGCCATACAGATCTTCACAGGGGGGGGGCTGCTCGTCACACTTTATTACGCTTCTCAATTTATGCCGCTACAGACTCTGAATTGGCTCATCAGAGATTTGTTTGGCTACTTGGTTTTTGCTGCGATCGTGTTGTTTCAGGGAGATATTCGTCGAGCTTTGGCACACTTTGGGCGCGCTCCATTCTTCGCTCTTTGGGGCCGCTCGCGAGCGACCAGTGAATCCATCGAGGAGGTGTTGGAAGCTTTGCGAATGCTTGCTGACCAAGGGGTTGGGGCGATTGTGGCGATTGAGCGCGGGATGGGGTTGCGAAATTACGTCGAAAGTGGGATTCCGCTCGATGCGGAAGTTAGCTACGATTTGTTGGTCAGCGTTTTCAGGCCGGGTTCGCCTTTGCATGATGGGGCCGTGGTCCTCCAGAGCAATCGGCTTGCTGCTGCGGCTTGCTTCCTCCCGTTATCGGTAAATGTGCGGATTAGCAAGAATCTTGGAACCCGGCACAGAGCGGCGATTGGCCTGACCGAGGAAACCGACGCAGTTGCTCTTGTTGTCTCTGAAGAAACTGGCCAGCTGTCGTTAGTTGTCGACGGGCAAATAGAACAAGCTCTTGAGCTGGAACAGTTGAGAGGGCGTCTAGAGACCCTAATTTTGGGTTCAAGATATACATTGGGCCGTGAGCAGACGGCTGGAGAACTGGGCTAGTGAGTTTGGTTGGGATTGTTCGTGATTTTGGTCTCAAGCTAGTTGCCATAACTTGCGCTGCTACACTCTGGCTAGGTGTGGCAGGTGATCCCGAAGCGGAGCAGGGTCTACGGGTTCCACTGTTGTTTGAGAACTTACCGAGTTCCCTGGAGGTTCTAGGAGATCCGCCAGAAACGGTTGAAGTCCGGCTGAGTGGTCCGCCCACGATTCTACGGAGCCTTGATGCGAATGATATAGAAGTTTTTATCGATCTGGCTTCTGAACGTCCAGGGGCGAGATTGTTTGATATGACAGTAGGTCGGGTGAGGACCCCATTGGGTGTCGAGGTGGTAAGGGTCGTGCCCTCGACCATTTCGGTAACATTGGAGGTTTCTGGGGAATCCCGCGTGGTTCCAATTGTTCCAGTGATAACTGGCGAACCGTCATCTGGTTTTGTTATCGGCCGAGTGGAGGTGGACCCGGCGATGGTCACGGTGGTTGGGCCACTGAGCCGCCTGCGAGAGTTGCCTAATGTGACTACCGAGTCACTCGATGTGACTCAGATGTCTTCCCCATTGGAGTCTATAGTCACGGTGGGTGTGGTGGATCCGAGGCTTCGACTCATGGCCCCGCTCCAAGCCAGAGTCAGGGTCGAATTCATAAGATCACACGGCGAGAAGATCTTGACTGATGTGCCCGTTTTGGCTGTGAATATGGGGGTTGGATTCTCAATCAGCATGATGCCCCTTTCTGTTGCCGTCACGGTCAAAGGTCTGTCTGGCCAGATAGTGGGTTTTGACGAAGACTCCGTCGAAGCTTCGGTTGACCTTAGTGGTTTGGGAGTTGGTCGTTATAATTTGCCGGTTAATGTGAAGGCGAATCGTCCCTCCCAGGTTGTTGCTATTGAGCCCAGAGTGATTGAGGTTGTTTTAAATTAACGGTATTTAGGTAGATAGCGGCTTGCTATCTCAGTTGGCGCTTTAAGCAGGCATTTTGTCCAGTGACCTCAGGAACCTGCGGTTTTCACATGCTCAGTCTGAAGTCCCGCCAGATGCTAGGCGATTCAATGAGATAACCAACAGGATATCCTCATGCCCTTAAGCTTGTTTGGGACCGATGGAGTGCGCGGTAGGCCTGGCTTGCCCCCCCTGGATGAACCTACCCTTCTTCGGCTTGGCGCAGCAGTGGTCCAGACCTGCGGTAAGAAGAAGGGGAATGTTAGGGTGCTCATTGGTCAGGATACTCGTGAATCTGGAGCTTGGATCGTCCGCCATTTAGCTCGGGGAATCGAGGGCGAGTCTGGCCGGGTGGTTGATGGCGGAATTCTGCCAACTCCGGCGGTAGCCTTTCTAACCAAGCAGGGAGGGTTCGATGCTGGTTTAGTGGTGTCGGCTTCACACAATCCATTTCAAGACAATGGTGTGAAGGTGTTTACTCATGAGGGGATGAAGGCGGACGATGATCTGGAAGCTTGTTTAACCGAGATAGTGTCCGATCAAGAATTTGTTTGCTCAGAGGCTCCGCTGTCGACTCGTGAAGCTTCTCAATCTATCGACGCGTATATAGAGCACACGAAAAGGGTGTTTGATGGTGTCTCGCTGCCAAGCAATCTTCGGCTTGCGATTGATTGTGCTAATGGAGCAACTAGCCGTATTGCCCCGGCTGTATTTGGTGGACTAGGGCTAGACCCAGTTGTGATCTGTAATGAACCGAATGGGCGAAACATAAATCTTAGGTGCGGATCGACCAACCCTGATCGACTGGCTCGGACGGTGCTTGATAAGGGGTGTTGTCTCGGTGCGGCTTTTGACGGGGACGGTGACCGCGTCGTTTTTGTCGATCATCAAGGACAGTTGGTTAATGGAGATGCGATCTTGTTGGTGGCTGCTCGCAGGCTTGCTGCCATGGGTAATTTGAAGGAGAAAGCGATTGTAGCGACGGTAATGAGCAATATAGCTCTTGAACAGATTCTACATGCCGATGGTATGTCGGTTCATTGGTGCGGTGTGGGTGACCGAACCGTGTGGGCCGAAATGCGTCAAAGAGGTATAGTGCTTGGAGGAGAGCAGTCTGGACATATTATCCTTGGTGACCACTTGCCAACCGGGGATGGCTTGGCTACAGCCTTACTGATCATTCGGGCAATTGTCGAGACCGGGTCGGATTTGTGCGCCTTGGCAGCAGATTTCGTACCCGTTCCGCAGGTGTTGGTGAATGTAAAGGTTCGTCGGCGTGTCCCTTTAGCGGAATTACCGGAGGTTTCACGGCTGATCGCTGATGCCGAACGGTATCTCGCAAAGACGGGGCGTGTCATCGTTCGTTATTCGGGAACCGAGCCTTTGCTGCGAATTATGATCGAGGGGTCCAACAGGGAAGAAATCCACAGGTTGGCTCGGACTGTCGCAGATGGGGTGCGAGTCGAGATAGGGGCTGACCTGTAAGTGAGGTGGGTACTGGCGATTTGGTTCAGTTGATCTCAATATTGGGAGCTAGGCTTCGGCATGCTTTTCTGAGCGATGCCACTTGGCGGATGTGTCGCCGGGCGGGTCGTAAATTGAATCTTATCCGATAGTTCCGGGTGGCTGGCTGGCATGCCGGTTTTCTGATGCCTCAGGAGGCTGGAGGGATGTATGCGCCTGGGAGTGAATATAGACCATGTGGCCACGGTTCGCCAGGCTAGGTGTGCGGCTGAACCAGACCCGGTGACAGCTGCGGCATTGGCGGAATTAGGTGGGGCTGCGGGCATCACGGTCCATCTCCGTGGTGACCGACGCCATATTCAGAATCGGGATCTGCATTTGCTACGGCAGGTTGTGAGAACCCGACTGAACGTGGAAATGGCCGCAACAGACGAAATGGTCTCGATCGCTGCCGATGTTCAGCCAGACCAGGTGACTCTTGTTCCGGAGAAAGAGAATGAGGTGACTACAACAGGTGGACTGGATGTAGTGCGTCACCACGAGCTTATAAGGGATGTAGCAGAACGGCTTAAGGAACATGGGATCTTGGTGAGCCTGTTTATTGATCCACTAGAGGACCAAGTCGGGGCGGCTCAATTAACTGGTGCAAAAGCCGTCGAGATCAATACAGGAACTTATAGCGAAATGGCTGTCCACAGTTGCCAGCAGGAACTGGATCGAATTCGGCGAGCAGCCACCATGGCCCACTCTCTTGGTCTTGAAGTACTGGGTGGCCACGGCTTGACCTACGTGAATGTCAAGCCGGTTGCTCGGATTTCTGAAATCGTCGAGCTCAATATTGGGCACAGCATTGTTTCTCGAGCGGTTTTGATTGGACTTGAGCGAGCGGTTCGAGACATGGTTGTGCTACTTGGCTGACCGGGCTTGCCGCTGGCTCGGTCGGGCGGCATCATGGTGGTGTCGTCTGTGGACGGCGTTCTAGCAGCGTTGTTATGATCGACTTGTTATTTACTTAGGTCTTCACATGAATCGCACAGAACCGCTGCCTCTCTTTGTATCGTTGTTCCTCGCGATTGGTTTGATGGGTTGGATAAGCTGGAGCCAGCGGCCGGTGGAATCACCTGTGTCGACTCAGGCCCAACCCCCGGTAGAAGTACCAGGGGAGCCTATTGGCCCAGAGGTTGATGAGGTGCGTGTTTTGGAATTGCGTGCTCTGGCCGATCAGGCGCCACGGGATAGTCAGGTAAGAACGGAACTTGGTTATATCTACTTTGAGGCCCAGAGCTTCGGTCAGGCGATTCCGTGGTTTGAAGCCGCTCTTGGCCTAGATCCGAACAATGTTTCGGTGAGTACTGACCTTGGGGTGGCCTATTTTTACACCGACCAAATTGACCGAGCCTTGGATCAGTTCGCTCGGTCTCTTGCTGTAGATCCGACACATGCAAAGACGTTACTTGATCTAGGAATCGTACGAGCCCTCGGTAAGCAGGACTTGGAAGGTGCAATCGAAGCTTGGGAGCAGGTTCAACAGCTAGACCCCGATAGTGCTGAAGCGCTTGCCGCTGCCGATGCGATCGAACGTATTCGCTCTGCACACCCGTAGTGGTTGAAGTTGTTTCTGGATAGCGCTGGCCCTCCCTAGGTGACAATTTATGGCACTTAGCTGGCTCATTCGGGTGTTGGTCATAATAGTAATTGTGCGGCTTGGTTGGAAATTTCTTGTGGGCTTGTTTAGTGGTGTGACCCAGCGCCCGAAGGTGACTCCGAAGCGGGGTGTTCCGTTGGTTCGTGACCCGATTTGTGGAACATATGTTGCCCAAAGTCGAGCCGTTGCTTTTCAGCGACGAGGCGAGGTGCACTATTTCTGTTCCGAGCGGTGTCTGGCGGAGTATCGGCAGAAATGGCAAGAATCAACAGGGAGTAGTAAATGAAGAATGACGAAGTGGTTCGTGCCGATATCGTCGAAGTGGGACGGCGGCTTTTTAACCGCGGGTTCGTTGCTTCAAACGACGGTAATATTAGCGTCCGGTTAGACGATCGCATACTTACCACTCCAACCGGTGTTTCAAAGGGTTTCATGAGTCCAGACATGATGGTTACCACTGATCTGGCCGGCCGGAAGTTGAGTGGGGATCGGGAGCCCTCGTCTGAGCTGTTGATGCATGTAGCGGTCTATGAGTGCAGGCCTGAAGTTCGTTCGGTTGTGCATGCCCACCCTCCGACGGCCACAGGGTTTTCAGTGGCAGGCATTCCGCTGGACCGAGCAGTTTTGGCCGAAGTAGTGACGACTCTTGGCAGTATCCCGATCGCCGATTACGGTACGCCATCGACCAGCGAGCTGGCTGATGCTGTGAAGGAGCACATCAGATCACACGACGGTCTCCTTCTGGCTAATCATGGGGCGGTGACTGTTGCGAACGAGCTGTTCGCGGCCTACTACAAGATGGAGACTGTTGAGCATTTTGCAAAGATTAGTTTAGTGGCTCGTCAACTAGGTCGCGAGCGTCTTCTCTCAAGAGAAGAGGTGAATCGCTTGCAAACACTACGTGATCGTTACGGTATCACGGCGCCTGCACCTATATGCCCTCCAGAGTCCGGTAGACAGGTTGATGACAGCTGCCAGGCGCTTGAAGCTCCATCTGCACCTGGCCAACAGGTCGTGGAACCTGAGGACGTTGTCAAAGATCGTGTCGGTGTCGGTTCCGAACCGCTAGGCGCCCAAGACGAAGTTCGACTAACATACGGCCAATTGACGGCGCTGATCGCCGACGCCGTTACTCACTTGCGGTAAGCGGGAGGTTTGTGATGGGCGAGGCACTTGGGATGGTGGAAACAAAAGGACTCGTCGCGATGATTGAAGCGGCGGATGCGATGGTGAAGGCTGCTAAGGTGACTCTTGTTGGTTGGGAAAAGATCGGTGCGGGTTTCGTGACGACAATTGTTCGTGGAGATGTTGCTGCCGTGAAGGCAGCCACAGATGCTGGGGCTGCTGCAGCTCGTCGAGTTGGAGAGCTCGTGTCAGTGCACGTTATTCCTCGGCCACATGCTAACCTTGAGGATGTCCTGCCGATTGGGAAAAATCACGAAAGTTAAGTCTAGTTACTCTACCGGCAGAGACAGAATGTCGCTCCCATGTGGCACCGGAAATATGGCTTGCCAGTCTCCAACTCTCATGTATTAGGGTGGCCCTTGGGTGGCAGGCTGCCGTGGGAGAAATTAGATGCAGGCCGAGCGGGTAATAGTGATTTCTGGAGGTGTTGAAACCCTCGCCTTCATCAGAATGGGTGAACAGACTTCAAGGGAGCGGTTTCTCTTGCCATGATCCTCGGCAAAGTGGTTGGTACAGTTGTTGCGACTCGAAAGGACGAGCGCCTTGTTGGTAGTAAGTTGCTGCTGGTGCAGCCCTGTCTGCCGGATGGTGAGCCCGGGGGCTTGCCGCTTGTAGCAGTTGACACTGTTGACGCTGGTGTCAGCGAGACTGTTCTCGTGGTCAGTGGTAGTTCTGCTAGGATGGCGACAGGGCTGGCCGATGATCCTGTCGACGCGGCTATTGTAGGCATCGTTGATACAGTCAATATCGAATAGCCGATATTTATTGAGAATGATGTGTTCCAATCTTGAGAGTGGACGGCTCAGCAATAATGTCTGAGGAGCTGGGGTTTGAATGCAAACGGGCAGGTTAGACGCTACAGGCTGTTCCCAAGGTGCAATTGAAGGAAGATTAGTCAATGCAGCTCGCCCGTGTAATCGGTAATGTAGTTTCCACTCAAAAAGATCCAAAGTTGGCTGGTTCTACATTGTTGCTTGTCCAGCCTCTGACCCAAGACCGAGAGCCGATAGGGTTGCCGTTTGTGGCGGTTGATTCAGTAGGTGCTGGGATTGACGAGGAGGTGTTTTTTGTCCGAGGCCGTGAAGCCTCCCTCCCCTTCTTACCTCGGCAGGTTCCGACTGATGCGGCTGTTGTCGGTATCTGCGACCACTGGACGATCAACGGTTCTGATGGTGTTTCGTAGAGATAGCCAGCCCACAAATATTGAGGGGGCATTATGCGGCTAGCTCGGGTTGTTGGGTCTGTAGTTGCTACCCGAAAAAACCCTGGTCTTGATGGTGCTAAGCTGATGCTGACCCAGACGGTTGGTTGTGATGGTGAACCGGCGGGCGGAGTCCAATTAGCGGTTGATGCTGTTGGTGCCGGTGTCGGTGAGCTGGTTCTGCTATTACTTGAGGGGCGGGCTGCTGGTAGCGTCCTTGGCCGGCGGGGGGTACCGGTGGATGCGGCTATTGTAGGCATTGTAGACGCAGTTGGCATGGACAGGAGCGGCTGAACGCCAGATTTACTGGGACATCTAGCTGTTGACAGGTAAGGCTCGTGACTCTTGAGGAAAAACCTAGGGTACTAGTAACGCGGCGAATGCCATCTGCGGTGTTGTCACCTCTTTACCGGGCCTGCGAGGTTGATTTCCATGACCACAGTCAAGCGTTAACCCACACTGCGCTTTGTGACAGGCTTGTTGAAAAAGACGGTCTGATCTGTATGTTCAATGACCGTATAGACGAGGCAGCGCTTTCCGTGGCTTCAGGGCTGAAGGTGATTGCAGCAGTTGCGGTCGGTGTCGATAACATCGATGTGCCCGCCGCAAAGGCCCGCGGCATAATAGTCACCAATACGCCTGACATTCTGACCCGCGCGACGGCTGAGTTGACATGGGGGCTGCTTTTGGCCGTCACTCGTCGTGTCGGTGAAGGGGACCGAGTGCTTCGCGACGGTGGTTGGACCGGGTGGACTTTCGATTTTTTATTAGGTACGGAGCTGCATGGGAAACAGCTCGGTATTATTGGAGCAGGACGCATCGGCCAAGCGGTTGCCGCAGTTGCGCCAGCTTTCGGAATGAGGGTTGTTTGTGCGGCTTGGCCCAGGCAGACACAGAGGAACAAAAAACCCTTTGAGTGTCCTGTTCTTTCACTCGACGAGTTGCTGCTGACGTCAGACATAGTTTCGCTGCATGTGCCGTTAACGGCCGAGACACACCACCTCATCAACAGAAGAACCCTAGTGCGGATGAAACGTTCAGCGTTTCTGATAAATACCTCTCGTGGGGGAGTAGTGGATGATGTTGCGTTGGCTTGGGCTCTCGACCAGCGACTCATTGCTGGGGCCGGGTTGGATGTTTTCGAGGATGAACCTAACGTGAATCGTGAGCTGGCCAAGAAGGAAAATGTATGTCTTACTCCCCATCTGGGAAGCGCCACACGTGAGACACGGACGGCGATGGGAGAATTAGCTGTGCGTAACGTGTTGGAGGTACTTGCCGGTCGGTCCCCTGTGACACCTGTTTCTCTCAACGTATAGTAGACAGAAGGGGTTCTGTAACAGCTCTTGGGCTCAGCAATCACTTCGGTGAGAGATGTCATGCACGAGCGATCAGGTAGTCCGGCGGTGGTGCTCTTGAGTGGTGGCTTGGATTCGTATACAGCAGCTGCGATTGCGCAAGCCGATGGATTTGCCTTGTATGCGTTGACGGTTCGATACGGGCAGCTGCATTCCTGCGAAATAGAAGCATCCCGCAGGGTGGCCCGTGCTTTGCGAGTTGTTCAGCACCTCGAGCTCAACGTCGACCTTGCAGCCTTTGGTGGTTCTGCGTTGACTGGTGACGGGTTGGTCGAGAAGAACCAGCAGCCCGATCGAGGCGAAATTCCGGCGACCTATGTTCCAGCTCGGAATACTGTGTTGCTGTCGCTTGCTCTCAGTTGGGCTGAGGCGCTGGCAGCATATGACATAGTTATCGGTGTTAATGCGTTAGATTACTCCGGCTATCCGGATTGTCGACAGGAGTATCTGAATGCTTTCCAGCGGCTTGCGGACTTGGGGACGAGGGCCGGTGTTGAGGGTGGGTGCTTTCGTTTACACGCTCCATTGGTTCGATGGACAAAAGCTGAAATCATTACCCGTGGCCAGGAATTGGGACTTGACTACGGCTTGACCCACAGTTGCTATGTCCCGTTGCCAGGTGGTCGAGCTTGTGGGCGGTGTGATAGCTGTCAGTTACGTGCCCGTGGTTTCGCTCAGGCTGGTCTTGTCGATCCTGTGATGCCGAGCCCTGGTAAATCTTGAGCACGAGATGGCTTCCGACTATTGCTAACTAGAGATGGTGAGCCAGAGCGTAGAATTTGGCCCCACTTGCGTTCATGATACTGGATTGTCATCTCACTGGTAGAGGGGTTGAAATTTACTCACCTGAGTAGCTCCAAGGTTCCCATCGCATCCTCCCAGCTTCGGGTATTGAGTATGGCTGCCCCAGGCTCCTCTTCGATAATGGCGAATACCTCGTTGTTGACCTGGCCGAACTCAACTCGTTCCAGTTCTTGGTGATTGTCGAAGAACACTTCAATGGTGGCCATCGGCGAGTCTGCTCCGGTGTCTTCACGGGAGGAAACGAATGACTCGGCTCTTAGGTTGGACAATTTTCCCAGAAGGTCGTCCATCGTGCTGGTTTCGACTTCGCCTTTGTTTCCAGAGGTTCTGAGCCAAATGTCCGCCTCTCCTTCGGTTGCCGCTTCAGTCCGCTCGAAAGTCCAGTGCTCTCCTTGGTAGTCGAGTGTGAGCCCGGTCGCGTTGAAAGGGCGGAACGAGAACAGGTCCCGTCGGCGGTAGTCGTCAACTTGCTTTTCTAGTTCACTTACCAGTGAATCGTCTATTGTGAACACGAGACTACGGTCCGCGTCACGCGCATAGGTTCCAGCCGGAGTGGAGTTTCCTATGTGTAGAGTGGCCTCAGAGCCGCCAAGGCCCACGGCTACGCTCAGTCGGGGTCGGTCGAGGCCATATGCTTCAAGGTCATCGGTGCTCTCTTCCTCGACTGACTGCATCTGTCCCGTACTTAGTCGGCCGATCATACTGTCTGCCACGGCGAGATCAGCGCGGGCGGTAATTGGACTAACAAGAGACCATTGGTTTTCGTCTTTTCGTAACTGGATAGTTCGTTCAGGGCTAGTGACTTCAAACGAGTCGACTTGATCTTGCGTTATGTCAAGAATGGTTTTGTCTCGTAAGTCAAAAGTGGTCTGGTTGAATGTTGTGTCGAGAAATCCAGACATAAGGAAGACACGGTTTGAATCGGCAACAGTAGCGTAGACGTCACTGCCGGTAGGAGTACGCTCTCCGATAAGCAATTGACGGTCAAAGTCTGGTGCTGTCCTAATCTGGATGGTGATGCGAGGCCTTGTCAGACCGAAGGTAGCTAAATCAACGCTATCTTCTGGTTCAGCCACTACTCGCTGCATCTCTAGACTGGCTAGACTGGACGACAATGAAACAACCTTTGTCACGTCGACGTTGCTGTTGAATGGTTCAATTAGCTGCCACCTATCGTCGATTTTTTCGATCACGGTGTGGTCGCCAGTTTCTGAAGTAACTGCGATGGAAGTGATGTCGTCAGACTCGAAGCCGAACACCTTCTCCAATGGTTCTGGGGTTCCGGCTGGTGGCTGACCGGATTCCACGAAGTAGATGTATGCGCCCAAGCCGAGTGTGATCACCAACAGTATTAGGGTCGATCGGGTTCCGCGCATTTTTAACGTCTCCGCCACCAGGTGTTGATGCCCGCACCAAGCAAAAAAGCGGGTAGGAGCAGTAGTGAAAACCAGAAAACTCGCTGTTGTTGAGCGGCAGTCAATGACAGGCGCCGGTCCTCGGGCTCCCGTGCACGAATCGAAATGAGGTTTTCTTGTTGAGCAAGCCAATTCACGGTGTTGAGGAACATATCTTGGTTCCCTTGGATGCCTACTGTTGAGTTGCTTGCAAAATCAGAATCACCTATTACGGCCAGCCTGGTCTCTGGTGGTTGAGGGGCCGCGTCCTCCTCCTCATTAGTGGCTTGTCCGTTGGGGTTTTCGATCTCGGTTGTTTCTGTTTCACTCGTGGGCGCTGGAACAGACACCGCCATCCCTATGGTTATGGGGCCAGGTCGGTCTCCGACTTCCTCGTTCAATTCGACTTGACCTGTGGCTAGACCGGCAAGGTCGGCTTCAGCCCAACTTTGTGCGCTGGTTTGGATGAACGGTTGAGCAACTCGGCCGTCAGGGCTACCAGATCCAGAGTCAGCAGTGACAGAGCGGGCCAGAGGGTAGGCTGTTAGGAGATTGAACCGATCGGTGATGGGATGCAACGGGTAGTTGGCTGCGACTGGGACCGATGCGTCAGCACCAAAAAGTTGACCTACACCACTGGCATCGACGACGACATCGGTTCCCACATTTATTCCCCATTCACGGACGAGAGCGAATAGACCGTCTGGCGGTGCTGTTTCACCGGCAGTTGGTGGATCGATGAGCACGAGCAGTTTTCCACCCCGGTTAAGGTATGCTCGCAGTGCTTCGAGCTCACCTGGTAGTAGATCAGTCTGGGGTCCGGCGACGACTGCGACGGTAGCATCTTCGGGGACTCTGAGCTGCTGGGCGAGTATTAGTGATGCGACACCGAAGTTGTCGAGGCCCAATGCTGCTGAGATGGTGCTGTAGCCGTCCCGGCCAGATCCAGTGTGACTCTTTTCACCGTGGCCTTCAATGAAATATACAGTTTGTTCTGTGCCTTCTACGACCCTGATTAGGGTATTGGTTAAGTCTTGCTCCGAATCTGACTCGACTCGTTCGACGCGGTCTTCGTACTCAAATACAATCGTTCCATACGTTTGAATTTCGTATTGGCGCGCGAGTAGTGGCTCTCTGTCAGCGTCGATGTAGTCGACCGTGACTTGGTTTGATTGGTACGCGTACTCGTCAAGGCGATCCTGGTAACGTGGAAATTCAGGCTCACGGGCAAACACCAAAATTCTTACCGGTGCCGACAGGTTGTCCAAAATCTGTTGGGTTTGGTCTGATAGGGAGTACTGTTGTGCCGAGGTCAGGTCCCATCGACGATTCTGTCTCGCAAAGATGTAGTTCAGTCCAGCAACGATCGCTATCACCAGAATGAGGCTTGTGCCGGCGAGAGCCCCGTATCGTGTCTGTTTTCGATCAAATGAACGGACGATAGAACGCCAGTGGCCTGCCCCGTAAATCAGTATCAGAATAAGACCGAATAATGCCGAACCCCGTCGCCACTGTAGGAGATCTGGTCGACCACTGATTGCGAGAGCGATGAGCACCAGCGCCATTCCGAGCCATGGGAGATAACCGAAGAGTCTATTAAGCATCTGAAGTTAACGTATGGTTAGTGTTAGCCATTCCACCGGGCGGTGTCCATCGATTTGGCCGTGAGGAACAAACCGAGTCCGATGAAGCTGAGGTAATAGGTTAGGTGTTTCGTATCGATGACACCCTTTGAGAAATCGTCGAAATGTTCAAGTATCGATAAATAGGCGAGTACTGACTGAGCGGTGCTGCCAGAGGCATCGCCGATCCAATTGATGATCCAAAACAATAGGAGTACGGCGAAAGTTGCGACACCAGCCACAATTTGGTTCTTTGTCATACTTGAGATTGCCAGCCCAATCGAGATGAAGGAGCTTCCCATCAGTATTAGTCCAAGGTAACCGGTGAGGATTGGTCCCCACTCTGGTTCGCCATACTGAAACAGCATGGCAATGTGAATGCCGGTGAGTGCGAGCATCAGGGTATAAAGTGCTAGAGCACCGAGAAATTTACCCATGATGATCTGGAAGTCACTGAGTGGGGATGTCAAAAGGAGTTCTATGGTCCCAGATCGCTTTTCTTCTGCGTAGGACCGCATGGTTAGCATAGGCAGGAGGAAAAGCAAGATTACAGCGGTGTTCCCGAACAGGGGGCGAATCATGAATTCGTTTACGTTGACGACCTGGGGTCCTCCCATCCCGAAATTGCCACCACTGAGCTGAAGCATGAGATTCAGGCTGGCAATATAAAACCATCCGAACAACAGCGTGAAAAATACAAGTAAGACGTAGGCAATTGGCGAAACGAAATAGCCTCGAACTTCCTTCTGAACCAGAGCTAGGATATTACCCATCGATACGCTCCTCTGTAGGTTTCTCGTAGCCGGCTGGTGAGGAAGCTCCAGGTTGTGGCACGTCTTCGTGTTCCGGTTCTTCTTCTGTGGTCAGTTGTAGGAAGATGTCTTCTAGGCTCATTTGCTGGGCTCGTAACTCTAATAAACCCCACCCATTTGTTACGACCGTTCTGGCGACTTCTCTCCGAACATCACTGTTTGGGGCGAGTTCGACCTGAAATCCAGAGAGTCCTTCACGGTAATCGGCGGAAGACACGTTGACGACGCCTGGTATTCCTTGGAGAGTGGGGACTGGGTCTACTCCGTTGGTGTCAATTTTGAGATACAGGCTCTGTGAGCCCTGTAGCCGAGCCGTGAGGTTGTCTGGGCTATCCACTGCGACGACTTTACCTCGGTTGATGATCACGACCCTTTGGCAGGTTTGGGACACTTCAGGCAAGATGTGAGTGCTGAGAATGATAGTGTGGTCGCCAGCCAACTCTGTGATTAGTCGGCGGGTCTCAATTATTTGTCTAGGGTCGAGTCCGGCGGTTGGTTCGTCTAGAATAAGGACTTCTGGATTGTGTAAGAGAGCTTGTGCTAGACCTACGCGCTGCCTGTAGCCCTTAGACAATTTTCCGCAGTAACGGTCAGTCATGTCCGTGATGTTGGTCCGCTCCATAGCGGCGCCAATTTGAGACGTTCGGTTTCCCGGAGCCACATCATTGATGCGTGCTACAAAATGGAGGTATTCGAACACGGTCATTTCGGGATACAGCGGTGGTGTTTCCGGAAGATATCCGGTTCGACGTTTTGCTTCGATCGGTTGCTCGAACACGTCGAACCCGCCGATGCGAGCTGACCCCTCTGATGCGGGTTGGTAACCGGTTAGGATGCGCATAGTTGTCGTTTTTCCGGCACCGTTTGGACCAAGAAATCCGAGAATCTCCCCGCGTTCAACTTGGAAGCTCAGATCATCTACCGCCGTGAACGATCCGTAGCGTTTGGTCAGGTGCTGCACTTCGACCACGATGTATGTCCTCCTGAAGACAGATATTCAAGGCGTCAAGCTGTGGATGGCCTGCATGACGACGGTCGCGCTTCCAGTGCCACCCTGAGAGCGCAGCCGGTTCCTGACAAAAAGTTACTAGTCAATCCTAATTCGCACTGCAAACCAAAAATAAGCGAGCTGGCTTGGTTAAATCCTGAGTAGGAGTGGCACCTGCCTTTCTCAGAACTCTCCCTACAAACTAGCGGCACTGCCAAAACTCTGTCAAGCGTCTTTCTCATTATCTTTTACTTAATGTGGAGGGTTTAAAATCCGGCTAATGCCGACTGTCGAAACGTTCCAGTGGGTCATGGTTCAGTGTGGTCCTCGATATATTCGTCGATGGTGGACTGATCAAGTGCTGACATTTGCTCGAATTGAAGACCCATTCCGACATGGGCATCTGTCCAGGTGACTCGCGCATCGGCTTGGATCTCGCGAGAGAAGCCAGGAAGACTGAACCGTGTGTGGACCTTTGCTGAAACGCCGAGAGGCTCTATCGTTCGTATAGCCAACCCCCCGCTGCTAATGTTTAGCGTGACGGCGGCTGTGATGGCATTGTCGAACCGGTAAGAGACCGGGACTGCGACTACAACTCGAGGACTGCTACGTCGATTAAAGCTGTCGGGGAACAGGTGGGGTGCCAAGGCTGATAGAACGTCTCGTGTGTCGCAATATTCATTCAGGTACCCGGCTATTCCAAAGGCAGACATACTTCGCACAACATTGGCATTGGTGACTGAACCGCTGAAGATTACTACCGGCAATTTGGGGCTGTGTTGGCGTAACAGTCTCAAGAATTCTGTTCCTTCGATATCCGAGAGACGAAGGTCAAGGAGCAATAAATCCACATGAGTTGACCTGACGCTGAGCGGTTCAAGTAAAGCTGAGAAATCATCAACCTCGATTGTGAGATGGCCAGCCTCTCGCAGAGGTTCCCCAAACCGTGCCATCAGAGAGTCCTCTCTCGTGGCTAGCAGTACGGTTCGCGAACCCGCAGTCGGCTTGTGCATCGCATCTATCGTAACCCGCATTGCTTAGGATCGTAGTTTTGTGTTAATGCTGATGGTGTTTTAGCTGTTCTAACCGCGAGCTGGTGAGTTTCGGGGGCTTGGTCGTTTCGTCGGGTCCAGGATCCGGACGGTGGAGAGTCGAACCTCAAAATGGCCATTTGTAGGGGATGCGGCGAGGAAATTGATGTCGACGAGTTCGACGTGGATCTGGGTGACCAGCTTAGCTGTTCAGAATGCGGTGCGTTACTCACCGTCACCGGTCTAGTTCCTATTGAGGTTGAGCTTCAGGCTGAAGATTTGACCCTTGATATCGAGGGAGAAACAGAAGAAAATCAGGCTGAAAACGGCGGGGGCTGACCACGAAATCTGGCTGCGAGCATTGCTTGCTTTCGGCTTAATCAGTGCCAGGCATCGATTCTGTCAATTGACAGTTTTGATGCTTCCTTTGTAAGCTTCTGGCTTCCGGTCACCCGTGTGCTCCGGCCCACGACAAAAGGGACTGTCGCGTGGAAGCCTGGCAAGCCACAATAGGCCGCTGAGACAGGAGACGTCGCACATGAAGTTGTTTTATCGCTATTCTTCTACGATCTGTTTGAGCCTCTTGCTCGCTGTGGGTGTTGCTGGATGTGCAGACAACCCGCCGCCAGAGCCACCGCCACCGCCGCCTGAGGCACCAGCACCACCACCACCACCACCACCACCACCACCGCCGCCGCCGGCTCCTACTCCTCCACCAACTGAGGAAGAACTCTTTGCGCGCATGTCTCTTGAGGAACTTAACGCCACATCTCCTCTGGGGCCTGTGTTCTTTGAGCTTGACCAATCGGAGCTACTTCCTGCCGGCCAAGCGGCATTGCAGGGGAACGCTGAATGGATGAGCCGATGGACTTCCACGGTAGTGCTTGTGGAAGGCCATTGTGATGAGCGCGGTACGAATGAGTACAACCTAGCGCTTGGTGAGCGTCGGGCAGCCGCAGTGAGGGACTATTTGGTGAGCCTCGGTATTGCAGCGGATCGTGTACAGACAACGAGCCGCGGGGAGGAATCACCGTTCTGTACCGAATCAGACGATGGTTGCTGGGCTCAGAACCGCCGTGGACATTTCATTGTCACGGCCAAGTGATACATTCACGAATGCTGGCCCTGGCTCTTTCGCAGAGTGAGGGCCAGTTTTCTGGGTTACAAAGGCAGCGAAGCGGGTCGGGCTGTAGTCAGCGGCTGCTGAGAAGAGCCGAGAGCTCAGTGTCGTCAATCCGGTGACGAGCGATCTCTTTGCCGTCTTTTAGCAGGACTGGAATGTGATTTTGGTAAAGCCTTTTGAGTGCTGGGTTGTTGGAGATGTCGATCACTGTTAGCTCAAATGGCTGCTGTGCCTTAGCGGTGGCCAATAGCGCTTTCATGCTCTCACAGAGATGACACCCGGGCTTGGTATAGAGGGTCAATACCACAGGTCATCCTTAGGCTAAGGGAACAGCAGGGCCTAGTGTCACTGGGGGCTTCCTCATCGGTCTATGTGCCGAACTTGGAACTGGCCTGTGGCTCATTTGTTAAGGCCGCTTAGACTACTCTGCGAACGGTTTCCAATTCAGACACGATGTCCCGCGCCGCCTTGAGTGGATCTGGCGATGCTATTATCGGACGCCCAACCACTAGATAGTTGCTTCCAGCTCCTAAGGCTTCGGCAGGGCCGAGCGTTCTGACTTGGTCATCTTTTGTTCGGGTTTCATTCTTGCGAGGGCGAATACCGGGTGTGACGATTGTAAATTCCCTGCCAAGTTGGGTCCTGAGCTGTTCGACCTCCTGAGGTGACGCCACAACTCCGTCGAGCTTGGCTTTATGCGCTAGTTGGGCTAGAGCTCCCACCTGACTTCCTACAGTCCTGGGTATCCCGATTCGGTCTAATTCTGTATTGTCGAGACTGGTCAATACTGTGACTCCGACCACTAGGGGAGAATTTTCGGCTTTGCGAGCTGCCTCAGCGGCTGCTTGCATCATTCTCAGGCCTCCAGCCGCATGAACAGTCAACATCCAAGCGCCGAGGCGGGAAGCAGCTTGGACTGCTTCGGCTACTACCGTTGGAATATCGTGATACTTGAGGTCGAGAAACACTCGGTCTCCATGGCTCACGAGGGTTGAAACTAACGACGGGCCCTCACTGGTGAAGAGTCGGCTTCCAATTTTGAAGCCTCCTACTGTGCCTCGAAGCAAGTCGCATATCTCGAGGGCCTGTTCGCTGGTGTCAACGTCAACGGCGACTAGGAGTTGGTCCAAGTAGTTTCCCTAACTGTGAGATCGAGTGAGCCGACGAGTCCGGAAACGGCCTCTAGTTGGTGGCGTTCCAGGTATTCGGTTAGACCCTGCAATAGCTTGTTCCAGATGAATGGGTCCACGAAGTTCGCAGTTCCTATTTGCACTGCGCTAGCGCCGACGATCACAAACTCAAGAGCGTCATCGGGGGTCATGATACCGCCCATTCCAATTATCGGTAGATTGACTGCCTGATAGCACTCGTGAACCATCCTGACAGCAATCGGCCGTATGGCGGGCCCACTTAGTCCGCCGACGACATTGGAAAGCTTGGGTCTACGGGTCTCTACATCTACAGCCATCGCTAGAAAGGTGTTCACGAGTGATATGGCATCTGCGCCGGCTTCGCTGGCTGCCACAGCAAAGGAAGCCACGTCGTTTACGTTCGGTGTTAGTTTTGGAATGATGGGTAAGCGAGTTACGTTACGCACTGCGGAGACGACTTCGTGCGTGCCTTTTAGTGAGCAGCCAAACAACATCCCGCCCTTCTTGATATTGGGGCATGAGATGTTTAGCTCGATTGCGCCTATTCCATCTGAATCATCAAGGATTCTGGCTATCTCGGCGTACTCTTCGATTGTTGAACCGCAGATGTTCACGATTACAACCGCTGCTTGTTCCCGCAGTGGGGGTAATTTCTCGGCGACGAATCGCCTAACCCCGATGCCCTGAAGGCCGATTGCATTTAACATGCCACCTGGAGTCTCTACTATCCTTGCCGGGGGATGTCCTGCACGTTCTTCGAGAAAAAGACCTTTGACTGCGATGGCTCCAAGAGTTGAGAGGTCCACTGCCTCGGCGTATTCCACCCCGTAGCCGAAACAGCCACTTGCTGCAATAAGCGGGTTGGCAAGCTTTAAACTGCCAATGTTTACAGAAAGGTCGACACTCACTTCAATTCCTTGATTTCCTAGTTTGTGGCTACCGGTTTGTTGTGAAACTTTCGGTTCACTTTAGTGACCTCTCTCACTAGCGTTGGCAACCCCGGAAAGTCAACGGCTGATTTTGGCTGCATTCTCAATTAGTGAGGTCATTGCTCGAGACCGTCCCAGACTACGTCTCGTCCGTTGAAGATCGGTCCGTCGAGACAGGATCGAACGAAATTGACGCTACCACCCTCATGTCTGATTGGCACCACACAACTGTAGCAGCCCCCGAGGCCACATCCCATGATTTGCTCAAGTGAGACCTCCACGTCATGTCCGTGGGCCGATGCCAACTTAGTGACGGCTCGCATCATCGGTGTTGGTCCACAGGCATAGATGCGGAGTGAGGTTGTTGGTTTGAGCTCGTGTAGGCTCCGTTCTAGGGGGCCAGTCACCTGACCGTGGTGACCTAGGCTCCCATCGTCTGTGGTTAGTTCGAGATTGACCCTGAGCTGACGAAAGGCCTCGACATAAAAGAGGTCTCTGGAGCTTTGGCCCCCGTAGAACAAGGTTGAGTCGATTTGTTGACTCTGGAGAGCTACAGCTAGCGTGTAGAACGGTGCTAGTCCGACTCCGCCGGCTACCATCCAAGCTTTCTCTGATCTTTTGGCCATAGAAAATGGGCGCCCTAATGGGCCGAGACACCGGACGTTGTCGCCAGCGGTTAGTCCGAAAAGTGTGGATGTGGTCACACCGACTTGCTTATTCAACAAAGATATTCCGGAAATTTGGTGGTTGTCATCGCGTAGGACTTCAAATATAGAGAAGGGTCGCCGGAGAAGTGGGTCGTTGCCACAATCTGGTTTAACCATCACGAATTGTCCGGGGAGGGCCCTAGATGCGATCTGTGGAGCAGCTAGAGAGAGCACATTGTAGGCAGGTGAGAGGATGGAGTTTGACAGGACGACAGCGTCTACGTCGGTCAACATAGTCTTCGAGTATATCCGACCCGTTTGGAACAGTTCGGCAACTTGTTGCCGAGGGTTTCATTCTTATTGGGGCAATCAGCTATCTCATCTAGTTGGGTTGGGCTATTGGGGCATCCTCATGAAGTTACTGGAGATCGACTAAATTTCTGTATGAAGCTGCTATGATATAGGGACTCTTTAAATGTAGCCCGGAGAGGCTGCGAAGGGGTAAAGCTTGCTTCCTATTATCAAACCTCCTTCACACGGCGGTTGTTTCACCTTGCCAACGGGCAGGTGCGTGGCTCTGGGGTGTTGCTCCGGCTGCCACACTTCTTGCGGCTGCCTCCTTTGTTTGCTGTCCAGCGTTCTACTGAGCGTTCTTGGGAGAAACGAAGTTCTCCGCGGGCTGTGCATTTTCGGAGTTGCCAGAGCTGGCTTGTCAAGGCCGGGGAGACCGATGTTGAGGAACAAGGCTGACCGTCCACCAGTCTGTAGCTTGGCTACGCCTGAATCGCGTTTGCTCAAGGGGTTCTCGTGCCTATCGTGATGGTGGCCGAGCAGCTTGCTAGAACTGTCATCAGGATGGCTCACGAGATCGTAGAGCGACATCACAGCTTGGAATCGTTAGCATTGATTGGAGTACGAACTCGGGGCGTGCCCATTGCCAAGAGGCTATCAGTTGCGTTAGAGAAGATCTCTGGAACTAGTGTGCCAACGGGCGCGCTCGATATCACGTTGTATCGCGATGATCTAATGCGATATCCAGTCGGTCCTCAGCCAATTCTCCGCAAGACCGAGATCGAGTTCTCAATTGACGACCGGAGAATCTTGCTTGTTGACGATGTGCTCTACACCGGTCGAACCATCCGTGCGGCCCTTGACGCACTTATAGATTTCGGTCGGCCTCGGTCTATCGAATTGCTTGTCCTTGTTGATCGCGGACACCGCGAATTACCAATCAAAGCGGATTATGTTGGCAAGAACGTCCCGACTTCGCTCAGGGAAAGTGTGCAGGTTCGCCTGATGGAGACAGAGGGCCAGGATGAGGTTGTGATAGAAGAAGATGAGCCAGCAAGCTGATTCCTCCCTTGGTGATCCTGCTGGGCCGCTCGTGCTCGGCACGACGGTCGGACTACGGACGAAAGATTTATTAGGTATTGGTGATCTGTCTTCAGAGGAGATTTTGCTCATCCTCGATACTGCTGAGGCTATGAAGGAAGTTGGTACGCGCCCGATCAAAAAAGTTCCAGCACTACGAGGGCGGACCGTGGTGAATCTTTTTTTTGAGCCAAGTACGAGGACGCGCATGTCGTTTGAGATAGCTGAGAAACGACTCAGTGCCGACACCTTAAATATGACTGCGAGTGGTTTGAGCGTGGTTAAGGGGGAGACGCTAGTTGATACAGTCCGCAACCTCGGGGCGATGGCGCCAGATCTGATTATTGTGAGGCATGCGTCCGCAGGAGCTGGACATGTGGTGGCTAGGCTTTGTAGTGCTGGTGTGATTAATGCTGGCGACGGCATGCACGAGCACCCAACTCAGGCGTTACTCGACGCTTTGACCATTCGTCAACACAAGGGGAGATTCGATGGTTTGAAGGTTTCGATCATTGGCGATCTCTTGCACAGCCGGGTATTTCGTTCGAACCTGTTGCTCTTACAGAAACTGGGCGCAGACGTCTGTGCCTGTGCCCCAACGACGCTTATGTTATCTGGAATGAATAGGTTTGGAGTGCGATCGACCACATCGGTGGATGAGGCCGTTGACGGTGCGGACGTCATCATGCTGTTGCGGATCCAGCTAGAGCGCATGCGTGGCCATTTCATACCTTCGCTACGTGAATACTTTCAGCGTTTTGGGATGACAACCGATCGTCTTCGTCTTGCGAAGCCAGACGTCATCATTATGCATCCTGGACCGCTGAACCGTGGTGTTGAGATTGCGTCTGAAGTAGCAGATGGACCGTACTCAGTGATTCTTGAACAGGTTGCCAACGGCGTAGCCGTTCGGATGGCTGTGTTGTATCTGTTGGCAGGGGGCCATCAAGGTTAGGTGGGTGTCGGATTTCAAACCTAGGGAATTAGCAAGTGAGTCTCCACAGTATTCTCTTGAAAGGTGGCTGGGTTATTGACCCGGTCAATGGTATTGACGGTGAGGCCGACATTCTGCTGGAGGACGGACATGTTACGCAGCTAGGGCCTGAACTCAAGGTCAGACCTGGCACCCCTGTTGTTGAAGTTCCCCAAGGATGCGTCTTGTGCCCTGGCTTCATCGATATGCGGGTTCATCTGAGCGAGCCGGGTTACGAGCACAAAGAAACCGTGTCAACGGGATTGGCTGCCGCAGCGGCTGGTGGGTTCACGGCCGTGGCAAGTATGCCGAACACCGAGCCGGTCAATGATGATGCTGGAATTACAGGACTAGTCCTCGCGAAAGCAGCTGAGGCTGAGCTCGTGAGAGTTCATCCTGTTGGAGCGGTCACTAGAGGGTTGGCGGGTGAGCGCCTTGCCGAGCTCGGCGAGCTTCGCGAGGCTGGCTGTGTGGCTGTTTCAAACGGTGTGCGTTCGGTTGCCGACGCGAATCTGATGCGCCGCGTACTTGAGTATGCATCCATGTGTGGCATGGCAGTCATAGACCATTGTGAGGATGTCCTGCTTACGCAAGATGGTGTTGCTAATGATGGATTCCAGGCTGCGGCACTTGGATTGCGCGGAATGCCTTCAGCAGCTGAGGACATCTTTGTCGAACGTGACGTGACTCTTAGTGGCATGACTGGGGCACCTCTACATATTGCACACCTTAGTACCAGGGGTGCCTTAGAGGCAGTCCGGTCCGGGAAGGCCCGTGATTTCCCTGTGAGTTGTGAGGTGACACCTCACCACCTCACTTTAACCGATGATCGTCTTGACGGATATGACACGAACTACAAGGTGAACCCACCACTTCGAGAGCAGCAAGATGTTGAGGCATTGCTGCAGGGTTTGCAGGATGGAACCATTGATTGTATTGCAAGCGACCATGAGCCCCACCATTATGACGAGAAGCTTGTAGAGTTTGACCGAGCCCCGTTTGGGATTGCTGGTTTAGAGACAGTGGTTTCGATTTGCTTAGATCGACTGATACATCCTGGTTATCTGTCGCTGACTCGATTGGTGGAGTTGTTGGCTATCAATCCGGCCCGCATCCTTGGTGTCGTAGGAGGGTCACTTGGGGTCGGAAGCCCGGCTGATATCACCGTGCTTGCTCCGGATCTTCCGGTAACTGTTAATGCTGGTGAGTTCAGGTCTCTGGCGCGGAACACGCCCTTTGACGGGTGGGCGCTTCGCGGGGGAGTGGCGGCTTCGATTGTTGGAGGTCGCACGGTTTATTCGAATAGTTCGGTGGATGGTGCGGTTGAGTTCGAAACCGTCACCAGTGACCAGTAGTGACTCATCGCGTAACAGCTTCTGCTCTTCATCAACTTTCGATCCCCCTCGAGCGTTTGTATGAGAATTTCAACTCTGCTACTGGGGTGGCCGACCCTGTTCGCGTCGTTCGACGGTATACCGAACCAATTGATCAGGAGGTGGTGGCGTTTTGTGCGGCGGCGCTTGCATTTGGTCGGGTGGGAAGTGTCCTGAGTTCGGTTGAAGCGCTTCTGACCGTTCTTGGCAGTCATCCAGCTGCGTTCGTCAAGAACTTTAATCTGGTGCGCGATGCTAAGTTGCTTCGTCCTCTGGTGCATCGCTGGATCCGTGGGATTGACTTGACAGCCCTGATATGGATTGTCAAAACGATGCTCTTGGAGGCAGGTTCTATCGAACGCTATTTCTTAAATGGCCAAGACGTGAGCGGGGTTGATGTGGGGCCGGCTTTGAACGACTTTGCTTCTAGGGCACTCGCTGTTGACTTGGACCCCGTCTACGGTCACGCCGCTCGGCGGCGAAAGGTTGAGTATTTTTTCCCTAGACCAGAACATGGCAGTGCCTGCAAACGTCTGAACTTGTTTCTTCGGTGGATGGTAAGGAGGGACTCGGTCGATCTCGGGATCTGGTCAGGATTGCCTGCTTCCAAGCTTGTTATTCCGCTGGATGCACACGTAATTCGAGTGGGCCGGTGTCTTGGCTTGACGAGGTATCGCACACCAGGCTGGCGAATGGCAGTCGAGATTACAGAGTCTCTGCGTCGCCTTGACCCACATGATCCAGTTCGATACGACTTCTCACTTTGTCATTTGGGGATGATGGATGCCTGCGGATTTAATCGGGAACATTTGGATGATCGGTGTCCTTTAAGAGGGGTATGTCGACCGAGCGACTGTAGGCCTCGAGGGTCTGTTTAATCATTTGTTCAGAACTAAATTGTTTTTCCGCCCTTAGGCTGGCTTCGGTGCCGAGTCGTGCGCGTCGCCCGGGGTCTCTGAGTAGGGCGACAATAGCACTTGCTAGGCTTTGGGCGTCACGCGGAGGCACTAGGAGCCCCGTCTTGCCGTCGATTATGACCTCTGGGATTCCTCCTGTCCTTGTTGCGATTATAGGTCGGCTCAGAGCCATTGCATCGAGCAGGGTCGTTCCGAGTCCTTCTGTGATCGAGCTCAGCACAAATAGATCGAAGCTTTTCTGTAGCGACAGTACGTCTGGTCGAAACCCACCAAGAAGGACGTTGCGATCAATTTTTAGTTTGGCGATTTGTTTGCGGAGTTGGCTTTCCAATTCGCCAGCTCCGAGAATCACGAACCGAACATCTGGAATTTGGGTTACTACTATGGCAGCTGCCTCAATGAGGAATTGCTGTCCTTTATGAGGCACCAGAGCTGCGACGTTACCAACAATGGGAACCCCTTTTGGAAGTCGAAATTCCCTGTGTAGGTCAAGACCTTGGCAATTTGCAACCTTTCTTAGGTCGATACCCTCGTGTACAGTTGCCGTTTGCTCTGGGCTGACGCCATCCTCGATAAGCATTAGCCGGATCGCCTCAGAGGCACACAAGAACCTATCTACTTGGGCATACTTCCATCTTGAGAAGGCGTTGCGCCTGATATGAAAATCGACTCGCCTGGACATCACGAATTTTGGCTGTGGATTCAGCCTGGCCAAGGAACGGGCCAAGGCAACCATGGCAACGCCTTGAGCGTCGTGGGCTTGGATGACCTCAGGGCGGAGCCTTTTAAGGGCGCGTGCTAGCCGCCATGCGGCACGTAGGTCTATTTCGCCTGCAGATGCTATAGGAATTAAGTCGACTCTACCGGTGGCTCGCCGAAGGAGCTCACCGTTTGGCTGGGCTACTAGAATCGTGCGGTGGCCCAGGTTCTTAAGCCCGCGCACTGTTAGCAAGACCTGGTTTTGACCGCCACGCCAGCTTTGAGCGGTGTCAACATGAAGGGTGAACATATTGTTTGTCTCGTAGATCTTCCCAAAATTGCTGGGATATCCCGATGGGTCTTGAGATGGGGTGACGGTTTTACGTTTTACGTTGTTTCCTCTGTTCCCAGAGCTTGGCGTGTTTTAGGAAGACGTAGTAAGCATTCATAAGTGAGACGATTAGGCCTGGGATTCCCTGAGCACAACCCAGGCGCAATAGGTAGTTTCTGAGAAAGGCAACTAAAGGGTGCAGAACCAGATCAAGCACGCCAACTCGTCGGCCTTGCTCAAACCACTCGGTTGCAGCTAGGGTTGTGTAGCGGTCGATTGTGGAGAGATGGCTTGAAAGATCAGGGTATGGATAATGTCGAATCGCGTGCCGAAGCTGGCCCACCAGACCTGTGACGCAAACCGACTCATGTACGGCTTTACGGTTCCAGCTGGCGACACGTCGGTCGTATAAGCGTAACTGGTAGTCTGGATACCAATCGGTTGTGCGTATCCATCGGTCAAGATACCGCGTGGTGCGAGGAATGCGGTAGCCATCGTAAGGCGGGGTGTCGGAAAGCAGGGTTTGAATCTCGTTAGCGAGCTCTGTGGAAATCTGCTCATCCGCGTCAAGGGAGAGGACCCAGTTGTTGCTGGCTATCTGAGTAGCATAGTCCTTCTGCGAACCATAGCCTCTCCACTTTCTATGACTCACCCGTTTGGTGTGGCGTCGTGCGAGCTTGGTCGTGTCGTCTGTGCTACCGCAGTCGACTACCACGATTTCATCGGCCCAGCTGACTGATTTCAAAGCAGCGTCGATATTTAGGGCTTCGTTCCGTGTGATGACGACGACGGATAGTTTCACCACGCGCGGGAGTGTACCACCGACCCCATCAACACAAAACGCCTAGGTTCATTTGGACCTGCCCAATAGACCTATTGTTACCTTTTAGTGGGAAGAGTTTCACTGGTCCTTTTTGTGGCCTCGGGAGCCACCAGGTTGGTGATGGGCTTGTCTGTTCTCAATTTGTCAAAGTTTGAACAGTCGACTGCCTAATGCAGGTTCCTTTATTATTTAGAGGTCCGTTTGCAACCAATGCCGCAAGAATTCTCTCTGCATTGAGAGCCCACATGCTGGTCGGTTGCCTTGAGTTAGGCTGGTGGTAGGTAACTCTCTAGGTTAACCCCATTCTCAGTCACCATTTGTGGTGCTGGAAACACGGTGATAAAGAGTTGGTGAAAGCAGGGGAGTAGGATAGGCAGTCGGTGGAGCCTGCTGCTATGAGCTAGGGTGTTAAGGGTTGAGTATCTGACATCGAAAGCGCTGTTCCATGGTCTTTGGGCGGTGTGAGTGGCTGTTGACCAACGGTCGAGTGATTACCTTTTGGTTGTCCCAGCTCTGCTGGTTTAGAGGACATATATGAGTGGGGTGAAGTTGCGATGAATATGGATGCGGCTGCCGTGTTGACGCTCTTTCGACATAACGAGGGACTGCTAGAGGGTCATTTTGAACTTTCTTCTGGGCTTCACAGTGCCGGCTACCTGCAGTGTGCGAGGATACTGCAGTTCCCGGACTATGCTGAGCAACTTGGGCAAGCCCTCGCGACTAGATTGGCAAATTTAAAGCCTACATTGGTACTTTCTCCGGCTCTTGGCGGAGTTGTGTTGGGGCATGAAGTAGCACGCGCTTTAGGTGTGCGAGCGCTTTTCGCTGAGCGTCGTGAGGGGAAGCTGACGTTGCGCCGAGGTTTTCAGGTGACGCCTGATGACAGGGTGTTGGTGGTCGAAGATGTTGTTACCACAGGCCTATCAACACGCGAAACGATTGGAGTAGCGACAGCTTGCGGTGGTAGTGTTGTGGCTGCTGCTTCCCTGATAGATCGTGGGGATTCGCCAGCTGACTTTGATCTTCCATTTGTATCATTGGCTCGGTTTCCGCTACCGACCTACGAACCTTCTGACTGCCCTATATGCGCTCGCGGAGAGGTTGCAATCAAACCCGGATCCCGTAGTCTTGGGCGCTGATTCGGTGGACCGTTCTTGCCGGCTACTTGGAAGTACTCTGTAAGGCACGTCCCAGATAGGCGGGGATAGGAGCACTTTGGCTCACGATTCGATAATTGGTGAGAGTTTTGCGAGTTCTAGTAGTGTTCCAAGGCCAAGGGGGTGCATTTGGTTCAAAAACAGCTTGTAGTGTGATGTCAAACCTGAAACTTAAGATTGCCTACGATGGAACTTCTTATGTCGGCTGGCAGCGTCAAGCGACTGGCTCGTCGGTACAGGGCTGCGTAGAGGCGGTGTTGGGTGAGATCGAAGGAAGCTCGGTGATAGCGGTTGGCGCAGGGCGGACCGATGCTGGCGTTCATGCGCTAGGGCAAGTGGCTAATGTGCGGCTTAGGCGTCGCATGGCGGTTGGGTCTGTCATACGTGCCGTAAACTCTAGATTGCCTAAGGACATCCGTGTTGTGGACGCTGAAATTGTCCAAGACTCGTTCCATGCTCGATTTGATGCTACCGCTAAAGTGTATCGCTATCGATTGATTCATGGTGAGGTGATGAATCCATTTGCTAGGCGTTATGGTTGGTGGCAGCGGGCAGAGTTTGATACGGAACGAATGAATGAAGCGGGGCAGTTGTTGGTTGGAGAGCACGACTTTGCATCGTTTCAAGCAGCAGGTAGTTCGACAGACACTACTGTCCGCAGGCTGTTTAGTTTGTCAGTCACTCGGGCACAAGCTGGTCAGTTGTGGAGTGAGGATGACGAGCTTGGAGATATGACAATTATCGAGGTCCGCGGTAGTGGATTTCTCCGACATATGGTCCGCGTCATTGTCGGTTCTCTTGTGCAGGTTGGAGTGGGAAGGTGGGACAACACTGATATCGAACGTGCGCTTGTTGCCTGTGACCGGGCTTTGGCTGGGCCGACCGCACCGCCCCAAGGCCTTTTTTTGATGAGGGTTGATTATGAATAAATTAGGGGACTTTAATGTGAGACTTCCGTAGCTCCTGGTTGTAGAGTTTGCAATTGGGGTAGGAGAGTTTCCTTTGGCTTACCAGCTGATTCGTGAAATGCTTGGGGATGGGAGAATCGGCTATTGCTCTCAGGGTTAACTGATTCGGGTGGCCTTGAACGAGTGGCCTACAGTCTTTATGATACGGGATCGGGAGGATGTGTCGATCTGGGTCAGAGGACAGCAGGTCCAGCCTCCGAATACTCTCTCACGATACGCAGATGAGCCTTGAAGATCTGCTCGCTTGGGCCCCGTCCGGATCGCCCGAAGCAGCACTTGCCGGGCAGGTGGACTTTGACCGTTTACCTGGCCATGTTGCGGTGATTATGGACGGAAACGGTCGTTGGGCCGCGCAGCGACACCTTCCTAGGGTTGATGGCCATCGAGCTGGAATAGATTCTGTCCGCGATGTTGTGGAAACATCAGCTCGTCTTGGGATTCAGGTCCTGACCCTGTATGCGTTCTCGGTTGAAAATTGGAAACGCCCGCCCCTTGAGGTTTCGGTGCTTATGGGGTTACTGAAGCGCTACTTGCGTCTTGAACTTGAAAGCTTAGCGGCCAACGATATTCGCTTCCGTGTTCTTGGTCACATGGATCGTCTGCCAGATGATGTTAGACGGGAACTCGAGGTCGGACAGGATAAAACTCACAGTAACCACGGGATGTTGTTTAATGTAGCTCTCAACTACGGAGGTCGGGCGGAGATTGTTCACGCGGCCCGTCGGGCAATTGCGGCAGGCGTTCGACCATCAGACCTTGATGAGAAGCGCTTCGGAGAATTGCTCTACACGTCAGGGCAACCAGATCCCGATCTACTAATCAGAACCAGCGGTGAGATGCGAGTCAGCAACTTCTTGCTGTGGCAGATTGCCTACGCTGAAATCTGGGTTACCGAGACGCTGTGGCCAGATTTTCGGGCTCGGCATTTGCTCGAGGCAATTCTCGAATACCAAAAACGCGATCGACGCTACGGTGGTATCACTCAACCTGCTTTTGTTGGTGGTCGTTAACGCATGGCTCGTGTGCTAAGCGCCGCGGTGCTTCTGCCCGTGGTCTTTGGGGTTATCTGGTTCTTGCCACCGATAGCCATTCTGATAATGGCCCAGGTGGCTGGTCTCTTGGCTTTTCGAGAATATGCCTCTCTTTCGTTAGGGTTTGGCTCGAAGCTATTTCGCGGTCTAACGGCGATTGGTGTGGTTGCGACGGTCGCGGCGGTTCCTCATGACTTGGTTGCTCCGGTACTCGTTGGCTGCAGTTTGGTCATGGCAACTGCAAGCTTGGCTACTGGCAGCGTTGGTAGTGCTGTCTTGCCAAACATCGCTTCATCACTATTTGCTCTCATATATTTGGGATTACCACTAGGCATAGTGGCGAAGCTCCAAGTGTCTGCTGGAAGGGAGGCAGTGGTTTTGCTACTTGCCACCATCATGGTGAGCGATACTGTTCAGTACTATCTTGGGCGCCTATTTGGTCGGACCCCCCTATCTCCTACCATTAGCCCAAACAAGACAGTGGAAGGGGCTGTTTGTGGAGGGTTAGCTGGTGCAGCCCTGTTGTCGTTGTTGGCTCCGATGGTGCTGGGTCCGTCGTCTGTCGTCCAGCGGGCATTGCTTGGCGTCGTTGTTGTTACGTTAGGTGTCGTTGGTGACCTCTTCGAATCCCAGCTTAAGCGTGGTGCCGATGTCAAGGATGCCTCGGGTTTGATCCCTGGCCACGGCGGCATATTGGATCGTATGGATAGCGTGCTGTTTGCCGCGCCAGGTTTTTATCTTTGTCTGCACGTTGGGTGACCCCACAGTGAGGAAAGTTTTGTGACAAGTGTTGCGATCTTGGGGTCGACTGGATCGATTGGATGTAGTGCATTAGCGGTTGCCTTGTCGCATCCAGAAAATGTGAGGGTTGTAGGCTTAGCCGCCGGTACTAATGCAACCCGTTTTATTGAACAAGTTGAGTGTCACCGCCCTCAAGTCGTTTCTATGGCGTCCGATGCCTTGCTGGCCTCCGTCCATGCCGGTTTATCAGCTTCTGCGCGCGATTCGATCGATCGGTCCCTGACTGGAACAGATGGTTTACTTGGGGTGGCTACACATCCAGATGTTGACTTGGTGTTGTGTGCTACAACCGGAACAACGGCTCTCGAAGCGGTGTTTGCGGCGATTGAGGCTGGCAAGACAATCGCGCTTGCAAATAAGGAGGTTCTTGTCATGGCTGGTGGGCTTGTTATGGAAGCAGCCCGTCGGTGCGGGGTTTCAATTTTACCGGTAGACAGCGAGCATAATGCGATCCATCAGTGTCTCCATGGGCGCTCAGCTGATCATCTGAGGCGGCTGATTTTAACCGCATCGGGTGGGCCATTCCGTGAATGGAGTTTTGAGCGCCTCCGTGGGGTGACCCCTGCTGAGGCCTTAGTTCATCCGACTTGGCAGATGGGTAGAAAGATCACTGTCGACTCAGCCACGCTGATGAATAAAGGTCTTGAGGTGGTCGAGGCCAAATGGCTCTTCGGTGTGACGGCAGAGCAGATCGATGTGGTTGTGCACCCTCAATCGGTGGTTCACTCCCTGGTAGAGCTGCTAGACGGATCACAGATAGCCCAACTTGGGGTGACCGACATGCGATTGCCTATCCAGTATGCGTTTTCGTATCCGGACCGATGGGAAACAGGGTTTCAGTCCTTGGATCTTGCTGATTCGGGTCCACTCGAATTTAGTCGACCGGATGTGGGTCGATTTCCTTGTCTTGAGCTGGCTTATCAAGCTCTCCGGGGGGGCGCGGCCCTTCCGGTGGCGCTCAACGCCGCCAATGAGGTGGCGGTTGAAGCTTTTCTTGCCGAGACACTGCCGTTCACCATGATTTCTGAGGTGATCTCGAATGCCCTGGAGGACGTTCAGACCGCTGGCTTGGGCCACTTGTCGACCCTGGCAGAGGTCAAGCATGTGGATCGTCGAGCACGACAATATTCTCGTGGGCTCATAGCCGAGTTACAATCAGACAAATGACCAGTCTTATGGCGTTCCTGTTTGTTCTTGGTGTGCTCGTGTTTGTGCATGAGCTCGGGCACTTCGTGGTGGCAAGGCATCATGGAGTTAGGTGTTTGACATTCTCGCTTGGTTTTGGACCTAAACTGCTTCAGACCAAGCGAGGCGACACGGTCTATTGCATTTCCGCGATACCACTTGGTGGCTATGTGAAGATGGCCGGCGAGAATCCCGAAGATGGCTTAGAGGGGAAGGATGATGAGTTCCTTTCAAAGTCCAAGTGGCAGCGTTTCCAGGTTCTAATTGCTGGGCCTGCCATGAACTTGATCTTAGCTGTTGTGGTCATGGCTGTAGTCCTGTACCAGGGCGCCCAAGTGCCTGTGTATGAGGACCAGCCGCCGGTTGTTGGTTCGGTGTCCGCTGATTCGCCAGCTGCTGAGGCCGGAATATTAACAGGAGACCTGATTTTGAGTGTTGCTGGGCAACAGGTGGATTCCTGGGAAGATTTGGCTTTTGAGGTGGCAAGGAAACCTGAGCGGGAAGTTGAAGTGGTGTTGCGTCGAGAAAATTCCTCAAGAACCGTCTTGGTGACTCCAGTTGGTCGGACCGAATTCCAGATCGGAGACCTCGGTGTAGGGCCTAGAGTGTTTCCCCAGGTGGCAGGCTTAGCCCCATTTCCAAAGGTAGCCCAGGCAGCGGGAATGCAGATCGGTGATGTTATTGAAGCGGTTGATGGATATCAAGTAACGCTTCAGTCGTTAATTGAGAGGATCAATGAGAGCGAAGGCTCGTCGTTGACCTTGCAGGTGCGTCGTGAAGGGATGATACGGGACATTAACTTGGCGCCTGAGCCCGTTGGAGACGCTTGGAGGATCGGGGTTAGCCTCATGCCCGAGTCTCGTGTTGTTGAGCCAGGGCCACTTGAAGCAGTCACGATGAGTATCCAGCAGAACTACGAATGGTCCGGTTTGATCTTTCAAACTCTTGGAGGACTGTTTACTGGTGACACACCAACCTCACAGCTTGTTGGTCCGGTTGGTATAGCGCAAATGTCTGGTAGCGCGGCGAGCATTGGTTGGGTCCCGCTGTTTACCTTGATGGCGATGATTAGTATCAATTTGGGTATCCTGAATCTACTACCGATACCCGTCTTGGATGGTGGTCACATTCTTGTTATGGGGCTTGAAGGTATTGCCCGTCGTGACTTCAGTGCCCAACTGAAAGAACGGATCATGCTTGCTGGTTTTGTAGTGATCATGACTCTTATGATGACGGTGATCTACAACGATTTGACTCGTGTCGCCTGGATTGAGCGGTTGATGATCTGGCGGTGATACACAGACTGGTGATGTCCTGTGCCGAAGGTAGTTTGTGCTTGTTGCCCATGATTCCGAGATGACTCTTGGGCCGGCAGGCGTGTGTTTTATGAAATAAGGTGTGAGGAGTGACAGCGGACCCGGCTTGCTATCACTCAATTCATAACTCCGTTGTTTTATCTCCGCCTGTGTTGATTTAGGACCGTCCCCCATTGCTTTGCACCGAACCCTGGAGGCGCCCGGCTGATCGTTCTCTTGCCTGCCGCGTCGTTACGGAATCAAATAAGTGATAGGTGCACTAGCCGCGCTGCGGGCAGAGCTGCCGCTGATGGCGAAACTAGCCGCGCCGGTCGTGATCGCCGAACTTGGCTGGGTCGCCATGGGCGTTGTCGATATCGCTATGGTCGGTCGGCTCGGTCCGGCGTCGATTGGTGCAGTTGGGGTCGGTAGTGTCCTATTTTTTGCTGTTGCAGTGTTCGGGATCGGTGCCTTGTTGGGACTGGACCCGCTGGTTGCCCAGGCTTTTGGCGCCGGGCGGTTCGACGACTGTCAGCGATGGCTTGTGCACGGCGTCGGTCTCTCACTATTGCTGTCCGTACCCTTGACGGCATGCGTGGCTATTTTGATCGGGGCTTTCGACCGGTGGGGGTTTGACCCGGGTGTGCAGGACCTTGCGGGTCCTTACTTGTGGAAGGTTCTTTGGAGCATGCTGCCGCTGTTGCTCTACACGACCTTCCGTCGATATCTACAGGCTATCGGTCTGGTGACACCAGTGATGACCGCATTGGTCACCGCGAACCTGGTCAATGTGGGGGTCAACTGGTTGTTGATTTTCGGCAATTTGGGTGCGCCTCAACTCGGGGTAGACGGCGCGGCGTGGGCAACGTGTATTTCGCGTATCTACTTGGCAGTGTTTCTCTTCGTGACGGTATTACGCAACGATCGCCGCCGCGGTGGGGGTCTGAGGAAGGTTCCCCTGCGACTTGAGCGAAAGCGTCTAGCGCACTTGGCGGCGCTTGGGTTGCCAGCTGCCGTTCAGGTCACTCTTGAGGTTGGCGTGTTTGCTGTGGTGACGTTGCTGGCCGGTCAGCTCGGGCCGGTTGACTTGGCCGCGCACCATGTGGTGCTAAACATAGCGAGTGTCACGTTCATGGTACCACTCGGCATTGGGTCTGCAGGTGCGGTGCGGGTAGGGCATGCCATTGGTCGGTGCGATCCTGTAGGTGCCCAGCGTGCCGGGTGGTCTGCTTTGACGCTGGGCGGCGGGTTCATGACTGCCGCTGCGATTGTGTTCGTTATGGAGCCGAGAGCACTTCTTTCACTGTTTACTTTGGACGAAGCTGTGGTCCAAACGGGCGTCGCTTTGTTGTTGGTCGCCGCTTTGTTTCAACTCTTCGACGGGTTACAGGGGGTCGCGACCGGTGTTCTCCGAGGTCTTGGGGACACGCGGACGCCTATGCTGTGGAACCTTGGCGGGCACTGGGTCGTTGGGTTGCCGGTTGGGTATCTGCTCGCTTTTGTGCTGGGTTGTGGAGTTGTCGGTCTGTGGATTGGCCTTTCCATCGGCTTGACGGTTGTTGGCGTGGTCTTGGTGGCGATTTGGTGGTCTCGCACTCGGGTATGGTCGTAGGCGGAGCGCAGGGTAACCGAAGGAGAGTGAGGAGTCTTGAGCTTGAGCTGTTCAACTCGTGGCCGGTGCTGGTCGATTCTTGGACATGTGAACCTTGATGGCCTGTGCCAATCCGTCATGCTCATAGTCAGAGGTCACCGGCCACCCATATTGGTCTGCCATTTCTTTCAGCTTTGGTACGGCGTTGCCCATGACGACGGGATATCCTACGAACTGCAGCATCTCGAGGTCATTTAGATTGTCGCCGACAGCCATGATTTCGCCTGGTGGGATATTGCGTCGCGAGGCAATGTCAGCGAGGGTGGTCCCCTTGGAACAGTCGGGTGCAGTGATGTCGAGCAGTGAGAAATTACGGTCCTCATATTCGGTGAGCGTCAGTGTGAGGTTTCGGGCGCTCTCTAACTTGCGGATGTGGGTGTTCAGCGTCCGCATATCGGCGACCGGACCGTTAAAGGTTAGTTGCACGGGCTCTTCGTCGAGTGCCACCTCAAGCGCTTCCACTTCCGTCATGTAGACCTTGTAGAGCTCGTAATACCACTCTCGTTCCTTGTGAGACCAGTCGATCCGTTCGTAGATATATTGTCTGGCGTCTGTGCGGTCGAAGATGAGTGCCGCGCCTTCCCGAATCTGTCTCGTAGCGACCACTAGGTCTCTGGCTAGGTGCCGAGGAATCAAACGGCATGCCAGTGTTGTCCCGTCAGAGCGTTTGACTAACGCTCCGTTGCTCACGATGAGGATAAGCGGAATTTCCAACTGATCGGCGATTGGGCATGCGTGATGAAAGGCTCGACCGGTGGCAAGTACTACCTCGATGCCCTGGCCGATGGCCTTCAGGATTGCCTGTTGGTTGGCTTCAGGAATGTGTCTCTTGCTGTCCAGTAGTGTGCCGTCGATGTCAATTACGATGAGCCGGATGGCTCCGTCGTGTGGTGTTGCTGGTCCTGGTGTTGTAACGGATTTGGCCATGCAGAAATCTCAAGTTGTCGTGGCGCACGTTATTGAACAGTCATCGGCTGTGGTCGCCGTTTACACGCGCCTCAAACGCCGTTACGTCTTTCGGTATAGTGCGCTACGACGTAGTCGTCAACGAGTTCACGGAAGGCTTTGGCTAGCTCTTCGCAGGAACCCTGTAAGGTGGTCGTGTGACGACCGTCGATGTAGACCGGACAGCTGGGTTCTTCTCCCGTTCCCGGGAGACTAATGCCGATGTTGGCCGCACGGGATTCGCCGGGGCCGTTGACAACGCACCCCATGACAGCGACACGCATCTCTTCGACACCGTCATGTCTTGTCTTCCATACTGGCATCATGTCTCGGACATATTGCTGAATCCGCTCAGCTAGTTCTTGGAACGTGGTGCTGGTGGTTCGGCCGCAGCCAGGGCAGGCCGTGATGCTCGGTGCAAATGAGCGCAGGCCAAGGGATTGCAGCAATTCGCAGGCCGCATACACTTCGTCCCGCCGATCGCCACCTGGGCGCGGTGTAAGCGATACTCGAATGGTGTCACCGATGCCCGCTTCGAGCAGGATGCCCATTGCTGCGGCGGACCAAATTTGACCCTTGAGACCCATTCCGGCTTCGGTGAGCCCAAGGTGGAGTGGTTGGTTCGTCTGTCTGGCTAGGTTCTGATAGATGGTTATGAGGTCACGGGGAGAAGAAACCTTACAAGAGATTACGATTTGGTCAGGACGGAGTCCAGCCTCGATAGCAAGCGAGGTTGATTCGAGGGCGGAAATAACCATGCACTCATTCATGATTTCCTCGGAGGGCCTGTCCAACTGTCGGTCGGTGTTCTCTTGCATTTTGGCCGTGACAAGATCTTGATTTAGTGATCCGCCGTTAACACCGATCCTGACTGGTTTTCCGTGGTCCTTCGCTATCTGGCAGATTGTTGTAAATTGCTCGTCCCTTCGTGTTCCTGTCCCGACATTTCCGGGATTGATCCGATATTTGTCTAATGTTTGCGCGCACTTTGGATGTTGCGACAGGAGCAGATGGCCGTTGTAGTGGAAGTCGCCGATCAAAGGAGTATGGCAACCTTCGTCGTGCATACGGTGTCTAATCTCTGGAATTGCTGCAGCAGCGGCGGCGGTGTTGACTGTCACCCGTACCAATTCCGAGCCAGCTTTTGACAGCTCGATGCACTGTGCAGCGGTTGCTGTGGCATCAGCTGTATCGGTGATCGTCATCGACTGCACAACGACCGGAGCGCCCCCCCCGATCTGTACGTTGCCGACCCGAACACCCGTAGTTTGATGAAGTTTGGCCCTAGACATGCCCGTCTGCTAATACCTTCATGATATCACTCGCATGAGGGCTACAAAGTCCTGCTGGCATTTAAGGATGTATCGCTTTTGTTCGCGGCGGTTAGGGCAGGGCAATCAACTGTTTCAGGACCGGACCTTCTATTGTCGGGGTTGTCGGCGCATTGCCCGCATGGTTGAGTGGGCTGCGTCGATTGCTTGGTCGACGTGGCGTGTCGTGTGGGCTGCGGACAAAAACCATCCTTCAAATTGGGAAGGGGGTAGATAGATCCCTCGGGTGAGCATGCCTCTAAAAAATTTAGCGTAGGCGTTTGTATCGGCTTGGGTCGCATCGCTGTAGTTGCGAACTGGCCTTGCTATGAAGAAGGGTGTTAACACGGAACCGAAGGCGTTCACTTGTAGATTGAGGTTAGCCTGGCGAGCAGCCTCTGCCAATCCCGAAGCCAAGCGCCTTCCCAGTTTGTCGAGATGTGTGTAGAGGTCTGGTGATAGGTTGGAAAGAGCCCAGTGGCCTGCAGCCATGGCAAGTGGGTTTCCGGACAGGGTTCCCGCTTGATATACCGGGCCAACTGGTGCTACCTGTTCCATCAGGTCGCGTCGACCACCGTAGGCACCAACTGGTAGTCCACCGCCGATTATCTTACCCAGGCAGGTCAGGTCGGGTTTGACGCCGAAGTGCTTCTGGGCACCGCCAGGCGATAAACGAAAACCAGAGATCACCTCATCAAAGATTAGTAACGCGCCGTATTGGTCGCACAACGAACGCAGCCCTTCGAGAAAACCTAGTATCGGACCTACGACTCCCATATTACCGGCGACTGGTTCCACGATCAGGGCTGCGATACTGGCTCGGTGTGCTCGGAAGAGCCGTTCAACTGAGGATAGGTCGTTGTAACGTGCTACGAGTGTGTCTGTCGCTACGGCCGGTGAAACACCAGGGCTAGTCGGCACACCTAGGGTTGTGGCACCAGAACCGGCTTGCACAAGAAATGGGTCACCATGTCCATGATAGCAACCTGCAAATTTGATCACCCTGTTGCGTTTTGTTGCCGCACGTGCCAAGCGCAAGGCACTTATAGTTGCTTCGGTACCAGAATTTACGAAGCGAACTCGGCTAAGCGACGGCATCAGCTGCTGCACCAAAAGGCCTAACTCGACCTCTTGGGCTGTCGGGGCACCGAAGCTTGTGCCCCGTGCTGCTGTTTCTGCCAAGATTTTGATCAATCCAGCAGGAGCGTGGCCATGAATCAGTGGCCCCCATGACATGACGAAGTCGATGTAGGAGCGGCCATCCACATCCACGATGCGGGCTCCCCGTGCTCTTCGAATAAAGGGGGGGCGACCACCTACTGATGAAAAGGCTCGAACAGGGCTGTTAACGCCGCCAGGTAAGATCTGTTTAGCTTTAGCGAATAAATGGGCTGATAGCTTCTTGCTGGGGGGGGCCATAGAAAAAAGACGATATCATGACCTGATAGTTCAATAGTTAAATTGGAGCGGGAGGTTCTTGCTGCAGGTCTCGGAGCAGCGGAGTTCTGGTCTTAAACTTGCGCTGCTGTTCGTTTTGGCCGTTCTGCCCGTTTCAGCCGAAAGGCCCTGCTGGTCTCGTCGGCCTGGGTGAGATTAAGTAGACAAGATCTTGGTTTGGCATCTTTGATTTTTGCTCGAATAACCGGCTAGGTTGAAGGTGACTTGTTTTTGGTGTCACTGATTGGTCTGTTAACTTTGAGGCGTTGAAACTTGATGGTGTCTGGTAAGCCATATCATCCAGTCGCTGGGGCGTCTGTTGATTGCGCCTGATGCAGAGTGTCAGAATGTCCAGACTGGTGTCAAAAATAGCTTAGAGGAGACAAGGGATGAAAAGGGTGCTGAAGGTGGCGTGTGTTGGACTGTTCTGGGTAGGTGTATTGTTCAGCGACAAGCTGGCTGGGACTGTTGTGGGTAGTTCGTCAGCCCCTGTTGGGGTACAGGATATTTCTAGCTCAGTGTTGGACGGTGTTTTTACTGCAGCGCAGGCTCGTCGTGGGCGACGAGTGTACAACCAGAACTGTTCGTCTTGCCACGGTCCAGAGATGCAGGGCGGTGAAATGGCACCCGGTATCGCTGGGAACGACTTTATCGTATTTTGGACAGAGTTGCCGGTTGGTTCGCTGTTCGAGCGAATCAAGGTCACGATGCCAGAAGATGGTCCAGGCAGGCTCACCGATCAAGAGTACACGGATGTTGTCGCATATATGCTGGATTCGAACAATTATCCAGTTGGTGAGGCTGAACTTCCAGCCGACAAAGCGGCGCTTGACGAAATTATGATTGTTACAGTTGATTGAGGGCACTCTGGGGTTCTTTACGGCGGCTTAGGAGCTGCTGTTTATAGGTGGACTGGATGGTTCGGTTCTACCTGTGCTTCGAGTTAGCTAGGGAACTCAAGCCAGAGCCGAGTGCCATGTAAATAGCTTGAAAAATATTTGAAATTACATATTCAACGATCTCACTTGCTCATGTTTTACGTTAAGTAGCAAGGAAATGGTTGTTTTCCTAGCCCTCGGCGCTGGTTCATTGGGCTCGATGTAGGGTTTAGCCTGTGCTAGAGCAGACGCGCCACATCCCGAGCGTAGTAGGTGATTATGATGTCGGCTCCTGCGCGCTTGATTGCGGTTAGGCTCTCCAACATAGCTAGGGGTTCGTCGATCCAATTTCTTTGAGCTGCTGCTTTGAGCATCGAATATTCGCCGCTGACTTGGTAGGCGGCTGTTGGTCGCTGAAATTGAGTTTTGATACGTTGAATGATGTCGAGATAGGGCATCGCGGGTTTGACCATGACGATGTCAGCTCCTTCTTCCAGGTCGAGCGCAACCTCTCGGAGTGCTTCGTCGGTGTTGGCGGGGTCCATCTGGTGTGTGCGACGGTCCCCAAAGGCTGGTGCTGAATCAGCGGCGTCTCTGAATGGACCGTAGAATGCCGAGCAGTATTTGGCCGCATACGACATTATTGCGACATCGTGGAAACCCCGTTGATCGAGGCCTGTGCGGATGGCTCCAACTCTGCCGTCCATCATGTCGGAAGGAGCTACGACATGAGCACCAGACTCGGCGTGTGACAATGCAGCATCAACGAGCAGAGTTACTGTGGTGTCGTTGAGGATCTGTTTGCCATTTAGAAGTCCGCAATGGCCATGTGAGGTGTATTCACAGAGGCAGACGTCAGTGATAATAGTCAGACATTCGAACTGTGTACGGAACGCTCGGATGGCCTTTTGCACGGGGGCGTTCGGGTCGCTAGCTGACGATCCGTAGTTGTCCTTGTGGGCTGGAAGTCCGAAGAGTAATACTGCGCGGACGCCATCCTCTATAGCGCTAGATACTTCGATAACCGCTTCATCAACAGACAGTTGGTTGATTCCGGGCATAGAGGGGATTTCTCGCCGGATCTTGGTGCCTTCGCAGATGAACAAAGGGTAGACCAACATATCAGCTGACAACCGCGTCTCGCGGGTCAGGTCGCGGATGCCGGCCGACTGACGAAGTCTCCTGGGGCGGTTACGTAGGTTTAGGTGTGTCTGGCTGCTCGAAGGTTGCTGCCGACCGAGGTCCGGGACCTTTCGTTCGTCGTTCATTTCGGTCTGTCCTTCCCCGTGAGGTCGCTGATAAACGGGCTCTGGTTTTGTGTGGAAATCTGATTTCTGTGCTCAACTGCGTGTTGTACGATGGCTCGAACTAGGGCTGGTATCGTGTAATTTGCCGGCACGATGCTGGTTGTTAACCCGAGATCATTTGCCGCTTTAGCAGTGGCGGGACCGATACATGCGACGGCAACATGGTTCAGTAGTTCGACCGCTTTGTCTGGACCGATGGCCTTTACAAAATTCCGCACGCTCGAACCGCTGGTGAAGGTAACGATATCGACCTGTCGCTCATGAAATAGTCGGTCGATATCGGGGGTTCCACTGGCCGTAAAGTCCACCTCGGCGGTTCGATAGGCTGTGACCGTGGTCACCTCGGCCGAGGAGTTGCGAAGTTTTGAGGGTAGTTCATCTCCAGCGAGGTCCGCCCGCGGGAGCAGGATTCTGGAGCCTTTTAGGTTCCAACCCTTTCTTAGTGCCCGAATCACTCCGTCATTGTTATGCTCATCTGGAATCAAATCGATCTTTAGGCCATATTGTGACAGTGATTCAGCCGTCGCTGGGCCGACCGCGCAAAGCTTGATGTCTTTTAGGTTACGCACGTCACCACTACCAGCTAGTAAGTGACTCATGAAGTACGAGACTGCGTTGGTACTCGTTAACACGACCCAGTCGAATGACTCGAGCCTGGTACAAACATCATCCAGCGGGGTTGGGTCAGCCGGGGGTAGAATTTGAATGGTGGGAACCTCGATTGGGTCGGCTCCAAGATCCTTGAGGCAATTAACTAGTTCGGCGGCTTGGGCACGCGCTCTGGTCACCACAATCCGGACCCCGAACAGTGGACGTACGTCGTACCAGCGAAGATGTTGGCGCTGTGTTGTGGCTTGTCCAATCACGATGACTGCTGTCTCAGATTGATCAGAACGACTAATGAAATCCGCGATTTCTGAGAGGGTAGTTTCAATGGTGTACTGAGCCGGTTTCGTCCCGTGGTAGATGAGCACTGTCGGTTCGGTGGACGGGCGGCCGTGTCGTTGGAGCGCCGTTGCCAGTGTTGATAATTGGACCCCAGTTCCATAGCTGACAATAGTGCCTTCTAGTTTAGCCAAATGTTCCAACGCGTTCTGGGATAGTTCTTCAGAATCAGGTTCGTGTCCCTGAACCACGGTTAATATGCTGCCTGTTTCAGGCTGGCTGGCTGGGATACCGGCGTATGCAGCACTGCCGATGCTAGAGGGAACACCCGGTACAATCTCGAACTCAAGTCCTTGCTCATGTAGGAAAAGCGCTTCCTTGCTACCGCTGCCGAAGATGAACGGGTCACCCAACTTGAGCCTGGCTACCTTTTTGCCAGCTCGCGCCTTTTCGGCCAGTAGCAGACAGACCGCTGATTCATCAGTTGCATTTTGGGATCTTTGTCCGACGGCGAACGTCTCGGCGTCAGCGCCTATCAGGTTAAGTAGCCGTTGGTCAATTCGATGGTCGTAGACGACAACATCGGCATTGACCAGGCACTGATGGCCTCGGACAGTCAACAAGGATGGGTCGCCTGGACCGGCTCCTATTAGTGAAACAAGTCCTGTCTCTGGAACGCTCAACTTCGAGCCACCTCTAAGATTCGCCCAGCTCCGTCTTTGAGGAGGCTGTGAGCAACTTTGAGTCCAAGATCCCGTGCGGACTTGATTGGCATGGCTAATTCACACCTGAGCAACTGCGACCCGTCCAGTGAGGCGACTATTGCTTGGAGATGAAGCTGGTTGCCTCGGGTACTAGCAAGCGCGCCGATTGGCAACTGGCAACCACCTCCAAGCGCACTTATGACCGCTCGTTCCGCCTCCAATGCGATCTTGGTTTCGGAGTCATTGATAGCGGCAAGCGTATCGCGCACGCCATAGTTGTCCGCTCGGGTTTCTATGGCGACGATGCCTTGGCCTGGGGATGGTACGCAGGTATTTTCGTCGATTGAGGCTGAGATACGGTGGTAGAAGCCCAATCTTTTCAGTCCGGCTGCGGCTAAGACCAAGAGGTCGTAGGTTCCCTTGTCGAGTTTGTTGAGCCTGGTGCCGACATTGCCTCGTACTAGTTGGAAGCTGGCTGTTGGCCAAGATCGTTTCAGCTGGGCAATTCTTCTGACGCTCCCGCTGCCTACACAAGGCCGAGTGCTCTGTGCCGCGACTAACTCCGGGATAGGGTGTCTATCTGTGATTAGAGCGTTGGCTCGTAGAACCACTACATCCCTTGGGTCTTCTCGAGGTAAGACTGCTGCAATCGCAAGATCATCGGGTAGTTCAGCTGGCATATCTTTGGCGCTATGAACCGCAAGGTCGATGTCACCACGAATGAGTGCCTGTTCAATTTCTTTGACGAACACGCGTTTGCCACCGACTGTTGAGAGGTTCGCGTCGATCAGCCGGTCACCTGTGGTTTTGATAATTACCAGTTCGGAGTCTTGACCAATTTTCTTCTTAAGCTCGGTTGCTACCGTGTTGGCTTGCCAGAGCGCGAGTTGGCTACCGCGGGTGCCGATTCTTAGGAGGGTCACGACGTTACCGGTGTCTTGTCTTCAGTGTGTGCCGCCGAAGTCTTGCTTTCGGAGCTTGATGCGTCGTTATCATCGTCTAGGCGGAAGACTTGAGTGATGGCTTCGGCATAGTGAGTAGCACTCACCTGATCAGCTATCGTTTTTAGCTGTTCGGTAGGGGTGTGCAATAGTTTCTGGATCAGGAGTCGTGTCACCTCGTCGACGCGGTCTTGTGCTTCCTGAGGCAGCCTACTTAATTTCGGTTCGAGTCTTTTGAGTTCTGACTGTCTTACTGCCTCGAAGTGACGTCTTAGGGCAACAAGGGTTGGAAGAGCCCCCCGTGAGTGTAGCCAGGCTAGAAAGTCTCTAACTGCATCGGAGATCATGGCTTCGGCTCTGGAGGTTTGTTCCTGTCGGCGGGCTAAGTTTTCACTGACGATTGCCTCAAGGTCATCAATGTTGTAGAGGAACACTTGTTCCAAGTCGCCGGCAGCCGAATCTACGTCTCTGGGTAATCCGACATCGATAACAAAGAGAGGCCTGTTTCGCCGCGCTTGCATTACATGGCCAATCATTCCTGCGGTGATGATTGGGCTTGAAGAGCCCGTCGCGGTTACCACCACATCGGTTTGCAGGAGTTCCTCTTCTAAAGACGTCCAGTCAATAGCGGTCCCGCCGACCTTTTGGGCTAATCTTGTTGCCCTATCAAGGGTCCGGCTGGTGACTGCAATCCGCTCCACTTGGTGAGATTGGAGATGGGTTGCTGTCAATTCAGCCATTTCTCCGGCTCCGATCACGAGGACGCTTAGGTTCTTGAGGTCTCCAAAAATTTTCTTGGCCAGCGTGATTGCGGCGTAGCTTACTGATACAGCTCCTTCACCAAGATTGGTTTCAGTTCTGACGCGTTTAGCTACCGTGAATGACCAAGGGAACAGTTTGTTCAACAGTATGCCAGTCGCTCGCTCAAGGGATGCGGTGGCGTAAGCTTCCTTTACCTGTCCAAAGATTTGTGGCTCTCCTACAACTAGTGAGTCAAGGCCAGATGTTACTCGGCAAAGGTGACGAGCAACCTCAGCACCACTGTGCGAGTAGAGGTGTGGGTTCAATTCCGCAGCGGGCACACCATGGAATTCGCTCATAAAGCGGCTCAGATCGGTCTGGGTGGCGTCTTTGTCTGCGCAAGCCACGTAAACCTCGGCTCGGTTGCAGGTCGTTAGCACCACTGCTTCAGTAGCTGATGGGTACCCCTCCAGCTCATGCAGAGCCTCCGCGATTCCACGTTTCGAGAAATCGACCCGTTCACGCAGACTGACTGGCGAGGTGTGGTGGCTCACACCCAATAGGAGGAGGTCCATAATCTAGTCTGGGCGGACCACTAAAGGACGGTGTACTGTCTCTGGCATTTTTGTAATTTCATTCTGTTCGCGGCCTGCTGATGTTCTTGCAAGCTAGAAATTGTGACTGTCGGTCAGAAAATACCCGATAGGGACAAGATTTAATAGCACAATGGAGAAGCCCAAGGCTGACAACCAAGCTGCCCGTTTCCCGCTCCAGCCGATTACGCTGCGGGCGTAGATTTCGAAAGAATAGACGAGCCAGCTTAGTAACACCACGGAGATCTTCGGGTCGAAGAATGACATTGCTCGGACATGCGGGTCGGCCGTGTCTGGTTGTAATTGGAACAGCCATACCGTTCCGACCGCTAGGCCCACTGTGAGGAACAGCCAACCAACTCCAACAGCGCGTCCATTCATAGCATCGATGACGTGCAGTGATGGCAACCGAGCCGCAAAGAATCCTAGTTGCTTAGATTTGAGCTCACGGAACAGTAGGACATAAGTGATTCCAACTACGCAGGCTAACGCAAAGGCGGCGTAGGCAAATAAAAGCGACACAACATGCAGGGCAAACCAGTGGCTATTGAGTATCGGAGTCGGCTCAATGGCTCCGTCGCTCAGCGCCGAGATGGCTTGCAACACCACCAGTAATGGAACAATAAATACGCCCATTGCCCGTTCGTCGGTGGTGACTTCCGTGTACAGATAGGCGACAGCAAGGAGCCAGACAAACGCGGAAATTACTGCGGAGGTTCCGACAAACGGTAGTTGACCCACTTCGACGGTTCTCATGCCGACCGCGAAGGTGTGAATGAGTGCAGCGGCCGTTAATGAAAGAGTAGCAAGTCGACCGACCATTTGGCTGCGTTGTGCGAAGAAGAATCCGTAGGAGACTCCAGCTGCGAGATAGAGCAGAAGAAGGACTATGGTGATTGTGGTCATCGGGTTACCTTAGATTGACGTTGACCTCTTTGGGGTTCGCTGACTAGTTAGCAGTGGGCGCGTAATAGCCCTGCTTCGCTCGAGCGGCGACATTAGAACGGTCGACACGCACGACGAGCCGACGCCACTTGCCATCCCGGAGGGGATTCTGTGACGTGTATCCTAGCGTGTACTGGCTCGACAATTCGTCGGAGATACGCTGATAGATTTCCACGAGGTCTCCTATCTGTTGGGGAAAAAATGCTAACCCTCCCGTGTCTTGGGCTAGCTGGCGCAAAACAAAATCAGCTTCTCGGAATCCGCGTTGTGAACGTAGATCCTGGGATTTCAATCCAATAGTGTAGATGGTCGTATTGGATCTCTTCGCGAGTTCGAGGACTTCTTCGAAGCCGACGAGGCTCGATGTGTCCTCGCCGTCAGAGAGCACCACAATGGCCTGTCGCCTGATTTCATTTTCGGTCGTGGCCTCGATTTTCTGAAGTTCTTTGAGTGAAATATAGATGGCGTTGTAAAGCGAGGTTGAGCCCCCGGCAGAGGTGCGGCGGATGGCCGCATTCAGTTTTTCTAATGAGCTCGTGAAGCCCTGGAGGATTTCCACGCGGCTGTCGAAATCTATAACACTACCCAAATCTTCAGCGCGTAGCTGCTCGGCAAATCCTGCGGCGGCTTCCTGAGCTGTTGCCATTCTGTCGTTCATGCTTGCGCTGGTGTCCATGAGTAGGGCCAGTGCAATTGGTAGCTGAGTTCGGTTGAAGAAAGAAATTTCCTGTAGTGCACCGTCTTCGTAAACCCGGAAGCCATCGGCAGTGAGGTCTGTGACGTAGCGGTTATCTCCATCTGTGACGGTTACGTTAAGAGAAACTAAGTCAACACCGGCTCGAAAAGCCGGTTCTTCTTGTTGATGGGCGATTGTGACTGAGGCCGAAATTGCGATTCCCAGTGCCAGCGCCACTGAGCTCTCAGTGATATGTCCTGTGCTGTTCATTGTCAGTCTCTAAAATTTTAAGGACGAGAGGAAAACTTCTGAATGATTTTGTGACGTGCTATTTCTGATTTGTCACCTCTGAGTTCCATTTGTTCCAAGCCTCATCGGCATGGCAAAGGCTTTTATGTCCTCGCGCTGCATTCTCACAGAAATCGTTTCTGGTGGGAGTAAGCTGGTCGGACGCGAATAAACAAGCTCATATTGGCTCGCCAACCTTAGGGTGAGTTGTTGGAGGGCCCGGCTGAGAGCCGAACTGGAGAACAAATCACGCTGTTGTCCGCCAGTCGCCCTGGGAATTTGAGCCAGCGCTAGGTCTCGTTGATAAGAGGTGTCTCCGTTTAGGCCGATATTTCTGTTTAGGTTAATAGGGCCCTGAGTCCTGCTTCGATTCATCAGGACGAAGATGTCAGTCATTGCGCCGGCGGCTTCTAGGGATCTGAGTGCATCGGTAGCGCCGTAGCGGCTATAGTCGACTCCTTGGCTTGTTATGACGACAATCACAGGTCGTTGGGACCTACGCAGCTCGAAGCCTCGAGCTGTTTCTACCAGAGCGTCTAGAAGGTAGGCTGCATCACCAGGAGACGTGAAAACACGCCTGATGCCTTCCTGTAGCCGGTTGAGCCGACTGGTGGATTCCACGATGATCCGAGGTGGGCCACCAAAGGTTATTATGGCAATGTCGTTCTCATTTTGTTGAAGATTCGAAACTAACGTTTCCAACCCCGCCCGGATATCTGAAAGGCCAAAGGCAGCCGCGTCGCTCGTGTCGACAAGCAAAGCCAATTGCATCGGTGTCTGTGCCGGTTCGGCTTTAATCACTTCCCGCTCCACACCGTCTTCTTCAACGACAAATTGTTCTAATGGCAGGCCAGTGACTGGTGAGTTGCTTTCATCCACAACGCTGACGAAGAGCGATCGCTCGTTTTGCTGTCTCGCTTGGGCTGAGGCTTCTGGCGCCTCATGGAAACTTAGTAGAACGAGTGGGGTAACAACGAAAAGGTAGGATAGGGGAAAGCGGCGTTGGAGCGAGGCGAATCTGGGATTCTGGCTCATCGTGTAAACTTTACTATCGGGGGAGCCCTGCTTCAATCGTAGGTTTGGTCGCTAGGGCTTGAAGAGGCGATAGGACATGTGGTGTCAGTGTTAGGATAACTTGTTTTGAAGGTGTGGTTTCTCCTTCGCACAATGGGTGGCTGGTGTTCAGTTTGTGCCCTTGGTTTCTTGACAGTCCCTGAAAGCGCGTGCTATAAAATCCCGCTTCTGCGGCTTTTTTTAAGGCAGGGGCTATTGTTCTTCGCCAATCCAGCCATCGGAGCTTTCAGAGAGAAAATGGGAGCCACTAACGTTGCGGCTGAGATCAGCCTGGGAAAAAGTTTTGATTGCGCAGTAGTGTTTATAGGTATGAGGGTTCTGGGTCATGCTTGATGCGTATATTCCGGTGCTCCTGTTTGTGCTGGTCGCGATCGGTTTTGCCATATTTACCCTCATGGTGTCGTCGCTTGTTCAGTCATCGCGCTACAATAGGGTGAAGCTTGAGCCCTACGAGTGTGGAATTGAGCCTGTTACTGACGCTAGGGACAGGTACAGTGTTCGCTATTACCTGATAGCGATGCTGTTTGTGATATTCGACGTTGAGACCGTATTTATGTTTCCTTGGGCCGTAATAATGGACGAGCTGGCCCTGTTCGGTCTGATAGAGATGTTGGTTTTTCTTTTTATCCTTGTCCTCGGTTACGTCTATGCCTGGCGCAAGGGTGCTCTTGAGTGGGCCTGAATTTGCCAGTGCTCGGTGGGTCTCGGTTCAGTATCCAACCCACAGCTGACAGTCAAGGAGCCTGACTATTGTGGCAGCTGCGTAGGTCAGCAGTTCGACACAGCGACGCGATAGGCTAAGGCGGAGTTTTGCTGAAGTTATGGCAGACGAACCAAAATCTGGTGACAAGACTCGTGACCCCAGGTCAGGAGGTCCACAATCCGCCTTGGGCGAAGCAGCGCCAGAGCCTGCTGCGGCTCCGAAGCCGAAGCCGAAGCCGAAGCCGAAGGCTCCTCCAGAAGCTCCGAAGGGACCGGCTGACCAGCCACCTGCCGACGACCAGGAACGGCCTGCGTATTTCGGTGGGTTTGAGAAGGCACTTCCCGGTGCTATGGAGCAGGTATCTTACTGGGTAGGTGACTGGACTATCATAGTTCCGGCCGCTGCATTGCTAGAGGTTGCGACCTATCTGAAAGGGTCGGACGATGGGTCCTTCGACTACTGTTCGGATATCACGGCAACTGACTGGCCTCCCCGTGAAAAGCGTTTTGATGTTGTTTACTGCCTCTATTCGACTCGGCGTCGTCACCGTTTGCGACTAAAGGTGAAGCTGGGTGAAGGGGAGTCGATTCCGTCTGTAACTAGCGTGTGGCCGGCAGCGAATTGGCTTGAGCGCGAGGTTTGGGACATGTTTGGTGTCAACTTTTCTGGTCACCCCGACCTCCGTCGGATACTAATGCCAGATGATTGGCAGGGGCACCCTCAGCGAAAGGACTATCCCCTCGAAGGACCTGGGGAGTTTTTACTAGAAAGCCCTATGGAATGGTTGCGATTGCGTAATCTGCCGGATGAGGCAGAAATAGAATAGTCTTAAGCTAATGCAATGTCGCATTATCGTGTGGTGAGTTGCGCAGTAGAAACGAGAGGCCGCTGCAGTGTTAAGTATAGTGACCAGTGTTGTAGATCGCTAGTCTAGGACGAGGAACCATGGCTACAGAAGCATCGCCAATCTTCGATACCGACGAGCTCGTGATCAATATGGGGCCCCAGCACCCGAGCACCCACGGGGTGTTGCGGATTGTGCTAAAGCTCGACGGCGAACGTGTAATTGATGCTGATGTCGTTATCGGTTATATCCATCGAGGAATCGAGAAACTAAGTGAAAATAGGGATTGGACCCAGATTATCCTGTTGACAGACCGAATGGATTATGTCGCCGCGGCAACCAACAACTTAGGTTACTGCGAGACGGTCGAAAAACTGATGGAAATCGAGGTGCCGCGCCGAGCGCGTTACATCCGTACGGTCTTGGCGGAGCTTCAGCGGATCGCGAGTCATTGCTTATGGCTCGGGACCCACGCGATGGACATAGGGGCGATGACTGTTTTCCTCTATGCTTTCAGGGAGCGCGAGCTGATTCTTGATTTATTCGAGGATTACTGTGGTGCACGATTAACATACAATTCGATGCGAATTGGTGGGCTCCCACTCGATATTCCAACCGGTTGGGACAACAAGGTTCGGGCGTTCTGCGATCTGATGGAAAGTAAGATTCCTGAATATGAGGAACTCCTGACCAACAATCGCATATGGTTGGAGCGGACCCGTGGTGTGGGAGTCATATCGGGAGAAGATGCTGTTGGTCTTGGGCTTTGTGGTCCCCCATTGCGCGGGTCCGGAGTCTACCGTGACGTGCGGAAGGACGAACCCTACGCCGCCTACGATGAGTTCGAGTTTGATGTACCTCTTGGAACCAACGGGGACACCTATGACCGCTACCTGATTCGTCTTGAGGAGTTTAAGCAGTCTATCCGAATTATCAGGCAGGGTCTTGATGGTATGCCTGAAGGCCCGGTAATGGGGAAGGTTCCTCGGTTGATTAAGCCGAAAGCCGGGGAGACTTATCATGCGATTGAATCGCCCAAAGGTGAGCTTGGATATTTCATTGTGAGTGACGGTCGAGCGACAAATCCCTACCGATTCCGCGTACGGCCTCCGTCTTTCTGCAACCTCCAAGGGCTGCGTCCGCTGATCGTGGGCCATCTTGTCGCAGATGTTGTAACTCTTATTGGGACCATCGATGTTGTGCTAGGCGAGGTTGACAGATAGCGATGATCGAAACGATCGTTATCCCGTTGCTCAAGATAGCCGTGCTGCTCAATGCGGTGTTGGTGTCGGTCACCTTTATGACTTTGCTGGAGCGCAAGGTTATCGCTTGGGCCCAGTCTCGGCTTGGACCGATGCGCGTGGGCCCCTATGGGGTACTGCAGGCAATCGCTGATCCAATCAAGTTGATTCTTAAGGAGGACATTACCCCGGTCAAAGCTGATCGGATGATGTTCACTCTTGCGCCTATCATCTCACTGGTGCCAGCCTTAGTTGTCTTTGCCGTTGTTCCGTTCGGTGGAGATGAGCTTTTTTATATTACCGATATAAATGTCGGATTGTTGTTTATCATTTCGGTCACGTCTATTGGTGTATACGGGATCATCCTAGCTGGCTGGGCCTCAAATAGTAAGTATCCCTTGCTCGCGAGTCTCCGTGCATCTGCTCAACTTATCAGCTACGAAATTGCCGTGACAATGACTCTAGTCAGCGTGATTCTGACGGCTGGAACTTTGAGTATGGTCGGGATAGTTCAAGCCCAGCAAGATTCGGGTCTCTGGTACGGATTTGTGCAACCGGTGGCATTTGTGCTCGTGTTAATTGGGGGTTTGGCCGAGACTAACCGAGCTCCTTTTGATATGCCCGAAGCAGAGCAGGAGCTGACTGGGGGGTTTCACACCGAGTACAGCGGTATGCGGTTTGCGCTGTTCTTCCTAGCTGAGTATGCCAACATGATTGTCATCTCGGCTGTGGTTACGGTTTTGTTTTGGGGCGGATGGCTGCGTCCGTTTCCAAGCATCGACGCGTTGGCCTTCTTGGATCTCATTCCAAGTTGGATCTGGTTCTTCGGTAAGATGTTCGTGTTCTTGTATTTGTTTATCTGGATTCGGGCGACGCTGCCCCGTTATCGCTACGACCAGCTCATGCGACTTGGTTGGAAGGTTTTGATCCCAATTGCTATCGGAAATATCGTTGTGACCGGGATAGCTAAGGTAGTGCTGTAAGTCATGGCCGAAGCTCTTGCTTTTTATACTCTCTCCGTTCTGATTTTGGGGTTAGCCGTGGCGGTTATCACCACGCCAAATACGGTTCATAGCGTGGTGTTCCTGGTTCTCAATTTTCTCTGTGTGGCGGTGCTCTACGTCTTCCTGCAAGCTGAGTTCTTAGCCGTTATTCAGGTTCTGGTTTATGCTGGCGGGATTGTTGTGCTGTATCTGTTCGTGGTCATGTTGGTGAATTTGGGGCGGTCTCCAGAAGAGCATCAGGATCCTCGGAGGCTTGGGTTGATAGGGCTGGGGTTGTCTGGGGCTGTTTTGCTGGAACTGGCTGGGATCATTGCATACAGCTACACTCGGGAACAATCTCCCCCGGTTACGGCGGCCCAGGCTTCTCCTGTTCAGGGCAACATCGAAGAACTCGGCTGGTTGCTGTACACGGACTATCTGATTCCCTTTGAGGTTGCCTCGGTCTTGTTGCTAGTTGCGATGGTTGGCGCCATCGTGTTGGCGAGACGAGAGTCTTAATTTGATGATGGAAATTACTCCTGCCCATTACACGATTCTTTCTGCTGCGCTGTTTAGCGTTGGGTTGATAGGGGTGTTGGTGCGACGAAATATCATCATCATCTTCATGGCGATCGAGCTGATGCTCAATGCTGTCAATATCAATCTCGTTGCATATGCCAACGAGGTAGAAAACCTTGTTGGCCAGGTGTTTGTGGTTTTTGTGATTGCAGTAGCGGCAGCTGAGGCGGCTGTTGGGTTAGGTATTATCTTGGCGCTGTTCAGGAACAAAGAAACCGTGAACATCGACGAGATGAACGTGATGCGTTCGTAGTAGGTCTTGTGCATAGTAGATTTCGGTAGACGATGGATTTTATCTGGCTCATTCCGTTATTGCCCGGTGTCGGTGCCGCCATAAATGGGTTATTGGGCATTCGCTACTTCAGCAAGGTTCTAGCTGCCCGGATAGCCTGCGCTACGATGGGAGCGGCCCTCCTGCTGTCATTGGTGGCTTTTTTGGAGCTGCTTGGTCTTGAGCACCGCGAGCATGTGGTTACGCTTGCTCACTGGATACCCCCGATTCCTCTTGAGACAGCGTCTGGGATTGGTGCCTTCGAAGTGCCATGGGCATTCCGGCTTGACCCGTTGTCTGGAATGATGATTCTGATCGTTACCGGTATCGGGTTCCTCATTCATCTCTATTCGACCGCTTACATGGACCATGAGCCTCGTGGAGGTTACGTCCGGTTTTTTTGTTACCTGAATCTCTTCTGTTTCTTCATGTTGACCTTGGTGCTTGGTAGCACCTTTCTTGTGATGTTCGTCGGTTGGGAGGGAGTCGGACTCTGTTCCTATCTTCTGATTGGATTTTGGTACCACAAACAGAGCGCCTCAGACGCTGGCAAAAAGGCGTTCATCGTTAATCGTATTGGCGATTTCGGCTTCGTGTTGGGTGTTTTTCTCGTGTTTTATACGTTCGGCACCGTCGATTTCCGGGAGGTTGCCGAGGCTGCTTCCCATATGCCGGTTGAGGTCGCAGGATTCGGGGTAGTGTCGGCCATCTGTCTGTTGTTGTTTGTTGGAGCCGTTGGTAAAAGTGCCCAGATCCCCCTTTATGTTTGGCTTCCCGATGCGATGGAAGGGCCGACACCGGTGTCGGCACTGATCCATGCAGCCACGATGGTTACGGCTGGGGTTTACATGGTCGGTCGAAATGCAGTCTTGTTTGAGCATGCGCCGATGGTTATGACAGTCGTGGCGACTGTCGGTGCCCTAACAGCTCTGATGGCGGCTACGATCGGTCTGGTGCAGACCGATATCAAGAAAGTTTTAGCTTATTCGACGGTATCGCAGCTTGGTTACATGTTTTTGGCGACCGGTGTGGGTGCGTTTGCCGCCGGAGCTTTCCATCTCATGACTCATGCTTTTTTCAAGGCGCTGCTGTTTCTTGGCAGCGGTTCGGTCATCCATGCGATGGACGAAGAGCAAGACATGAAGAAGATGGGGGGCCTAAAATACTACATGGGAACCACCTTCATCACGATGTTTATAGGTGCGATCGCGATTGCCGGAGTTCCACCATTTTCTGGTTTCTTTAGCAAGGATGAGATTCTCTACCGAACCTTCCTGAGCAACAAGTGGCTTTGGGGGTTGGCGGTGGTCACGGCAGGCATGACTGCTTTCTACATGTTTCGTCTGATTTTTATGACTTTCTTCGGTGACTATCGGGGACCGGGGTGGAAACACGAAGAGCACGGTGGTCATGCTGAAGAGCATGGCCACACGTGGCACGGGCCCCATGAGTCGCCAAGGTTGATGACGGTTCCATTGATGGTTTTGGCTGTCGGTGCATTCGCGGCAGGGTTTGTTGGCGTCCCGGCTGCACTGGGTGGGGGCAATGCTATTGAGCATTTTTTGGAGCCGTCATTTGTGGCAACATCGGCCTCCCACGCCGGAGAGGCTGAACATGCCGTCGCTCATCTGTCACACGGAGCTGAACTTGCCCTGATGGCGTTTTCAGTGCTGGTGGGCCTTGCCGGAATCAGCTTGGCGTATCACCTGTATGTACGCCGTAGAGGTCAGGCCGACCGATTGGCTGCCAACTGGTCTGTGGCCCACCGAGTGTTGCTTAATAAGTACTATGTTGATGAGGCTTACGGCGCAACGGCGATAGACGGCACGATGGCCAGTGCTCGCGGTCTGTGGACCGTTGACAGGAGAGTTGTTGACGGTGCCGTGAATGGGGCGGGTTGGCTCACCCGCGCTTTGTCGTGGGTTTCTCATGTACTTGACAAGTATGTGGTCGACGGCTTGGTGAATCTTGTGGGGTGGATTTGCCAAGAGGGTAGTTACCTGTTCCGCCGTGTTCAGACCGGCCTTATCCAGAACTATGCAGTTGCCACGCTGTTTGGAGTGTTCGCCTTTATAACCATGTATCTAGTGGCGCGTTACGTCGGAGTTTAGAGAAGACATCTAAGCGGTTGAGGAAATCTCTATGATGTTTCACATTTCAGTCAAGTTCATGCGGCCGACGACGCAAGACTTTGACCTTCAGATTGAGGTCATGGCCCACAGGGCTTGTGGCCTTTTGAGAACCCGCCCATGAGCAACACCGCTAATTTTCCACTCTTGTCGCTGATCATGTTTACGCCGCTGGTGGGTGCGGTGCTTTTGCTGTTTGTGAGCAAGCACAGCGAAGATACCATCCGGTGGATTGCGAATGGATTTGCCGTACTCGGCTTCTTGGTGTCCTTGCCTCTGTGGTTCTGGCTGGATGTGGCCACAACGGACTGGCAGTTTGTTGAGAAGATGGACTGGATCCCGTCCATAGGAGCCCAGTATTTCGTTGGGGTCGATGGGTTCAGTTCATTACTCATCCTGCTGGCTACCCTCATGGGGGTAATTGCGATCTTGTCCTCATGGACGGCGATCACAGAGCGAGTGAAGGAGTACTACATTTTTCTCCTTGTGCTCCAGACAGGCATGATCGGAGCCTTTGTGGCCCTGGACTTCCTGCTTTTCTTTGTTTTCTGGGAAGTGATGCTGGTGCCGATGTACTTCCTTATTGGGATATGGGGCAGCTCGAACCGACTGTATTCGGCGATTAAATTCTTCCTGTTCACGTTGGTCGGGAGCGTAGTGATGTTACTCGGTATCTTAGCGGTCTACTTCTACTATCACGAAGTGACCGGAGACTACACGTTCGACATCACCAAATTTCACGCTTTGAACATGCCGTTCGATTTGCAGTGGTGGGTCTTCTTGGCCTTCTTCCTTGGCTTTGCCGTCAAAGTACCGATGTTCCCATTCCATACTTGGCTGCCTGACGCACATACAGATGCGCCGACAGCCGGGTCCGTGATCCTGGCTGCTGTGCTCCTCAAAATGGGCACTTACGGGTTTATTCGATTTTCTTTACCCATCTTGCCTGAGGCGACCCAGGCTTTTGTGCCGTGGGTGGTTTGGCTGTCGATTATTGGCATTATTTACGGTGCGTTAGTGGCGATGGCGCAGCGCGACTGGAAGCGCCTGGTGGCTTATTCGAGTGTTAGCCACATGGGCATGGTGATGCTCGGGATGTTTGCGCTGACGCCGGTCGGTGTGACGGGCAGTATCGTTCAGCAAATCAATCATGGTGTGTCGACTGGGGCTTTGTTTTTGTTAGTTGGGGTAGTTTACGAGCGTCGACACACGAGAGAGATTTCTGAATATGGCGGCCTGTCTAAGGTCATGCCGGCTTATGCCGCAGTGTTTTTGGTCATGACAATGTCTTCGATTGGGCTGCCCACCTTAAATGGCTTCATTGGTGAGATTTTGATTCTGCAGGGTATCTTCGTGGTTAACAAGGTGTGGGCTGCGTTTGCTGCCACTGGCATAGTGTTAGGGGCGGCCTATATGCTCTGGTTGTATCAGCGGACTATGTTTGGGACTGTAGATAACCCAAAGAATGAGAAGCTGCCTGACCTGAATCTTCGGGAGTGGGCAACGTTCACTCCGCTGTTGATTTTGGCGGTTTGGATCGGGTTATATCCGAAGCCTTTCTTGGATAGGCTTGACACTTCCGTCGATCGAGTCATGGCCCGTGTCAATAGTGCTTACATGCCCCTTAATGCTCTTGGGCAGGGGGCCGTCGAACCAAACACGCCACCCAAGGTGCTCACTCTTGAGGTGGATTCCGGCGATACCGCAAGGACACCCGTCCGTGGTGGGGCCAGATAATGCCGGCTGGTTTTTCTGCGCTTGATTTCTACTACATCCTGCCTGAGTTGTTGCTGACAGGCGGAGCAATGGTGGTGCTGTTGTTGGCAGTGCTAACGCCTCGCAACGACAATCTATTGCTCGGGGTGTCGCTGGGCACCTTAGTGGCTTCCGTGCTCTCAGTGTCGTTGTTCTCCGGGTTAGATGTGACGGCTGCTCGTGGGTTGCTTGCTGTGGATAGTTTTGCAGCCTTCTTTAAGTTTATTGTTCTCTTGTCTGCTGGGCTAACGATGTTGATGTCGGCTCCCTATCTTCGCGTGGAAGGTCTGAAAGCTGGTGAATATTACTTCCTGATCTTGTGTGCGACGCTCGGTATGATGTTCATGGCGAGTGGGGTTGACCTAATCACGCTGTTTATCGGTCTTGAAACGATGGCAGTGTCATTTTATATACTCGCAGGCTTTCTAAAACCGAACCCCCGTTCAAATGAAGCCGCTGTCAAATATTTTTTGTTAGGTGCCTTTTCTTTAGGTGTGCTGCTTTATGGAATGTCGCTGGTCTATGGGGCAACTGGAACCACAAGTCTACAAGGCATAGCTGTTGCTTTGAGTGGACAAAGTCCGAGTATGGTGATCGTACTTGCGGTGGTGCTGATTGGGGCTGGGATGGGCTTCAAGATCGCAGCGGTACCGTTCCACATGTGGGCGCCTGATGTATACGAGGGGGCTCCTACTCCCGTAACTGCATTCCTATCGGTGGGGTCAAAGGCGGCCTCATTTGCCATGTTGTTAAGGATTTTTGTCGAAGCTCTCCCTGCAGTCGCAGCTGATTGGAGTGCGCTGTTCTGGGTGCTTGCTGTGCTCACTATGACCTTGGGCAACATTGCTGCTCTTACGCAGAGCAACCTAAAGCGAATGCTTGCCTATTCTTCGATCGCCCATGCTGGATACCTGCTGATAGGTGTAGTTGTTGGCACCGAGCGTGGGGTTGCTTCCATGCTTGTGTACTTGGGTGTCTATCTATTCATGCAATTGGGAGCATTCGCTATTGTGGTGGCGATGCGTCGAAGTGATGTGGTTGGTGATGAATTGAAGGACCTCGGCGGATTATTCCGTCGCAGCCCGGCAGCGGCTTTCATGATGTTGCTCTTCATGTTATCGCTGGGTGGTATCCCACCAACTGCAGGCTTTATGGGCAAGGTGTGGTTGTTTGGGGCGGCAGTAGACGCAGGATTCGTCTGGTTGGCCGTGATTGCTGTGGCCAATAGTGCCGTATCTCTCTATTATTACCTTCGCGTTGTCGTGTTTATGTGGATGCACGAGGATGCCCAACCTGGGTCCCCTTTGGTTTTTGGCCCTGCTATGACGGTGGCGTTAGGCATCGCTATTCTCGGTACGGTTGTGTTCGGGATTTATCCTCAACTCCTCTTCGAGCAGGCTCAGGCGGCAGCCGGAACTCTCGAAGGATTTAGTGCTACAGTGGCGTTGCGATAACAGCCTGAGATCATCGAGCAGTCTGCGCCATCCCTCTTACAAAAATGCGAGCATTACTTAGGAATTGCTGGAACTTCAGGATGTACGCTGCCTGAAGCGGGTGTTGGGTGGTTAAGCACCATAAAGTGGATAGCATTGAATGGTGTTCCAACCAGGAGCCTGGTTAGGTGGGGATTGTGTGGTGGAGTAGCTAATCCTGCACCAGAGAGCCTGACTAGTAAACTGGGAATGCGATGAGCTCTTTCACAGAGCTGTTCTGCCTAGTTTTGTGACGTTGAGATTTGGTTGATCGATTCTTGGATCAGGTTGTCGTTGTCTTCCTTGGTGAGATTCTTCTTTATAAGCTTCGAAGCGACAGCAAGAGATAAATCAACTGCTTCACGGCGAACTTCTTGTAACGCCTGTGTAGTTTCTTGCTGAATTTGTTGCCTCGCATTGCTGACCAGGGCCTCAGCTTCGGCCCTGGCCTTTCGCTTCACATCCTCACGAACAGTCTCTGCTGAGGCTCGGCTCTTGGCTACGATATCTTGTGCTTCTGAGCGTGCAGTTGCCATGATTTCCGCTGACTGTTCTTGCAGACGTTTTAGTTCGAGTTGCGCTTGCTTGGCGTCATCCAACGATTTCTGTATGGTCCGTTGTCGTTCCTCGAGCGCTGCGAGTAGCGGTCGCCATGCGAACTTGCCTAATGCCCAAACCAGCACCAAGAAGGTGAGAATGGTCCAAATAAATAGCCCGGGATCGGGTTGGACCAGAGGATTATCCATGTGAGGCTCCCTTTAACGGTGTCATGCTTGGCACAGCAAGTGATTGAATGAACCGGTTACCGCATTAGGACGACAATAAAGATGAACACCTCGGCCAGAATGGCCACACCTTCAAGCAGGAACAGTGGCAATTGTACGGCACCGCTGATTTGTGCTGCGGCAGACGGCTGCCTGGCAATACTCTCAGCAGCAGCAGCTGTAAACCGACCAATGCCTAGACCTGCCCCGACAACAATCAGACCTAGACCGAGCGCGACGCCAATGATGTACAGGCTTTCCATTCAGCTAACCTCCGTGTGAGTGAAGTGTTTTTAGAGGGGTAGATATGCTAGTGGTGGACATTGATGGCCATGCCTATGAACACTGATGTTAGCAAGGTAAACACGTAGGCTTGGACCATGACGACAATAATTTCGAGAGCCGAGATACCGACCGCCAGCGGCAAAGCGACTGTAAAACCAACACCCATGCCGAGAGCCGCGCTCTCAAATACTTGATTAAAGATAAAGACAAGCGACAGAATCGAGAGGATGGCAATGTGCCCTCCGGTCATGTTGGCGGCTAACCTCATGGTGAGCGCGAACGGTTTTACAAACATTCCCATAACCTCGATCGGAATCAGCAAGATATAGATTGGCCACGCAAGACCAGAAGGTACCAAGTTTTTCCAATGAGTTACAAAGCCATGAGCCATGGTGCCAGCAACGATGATAGCGAAAAAAGTGATCGTAGCTAAAGCTGCGGTGACGTTGTAATTGGCTGTGGCGGTTGTGCCGCCATGAAGAAAACTGTTTATTAGGGATTCGGCCTCGTGCCCATTTCCCAGCACAAATCGGTCTATAAGCCCCAATACCTCGAAAATAGGGACGAGGCCGATCGCGTTACATACAAGGATGAAGAGAAAAAGCGTTAGAACGAGTGGTGTCCACGTGTTGACGAGTTTTGTACCGACGTTTGGAAGCACGATCGAATCGCGAATAGATTGCACCAACCACTCCAAGGCATTCATAAAACCCGAGGGAATTGGTTTGTCCTGACTCAGGTGGCGACGAATAGTCATGGTTACGACTAGAAACAAAAACGCGGCTACCAACCATAACATCATGACGTGCTTTGTGACTGAAAAATCAATCCCCGCGATGTGGGGTAGGTGCAAGATAGGGTGATCAAGCGGACTATTTGAAACGTGTTCGATGATCACTTCACCAGCATTAAATCCCTCTTCGGCCCCGTGCTCGAGGTCGGCTGCATGGTGGACGTCTTCTTCGTGTTGTACGCTCATGATGGTGAAGCTGCGTTGTGGCCTTTGTTGGTACTTCTTAGCCTGTGATTTACGTCTTGTCTAGTTCAGCCTCATGCGAGTAGTCAAATAACGTTGGTGTCTTCTCTTTTCTTCTTTCGGTTCCATGTGAGTCGAGGGAACGAGTACTACTTGGGCTAGTGGTTGACGGACCTGGTTATGGCCTGAGTAGTCAACGTTTTCAGATAGAACGCTTCGCTGATCTGAAGCGATACAAAATAGCCAGTAAAGCTGAGGGCAAATGCCACAGGGTTGACCTCGAGTCCTATGATCGCGATCCACACGTAGATCGGGTAAAACAACATCTTCAAGCTGAACCCTCTTATCATACGACCGGTCATGCTGGTCGGGTCCTTGCCTAGCGCCTGTTCCATGGTGATGATGGTTCCGAGTCCTGTAGCGAGTGGGCCCAGCATTCCGAGCAGTATAGCCTTAGCGTAAGTCGGAGCAATTACCGTCATGAGCAGGCTGCAGCTTGACACACTCACAAATGCAACAAGTAACAGCAGTTTCATGCTTTCCAGATAGTCTTTGCTAGCTCATAAAAGCCAACGACGAGGCCCAGCAGCAACCCTGTTACCAAGCCCCAGTGAGACGTCGTGGCCCAGCGATCGAATAGATGCCCTAATCCACCGAGCAGTAGGATCGCACCCGTTAGTGTATATCCTGCTGCTGCCGCCGGGCCAGACCGACGAACGTTCTCCTGCAAGCTATTTAGCGAACTCGCAAGAAAATGGTTGCTCTGGTCTGACATAAGCGTGCCAGCACCCGGTACGCCCGAACAAGACAACGTGTCCAGGCTAGGGACGATTGGGACAGGGCCAACACCCCACATATTTCCCCACCAGCAGGGAACATAGGATGATAACAGGCAAGGCCTTGGCATGGCAACTGAGCTTGGTGGTTGCTTAGTGATACCTGGCAATCATCTCGATCCAGTTTGGCCATACAACTGCAGGTTGCATAGTCGACTGAACCAATAATCTGAACATGTCTTGGACTCTAAATGCCTTTATATGAATGATTGCCCGAAAAGATAATACCAGCACCCTGAGGTGACAGAGGCTGCGCGCTGGTCATGACACAAGCGAGCGATCTAACGGAGCAAATCATTTAAGGCTTTTCTTTGATCCGGAAAGAGGCTGGGGCGTCAGTCAGGTTCATGAAGGTCCGTGTCTGGAAGCCTCTCCGCGCTCGATATTGCGGCAGTCTTGAGGCGCGTGATGTTGCCGGTTGCACGGCAGGTTCTTTGTTTCTGGGGTCAGTAATCGTTAGCGGCTGTTATGACGTCCAGGATGTCGTTAGCTTGAGGCAGAATCGCTTCGGCAAGATCCGGATGATAGGCTACTGGGCAGTCGAGTGCTCCTACTCTCTTAACCGGGGCGTCTAAATGACCGAACAGTTCGTCGGCTATGCGAGCTGCCAATTCAGCGCCGAACCCACATGTTAGCTGGTCTTCATGCGCAACGACCACGCGGCTGGTTTCTGCTACTGCGGTGGCGATTGCAGACCAATCGTAGGGCGCTAGCGTTCGTAAATCGATTACCTTCACGCTGATACCTTGCTGCGCTGCCCGTTCGGCTGCTAGCAGTGTCCGCTGAACTAGGGCTCCCCATGTGATGACCACCAAATCAGAGCCCTCTCTTTTTAAGCGGGCTCGACCGAATGGTATTTGGTGATCTGGGCCAGGATACGGTGCTTTGCTGTAGGTCTGGCGATAGAGATGTTTGTGCTCTAGGAACAGCACGGGGTCGTCGCATCGGAGCGCTGTGCGCAGCAGTCCGACTGCATCGGTGGCATCTGAAGGAAAGACGATGCGTAATCCAGGGCAGTGCGCGAAGATGCTTTCCCCAGATTGGCTATGGTAGAGGGATCCTCCACGGACATATCCCCCGATCGGAGCCCGGATCACGAATGGGCAGGAATAGGCATTGTTTGATCGATACCGTATCATGGTCAACTCGTCCCTGATCTGCATCATCGCTGGCCAGATATAGTCGAAAAATTGGATCTCAACTACAGGTTTGAGTCCTCGCAAGGCCATTCCGATGGCACGCCCTACGATGTTGGCTTCAGCTAGCGGAGAGTTGAATACGCGCTCACGTCCATATTCACGCTGAAGACCAAGTGTCGCCTTAAAGACGCCTCCCTTCCCCTTGACGGTAGACAGCGCCTCGGCTCGGCTACTGTCGGCGATGTCTTCTCCAAATGCTAGCAGGCGTGGATTTTGTCCGAATTCGTCCTTGAGAGTACGGTTGATAGCCGCCACCATCGTGATTGGATCTCCTTCAGAAACTCCAGAAACACTGAAGCTGTCAGAGGTGGGGTCCACATCAGGGGAATAGACATATTGGAGTACGGTCGCTGGGTTAGGTGACTTAGCCGCCATCGCGCGGTTAGTTGCATCCTGTATTTCCAGGTCTACACTCGCGGAGATCCGAGTTAACGTTTCTGTGTCGGCAAGGTGCTTGCTAGTCAGAAGTGTGGAGAAAATTCTGAGCGGGTCGCGATCGTGTTCTCGGGTTCGCTCCTCTTCGTTCCTGTATTGCCCATCGTCATCCGAGTATGAATGCGAATACAACCGGACAACGTTTGCTTTCACTAAAACCGGCCCACGCCCACCACGAGCATAATTGAGCGCACGCTTCATTGCTGCAAAACTGGACAGAACGTCGGTGCCATCTACAGTGATGACTTCGAGTCCGGGGAACGCTGAGACTAAACGGGCAATGTCCCCACCTGGAGTTTGGATTTCAACTGGGACCGAAATAGCGTAGCCGTTATCTTCGACAAGAAAGATGATTGGCAGGCGCCTTGTGCAAGCCGTGTTCAGGGATTCCCAGAACTCACCTTCGCTGGTTCCCCCATCACCGAGTGATACAAAAGTTACATTGCCTTCCATGTCGCCGGCGTCGGTCCCGCAGATTTCTGGAAACCTTAGATAGAACTGACTGGCTTCGGCGCTTCCTACAGCATGAAGGCACTGAGTGGATACTGCGCTGGACGGCGAGACAAGGTTGAGATCCGGTCTGCTCCAGTGAGAGGGCATCTGTCGTCCACCCGATGATGGATCAGTTGATGCGCCTACTGCTGCTAGAAGCATCTCATAGGGTGTCATGCCAAGGGCCAGACACAATGCACGGTCTCGGTAATATGGAAAAAACCAGTCGTAGCCAGCCTTTAACTGCCTACCGGCAGCTACGAGGATAGCTTCATGACCTGCTCCGCTAATCTGGAAAAAGCTCTTGCTTTGTTCGAGAAGCTGGATTTCCTTGTCGTCCAGCCGTCTGGACAGTAGCATCGTTCGGTAGATCTGAAGCAGCTCAGCTTGACACAGCCCTTCATAGAGCCGTTGGGTCTGGGCCGGATTCACGGCCTTGGAGACCGTTGAGCTCTTCATGGTGGTGGGTTCCTCTTTCACCGACGTAGGTTAAATATATAGCTCCGATGCGGCCGTAATTATAGCACTGAGATTGGGGTTTGAGACCAGACTTTGAGATGCGAAAATATCCATAAAGTGTTGAATACAAATGAGAAATGAATCTAAAGAGGGCGTGTTTGCTTGTGGTCAGCTGCTGGGGACTTGGGCCGACATCGAACTTCACAAGGTGACAGAGTTAATTTCGCGAAAATTGGTCTCGGGTGAGTGTCAGACGCTGGCTCAAGTGTATCTCAAACGAGGAGCTTTGGTGCCACGACACAGTCACAAAAGCGAACAACTGGTCTATGTCTTGGAAGGTGCCCTGAAGGTACGAATCGACCAAGAGAACCTTATCGTAAGGGAGGGCCAAGTGCTACGGATTCCAGTAGGTGTTCCCCATCAGATGGAAGCGTTAGCGGATACTTTCGAACTGGACCTACTCAGTTTCGGTCGGGAGGAGAGGGTGGTCTAGGGGGTGGCCGGGAACCTCCCAACAGTCAAGCCTTGGGTGTTTTCTAATGACCTTTACTTAATGGACCGGTCCGTTCCAGTCATCGTCTCTCGGATAGACGTCGAACTTGCGACGTAGTCGGCCCATTTTCCAACGGAGGTAGCGATACTTGATCTCCGCCATTAATCCGAAACGACCGAAGCTGGCCAGGTTGGTGCCAATACCGCGTTGCAGGTACAGGTATCCGACAACAAGCCCGCCTAGATGGGCCACATGCGCAACGCCTCCACCTCGTGGTACTGACAGGAATGCGATAAGGCCGATGATCATCACGAAATATTTTGCAGGTACAGGAAAGAGGAAAAACATCAAGATTGGAGCTTTGGGATAATAAATTGCAAAAGCCATCAGGAGACCATAAATAGCACCAGAAGCCCCGATAGTTACCTCGAGGTAAGTGGGCGTGCTGAACTGGAACGGTAGCAATCCGGCGACGATAGTTGCGAGTCCAGCACCAACGCCTGTCACGAAGTAGAACCGTAAGAAATAGGTGGCTCCCCATATTCGTTCAAGGTGGACTCCAAACATCCACAGTACAAGCATATTGAAGAGAATGTGGCCGAAGCTTCCAGGATCGTGTAGGAACATGTAGGTCACTGGCTGCCAGAACCGCATACTGGTTAACACAGCCTGCGGACGAAGCCCAAACAGTTCGTAAATTAGCAGTTGGCCCAATGGTGGTATCAAGCATGCTAAGAAGAGAATCACATTGACCCCAAGCAACATCTTGACAGCTGGGGTCATTGTGCCTGGCCCAAAAGAAAATGGAGATTGTGCCTGGTAGTAGGTGGGTGGCATCGACTGCTATCGTACCATGGGGCGGCGAGTTCGGTTGTCTGAAGCTTAGCCCGAACGGAATCGGGATAGGAGTGTCAGAAGCTGGTTCTTGACCTGGCTGAACTCGGCTATTCCAAGTAGTCGTGATGCCGTGGCCAGGGTGACCACGCCAACAACGATTTCGCTACCTAGTGTTAGCACTGAAAGCGATAAGTTTCCGTCTTGCCGGAATACAGTTAGCCAGTGGTCAGTCATTGTGACCATGATGCCCATGATCAGTGATGCAAGGGAGATTCGTAGGAAGCAGTCCGCCGTCGTGGCTAACTCTAGACCGCCTAGTCGGTGGCCTAGGACTGTCAATAACATGCCGGCGTTTGCAAGTGCGGCGATGGCGGTGCCAAGAGCGAGGCCAGGGTAGCCGAAGGTGCGCACCAGCAACAGATTGAGCACGATATTTAAACCTACAGTTACCATGCTAATGATAGCTGGGGGCAGACTTGTCCCAAGTGCGTAAAATCCAGGGACGGCCAAGCGCACTGCCGAGTAGCCGACCACGGCAGGGGCATAGCACGCAAGGGCTAGTGCTGTCGCTTGCGTATCCTCCCTGGTGAAGCTACCTCTCTCAAAGATTAGCTGGACAATCGGTTCGGCCAAGACTATGAGGCCGACTGCTGCTGGGACCATTAGCACCAGCATGAGTCTGAGTCCTTGGGCGATTGTTCGTCGCATTTCGGGAAGGTCATCCATTGCTGCTTGGCGGGAGAGCACTGGAAGTGCTGCCGTGGCAATTGAGACTCCGAAAATCCCGATTGGGAGGTACATGATCCTGAAAGCATAGGTGAGCCATGAAACAGCACCTTCACCTTGGCTGGTGGCTAGAATTGTGTTCACAAGCAAATTGACTTGCATCGCTGCGCCAGCCAAGGTACCAGGACCCATCAGGCCGAGAATTTCACGTAGTCCTCGGTCCTGTAGGTTCAAGGAGAGCCGGTAACGAAATCCTTCTCGGCGTAACATCCAGTATTGTGCGGCTATTTGACCGACCCCGCCGAGAATGACACCGATGGCGATTGCCATGATCGGTTCTAATCCGACTCGTGACATCAAGGGTGCAAGTAACGCCGCGCTCAAAATGAGACTTACGTTGTACATTGCAGGAGACAGAGCCGGTACAAAAAAACGGTTCAAGGAATTTAGCATCCCCATACAGGCGACCGCGAGCGCTACCAATGTTAGGAACGGTAGCATTACTCGGGTCAGCTGAATTGTTAGCTCGAGCTTGCCTGGAACAGAGCTAAACTCCTGGGCGAAAAGTCTGGTGATAGGCTCTGCGAAAACTATCCCGAGGATGACGATGGTGCCAGTGATAAGGAGGAGGGAGTTGATCAGTTGTGTCCCTAGTCGCCAGGCGGCCGCTCTGCCAGAAGTTGTCAACCGGCGTGTGAAGGTTGGAACGAAGGCGGCACTCATTACTCCTTCGGCAAATAGATCTCGCAGTAGGTTGGGTATGCGGAACGCGACAAAGAAAGCATCCATCGCGTTGCTTGCCCCAAAGTAGTAGGCGAGTGAGAGGTCCCGCACTAACCCCAGTAGACGGCTAGTCATGGTTGCTACACCAACCACGGTGGCCGATCGGGCTATCGGTGTACTGCGGTTGATACCATCGGGTGCAGTTCTCTCGGTAGTGGGTGTTCTATTACCTGGGTCTGGGAGTGTCATTTGAAGAAATTATTGAGCCGGCAAGAGTCTGTTGCTACATGTAGTGCCTGTGCCAGCTCTTGTCGTCCATGCGTCTCTTGCCCTGACCAAGGTTTTAAAAACGAATCGGGCTGGACAAACGCTTGGCCAGCGGTCCGGCGGCGCTGGTTCTCAGAGGATTGCCAGCGTAGCATATGTCGGGACTGAGAGATTTTCCATATCTCTGGGTCTGTTCCTTGTCGAGAGATTTCATTGGAGATCCAACTGCAAGAAGGTGAACTGGCATGCCCATCATCCGGAGGTTGGTGTCGATCCTCTCAGACATGCCCTCTTCCGCTCGCTTTGGCTCGCTCGATACATCGTTAGGTCGGCTATATGTAGGGGTGACTGACTTCGGTGTTTGCGCCGTGATCTTTAAAGAGTCGTTGGAGCAAGAACAACTTGAGTTCTTGGTAGATGACTCCTCCAATGAGCGCCCTGACGATTCCATGCTGTCTGAGGTGATCAAGCAGATCGGTGCTTATTTTGCTGGAAATTTGCAGGCCTTCTCGGTATCGGTTGATTTGAGTGCTGTAACGCCGTTTACTGCACGGGTGCTTGAGGAGACCCGAAAGCTGAAATTCGGTCAGTTGACTAGTTATGGCCAGCTGGCGAATTGCTTGGGTGGCCCCCGATTCAGTCGGGCTGTTGGCGGGGCTCTAGGTCGAAACCCTATCCCCATTCTAATTCCCTGTCATCGAGTCATAGCGCGCAATGGAGGGATCGGAGGTTTTACTGGAGGGCTTAAGCTAAAACAAGCTCTGCTTGGTTTGGAGGGCCACAGTTTATCCGGCCATGTACCGAAGTTGTTCTCCGGCTGTTTGGACGATCGAAAGGTTCAATGAAGTGGGCTTGAATTAATTGCGCTCTTGAATGTTGGGAGAAAGGTGGGACACGAGTCGGGGAATGGAACTTTCCAGGAAGGCATTGGGGAACTGACTGTTGTTTTAATGTTTCGTTCAGACTGCAAATCGAAAGTTGATGACATCTCCATCCTTCACTAGATATTCTTTTCCCTCTAGTCTGACTTCGCCATGCTCACGGCAAGCAACGTGTGAACCGTCTCTAGCCTTTAGTGCCTCGTAGGGAACAACTTCGGCGCGGATGAAGCCACGGGCTATGTCGCTATGAATTTCACGGGCTGCCTCTTGAGCTGCTGTATCCAGCGGAACCGACCAAGCCCGACACTCGTCTGTCCCTACCGTGAAGAAGGATATGTAGCCGAGCAGGGTGTAGCACGCGCGAACCACACGGTCGAGTCCTGAGTCAAGAAGCCCGATGTCACTTAGGAAGGCGGCCCGATCGGTAACTGCTAGCTGCGCAATCTCCAATTCTATTTTTGCGCATACATGCACCACTTCAATTGAAGAACCAGATAACACTTTGTCAAGACCGGCCTGCTCGATCGCCTTGCTTGGATCAGAAACGTCAGCTTCGTCGAGATTGAGAACGACTAGGAGTGGTCTCGCTGACAGAAAACTGAAACCTCGGATCCGTTTGGTGTCGACTGTATTTAGCTCGATCGAGCGGAGGGGAATACCTTTTTCCAATGCCGATTGACAGTGCTGGATGAGACGTGTTTCTTCTTCGACTTCGGTGTTCTTCCCTCTCTTCGAGTCTTGTTTGAGCTTATCGAGCCGTCGCTCAGCTACTGCTAGATCTGCCAGAATGAGTTCGTCTTCCATTCGTTGTAGATCACGGCTTGGGTCGATTTCTCCATCTACATGGGGTACTCGTGCATCGGTAAACATGCGAACGATGTGGAGTAAGGCGTCTGCGTTTCGGAATCCCGAGACGTCGAGCATGGAAGCACTGCCGTGTCCAGTTAGCTCGGTCACTTCAACCGTGGCATTGACCTGTCTCCGAGGCTCAAATATTGCAGTCAAGTGATCGAGGCGCAGGTCAGGCACTTGAGCAATACCAACCTGCGATTCCTGTCGCCCTAATGTGGCATTTTCAGTGTGATCGCTGACACCTGTCAGCAAGCGGAAGAGAGTTTTTTTCCCTGTTGACGGGAGTCCGATCAGCCCAGCTCTTAACATCTGTCAAAGGCCCTTGGTGGGGTGGGTTGGGTTACCGAAAGACGAAAATAAAGCGTAAACATGTGGAGGCACGTCTAGTTAATGCGTTCTTGGTAGTTGACACCGAGCCGGCTGCCTTCTACTATCGCAGTGGAGTGAATTGGACTTTAGTGGATTATTAGGGTGCTTAGGGGAAATTTTTCGGCAAAGATCGATGAGAAGGGAAGGCTCAAGGTCCCCTCGTTGTTTCGGATGGTCATCCAGGATCGTTATGGGAGTCAGCTTTTCATAACCAGTATCAAAGGGGATTCTGTGCAAATTTATCCGATGCAGGTGTGGGAGGACATTGAGCGGCGTATTGCACAGATTCCGTCTCAGTTGCCCGCTGGCACCAAATTCCGAGACCGGGTGAACTACTTCGGTCAACCGGGTGAACTCGATAAGCAAGGCCGCGTGTCGATCCATTCTAGGCTTCGGGAGTCGGCCGCTATGGTTGGCGAGGTTGATGTTTTTGGTCAATACGATCACTTAGATGTATGGAATCACGAGCGATTTACGAGACGCCTGGATGGCGAACCTTTCACTGACGATGACGCTAAAGCATTATCCGAATTTGGCATCTAATGGCAGCAATTTTACACGAGCCAGTGCTTCAGGGGGAGATAGCCAGCATGCTCACTCCCAAGGGGCGTGGGCTGGTTGTTGATTGTACTGTTGGTACCGGTGGACACGCAGCGGCGCTACTTGAAGGGGGGGCGACTAGGGTGTTAGGCCTCGACCGGGATGCGGAGGTGCTGCCGTTAGCGCGTGAACGATTGGCCGCCTGGAAAAACCGGGTAGAGCTAGTGCATGCTGATTACAGGTGCCTTGATGAGGTGTTGGCTCGTCTTGGAATTGGGGAGATCGATGGAGCACTTGCCGACCTTGGGCATTCTTCCATCCAGTTGGAGGCTGAAGGACGGGGCTTCAGTTTTAGACGAGAAGATCCATTGGATATGAGGATGGACCGTAGCCAAGGTGAAACGCTTGCTGAGATGCTTCGAGGTGTAACACCAGAATCATTGGCAGACATCATCTATACATACGGAGAGGAGCGTCACTCCCGCCGGATTGCTAGAGCAATTGTTGAGGCTCTGAATAACGCCACGGTGAGCACGACAATTGAGCTTGCGGCAATTGTGCGCAGGGCAGTTCGGCACCGAGGTCGAGCTCGGATAGACCCGGCGACTCGAACATTTCAAGCACTTCGAATTTGGGTCAATCAGGAGCTGGAGGGGCTTGATGTGTTCCTGCATTCAGCCGCCAGCCGGTTGAGGGATGGGGCTAGGCTTGCCGTCATCAGTTTCCACTCGCTGGAGGATCGGATCGTGAAGTACGCCTTCCGGGAACTCGAGCGAGGTGGAGAAATAGCTTTTGGGGTTCTGACTCGAAAACCGATTAGGCCAAGTGTATCCGAGCTTAGTCGAAACCCTCGATCGCGGTCCGCAAAGCTGCGGGTGGTCCGGAGGGGGTCATGACTAGGCTTGACCTTGACTTTGATATCAAGAGGGAGATCCATAACTCTCCGATCATCCGAGAGATTGATAAGAGTCGGCAGCGCGAACTATGGAGGTCAATTTTCATAGGGGTATGTCTTGTCGCGGTTGTGCTTTTTTCCGCTTGGCAAAATTTTCAATTGCTTAGCCATGGGTATGAAATTGTTGAATTGGAGAAACAGAAAGCGACAGAACTTGAGTTAAATCGGCATCTTCGTCTGGAAATTGAGACTTTGCGCTCCCCTGGGCGAATCGAAAAGATAGCAATCCAGGAGCTTGATTTGATCACGCCCGGCCTTTCGGATGCCCAAATTCTCGAGCGCGTTTCTCCCACACCTCCGCCAGGCCGGTCGGTGTTGGCTATTCGGGAGACAGGTGGGCTGTCTGGGCAACAGCCGTAAAACAAGGCGACGATTATGGCGACCAATTCCCACCAAGCGAGCCGCTGGCGTCACACAGTGCGCCGGCGAGTCTCATTTGCAGTGGCTGTTTTGGTTTTGTGGGCGATAGCCATTGAGGCCCGTTTAGTTCAATTGCAGGTTGTTAGGTATGACGAGTTTGTCGAGCGTGCTGAGCGTCAGCAATCCCGGTCTATCGAGACTCATCCTAAGCGCGGGGAGATTCTTGATCGCGAAGGCCGTGTCTTAGCCTACAGCGTAGAGGCTGACACAGTGGTGGCGGTGCCTGTTGACGTCGAGGAGCCGCTAGAAACAGTCGGGTTGCTATGTGAGGTGATTGGTTGCGACGGGAGTCAAATCAAACTGCTCCAGAAAAGGCTAAGTCAGCCGGATAGGCAGTTTGCTTATGTTCGCCGACACGTGTCCGTGAATGCGGCTCAGCAAATCAGAGATCTTGACCTCAAAGGGATTGGGTTAATCAAGGAGGACCGCCGCTTTTATCCTAATAAAGAATTAGCTAGTCATTTAATTGGATACGTTGGCATTGACAATCAAGGGTTACACGGCCTCGAATCCCGCTATGACCAAGAGATGAAGGGTCGACCGGGGAGGGTGCAGATACAGGTCGATGCACGTAGACGAACGTTTAGCCGGGTTGAGCGGCCGCCAACTACGGGAGCGAGTTTAGAACTTACCATTGATAAGTACCTTCAGCACATCGCTGAGAGGGAACTTCGGGCGGCGGTGCTCGAGCATGGTGCTGCTGGAGGCAGCGTTGTCGTTCTTGATCCTCGCACAGGAGATATTCTTGCCCTTGCGAACGAACCGACATTCAATCCAAATGACTTTGCACTTTCGACAGCCGATGTTCGCCGCAACAGAGCTACTCAGGATGTCTACGAGCCAGGTTCAACATTCAAGATCGTAACGGCGTCAGCGGCGCTTGAAGAGCGAGTGTTTCGTCAAGACGAGATCATTGATGTAAGCCCAGGGGTGATCTACTTCGGTGGTCGTCCAATACGGGATGTCGGAAGCTACGGTGCCCTGTCGTTCGCAGATGTCATAGTCAAATCAAGTAATGTCGGTGCTAGCAAGATAGGGGTCAAGCTAGGGCCAGAGCGGCTTGGACGCTATGTGCGGCGATTCGGGTTTGGCCAGGCGTTCGCCATCGATTTTCCTGGGCAGAGTCGAGGCATCGTCCACGATCCATCGCGCATTACCGAGAGCACGTTAGCTCGTGTAGCTATGGGTTACAGCATTTCTGTTACCCCATTACAAATGGCTGTTGCGATGAACGCTGTTGCCAATGGTGGTGAATTGATGGCTCCACGCTTGGTAAGGGGGTTGAGGAGTTCAGATAGTCATAGCGAAGTTCCGGGGCGGGTAATCCGGAGGGCGGTTACCCAAGAGACAGCCTCAATGTTGACACGGATTATGGAGGATGTCGTTTCGCGGGGAACCGCCAGAAACGCTAGGCTGGCCGGTTATACCGTAGCCGGAAAGACGGGTACAGCTGAAAAGATTGTGAACGGGCGCTACTCAGAAACCGACCATGTTGCATCATTTGTGGGGTTCGTGCCATCTACTAAGCCCGCTCTTACTATTCTCGTCGTTATTGATGATGTTGCACGTTTCGGGGGATCTGTTGCAGCACCGGCGTTCAAGCGGATCGCGGAGGCTTCCCTCAGGCACCTTGCTATCCCTCCAAATGTAGATGCTCCCCCTCCCATTCTTGCGCCGGTTGTCCCCAGATTGGTTCAGCAGGTTCAGGTTAGTACACCGCTGGAGCCTGAATCTGTCTCTGAAGGGTTTATGCCTGATCTGAGGGGACTTAGTGCCAGGAAGGCTGTTGCAGTAGCGACAGGTCTAGGACTGTCTAGTCGCCTCAAGGGCTCTGGCTTTGTTGCTGACCAAGCGCCTCAACCTGGTCAGGTTATTGGTAGAGGCCAAGAGCTTACCATCTGGTTGAATCGCACCAAGAAGGCGGTTTCTGAGTTGAGGTCAAAACGATGACAGTGGGGGAGCTGGTTCCGCGCCTGTCTGGTGTGCTGGAGGTGGGAGGGGTTGCTCAGGTTGTTGATCCGGCAGTGCTGAATCGTTCCGTTACCTCTATATCTTGCGACTCAAGAGAGATTGGCCCGGGATCTGTTTTTGTGGCGATCCGAGGGCAGGATCATGATGGCAACCATTTCGCATCAGAGTCGATGAATCGTGGAGCTGTTTTGGTCGTGTCGACTTCGAACCCTGCTGATGTTGACTGTGGCTCTTTGGTGAAAGTTGATAATGCTCGGCTCGCACTTGCCGAACTCTCCTCGGCATTCTATCGCGATCCTAGTCGCAATTTGAAGGTAGTGGGAGTTACTGGTACTAACGGAAAAACTACGACAACCTATTTGTTGTCATCGATATTTAAGTCGGCTGGTTGGAGGTGTGGGCGCATCGGTTCCGTGGGCTATCTTACAGGTGGCCGTGAAAGCGAGACTGAACTCACAACCCCAGAGGCACCAAAAATTCAAGGGCTTCTGCATGAGATGGTTGAACATGGTTGCGTGGCATGTGTGATGGAAGTTTCTTCTCACGCGCTAGCTATGCGCCGTGTAGATGAGACTTGTTTTTCCGCTGGAGTGTTCTCGAACTTGACACGGGATCACCTTGACTACCATTCAGATATGCAGAGCTATTTTGAAGCTAAAAGGCGACTGTTTGGAATGTTGCCTGACGAAGCACCTTCAATTATCAACATCGATGACTTATACGGTTGCCGCCTTGTGAGTCAGGTCGCACGTCCGGTTACTTACGGGATCAACGAGGTGGCAGACATCATGCCAGACCGGATTGAGTCAACGTTAGCCGGCACGTCGCTTGATGTACGGACTCCTATCGGTCAGTTGCACCTAAAAACATCGCTGCCAGGTCGGCTTAATGTTTACAACGTACTGGCTGCAGTGGCAGCGGCGGTTGCGCTCGAGGTGCCGCTGCCGGCGATCCAGCAGGGCGTGGCTGCTCTTGAGGGTGTGCCTGGGAGATTTGAGGTAGTGTCGGCTTCATGCGACGACGTATGGGTTGTGGTGGATTTTGCGCACACGGACGATGCTCTTCGGGCCTTACTGGGCGCTGTGCGTGAGCTAGGCGATGGCAGGGTCATCACGGTATTTGGATGTGGTGGTGATCGCGATCGAGATAAACGGCCTTTGATGGGCGCTGTAGCGGCGCGTCTTAGCGAAATGGTGATATTGACCACGGATAATCCGAGGTCTGAAAATCCTGAATCCATCATAAAGGAGATCCAGCACGGTATCGTGTCAACGAATAGGCAGGCTTCAGGCCTGGTAGATATTGCTATCCATGACCGAGCTGCAGCGATCGACTACGCGATTGCCTCAGCGGAGCCAGGGGATTCGGTCGTGATTGCCGGGAAGGGTCATGAGGTGGAACAACGCTTTGGTGACAAGCGAGTTCCCTTTGATGACAGGGTGGCCGCGAGAGGGTCGCTTAAGAAGAGACGTGCAGGGATGGTGGTTTAAGGGGAATGAGTCATAGTGTCGACCTTGTGGAAGTTGGGCTGGTCTGGTTGTGAGCAATGACACTAGGGGAAGTTGCAAGGGTCGTCGACGGACGACAAGTGATGGTTGGAAGCGAAACCCCAATAAACGGCTTCTCGATAGATTCTCGTTCTCTGGCTCCTGGCGACCTCTTTGTAGCGATTCGTGGGGATCGTTACGATGGCCACGAGTTTGTATCCGAGGCGTTTGCACGTGGAGCGTGTGGCGCGCTGGTCAGCCACGAATCGGCGTTGGGAATGCCGACTGGAGTGGGCATTGTCGTCCACGACACATTGTCTGCATTTCAGCTGTTGGCTAGATATATACGGCGAATATCGGATGCGCGAGTGGTAGCGATCACGGGAAGCATCGGAAAGACCACCACGAAGGAACTGACAGCTGGTTTGTTGGAGGCTCGTTACCGTGTTTGTAGAAGTCGGGGAAATTTGAACAATGCTATCGGGCTTCCTCTTTCATTGTTGGAGCTTCGGACACGACCTGAAGTTGCTGTTGTGGAACTTGGAATGAATAGGTCCGGGGAGATCAGTCGTTTGGTGGAGATTTCTGAGCCCGATGTTCGTGTTTGGACAAACGTAGCTGAGGTCCATAGTGAGTTTTTCTCCTCTATCGAGAGTATTGCAGATGCTAAATCAGAAATCTTGGAAGGAGCGTCTGTAGATACCACAGTAGTTGTCAACGCAGAAGATCGCCGCATTATGACCCGTCTCACTGACTTTCCTGGCCAAATAGAAACCTTCGGTTTTGGTTCTGAGGCATCGGTTGCTGCTGCCGAAGTGGAAGATAGAGGATTGGAGGGCACACGGGCACTGATTCGGACACCGGTCGGTTCAACCATGGTCTCAACGCCGTTACTGGGTCGGTCTAATTTGTCGAATGTGCTGGCAGCAATGACTGTTGCGGTCAAGTTCGAGGTGCCACTTGAGGCGGCGGCTGAGAGAGTGTCAAAGCTTCAAGCAGCACCGCATCGAGGTCAAGTCCATCACCTGCAGAGAGGGATTGTCTTGGTCGACGATTCATATAACTCCAATCCGTTAGCGGTCGAAGCTGCGCTGGTGCCTTTGCGTCGTGATCTTCGAAGAGGGCGCCGAGTTGCGGTGCTTGGGCAGATGCTTGAGTTAGGCAAGCGTTCGACAGCCCTACATCGTCGGGTTGGGTTTGCAGCGGCTGAAGCTGGGTTGGGTCTATTAATTACCGTCGGAGAAGCTCCAGCCAGGGCGGTAGGCACAGCAGCCGTCGAAGCGGGCCTTGCTGCCGATCGAGTCCTTCACTGTGACAACAGTGAAGGAGCAGCAAATCGGCTTGTAGGCATGCTGGAAGATGGCGATATGGTGCTCGTGAAAGGCTCACGTGGTGTTCGAGTCGAGTTGGTGGTTGAGCGGCTCTTAGCGGAGTGTTCGTAATGCTCTATCACCTGCTTCATCCATCTTTCAATCTGGTGCAGTACATCACGTTTCGAACAGCTGCGGCTGGGTTGACAGCTTTCGCGATTAGCCTCGTCATGGGTCCCTGGTTGATCCGAACTCTCAGAGGGTTTCAGATAGGACAGGTTGTCCGAGATGACGGGCCAGCCACGCATCAATCGAAGGCTGGCACCCCCACGATGGGAGGGTTGCTGATTTTGACCGCAGCGATTGTTCCAACATTAGTTTGGGGAGATCTTGCTAATGCCTTTATTTGGGTTGCGATGCTTTCTACTTTGGCATTTGGTGTCGTTGGATTCTTGGATGACTACTTGAAAGTGGTTCACAAGACACATCGCGGTTTGAGACCTCTCTATAAGTTGATTGGTCAGGGCGTTGTAGCAATATCTGTCGGCCTAACTTTGTTGTGGTTGAGCGAACGAGAGCTCTACAACACAGAGCTGATTTTCCCATTCTTTAAGGGGCTTACCCCGGACCTAGGATGGGTCTACGTTCCTTTCGGCGTTCTGTTGTTAGTGTTTTTCTCAAATGCGGTCAACTTAAGTGACGGCTTGGACGGTTTAGCCATTAGCCTTTTCACCGTTGCGGCAGCAGCACTCACCGCTTTGGCTTATGTGACTGGGCATGCGATTTTTGCCGAATATTTATTACTCTCACATTTTGTTCCGGCAGCTGAACTCACCGTGTTCTGTGGAGCCCTTGTGGGGGCTGGCCTCGGGTTTCTCTGGTACAACTCGCATCCCGCAGAGTTGTTCATGGGTGATGTGGGCTCGCTGGCCTTGGGGGGGGCTCTAGCTACCGTCTCAATATTAATCAAGCAAGAGCTGTTACTCCCAATCGTTGGAGCTGTATTTGTGATCGAGCTATTTTCAGTAGTGATTCAAGTGAGTTACTTCAAGATCACCGGACAACGTGTATTTAGGATGGCACCCCTACATCATCATTGTGAGCTGATCGGATGGAGTGAGCCAAAGGTGCTTAGTCGATTTTTGATTGCAGCAGTGGTTTTTGCGTGTTTTAGCCTAGCGACATTAAAGCTGCGATGAACGAATTTTCTGTGATTGGTGCGAGGGTCGTGGTTATAGGGGCTGCACGGAGTGGGATCGCGGCGGCTCGGCTGTTGGTAGATCGTGGGGCAAGTGTTGTCTTGACCGAACGGCGCCGAGAGGTTGACCAGTCGGTTATTGGTTTACGCGATCTCGGCGTGGAGTTGGAGCTAGGAGGGCACGCTACTCGGACACTAGAGAACGCAGATCTAGTTGTGCTCAGCCCAGGAGTTTCTCCAACTCTTGAGGGACTTGACCGACTTCGACATAGGAAGGTTCCGGTTATTAGTGAAGTCGAGCTTGCCTCTAGGTGGCTGCGTGGACGGGTCGTGGCTGTCACCGGAACCAAGGGCAAGTCGACGACAGTGGTGCTTCTCGGAAAAATGCTTGAGGCTGGTGGTTGTGTCGTCTTAGTTGGTGGGAACGTAGGAATGGCACTGAGTGCGCAAGTCCAGGCATCCACACCGGAAATGATTCACGTGGTGGAGGTGTCGAGCTTCCAATTGGAATTGACGACAACATTTCGGCCATCAGTTGCCGTTCTGCTTAATCTACACAGTGATCATTTGGACAGGCATGAGAGTTATTCAGCCTATGTTGCAGCAAAGGCGCGGATCTTTGCTAATCAAACAGCCTCGGACACCTTGGTGATTAATGCAGACGATCCAGAGGTGCTGCGTTTGGCAGACGACAGTTCAGCACGGCGGGTAGAGTATGCCCTCACCGGATCGATAAGTGCAGGTGTGGTCGTGGAAAATGACGCGATTATTCGAAAGTCCGTGACTGGTGACGAGAGACTTGTTCCACTGTCCGCCGTCCACTTGATAGGTAGCCACCAATTGAGCAATGTTGTGGCCGCTAGTGCGGTTGCGGATCTCATTGGAGTATCCACCAGTGATATGACCGTTACTGTTGATAATTTTGCTGGTCTCGATCACGTCTTGCAACTTGTTGGGGAGGTTGCAGGTGTCCGGTTCATAAACGATTCAAAGGCAACCAACATCGAGTCCGCTAGGTGCGCGATTGAAAATTGTGGTGACCACCTCGTTGTCATCATGGGGGGGCGTTTCAAGGGCGGCGATTTTGGGTTACTGCATCGGGCGATTGAATCTCAGGTTGACGCGATCATCGCACTTGGTGAGGCACAAGACAGGATACATGCCGAACTAAGTGGACTGGTCAGGATTGTTGATGCAGCTTCAATGCATGATGCTGTGAGAACAGCTTATGGTCTGGCTGTTCCAGGAGGCACTGTTTTACTTGCGCCAGCCTGCGCCAGTTTGGACATGTTCCGCGATTATGCCGATAGGGGACTGGTGTTCGGTCAGGCTGTTGATCGATTGAAGGAGGAGGTCGAAAAGCATCGTGAGCAGTGAGCAGTCATCAGCCGCGTTGCGGCGGTGAAGAGTCGGCCGCTGGGAACGCAGGCTGCCTCGGTCTGCGAGGTTGGTGTCTTCACCTCGCTCGCGGTTGATGACTGCTGACCGCTCACGATGCGTAGGTGCGGTCTGTTCACGGTGGGGTTGAGCCTTCGGGTCACAACCCAGTTATTGATCGCTTCGCCACTAATGTCGAAGCCCTTGTATCCGTTTTGGTCACGAGGGATCTTCTGTGGCAGTGTGTGCGACCATGGATTCAATCTCCCGTGTCTCGCCCATGTTATCGGGTTTGGGCAGTTTTATCTTTAGAGGCACCGCGGTTAATTGTGACTGTTAGCTGAAAAAGTATGGCGCGAAAGCTGAAGTCTGACAAGTTGTTGTTTCTAGCTACCCTCCTCTTGGTTGGCGCTAGCGTGGTGATGGTTTATAGCGCATCAGCAGCCTTGGCAATGGCGAATTATCAACAACCGCCGTATTACTTCCTGTTTAAACAAATGACTTGGGTCGTTCTTGGAGTTTCTTTGTTGTGGGTAGCTCTCCGGGTTGATTACCGATTACTAAGACAACCGGTTGTGATTTGGACTGGGTTGGGTGTGTCCATAGCTGCGCTAGTTGTCGTTTTCTTTGGCCCGCCTATTAATGGCACTCGACGCTGGTTCGCTATCGGTGGTATTGGGGTGCAGCCATCAGAGCTAGCTAAGGTGGCGATAATCATCTATACCGCGTCTGTGCTTGAGCGACGGATGGACACAATCAACAGGGTGACTCATGCATTGGTCCCGATCGCCGTTACTACTGGTGTAATTTGCAGCTTGATATTGCTAGAGCCTGACTTCGGAACGGCCTTTACCGTCTTAGTCATCGTGGGCATTATGGTGTTCGCGGCAGGCCTGAGCTATCGCTACGTCTTTGGGTTAATCTTGGCTGGGGTTCCAATACTTTATGGGGTGCTGGCAAGTGCACCGTATCGAGTTCGACGCCTGCTCGCCTTCCTTGATCCGGAAGCTGATCCTCTTGGAGCTGGCTATCAGGTTCTGCAATCCCAGATGGCAGTTGCTACCGGTGGGTTGTTTGGTCAGGGGTTAATGGCCGGTGTTCAAAAGTTGTTCTACCTGCCATTCCCACATACAGATTTTATTTACGCTGTAATAGCGGAAGAAACCGGGCTGCTGGGTGCATCGGTCATCTTGTTATGCTTTGGGATGATCATCTGGCGCGGCTTACGGATCACTGTGTCAGCTCCAGATCGATTTGGTTCGTTTCTAGCACTCGGTTTCACCATGATGATTGCCATCCAGGCCCTAGTAAATATTAGTGTTGTGTTAGGGCTGGTGCCGACCAAGGGAATTCCGCTCCCGTTTGTTAGCTCTGGTGGATCTTCTTTGCTCGTTAGTTTACTAGCAATGGGCATTCTTTTGAACGTGTCCCAGCACGCGTCGTATGACGCATGACCGTGAGATTGCGTGGACTACCGACCCCGGGTTTTGTTGAGTGGTGGTGGCACCGGGGGACACCTATATCCCGGTATTGCCGTAGCCGAAGAAATGCAACGACGTTATTCGCAGTCAAAGATTGTCTTTATAGGAACAGGTCGAAGGTCAGAAGCAGAGACTGTCATTAGCCATGGATTCAAGCATCAGGTGATCCGCAGTGCTGGACTGAAAGGAAAGTCGCTCGGGGCTTTTGCCAGTGGTTTAGCGGTTCTCCCTTGGAGCGTTTGGGATGCTTGGTCGTTGGTTACTAGAGTTTCACCCCATCTGGTCATTGGACTTGGTGGTTATGCTGCTGGCGCCGTTGTCTTGGTCGCGGCTCTGCGGCAAGTCCCGACTATGATTCTTGAGCAAAACGCTATGCCTGGTGTCACAAATAGGTTGCTGGCTCCAGTTGTCCGTGCTGCAGCTGTTTCCTACGAAATGTCATTGCCGCATTTCCGGGGCAAGGGTTTTGTGGCTGGAAATCCGGTCCGGTCGGAATTCTTTAAACCAGACAGGTCTTGGACAGCCGAGTCCGGCACGATAAAACTACTCGTGTTAGGTGGCTCTCAAGGAGCGCACCCGATTAATCTCGCGATGATGTCGGCGGCACCGAAGCTTGTGAATTCATGTGTGAGGTTTGATGTCACGCACCAAACCGGAGAACAGGACTGCGAACGGGTACAGGGTGCTTATGAAGCAATAGGCTTGTCGGCTCGGGTTGAACCGTACCTCAATCAGATGGCTGAAAGGATGCGTGAGGCCGACCTCATCATTAGTCGAGCTGGTGCTACTACGCTAGCTGAGGTTGCTGCTGTTGGTCGACCGGCTCTTCTCGTCCCGTTGCCTGGTTCGGCCGATGGACACCAATTGATGAATGCAGAGGTGCTGGTCCGAGCAGGTGCTGCGGAGATGTTGCCGCAATCGGCTTTGACAGGGGATCGTTTGGCTTCCACTCTGGTTGCTCTTGCAGCCGATAGCGCACGTCGGTTCCAGATGGCAGGTGCATCGAGAAAGCAAAGTCGGCCAGGTGCGGTTTCAGCTATTGTTGATCGCGCTGAGCAGTTGATGGGATTGTGAGTGACTCATTGGATCATGACCGGTCAGCTTCGGATAGGGCGGTCGGGCATGGGTTGCCTCCCTCAACCCGGCGAGTCCATTTCGTGGGAGTTGGTGGAGTTGGCATGAGTGGTGTCGCTGAGATGATGACAGAGCTCGGATATCAGGTCAGTGGTTCAGATCAATTTGGATCTCCCACAACAGCGAGGTTGCGGGATCTTGGGGTTGCTATCAAGACAGGTCATGATGCTCGCTGGGTAGGAGAGGCTGATGCGGTCATAGTGTCGGCAGCGGTGCCCGGTGACAACCCCGAGCTCACGGAGGCTCACCGTCGGCAATTGCCAGTGATACAGCGAGGGGCGATGTTGGCGAGGCTTGCGCGCTCACGGTCTACTGTGGCCATTACGGGAACTCATGGGAAGAGCACGACATCTTCCATGATCGCTGTCTTGCTAGCCGACTGTGGTTTAGATCCGAGTGTGGTTGTTGGGGCAAAAATAAAGGCTTTCGGGAGCAATATCCGGTCTGGTAACGGGCCTCATTTTGTTCTGGAAGCCGATGAGAGCGAGCCTTCACTCCTTGAGCTCACACCCCGTATTGCGGTGGTTACGAATCTTGAGGCAGAACATCTGGATCACTATGGGACTTTCGCGGCTTTACAAGACACCATGGTTAGTTTCGCTAACAGGGTGGTTGACGCTGGCGTGGTCGTGGTGTGCGCCGATGATCCAGAAATGGTTCGCCTGCGGAGTCGGATTACAGGGCGTGTTATGACTTATGGGCTCGAGAACAGGTCCGCTGATGTGATCGGTTACGAGCCTGTTTTTAAGTCTTGTAGCTCAGGGTGTCTATTGAAGTGGAGGCATAAGGAGCACTTAGAACCTTTTGCATTTGAGGTTGGGGTGCCTGGCCGCCATAACTTACTTAATGGTATGGCGGCCTTTGCCACTGCTATGGAATTAGGCCTTGATCCTAATCTTGCCGCGGCATCTATCCAGAAATTTACTGGTGTCGAACGCCGTTTTCATTTTCTGGGTGCTGTTGGTGGAGTAAGTGTGATCGATGACTACGGCCACCATCCGACTGAGATTGACGTTGTGTTATCGACAGCACGTAATCAGCCTCACCAGCGTCTGGTCGCCGTTTTTCAACCGCATCGATATACACGGACAGCTCGATTTTTTGCTGAGTTTGCACGGGTGTTGTCGACGGCCGATATCGTGATTTTGACCGATATCTTTGCTGCTGGTGAGCCCCCCATACCGGGCATCACGTCGGAAAGCCTCGCTATGGAGATAAGACTACGGAGAGCCTCCGTACACTACGTAGCAAAGCTTGAAGATGTAGTGTCGACACTGGCTGGTATGGTGGGTTCTGGAGATCTTGTAGTCACTCTAGGAGCTGGTTCGATCGGAACAGTCGGGACTAGGGTGCTTGAGGCTCTCAGGCAGAGCAAAGGTCGAGTGGGTATCGAGTCCTAGGAGTTGCCATGACTGTTATCACTGAGCGTGACAAGCGGTTCAGGCGAAGTAGCCGACCGGCTCGTCCTCGTCGTGCAACCGTGCGTTGGCTCAGAATGTTGTGGAATTTGTGCTTGGCTGGTGGATGTTTTGTAGCTGGACATCAAGTCGTGGATGCTCTGCTTCTTGGTTCCGTCTTTAGGGTAGGTGACATCGTAGTAGAGGGGAACGACAAACTTGCTGAAGGGGAGTTGCTGGCATTGTTGGCTGATTTGAAAGGGCAGCAAATTCTTGAAGTCGATCTTGAGGTATACCGACAGCGTTTGGCGGCATCTCCTTGGCTGGTCGGCGGCACGCTGAGACGCATTTTACCCTCCACAGTAGAGGTGTTGGTCGAGGAACGGATTCCGGTGGCTCTTGCCAGGTTCTCTGACCTGCTCTACCTGGTTGATAAGAGTGGTGAGCTGATCGCACAGTATGGCCCACGATTCGAAGAATTCGATCTACCTATCATTGATGGACTGATGGCATCTAAAGGCTCTGCCGCTGTTGTTGAACCGATGCGAATGGCCCTGGCTATGAAATTGTTAGATCAGTTGGCATTGCACCCAGAAGAACTCAGAGCGATTTCTCAGGTCGATGTAGAGGACCCTTACAACGCTGTGGTTCTGCTGAATGACGACCCAGCGTTATTGCATCTCGGTGGAGACCGGTTTGTTGAGCGGCTGCAGTTTTACGCAGAGCTCGCATCTACCTTGCGATCGAGTATTAGTGAGATCGATTATGTCGATCTTAGATTTGAGAATCGGGTTTATGTAAGGCCAATGACCTAGACCAAGTGGAACCGTTGTCTGACTCGTGGGTGAGAGGTTGGTCAGTAGTGGCACGCACCCGAGAGCTGATTGTTGGGACGGAGGATCGGTGGGACGGAAGGAACATTATCTCGTCAGTCTGGATGTTGGCACCAAGACGGTTGCTGCCATTGTTGCAGAGGCGCTTGAGGACGGCAGTATAGATATTATTGGCTTTGGCGTAGTGGAGGGCCAAGGCGTCCGACGAGGTGTCGTAGTTAACCTAGAGGCTGCTGTTGAATCTATCAAGAAGGCCGTCGAAGAGGCCGAGCTCACAGCCGGTGTCGAGATTGGCTCAGTGCACCTTGGATTGTCTGGAGCCCATCTAAAAGCTTTCAACAGTCGTGGAGTGGTTGCAGTGTCAGGCGCTAACCCTGAGATCACTCATGGTGATGTACGTCGTGCCATTGATGCTGCTAAGGGTGTGGCTCTTCCGGCGGGGCGTGAGATTCTGCATGTTCTCCCCCAAGACTTTGTTGTTGACGATCAAGAAGGTATCGACCAACCCGTTGGTATGAAAGGAACTCGTCTTGAGGTGAATGTTCATGTAGTCACTGGGAGTATCTCGTCAAAACAAAACATCATTTCTAGCGTAAATAAAGCTGGTTTAAGGGTAGGTGACACAGTGATGGTACATTTGGCAGCAGCCGAATCTGTGTTGACTGATGACGAGCGAGAGCTAGGGGTAGCGATTGTCGATATAGGAGCTGGCACTACTGATTTGGGAATCTTCGAAGGTGGGAGTTTGTGGCACACCAGCGTGATCGAAATGGGTGGGGAGCATTTTACCAACGACATTGCGGTTGGCCTTAGAACTCCGATTCCTGACGCAGAAAAGACCAAGCGCCGTAGCGGATGTGCGTTGGCTTTTTTGGTCAACGAGGACGAAACTATCGAGGTTGCCAGTGTCGGAGGTCGGGATCCAAGGGTAATTAAACGCCGGATTGTGTCCGAGGTTTTACAACCTAGGGCCGAGGAATTATTTCACGCGATTTGGGACGAAATCCGTCGGGCCGGCTACGAACGCTCGCTCAAGTCAGGAATTGTCCTGTGCGGTGGTGGTGCGTTGCTTCAAGGTATGTCTGAGGTGGCTGAACAGATCTTTAATCTTCCGATTCGCCTTGGTTGTCCGGTTGATGTTGGGGGTCTCACCGATCACGTAAATAGTCCAGACTTTGCGACTGGGGTAGGACTGGTGAAGTATGCCCATCGTCAGCAATTACGCGAAGAGGAGCGGTTTGCAGGGGTGGGGTGGCTTAATCGTTTGAATATTTGGTTGAGAGAACGGTTCAAGATGGCAGTCTGATTCATTGTTAGTTATTAAGGCAAGGTTTGTTGTTGGTCAAATTTGTAGTAGCTGTATTCGTAAGTTGTCACCGGGACAGCTTAGCTTGCAAAGCTAAGCTGTGATTTGTTTGATTGGTGCGATCAGGGTGTAGTAGCAGGAGTTAAAGGGGGATTGATGAAATCGTCGACTTTAACGAATCAATTTGATGAGGTTCAAGACTGTCAGGCCGGTGATCCTGATCCTTGCCTACGGATGACGATCGAAGATGCTGATCGTATGGGAGCTCGGATAAAAGTTGTCGGGGTTGGGGGTGGAGGTAGTAATGCCGTCAACAGAATGGTTCTATCGGGTCTTGATGGAGTTGAGTACATCGTTGCTAACACCGATGCGCAAGCTCTGAACAATAGTGCTGCGCCACTATGTCTACAGCTTGGAGCCAAGCTGACCAAAGGACTTGGGGCTGGCGCCGAACCAAATGTTGGTAGGCATGCAGCGCTCGAAGATACTGAGCAAATCATTTCTGCCTTGGATGGAGCTGACATGGTGTTCGTGACAGCAGGTCTAGGCGGGGGTACAGGCACAGGAGCTGCACCTGTGATTGCTAATCTTGCTAGCGAATTGGGAGCACTGACCGTTGCTGTCGTGACAAAGCCGTTCGCTTTTGAAGGAAGTCGGAGATCCATTCAGGCTGACCGAGGCTTGGCCGAGCTTCGAGACAGTGTTGATACGGTCATCACTATCCCGAATGAGAGGTTGCTGGCTACTACCGATCGTTCGACCACTCTTTCTGATGCATTTGTTGCTGCTGATGATGTGTTAAGGCAGGCTATCCAGGGTATTTCTGACTTGATTCTTGTACCTGGTCTGATCAACCTCGATTTTGCAGATGTCAGAACTATCATGTGTGGAATGGGATTTGCCATCATGGGGACTGGGGTAGGTGACGGTTCAACAAAGGCGGTCGATGCTGCTAGTCAGGCGATTTCGAGCCCATTGCTTGAGGATGCTACTGTTGAAGGAGCACGGGGGGTGATTGTCAATGTAACCGGTGGGCCTGATTTGTCTCTGGTTGAAGTCAATGAGGCGACTTCAATCATCCACGATGCAGCTCATGAGGATGCAAATATCATTTTCGGTGCCGTCATCGACAAAGCGATGGAAGGCCGAATCAAGATCACGGTCATAGCAACTGGCTTCGACGGTGAGGAAACAGGTGGAGGACTTCAAGGAGGTGCTGCGCAGACACCGGTAGACCTTCAGCAATATACCAAGTGGCAAGATGATCTATCGCTTAGCTCGTCTCAGGGTAGTCAGACGGATCAATCAGCTGTATCGCGCCGTCCGGTCATCGAGTTGCCATTACCAGAAAAGCTTCCTGCTGATCAGGTGGGAGAGGCCCTTCTCGATCTGGAGTCGACTGAGGAATCGCCTCTTGATGTTCCAGCCTTCCTTCGACAGGGTGCCGATTGAGCGTTTTGATTCAGGGTAATGTTGAATCACGTGCTGCAAGAGATGGCCAGGATGTCTGGTGAGAGTGTTTCCGCGGGCAATCGCAACAAATGTGAATGTGTCTTGGGCATCTACTTAAGAGGGTAAGAACGCTTCGTTTAAACTTCCAGCAAAGAACCGGTTGTCGATTGATACCAGCAACTTTTCCAATCGAATGATTCCGTAACGAAATACCCAAGTCTGGATTTCCCAATAGCTTCTCGAGGAAGAAAACTTCGACGGAGATTCTTTGGCTAGCAGAACTTCCTAAACAGGTAGAGGTAATCTGACTGTGCTGGCTGGCGACTAGTGTTTTAAAGACTTCGCTTAAGGTGTCCCAATCGACTCTTGGGTGTCCATTGCAAGGTTTGAGAGGTGGTCAGCAGCGGTATTTTCCGTTCGGCGCACATGTTCGAATGTTACTAGTGCCAGATTCGCTTCAAGGGCTTTGGCCTGTCTATAGAGTGGTTGCAGTCGAGGATGCCTGACCTTGTAGCGTCCTTGCATCTGTCGCACTAATAGTTGCGAGTCTGAGCGGATCAAGGCTTCTTGGTAGCCATTTTCAACAAGATAGGCGAGTGCGCCGAGCAACCCTCTATATTCAGCGACATTATTTGTTGCTATACCGATCGGTTCGTAAAGTTCGGCCTCAACGTCTCCTTTACAGGTTTCAATCCGGACACCGTAGCCAGCAGGGCCTGGATTACCGCGAGCCCCGCCGTCTATGTAGACGACCACCGGTGTAGTGGTCATTTTGTTGTATCGCCCGTCGAAAGTTTGTGGTGTGTGTTGTTTGGATCATGGTACAGGATGCGCATGCAACTGTCACATCTGACCAAACCAGTGTTAAGGAGTATTTGGTTAAATACTTGCGGACGTAACCTCACATTACACACCGTGCAATGCCCGTCCCGTGCTTCGACCACGGCAAGTCCCTGCCGCTGACCTGCGATCGAATCAAATAGACGGAGGGTTGCTTCGCTCAGATCTGAGGCTAGCTTTTCACGTTCGCTTGAGGTACCTGCTAGTTGTTGCTCGATCTCTGCACGTTCTATTTCAAGCTTAGTGCGAGCCAATTCAATTTCAGAGCGGTCTTTTTGCTCTACTTGTTCCGTCGACTTTACTTCTTCTGTCAGTTCGTCGGCTTGCACCATGTGCTCGATGATGTCATCTTCGAGTTTGTTGGCATGTGCCTCGGCTGTGGCAATTTCGTGCTGAACAGCGGTGTACTCCTTATTGGTCTTTACCGCCATCAGTTGTTCCTTGAATCGCGACAGTTTAGCTTGGGTTTCAGCGAGAACTTTCTCGACGGCCTGACGGACCTGTTTTTGGTCGTCCAAGCGCTGTTTAGCTTCATCGACCTTCTTGCGACTTGCATCAAGCTGAGCGTCGAGCTCAGCCATGCGGGTAGGAATCGCCTCAATCGTGCGTCTTGCTTCAACACTTGCGTTGTCCAATCGTTGCAGTCGAATCAGTCGATCGAGGTCAGGCAACATTCTGTTCTAGGTCTCCATTTCAATTAGAGCCAAACAAAAAAGCCCCGCGTTTTGGCGGGGCTTGTAGACTCTGGAACGTCTTCGGTGTTCGAGACTCATACGTGTCTTTCGGTCGGTAACACGTTCATTCTTGCAGATGGTGGGCCCACCAGGATTCGAACCTGGGACAGACCGGTTATGAGCCGGCGGCTCTGACCGCTGAGCTATGGGCCCGTTAGTTCCGCTGGTTGAATTGCCTATGACTCGGTAGATGAGTAGGGGTTCCGTAGCACTAGCCTCTCTTGGGTTACGATCCATAGGCTTCGCTCAATTTCGGTACAACAGAGACTCGAACACATGTGGGAAGGAGTCTAAAAATTAGCTACCCTCGAGAAATGCTCTTAGACGTCTACTTCGAGAGGGATGTCTGAGTTTCCTTAGGGCCTTGGCCTCGATTTGGCGAATTCTTTCTCTGGTGACGGCGAAATTTTGGCCGACCTCTTCTAATGTATGCTCGCTTCCGTCTCCAACACCGAATCGCATTTTTATAACCCGCTCTTCTCTTGGTGTCAGGGTTTGAAGCACATTTTCTGTTTGTTCTTTGAGGTTGAGATTGATTACCGCATCGGCAGGTGACACCTCCTGTCGGTCTTCGATAAAGTCTCCAAGATGGCTATCTTCTTCTTCCCCAATTGGTGTTTCTAGTGAAATTGGCTCTTGGGCAATTTTCAGAACCTTTCTTACTTTCCCTACTGGGATGTCCATCCTTTCCGCAATCTCTTCAGAGGCAGGTTCTCTGCCCAACTCTTGCACAAGGGCTCGTGAGGTTCTGATCAGTTTGTTGATCGTCTCGATCATATGAACCGGGATCCGAATAGTCCGTGCTTGGTCAGCGATAGCTCTGGTGATCGCTTGGCGTATCCACCAAGTCGCGTAGGTTGAAAATTTGTAGCCTCGGCGATATTCGAACTTGTCAACTGCCTTCATAAGGCCGATATTGCCCTCTTGAATCAGATCGAGAAACTGTAGCCCGCGGTTAGTGTATTTCTTGGCAATGGACACTACGAGGCGCAGGTTTGCCTCAACAAGTTCTTTCTTGGCTAATTCGGCCTGCATTTCTCCTCGATAGATAACGTGGTGTAATCTTTGCACCTCCTGGATAGGTTGCTCAAGTTCTTCGGCTCGGTCGCGAAGTTGTGCACGGAGCTCACGTTGTTGCTTGGTAAAGCGCCGTTTGTCCTCTTCCTTGGCACGGCGTCTGGTTTTAGCTTTGAGCTGCCGCTCGACATGATCGAGATCCCTCTGAATCGATTGAATACCTTCTGCGATCTCTTTGACATGATCAATCAAAGTTCGTTTTATTGGTTCTGTAAAATCGACACCCCTGATCAAGCGAGACAGTTGTACCTTGGCTCGAAGTAAATTTCGATAATTGCGCCGGTAGCGTGCCTTCTCTCGTTTAGGGATTGTCCCAACTTTTTTTTCACGACGGATGACATCCAATCTGGCCTTACGGATTAGTTCGATCTGTGCCAGAACAGCTCGGGCATGGCGCTTGAGCTTCTCTTCTGTGACCTCATCTTCCTGGAATGTGATTAGTTCCCGAATTGTTCGTTCGCCAGCTTTAAGCTGCTCGCCCATACGGACCACCGACCGGATGATGATCGGCATCCGTGATGCTGCTTTGACGACCGAGAGCTTTCCCCGTTCAATCCGTTTTGCGATCTCAACTTCACCTTCACGGGTCAGCAGAGGTACCGTTCCCATTTCCCGTAGGTACATACGGACAGGATCGTTAGTCTTGTCAATGGCGCTTGGTGTCAGATCGAGCTCTACTTCTGAGCCTTCGCTTCGCCGGTCTAGCAACTTGTCTTCGCGGTATTTCTGCTCTGAGTCGACTACCTCTATTCCGGCATTGCCGAGAGTGGTGAATAGCTCGTCTAGCTCGTCTGATGAGGTGATGTCAGGTGGGAGCAGCTCGTTCACCTCTTCGTAAAGTAAGTAGCCCTTTTCTTTTCCGATTTGAATGAGCTGCCGAACTTCGTCATACTTTTCTTCAAGCGACAACAGTATTCCTCCCCTGTTAGGCGTCCGTCTGATTTCAATGACGGTTGCTACTCACAGTTTTATCACGAATGTAATGATTCCAATCTCGTCAACAAGTCACGCTTCTTCTGCCAAAGCAGGTCGATTTCCGCTAGTGCCGCTGGTGTTCCAATTTGTTGGCATCGATCGATTTCTTCTTGCACTGCGGCGCGCTGGCGCTCGTAACCGAGGCGTTTGATTTCCTGACCGCAGTCTGCTGTTGGGGCCGGAGGGCGGTCTTGGGTTCCCACGCGGGCCACCCATTCAGATTCTTCGTTGCTCAAACGTTCTTGCAGCGTGTCAAGGACTATGTCGGCTGGCCAATCGGCGAGCGATCTAACCGTACGAAGGATTGGCGCCGTAGCTAATCCCTCTAGATCTTCGTCGGTTAGGCTGCTGATTGCAGACAGAGCTGCTGACGTCTCATGCACAACTGCCCAAATCAGTCCGTTTTCTGCGGCCTTGATCCTCTTTTCGGTCGGAACTCGCTGTTCATCTAGGGAAGTTCGCCGATCCACCGCTGCTTTGCGAATCTCCATGCGAACCACATCTTCTAGAATCTTAGCCTTGTGGGCAAGGCGATCAGCGAATTGGTCCCGAGCCGCCGCATCTGGAATCCTAGCCGCAATTTGTAACATCTTCGTCAAGAATTCTCGCTGGTGATCACCTCGAGACAAATCTCGTTGTGTTGACTCGCGATCCAATAAGTATTCCAGATATGGCAGCGATGTGCGTAGTTTTTCAGAATATCCTGTAATTCCGTGTTTCCTGATACACGAGTCTGGGTCTTCATTTTGTGACAGGCTAGCTACATTGACTTGAAAACCTTCTGATAGCAAAAGCTCGCCGGATCTTGCCGAAGCCTCAGCTCCGGCAGGGTCTGGATCAAAGCTGAGGATTACCTTTGAACTGAAACGCTTAAGCAGTCTAACCTGTTGCTCTGTTACAGCTGTTCCGCAACAGGCAACCACTGCAGACAAGCCAGCCTGAACTACTTGAGCCAGGTCGAAGTAGCCCTCAACCATGACCACGTAGCCGGCTTGCCTAATGGCTCGCTTTGATAAATTGAGGCCGTAGAGTGTGTTTGCTTTTGAATAGATGTTGGTTTCCGGCGAGTTCAAATATTTTGGTTGTTGGTTTGGATGAAGTGCCCTGGCCCCGAAGGCGATGACGGATCCACCCTCTCGGGAGATTGGGATTACAAGCCGATTACGAAAACGGTCTGCCAGAGGGCGTCCTTCCGAAGAGGTTGCCAACCCACTTCTTACTAGAAGCTCATCTGAGTAACCCTTAGCCCTGAGGTGCTTCACCAATCCATCGCGAGCCGGCGGAGCAAAACCCAATTGGAGCAATGCTATCGTTTCACCGGTGATGCCTCTTGCGGTCAAGTGCTCGCGTGCTACTACCCCGTCTGTGTCAACTAGATGGTTCTGGAAAAAGTCAGTTGCCAACTCATGCAGCCTAAGCATTGTTTCGCGCTCTGCGTCAGCCGCCGGGTCGTGCTCAGTGTCAGGTTCAGGAACTTGGATACCAAAACGCTGAGCTAGGTGTTGCACTGCATCTTGGAACCCCAGTTTTTCCTGGAGTTCTAGGAATTTGAGGACGTCTCCACCAGCACCACAACCGAAGCAGTGAAAGAATGCTTTGTCCCGATGAACATGAAAAGATGGGGTTTTCTCCGAGTGGAACGGACAGAGTCCTTTGTAGCTATTACCGACCTTCTTGAGTGGAAGGTAATCTTGTACTACCTGCACAATGTCAGCTTGAACTTTAAGGTCCTCGATAAACGATTGTGGAAATAGTCCCATCTTAGCGACGTATCCGGGTTGGCTTGAGAGAAGGTGAGGCTAAAGATATCACTTAAACCTTCAGTCTCTTAGTTCGGCGATAGTGACGCCACTTCCACCTTCCTCAGGAGGAGCTAGGGACACCTGTTTTATTAAGGGGTGTGCCTGCAGGTAGCCGCCGATTGCCTGTCTGAGTTGGCCGGTGCCGTGACCGTGAATAAACCGTACAGTCCGTTGTTCGCTCATTAGAACTTGGTCAAGGTGTTTCTCGATTCTCGATAGTGCATCATCAACCCGATACCCGATCAAATTCAACTCGTCGAGAGAGTGCTTCTGGTCTTTTACGTGGATTTCAACGTTCGAACGTTTTTCAGAGGAGGAATACATCTGTCCTGTTGCTCTTAGCGACTTCAGCGCTATTTGTAAGCGTTTGCCGTCGATCTCAACCTCTGCATCGGCCTTTCTCATTGAGACTACGGTTCCTTCTATGCCGAGAGTCGTTACCTTAACCAAGGCTCCGATGCTGATCTTCGGCTCGCTGACCAAGCCTTGGGCCGTGGCCGCTACGGCGGTCGTATTCCGGAAGCTGTCTGCAATCTTGGTAAGTGCGGCGTGTGTCTCGGCCCGCAACGTGCCATGCTCACCTGTTGAAAGCGGTTTCTCTTGGGTGGCAGCCCGCTGAGTTGCTCTTCGCTCTAGTGACGTGGCCCTGTTGCGCAATGTGCTAATCACACCGTCGATTTCCTTTCTAGCTGAGAGAACCCTAGTATTCAGTGTTTCTTTGAGACTCTCTAAATTCTGCTGCTCTAGTTGTTGAAGCTTGGTCTCACGCTTAGACAGCCAGGTGGACCTCTGTGCGAGTTCCGTCTCCTTTCGGCGGAGAGTATCTCTCAATTCGTTGAGCTGCTGTCTGTCCTGCTCCAATTGATCCAGGTGGTCAGCCAGCTGGGTTTCTCGATTTCCTCTTAGTTTAGTCGCTGCTTCGATAACGCTCGAGTCCAGTCCGAGTCTTCCTGCTATTTCCAATGCTAAACTTCTTCCTGTTGAACCGTAGGCCAGCCGGTAAGTTGGAGCGAATGTGTCTGGATCGAAACCGAAAGCGGCACATGTTACTCCGGCAGTTGTAGCAGCGTATGACTTCAAAGAGTCATCATGAGTTGTGGCTATAACATGGGCACCTCGTTCCCGAAAATGCCCAATCATTGCCCGTCCTAGAGCACTACCCTCGACTGGATCGGTGCCAGCGCCAATTTCGTCTAGCAGGATCAATGCTGGAAGCGCCAAGAGGCGGTCCATGGTTACGATATTAGCGATGTGCCCAGAAAATGTGCTTAGGTTTGAAGCAAGTGACTGCTCATCGCCGATATCCGCGAACACCGTTCGGAAGACAGGCAGACGGGACTCCCGTCCGGCCGGGATATGTAGCCCAGCTTGAGTCATTAGGACGAGTAGCCCAGCGGTCTTTAATGCGACGGTTTTCCCACCGGTGTTTGGGCCCGTTACGATCAAGGCTTGTGTTGGAGGGTTGATTGTAAGGTTGAGAGGCACAGGTTCAACCGATGATCTCTCTGGTGGGGATTGCCCCAACCTATCCAGAACTGATTTCATCAGCAACGGATGTCGAGCTGCTTTCAGTTCCAGGTCTTGGTTATTCACTACTCTGGGTTCGCAGCTTTCTGTGGCCCTGGAAAAGGCAGCTCGTGCCTGAACACTATCAACCTCAGTAGCTGTCAGCAAAGTCCGACGGAGGTCAGAGGCTCGTCGTCGAAACATTGACGATAGTAGTAGCAGCACGCGCCGAATTTCGTCCTGTTCTTTCTCTTCAAGGCGGACGATCTCGTTGTTGAGGTCAACCGTGCTGAGTGGTTCGAGAAATAAACTTGCACCACTTGAGGACGATCCGTGAACGATACCTGGAATGGCAGCTCGGTGCTCTGAGCGTACCACCAACACAAACCTCCCGTTTCGTTCGGTTACGATGTTCTCTTGAAGATATTTAGCCGTGTCGCGCCCACGCAAGTAGGATTCCAGGTTGCCTCGTAGCCGATTGCGTTGCCGGCCAAGGCGGCTTCGGATGGTTCTGAGTTCGGGGCTAGCGTTGTCGGCAACCTGGCCGTTGATGTCCAATTTCTCGTGAATCTCTGTGCATTCTCTTTCCCAGTTTGCGCAACCTTTCGCAATCGTCGACAAGGCTGGATACGGCCCGCCTTTGGATTCGGCAAGCCCCTTACAGGCCCTCTCGATAGACTCCACGAAAGTAGATAATTGAAGCAGGTGAGTTGGGGAAAGGGCGTGGGATTCGATAGCTATTTCATGAAGAATTTGGTCGAGGTCTCTGGGAGATTGAAGCTCGAAACCACCGTTTTCTTCCAAGAAACGGACACCCTCAGTGGTGATGGCAAGCTCCCGTCTGATGGACCCCTCGTCAGTAAGGGGGTGTAATTTGTGCAAGTTGGCTGCCCCCAGCGGTGTCAGCGCGTAACTTGCTACTGCCTCGACTATTTTGTCGAACTCGAGCAGATTTAGGGCACTCGCGTGCATCGGGGTCAGGGTGACCGGATTGGATCGATCCTCAACCAGCTCTTGATGAGGATCAATCGACCGACTACCGGCCGGAACCAGGGTTTTACTCCTGTTAGGTTAAATAGCTAGACGTAACCAATCATTTTATTACAGATAAGATTATGTCTTCAAGCTTCGGAAGGGCTGTCCATTTGATTGACAATGCTAGCGAAGGCCCCAGCACCAAAGCCATTGTCTATGTTGACCACTGTCACGCCGTTCGCACAGCTGTTCAGCATAGACAAGAGTGCAGCGATTCCTCCGAAACCCGTGCCGTAGCCTACGCTGGTAGGAACGGCAATTACTGGCGCCGAGACCAGCCCACCTACAACGCTGGCGAGAGCGCCTTCCATGCCAGCTACTACGATTATGACCCTAGCTTGTTGAAGTGTTGAATGTTGGGCGAGCAAGCGGTGCAGACCGGCCACACCTACATCGTAAAGGCGTGTAACACGATTGCCCATGACTTCGGCGGTGACGACTGCTTCTTCAGCGACAATTTGGTCGGCTGTGCCGGCGCTTATGACGAGGAGGTTGCCCAGCTTCCCGCTATGCTCGTCAATGTTATGGCTGATGATTCGAGCAGTCTCATGAAAGACTAGGTTGTCTATTCGCTCTCGCACTGTTTCGAAAGTTTCTCGGTTGGTCCTGGTGATTAGTAGATTATGACCGGCGTCAATTATCTTGGTAGCGATTTCAGTGATTTGGCTAGGGCTTTTTCCCTCGCCAAAAATTACCTCAGGAAAGCCTTGACGGATTGCTCGATGATGGTCGACTCGAGCGAATCCGAGATTTTCAAACGGCGAGCGACGCATCGACTCGATCAACTGATTTTCAGCCGTTTTTACCTCGACGGTGCCACTGCGTACCTGTTCCAGTAAAGTTCTTATTTGATTAGGTTGCATGATGCATTTGGTGTCGAGGTCTGTATTCCTCTCATCCATTGGCTCCCATTGAGAATCGCTCTATGCACTGTTTCTATCTTACACATCGAAAGGAGTCTCAGTCCTTGTTATCTTGATAATCTATGCGTGTATGAAAATGGGTGACTCGGAGTGAGGGTTCAACGCGGCCGACATGTTTGCAGAGTAGCAGGTTGTTTGCGCACTACTCGTCAGGAACACTATCCTCGGAGAGGACCATGGGACGACCAATGGCTGTAGAGGGGCTCGAAGGCGTTGTGGCAACTACATCGAGAATCTGTTACCTCGATGGACAGAGAGGAGTACTAGCGTATTGTGGTTACGATATCCATGACTTAGCTCGCCTTACTAGCTTTGAGGAGGTTTGTTACCTGCTTTGGCAAGGTCGGCTACCAACACGACCGGAATTGGGTGACTTGCAAACCGAGTTGTCTCGTTATCGCGAGTTACCCGACCCTGTTGTGAGAGCTCTGAAGTTGCTACCTCATGGCTCGGCGATGGATGCTGTTCGGACAGGCATTTCTCTTCTGGCTCACTATGACCCAGACACGGGAGACGGTTCACCTAGTGCTATGCGACGTAAAGCGGTGCGTCTGACAGCGCAGGTTGGCAGTCTCGTGGCGACCTTAGGGCGATTAGCTTCAGGTGGTGCTCCGATACAGCCAGACCCTGTTCTTGGTCATGCGGCTAGCTTCCTTTATTTGCTGACTGGTGAGCGGCCGACTGGTCTAGCGGTCAGAGCGATCGACACCGCTCTTGTTCTTCATGCTGATCACGAGCTAAATGCTTCGACCTTTGCGGCCCGAGTTGCTGCTGCCACATTAACTGATATTCATTCGGCTATTGTGGCTGGAGTGACGGCTCTGAAGGGACCCCTGCATGGTGGTGCCAATGCCGAAGTGATGAAGATGCTTGTTGCCATTGGTGAGGATGCTGACGATGCGAGGGTCGATGCTGCGATTCGAGGAATGTTGGCTCGTAAGCAGAAAATTCCTGGGTTCGGGCACCGTGTTTACCGAACCGAAGACCCTCGAGCTACCCATTTGAGACAGATGTCTCGCGACTTGGGGTTGGAGAAAGGTCAAGCTCAGTGGTTTCGGATTTCAGAGCGTATCGAGAAAATCATGAAGGAGGATACAGGTATTAACGCCAATGTTGATTTTTATTCTGCCTCGACTTACCACACCCTAGGGATCGCTACAGATCTTTTCACACCTATTTTTGTCGCGAGTAGGGTTGCTGGCTGGATTGCCCATGCCCTTGAGCAGTATTCGAACAACCGCCTAATCAGACCCCGTGCGGACTACATTGGTCCTGAATACCCTCAAGCGGTCGTCCGTCTGGGTGAGCGGTAGTCACTGAACTTGAAATATAAGGCACGTTCTATAATGCGTTTCGTCCATGGATCAGAGATTAATTAGAAATTTTTCAATCATCGCGCATATCGATCACGGCAAGTCAACGCTGGCGGATCGTTTCTTAGAGCTAACTGGGGCTCTCCGTCCGAGAGAGATGGAGGCGCAAATGCTTGATGCGATGGACCTCGAGCGTGAACGGGGTATCACTATTAAGGCTCACGCTGTCAGGTTGACCTATACCCCGAAGGGAGGAGTGCCGCATGTTCTCAACCTCATCGACACTCCAGGACATGTAGATTTTTCTTACGAGGTGACCCGCGCACTAACAGCATGTGAGGGAGCGGTGTTACTAGTTGATGCTTCCCAAGGGGTCGAAGCGCAGACGGTCGCGAATGCGTACCTAGCCGTCGACCAGGACCTCGAAATTGTACCAGTTGTGAACAAGATCGATTTGCCGGGAGCACAGCCTATGGAAACGACCCGTCAAATTGAAGAAATCGTTGGCCTTGATGCTACGGATGCCATCATGGCGAGTGCAAAGGACGGTGCAGGAGCTCGAGATGTTCTGGACGCGATCGTGGCCCGCGTGCCGGCACCAGATGGTGATCAGAGCGCTCCACTCAAGGGTTTGATTTTTGACTCTTGGTACGATTCGTACCGTGGAGTGGTGGTCTTGATTCGGGTGGTCGATGGGGTAATCAAGCCAAAGATGAAGGTCCGCCTGATGGCCAAGGGCCAGGATTACGAAGTTGAACAGGTGGGAGTGTTTTCTCCGAAGCCTCAAGTGGTTGGGCAGCTCGGGGTGGGAGAGGTTGGTTTCGTTATAGCTGGTATAAAGACCGTCAGCGATGCTCAGATTGGCGATACCCTGACGGAAGCATCACGGGTCACTGACGAGGCCTGTGTAGGGTTTACCGAGATGAAGCCGATGGTTTTTGCTGGTCTTTATCCGGTTGAAGGGCACCAATACGGAGAGCTGCGAGAAGCACTCGAAAAGTTACGGCTGAACGACTCTTCGTTTTTCTTTGAACCAGAGACTTCTACTGCTTTGGGGTTTGGATTTCGCTGTGGTTTTCTTGGGTTGTTGCACCTCGAGATCATCCAGGAGCGTCTTGAGCGAGAGTATGACATGGAACTGGTTACAACCGCCCCAGGCGTTCTGTATCGTGTGACGACAACTGATGGGGAAATCTCTGAGGTTGATAGCCCGGCTAAGTTGCCTGATGCTGGGTTGATTGCGGAACTCCAGGAGCCTGTTATCACTGCGATGATACTCACACCGACAGATTATGTTGGTGGCATCCTGCAACTGTGTCAGGACAAGCGTGGGCTGCAGAAGGGCCTTGAGTATTTGGCAACTCACCGTGTCATGATCACTTACGAACTTCCGTTTAATGAGGTTGTCCTCGACTTTTATGACAAATTAAAGACCCTCTCGCGCGGGTACGCCTCACTGGACTACCATGTGACCGGATACTGGAAATCGCCGCTCGTTAAACTAGATTTACAGGTCAATGGAGATCCGGTAGATGCTTTATCGACCATAGTCCACAAAGAATCAGCATATACGCGCGGTCGTGCACTTGCCGTCAAGCTACGAAAGCTGATCCCGAGGCAGATGTTTGAGGTTGCAATACAGGCAACTATTGGTGGCCGGATCATCGCTCGTGAGTCGGTCAAGGCGTTACGGAAGAATGTCTTGGCCAAATGTTATGGTGGTGACATTAGCCGTAAACGCAAGTTGCTTGAAAAGCAGAAGGAAGGCAAGCGGCGGATGAAGCGTGTCGGAAGAGTTGAAATTCCTCAGGAAGCATTTTTGGCAGTCTTGACTGTGGATTCAGAATAGCTTCATTGCACTGAGTCCCAAGTGGTCCACGAATTTGAGACAGAAAATTAAGGACGCCTAATTATGTCGTTCAAGAAGTCGGTTGCTCGGGAATATTTTGAATCCATGGTCATTGCGGTCATCATGGCTTTGTTTGTCCGAACTTGGGCGGTCCAGGCTTTTAAAATTCCCACGGGCTCGATGGAACTGAACCTGCTTGTAGGTGATCATCTGCTGGTGAACAAGTTCGTTTATGCTCCTTCGGTTACTTGGTTCGAGCGATCGTTATTACCAATGGGCGAAGTTGAGAGGGGTGATGTGCTGGTATTCAAGTATCCTCAGGATCCAGAGCGAGATTTTATTAAACGTGTCGTTGGGTTACCTGGTGAAACCATCGAATTGCGTCGTTCTCGGGTGTTGATTGACGGTGAGTTGATCGAAGAGCCATATCTCGACCTGATGCGACCAGGAGGTCGACTGCCACCGGATCTTATGGGTACCTTTGGGCCGATGTTTGTGCCTGAAGGACATGTTTTCATGATGGGAGACAATCGGGGTGATTCTCAGGATAGTCGCTATTGGGGGTCGCTCCCGCTTGACCATGTCAAGGGCCGAGCGTTTGTGCTCTATTGGTCCTACGATGCGGATAGTGAGTTCTATGCTGATGTGGGCATTGGGGCAACGGCGAGGCGGATTTTCTCGGCTGTTACTCATTTCTTCACCCGAACCCGCTGGGACCGGCTACTCATGTCCGTGGACTAACACTCGTTGACGTTGGTCTAGTGGTTGGTTAGTCAGGTAGGCGTTTAACGGCCAAGACTGCTTGCTCGCTGTGGGTGATACGACGGGTTTATAATTGGTATCTTAAGTTCGCTTGATAATAACTTTGTTAGCCCGTCGTTAATCTTGCCCTCAACGGATGGTTGAGTTAGTTGGACTCGTGGTCTGGCGTCTCTTGGCCTGGCCAGTTCTGTTCGGGGCTCCGGTGTCAACTGCGATTACAGCTGAACATTGCAACGATAAGAGTGCAGGTGCAAAACAGAAGCTTGATTCAGAACCATCCGCTCTGACTTATTCAGTGGGGGATCACAAGTTTGATAGTTAAGAATTCTTGTTGAACATTGAGTGGATGCCCTGATGTTTTAGGTGTGCTTGGAGGAGGTCGGTTATTACCCCGTTACTTGGATTTGGTCGTCCGCCGTCCGAAAATGGCTGTACCAATTCGGACCATAGTGGCACCTTCTTCTACAGCCACCTCGAGGTCGTGGCTCATGCCCATAGATAGATGATCGAGTTGCACCACATCAGGCTCGTTTGAACGAAGCTCGTCCCGTAGCTCCCTCAAGGCTCTAAAGTAGGGGCGGGTCTTCTCGGGATTCTCGGACCATGGTGGAATGGTCATGAGGCCCTTAATCTTGGCAAACTGGCATTCCCTAGCATAATCAAGTATGCGGTAGATTTCCGGTTTGGATGCACCGTGCTTGGTTGATTCTCCAGAGATGTCAGCTTGGATCAAAAGGTTGATCAGCCGACCAGAGTCTGCAGCTGCACTGTTCAAGCGGCGAAGCAGCTCCACGCTGTTCAGTGAGTGGACCCAATCGAAAGCTATTGCCTTACGTGCCTTGTTGGACTGCAGGTGTCCGATGAAGTGCCAGTATGCTTGCTGCTTGGCTATTGCTTGTTTGTGTAACGCTTCTTGTATTTTGTTCTCTCCGAGATCGATTAAGCCGGCTGAGATAGCTGCTTCGACGTGACCGATACTGAAGGTTTTGGTAACTGCGATTAGACGAATGTCTGTTGCTTTTCGACCGACGCTAGTGGCGGCTAGACTGATCCGTTTTTTCACTGCAACTATGTTGGCTGTCAGGGTAATTGTTGGATCTGTCATTAGAATGTTTTGTTCGGTCATTGCCTGATGAGGTTCAATGCAACTAGAGGCTATAGGGCTCCTGCGAAGCAATCGCTCAACATAGGAAGAATACTTCGAGATATCTATCTTTCTAGTCTTTTGTTCCTGGGTTAATGGGCTTGTCGTCTTATTTGTCAAGGAATCGACTGACTTGGTCGACCTCTCTGACTATCGGCGTCGACGAGAGTGAAGCCAAGAAACGGCGACCGTAGCCCTTAGTTATTACCCTTGGATCGAGGATTGACAAAACCCCACGGTCCTGCCTATGCCTGATCAAGCGGCCGAAGCCCTGAAGTAGGCTGAGTACAGCTAGCGGAACCTGATATTCGTTGAACGGGTTTCCTCCCCTTTTCGCGATTAGTTCCAGTCGAGCTGAGGTTATCGGATCGCCAGGAGGAGAGAAGGGTAACTTATCAATTACTACACAGCTAAGCCTGTCTCCAACGACGTCGATCCCTTGCCAGAAACTTGCCGTAGCTAATAGCACAGCATTGGTTGTGCAGCGAAAATCACGAAGTAGCACGGATCGAGGTGAGGTTCCTTGGACGAACAATGGAAACGGTAGAGTGGATTCAATTAATTGATGAACTTCGTGCATGTTCGCGTAGCTTGTGAAGAGTAAGAAGGCACGGCCTTTGGTGGCTTCGAGTAGCTGGCAGATTTGCTCCGCCGAGGCTTTTGCAAAGTTTGGCTCCCGAGGCTCAGGCATTTGCCGAGGTAAATACAAAACTGTTTGATCTGCATAATTGAATTCTGAGGCTAGTTGCAGCTCTGATCCGTTCTCAATTCCGAGACGAGACCGTTGGTAATCAAATGAACCGTCTACCGCTAAAGTAGCTGAGGTTACGATGGTGGTCTGCATCCGTTTGAGTAGAACTTCCCGGATTATTGAAGAGACATCTATTGGAGAGGCTCGGACAAGGGGTCCTTGTCCTTGATGTTCCAGAAAGTAGACGAACCGGTCGTCGTTGGCATCAAGCAGGAAATCAATCTGTGTGGACAGCTCGTCCGCACGGCGTCCGAAGGAGAGGAGGTCTTCGGACGGCTCGTCAACTAGGTCCAAGGTTAATCCGATCGCTCGAAGCGAGCTGGCAAGTTGTCGTCCCGGGGCGGTCATTCGTTCAAGAAGCTTTGAGCCCATGCGGATACGCTCTGGAATTGGCCGGTGATCTTGAACAGCAGTAAAAAACTCCTTTGCTTTATCGTTCAAATCTTCAATCGCTTTTGCTAGGTGCTCGGACTCGTTTGGGGTTTCGAACAGACCTTGATCAATGTTACGGCGTCCATCATTGATCAACCTTTCCAACTTGCTGCTACTGACGGCAATGCCGAAATATTGAGTGGCTACGTCTTCGAGTCCATGGGCTTCGTCAATCACCATATAGGTGCAAGATGGGATTACTTCGCCATAGGCCGACTGGCGAACGGCAGCGTCAGCGCAGAGTAGATGGTGGTTTACGATGACCACATCTGATTCTGCAGCTTGTTGGCGCATCTGTGTTACGAAACATTCTTGGTGCTTGGGGCAGTCGCTGCCGATACAGTTTTCGGATGTGCCAGAGATTTTGTTCCAGAGGGGAAGGTTATCCGGAAGATCTTCAATCTCAGATCTGTCGCCAGTGTTAGTTTGTTCGGCCCATTCCGCTATTGTCTCGATGGTTGTCTGGTCTCCTGGCGACGCCAATAAATCTCCCGTTCGATACGCGTTGAGTCGATGAAGACAGAGGTAATTGCCTCGACCCTTCATGTAAGCAGCTGAGAAATCTAGACCCAGGGCATTTTGCAAGGCTGGTAAATCTTTATAGTAGATTTGGTCCTGAAGTTGCTTGGTGCCGGTTGAGACGAGTACTTGGCGCTTACTAAGAATGGCCGGAACAAGGTATGCGAGCGTCTTGCCTGTACCTGTGCCGGCTTCCACCATCAGCAGTCCTCCTGACTTGAAGACCTCGGCGACGGCGATGGCCATCTGGCGTTGTCCGTTTCTAGCTTCGAATGAAGGTAGGGCCCTAGCTAGGATGCTTTCTTTGTCGAAAGTAGCAGCAACCTGCTGCGGTAGCCCCTCTAGTCCTGGAGGGTCTGGTATAGAGGAAACTTCTGGCACAGTAATTGGACCTCCGAGCGGACAATATTGCTTATCTGTTCGTCATCAGGGGAAGCCAACACACGTGCGATGTAACTTGCGATTAGGTCCATCTCTGGTTCGGCCATCCCTCGTGTAGTAACCGCTGGAGTCCCTATGCGGATTCCACTGGCCACCATAGGGGGATTTTCATCAAATGGAATTGCGTTCTTGTTCACCGTGATGCCAGCCAACCCAAGGGCCTTTTCGGCTACTTGACCTGTGATTCCCCGTGAAAAGACGTCGACGAGGATGAGGTGGTTATCGGTTCCGCCACTGACTAGTCTAAAGCCTGCATCTTGCAGGGCTGAACCAAGACGACAAGCGTTCTTGATCGTCTGTTGCTGGTAGTCGACGAAGGCTGGTTGGGTTGCTTCTTGGAAGCAGACCGCTTTAGCTGCAATTACGTGCATCAACGGCCCTCCCTGTACCCCAGGAAACAAAGCTTTGTCGACAGCTTTTGCGTGGTTGTTTCGGCAAAGTACGAGGCCTCCACGCGGTCCTCTGAGAGTTTTGTGTGTGGTGGTTGTTACGATGTCGGAGTGGGGCAGTGGGGATGGGTGTACACCCCCTGCTACTAATCCAGCGATGTGCGCCATATCCGTTACGAGGCTGGCGCCAACTTCATTGGCGATGTGCCGAATTCGCTCGAAGTTAATGACTCTGGGGTAAGCGCTGGCACCCACCATAATTAGATTGGGCCGGTGCTCATGTGCTAATTGGTCAATCGCTTCGTAGTCGATGCGCTCATCATCCCGCCTTACGCCGTACGGAACAATTTTGTAAAGCTGGCCCGAGAAATTTAGAGGGTGTCCATGGGTAAGGTGGCCGCCATGTGCTAGGTCCATTCCTAGCACAGTGTCGCCAGGTTTGAGCAAAGCAAAATAGGCTGCCATATTGGCTTGGGCACCAGAATGCGGCTGGACGTTTGCATGTTCAGCCCCGAAAAGCGCTCTAGCCCTTTGGATCGCTAATGATTCAGCTACGTCTACATGTTCACAGCCGCCATAATATCTACGGCTTGGATATCCTTCAGCGTACTTGTTTGTCAGCACTGATCCGGCTGCTTCGAGGACTGCTGAACTGACAAAATTCTCAGATGCGATCAGCTCTAGCCCGATGTTTTGACGCACGGTCTCACTGTCGAGGACACGGGCTATGTCAGGATCGGTTTCGTTCAGTGTTTGTTGAAGGGTACTCACCAGGTTGTCGGTCATTGCTGCCATGAAGTCCTCTCGGGCAGGGAGGCAGGTTCGGATCAGCCCGATCCAGTCACAAGAATTGTACTATAGACCGGTGGGGGGGGGTGCGTAGGGCTTCTGAGTCGGTTCTGCATGCTATAGTGCGATTCATGTCAGAGAATGATTCCTCGTCGGTGTTCGGGTTTTCACGAGCTTTTCCGAACTCAAAAAAAATATTAGTGGCAGGTGACCGTGTAGAGGTTCCCATGCGGGAGATTACTTTATCTGGAGGTGAAACCCCGCTTCGTGTGTATGACACCAGCGGACCCCATGGCCGAGATGTTCGACAGGGATTGCCGCTTATTCGTGATTCGTGGATTGTTAGGAGAGGCGGGACTGTCGATAAAGGGTCTCCTCAAGCTTCAAATGTACGTAGCCTCCCACCATTTCTTGCTCGTCCGGCAAAGAGGGCTACGTCTGGAGTTACTCAGCTTTATCATGCCCGTCGAGGTGATGTGACCGAGGAAATGGAATTTGTAGCCCTTCGTGAAGGGTTTTCGCCTGAATTTGTGCGTGACGAAGTTAAGAGCGGCCGTGCGATCATCCCCGCTAACATTAACCATCCTGAGCTTGAGCCGATGGCGATTGGTCGCAATTTTCTAGTTAAGATCAACGCCAATATCGGGAATTCAGCTGTGTCCTCTTCGATTGAGGAGGAAGTCGAAAAGTTACGGTGGGCCACACTGTGGGGTGCCGATACTGTGATGGACCTTTCCACCGGACCTAACATTCATGAGACGAGAGAGTGGATCATTAGGAACTCGCCGGTACCCATTGGCACGGTGCCGATTTATCAAGCGCTAGAGAAAGTCGATGGGCGCCCAGAAGAGCTAACCTGGGAGCTCTACCGGGACACTCTCATCGAACAAGCCGAGCAGGGCGTGGATTACTTTACGGTCCACGCTGGAGTCTTGCTTCGTTATATTCCAATGACTGCTAGACGTTTGACCGGCATCGTGTCACGAGGAGGCTCGATTATTGCCAAGTGGTGCTTGGCGCATCACGAAGAGAATTTTACTTACACGCACTTCCGTGAGATTTGCGAGATTATGAAGGCCTACGACGTCTCGTTCTCTCTGGGGGATGGGCTTCGCCCTGGTTCCATAGCCGACGCCAATGATGAAGCCCAGTTTGCCGAGCTTAGAACCCAAGGTGAGCTTACTCGCATCGCTTGGGATTATGACGTGCAGGTGATGAATGAGGGTCCTGGACATGTTCCGTTGCATCGGATCAAAGAGAACATGCAACACCAGCTGGATTGGTGCCAAGAGGCACCGTTTTACACGCTTGGACCGCTTACTACTGATGTTGCGCCAGGCTATGACCACATCACTTCGGCTATCGGTGCTGCAATGATTGGCTGGTACGGCACGGCGATGCTCTGTTATGTGACTCCTAAGGAGCATTTGGGCCTCCCGAATCGAGACGATGTTAAGCAAGGGGTTGTTGCCTACAAGATAGCCGCGCACGCAGCGGATCTGGCCAAAGGACATCCAAGGGCTCAGGCATGGGACGATGCGCTTTCAAAGGCACGGTTTGAGTTCCGATGGGATGACCAATTTAACCTGGCACTTGACCCACAAACGGCCAGGAGTTACCACGACGAAACGCTACCGGCAGAAGGAGCGAAGGTTGCTCATTTCTGTTCGATGTGTGGGCCAAAATTTTGTAGTATGGAGCTGACCCAGCAGGTTCGTGATTACGCGGCCGGGAAGGGTCTTAGTAGTGGTGAAGCTCTCGAAGCTGGCATGCAAGAAAAATCAGCCGAATTTAGAAAAGGGCGGGAGCTTTACGTTACGGCTGAGAAGGAAGAACAGATTATCGGTTTGCCTGACCGGTCGGTGCAGGAACCAACTGGATGACTGTTTTAAATTGAGCCGGCTCTCCTCCATTGGGATTTAGGAAACCACCCGAGCCGTTGCCTGTGTAGTCCTTTATGGTCACGCTAGGCGGGAAAGCCATTTCTCTCTCCCGAAAACGACCAACCTCGAATACATGAGTGGCGACAGGAGTGTCGAACACGCGGTCTCCCCGTTCATCCAAAATGACTCGGTAGTAGTTTGTCATCTCGGTGAAGGTTGCATTTGTTCCGAAGAGATAGAATTGTTGCCCTAGACCTGCTTCGTATGAAGTTATGAACTGGGCCGTTGGATAGATAGGTAGACCTAAGGTAGCTTCGGTAGGAACCGCGGGATTTTGATCTAGTCCTTCGGTTGCTGCAAGTGGGGGAAGTCGTGATGTAATTCTAGCTCCGTCACGCTCTGGTTCAGGTTCAGCGTTTCCGGGTTGAGGAAATGGTCTCGGCACTGGCCTATCTTGTGGCTCAAGGCCAACCGGGGATGCGGCCTTGGCCGGTAACGCTGTGACCAGCGCGGTGGCAAGATAGGTTACAAACGCTATCCGAAGCTTCATTGGTGCATTATGCGCATCGCCTCACTGGGCCGCAAGTATTTGTATTGTTCTAAGTCATTCTTGGGTTTCTCTGGTCAGGGGTAGAGCTGTTTATGCTGAATGACTTGCTTCGTTACTGTGAGGCTGAGCGAGACTGGGCGCTTGAGACTATCCTGGCGCTGGCAAGTTTGGAGTCTCCAACAGGTGATAAGGCTGCTGTCGACCGGTGTGGTGGCGAGTTGGCCAAACGGCTCCGGGAGATTGGCGGTGTTGTGAATCGACTGGAACAGCCCTCGGCTGGAGACCATCTTAGGGCTGAGTTTGGAGCTGGGGCTGGCCAAGTTCTTCTTGTGGGTCACTTTGATACAGTTTGGCCTGTGGGGCAAATAGAGAGGATGCCGCTAGATCTCCGGGATGGGTGTCTTTTCGGACCAGGGGTGTTTGACATGAAAGGTGGCATCGCTATCGGTATGCTAGCGGTCAGGGCCTTGAAAAGGCTGAATGCGTTGCCTGGTCGTGTCGTTATGTTGTGGACATCAGATGAGGAACGGGGAAGTAGTAGTTCCAGGCAGGTTATCGAGCAGGAAGCTTTAAGAAGCCATGCCGTTTTCGTGCTGGAGCCAAGTCTACCCGGCGGTGCAGTCAAGACGGCGCGAAAAGGGTGTGGTGAGTTTCTCTTGAAGGTTCAGGGTGTTGCTGCCCATGCTGGCGTGGAACCTGACCAAGGGGCGAGCGCTGTCCATGAGTTAGCCGCTCAGATCATCGATCTTCAGCGCTTGCGCAAATTGGTTCAAGGGGCATCGCTGAATGTCGGGGTTATCTCCGGTGGAACACGTCCGAATATGGTGGCTGAGGAAGCAAGTGCGACGGTAGACGTCAGGGTCGATACGGCTGAAGAAGCCAATCAGATTGAAACTCTACTACGCCAACGAATAGTTACGGTTCCAGGAACGCGGTTAGAGGTTGCTGGTGCTTTTAACCGTCCACCCTTGGAGCGGACTGATGCGGTCATAAAGCTCTACGGTCGTGCGCGGGAAATTGCTTTCCGGTTGGGGCATGACCTTGGCGAGGGTCATACAGGAGGTGGTTCAGACGGAAATTTCACAGCAGCGCTTGGCATACCAACCCTCGACGGACTGGGTGCGGTCGGTGCTGGTGCACACGCATTGCATGAACACATCGAGGTGGCGGACCTTCCTTGGCGAGCGGCACTGTTGGCTGCACTAATGTCTGAGACGCAGACAGAAGATTGTGAGTTGTAAAATTGGGTGGTACATTTCTGTGCGGCCTTGGTTTCGTGTTGACTGAACAGATAGCGAAGAAACTTCGCACTTTCACCAGATTAGTGAGATTGTTTGGAAGCGGAGATTGGTGGGCAGGGTTGCGAGTGCCATTTCAACGACTCGTGGTTTGGCTAGACTGGGTACTGACAACCTCCCGCCAGTAGTCTAATAAGTCAGTCAGTGTCTGAGATAGTGGAATCTCTGGGAGCCAACCAACATCGCGAGTTATGCGTGTCCGGTCTCCGAGCAAGAGTGGGTTGTCGCTAGGGCGTGTCCGGGTTGGATCTTGGCAAACTGACACTGTGGCCGGAGTGGCAGCCAGCAGTCCGTCCAACACATTTCGGACCCTGTGTGCCTCGCCGGAGCAAACATTGTAGGGCTTTGCACCTACACCGTGGGCCATGAGTAACTGGTATGCTCGCACTGTGTCCCGAACGTCGGTTAGGTCACGTCTGGCGTCGAGGTTTCCGACGCGAAGCACTGGTTTTGAGTAGCCGGCTTCAATACGAGCGATTTGTTCGGCAAAACTCGAAGCTGCGTAAGCTGAGGCTTGGCCAGGTCCAATATGGGTGAATGAGCGGGTCACTATTACGGTGACCCCTTGGTGGTTGCTGCTCATAAGAGCGAGCATTTCTTGAGCTAGCTTACTCAATCCGTAGGGACTGACTGGGCGGAGCGGTGCTGTTTCGCTAATGGCCGAGGTCGAAGGTTGATAGGTAAGAGCTGAGCCAGGCACGAGCACGCGTGTGGCAACACTCTGGTTTCTGAGGGCAGTTAGTAGATGTTCAGTGCCCATGACGTTGGTTCGCAACGTCTGGTAGCTATTTGACCATGAGCCGCCAACGTTAGCGACTCCGGCGCAATGGTAGACCTGGGTTGGGAGGGTTTCTGCTATTGCTCGGGTAACCGCCGGGCCGTCCAGTAGATCAACGCTTCGCCACTTTACTCGATTTGAGGTCGGCTTTGGACGAGGAGGCGATGATAGGTGTTGGTCTTGCCTGATTTTCGGTCGGCACCAAGCGATGAGCGTGGCATCTTGGGCTGTGCGGTCAAGCAGGTTGAGCAAGTGGCTGCCGACAAAGCCTGACGCCCCGGTAACGAGGATAGTATTCGCCACGGGTGAGTTCTGGTTCCTATTCTGAACTTTTTCCGTATTGGGCTTCGTAGTACTCACGGTAGGCTGGGTCGTTTTCTTTGATAGGTCGCCACCACCAGTCATTATTCTGGTACCACTCGACGGTAGTCCGTAATCCTTCAGAAAATTGGTGCTCTTGCTGCCAGCCTAGGGAGCGCAATTTCGTAGTGTCGAGTGAATAACGTCGATCATGCCCTGGACGATCAGACACTTGTTTAATCAGTGAAGAGGGTCTGTCCAATATCGTCAAGATACGGTTTGCTAGCTCGATGTTCGTCACTTCGTTAGCACCCCCTATGTTGTAAACCTCGCCATTCTTTCCACGCTCGATCAACAGGTCGATTGCTCGGCAATGGTCATTGACATGTAACCAGTCACGGATTTGAAGACCGTCGCCGTAAAGGGGCAGGAATTGATGATCGATAGCGTTGGTCACAAACAGCGGAATTACCTTTTCTGGGAACTGCCGTGGACCGTAATTGTTTGAGGCCCTAGTGATGACCACCGGAACTTCGTGGGTTGCCCAATAACTATATGCCAACCTGTCCGCGCCAGCCTTGCTTGCAGCGTATGGATTCCTTGGTCTGATTTCATCCGTTTCCACGCTCGAACCGGACTCGACGCTCCCGTAGACTTCGTCGGTGGAGATTTGAATAAAACGGTGAAGTTGGTCAGCCTGTCTCGCGGCATCAAGCAGTACAAAACTGCCATAAACGTCAGTGGTTATGAAATCGCCGGCCGCCCGTAGCGAACGATCGACATGGGTCTCTGCGGCAAAATGAACGATGATGTTTGCGCGATGAACCAGAGGTTCCACAATGGTCGGGTCTGTTACGTCTCCATGAACAAAGGTGTGTCTTGTGTTGTCTGTGATGTCCCTCAAATTGTCCAAACGTCCAGCGTAGGTCAATTTATCCAGAGTAGTGATATGCCAATTCGAATGGGAGGCCAAGGCATGGAGCACGAAGTTACTACCAATAAAACCGGCTCCACCGGTAACGAGGACTTCAACTACAGGCTGACTCACCATCGAATGCCTACTTCGGAGTTGTCGCCAAGCATGAAGCGGTAGGCTGATGGCTTGATTGGCTGCCTTATGATTCGCACGTTCCTTCCAATAAGGCTGTCGATCACCCGGTTAGCTAGGTCACTGAGGATGCTTCCTTCTAAGACGATGCTGTGCTCGATCTCAGAACCTCGAATTTCCACATTGTTCATGATGGATGTGAAAGGCCCTATGTAGGCATGCTCGATCTTGGCGTTGGCGCCGATGATGGCAGGTCCTCGTACGACTGAGTCGGTGAGCTGGGCGCCCGCTTCTATCACGACCTTACCCTCCACGCGAGAATGGCTGTCAATCGTGCCTTCAAGGCGTCGGTCGAGTGTGTCAAGGATGAGGCGGTTAGCTTCAAGCATGTCATCGAGTTTGCCGGTGTCTTTCCACCAGCCCTCCACTAGGTGCGGTCGTACCACGAAGCCGCGGTCGATCAAATTTTGAATTGCATCGGTGATCTCAAGCTCATTGCGAAAACTGGGTCGAATTTGTTTTACCGATTCAAACACTTCAGGACTGAACATGTAAACGCCGACGAGAGCCAAGTCGCTTTGTGGTTCCTTGGGTTTTTCAACGAGCCGTACGACTTTGCCCGCCTCTAACTCAGCCACACCGAACATTTGGGGGTCCGGCACACGCGTCAATAAAATCTGTGCTGCTGGGCTTGTGTTAACAAATTCTTGGACAAACGGAGCGATCCCCTTGTTCAACAGATTGTCGCCTAGGTACATGACAAATGGCTCATGGCCGATGAACTCCTCGCTGATCAAAACGGCGTGAGCGAGGCCTCGAGGCGCATCCTGTTCGATGTAGGTGACCTCGACATTCCACCGCTCTCCATTGCCGACTGCTTTGCGAATTTCTTCATGAGTGTCTCCTACTACGATCCCGATTTCTCGAATTCCTGCAGCCGCTAGTGCTTCTATTCCGTAGAACAACACTGGTTTATTAGCGATAGGTACTAATTGTTTTGCTCTGGTGTAAGTGAGCGGCCGCAATCGGCTTCCTTTGCCTCCGCTTAATACGAGTCCCTTCACTAGAATTCTCCTGCTCCAGTGCCAATACCGAAAACGCCAAGCATATTTGAAAAGGTCCCGAGGCCAGCTAAAGTGAACGAAAAATTGAAGCGGCGGTCTTGAGGTGCTCTGACCAAGAAGCCAAGCCCCTCCAAGTTGTAGGACTGATATTCAACGCTGAGGCCGCAACATTGGGCGTTGTAGTAGAAAAGTAAACGTTGCTGCATAAGGCGATTGAGTTGGATATCGTAGTTGAACTGATATACACCGCCGATCTGGTTGTCTTTGGTTCGAAGATTGGTGAATGAGTTCACGTAGTGGTCAAGGGAGGCGGGGTTGTTGAATCCGGATAGCTTTTTAATAAACCGCCGTTGGCTCCAGCCGGCTACCTGGTTCAGCCAACCACCGATGTTGAGATCAGCATCGGCGCCGACCTGTCTTAGCGCCATGTAGTCTGTATCGTATTCCGCGCGGAATGCCCCTCCCAGTTCGGTAGTTAGTGCGACTCGGCCATTAAGAGCCATAGGAGAAAAGTTGCTTGGCGGAGTTCCTCGGAAACTGGTCAGGAAATTCCGGTCATACTTGGCCGCGTTGGCGTCAGTGTAGTAGCTCTGCTGAAGTGATACCGTCAGGATTTCTTGAGCTACCGAAGGTCCGCCGCCTTCAGAACGTCTCGCGTAAAGTCGGTTATTGAGACCAAAGGTGAACTGTGTGACATTACCGACAATCGAGTCGGTGCCTTCAATTTTTACTAGTTGATCGAAGTTATCGATCGCTGTAGCCCGGCGAAGGCTAGCCCAAGGCTCTATGATGTGCTTCATCCGCTCCGAATAACTGCTGTCCGGTGTGTCCCAGACCTTAACGAACACGGGGCCCGTCACCTCCGTTGATAAATCAAAGAAGGACCGGGAGATAGGGCTGTCGATCTGATCAAAGGTCTTTCGATCGAGGCTTTCAGTCCAACCAGTATGCCGGAAGCTCACAGCAGAGTTGAAAGTAAGAAAAGGCCATCGGGTGAAGGGTAAGCGCATCGACGGGTTTACGTCGAATCGGTTGAGACCTGAATTCACTGTGCGGGAATCAAAAGTCGACGATTGAAGTAAATTGGCATATTCACTCGTGAACCCCCAATAAAAAGGTGTGCCTGGCAGCAGTTGCTCTGACTGATTGAAAGAGACTCGCGGGCTCGATCCGTAGAGACTGGAGTTCTGGGTGCCAAAAAATGTTTCGCTGATGTTAGTAGTGGCACTCATGGTGTATGCGTTCCATGAGCCCGTGACGTTTCCTCCAAAGGTTCGGGAACTGTTTGTGGCTCGGAAGACGTCCATGTTGTAGGTCTGTTGGACAGCTATATCCGAGAAGTAGTCAATATTTCCACGGGCCCTTAACGTGTCACTGATAACGTGTGATCCATTTCCTCGAATTTGATAACTACGTCTGGCTGGAAGCGTTATGTCGTCACCTCCGTAAGGGGCCGTCATCGTGGTTTCCCGTTCATCAAGCCAGTAGGTTTGGACGAAGCCTTGAGATCCGGGGCCGAAGATATAGTTATATTCGCCTCCAAGTCCCTGACCAGTGGAGGTGAACCAGTCGTGAAACACTGTGGCATCTTGGCTGCGGTTCACTGCCCAGAAGAAGGCGTTGCTGAGAGACCCGCCTCGGATAGTTGATGTTCCGTATGTCGGCATCAGTACGCCGGTAGATCGGCCGTCCGAGTCGATGGGGAAGTACATTGCTGGGAGGTAGAAAAGGGGCACCCCTTTTACTGAAAGTAACGAATTACGCATGACTGCGTACTCATCTAAGTTGATGGTGACACTACTAGCGGTAACCTCCCACCTTGGAGTCGGTTGGACGCATGAGGTGAATCCACCGCGGATCAGTCGATAAGTCCGTGGACCAAGCTTTTCAATGATTTCACCCCAGAATCGCATTTCTGGTTCTTGGGTGCCGAACATACTGGGTTCGATGTCCTCAATCAGTTGGGTTGAACCAGACGCGTTGTAGAACTCGCCTGTCAGGGCTTGAAAGTCAAACTCCACGTGATCTGCTGCGACTCGCCCACCTGATGCTGAGTCTACAAATACGACATTCCCAGTTGCGACAAGCCTTGACTCTTCTGTGAAAATTTCCACTTCGTCTGCATAGAACTGCCAGTTGTCTCCTTCGATTTCCACTTGGCCAGTCAGTTTTAGTTGGTTGTCAGCCAGTCGCTCTGATCGGAATTGCCGAGATGTGGCGATACCAGGTATCCCTTGGGTAAAGGCTGACCCGGTTGTAACCAAAAAAGAGAGTAGTCCGAGAATTATTAGACGATTCATCCGCCGGGCTGTTTGTTGGGGTCACCGCGACGACCGTCTTAACACATTTCGACGCAGATCTACCCCTAGGATATCACGCTATTGAGGCCTTTGGAGCAGGTGGCTATTTGGGCTTTTCGCCTAGTAGGTCACTTGTCGTTAAAGGAGAGTCCCAAGTCATAAATAGACGTGAGAAGTTCTTCGACTACGGCTTACCCAGACCTGTTTGTTGAAAAGTTGGTCAGTATCTCGCCGACCAAAAAAATGGAGCCGGTAGCGCACACGGTCTGTGAGTGGTTCCATGCGGTCTCCAACGCCTGCTTAGGATCTTGGCAGGAGGTGACGCTTGTCGTTCCAGGAATCTCTCGTATTTGTCGGGCGAGAGCGTCTGCAGGTATAGCTCTTGGATTATCTGGCTTTGTGCAGATGAAGTGGGTGGCAAAAGGTGCGAGGTGCTTCACAACACCATTAAGGTCTTTATCATTCATAACAGCAAGCACTAGAGGGAGTCCCTTGGGGAAATTGCCACCAAGGTACTCGGCCAGGGCAGAGGCGGCTGCGGGATTGTGGGCAGCATCGAGTAGAACCTTCCCTCGGCCTTCCACATGCATCCACTCGAGTCGGCCAGGCCAGACCGCCGTTGATAGCCCATTGGCTACCGCGTTTGTGCTTACTGGAATCCCGATGTCTGCCAACTCCTCTAACAGGCGGATAGCGCCTATTCCGTTTGAAATTTGGTGAGAGCCAGCCAAGTTCATCTTGAAAGGAGGATAGGTGTGAGAGGGTGTTGTAACTTTGATGACCTGCGGATCATTGGGCGAAGTTCTGCTTACGCTTGTACCGATGTTGGCCTGTACTAATCTAGCTCCATTTTTTGAACAAGCCTGTTTGAATATTTCGATGACTTTTGGAGTTGTTTCGGTTGTCACCACAATCATGCCTGGTTTGATGATCCCAGCTTTTTCATGGGCGATTGCCTCGATAGTTGTTCCCAGGTACTGACAATGTTCTAGAGCGATCGGAGTGATGACCCCAGCCACAGGTGTAACGATGTTGGTGGCGTCAAACCGCCCCCCTAGGCCTACCTCGAGTAGCGCTAGGTCGACTCTTGTTTTGCGGAACCAGGACAGTGCTATTGCGGTGGTTGCTTCGAAGAAAGTTGGAGGTTGAGACAGAGAACCTTCTCTAAGGAGACGATCTACCTTGGAGAAAAGTTGTTGCGCTCCGGTCTTTAGTTCTCGATATTGGATTTGTTTTCCATCCACGACGAACCGCTCGGTAAGGCTTGTCAGGTGTGGTGAGGTGTAACGACCGACACGATAGCCTGCAGAACGGAGGGCTTGATCGACCATGGCTACGACGGAACCTTTGCCGTTACTGCCTGCTACTATGATCGACTGGTATGCCGTCTGAGGGCGATTAAGAGCCTCTGTCAGGCAGCGAATTGTGGCAAGTCCGGGTTTGATTCCGAAACGTTCAAGTCTGGCAAGTTCGTCTAGTGGGTCTATGGGCGGAGGTCGGTTCATAGCCGTCTCTTGACCTGTCTGAGGAGAGTATCAACGCGGCACGTAGTAGCGGGTTCCCTGACCCATGTTGCGTATCTGCTTTAATAGGTCGTCTATGATTTCGTCGCCCCAACTGAGATCAATATGCGAGGTTTCCACTACTAGAAGCGGTGTAGCGGAGTAGTGGAAGAAAAAGTGGTCGTAGGCCTCATTCAACTCTCGTAAATAGTCTCCGTCTGGAGGGTGTTGATCATTGCCTTGGTACTCGGGAGTTCTGGATTTCACACGCCGGCGAAGTACATCGGTTGGGGTCTGGAGGTAGATGGCGAGATCTGGGGCGACAACATCTTCGGACAGGAGGTCGTAGAGTCGTTGGTAGATGAATAGTTCGTTGTCGTCAAGATTCAAATATGCGTAGATCTTATCCTTGTCAAAAAGGTAGTCGCACACGAGGTGCTGATTGAAGAGGCTGGATTGCCGCAGAGCGACCTGTTGGCGGTGTCGCGTGAGCAGAGAGAAGAGTTGAGTCTGAAATGCAGCACCAGATTTTCCGGAAGCAAAGTCAGCCAAAAAGGGGTTATCGGTGTCATCGAGGACCACCGTAGCGTCGAGATGAGCAGCCAATCGCTCTGCGAGTAACGATTTGCCAACCCCGATCGCACCTTCGATTGCGATATGCCAGAACTCCAACGTCTAGCGAGTATACCAGTCAGACCGGTTCTGTCGGGTAGTCAGGCTTTAGTCAAGGTTCACCAGTTGGAACGTCGAAAGTGGAGCCGAACGCATGATATGATTCGGCACCGTCGGTGATGTGACTGACGTTCCCACCTACAAAAATGCTAGGGTCCACGTCGGGTGAAGGTCGATGCGCTAGTCTGTTGATTCTCCTGTGTCTGGCACTAGGAGTGGCCGGTTGTGCGTCGGCGCCGCCTGCGGGTCCGCTTTCTGCCGCTGCCAGCCTAGCGCAGAAGCGGGCTTGGATTCTCCAGCTTGAAGATCAAAGGGTTCTTCGTGATCCGACATTGCCAAAATCTCAAAGTGGTGCTGAGGATCTAGATATTTCCTCGTCTGACTCGAGCCCGGTTTCATTGATGTCGCCCGAACCAGACCTGCTTACGCTACTTAAAGATCCTATCGTCGCCATACGTCGCCGAGCGGCGCTGGCCGTAGGTAGGGTTGGCCTTCCGATTGGGGTGCCAGGGTTGGTTGATGCCTTGTCAGACCCACGTTACGAAGTTAGGGAGATGGCTGCATTTGGACTGGGCCTTCTTGGGGACCCGATAGCCTCTGAGCCGCTAGTTGCGGCGCTAGAGGATTCCTTTCCGATTGTCCAAGCTAGGGCTGCCGAAGCCTTGGGTAGGATTGGCGCTGCCAACGCGGTGGATGCACTCCAGGCTATGGCTCAAAGGCATATCACTGCAGCCTATGAGGTCGACCCAGAAGAAGTCGATTACCCCTTGGCGCCTCGTGTCGAAGCTTTCAGGTCTGGCATTTACGCTCTCGCGGCGGTCGGTGATTACGAGGCGCTTGCTGACACGCTCTTGACTGACGAGGGTGACCCCATACTCTGGTGGTGGCCGGTGGCTCACGCTCTTGCCCAGGTGGGAGACAGAAGGGCTGTGGGTCCGCTTGCTACGCTAGCGGCTATACAGGGCTCTGTAGGAGTTGCGCTTGCTGCGCGAGGACTTGGTGCGCTGCAACAAAGTTCGGCATTGCCGGTGTTGCTGGATTTGCTTGATCTACAACGTCGAGACCGGCGTGTGGTCGTCACTGCTGTAAGGGCCTTGGCAGAGCTTGGTGATGTGGAAGCTGAGCCTGCTCTGCGGGGCTTGTTGGGTAATCCAGATATCGATTCGACACTACTGGTCGAACTAGTTGAAGCCTTAGCAGCCATTAACGCAGTGGGCTCTGTTGATGTGATGGTTGAGCTCTTGGGGCATAGTTGGCCGCCGCTGCGAGGCGCGGCTCTTCGTGGTTTGGCTCGATTGGACCCAGAGAGGTTTCTGCTTGTGTTGTCCAGTTTGCCACCAGATAGGCATTGGCAAGTTCGCGCCGACCTTGCTCAAGCGTTGGCCTTGGTCGACTCGGAGGTTGCGGCTTTCCGTCTCTCATTATTGCTTGAAGACCAGGACAGGCGTGTGATTCCGTCGGTGCTCAAGTCTTTGGTTCAGGTAGGGGCTCCTGATGTTGATGACATTCTGTTGGAGCATCTCGCGAGTGATGATGTGGTGGTTCGGAAAACCGCTGCTTCTCTGTTGGGGGAGCTAGGAGTTCAACGAGCGGTTGAGTCACTGGCTATGGCCTATGAGAATTCTAGGAGTGACCCGTCATATCTAGCGAGAGCCGCTGCCGTCGACGCCCTCGCTCGTATCGGCGGTTCAGCTGCGCTCGAGACTCTGGAGTTGGCATTAGAAGACCCGGATTGGGCTGTTCGGGTGAGAGTGGCTGTGCATTTGGAAAATGCAGGTGAGTTGGAAGGATCAACTGCACCCATCCGTCCAGCGCCGGTACGAATGTCAACCGAGTTCTATAGCTCACCCGAGCTTGTGGCGCCTTCGGTTTCGCCACACGTGTTTATTGAGACTGACGAAGGTACTATTCAGATCGAGCTGGCAGTCAATGAAGCACCGCTTACCTCGGATAATTTTATGGCCCTCGCCCGTTCAGGTTTTTACGATGGTTTATTGGTTCATAGGGTGGTGCCAAACTACGTGGTGCAGTCTGGAGATCCCCGCAGTGATAGTGAAGGGGGGCCTGGTTACACCATTCGTGACGAACTAAGTCTATTACCCGTGATGCGGGGTAGCGTTGGGATGGCCTTGGATTGGGCTGATACGGGCGGGAGCCAGTTCTTTATTGCGACTTCTCCACAACCGCAACTTAACGGCCGCTACACTTTGTTCGGCAAGGTGATTGCTGGGATGGAAGTGGTCGACCAACTTGAGCCTGGTGACGTTATCCGGCGAGTAAGCGTTTGGGATGGGAAGACGCCTATCAACTAGATACTCGATAGAGCGGTGCTGCCTGTGGGCTGTAGCGGATTTGGTTTAGTACAGAAAAAGAGGGGCGACATAATGCGCCCCTCTTTTTCCTTTAGTCGGGCAGGGCCTAGCGCTTCTTTGCGCCCTTTTTAGCGGCCGTCTTCCTGACAGCTTTCTTGGCTGTTTTCTTGACAGCCTTTTTGGCAGTCTTCTTCTTCACTGCCTTCTTCTTGGCCACCTTCTTCGTCGTTTTTTTTGCTGCCCTTTTTGCCATTCGTCCTCCTCGGCATGCGGCTGCTCAGTGAGTTTGTTTACCCCAGTTCATCACAACAGGTAGGCTGAGCCTCCAACCCTCATACCAGATGTAGATTATGGAGAAGAAAATCCGAGTGTCAAGCATGTTATACAAGAAAAGTCAAAATGCCCTCTCGTCTCCAAGCCGGCTTATCGGGCATTCTTGCCAAGATCTCTAGTCGCTTCAGGTGGTCGTGCTAACAATTTTTTGCTTTTCTGTGTGGCGCTGGAACGCTAGTGCAATCAGGCGGTCAAGTAATGCCGAGTAACCGACACCAGAGGCATTCCACATTTTTGCGAACATGCTGATTGTTGTGAAACCAGGATGTGTGTTTATTTCGTTTACAAAGACCTGGCCGTTGTCGGAGTTGACAAGAAAGTCAACTCGAGCCATTCCCGCACAGTCAACGGATTGAAATGCCTTGATAGCAAGCTTGGTTATATTCTTGAGCTCTGTCGAAGAAAGTGCTGCAGGGATTGCGACTTCGGATCGGTTGTCAAGGTATTTCGCCTCGTAGTCGTAGAAGTCGCGTGAGGTGATGATCTCTCCTGGTACCGATGCCTCAGGTATGTCGTTGCCGATAATGGCACATTCGATTTCTCTGCAAGGTGTCACGCCTTCTTCAACGATGATCTTGCGATCGTAACGGGCGGCATAGTCGATTGCTGCTGAGAGAGATGTGGCATTAGTTACACGAGAGATGCCCAAGCTGGAACCCTGGTTTGCCGGTTTTACAAAGAGTGGAAATTTGAGATTGTCCATCACCCGACTGAGGACATCACTACTGGGTTTTTGCCATTCCGGTCGTTCTACCGTCTCGTGATTTACGATGGGCAACCCTTTTTCGGAAAAGACAACTTTCATGAGCGCTTTGTCCATTCCGACGGCAGAAGCTAAAACCCCGGCACCTACGTAGGGGATGTTGGCAAGTTCGAAGAGACCTTGCAATGTGCCATCTTCGCCATACGGACCATGAACTATTGGGAAGACCATATCGAGTGTTAGGGTGCTTAGAAGTACTGGAACGTGGCTCTGTGGTCCGTCGGTTGTTGCGATACCAGGCTCAAGCACCAGCATGGTCTCTGTGCCAGGTGTTGCTATGGGATGTATCTCTTGAGAAGACTGCTGCGGGCTTCTCGGGGCGGCTCGACCCTGCGCGATGGTATCAGCGGCTGATTCTGATGATGGAGGTTGGTCGGGTAAAATCCAGTGCCCGTCTCGCTCAATCTTGATTGGAACTGGGTCGTATCGGTCGCGGTCAAGATTGGCAAAAATAGCGCCTGCTGATGCCAGCGATACTTCGTGCTCGCCAGAGCGCCCTCCATAAATGACCCCTATGCGAAGGCGTTTCACACTTCCAGCCCGCTTTGAACCCTGGTATTGCCCAGCTGTTGGTGGTTCGTCGAGTAATGTCGAGGCTTGGAGGTAACCCAGGCTACTGTCAACCTCTTAACGGCGTCGGCAAAATTTGGGCGCGAGTCTTGAGTCGTTCTGCAAATGGCGGCCATCGGACCCGTGTAGTATACGGTAGTGTCCGACAGCTTTTCCTTTAAGGTGACCCATCGTGACTCTCATGCGAGAGTAGGTGAGCTTGCGACTTCGCACGGCCTGATTCATACCCCCGCTTTTGCTCCAGTTGGTACACGAGGGGCCGTCAAGGGAATTACCCATCGTGACCTGCTTGGTCTGGACACCGAGTTGATTCTAGCTAACACCTATCATTTGCACCTTCGGCCTGGAGCACCATTGGTTGCTAGGGCGGGCGGTTTACATAGGTTCATAGGTTGGAATAAACCGATTTTGACTGATAGCGGTGGCTATCAGGTGTTTAGCTTGGGTGCAAGGAGGAAAATCGATGAAGACGGTGTAGCCTTTCGCTCACATTTGGACGGAAGCTTGTGGCGTCTAACTCCAGAGAACGTTGCTGAGATCCAAGCGTGCCTTGGTTCAGACATCGCGATGGTATTCGACGAATGTACCAATTATCCGGTTTCCGAAGAAGAAGCAGAGTTGTCGATGCAACGGACTTTAAGATGGGCTCGTCGGGGCCGCGATCATTTTCTGTCCATATCCGACAGTCCAGATCGGATTGAGGGCGAGGCTACTAATCCTGGCCAAGCGCAGTTTGGCATTGTTCAAGGTAGCGTCTATGAGCGACTGCGTGAGCAAAGTGTCCGGCAGACTGTTGCAATTGGTTTCGAAGGGTTCGCTATCGGCGGTTTGAGTGTCGGTGAACCAGCTGATGTGATGTATCGCGTTGTAGCGAGCACGGCTGCTGCACTGCCAGATGATCGGGTTCGGTATTTGATGGGTACTGGCATGCCTGATGACCTGGTAGAGTGCGTGGCCAGAGGTATTGATCTGTTCGATTGTGTCCTGCCGACACGGAATGGTCGTAATGGGCAATTACTGACGCGTGATGGACCGTTGAGTATCAAGCAAGCGCGATTTGCAGAGGATCACCGCCCTCCAGACTCAAGCTGCGACTGCTACACATGTCAGCACTACTCACGTGCTTACCTCCGTTATCTGTACATGTCTGGCGAAATGACAGCGAGTACTCTTAACACCCTGCATAACATACACTTCTACCTTGACACGATGCGTCGAATAAGGGAGGCTATCGCGTCCGGGACGTTTGAACGATTCCGGCAGTGCTTCCACGAGACGTTCTCTCGTCGTTCCCGTTTTTAGCAGCCCGTGGTGAGGCCCCGTGTTGCATCGAGACGGGCGGCGCGCCTGCTGGGTTGCGAGTGAGCTGTGGGTTGCCAGACGGCAAAAAATGTGGATACGGGAAGCTGAATGTTGAGACTGGGAGTGCTTGACTCGCCCCGCGAGTAATGAAGACAGGGGAAGTGATGCTCAATCTGCCGGCTATGTTTGGGATGGCCTCGCCGCCTCAAGGCGCGTCGGGACCTGTTTGGGTTCAATTTATACCGTTTGCGCTCATCGCGGCCATTTTTTACTTCATAATCTTGAGGCCGATGAAACAGCGGCAAAAAAAAGTCCAAGAATTCCGGGAAGCACTGAAGGTCGGTGACAGGATAATCACCACCAGTGGTATCTACGGTTCGATTACCAAGCTCAGTGATCGGTCGATCCAGCTTCAAGTGGCAGATAAAGTCAGAATCGAGGTCTCCCGTGCTGCAGTTGGCGGGTATCAGGGGGAAGACCCAGTGGTGCAGGATCCTGGTTCGATGTAACGAACTAGCAGAAGCTGTCTGTCGATTAGGTTGGGGTTGAGGGTGCCCAAAAGGGGCAGAGTATCTTCGGTAGAGATGAGACATGAGAAATAACCTGCGGTGGAAAGTACTTACTATCCTTGCGGTGGTTCTTGCTGCTGGTGTTGCTATTTATCCGATGGAGGATCGGATAAGGCTCGGTCTCGACTTGCGAGGCGGTGTGCATCTTGTTCTTCGTGTTCAGACCGATGATGCCCTACGTGTTGAGACGGAAACGAATGCTAGTCAGTTGAGCGAGCAAGTAGGTTTGAGTGGTATCTCGTTAAGCTCAGCTGCAGCGGTGTCCCCAACAGAAATTGCAGTGGAGGGAGTTCCGGCAGAACGTGATCAAGAATTCCGACAGATTGCGGACGAATACTTAGGGCTTAGCTACGATCGTGAATCGCGAGCCGGTGGGGCATACACTTTTCGGATGCAAGGTGCCATTGAGCGGTCCCTACGGGATGAGTCAGTAAGGCAAGCACTGCAAACTATCGAACGCCGCGTCAATGAGCTAGGCGTGGCCGAGCCGATCGTGGCGCCTCACGGAGTTGCTGGGGACCAGATTCTGGTCCAGCTACCAGGCGTTGAAGATGTTGCTGGGGCCAAAGAGATCATCCGTTCCACCGGGTTGCTTGAGTTGAAATTGGTTGAGGATGGTCCGGCACTGTCCCGTGAGATGTTGCTGCAAACTAGAAACGGTGTTCTGCCGCCAGATATGGAGGTTGTTTCTGGGCTCGACGAGGGGCTGGGGGCTGCACCTGGGTCAACCGTTTACTATTTGGTTCGGCAGGTGGCACCAGTAACGGGTCGTGATCTCCGGAATGCCAGGCCTACTATAGATGAGTACAACCAACCCGCGATTAGCTTCTCTTTTAACCAAGAGGGAGCCAGGAAATTCGGTGATTTCACTGCTTCAAATATAGGACGCAACCTCGCCATCATCCTGGACGATCGTGTCTACTCGGCACCGACGATCCAAGATCGGATTTCTGATGAGGGCCGAATCACAGGGGCGTTCACCCAGGCCGAGGCCTCTAATTTGGCGCTGACTCTCCGGTCTGGAGCTCTGCCGGCATCGCTAACCTATTTGGAGGAGCGAACCGTTGGGCCAACGCTGGGTGCAGATTCGGTCAGGGCGGGTGTGACGGCCTCCGTGTCTGGCCTGATTGCTGTGGCCTTGTTCATGCTGACCTACTACCGGCTGTCGGGTATCAATGCTGTGGTGGCGGTGGCTATGAACCTGCTCATCCTTCTGGGGTGTATGGCTTACATTGGTGCGGTATTAACCTTGCCCGGGATTGCTGGGTTCATCCTTACTATTGGTATGGGGGTTGACTCTAATGTGCTCATCTTTGAGCGTATCAAGGAAGAGCTTGGCACGGCTAGAGGCGTCAGAGCCGCTGTTTCGGCTGGGTTCGATAGAGTGTTTCTTACCATTGTGGACACGCATATCGCCTCGTTGATTGCCGCGGCGTTCTTGTTCCAGTTTGGTTCTGGTCCGATCAAGGGATTTGCCACAACGCTGTTTTTTGGACTTGTTTCAAATGTGTTCACGGCCGTTTTTGTGTCCCGCACCATGTTCGAGGCAATTTTGACTCGTCGTAGGGAGGCGAGTTTGAGTATTTAGTTTTATATAAGCCGAGTTGTAGGTATTTAGGTAGAGTCCTTCAGTACATTTAGGCGAGTATGCCCATCTTCAAGAATCCTAACTTCGATTTCCTTAAATGGCGCTGGACTGCTGTCGGTCTGTCGGCCTTGATCATTTTGGTCGGGGCTGGCGCGGTAGTGAACCAGGGCGGGCTTGCATTTGGCATTGACTTTTCCGGGGGCACGATTGTCATCGTTCAGTTTGATTCTCGTGTCACCGAGGATGCGGTGCGTGAAGCCATAGCGGGTGCTGTTGGTGAGAGCGTGGTTCAGCAATATGGTGGCCCTGAGGCGAATGAAATAATGATCCGTTTGCCCCAGTCTGGTCCTGAGCAGGGCACTAGTCTGGAAGCTGGAGCTAATGCTGTTGTCGCTGCTTTGGAACAAAGCACGCTTGGTGGATTCACTGTTGTCGGGCAGGAACTGGTAGGACCTGTTATTGGGCAGGAACTGCAGCGAAGGGGTGTCTACGCATTCCTTTCTGCGATGGTCGGCATCTTGGTCTACGTCGGATTCCGTTTCAGGTTCAGTTTTGCGGTTGGCGCTATCATCGCGGTTGCTCACGACATATTGGTGACGCTCGCTATGTTGACTTTTTTTGGGTTTGATTTGTCGTTGAACGTTGTCGCTGCGATGCTGACTATTACTGGGTACTCTGTAAACGATTCGATAGTCGTGTTCGACCGGGTCCGAGAAAATATGCGGTCGATGCGGAGGGACGCTTTTGGCACCCTTGTCAACGCCAGTATCAACCAGACACTGAGCCGAACGATTATCACATCTGGAACAACAGCCTTTGCGGTGCTGGCGTTATTTGTCTTTGGTGGCGAGGTCTTGAGCGGTTTTGCCTTCACGATGTTAGTCGGTGTGCTTAGCGGTACATACTCGACGATCTTTATCGCAGCGGCGGTGGCTATCGTTATCAGTGAGCGTCGCACGGCCAGACGGGCGCAAGAGTTAGCGCCAGCCATTTCAAAACGGAAGCGGCGGAGCAGGAAGAGCCGCGTTCGTGTCTAGAACCAGAAATCCAAACTAATCATCACAGAGTAGTGTGAGTGTTTTTCAGGCTGTGTGGCTCGGGATCGTCCAGGGACTCACTGAGTTCCTCCCTATTTCGAGTTCCGCGCACCTTATTCTGGCCCGGGAAATCTTTGGGTGGGAGGCTGGGAATGCCGAAATCGCATTTGATGTGGCGTGCCACCTGGGTACTCTAGCCGCAGTAGTCACCTATTTTTGGGATGACGTTTTTAAGCTGGTTGTAGCTGCACCCGGTGCCATTGTGGGACGAAACGATGAAGCGTCTAGGGCCGGTCGCAGGGTGATAGCTTCGACGCTGCCTATTCTGCTGGTGGGTTTGCTTTTTGAGGGTCAGCTGGAGTCTCTGCGAGAACCGTCCATAGTGGCATTTTCGTTAGCCATTGGTGGGCTTGCGCTGTTGCTTGCGGAAGCGGTTGGCTCCCATCAGCGACGCGCAGGAGCGCTTTCTCTATCTGAGGCCGCCCTGCTCGGTTGCGCGCAAGCGGTGGCGCTTGTTCCTGGTGTGTCGCGTTCTGGGGCGGTCATTACAGTGGCCGTGTTGCGTGGGCTAACTCGCGAGGAAGCTGCACGATTTGCGTTCCTGATTGGAATTCCGGCTATTTTGGGTGCAGGTCTTCGGGCATTTCTGAAGCTGGGTTTGAGTGGAATCCTCGAGTTTATGCCGGTTCTCGCAGTGGGATTTGTGGTGTCTGGACTGGTCGGCTACGGAGCAGTCGCTGTCTTTCTGAGGTGTCTGGCTAGGTATTCACTCGCCCCGTTTGCCTACTACCGTTTGGTGGTTGCAGGCGTACTTCTGGTACAGCTATTTGCATGAATTCGTAGGCCTAGTCTGATAGTGGCGAGGATGGACAGATCGAGTTTTGATTGAGCAGGTAGGGTAGTGTGTTGAGAGGCAGGCGACTGTTAGACTCAGAGGCCTGAGACTTTCGGTCGGTCTGATGGTCTGGAGGAAACTGGAGAAATGTGGTGGCTTGACAGTCGCGCACGGCGGCTGCAAGATTCTCGGAGTCGGCTGTTCCGGCGGGTGCGTTGATTGCCGACAACGCCGCGAGAAGGGCTCGTGTAGAGGGCCTTGCCGGTCAAAGCTGTGTTTAGCGATAGAGGCACAAGAGCAAGAATGGACACTTCACTTTATTTTCTATTGGGGTTTGGTGCGCCGGTGGGGGCCGCAATATTTGCGTTCGTGCTGGTTCGGGCGATCAATGCCCGCTCAGCTGGTTCCGAGCGCATGCAGCAGATTGCTGCGCTTATTCGGCAAGGTGCGATGGCATTCTTGCAAACTGAATACAAGGTGTTGGCGATATTCGTCATCGTGATGTTTGGTGTCCTGGTGGCATTCTTGCCTGGGGACTCCTTACTTGTTGGCGTGAGTTTCCTTGTCGGGGCGGTTTTGTCTGCTACTGCTGGATGGGTAGGGATGCGGACTGCGACCGGAGCTGCAGTTAGAACCACCGCAGCTGCTCAGACGAGCTTAGCCGGGGCACTGCAGGTCGCCTTTTCTAGCGGCGCTGTTATGGGGATGACGGTTGTTGCTCTTGGTACCCTGGGAATTGCTTTTCTGTATTGGGCCTATGGTGGGTTGGATGGCCGCGGGGATTCGGCCATAGCCTCGTTGCTCGGGATGTCTCTGGGGGCGTCCTCAATCGCACTGTTTGCTCGAGTAGGTGGGGGAATCTTTACCAAAGCAGCTGATGTTGCCGGTGACCTGTCTGGGAAGGTCGAGGTGGGAATTCCAGAGGACGACCCTCGAAACCCCGCAACGATTGCTGACAGTGTTGGGGACAACGTTGGGGATGTTGCCGGTATGGGCGCAGACCTGTTTGAGTCATATGTTGGAAGCATTATCTCGTCTGTAGCTCTTGCATGGGCTTTAACCCCTGTCGTGGCCACTGATCTGTGGGGTATCGACGAGAGCGCATTCTTGGACCTGCAAGGAGATTTGGCGCTGTTCCCGGTTTTATTAGCTGGAGTCGGGATTGTGGCGTCAATGCTTGGGACATTCACTGTTCGCACCAATGATGAGAGTCAGGTGCAGAATGCTCTTCTGCGTGGTTTGATAGTTGCTTCGGTTCTGGTCATGCTTGGTGCGGCTGCTCTTATTTCACAGACTGCGGTGCCTTGGGCGGTTTTGGGGTGCGTCTTGTTTGGTGTCGTGTCGGGTGTTGTTATCGGCAAGATTACAGAGTATTACACTGGTAAGGATCAGCCCCCTGCAGCACACATCGCGGAACAATCAGAGACCGGGCCAGCGACGAACATCATTGCAGGGCTCGGTGTTGGGATGATGTCTTGTGGCTATCCGGTGTTGGTTGTCTGTGTGGCAATTTTTTTCAGTTACCAGCTCGGTGAGCTGTATGGCATAGCCATTGCGGCGGTAGGGATGTTGTCGACCTTAGGTATTAGTCTTGGGGTGGATGCCTATGGTCCGGTTGCCGACAACGCCGGTGGTATTGCCGAAATGAGCAAGTGTGAGCCGTTTGTGAGAGACCGCACTGATGCTCTTGACGCTGTGGGCAACACCACAGCGGCTATGGGCAAGGGTTTTGCCATTGGTTCGGCAGCGTTGACCGCGTTGGCCTTGTTCTCAACTTTCCAGGCAACTGCAAACAACACAGTGGCCCAGGCTGGTGGTGCAGCCGTCTTTGATGAACGTTTATTAGGCCTGGAACTCACGAACCCGAATGTGCTGATTGGTATGTTCATTGGTGGAATGCTGCCGTTTATCTTTTCGGCCATGACTATGAATGCGGTCGGTCGGTCGGCGAACGAAATGATCGAAGAGGTGCGCCGCCAGTTTAAGAGTATTCCTGGCTTGCTCGAGGGGAAGGCTGAGCCTGATTCGGCGAGGTGCGTTGCTATTTCGACCAGATCGGCGATCAAAGAGATGATCGTGCCTGGCGTCTTGGCTGTTACAGCCCCTGTCGTGACGGGCTTTCTTCTCGGAGTATCAGGACTGGGAGGTTTGCTGGCTGGGGCTTTGGTCACGGGCGTATTGATGGCCCTTATGATGGCCAACGCTGGTGGTGTCTGGGATAACGCGAAAAAATTGATCGAAGAAGGGCACCATGGTGGAAAGGGTTCAGAGCCACATAAAGCTGCTGTGATTGGAGACACCGTAGGTGATCCGTTCAAGGATACTTCTGGTCCTAGCCTTAACATTCTGATCAAGCTCATGACAATCGTTGCAGTGATCTTTGTGCCGCTAGTAGTGGAGTGGATGCGGTAGCTTTCTTCGGGGGGGTCTTTGGTTTGTCGAGAACCTGGGTAGATATGTGCTGAGGTTGTGGTGGTTTAGGCTAAATGTTTGGTTTGTTGTCAATTTTCATTCCGATGATTCGTTGACAGTCCTTTTGGTGTCTGCTTATAATTCGTCCCTATCACGTAAAGAGCGATACCACAGCTGGTGGTTGGGAGGGTGCTTGTGGCAGGTCAGATGTTTGGCGAGATCTCAAACCCATCAATAAAGATAGGGTCGAGGCCCTGGTACACGGTGCCTTTGTCTATCGTTATGCATGTGGCTGGCATTGGGGCAATCGTGATTGTTCCGTTGTTAGCGGCTGAGGCCCTTCCCCAGGTTCCTTCTATGATGGCTTTTGTTGCGGCGCCACCGCCGCCACCGCCACCGCCACCGCCACCGCCGCCGCCAGCGGCTGCGGCGCCAGAAGCGCCACCGGTTGAAATCAATCCTAATGCAGCTCCGGTAGAAGCTGCAGCAGAGATTGCGGCGGAGACAGGTTTTGACCTGTCAAGCGTTGATCAAGGCGTTTCCGGTGGTATTGCGGGTGGTGTCGTCGGAGGTGTCGTTGGTGGGTTGCTCGAAGCACCACCCCCACCCCCACCTCCACCTGAGCCGGTTCGTGTGGGAGGTAATATCCAGGCTCCCACCAAGATTACGGATGTGCCCCCGACCTACCCAGCTGTAGCGCAGGCCGCGCGGGTTCAAGGTGTGGTTATCCTTGAGGCAACGATTGGCGCCGACGGTCGGGTGACCGATGTTGCGGTCTTGCGCTCGGTGGCATTACTCGATCAAGCAGCCGTTGATGCCGTTCGTCGGTGGGTTTACACGCCGACAACGCTGAACGGTATAGCGGTTCCAGTGATCATGACGGTCACCGTGAACTTCCAATTATCGTGAGGCCGGCGGTTACCGTGAACTTCCTGTTGAAAAATAAAGGGATGACGTTGACTACCGCTTAAGCGTAAGGGTAGCCAATGTGCAACGAAGTAACACATTTGATTTGAGGTAGGAGGAATAATGGATCTTCTGGAACTTTGGGAACAAATGGGTGTGTCCGTGAAACTGCTAATGGGAACGCTGGCTCTTATGTCGATGTGGTCGATGGGGGTCTTTTTTGAGAGGCTGTTTACCTACACTCAAGCCACCAAGCAATCCAAGGCGTTTGCCCCGCAGGTGGCGAAACATTTGAAAGATGGTCGGCTGAAAGATGCGATCACTGTTGCGCAGTCGAAGGACTATAAATATAGCCACCTTGGCAAAGTTGTGTTGGCTGGGCTGCAGGAATATCAGTTCCAGAGGGACAGCGGTGTGAACTTGGACCGTGACGATTTGGTTGACGCTGTCCGTCGGGCAATCCAGCGGGCAACGGCGCTGACCTCTTCCGACTTGAAGAAGGGTATGGGAGCGTTGGCGACCATCGGTGCAACGGCTGTCTTTGTTGGGCTTCTTGCGACGACTCTTGGTGTTATCAACGCTTTCCAAGGCATCGCACAGACCGGGTCTGGTGGCTTGGGCGCTGTGTCCGGCGGAATCTCAGAAGCGTTGGTTGGTACCGCGGTCGGGCTATTTGTGGCGATTCCGGCTGTTTGGTTCTACAATTTTCTGACGTCTCGGGTCGAGTTCTTTAGTGTAGAGATGGACAACTCATCTTCGGAGTTGGTCGACTACTTCATCAAGAAGACTGATTAGCGATCGTTGGTGGGCACGGCCAGGGCTGGGCTTTTGAAGGTATCTTGAGGAGGCATACCCATGGGAATGCAGGTAGGCGAAAAATCCGGAGCGATGAACGCCGAGATCAACATCACGCCGCTTGCTGATGTTATGTTGGTGCTGTTGATTATCGTTATGCTGATCGCGCCCATGTTGCAGCAGGGCGTTGACCTTATTCTGCCTGAAGCCGCCAACACGGCTGAGAAGCCTGACCAAGACTCTGATACCGTGTTGGCCGTCACGGCTGACGGTCGTTTTTATGTTGACAGTGTTCCGACTTCAGAGGCGAACTTGTTGGTGGATGTACAGTCGGCTCTCGATCGGAAATTTGAGAGAGTTGTTCTGATTAAGGCCGACCAGGATGCCCCATATGGGAATGTTATGACAGTTCTTGACCGGCTGCAGCGGGCTGGGATTGAGGACATCGGTCTTATCACTGAGAGGAAAGTCGGCAGCGGAGGCGTCGGTGCCGGGGGAGGCTTATAGAGATGTCCAGGAAGCACCATGGGGCAGATGACGTTGTTCAAGCCGAGGCCCCACACTCAAATGCCGACATAAATATCACGCCATTTATTGACGTGTTATTGGTTTTAATCGTCATCTTTCTGGCAGCGCTGCCGTTAAACCAGCGGGGACTGGATATTAATTTACCCCTTGAAACTGGGAGTGCAGCGCAAGCCCAGGCCGATGCTACTCAGATTGTTCTCCAATATACGGCTGACAGGGTCATCACGGTCAATCAGCAACCGATACCTATTCAATCCCTTGAGACTAGGTTGCGGGCTATTTTCGAGGAACGCCGTGAGAAGACCATGTTTATTGCTGGTGCGGGAAACCTTCGCTACGGTGAGATTATTGAAGTGATTGATGCAGCGAAGGGTGCTGGTGTAACCAAGGTTGGTATTGTGACCGAAGCTATGCGGCGTGCTGGTGGCGCTGAAGCTCTTTAGGTCTAGAGAATAGCTACACGCTTAATGATGGTTCGCCACGGCAATCGCAAGGTTGCCGTGGCATTTTTTGTGTCTGGAAGGGGGATGGTCGAACCAAACTTCGGCGTTCCTCGGACTAACACCTTTGTGAGATGCTCATAGAGGTGTTCGATAATCTCGCCTCCCGATAACTTGGTTTGATGTCTGGACTGCACAGTGAATACCATGTCCGGCTCAAACGCTGGGCCGCCCTATGGAGTCTTCCCGGACTGGAAGACCGAGTATCGGTGACATTCAGCCGCCGCTTTCGGAGTTCGCTGGGCCGCTGTGCGCCCTCGTCTGGCGAAGTCAGACTCGCGGCATTTCTTCAAGACGGCCCCCGCGCACTCCTAATCGAGGCGCTGTGTCACGAAGCCGCCCACGCCGCTGTTTACGAACTCCACGGCCACGGTCCGAAGCCACACGGCCCCGAATGGCGGGTGCTCATGCAGTCGGCTGGTACCAACCCCGAGCCCGTGTTCCAGCCGCACTGCTTGAAGACGTAGCTCCGGCTAGCATACGTACCCGTCCCACTTGGCTGCACCGCTGCCCTGTCTGCCAGGCTTCTCGCAGCGCCCGCCGCGCAGTCCATCGATGGCGCTGCGCCGCCTGCGTTAGAGCTGGCCTCAATGGGTTACTCCTTATTGAGCGCGTCCCCTAGAACACTGGAACCCAGCGATGAACAACAACACCCCCTGCCTCTTCTGCGCGCCTGAGGCCGAGCGAATTTTTTATGCCGGACACCTATCCCTTGCGATGTGGGATCGGTTTCCAGTGAGTCCTGGTCATGCGCTGCTGTTACCTAAGCGGCATGTGAATTCGTGGTTCGAAGCCACGCAGGCTGAACAAGCCGAGCTCCTGGCAGGCATCGACGTCGCGAAACGCGCTATCGAGCAAGACCACCGCCCTGATGGCTTTAACGTCGGAATCAACATCGGAACGGCCGCTGGTCAAACCGTTCCTCACCTGCATATCATTCCGCGCTTCGTGGGTGATGTTGATGATCCACGTGGTGGGGTACGTTACGTCATTCCAGACAAGGCTCACTACCCAGCAACTCCGGTGGAGTCAACAAACCAAACCACCGGCAACGCCGTCATGAAGGCTTCATTCCCAGAATCGGGCTCGGCCAATGATCTCCCGCACCAACGTGCACTAGTCATGGGCGGTGACGACCCCCTCCTGCCCCACGTGCGCGGCCATCTCGCCGCTGCTGGTTCCGCAGACTTTGCAGTCGCGTTTTTGATGGACAGCGGGATGCAATTGCTCGCTCCACACCTCCATGATTTAGTTGAGCGAGGCGGGGAGTTTCGGATTGTGACAGGGACGTACCTTGGAGTGACGGACCCCAACGCCTTAATTAAACTACTCGACCTACAGCAACAGTTTCCCGATCGGGTGGGGCTCTGGGTCTTCGAGGCCGACGAACAGAGCTTTCATCCGAAGGCGTATCTCTTTTACACCGGGCGAAACCGAAGGGGCTCAGGCATTGCGCTCGTGGGAAGCTCAAACCTGACTCGTACCGCCCTCACGAACGGAATTGAGTGGAACTACCGAACCATTCCCACGAGCAATGAACCAGCGTTTCAAGTTGCACGGGACGCCTTCACTGCACTGCTCAAACATCCCCGTATACGGGAAATCGATGCTGCGTGGGTTGACGCCTACCGCGCCGCGCGCAACCACGAGACCATCCATAGAAGTGCCGGTGTTGCCCCCGAACCTCAGCCCAAGCCCCCCGAGCCCCACTCCATCCAGCAGCGAGCACTCGCGGCCCTTGAGCACACTTGCGAGGCTGGCAATACGGCTGGTCTAGTGGTCCTGGCCACCGGCCTCGGAAAAACTTGGCTCTCAGCCTTCGATACGAACCGCCCCGAATATCCCCGTGTCCTCTTCGTGGCTCACCGTGAAGAAATCCTGCGTGAAGCTATGGAGACCTTCCGCAAAATCCGCCCGACGGCTCAGCTTGGACTTTACACTGGGAAGGAAGAAATACCTCGAGCGCTTCACTCCGGATGAATTCGACTATATCGTGATCGACGAGTTCCACCACGCCGCAGCACGCACCTATCGCCTGCTTATCGACTACTTCGCTCCAAAGTTTCTACAGGGCCTCACAGCAACACCTGAGCGCACCGATGGCGGTGACTTACTCGCCCTCTGCAAGGAAAATCTGATCTTCCGGTCCGACCTGGTTGAAGGTATCCGGGAACAGTTGCTCTCGCCGTTCCATTATTACGGCGTTCCTGACGAAGTCGATTACCAAAATATCCCATGGAAAAGCAGTCACTTTGATGAAGTTGCGCTCACTGAGGCCGTGGCTACACGCGCTCGCGCAGAGAATGCACTCGACCAGTATCGGAAACGCGGTGGCACGCAGACGCTGGCATTTTGTTGCTCAACGCGGCATGCAGATTTCATGCGCACTTTCTTCAGAGACGCCGACGTACGCGCGGCTGCCGTGCACTCTGAATCCTCAAGCGACCCGCGAGTGGGTTCACTCGAGCAGCTGTCGGCAGGCGCACTCGACATCGTGTTTGCCGTCGACATATTCAACGAGGGCGTCGACCTCCCCTCCATCGACACGGTCATGATGCTGCGCCCCACCGAATCACGGATTCTATGGCTCCAGCAGTTCGGACGTGGACTTCGCAAGGCGGAAGGCAAGCCACGCCTCACTGTTATCGACTATATCGGCAACCACAGAACCTTCCTGCTAAAGCCACAGACCCTCTTCAGTCTACCTAGCGGCGACGCACAGATCGACCATCAGCTGAGACTCTTGGAACAAGGCAAAGCCGAATTCCCACCGGGTTGTGAGGTTACCTACGAGCTTGAAACGATCAATATCTTACGTACATTTCTGCGCCTTGGCTCCGATGACAGTCCGATCAAGTATTTTTACGAGGACTTCAGGGACCGCAATGGAGTTCGGCCCACCGCAACAGAGCTGTACCACGAGGGCTACTCCCCGGGCTCACTCCGAAAAAGCTATGGCTCGTGGTTCGGGTTCGTCCAAACGATGGGCGACCTCAGTAGTAAATCCCAGCAGTTGGCGAAAATCGGCTCAGCCGCGGAATTCCTCAAGGAACTCGAAATAACCGCTATGACTCGTAGCTACAAAATGCTGGTAGTACTCGCCATGCTTAACTCGAACTGCTTTCCAGGAGAAATCAGTATCGACCGGCTTTGCGATGGAGTCCGTCGTCTGGCACGACGGTCCGCAGCTCTACTACGAGACCTCGCGGTGCCCCTCGATGACAGCCAGGCGCTGGAGACCAAACTCGTAGGAAATCCGATTCGCTATTGGAAGCAAGTCGGAGGAACATCCGGGGTCTCCTACTTCACGTATAGAGACCGCCAGTTTGCGACCACTTTTCATATTTCAGATCAAGACCACGGCGACTACGCAAACCTCGTTCGAGAGCTCGCCGATTGGCGACTAGCCACCTATCTCGACCGGAAACTGCCTAGTGACCGCCCCAAGAACGACAAAGACGACGGGACGACAGAGCTCGACGGATTAGAACGAGGTCGAAGCTATACACGGAAAGACATTCCACCTGCTTTCGGATTCGTTTTTAACACCGGAGCGTGGAACCAGGGCTACGTTGCACAAACCGGTCACATTTTCTTGTTCGTCGCACTCGAAAAAATTCAAATGGCCCAAGAGTTCCACTACGCTGACCGTTTTCTGAGTCGGGACCTCTTTGAGAGGCAGAGCCAAAATAAACAAAGTCAAGAAAGTCCTGCTGGATGGAAAATCAGAGATCATGCCGAGAATGACATCTCTGTCCATTTATTGGTTCGTAAAACCAAGAAGACTAGTGAAGGAAAAGCGACTCCGTTTACATATTGTGGCGATGTTGACTTTGTGTCCTGGGATGGTGACGAGCCTATTACCGTTCAGTGGCGACTCAAGCAACCTCTGCCCGACCAACTCGCAAGGCACTTTGAGGTGGCATAGGAGGCTGCACAGGACTGCCAGAAATGTGGGACAGACCCACGGGCTGAGGCTTGTGTCTGGCTGTGGCTGCCGCCTCCGTAAGACAAAAAATGGCCGGACCACATCAGTGGTCCGACCACAAGTGTCACCTCCAAACGAGGAGGTCTTTTATCAACTAACCGACGCCAACACCAGAGGCGCGTAGCTGTTGGAGTTCTTCCGCACGATCCCGAAGCTCATCAGCCTCAGCGATCAGGTCATCCCGCTCGGATCCGGCATCAGTGAGATTGGCCTGCATCCGTAGCAAGATGTTCTTGTATGTAAGAGCTTCCATATAGTCAGCGTTCAACTCAAGGGCTTTATTGGCCTCATCGAGTCCAAGTAATACATACTCCATCTGTTGGTCTTCATCGATAGTGAAATCTCTGAAGGCTTTTTCCCAGTAGTATGTCGAGATGGTGTAGAAAGCTTCAGGATTCTCTGGCTCGAGTTCAGACACTCTTCGCAGCTCGGCGATAGTCTCATCGAATTGTTCGTTTCGATTGTAGAAGGCGGCGACCTGCCGATGAACGTCAGGATCGTCTGGGTTGGCCGTAGAGACGTTTTGCAGCACTTCCTCGGCTTCAGCAACCAAGCCAGAATCTTCGTAAAGCCTGGATAGGGCGAAGTAGTTCTCTGGGTTTTCTGGGTCCGTCGTGATCATAGTCTGAAGTACCGGTTCAGATTTGGCTGGTTCATTTGACTTGTCCGGTCCGAAGGCTGCGACCAAGTATTGCAAGGATAATGTCTGCATGGGCCGGCCAGTTTGGCGCTCAGCCGACAAGATGTAGTTGTCGATGGCCATATCCAGAAAATGATCGTTTTCTGGTTCGCCTCGTAAGGCCGGGCGGAACTGCTGGTCGTAACTGTTTGCTAGGTAGAAGTATGCGTCAACAAGGTTTGGGTCGTTGGCCAATACTTCCTCGTATAGCTCTGCTGCGGCTTCATAGTCTCCACGGCCATACTCGGTGTGGGCCTCTTTGATGACTCTCAGGGCTCTGAGCCGGTCAAAGGCGGAGCAAGACACCAATGGCAGCAAAACAGCCACGACTAGGACAAATCTGGTGATGACTGATGGCTTGTGCATAACGGTCCCCTCAATTACCGCTTGTATCCTAAAAAAACATTGGCCCAGCGATGACGAGATGTCGACCCCAAAAACTGGATAGGCGATACCACGCTCGCGGCATTTGATAAGCCTTGGCCAAGGACATGCCAGTATAGTGAAGCTAAAAACAGCAAGTCAAGAACTCGGTGTGTCGCCAAGGAAATTGATTTGCATGACTTGGCGGGTTTTTGAGCCTCTGGCCTGTTCTAGCTCCGATTGGCCGTGCCTCCCTGAGAGCTGGCCGGTGGGCTGGGATCACCCTCTTTACCTTGCCGTTTTGTCTGAAGGGCCTTGAAAATTGCCGGATCGAAGCAATCCATACTCAGTGGTTTAAACCCTGCACTCGCTGTATCCTGTTGGGGAAGAATGATTTTCGATGATTAGTTTTGAGAATCTGGCCTCCAAGGTTAAAGAATCGAATCCTCAGGCAGATACCGACCTGCTGCGCCGGGCATTTGACTTCTCGGCCACTGAGCATGCCGGGCAAACCCGTAGGTCAGGCGAACCCTATGTAAGCCATCCGCTTGAGGTGGCTTTGCTGGTTGCAGATATGCGGCTTGATGATGTCGCTATTGCTGCTGGGCTGCTTCACGATGTTGTGGAAGATACCCTGACCTCTATCGACCAGGTGCGAGAGCTGTTTGGCTCCGAGGTGGCACACCTCGTTGAAGGGGTGACGAAGATCAGTTCGATACAGTTTTTATCAAGCGAGGAAAAGCAAGCCGAGAATTTCCGCAAGATGTTGCTTGCTGTGGTTGATGACATAAGGGTGATTCTGGTCAAGCTGGCAGACCGGTTGCATAACATGCGTACGCTGGGTCATATGCCGGAAGGGCGTCGGATACCAATTGCCCAGGAAACCCTTGATATTTATGCTCCTATTGCCCATCGACTTGGCATGAAGAAGGTCAAGGACGAGCTCGAAGAGCTTGCGTTTAGGTATCTTGAACCGAAAGCTCATGAGACGCTTCGCACCTGGGTGGAAAAACGCCGGCGTGCTACTGAAACAGCGGTATTTGATTTGCAAGAGACCCTCCAGCGAACCTTGGCAGCCGCGCAGGTGCCGTTTGAAAGGGTCGAATCGCGTATCAAACGCCTTTACGGCATCCATCAGAAGATCAAACGCCAGCGTATTTCACCGGAAAAGGTCTACGATCTCATCGCGCTTCGGGTGATAACGCCCTCTGTACGAGATTGTTATGCTGCCTTGGGCATCATTCACGAAACATGGTCTCCTGTGCCAGGGCGGTTCAAGGACTTTATCGCGATGCCGAGGGCCAACCGGTATCAGTCGCTGCACACTTCTGTGGTTAGTGGCAGGGGCGTGCCGTTTGAGGTCCAGATTCGAACTGCGAAGATGCATGTGATCGCTGAAGAAGGGATCGCCTCCCATTGGAAATACAAAGAAGGACGGATAGGAGTGAAGCCGGACGAGCAACATTTTGCTTGGTTGCGACAATTGCTTGAATGGCAACAGGAAGTTCGTGACCCTCGGGAGTTTATCAACAACCTTAAGGTGGATCTCTATCCAGACGAGGTTTATACCTTCACTCCTAAGGGTGAGGTCAAGGCTCTGCCTCGGGGTGCAACCCCGATCGACTTTGCTTACAGCATTCATACTGATGTCGGGCACCAGTGTGTTGGTGCTCGAGTGAATGGCCGAATGGTACCGGTTCGGACAAGGTTGGATAGCGGAGATATAGTGGAAGTGGTCACTGCTCCTGGGCGTACACCGAAGCGGGATTGGCTAAATATCGTTGTTACATCCCGTGCTCGAAACAGAATCAAGCACTTCATTCATGCCGATGAAAAACTCCGCGCGGTAGAACTAGGTAGGAAGCTGTTTGGTAAAGAGTTACGGCGATTTGGCTTGAATGTGAAATCAGTGCTTGAACCTGTCTCCTTGAGGCGTGTTGTCGACGATTTAGACGTTCAACGGGAAGACGATATTTTTGCTGCTATTGGTTATGGGAAGGTGTCAGCTCTATCAGTTTTGGGGAAACTGGTACCGCAGCAGCTCAAGGAGCCCTCTGGGGCTACGTCGGTTGGAGCTGTGGTCAGACGCGTCTTTCGGTCTAAAGAAGATACGGTAAAGGTTAGAGGATTTGATGATTTGATGGTGTTTCGAGCTCGTTGTTGCAACCCCATTCTGGGCGAGAAAATTGTTGGTTACGTAACTCGTGGTAAGGGAGTCTCGGTTCATGCGGCTCGTTGTCCCAATGTGTTGAATCTGCTTTACGATCCCGACCGCCGGATAGATGTTGTCTGGGAGAAGAGCGAAGGAGGAAAAGGCTTTGTGGTGCTGCTTGGCATTCAAGTGGAGGATCGGCAGGGTATCTTGGCCGATGTAACCTCAAGAATTGCCGGGCTAGGTACCAATTTGTTGAAAGTCGAAGCGACCAGTGGCGACCACCATGGGCGTATCAGGTTCACCATGGAGATTGAAGATCTGAAGCATTTGCAACGTCTCGTTAAAGTGATTCGAGGTGTGTCTGGAGTGCTTGAAGTTGAGCGATTGATGCACTGATTGTATGGTGGTGGGTCTTGAGAACCCTGACCTGTTGGCTGTCTACTGGGTCCTAGATAAACTAGCCCACATGAGCGATGGCATCGATTTCAACCAAGACTCCTTTAGGCAGCCCGGAAACTTCCACAGTAGCCCGAGCCGGAGCTGGGTGACTGAAATAGCTACCATATGCATTGTTGACCGCTGAGAAATCGCGGAGATCAGTCAGGAAAATCGTGCTGCGTACGACCTGATCGTAACTTGCTCCTGCGGCTTCGAGAATGGCACCTAGGTTTTGCATAACTCGATGAGTCTGGTCCTCAACTCCATGACCAATAACATCTCCGGTCACGGGGTCTAGTGGGATTTGGCCAGACACAAAGAGAAGGGCTCCAGCACGAACCGCTTGGGAATAGGGACCAATCGCTGCGGGTGCTGCAGCGGTCTCGATGGCTAGGCGCTCCGTGTGGCTCATGTGTTACTTGGCACGAGAATGCTTTAGCAGTTAGGCAGCTTTGACAACTTTGTTCGATCGCAGGCAGCGTGTGCAGACTCGGATGCGCTTGATTCCTCCATTGATGACCGCCTTGACACGCTGAATGTTGGCTTCGAATCGTCGCCGTGTGACATTGTGTGCGTGACTGACATTTCTGCCAACAGCCGGACCCTTCCCGCATATATCGCAACGTTTTGCCATATGTTTTCCACCAAGGTTTCTTACTCGAACCGCTTACTATAGCAGATTATTGCTTCGGTTCTGAAACGAACCCTCCTAGGCTAAACTGTTTGACACCCACCACTTGCCGAGAACAGCGAAGTTTAGGGGATTATGACCCTCTGGGAAGATTGCGGCTGTTGCAACGGTTTTGCAGATTCTGGTTGTTCCTCACCGAAGGCAGCGTTCAGACGACCGATTAGCGCCAGATACGCCTTCTTGCCCCCTTCCAGAGAGGAGTCGGCTTGCGTAGCGGCCCTTTCGACCAGCTGCAAAACAACGATTAAGTCTTGGGCGGTTGCCGCTGGCCGCTGGAGGGATTCAATTAACGGCCTCAATTCCTTTGCGAGCTGCTCAGCGGGCAGTGAAGATGGGCGGTGCTCGTAAATGATACCTTTACTCGCTGTGCTGTAGGTTGCGGCCAGTGCGTGTGCTGTGTCGGCGATGATTTTGTCGTTGACTGGAAGTCTGGCAGCTTGGTCCTGTTGGTAGAACAGTTTTTGGACTAGAAAAAACAGTTCGTATTGGCGTTGTGTGAGTCCCTTCATAAGTGGAACCAGAAAACGAGTGTCACGTTCCTGCTGACGTTGTATTGAGGCTGGTGGGTGGGTGCGTGCAACCGCAAGGTAACCACAGTCGGATGGGCACTGGATCTCGGTTAGTCGTTTGGTGCCACAGCAGCCCGCGCAGATTTGTTTTCCAAGGGCTGGGCAAGCTCGTCGACCACGCCGAGTTTGGCAGAGTGGGCAGGTTGTTCGGGTCATTATGCTTGGAGGCTGTCAGTTGGAAGTTTAAGTTGGAACACTTGCTACACTAAAACGGTATCGATTACAGTGGTAAGGGCTGCCGCTCAGCCGACGCCAAACTAGGGTACTATCTCTTGATCGGTCCCGCCAAGTTGCCTCAGACAGATACCCAGAGGGTCGCACACCCACGATCTAGTCGTCAATGGCCTGACTGAGTAGAGGCACTTCCGCTGAGTGGTTGATCTCTTCTTAGGGGCTAGGTAGGGTTTTTGGGGCTTGACGGCTATGGGCCTCAGGGGGGTATTCACCTCGGTGAGATTTTTGCCGGGCCGAGTTGAAACTTTTTTGGCTGAGAAGGCGTCTAATAAGAGGTAGGGGGGCTGCTTTAGTGGCAGTCCGTAGTCTATTCTGCTTCGCCGGTGGTAAAGAGTTGATTATGAAGAAGATGATGGATTTTCGACAAGGTCGACACCTCTGAAGGGAAGATATTCCCCACCGGATTATTCCACTTTCATCCGAACTCAGCTCAATTCTGTTTCGTTTTGTTGGGTATCCACTTGCTTGAGACGCGGCACGGTCCTCCTATCAGGTCTGTGTTTGGCCCTATAGGCCGGGCGGGCTTGATCCGAGACGATCTGGATAGGGTTAGGTTGTGGCTGAGGTGTTTGGGAAGTGCAGTGTAAGGAGTCAATGGTATGAAAAGCAGGTTGAATTGTATGAACGAAGAGCGGTACAGAGAGTTACGTTGCATTCTTCAAGAGCGCCGTGAGGAGATTGCTGGCGAGGTGCAGAATAAGATTCGCACTGTCAGAACAGAAGCGACCCATTCGGGAGGTCGGCGTCTCACGGACGTTAGCGAAAATTCGGAGTTGGACATCCAGGATGATATCGAGTTCGCATTGATCCAGATGAAAGCGGAAACCCTAGCTAGGATCGCTGCGGCCTTGGTAAGGCTCGAGGAAGGTAGCTACGGGTACTGCTACGAGTGTGGTGACGAGATTGCTAATGAGAGATTGAGGGTTCTTCCCTTCGCAGCCCGATGCAGGAGTTGTGAGGAAGTGCGCGAGACTGAGCGAACCCGACAGCGCGTGCTCGCTGCACGTAGCAAGGCCGTATCTTTGTGCGGCGCAATCTCAGGTTGAAAAGCTTTAACTGGTTTTGTTGCCTGGAAAGAGGTTTTAAGATTTTATCGGAGGCGCTGTTATCTTCCCGGAAGCGAAGCGTGTTGCGTCTGTCGGAGTCTTGGGTGTCAACTGAACAAATGCCGAGAGCTAACTCAGACTAGTGTTGGACGATGCACCACCACAAGCAAGTGTGAGAATGCAATACTTGGGTTTTGTTCGGTGGCTGTTTAAGCCCATCATGTTTGATCAGATAGTCCGTTATAGCTTTTTATGGATTGGAGATTTTCACAATGAGCGATGAGCTGGAGGTCCTCCCGGTTGAGGATTCCGATCCCGAAATCCCGGTCTCTATTCCTCCAGAATTGCCAATTTTGCCCTTAAGAGACACTGTGCTTTTTCCTAATTCTTTCATGCCGCTGGCGGTCGCCCGTGAGAGCTCTGTCCAGTTGATTGAGGAAGCGCTCTCGGACAGTCGTCTTGTTGGTGTGTTTACCCAGCTTGAGCCTGGAACCGAGGAGCCTACTCAGGATGAGTTATATCGGATAGGGACTGCGACACATATCCACAAGATGTTTAAGCTGCCAGATGGGACCCTGCGCCTAATCGTTCAAGGGCAGGCTCGGCTTCACCTCGATGAGGTCTTGGAGACTAAGCCCTATATCAGGGGTCGTGTCCGAACCGCCGAAGAAATATTAGATGCTGGCGACCATTTAGAGATAGATGCACTGCAACGAAATATTAAGAGTAATTTCCAGCAGGTTATTTCGCTTTCCCCTCTGTTGTCTGATGATCTGCAGGCACTTGCTGAGAACATTGCCGATCCTGGAAAGCTTGCCGATTTCATTGCATCGAGTCTAACGACGATTCAGACGTCTACCAAGCAAGAGGTATTGGGAACCCTTGATGTGCGGAAACGGATGGAGCAGTTGAACCGCACGCTAACCAAAGAACTCGAGGTTTTGGAACTGGGTTCGAAGATTCAGTCAGAAGTTCAGTCAGAAGTAGGGAAGAGTCAACGGGAGTACTTACTGCGTGAGCAGATGAAGGCTATCCAGAAAGAATTAGGTGAAGGTGACGACCAGGCAAAGGAAATAGAAGAGCTTAAGGAAAAAATTGAGGCTGCTGGTATGCCTGATTCAGTTCAGAAGGAGGCAAACCGGGAACTCGACCGTTTGTCTCGGATGCCGGTAGCAGCAGCCGAGTACACGGTGTCCCGTACCTATCTTGACTGGCTGGTGGCGCTGCCTTGGAATCTTCGCACTGAGGAGGTAATCGAGCTGCCTCACACGAAGGAGATACTCGATGTTGACCACACAGGACTTGAAAAGGCAAAAGACAGAATTCTTGAATACCTTGCTGTTCGGAAGTTGAACCCAGATGTGAAGGGGCCCATCCTTTGCTTTGTGGGCCCACCCGGGGTCGGCAAGACTTCCTTGGCAAAATCAATCGCTCGGTCCCTTGATCGTAAATTCGTTCGGGTATCGTTGGGTGGTATGAGGGATGAAGCAGAAATCCGCGGACATCGACGGACCTATATCGGTGCACTGCCTGGACAGATAATTCAAGGATTGCGTCGCGCTGAGTCTAAAAATCCAGTCTTTATTTTGGATGAAATTGACAAACTGGGTACTGACTTCCGTGGAGATCCTTCGTCGGCATTATTGGAGGTCCTTGATCCTGAGCAGAACAATACTTTTCGCGATCATTATCTAGATGTCCCGTTCGACCTTTCTGAGGTTTTGTTTATCACTACGGCTAATGTCCTAGATCCTCTAACACCGCCCCTCCGAGATCGTATGGAAGTTCTTGAGTTGCCTGGCTACACTGAAGAGGAGAAACTGCAAATTGCTAAAGAACATCTGCTGGAACGCCAGATTGGCAACCATGGGCTTACATTGGAGCAACTTTCTTTTGCTGACGATGCTTTGAGGGCGCTCATTAGAGGTTATACCCGTGAAGCGGGGGTCCGTAATCTCGACAGGGAGGTCGGAGCCTTATGTCGTAAGATAGCTCGTCGACACGCAGAAGGCGATTCCTCCCCAGTCAAAATTGTGCCAGAGACGGTGGCCACGATGTTGGGTGCACCTCGGTTTCAAGATGAAGAGGTGGCTGAGCGAACAAAGGATCCAGGTGTGGCTTTGGGTCTTGCTTGGACTCCTACGGGGGGGGAAGTGTTGTTTGTTGAGGCAACACGAATGCCTGGCAAAGGGCTCCTGACGTTGACTGGCCATCTTGGCGACGTGATGAAGGAGTCAGCCCGTGCTGCTCTGTCATGGTTTCGAGGGCAAACCGACACCTATGGAGTGGCTTCAGATTTCTATCAGAGTGCGGAGATCCATCTTCATGTGCCGTCAGGTGCGATTCCAAAAGATGGTCCGTCAGCTGGAGTGACAATGGTCACGGCTCTGGCGTCTGAGCTCACAGGTCGCCCTGTTAGGGGTGACCTCGCGATGACAGGTGAAATCACCTTGTCTGGGCATGTCTTACCAGTGGGGGGCATCAAGGAAAAAGTACTCGCAGCTCGTCGACACGGTGTGTTCGAAGTAATACTGCCAAAGCAAAATGAGAAGAATGTCAATGAAGATCTGAGCGAAGACCTACGTAATGATATGAAGATCCATTTTGTGTCGGCGATCGATGATGTGCTCAAACTGGCTTTGAAGCCAGTGTCGGCCTGATCTGTAATGTCTAGTGCGGCAAAGGTTCACACAGATGCTACAGACCTTGCCTGATGGTTCGGCTCTTAGTTGGGCAAATTACTAGCAGTGCTCCAAATAGTTTCAAGCTGAATTGCTCAGGCCGGTCAGTGGTCGGCTTTCCCAATTTTCTTCCTCATCCTCGACAGTGCCAAGCTCGATTGCTCTTGGGTTCTGTGGTTCAGTTGAGCCGATGACTTGACATCTAAATCCTTTTCAAACCTAAGTTGCCTTTGGAGGGCAATATCCTAATTGCATCTTGTCATCTTCATCGGTGGTTGATGTCTAGTAGGTCGATTGAGGGCTTGTTCCGCCTTGCGGTGCAGGGTCCTTGAGATTTACAGCTTGTAGCTTTGCGGTTGCGTTGTCGACGGACTGAGACAGGTGAATTGACTCAGCACAGTCAGCTACAAAATATGATGACATTGGTCATCGCTGAAGTTCTGGAACCCAGGCGGTTGTCCTCCCGCCCACTGTAATGAACTCTATGGAATGGCCTGCTAGTTCTGAGTTGGCATTCTTGTTCCAGCGTCGATGGAACAGCCAGGTCTTCGGAAATTTCGAGGCGTCTGCATTAGCTTGGACGGCGGTTTCAATAATGTGTCGCAGGCGCAGGCGTATTATTTTGATTTCTGATTTTGAGAGCTGGTGGGTCGGTCGTTTTGGAGAAATTTTGGCTTGGTAAAGTACTTCGTCGGCTATCCAGTTGCCGACACCGGCCGCGAAACTTTGGTCAAGAAGTAACGACTTGATCGCGCCCGAGCGTCCCGTTAACCATTCCGAAAATTTTTCTAACGATGGAAGGTCGAGCAGTGGATCAAAGCCAAGCTGGCTGATAGGTGGTTCTCCAGTTGGGTCTTGTCTTAACCGGATCCTTCCGAGCCGCCGCTTGTTGGTCATCACCAATTCTGATTCATTGGACAGGGTCAGGTGTAGTTTCGTGAACCGAGGAGGCCACTGTTTTTCCTCAACCACGTGACTTGTAACGAGTTTGATGGGGCTAGTGTTGGCTGTATGGAAGGCACCGGTCATGCCTAGGTGAAAGCACGGCCAAGGTCGTTTGTCGAGCTCAAGCCATATATGTTTGCCGCGACGCCGTGCCGCACAGACGATACGGTTCCTCAGTGCTTGACGGATCTCTGCCGCCGTCACTCCCTCGAGAACGACGGAATCTGAGGCGCAGCCTACCTCTATGATTCGATAGCCTTTTGCTGTTTGCTCGATGAGCTGCCTGGCGTGCTCGACTTCTGGTAGTTCTGGCATATTTGGTGCTTCGAAGTGCGAAACCCTTTGATTCGGATGTAGTTGACAATCAAGACTGAGTTGCTTCAACTAAATCAATCTCAGTCCCAGAGCGGTTTTCATATCCGGAGAGTCGTTGGCTACTAGTAGAAGAGCTTCCTCTAGAGTGAACAATCCTGCCTTAATGTCTTCGTCTTCATCTGTCTCGGCGGCGTGGGTTGGGTCTGTTAACTCGGTGAGGCGGAAGAAGATCATAAGTTCGTCAGAATATCCAGGAGTTGGAAAAAATTTTTTAAGTAGCTCGAGTTTTTGAGGTAGCTTAGCTATTTCTTCGTGGCATTCCCGGACGGCTGCCTGTTCGGGGGTTTCGTTTGAATGGATGGTGCCGGCTGGCAGTTCCCAGGTCCATTGATCGATAGCGTAGCGGTACTGGCGAGCTAGGATTATGTGATCAGGGTCAGGCATTGGTAGTAGGACGACAGAGCCTGGATGTCTGATGACATGCATTGTTGTGACTGGGCCATGAGGAAGCCTGACCTGATCTGAACGTACAGAGAAGTTCTTGCTCGTGAAAACTGGCTTGCTTGAAAGTGTGCGTTCAGTCATATAAAGGTTCTCGGCGGTCGCCGCTGGTGGTCTCAAAGGTTGAGGCGAAGCTGGCCATGAGACAAGCGGAAGTTACTCGTGGCGGTCGTCCCGGTCATGCCACGCCCTGAGTTCAGTCAAAATAGATTGTAGGTCGTCCGGAAGAGGTACTCTAAAGGCCACTTTTCGACCATCTCGAGGATGTGAGAAAGCGATGTGCCAGGCGTGCAGAAAGGGGCGCTCGAGCGTCTTTAGGATGCTGTGGTCTCCAGCTAGATGACGACGTACCCCGCCATAGACAGAATCACCTACGACCGGGTGTCCGATACTGTTCAAATGGACACGGATTTGGTGAGTTCGTCCTGTGGCAATGGCGATCGTGGCAAGCGTGAGGCCACGCAGCCGCTCTGAGCCGGTAACTCTGGTTACTGCCGACCGGGCTCTTCTTGCCCGGGTGGAGATTTTTTGCCTGTTTACTGGATCTCGACCGAGGGGTGTGTCAATTCGGCGACCAGTGTTTAGAAGGCCCCAGACCAAGGCGATGTACTCTTTGTCGACTTTTCGATCGGCGAACTGTCGAGACAGTTCATTGTGAGCAGAATCGTTCTTGGCAATCACCATAACCCCAGATGTCCCGCGGTCAAGACGGTGGACAATGCCTGGACGTTGTACTCCACCAATTCCGCTAAGCCCAGTGACATGATGGAGAAGGGCATTGACGAGAGTGCCTTGTTTATGGCCCGCAGCAGGGTGGACCACCATGCCGGCCGGTTTGTTGACCACAACGAGGTCAGAATCGTCGTGGATGATAGCGAGTGGTAGCGCTTCTGCAACTGGGATGGCAGGAGCTGGAGGAGGTATAGTCAGATCGACGATGTCCCCAGAGTGTACGGAATGGCTGGAACGAACCTGTTTACGGTTGAGTCGCACGTTTCCATCGCGAATCAGTCGTTGAATTTCAGACCGCGAGTGTTCAGGTAGAAGTGCAGTTACAAATTGGTCAAGTCTAGAACCATGGTGTTCCCCAGTGACGTTCAGCGTCTGAGATAGATCGGCGGAGTGCATCGGGTGGTGTCCTGGTTAAGTCCCGTTGCAAGCAGTCATTTCTATTCTATTACTAGTGGGCTAGGCGTTTGCTCTCGACGATGCATCTGTTGATCCAAGATGCAGCCTGAGGTACACCAGCATTGCGAGACTGGCCGGTACGATCAAGGCAGAGACGAACTGCGAAGTGGGGATGGTTTCGAAGACGAGGCCGCGCGGGTCCCCTCGGTAGAATTCGATGGTAAATCTAGCGACACCGTAGAGCAGAAGATAGGTCCAGAAGGTTCTGCCTGGGAAAGAGCGCCAACGCCGCTCACCGGCAAGCAGTATAGCCAAGATGAACAGCATGGTCACTGCTTCGTAGGCCTGGGTGGGGTGGAGTGGGATTCCTAGTGGGGTTCCAACATTGGCCGCGGCCAACGTGTTGCTAAATGTTATACCCCAAGGTGAGTCAGTGGCTTGGCCGTAACAACACCCAGCCATTAGGCAACCCATGCGACCCACGGCTTGGCCAAGGGCAATGCCAGGGGCAAATAGGTCGCATGTAGTCCAGAATGGAAGTTGGTAGTTAAAGATGTACCACCAAGCAACTGGCACTGCTACGAGTAGGCCGCCGTAGTAAACCCCTCCAGATTTAAGCAAGACTAGCAGCTGTCCCGGATCGCTTGTGAACCTGTCGAATTCGACTATGAACAGCATCAGTTTGGCGCCAATAAGCGCGCTGATTATGATGACAATGCCAAGATCCAGAACCCTTTGTCCGTTCAACCCGGCTTTGTCGGCTCTGTACAGTGCGAAGCGCAATCCTACGATATACGCGGTTGCTAGTAAAACACCGTAGCTGTATATGCTGAGTGGGCCCAGCTCAAGTAGAAGTGGGTACATTGTCTGTTGCCAGGAACATGTCCATGATCAGAAGGCAGGCTCCAACTGTGATTGCTGAATCAGCCACATTGAATGCCCAGAAGTGAATGTTACCCCAGTACACGTCGATGAAATCGATAACATAGCCCAAAAAAGCTCGGTCAATTAGGTTGCCGATAGCCCCGCCTAGGATTAGTGCTAATCCAGTTCGAGAAAGAGTTTCGTGGACTTCGACTCGCCATGCGTAAAATCCTATGGCTGCCAATGCTGCCAATGCAACACTGGTCATGAGGACGCGTTTGTAGGCCAGATCGACCACGTTTAGAAACCCAAAGGCTGCGCCGGTGTTGCGCACATGCACGAGATTCAGGGAGCCCGGCACGATCTCGATAGCATCGTTTAGCTGGACGTATGTTTGGACTAAGTGTTTGGTGAGTTGGTCGAGAGCTAGAATGATTATTGTTATAGCTCCCATGACCTGTCGAGACATGGGACTTGATGATAGTTTCTGGTTGGTCTTGGGTGATTGAGTCATCATCGGCTGTTTCTTGGAGGGCATCATGTGTCCAAACCAGTCGTCGGCAAGTTCATCTCGGCTAAGGCATCCGTGCAGCGATTACATATCTGCTCTTCGGCTGAGTCTAGGTTAGCTTGTGGTGGCAACACCCAGCGCCAGCAGCGTGGACACTTGGTGCCGTTGATGCGATTTACCTCAATCTGGGCGCTTCCTGTTTCGTCGTGATAGATGATTGTGTGTGAGGTCGGCTCCTGGATTTCTGAGGTTTTCTTTACCGAGACCGATGAGGTGATGAACAATGCTGGGAGTTCCCCTTGGTAGGTTTCTAGAATTTCTCCGAGTTCGCCCTCGGCGGTCAGTGTGACCTCGGCTTCTAGTGAAGTACCAACTACCTTGTTCTGTCTGAGTTTCTCTAGCTGTCCGTTTACAGCATCACGCAGTCCTATAAGCTGTGTCCAGCGTTCAACCACCGCCTTATCTGATAGCAATTCGGCAATGGTTGGAAGGTCTGATAAATGGACGCTTTCAACTTTGGGGCTAGGTAGGTTGCGCCATAAATCGTCACAGGTGACGGGTAGGATTGGAGCTAACAGTTTTGTAAGGCCCTCTACAATGATGTGAATGGCGGTTTGTGCCGAGCGTCGAGCACTTGAGTCAGAGCCAAATGTATAGAGTCGGTCTTTGGAAATATCAATATAGAAAGAGCTTAGGTCTACTGTTATGTAGTTGTTCAATGTGTGTACGACGGTCTGAAACTCGTAGCGGTCGTAGGCTCTCAAGACCCGAGTGGTTATTTCACCAAAGCGTGCCAGAGCGTAGCGGTCCACCTCGCATAGCGTGTCGAGTGTAAGCGCATTGGTGAATGGGTCAAAGTCGTATAGGTTAGCCGCGAGGATGCGGAGTGTGTTGCGTATCTTTCTGTAGGCTTCGATTACACGGTCGAGAATACGTGGCCCGATCCTTACTTCTTCTCGATAGTCGACCATCGAGACCCAGAGTCGCAAAATTTCAGCGCCACTTCGCTGAATTATAGTTTGCGGTTCGATTGTATTTCCTACTGACTTGGACATCTTACGCCCGGATTCATCGACTACGAAACCATGCGTAATTACCTGCTTGTATGGAGCGGAGTCTCGAGTTCCCAGGCCAACTAGGAGAGAGCTGTGAAACCAACCTCTGTATTGGTCGCTGCCCTCTAGATACACCATGGCAGGCCATCCCAATTTAGGATGCTCACCTAGCACACCTTCATGGCTTGAGCCTGAGTCGAACCAGACATCAAGAATGTCCCGTTCGCGTTCGAAATTGGTTCCATGGCATTTGGAGCAGTGCAGGTCGGATGGCAAGAATTCAGCGATGTCTAGTTCGTACCAGGCATCGGCACCGTTAGTGGAGAAAATAGCGGCAGCGCGTTCTATTAGTTCGGTGGTTAGCTGCGCCTCGCCGCAAGCTGTGCAGGTGACAGCAGGGATCGGGACTCCCCATGATCGCTGTCTTGAAATGCACCAATCTGGTCGATTAGCGAGCATGTTGTGGATGCGTTCTTCCCCCCAAGTTGGAAACCATTCGACGTGCTTAATGGAGGTCAGCGCTTTCTCACGGAGTTTGTCCGTATCCATGGAGATGAACCATTGCCAGGTAGCTAAGAAGATGACCGGTCGGTTACAACGCCAGCAATGCGGGTAGGTGTGGGTGATAGTTTCTCGGTGCCAGAGGAGTCCGGCCTTGCCTAGGGCCTCTTCTACCTTGGGATTCGCGTCGAAGACTTTCTCGCCACCAACTACTGGCACTTCATCCTCGAATCGACCTGATGGCCCAATAGGGGCGTAGATGTCTAGCCCGTAGCGAACCCCAGTGTTGTAATCGTCTGCCCCATGCCCTGGTGCTGTGTGCACCGCACCCGTTCCCTGATCGAGAGTTACATAGTCGGCGAGCACCCCGACCGAATCTCGTCCATAAAGTGGGTGTATGAATTTTAGGCCATCAAATTCTCGGCCTTTTAGGCTTGCAAGCTGCCTACCGAATGTTCTGCCCGCTGCCAAGGCTACCTTATCGCTTAATTGCTCGGCGATTATCACTGCACCATCGGTAACTTCGTAAATGCCGTAGTCGAGATTAGGGTGAAAGGCAACTGCAAGGTTGGAAGGGATGGTCCATGGGGTAGTGGTCCAGATAAGAACAGATATCTTGCGGTTTTCGAGGCATGAGTCTTTTTGGATGAGCGTAGGAGCTGATTCAGCATGAAGCGGGAATTCTACGTAGATTGATGGTGACGTGTGATTTTCGTATTCTACCTCGGCTTCAGCCAGAGCTGTGCGGCAACGCAGGCACCAGTGCACGGGCTTCTTGCCCTTGTAGACCATGCCTTTTTCAACGAATCGACCCAGTGCCCGAACGATTGCTGCTTGGTAGTCAGGTGTCATCGTTAGGTACGGACGCGTCCAATCTCCAAACACCCCCAGTCGTTGAAAGTCGGCTGATTGTAGGTCCACAAATTTCTTAGCGTAGCGTCGGCAGGCTCGCCTGAAATCTGCTGTGGTCAATTGGCGCTTCTTGCTTCCTAATTCTTTGTCTACCTTTAGTTCGATTGGTAGACCGTGACAGTCCCAACCAGGGACATAGGGAGCGTCGAAACCTGACATTGTCCGAGACTTTACAATGAAGTCCTTGAGGATCTTGTTCAGTGCGTGCCCAATGTGAATCTTGCCATTGGCATAGGGGGGGCCATCGTGCAGAACGAATTTTGGGGAGCCGGCTCTTCGTTCACGGATTCGTTCGTACAACCCCATCTCGTTCCAGCGCGCTAGAGCCGCCGGTTCCGTTTCTTGGAGGTTAGCTCTCATGGGGAAGCTAGTTTGTGGGAGGTTGAGGGTTTTCTTCCATTCAGTCATCGAGGTTTTCATTGTAGTGCATGGGGTCGACTCGTCCACTAATCACGTCTGTTAAGGGTATTCCACCGTTTGTTGCAGTGGTTGGCGGTTTTAGTGCAATTTGTCGTTCTAATGTAGAGGTTGAGACTCATAGATTCCTAACCGTTGCTTGACTGTTGGGGACAACCCACGGAGGATCTCCGCAGTAGCCTAGGGTTCCGACTACTGCGTTCTGGGGTTTACTCTCGACTTCAATCAGAACGGCCAAGAGGTCGATGCGTGTTTGTTCTTGAGAGGGATTTGACTGGTTGTGAGTGTGCTCTAGTGAGCTGTTCGGTTGGTCGACTGCCCGGGTAGTTCTGGCCTTGGTCGTGAGGGTTGTTGGTAGGGGGTGTCGCCGAAACATATGTCTACTGCAACAGAGTCGACATTGGGGGGACACTGCAATTTTGCACTGGATCGGAGGTTGGTCTTGAAGCAGTTCTGGAATTGGCTCTCCGTTGGCTTGAAACAAATTGCTATTTTGGGTGAAGAAATTACTTGAGTGGTCATAGACTCCATTGCCACGAAATCCTGACTTTTATATGTGTGGCATGGATACCGCTTGCATCACCTCCCGGTAGACTTTGCAGTCTGATTAGTGTTTCACAATGGTAAGAGAACTAGGTCCGTCTAAGCGATGACTCCGGCAACAACAGCAATTTTCTTCGACGTCGATTTTACGTTGATATATCCGAAATCCACTTTCGATGTTGGCGGGTATCAGTCGTTTGGTGCGAGGCATGGTTTAAGCGTCAGTCTAGACCCTGAAAGGTTTACTGCTGCAATAGCTACGGCATCGACAGAACTAGATAGAGGCGGTGATTTGGTTCATAGATCGGAACCGTTTGTTCGGTTTGCTCGAAGGGTTTTAGAAGAGATGGGAGGGCAGGGCCCAGGGCTCGATACCTGTGCCCGTGAGATATATGGGGAGTGGGCCGAATGCCGGCATTTTTCCTTATATGACGATGTCAAATCGGTGCTAAGCGAGCTTCACGAGCGAGGGCTGAGGTTGGGATTGATTTCGAACACCCATCGCTCTCTTGAGCTGTTTCAGCGGCATTTTGGTCTCGACTTCTTGTTCAGTAGTGTGATTTCGTCACGTGTGCATGGTTACATGAAGCCGCATCCAAGCATCTTTAGAGCAGCATTGCATCGGATCGGCGCCACAGCGGACGAAGCCCTGATGGTGGGCGATAGTATGAAGCACGATGTTTTGGGGGCGCGCCAAGTTGGTATGGGGGCAGTATTGTTAGCTCGTTCCGGCCTAGTTGGAGATCGACCTCAGGAGATTCCGGTGATTTCGAGCCTGTTTGAGCTTCCAGCTCTGTTAGCGACCGGTTGAGCCAGCTAGTTCCGATGTGATCGCGATCTTGGGTTACCCCGGTGGCCAGGTCATGCTGCGTCCAGCTAATAAGTGTAAATGAATATGGAAAACAGATTGACCGGCACCGTGGTTGCAGTTGAACACCGTGCGGTAGCCGTCTTGGGCGTGTCCGTTGACTTGGGCTATTTGTGCGGCGCAAAAAATGAGATGTCCAGCTAGAGCTCTATCTTCCGTTTTCAGATCGTTGAGAGTGGATAAGTGCTGGCGGGGAATGATCAACACATGGAAGGGAGCCTGCGGATTGGAATCCTCAAATGCAAGGACCTGGTCGTCTTTAAACACGATCTTCGCGGGTATTTCTCCTGCGGCGATTTTGCAGAATAAGCACTCGTTAGCCATCGATGCCTCCCGTGGGACAACTGAGTCTAACATTGAGGAGGCTTGGAGTTGTATTGTCCAAGAAAGCTTGATGAATCCAGTTCATGCTCGGGCCGTCCCTGTGGGTGTAAAAGGGGACTAGCGTTGTTCCGGGTGCCGCATCACCGCAGCGCGAGGGATGCCTTGAAGGTCAGGGTAAACCGAGACCAGCTGGATTCCAGCTTGTAGTGCGATGGCACTAATGGCAGGGCTCTGACCTGCACCGATTTCCATGACCAGCCATCCCTCAGGGTGCAGTCTGGACACGGCGCTTGCCGCGATTGTCCGAGCTGGACCTAGTCCGTCTGGACCACCTGCTAAGGCTGTTAGCGGTTCGAAGAGCTTTATTTCTGGTGCCAGTGTTTCAATGTCTTGGTCAGACACGTAGGGAGGATTCGAAACTATGAGATCGAAGGGACCTGACAAGCCATCCAGAAAATTTGTTAGGTGGCATGAGACCCGCGTGGTTAGACCATAGGTGGCGACGTTACGCTGTGCTACGGCGAGTGCTGTTTGGGAAATGTCGGTCGCAGTAATCTGCGCTCTCGGAAATTCGAGTGCTAGCGCGATGGCGACGCACGCAGAGCCAGTCCCGACATCAGCTATTCGCCATGGGCCTGTCCTATCCTCTAGAAACTTCAGGGTGGTTTCTACCAACAACTCGGTCTCAGGGCGTGGTATTAAAACATCCCGAGAGACCTCTATCTCAAGTCCCCAAAACTCGCGCGCTCCGGTGATCTGGGCGACCGGCTCCCGTTGGCATCGCCGTTTTACAAGTAGGTCGTAACGCGCGTCAAATATCGGCGGGGGAGATTCTGGGCGGCGCATGAGAAAGGTCGCTCGGTTCCAGCCGAGTGCGTGACGAGCTAGAACCTCTGCGTCTAATTCTGCCTCGTTTCTGTGTAAACCGGCTTTGGTTAGACGATGACAAGCGACCAAAACTCGCTCGGCCAGTGTCGTCATCACGACCCCCAGATTGAGCGTGTAAGAGTGTGTTTACGGTTCTGAGGCTTCCTCAACATCCTTCAACATTTCTGCCCTAAAATGTGTTGTTAGCGTCTCACTCATTTCTGCTAAATCGCCGTTGAGCATTTCAGGGAGGCGATGACTAGTGAACCCGATGCGATGATCGGTCACACGGTTCTGGGGGAAATTGTAAGTGCGGATTTTTTCGGAACGCTCACCTGTTCCTACCTGGTTCTTCCGATCCTCAGCAATGGCGTCGTGTTGCTTTTGGAGTTCTATCTCGTAAAGCCGTGAGCGCAATACTTTCATTGCTTTCGCCTTGTTTTTGATCTGGGATTTTTCGTCCTGTTGGGACACGACCAAACCGGAAGGCAAATGGGTAATTCGGACGGCCGAATATGTCGTGTTGACACTTTGGCCACCAGGTCCACTCGAGCAGAAGGTATCGATTCGGAGGTCTTTAGCATCAATCTCTATATCAACCTCCTCAGCTTCAGGCAGCACGGCAACAGTCGCCGTTGAGGTGTGGATCCGACCACTGGCTTCGGTAGTTGGAACACGTTGTACACGGTGGACACCACTTTCGTATTTCAGCTGGCTATACACTGCTTGCCCTTCAATTAGTGCGATGACCTCTTTAATCGCTCCGACCCCACTCTCACTAGAGGACATCACGTCAACTTTCCATCCTCTTCTTTCAGCAAAGCGTGCGTACATCCTGAACAGGTCACCGGCAAACAACCCTGCCTCATCGCCGCCAGTGCCAGCTCGAATTTCAAGCACAACATTCTTTTGGTCGTTTGGATCGCGAGGAACCAGAAGGAGCTTGATCTCTGCAAGCAAGTTGTCACGTTGTGTAACCAGGTTGCTCAATTCATGTACGGCTAGCTCTTGAAGGTCAGCATCTGAGCTTCTAGTAAGTTCTTGAGTCTGGGTTATCTCAGTTAGCGTCCCTTTATATCGACGGAATTTTTCCACTACTACTTGAATTTCGGCTAGTGCCTTCGAATGGGTCCGGTACTGGACCGGGTCGGCATGGATGGCACCATCGCTGAGCATCGCCATTAGCTCGTCATAGCGCATCTCGATAGTCTGTAGCTTTTCGAACATGAGACTAAGATCCAAATACCTTGAGGACTGCTCTGTTCTCCTATCCGCCTGAGACGGGAGGGAGGAATGCTACCTCATCATCTTCGCCAACCAGGGCATCCATTCGAGAATATTCAGCGTTGACCGCCGTCGAGATGGAACTTTGATAATTCTTTAGATCTGGGAACTCGTTCAATAAGCCGTTCCAGACGGCTTGTACAGTAGCACCTTCTTCTACCTGTTGTTCGATTTCTGAGGTGCCAGCTATGTCTCGTAATCTGGCGAATAGGCGGACGTTCACTCGCATGTTGTTTATCCAGCTGAAGGCTTCATCGCTCCATTTTGGCTTTAGGATTTCAGTTGCTGCATGATATCTGCTGTTCAGGATATTTCCTTGTGCTTCTCTCTTGTCCCTAGCGTCAGAGTCAAATTAGGCTATTTAGCTTGGCGTTGTTCCGGAAGCGAGGAGCAGGGCATCAGTTATGGCTTGCTCATCGTCTGGATTGGCCGTAGCGCCCTCGATCCAGACATCTCCACCTTCGAAAAATTCATGCTTCCAGATGGGAGCGATCTGTTTTACTCGCTCGATCACATAGCGGCAGGCCGAAAAGGCATCGGCCCGATGCGGCGAAGCCACAGCAATAATCACACTAGCCTCACCGATCTGCAAGGTTCCCAGTCTGTGATGGAGGGCTACCCGGACTGCCCACCGGTCAGTAGTTTCCTCGATGATGCGCGCAAAGGCGCGCAGGGCGAGAGGTTCATATCCCTCGTACTCCAGTCGTAGGACTCGGCGGCCAGCGTTTTCGTTACGGACGATTCCAACGAAGGACGTTATGGCTCCTGGGCCGATGTCCTGCAGCGTTTTGGACGAGTCAGTATCGGTGACGGCGCGTACAACTTTTTCAAGATCTAGCGGAGCAGTCGTCACCGCGTAAAGCGGCGTTAGCATTCCCTATTGTCGCTCATTTTGCCAAAAATGATTGAGGGGTCCTTTTCCGTTACCCATGGGCTCGGCGTGACGGATCGCTCCTTCAACATAGCGTTTTGCTTTCCTTACTGCATCGATGAGTGGGGTTTCCCGAGCTAATTCGGCTGCAATTGAGGCAGCGAACGTGCAGCCTGTTCCGTGTGTGCTCAGGCTGTCGATTCTTGGTCCGCTGAATTCAATTAACGTCCCCATGTCATCAAGGAGGTCGGTGATATGCGGGCTGTCAAAGTGACCACCGGTGATTACAACTGCATCAGCACCAAGAGCTCTGATACGGGACGCGGCTAGGCGGGCATCTTGGAATGACTCGATCTTAAGTCCGGTGAGTACTTCCGCCTCGGCTATGTTTGGAGTGACAACCCTGGCGTGCTGCAGCAGTCTTGTTCGGACTATTGCTATGGCCTCCTCGTCGAGTAACCGGTCTCCGCTAGTGGAGAACATGACAGGGTCAACAACTACTGGAGGAGCTGAGCGTGACTCGAGTGCTGCGCAGACTGCATCGACGATTTCGGCGTTTAGAAGCATGCCAGTCTTCATGCTTCTGATATCGAAGTCTTCAAAGACCGCTGAAATTTGGGCTTCGATGACGGAGCAAGACACTGCATCGACAGCAGAGACCGTTAGAGTATTCTGTGCAGTGACAGCTGTTACGGCTGACACGCCGTATGTATCGTGGGCTGCGAAGGTCTTCAGATCGGCTTGGATGCCAGCCCCTCC
>DEAE01000024.1:177339-365074 GCA_002347025.1 Acidobacteria bacterium UBA2990
CCGGCTTGGATGCCAGCCCCTCCACCGGAGTCACTGCCGGCAACTGTGAGTACGGTTGGTCGTGTTGAGGTTTGGGCCATCTAACACCCAGAGAGTCTGGTGTGTTTGCGTGAGGGTGCCGTTGTTGCGGATTGGCTGCATGGCACAATTGCTTGATAGGTTCGATCGGGAAACGATCTGGTCAAGTCCAGCGAGCAAACAAATGTATAAGGATCGAGCATGATGGATTGGCCTGAATGATTCTTACTGGTAAGGCCGCAAGCAAGAACAGCAACCACGCATGGTTCAGATTATAGCCGGGCGAGGGTTTGATTTTAGGTAGCTTCTTCCATCGCCTCACAGGGCGGTCTGTTGGGTTCGCCGAGGTCTGGTAGTGTCGGACGTCCAAAGCCTTGTTCGGCCGCCATTACGTCTACAGAGAAGGAAGCTAAGTCCTCGACCGGGAGTAGTTCGAAGGGAGTAGGATCTGACACTTCCAGCCATTTGAGGTAGGCTCCGCATTTCGAGCATAGCTCAACTCGATGCGGGCAGCTAGGATCGGTCTTTACAGCGGTGAGATTGGATGATTCGCCGCAGTAGTTACATTTCTCGGATCGCTTTGGCCAGTCTAGTCCACAAAACGAACAGCGAAGGTGGCTTCTACCGGGTAGGTCTTCAGCAAATGCAGGCCATGATCCACAAGCTGGGCAGTAGCCGTGTGGCCACAGCTCGGAAATTCTGACTCGATCTAGAGTGAACAAGGACCGTACAGTGACATAGGCCAAGGGGCCTACTGCAAGCTCTGAGGCAAGCCACAGGACGTCCGGTGCTATGCCTTCTTGCATCGCTTTCATGCGTATGGCTATTTGGTTGCGGTTGAAGGAAGCAGTAAGGAGAGAGCCGATGTCGATACGGCCAGAATCTAAGCAACTCCGCACACGTTCGGCGGCTTTACCGGATTCGCCCCGTGCTAAGTCTTTACACGCCTCTTCCACTAGTGGCCTCAGCAGGTTCACAGGCAGGGTTACAACCTCTTCCCTCAATGCAGGAATGCCACGCTCAAGTTTGTCCACTAGATCAGACATAGAAATCTGCATTAGTGGCTCTTTGCCACTCAAGCTGTCGACAGTCCGGATCGTACGCTCAACGAGTGGGCGTTGTAGGGCGATCGTTTGGAGAAGGTCGGGTTGATCAGCGCCGATTGTGTTCCAGCGTATCTGTGCCTGATCGAGTAGCTGGGTTGGGTTCAGCTTGGTTAATTTCATATCTGATTTAGGACCTCAGAGGAAATCTTACCCTCGTATTGTAGGACACCAAAGGTCGTGGCTACTTGAGTAATTCTGAACTTACCAATCAGCTCGTTGTTGTTGAAGGTGGATTGGTACACTCGCTATAATCAAGAAGAGTCGTTTGACTTGTCCGAGGTTTGGGAGATCAAGAAACATGGCAGAGTTTATAACTGTAACTGAGACGGCCGCTTCAAAAATAACTGCCCTCATGGCGGAAGAGGAGAAGGCTGACGCTGGTCTTCGGGTTTTTGTGCAAGGTGGAGGTTGTTCAGGATTCCAATATGGGCTGATGATCGAAGAAGGTGGTGGTGATGGGTCTGCTGACCGAGTCTTCGAATCGAACGGGGTCAGTCTGTATGTGGACCCAATTAGTATGCGCTACCTTTCCGGGGCCCAGGTTGATTTTGTCGATAATCTGACGGGTGGTGGATTTACGATCAAGAACCCTAATGCCAAGTCGACTTGTGGATGTGGGTCATCGTTTAACGTCTAGGTGCCGTAATCGAGGGTTTACCTGATTCAGCTGGGTTGCATGGACACACAATCGGCATATCTAGAACGTCTGCGTCCGCTTGGGGCCAAGCGCTCCGGAAAGCGGGATCTGATTGTCGACGTATTCCTGAAGCAGGATGGCCACCTGAGCGCCGATGAACTTTTTGATCTGATTCGTGAACAAGACCAAAAAATTAGCCGAGCAACTGTATATCGAGCCCTTCACTGGATGGTTGGGGCGGGCGTTGCCCGGAAAGTTGATTTCGGAGATGGGCGCTCCCGTTTTGAGCACTCTTACCAGCACCCTCGACACTTTCATCTTATTTGCAAGTTGTGTAATCGTTCATTTGAGTTTCTTAGTTCAGATATTGAGGTACTTGTCGAGGAGGTCGCTTCGGCTCGTGGTTTCGAGACGAGGCAGAGTGTTCTGCAGATCTATGGAACTTGTGACGACTGTCAAGCGGGTCGTTCCGTACAGCGGACTGTGGCAGCAACCGAGTTGCTGTTCGCCCGTGATGCGCTCAGGATGGCCATTGCGACTGAGCGTAGTGGACTGGAGTTTTACAGCCGTGGTGCTGAGTTGGTCGATGATCCTCAAGCGCGAACGGTTTTCCAGCGCCTGGCAGCTGAAGAGCGTGAGCATCTTACAACCCTAGAAAAGCGTTTTGAGCAACTACTGCTTGAAGACTCTGATCTTGAGTCTTACCCGACTTTTCTATTTTTCAAGGGCGCTGCTGACGGGTTGTTTGCGTCTGGTACAGATCGACTTGCGAAGGTTGCTGATGACCGAGAAGCTCTGATGCTTGGTATACGTTGCGAGCGTGGATCGTATCGATTCTTCAAGAGATACGGCGAACGTTTTGAGGATTCTGAGGGGAAGCGGATTTTTTTGGAGTTTGCTGCCGAGGAACGTGAGCACCTCAGATTACTTATCGGAGAATATCGGAAGCTAGTGGGGCGTAGTAAGGCGGCTGACGGATCTAGTTCCCCGGAAGCAGAGGTTGCTGGTTAGCGAGGCTTCTGAGCAACTAGACATGCCATTGCATCTGGAGAGATTCTTTCCTCATCATGAATTAATTTCCAATCAATAAACTCCTCCCGCAGTTCACCAGGACGAAGTAGGTGTTCTGGTGATTTTGGGCCTCTTCTGTGTTGAAGTTGTGCTCGAGTAAAGGTTTCATACAGGATAAACCCGCCCGGACGGATGGAAGCGCGAAGGCAAGGCCAGATCGTTCGCTGTAAATAGTTGGTGCAGATGATTAAATCAAACCGGTTACGGGGCAGAGTGATCAGTGTGAGGTCAGCGACCCAGAGTTTCGCCTCCCTAAGGACACCGGATTTTGCTTGTTTAATTCTGTTGTAATCGTGGTCCACGCCATAGATGTGAAAGCCGTTGAAACAGGCTTCCCGGGCATTGCGTCCGGTGCCCATGGCTATGTCTAGAAGCTCTGGTGTCGGCCCGAGATGCTTGCGCACAAGCGGTAACCACTGCACGATGAAGGAAGATGGTGAGATGCTCACAGTCGGTGCTCCCGTTCCACTGACTGATAGGATGGAAAAAGGATGTCTGCTGCAATCATAACGGCGTCGGCCCTGTCACTCGTTGGCCTCATAGCAAGTTTCATGTTGGGCTACCTGCCTGTGACGTTGGATGGATTGCCACACGCCGGATTAGCTATCTTTGTAACTTTGGTCACGTTGTTCACTCACTGTATGGCAATGTTCTATCTTATCGGGAAAGGTCGCGCTGTTCGCGATGCTATTAGCGAGGGTGAGCTGATTAGCGATGCTGGGAGCCGAGTGTCGGCCCTTCGAGCCCCAGTGTTCAAGCTGAGCAGTCTCGCAATAGCTCTGACGATGGTGACTGGAATCATTGGAGGCGGGGTGGATACAGGTGTGCTGCCGGGTCTTCTACACGCTACGCTTGCCTTGGTGGCCATCGTTGCTAATAGTGCCGCGTTCTGGAGAATCTCGATGGCTCTCAATGAGTCCTCTCGGATAGTAGCTGAAGTTAACCGTGACCTTGGAATCTCCCAATAAAAGAGGACGCGGAATTGGAAGCTTCGTCGACTGTATTCTCTAAGATCCTGTTGTTCGATATTGACGGGACTCTACTACTATCTGGCCGAGCCGGATATCGAGCTCTAACTAGAACTTTCGAGGAACAGTTCGGAGTAGAGAGCGGGTTTGCGGGTATACCGGTTGCAGGTCAGACTGACGCACTGATCTTGGATGCTGCTCTAAAGCGTGCTGGTTTAGAGGTTACTTCTGGAGCCAAGGCACGTTTCCACGCGCGCTACTGTGAATTGTTTGCCAACGAGATTCAGTTTCCTGGTCCTCGGAAGGGCCTTATGCCAGGCGTGGCTGAGTTGCTAGAGGTCCTGACCCGACAAGAAAAGATCCGCTGTGGGTTGCTCACAGGGAACTTTGCCAAGCCTGCTCGTATAAAGCTACAACACTTCGACCTTTGGAAATATTTCTACTTTGGAGCATATGGCGATGATGCGCCGGTTCGAGACGATTTGGTGCCTGTCGCTGTCGAACGGGCGCGGCGAGAGCAGGTGATTGTGCAAACTCCTGGTGATGTCGTGGTTATCGGTGACACCCCGTTAGATGTTCAATGCGCGGTGGCAGCTGGTGCCAGATCTATCGCTGTAGCGACTGGTTCATATGACGAGGTGACTCTTCGTGAGACCGTGGCCGACGCGGTGTTGGCGGACTTCAGTGATACTCAAAAGACCGTTGAAGTTCTGCTCTCCTAGGCCTAGACAGGGATACCGCTTTGTTGTCGTCATTCTGCTTCATGCCCCAAAGCTGAGGCAGAATGACGATACGGTCTTGGTCTAGGTTGCGTGGGTAACTCAGGTTGATGACCAAAGAATGCTGGTGGCGGAAGCGCCTGGGAGTCGAACCCAGCCCTCCCGGGTTAGCGGGAGGCGACCGGTTTTGAAGACCGGGAGGGCCACCGGGCCCCGTTCGCTTCCGAACGGCGAAACCATCATCCCATTTCGTCGGCCTGCTTTGTGCACTCAAGGTGTGTTGTTAGTCATAGCCTTGAGTTTCTTTATGTGGTGATCAAAATCCGCTGTGGGGGTAACTCTATTGTCAAATTGGTGACTCCAGAGGCGCTAAGCAATGTGACGAACATGCAAAATCGAGCGCGCACACCAGTAGGTAGAGCTGGCCCCTGTACGTCTCTCAGGTGTCTGAGAGGGGAACCGCCTTCCTAGGGGGTGTCCTCAAGCCCACAGAGGGCATGGTCTTGTCTAGAACGTTGAGGTTGGGGCAGGAAAGTGTTAACCCTCGATCAAACGAACCTCTCCAGCTCTGGGACCTTTGGTCGATTCTTCGACCGTGAAGTCGACCCTTTGCCCTTCTCGGAGCAACTCGAACACGGCTCCTCGAACAGCGCTACGATGGAAGAAGTGTTCAACCCCACCTTCGTCCCGAATGAAGCCAAAACCTTTATCGATTAAAAGACGCGCGATAGTACCGCTGGCCATACGAACTCCTCAGAATACCCGAGCCCAGTCGCCATCACGATGCACCGTCGCGTCGCGAAACGCCTAGGACCTGACAGTCACCCTAGTTGCTTCTCTGCAGTTGGGCCAGAAAGCCACAGCCACCCACTCCCCTTGCGGATATGGGTTACGGAACCGTCCGAATCTGTGAAATCACAGCGGACGAAGCCGCCTCAACTTGGGCTTTTGAGGCGATCACACCCTAGTCTCCACCAATGCACCCTCACCCAAGCTGGATGTGGCCAGTCTAGTGAGGTTTGTTGGTCGAAGTCAAGTGAGGAGTTTCTTTCTTGGCTTACCTTCCTCATCGGGAGGCCGACACGGATAGCAAGAGTGGCCCACACTGTCTGGAAACAAACATGGTGTGCAGTTGGCCCAAAAAAATCCCTAGTAAATGCCGAATATAGTTATTGTTGGGCGTTTGGTGTGCTATTGGTTTGTTCTGTGGTTGATTTGGCCGCGGGTTTTGATGTCTGGCTTGCGGGTTTCTCAGGAGGATAGGTGGTCCAAAAGTGTCGATTACACGCTGGGCACTCCCAAAATTGCTGGGGTGTCCAAGGAGTGTTCGGACCTGGGTCCTTAAGGTCCATTTGGGCTCCGCAGCGTTGACAACGAACAGACACATCAGGGTGATTCATGGGGAGATTCTAGTGCCTGAGCCGTTTGTTTCGCAATACCGCTCAATTTTCTGTGGTCTGAAAAAATATTTATTGGGTTTGGCAACGGCTACCGATTGATTGGTGGAGTGTATTTGATGGTTCCAGGGGTAGTACTCGCAGGTGGTGCGTCATCCAGGATGGGTGGTCGCCCGAAGGCATTATTACGTGTCGGATCGGATCAGGAAACCTTTCTCGAGCGTATTGTTTCTACTCTTTTGTCTGGTGGTGTAGACGATGTGGTTGTTGTGACCGGCTACCATGATGAGGTCATCAAGCGCGTTGTTGACCGGATGTCCAAACCGGTTCGCCTGGTGCAGAATCCCTCTCCCGAGTTAGGCCAGCTTTCGTCACTATTGGCTGCGCTAAAGGCTATTGATCATCCTGGCGTAAGAGCGATGCTAGTTACGTTGGTTGATTTACCTCTTTTGTCAGCTCATACGGTGCGCGCGTTGTTAGAAGCATACCGGAGGAACCGCTCCATGATCGTGCGCCCAGTGAGGGCTGGGCGACATGGGCACCCGGTGATTTTTGACCGGGCCTTGTTCAAAGCTTTAAGTGAGGCTAGGCCCCAGTATGGGGCTAAACCAGTAGTGAGAGATCATTTGGATGAGAGCATCGAGGTCGAGGTAGATGACGAAGGGGCGTTCCTTGATGTGGACACCCCGGCAGACTATGAGAGGATGTTTGGAGGGCCACCGCTAGCTCTAGATGATTGATCGTGAGCTGGTACGAGCTTAGAATGACAAGAGGGGCCAGTGGCGCAGTTGGGAGCGCGCGTGAATGGCATTCACGAGGTCACGGGTTCGACCCCCGTCTGGTCCACCACTTTTTCTTCTAGGGCGACAGCAGGCCTGCTGCTGCTATCTTTTCTGGCGAGCCTAGGTAGATTGGCCTTCTGTCTACTTGATCAAGTTCAGTTGGTCGTGGTTCCCCCAGCCAATTGCGTTCGGGAACCTCCGTCATGACTCCTCTAGGCCTGACGGTTTGTTAGCCAGCTTCAGCCAATCAGTTAGTTGCTGCACAGCCTGTTCTGGGGTGGTTCCGTAGAAGGGCATTAGGGCGGTTGGCCCTCCTTCGCCGCTGATAAGGAATGCCCGCCAGCGGTCCGGGTCCACCAATGTCGTTTCTATGACATAGTCACGACCGTTGATCGTGTGTTCGAATCGTTGAGCGGTCACGGCGTAATTGAATACAAGGTAGCGATATTAACGTAGATCCAAAAGTTCTAGGATTTTAGCTACTTTGTGGTTTGAAACAAGCGAAGGCAGGTACGAACAAGTGTCAACAATACAGATCGTGCTTCATAGCTAGGGCCAAAGACTGGAAAAAACTTTTCTTTTGACCATCGACCAACACGCTATGCACACTTCCCTCACATTTTTTCCACATTTTGTTTTTCTTGGGCGACTCTTTCACAGAAGAGGCACTTTGTGTATCAGTGTGTCAGGGTTTGCGGACTGGTGCTTGGCTCCATGAAGCCGTCATGAATGTGTGTTGGGCAGTGATGGAAAAGATCCACTGTGGTGGGTTGTCCAGTCCTGTTGAGGACCGGCAAAGGGTAGAAGTGAACAAGGTTTGACCGGTGCAGTGTGGCTCTTGCGTAGACCTCGGAACACACCAGGATGGGGGAGTCGCTGATGTCATTAACTTTACGGCGAATGAGTTCCTGTCCTTCAAGCGGAGGCTGTCCCTTTGAGCTACTATCAGTTCCAAAGGTGGCCTCAAAAAGCCGTTCCTATTTACCGATGTTGCAGTGCGTTTCAAGCTATCTGATTCTCAGATTATTGCCTAGAGTTTCCTTGTAGAGATGTTCTTTGCAGGCTCCGCTCAACTACGAACTAGCACTGGATCGCTAGTGAGTTTTTCGGCCCACTTGCGAGCTTGTGATGCCGCTTCATCCTGAGTTTGGCCTACCAGGATAATGGAATCGAGCGGCTTGTCGCTGTTGGCGTTTGTGACCCATGCAATCCAGTGGGCACCTTGAGATTCGGTCATAATGTTAAATTGTGGCTTAATGGTCATGGCTTGATGTTCTGGTTTTCGACTAAGTTGACGGTCGCTAGCGTTGAGTCTACCAAACGCTTCTTCGGTTGAGATGCCACCGGTTGAACCCCCTGAGCAACGTTTCCGTGGTTTGCTAGTTGTAGGGTCGTTCCACCGTTCGATCTAAAATGTTCGTCTGACCTGCTGGCATCGTACCTCAAACAGTGGTTGAGTGCCACGCTGCTAGCAGTCTACGGTCATTGCATAGCTTTTTCTGATTTTCGTACAATCCGCTGGCATTGTTTCCTGAGTTGCTGGGATATTGCCTGCCTTTTGAACGGGAGAGGGCATTTCCCCTGGTGTGGGTATAGAGGTTGTTGTCTAAGCTATCGGACAGACTTTGGTAGGCACGGTGTCCCTCATTTAGTGGATCCATCAGTGGAGAGGAGTAAGTCGATCTATGAAATTGGTTTGCCCAAGCTGTGGCAATGAACAGGACTTCCAGGCTAAGACCTTGCAAGTACAGACCTTCAAGGCTAAGGGAACAGAATCCGAGCTTACTGGGAGGAGCCGCTCTGTTCTACTCGAGTTATTGTGTGACGAATGTGAAACAGGAGTTGATTTCGGGGCTATCGAACCTGAGCTTCGTCGGGAAATTGCTCTGTTGCTGGATGTCGAGTAGGTGATTCCGATACGCCGATGCTTTTCGTGCTTGAGTTATAGGCGAGAAAGGGTTTTGTGTACTTTCTGCCTGATGACAGTTTGTCACTAGACTATTTCTCGGAAGTCTTTGGGAATCAGTGGAATTTGGCTGCGGAGTAGTTACCGCAGGCTGGCCTGCAGGCATGAATCGGAGGTTATTTTCTAGGGTTACCGTGTGGTGGAAAGTCGATAGTCTATTGACCAAGCCCGAGCACCACTTTTATCCTAGAGTGTTAGATGGATGATGACTACGGCCAGTCGCGTCGTCGGCAATTCCGGGATGTCAGAGAAATCAGACATCATTACCGTGAACTATCCTGGTGCAGTTTGCCAAACAGTGATGAGGTTGAGGCCTTGGACGGCATAGGCATCGCTTCATCTCATCGCGCTAACGAGATAATGAGTGAGAGGGAATTACGGTGGGTAAGATATCCAGAGGAGGTAGCTGTCAGAAATCCTGAGGATGCTTTCAGTGATGAAATAGACATTGATTTTCCAGCGGTCTCAAATTTGGTCGACCGCATGAGGCGTTCGTTTTTCGGTGCTGGCCAGGAGCGAACCTTCATGACCGAGGTCAGTCTGACAAGTGCACAGGCGAATACAGGCACCAAAGTTCCGCTAGATATCTCTCTTCATCACTCTTGTCCAGTTTGTGGAGGCCGGGGAGAAATTTGGCTAGAACGATGCAGTGCTTGTGCTGGTAGTGGTGCTGGTTTGCTGCCGCATCATCTTCAGTTACTTGTGCCACCTGGCGTCAGACACGGCACCCGTCTTGGATTTGATATCACGCCGCCTTGTTCTCCACCGGCACGTGTGCGGATGAGGGTTTTGGTTCAGCCATAGCCTATCCTGCTGAAGGAATACTTGATGACCACACAACAGACCCAAGAGGCTGCGATTCTTGAGGCGCTCCGAACGGTGCAAGACCCGGATTTAGGCCGGGATATTGTAAGTCTCAATTTTGTTAAAGATCTGCGGGTCGAAGACGGGGACGTTTCTTTTGCGATTGAGCTTACGACACCTGCCTGTCCGGTGAAGGAGCAGATGCACGACGAGGCAGTGGCAGCTGTGTCACGACTCGACGGGGTGACGAAGGTCACGGTTGATATGACCGCCAATGTTCGTGCGGTTGACTCTCCAGAGGCCGGGAAGGTTTTGATCGACGGAGTGAAGAACGTCGTAGCTGTTGGTGCGGGCAAGGGTGGGGTGGGGAAGAGCACGGTTGCGGTGAATCTGGCTTTGGCTCTGTCAAGGTGCGGTGGACGCGTTGGGGTCATTGATGCTGATGTCTATGGTCCAAATATCCCAATAATGCTAGGTATTAGTACTCAGCTCGAGACCGACGGTAAGAAGATTGTTCCGGCCAGAAGTCATGGCATCCCGGTGGTTTCCATGGGGTTCTTGACAAAGGATGAGACGCCAATTATTTGGCGCGGCCCGATGCTGCACGGTGTTGTTAAGCAGTTTTTCCACGATGTGCGTTGGGGTGAGCTGGACTATTTGGTCGTCGACATGCCTCCAGGGACCGGTGATGTTGCCTTAAGTCTTAGCCAGTCGGTGCCTGTCTCCGGGGCCGTGGTCGTTACCACGCCCCAGGTGGTATCGTTGGCCGATTCCCGTCGAGCAGTTGCCATGTACAAGAAGTTGAACGTGCCGGTCCTCGGTCTAGTGGAGAATATGAGCCACTTCGCGTGCCCAAGTTGCCACGAGGAGAGCGACATCTTTGGGAAAGGTGGCGGAGAAACGGCTGCTGAAGAAATGGGGATACCGTTCCTTGGACGTATTCCGCTCTACCAGCCGATTCGGGAAGGTGGGGACAGCGGTCTTCCGATTGTCGATTCTGAGCCGGATTCGGCCGCGGCTCGTGGATTTCTTGAGGTCGCTGAGCGAACTGCTGCACGGGTGTCAATTGCGGCATTAAGTTCACCTGAGTCGGTTGTTACAGCGTCGTAGGCTTGTCGTTAGCGCAATAGATTAATGTGCTACGAGGGTCACCAAATGCTTCCGTCTCTGAGTTCAACCGAATGATGCTTGATGGGTGGTCATTCCAGCAGTTTGTTTTGGTGAGGCTTTTGTCGTTTCCACCGGAGGAATCGACTGAAGTTCTCGCAAACACTGCATATGGTCGACTTCGTCATCTTTGTTCCGCTTGTCCTGTCATTGGAACGAAGATTACAGGTAAGGTTGACTCTTGGATGATGTCATTCTCTGTCCTGATTATCTCGGTTAGGACTTGGCGGTTATTACCAAGAGGAACAATCAGCCTGCCTCCAACTGAAAGTTGCCCTACCAGTGGTTGTGGGATGTGGTCTGGAGCTGCAGTGACAACGATTGCGTCGAATGGGGCTTTTTCCGGCCATCCAGTGTAGCCGTCTCCCAACTGGACATGGACGTTGTCATAGCCCTCTTCAGCTAGGACAGTACTGGCTCGCTCATATAGCGGCTGGATTATTTCAATCGAGTAAACGGTTCTTGCAATTTCACCGAGAAATCGCTGCTTGGTAACCAGGGCCCGTTCCTATTTCGAGGACACGAGAGGTCGGTTTCAGCCGGGGCGACTCGGTCAAATAAGCAACGACAAAGGGTTGTGAGATGGTTTGTTTATAGCCGATAGGTAAGGGTCTATCCAGATAGGCTGACTGCTGCAGCTGCAAAGGAATGAACCGCTCACGTGGAACCACCTGCATCGCGGCGATTACGCGAGGATCATTGATACCACGTGAAAGTAGTTGGGATTCGACCATTTGCATTCGTTCTAATGAGCGTTGGGTTGAGCTGTTTTGTAAGAGCGAAGTTGCGTAGGTGCTCAAATCGTTGATAAGGGTTGCTGTTGTGCCGAGTGCCACGAATGCTGTGACATACTGCCATTCCCGCAAAGCCAATCCGCGCATGATCGTATCGAGGTTCCCCTGTCTACTCCGTTGCCTGTGTAGACGATCTAGATCTAGAGTCGAATTATCGACTTTGAACGTTCTCTTGTAGCTTGCCCAGGTTCTCCATTGCCTTGAGGTTCGTTGACAGGGTGAGATGACTCATTTTGCTGTAAGCCATTCTTTACGGTGGTGCTGTTGAGATGGTGTCGGTTCAGCGATTGACTGGAGTTCCCAGCGATGGACCGGTTTTGTCCCTACTTTGACCTGAATTTGCCTTAGTTTGCCTCGCCGGGATACTAGGACTTCGAGTTCAGAACCTGGTGTTGCTCGGCCAATCCGCTCGTTCCACTGGTTGTGCAGTACCCGGAAGGGCCCAATTGCTAGGATTTCGTCGTCGACGTTAAACCCGGCTTTCTGACCTGGGGTGTCGCGTGTCACTTCAGTGACCAAGGTCCGAGCGTTTGTCGTTTGCGTGACTAAACCAACCCATCCATTCTTTTTCCTCTCAATCTTGCTAAAAAATTCCAAGCCCAGCCATTTGAGTGCTGTTGAGTAGTCCAGATCTTCAGTGGTATTTAGTGCTTTCGTGAACCACCTTGACATATCTACTCCAGCGAGCTGTTGAGCTGCGGACCTTATATCGTTCGAGGTGAATCCTCGTGTTTCTGAGAAGCGGCTATAAAGTAGCCGCATCAGGTCATCCAATGTCTTAGCGCCACCGGTTGAGGCACGGATCTGCATGTCAAGCAGAAATCCCAGCACAGCGCCTTTAGAGTAGTAGCTAACTGAGCTATTTCGAGAGTTTTCGTCCCGTCTGTAATACTTGACCCATGCATCGTACGAGGCAAGTGCGACCGGTTGAATCGCTCGACCTGGGGTCGTCTGTAGGGTCCTGATGTGGCTAGATAGTGCCTCTAGGTACTCGTCTTCGGTAGATAGGCCAGCTCGGTGTACAGCTAGGTCTGCGTAGTATGAGGTAAGGCCTTCGACCATCCAGAGGCTCTCGGTGTATACCTCGTTCTCGTAATCGAATGACTCGAGTTCTATCGGACGAAGCTTCTTGCCATTCCAGGCATGGAAGAGTTCATGGCTTACTAGCCCCAACCATTGTAGGTAGCTGGTTCGGGATGAAGTGTCCCACCGGCTACTCATCAGCAAAGTTGAGTTCCGGTGTTCCAACCCACCTCCAGCTTCAGTGATCATATTAAGGAAGAGATACTGGTCGTAAGGCATAGACTCCCACATTCGGTAAATCTCATCGGTGATCCGTTTTACATCGTTCGCCGATTCAGCGCCTCGCCAAATACCGGCCTCACCTATGTTGACCAGCCGGTGTGGCGTGTTGTTGACCGAGAATTCGTAAACTGCTGGGTTGCCAATGACTATTGGGGAGTCTACGAGGGTGTCGTAGCTGTCAGCACGGTAGGTGTTTGGTTTGCCGTTAGGGTGTTGCTCAAGACCGGTCACTCCACCATCCCAATTTGATGGAAGGCGAAGAGCTACATCGTGTGGCCGCGCTCTGGCATCGTCGGCTAACGTGAGGAAAGTTGGTGCGCCATTCAACATCGCGAAATCAGAGTCAATCCAGTTAGTTCGAACCGACATCTCTCGTCCGTAGACGCGATAGGACACGACAATAGATTCGGCCCTTTCGGTGTCGACTATCCACCGGTTCTTTCGTGATTTCTTGACAGCTAGTAGCCGGCCATCTCGAGTTCTTGCCTCCAACGTTTCGACATGTCTGGAAAACTCTCGTATTAGGTAGGATCCTGGAGTCCAGGTTGCCATCATGAGTTCTACGTTACTATCTTCATCGGTCGGAATGGTGGCCTTAATATCGACGTAGTGTGTGTGGGGGGCAAGAAAATTAAGGGTATAGGAGATCGGAGTGAGTGTCTGTGAGCTGGCTGTTCCACTCAACAAAATTGTTATCACCCCAGTAGCTGTTGCTAGTAGGGATGTGCGTGTCCACGGCTGGTAAAAATCGGTTGACTGCTGTCGTGCTGCATTCGGGCGCATTCTCTTTGGGTTTTGAACATGATCACGGTGTTCGTTCACAGGTCCTCCTCTTCGATCCTCATCGTAAGCGATCTAAATAGCTATCGCTCAAAGAATTATCTCTTTGGGCTATCAGTAGTCGCATAGTGTGTCCATTGAGACAGCGCTTTAGATTCGGCCGATTGCAGTCTTCGGTAGAATTTGATTCCAATGCTTAATCGGAAACAGCCTAGGCTAGATTCGGTAGAGTGCACGGGGAGTTATGTCCTTGTAGTTGCTGGACTGCAGTTGCGTGCCCAAGTGTTTGAGGGAAGCTAAACAAAAAGGTACTTGGTCTAGAGATGACTGTGTCTACTCTAGGAGTTGTGGCTGGCCCTAAGAATGCTCGCCGTCGCGCTATCACAGCCTGCTACGGGTGGGGACAATCTTGCCACTCAATGTGGTTTCAAGTGAAGCTGTTGCCTTGAGGCGACTCTCGGGTCCATTTGTTCGGTGACTTGACATGGAGTGCGTTCTCCTTCATCTTTCAGCCCTGCAGCGCCAGTGGGATCTGACACCAGCGGACCGCGTCGAATTACGAGCACGGATAGGCTGTTGGTATTCAGGAAGATTGTGCTGTAGAACTCAAGGCTCCTAATGGTTGTCAGCACTGGGTAGTAGCTGCCAAGAAAAGAGTTTGGGCCTGCATTGAAGGGTGTGAGAAGAGTGTTCCCCATGGCAAGGAGTTACCTATCGACTAAGGGCATGGTGTTGCCATGAGTTCGCCGCCAGCGGGAAAAGCGTCCAATTCGGCCTTGCCTTTTTATGGGCATGTGGTGGTATTTGCTGGAAAGTTACTGTCGGTGGACCGGCGAGAAGCGAAGAATATTGTTGAACGGCTCGGTGGTAAGGTGACACAAGATGTGACGCCACAAACAACAATGTTGATTATGGGAGCGGCTTCAGTCGATCCCTCTAAAACGGAGAGGAAACAAACTGCTGAGTTGCAGAAGGCAGCGGCTGTTAATGTTGCAAACCCAGGGCAGCTTAGTGTCCTGCGAGAGGAAGATTTTTGTCACTTGGGTGGTTTGCCCTCTGTTGAGATGCTGAGCCGAGACTATCATAGCGTCCGCCAGATCAGGGAACGATACCCGGCTGTCAGAGAAGAGCATCTCAGGTATCTTGAGAAATGGAATCTCGTACGCTCGGTAGTTAGGACCACAGCGGGCCGTTACTTTGGTTTCCAGGACCTCAGGGTGATCAGGCAGGCGAGTGAGCAACTCGAGAAGGGAGTTTCTCTTAGAGCTGTGCTGCGCTCATTGGCGGCGGCGCGGGATGGGCAACTGAGCCTTGATTTTAAACAGCCCAGAGGGCAGGCTGATACGGTGAAAGTGGTGGCGCTTTCTCCTAAGTCTAGTATCCACAGCGGAGCTACAGAACTTCGGGGTTGGCCAATATCCTCAGCCAAGTTGTCGTTGGCTGCCAAATACTTTCATGAGGGGGCTAGTTGTGACGAGGGCAACGAGGCTGAGCAGGAACGGGCTCGACTTGCCTACCGGAAAGCACTGTTACTTGACCCAAACTTGGTTCCCGCTCTGGTGAATCTAGCCAACATTCACTATGTAAGGGATGAACTTGTTGAGGCTCAAGCGCTCTACGAGCGAGCTAGACACCTGGACACAGAGTGCTTCGAAGCATATTTCAACTTGGGTAATATCCACCACGACCTAGGACGTTATTTAGATGCTCTTGAGCATTATCGAGTAGCGATAGAGATTAATAGAGCTTATCCTGATGCCCATTTCTACTTGGCTGTAACATTGGAAAAAATCGGTCACTCTGCCGAGGCGAGGGCTCATTGGCTCGCGTACCGAGAACTTGCTCCAGAAGGAGAATGGGTGGAATTGGCGAAAGAATTCAGCGAGTGAATCTTTGTTCCTCGGTTATCAAGTCTGGCACGAGGAGGCTCGGTTGAGCGGTCGGTAGTCTGAGCTTAAGATGGGAATTCGTTTTAGCTGCCTAGAAGTACTCGTTACCTAAGCCTGAACGTTTTTTGGTGTTTCGACGTAGCTTGAAGAGTGTGCAGTCCGGACACCAAGATTCAGGGGTGAAACCTGTTTTGCCGGCATAGGGCATAACATCCCGATTTGAGCAGTACTCTAACCCCTGTTCGTCGACATGCCATCGGCAATCTTCAAAGCGTTTCTGAGCGAAGATCCGATCCGCTTGATTTCTATTCAAACTCAGTTTCTGGGTTCCGGCTTTGCTGCTGTCTGGAGCCATGAGTGCTAGCGAAGCTGAATATCTATCGAGGCTTGTAACGCCTTGACTGCGTGGAGTTCATCAGGTGCTGCAAGGGTCAGAGCACTCCCGGTAGCATGTAACCTAGCTGTTCTGCCCACTCGATGGACATAGGTATCTCTGTTGGGAGGGACTTCATAATTGATGACGTATTGGATGCCCTCGATATCTAGTCCCCTAGCTGCAACGTCGGTGGCTACTAGCACCCGATATCGCCCGCTTTTGAAGCCACCAACGGCAGCGAGGCGCAGGCTCTGTGATCTGTCGGCGTGCAGTGAAGTTGCTTTAATGCCTGAGTTCGACAAAGCTCGAGCGAGCCGATCGGTACCCCGCTTTGTGTTGACGAACACAAGCACTGAGCCAGAAGCCTTAGCAAGAAATGATGTTAGCCAAGCGGTCTTATGAGACGCTGGCACACGTTCGATGGCATGGGAGATTCCGTCAGCTGTTTTTCCCCGTTGGCCGATCTGGACGTAGGCCGGGTCTTGGGCTAATTCCTTTAACGGTTCTAGCACCCAGTCAGGAATGGTGGCTGAGAATAGGAGGGTTTGACGAATGGAATTCCCTGATTCGGATTGAGATTTGAGACTGGCGACTATGCGACGGACGTCTGGCCAGAACCCCATGTCAAGCATACGGTCTGCCTCGTCCAAAATCAGCGTGTCTAGCTTGGCCAAATTGGGAATACCGCTGCGGAAATGATCTAGAAGCCGTCCTGGAGTGGCGACCACAATGTTCACTCCAGAATTCAGGGCTTGGGCTTGTGGACCGATTGGGGCTCCACCGAAGATGGCGGCACTTGTAAGGTCAGTGTGATAAACAAACCCCTGTAGATCGTCTTCGATTTGCACAACCAATTCACGAGTTGGTCCAAGGACAAGTACCCTGGGTTCTCTGGTACCCGTAGCATGCATCCCCCCGACAGCTCCGGTTTGCTTAAGCAGTTGGTCGAGGATAGGAAGCAGGTAGGCAGCAGTTTTTCCGCTCCCGGTTTCTGCACTGGCGATCAGGTCTCGACCGCTACTGATGAGTGGAAAGACCGCTGACTGAATAGGGGTTGCAGTTGTGAAACCGCGGTCTGATACTCCCAAGGCTAGCGAAGGTTCGAGGTTTAGTTCTTGGAAGGGGGTCGGCTCGGCTTCGACGATCGCGTCTGGTAATATTGGACTTTCCGATGGGGCAGCAAAATCCTGAGCCGATGGGGTCTTCCGCCGCTTGGACGGCTGGTTCCGGCCTGCTCGTTTCCGTCGTCTGTTGTGAGCCAAGGCGCTGATCAGCGGGCTCGAAAGGTAATGATGCCACGGACGGGATCGTAGGGGGAAACACCTACGGTCACCCGGTCACCTGGGACAACTTTTATCCGAAAACGACGCATGCGCCCACTCAATTGAGCCAAGACCTCATGGCCTGCATCGCATTGAACCCTATACAATCCACCGCTGTGGACTGCCATTACTGTTCCCTGTACGTCGATTAAATCGTCCTTTGCCACTCAGGTGCCTCTTTCCTCACAGTTTGGCACATTGGCCAGATGTTTGCCAACTTCATTAATTAGAGAGATTTAACAGCCGACTCCAGTTTTTGGGCCATGGCGCCGTAGTCTGTTCCTTGTAGTCGTAAAGCGGCACCGAATCTTACCGTGACTAGGCTAGGTCGAGGTGTCCGTTGACCCTCCCCCAAGACATGATCAACTCCTCGAAGGCGGAGTGGGATTACAGGAATTTCCAAAAGAGCAGCGAGCATTGCAGCTCCCGGTTGAAAAGGTGCAATGTCGTTCCCTCTCCGACGGCGTCCTTCCGGGAAAATAATCAATGAGTTTCCGTAGCTGATTAACTCGCTAGCATGGCGTAGTGCTTCACGGGTTCCTGTTTCACGCTGAGGCAGTGGAAACGCATTATAGAACGTTGTGGACAAGTAGTAGCTGAGACTGCTCCAGAAGCGTTGCCAGTGAGAGTACCCCTTTGGATGAAAATGGGCTGCGAAGAATTCCTTGGACATAGCTGTTACTACGTGATGGCGCCTGGCTCTAGGCAGTGCTGCGAGTATGACCGAGGGGTCGATGTAACTTTGGTGATTTGCCACGAATATCACGGGCCCGGTAGTTTTCTCCAGATGATCGAGTCCATCCACTTTGATCCAGGCGAACATCCGTGTAATGGGCAAAAGCCAAACCGTCAGGGACACTCTGCGTAGGTTCGCGATCAGCCATGTTTGGTTCCAAGCCGGTGATGAATATTGGCTAGGTATCGTGGACGCCGTGGTTTCCTGTGACTCAACCAATGTTCTAAGGTCAGCAACAGTGGCTGCTTTTCCGACGGCAGTTTCGTCGATGGTGGCATCCAGTTTGTGCTCCAACATCATCAGCAGCTCAACTCGCTCAAGTGAGCTAAGGCCGAGTTCTTCAATCGGAGTGTCTTGGTCTACAGATGTTCCGGCGATTTTGGTCAAGATCGCATTGACAGATTGCTCACTATCTTGACCCTTGACTGCTCTCGGTGTGGTTCCTTGTTCTGCCCAGGCTCTGACTTCCCTCCGTTTGAGCTTTTGGGTTCCATCGGTTCGAGGGAGATTCTCGTTCGGCCACTCCAAAACCTCTCGAATTTGTTGGTGACTCTCTAGGGTATGGTTAGCAGAACGTCGGATAGTTTCAGGATCCGTCTGGGTAGCAAGAGTGACGATTGCATAAACCCGTTCCGCACCATTCTGTGAGATGCCGACCACGGCGGATTCCCGAACTTGTCGCATTTTGTTAAGCACCCTCTCGACGTCTTCTGGAAAGACATTGAGTCCATCTGGGGTGATGATGACTTCCTTTTTCCGACCATGTACTTGGAGGTGTCCTGATTCGTCGAGTTCACCAAGATCCCCCGTCCGGAACCAGCCATCTTCGAAAGCGGAGTCAGTTTCTGCTGCTGATCCGAAATACCCTTTGGTTACATTGTCGCCCTTGACCAGGATTTCGCCGTCTGCAGCAATCTTGATCATCACTCCAGAGATAGGGGTTCCAACGGTGCCGCCTTGAGTCCGAAAAGGATGGTTAAGGGTCACGATAGGTGCCGTTTCGGTCAAACCGTAGCCCTGCACTACCAGAAATCCTAGACGAGACCAAAAAGCTTCTAGCTCAGGATCGAGAGGCGCTGCACCGACAATGAAGCACCAGAACTTCAGTCCGAACAGGCGATGAACCCGTCGGTAACGCCACCAGCGAAGAGCGACATGGAGGTCTTGTTCCAGTGGTGCCGCCAACTCTGGAACTATTTGCAGCATGTGCTCCCTTAAAACCTCAAGAATTTTGGGAACGCACACCAAGACTGAGATACGGCGGGTTCGAATCTGCTGAATGATGGCTGCCGGGTTGTAGCCTGACATAAACACGCAAGTTCCCGGAAGCATCGGTGGGATGAAGGTCGCGAGGGCCTGTCCAAACATGTGACTCAATGGCAGCAGATTAAGAAAGCGAAGCGGATAAAAGGGAAGCCCGAACTTGCGATATTTGAGGACTTCGCGTTCTACTGGAACTATATTTGCGAGGATGTTTCGGTGGGTTATGACCACCCCTTTGGGTTCAGAAGTTGCCCCTGAGGTAAAGATGATCTCGGCAACATCGTCCTGCGACGCTGTGTGGGCCAGGGGTGCTGGCGCTGCCACTGAGATATTTTTACCTGTTGTGAATTCCCCCAGTCGCCAGACAGGTATAGGGCCGGTAGGCTGAGCGACGTCATCGCCAATAACGAGCAGGTTCGCATTAACCAGGAGACTTACTTTTTGAAGGAAGCTCTCCGAGGCTCGGTAATCGATTGGTACCACTATTGCGCCTCGAAGTAGACAACCCCAAAAGGCCATCAGCCATTCTGGCCGGTTTTCTCCCCAGAAGAGGACTTTGTCTCCTGGGTTGATGCCGGCCTTGGTTAGGCGCTCTGCAAATTCAACTGCCCTCTGACGAACTACTGCGTAGCTGTATCGCTGCACGCGATACTGGTTTACGTAGACTAGGAACTCGGCATCAGAGCGAATCCGCTCGTCGAAGAACTCGAGAAGTGTCTCCCTTGTCATGATCGCATTATGAAGGATGTAAAGCTTAGTTGCTTTAACGGATGAGCCCTTGGAAAGCAGTGCAACTTTATCGTAGCCAACTTGGCTGTTGGCGGGACTTCAAACCGCTGACTACTCAAGGTTGTTGTATCGACCCTGTAAAAAACATCAACTGGGAATGGGGCCATTACCAAGTGAATCATCGGCGTTTCAAGTGTTCAATTAGTCTACCGGACGGACAGTCCGAGGTTGACTGCAAACCTTGTCATTCGCGGAGAGCCAGGTTGGTCTCCGAGTTGGGGTAACGGGCTGATTGCATAGAGACGCACATCGAACGAGAATGCCAGGTTAGGTTCGATGAACCAGCGAGCCCCCCCGCCATAGTTGAGTGTGCCGGCTCGGCGCTGTTTGGGCACTGTGGGCTGCTCAGCATACACGTTCATTCTGGAAGTTCCCAGACCTCCACTCAGGTAGCTCCAGCCATCGCCGTCTCCGAAATTCAGCGATAGCTCAGGCGAAATAGCCGTGAATCGGGTTTTAATGGTCGGGCCACTAGGTTGGGGGGCGTCCATGCTTGGTGTTCGGGTTGTCGAGCTGACGAGTGCCGAAACTCCGATTCCGAATGTGACGTCTCGCCAGCGGAGCACGTAAGCGTGCCCACCTACATTAAGGCCAATCCCACGTGGGGCAAGTTGATCTGGCCAAAGTCCTCGTGTTTCAGCCAATTCTGCATTCTGGCCTACTCCAGCTAGGGCACCACGGATATCGAAAACGAATGGACCGATTGGACCTGGATCTTGTGCTGCTGCCTGTGGGGTCATGAAGGTGATGATAAGCAGGCAGAAGACTAGATGGATAGCATAATGGGCTCGGCGCATGCCCTGTCAGTATACTGTTGCGTCAGCAAGATGCTGGTAGCGTTATGTGATGGGGACATTTAGCATGCGGGGAGATGCAGACGCCGTGACTCCTGTTGAGGCCTCTGAGGCCGCTGCGCGACGTATCAAGAATGTTGCGCGGTGGACTCCGCTAGTGCCTTTGCCCATTGACCGACAACTAGCGGTTTATGCCAAGTGTGAGAATCTGCAGGTCTCTGGTGCCTTCAAGATACGTGGAGCGTTTAACTTTATCGCGCAAATCGATCCAGTTGAACGTCGTTGCGGTGTAATCACTTACTCGTCTGGTAACCATGCGCAGGCTGTGGCAATGTCGGCTCAAATTTTCCAGGTGCCGGCCGTGGTAGTTATGCCGGTCACAGCACCGAAGATTAAGGTGGAGGGTGCCCGGGCTCTCGGTGCTGAAATTGTCTTTGAAGGAACGACTTCAGCCGACCGTAAAGCCAGGGCGGAAGCTGAGGCTGGCAAGCGGGGCCTACAAATGGTTCCACCTTTTGATCACCCTTGGATTATCGCTGGCCAAGGAACGGTGGGTCTCGAAATCCTATCTGATTGTTCAGAGCTTGCCCAGATTCTCGTGCCAGTTGGTGGTGGAGGGTTGATAGCTGGCATTGCTTCGGTTGTCAAACAGCGTCGCCCAGAGGTCCGGATTATTGGTGTTGAGCCGGAAGGGGCGGCTAAGATGACAGCTTCGTTAGTCGCGGGCCATCCTGTAGCGCTTGAACGGGTTGCAAGTATTGCCGACGGGCTGCTGCCGGTCAGTCCAGGTAATCTGACTTTTAACTATGTGAAGCGTTGGGTCGATGAGATCGTGACCATTGATGATAGGGCTATCAGGGACGCGACCCTTTGGTTATGCTCTCGAGCGAAGCTTGTGGTTGAGACTAGTGGTGCTGTCACCTTAGCTGCGCTGTTAAAAATGACTAATGGAAACCTAAAAACGGACTTGAGCTCAGGTTCAACCGTGGTGGTTCTTAGTGGGGGGAATATATCGCTTGAGTTGCCTAAAGACCTTTCAAGACGGGTTCCTGGATAATGCTCAGGGCTTCGTTGACCGTTGAGGTGAGCAGGCAAGGATACCGGAGTCGCGGATGTCTCTAGCGGCCGAAAGGGCTGTCTGAAGCGATGTTACGCTGCCATCGAGTTGTCTCTCGTAGACCATCTTAAGGATACGACCGATTTTCGGTCCTGGCTCGAGGCCCATCTGCACAAGGTGTCGCCCGAGTAAGACGGGCTTTGGAGGTTGGTGTTCGACTCCAAGTACGTTGGCCCTATCGAGAAACCAATCCATCGCTGAGCAGTCAAATTGCCCTTTTCGTCCCAAGCAGTCAGATTTTGCCAGCCGTGCCAGCAAATCTAAGTCAACTTTCTTGGCCAGGCGTCTGAAGGCGCCGTCGCTGACAGGGCTGACGCTTTGGTGCCACATGCCAGGCTTTAAATGATTTGCCACAAGGCCGACAACCTGACCGCGGACATCATAGCCGAGCATCTTATGCACGTTGAGTCGGTCGAGAAAAGCTCGGGAGGGCTCAACACCAGCGGCCTCATGATTTCTGGAGCGTATTCGCCCATCTATGAACGCCGTTGTGGAGGGCTTGCCGAAATCGTGGCAGATTGCCCCCAACATTAAAGCTATTTGTTGCGGTCGATCTAGATCGACGATTCTTGCTCGGGCTTCGTCGATAACCATTAGTGTGTGTATCCAGACATCTCCTTCTGGGTGCCACTCGGGTTCTTGCTCGCAACCTACGAGTGACTTCAGTTCAGGGAAGAGTTTGTCGACCACGCCAAGCTTTAGCCCTAGCTCTAATCCATGGGCCGGATGCTCTGCCAAGAGTAGTAGTTTTTCAAGTTCACCCCAGATACGCTCTGCAGGGAGGTCGTCTAGTGCCATCCTCTGGCAAAGTTGGATCGTGGGTCCGTCGAGTGTCAACTGAAACCGCGCGGCGAGTTGCAAGGCTCTCAGAACACGGAGGCTGTCATCACCGAACGTAGTTTGATCAACAGCTCGAAGCAGTCCTTTGTTCAGATCTTCTTGGCCATGGAAAGGGTCTAGGTACTCCTCCCTTGCAGGGTCCCACGCAATTGCGTTTATTGTGAAGTCGCGCCGCTTGGCTGCTTCAACCAATGTAAGGTTTGGATCGCCGGTTACGATGAAACCTCGGTGTCCACGTCCCTGCTTAGATTCAGTTCGGGGTAGCGAGATGTCAATCGTGCCAACCTTGTAGACCGTAAAACTTTCGCCTACTGTGTTGACTTTTCCGAACGTTTCTAAGAGTTCGTAGAGCTGAGCTGCATCAATGCCGTAGACTTCGAGGTCTATGTCCTTGGCCTCTCGACCGAGAAGCCTGTCTCTGACCCAACCTCCGACGAAAAAAGCTTTCCCTCCAGCGGTTTGCACACGTTCCGCGATCAGCTTCGCCACCTGGTATTCAGTCATTTTCTTCGTTTTCTTCCTTAACACCTGGACCGTGAACCCCGCTCGGGAATGAGGGTAGTATTACTTCAGTCGGCTGAAATTTTGAGCGACCTAGCGAGTCTGAAACCGTAGTCCGTATAACGGAACGTGGGGTCGAGGCTGCTGCGGGCTGCCGTCCGGTTAATCGTCCAAGCATGTCGCCAGGCACCGCCTCTCGATGCTCGTCGTAGGCCTTCTTCCGGCCCAGTTGGGTTGATTGCTGGAGTATTTCTGTAAAAGTCACGCTGATGCCAATTTTCACACCACTCGTGAATGTTGGTGCCAATTCCGTAGAGTCCGAACTCGTTAGGTTGCCCGATGGTGACTGGCCAGGGTCTTCTGAGTGGTCCTCGGCCTCCATTGGGCACCCACTTCGGTATGTCGTCACCCCAGGGATAGCGGAGGCCGTTTTGACCTCCACGTGCGGCACGCTCCCACTCTGCCTCGCTGGGTAATCTGAAAATTTTGTCAGGGTGCGTCAGCCATCTGCAAAACGCTTGGGCATCGTACCAACTCACGCCGACGACGGGTAGGTCTTTTTGCCGGAATGCTGGGTTGTCCCATTCGCGTGGAGGAGCATGCTCTGTTTCGTTCAGGAAGCGCCCGTACTCACCACGTGTCACCGGATAGACTGCCATTTCAAAGGTGTCTACCCAGACTCTGTGGGCCGGACGTTCTGAGGGTTGCCCCTCATCGGTCCCCATCAAGAACCAGCCTTTCGGAATGGTGACAAATCTTGACATCCTGACGATTTTGGCATGGATGGCCAGAGCTTCGAAGCCTCCTGAACACAGGAAATCATGGGTGTGTAGCGGAGATCATTGCCCTAGGTGGGAGTCCAAAGATTAAAATATCCACCCTAGATATGGGACGAGCTAGCCTCTCCACCGGATGATCGATAGGTCTTTACTATAGCCGTTTGTGTCTTGCAGACGCCCTGCAGGTCTAAGGTTCATCGCGAGTTGCTGCCCGAACGCTGATATGATTTGTCCCTTGGTCGCCAGTGAGGATGGCGGCGGCCAATTCACATATGTAGTATGCGTGCTTCAGAGCGATTTACATTCGGACTGCCCGTTTTGTTCCTCAGCAGCCTTCTGGCGCTTGGGGGCTGCTCGCTTCGTTCGATGGCGGTTAATAGCATTGTTCCAGTACTGGTCGACCCGACCGTCTATCTCTCAGAGGAGGATCCCGAGTTGGTTCGGGAGTCACTGCCTTTCTTGCTTAAGACGATTGAATCGATCATCCAGTCGTCCCCGAAACAAAAAGAAGCAATGGTCTTTGCCTGCAGTGGGTTTGCCTTGTACGGCAATGGGTTCCTTCAACTCGATGCTGATGTGGCTGGGTGGCAGGGTAATTACGATGAGGAGCTCGAACTACGCGACCGTCTCTGGAGAATATACGTTAGGGCTCGTGACTACTGCTTGCAGAGTCTCGAGTCAAACTATGGTGGAATCACGGAGCAATTGCAGCTAGATCCGTTTGGGGCTCTCCGCCGGGTCGCTGTCGAAGACGTTGAGGTTCTGTATCTTTTGGGTGCGGCTTGGGGACTCGCGATTTCGAATGCCCTTGATCGCCCGGAGTTGGTGGTCGACCTTCCAGCAGTTCGGGCTCTTTTGGAGCGAGCTCTTGAACTCGACGAAAGCTACGGCCGCGGTGCCATTCATAGCGCGTTGATCATTCTTGAATCGATGCCTGAGCAGCTGGGGGGGTCTCCTGATCGTGCACGTAGTCACTTTGAGAGAACGGTTGAATTGACCAAAGGACTCGACGCTTCACCTTATGTCAGTCTTGCAGCCGGTGTGTCTGTACCTGCAGAGAATCGCGCGGAATTTGAAATGTTGCTGAATCAGGCGCTAGCCATCGATCCGCATGAGGACAAGAGCTTGCGTTTGCTGAATCTAGTCAACCAAAGGCGGGCACGGCTGCTGCTCGACAATGTCGATGACCTTTTTTACGAGTGAAGGAGAGCCTCAATGAAGTCGCGAGTTCTGCCTATCGCGGTTGTTCTAATGTTATTACCAGTTTTACTACTGGCTCAGCGGACGGCTCGCATTCAGCTTGGATCGGTATTACCGGCGAACTCCGTTTGGGACAGGTCACTAAAGGAGATGGCCGTCGAGTGGGAAGAAGAGACTGATGGTCGGGTCGAGCTCCGTGTGCAGAGTGGTGCATTTCGGGATGAGGCAGCGCTTTTGAGGAGACTCAAGCGAGGTCGGCCTCACGCGGCGGTTTTCGGACAGCCCGGTGACATCCATGAGGCCTTCAATGTTTTATCTATTCCGTTTTTTTTCGAATCGGACGAAGAAGCATTTCATGTAATCGAGAGCCTAACACCGACTTTCGAGCAAATCCTTCAAGATGAAGGGCTCGTGCTATTGAACTGGGGACATGCCGGTTGGGCTCACTTTTTCACGGAGGAGCGGGTTGAGACTTTAGACGATCTAAAGCGGACTAAGGTCTACACGGCTGCTGGTGATGACCAGATGTTGCAGTGGTATAAGGAAAATGGTTTTGATCCAGAACCGCTGGCCTACACGGATATGTTGCTAGGTTTGAACACAGGCCTCATCAATGCCCATCCAAGCCCACCGTATGTGGCATTGTTGTTTCAGTGGTATGAAAAAACGCCGTTTATGCTGGAGGTTCCGTTAGCGCCTGTGTTGGGTGTTACCGTTATGGCTGAAAGTAGTTGGTCTAGGATCAGCCAGGCCGATCAGGAGGCGTTGCGTGCTTCCGCCAAGCGTCTTGAGCAAGAACTGCTAGAAGACGTGCCTGCTCAGGAAGAGGCTTCAATTCAGCAGATGAAGCAGCGCGGTTTGACAGTGGTGGAGCTCGATAATGCGGCTAAAGCTTCTTTCCGCGCTGTTGCCGATGCATTGACTGCTTCGTGGCGGGGAAATATGATTCCGGCCGAAGTCTACGACTTGGCGGTCCGTGAGCGGGATAGTTTCAGGGCTTCCCGGTAAGGCCGTTTAGTTTTCAAGCCAGTCTAGTATGAGTCAGAGTAACTCTGAAGCTGGGTTCTTTACCCCATTTTTCAGGCTGTTTCTAAGCGGCGAGCAGCTGTTTGCGAACTTGGCCTTGGCAGCGATGGTTCTGTTGCCTCTGGCTGAGATTGTCGTGCGGCCGATTCTGGCCGGTGGCATTCCCGGTTCAATTCCTTTCGTCCAGCATCTCACGTTGTGGGTTGGTTTCTTGGGTGCATCGCTTGCTGCCCGTGACGGGAAACTGATAGCGCTGGCTACTGCTTCTTTCCTTCCAGACGGACGTACTCGCCACGCTACGCAGGTGTTCGCGGCGATTGTCGGTGCTGCTGTGTCGATGGTACTTGCAGCAGGCGCTCATGACTTAATGATGTTGGATCGGGAGGACGGCACCATTATTGCTGCTGGGGTGCCGGTTTGGCTAGCCCAACTGGTATTGCCTTTGTCTTTCTCTCTGATTGGCCTGCGACTTGTTTGGCGAGCGTCTCCGAGGTGGTCTGGTCGAGCGACGGCGTCGGTTGGGCTGCTGGTCGGGTTGTGGTTAGGTGGGACAGGTGGCATCTTAGAGGCAGGACCTGTCTGGCCGTTGATTTCAGTGGTACTGGTGGCAGCGGTTTTCGGGGCGCCGATTTTCACGGTTCTAGGTGGCATTGCCGCGTTGCTCTACATGGGCGATGGGGATCTCCCCGTTCTGGTTTCCATCGAAACCTATGCGCTCTCCATTCAACCTCATCTCCCAGCCATTCCGTTGTTCACACTGGCTGGGTTCATTTTGGCGGCTGGAAAAGCTTCGGAGCGACTATTGCGGTTGTTCCGGGCAGCTGTCGGGTGGGTGCCTGGCGGAACTGCCATTGTGTGTGTGGTGCTCTGTGCATTCTTTACAGTATTTACCGGAGGGTCTGGTGTCACGATTCTTGCCCTGGGGGGAGTGCTGTTCCCGGCACTACTTCGCGATGGCTACCGTGAGCGTTTTTCGCTTGGTTTGTTGACAGCTTCGGGCTCACTAGGGCTTCTCTTTCCGCCGGCGATGCCACTAATTTTGTACGCAATAGTTGCTCAGGTTGCGCCGGACGATCTATTTGTAGCTGGTATCGTTCCAGGGATTTTGTTGGTCCTGCTAACGGTCATATGGGGGGTTCGTGAGGGAGTTCTAACTGGTGCTGGGCGGCACCGCTTCGGTTGGTTAGAGCTTCGGGAATCCCTGTGGCGTGCCAAGTGGGAGTTGAGCATCCCATTTGTCGTGCTTGGGGTTCTGTTCAGTGGTTTCGCTACCCTAGTTGAGACGGCAGCTTTTACTGCGCTATATACAGCACTCATCCAATGTCTTATTCATCGAGATTTCGTCGCTGGACCAGGATTGTATCAAGCCTTTAGTGAATGTGTAGGTCTGGTAGGTGGGGTGCTGATAATTCTCGGTGTGGCGGTCGGATTCACGGCCTACCTCAATGATGCCGATGTGCCTTTTCGAATTGTGGAGTGGGCCGAAGCCCATGTCGATTCTCGGCTACTTTTTCTGCTTGGTCTAAACGTCTTTTTACTGCTTGTCGGATGCGTGATGGATATTTTCTCGGCTATCTTTGTTGTGGTGCCTTTGGTTGTGCCGGTTGCTGAGCAATTCGATGTGCATTTGATCCATCTGGGAATTATATTTATTGCAAATCTAGAGCTCGGCTTCCTGACGCCACCGGTCGGCTTAAACCTGTTTCTTGCGTCGTATCGTTTTAATCGACCGCTTTTGCAGGTGTACCATGCTTCATTACCGCTTCTTGCAATCTTGGGATTTGGCGTTTTGGTAATCACTTATGTACCATGGTTGACTGTGGGCTTGCTGGAATGGTTGGGACGTATCTGATCCGTCTATTTGAATTTAAAGTTTTTAATCACACGAAGTTACAAGAAGCGGTTCCAGGGGAACTACTGATGGCTACAAGAGACTCGCGGAAGGGGTTGGCAATCATTGTTGGTCTAGTATGTGCGACTCTGATTGGATGCGGTGGAGGTAGCTCGGAGCCTGAGGAGGCTGAGCCGCCGATCTCTGGTGCTATTGAATCTCAGGAGAGCCATCTAACCAATCTTCGTCAGCTTACTTTCGGCGGCGAAAATGCAGAAGCCTACTATGCATTCGATGGTGAACAACTGATTTTCCAAACGAGGCGAGAAGGTGTTCCCTGCGACCAGATCTACACAATGGGGCTCGATGGGAGTAATACAAGGTTGGTTAGTACTGGCGAGGGTCGTACGACGTGTGGTTATTTTTTTCCTGACGGTGAAGCGATCATATATGCCTCCACTCATTTAGGTGGTGCCGAATGTCCTCCTGAGCCGGGTTTCGAGATGGGCTACGTTTGGCCAGTCTATGCAAGTTACGATATTTTTACGGCCAGTTCAGATGGCTCCGAGTTGACGCGTATTACCGAAACGGACGGCTACGACGCTGAAGCGACTGTGGGGCCTGATGGTCGAGTGGTATTCACAAGCGTGCGCGATGGCGACATGGAGATTTACTCCATGAACGGCGATGGCTCAGATGTCCGGAGGTTGACGAACCGTCCCGGACCTGATGGAGGGCCATTTTTTTCACCGGATGGTTCTAAGATCGTCTTTCGAGGTAGGGAAATTCCACCGGGACCCGAACTGGATGACTACAAGGCTCTACTAGAGCGTGAGCTGTGGAGGCCAACAGAGCTTGAGTTGTTCGTAATGGATGCTGATGGTGGCAACCTTAGGCAAGTCACGGATCTGGCCGGGGCTAGCTTCGCGCCTTTTTGGCATCCTGACGGAGAGCGGATCATCTTCAGTTCGAATTGGCATAACCCTGATGGCCGCAACTTCGACTTGTTTATGATTCGTGAGGATGGTACTGGTCTTGAGCAGGTCACTTTCAATGGTTCGTTTGATGGGTTCCCAATGTTTTCTCCAGATGGTTCGCAGTTGGTTTTTGCTTCTAACCGCCAGGCTCAGAGCGAGGGAGAAACCAATGTTTTCATTGCAGACTGGGTAGATTAGGCTTCTCAGAAGCACGTTTGGTGAAAGTTGGAAATGCTGGCGGAGGAACCATATTGAGCGGGGTGGACCTCTCTGCAAGGCTCTACCCATACTTAATACTCCTTCTCGACCGATAGATTGGTTGTGGACACCGTTCTAGAACTTCTCTCTGATCTAGTAGCTATTGACTCAGTTAATCCATCGCTCGTTCCTGGAGGGGGCGGGGAGGCGGCAATTGGGGAACGGGTGGCCCTTGCGCTGCGAACAGCCGGTCTCGATGTAGATATTAGAGAGGTTGTTCCTGGAAGGAAGAACATAGTCGGTGTGCTTGAGGCACGTCAGCCCGGGCGCTCACTGATGCTTTGTGGCCATTTGGATACTGTCGGAGTCGAGGGTATGGCGAACCCTTTTGACCCTATGGTCCGCGATGGTCGTCTCTACGGTCGCGGCGCTCAGGACATGAAGAGCGGTCTTGCGGCCATGGTCGATGCTGCATCCCAGCTGGCTGCGAAAGGGGGGCTGGATAGTGGCCAGCTAGTGGTAGCTGCGGTTATCGATGAGGAACATTCCAGCCTTGGGGCTGACGCTTTAGTGCGACAGTATGATGCTGATGCTGCTGTGATAACGGAACCTACTGACTTGAAGATGGCAACTTGCCATCAAGGGTTCGAGTGGATTGAGGTCGAAACTCGCGGCCGAGCTGCTCACGGTAGTCGTCCGGCCGATGGAAGGGACGCAATCGTCTTTATGGGGCGTGTTCTTGACAGCTTGGATAGGCTCAGTAAGGAACTGACCCAAAGGCCGAAGCATCGTCTGTTGGGCACCGCTTCTTTGCATGCTTCAACGATTGCAGGGGGTCGTGAACTGAGCGTCTATCCAGATCGCTGTAGGTTGTCAATGGAGCGGCGTACGCTGATCGGCGAGCCGGCAAAGGTAGGTTTCAATGAGGTTGGGGACATAATGGACCGCCTCGGTCTTGAGGATGCTGGTTTTGAAGGTTCCGTCGGCCAACTGTTTAGTCGTCCGCCTCATGAAATCGGGAGTGATCATCCAATCTGTCGGGCCTTAGGGGGAGTTCTTAATGGAAGGGGGCTTTGCGTAGAGCCAGTTGGTATGTCCTTTTGGACTGATGCGGCAATACTGGCTCAAGCGGGAATTCCATCTCTACTGTTTGGTCCTTGTGGATCTGGCTTGCACAGTCGGGAGGAATACGTGGACATTGAGTCTGTGTACTTGTGTCGTAACGTGCTAACCGAGCTTGCTCAGAGCTTTTGTTGATTGGACTAGCTTGCTACCATCTGACAGTTTCAGATTACGTTACCTATTGCTACGGAATTAGTGTCATCCATAGGGTGGAAAACTTGGGGTTAGATTGAATACCGGTCGCGCCGCTAGTGGGTCAGGGAGGATGGACTGCGGTGGGTCAGCAGGTGGTTCAGCGTTCGGCCGTAATAGCGAAGAACGTGTCGGTCTCGAACTCGATAGATGTCTTTTTCGACTACGATGACGCCACGGCCTATCAGAGCTTCTGTTGCTTGTTCGACCGCGTCTCTTCCACATTCGACTCCCAAGTTGGCCGGTACAAGACGTAGCGCATCCAGCATCTGGTCGATCCGGTCTTCCAGGACCTGCCGTTGCATCATAGGACGCAAAGCCGCCGCAAGCAGGGCAGTAGGCAGTACCTTGTAGAGTTTGCCCATTGCATCCTTTATGTGACGGGTGAGCATTACCAAGTCACGTGGAGAATCCGGATCTACAGTTGAGAGTAGGATTGGCTGACCGAATGTGATGAACCCACGTGATTCATAACCAACAGCATAGCGCACCATTTCTGCCACCTCCGTTGCGAAAGGTCTTTGGCGGCGCTTTTTCCCCTGACGTGCTAGCGTTTGGTCTTCAAGAACCAGGTCGTAGGCGATTGCTACAGGAATTATGACTAAGTTGGGTTCCCTGGACTGGAGGGCTCCTTGCAATAGACCTGTTTTTAGTGGTTTGAATTCGCCGTTGTAACTGCGGCCTCCTTCCGGATACAAGAAGAGGTCTCGCCGATGGACTAATTCGGCAACATAGGCTCGCAGGGTGGCTAAATAAGCAGGGTCTCTGGAATTGCGTCTCACGGGGAGGGCGCCAGTGACGTGCCGGTTGAGTATACCCATTAACCCGTTGAACAAGTTAATCCCGGCTGCGATGATCGGCGGGCGGATACCATTTTCATCAAGCACTAGCAGCTCGACTAGGTAGTCCATGTGGCTCTTGTGATTTGACACATATATAACGTGGCTTGTTTGGGTGGCCTGCTGGACTCGCTCCACATGCTCTGCGTGTCTCTGGATCTTTCTAAGAATGGGATATAGAGGGTGCCTCAGTGCGCGGTAGGCTGGATACCACTGGTTAGTGCTGAGTTCTTCAAGGTATGAATAAATTTTCCGGTGGGGGTAACGCTGTATTTCCTTATTGGACAGTACCGCTTCAACGATATCTTCGACCACTTAGGCACTATACACTAAGTGAATCACAAGAGACCATGTGCCGGATCGGGTCGGACTCTTCTCTGAATCTAGGTACCATCAGATCAGGGCAAGTTCTTGTGGACTCGTCCAGCCAACCCAAAAGGTTTCTATCGAACTTTAGCTAAGTGTTCCGTAGGTGTAGGCGGCGGACTGGGGCTATATTCTTGGTGGTGCTGAGTTTGCTTCTACCGAACGAGAGGTGTTTTTGATTCGGACTCAGGAGTTCGCGTCTACTGGACTTCAGAAAGGTTTGGTGAGTCAGCGGTAAGGGAGTGATGTGGTATCCTGAGGGCTCCCTATATAACTGCTTACTCTAGGATTCTGCTGAGAATGCTATAGTCCACCATCATTTCACTAGCTATCCTTCCCGCAGTGGTTCCATTCATCTTCAGATCGGGCGATTTAACATCTACTACTTCTTGGAGTAGGGGCATAACTGTTGCGACCTTGCTGTTTGGCTTCCTAGTTGGTGTCAAGGCCCTTGGTGAAGGCTTTCAGCTACTGGGGGAAGCCACCCTTGACCAAATATTCTCTGCCACGACGAATCCCTATATCAGTCTAGTTGTTGGCATCTTGGCCACGACCATAATGCAGAGTTCCTCGGTAACAACCTCAATGATTGTGGGCCTCGTGGCTGCGCCTGAATCACCATTGCCGCTCGCTAACGCAGTTCCGATGATCATGGGAGCTAATATTGGTACGACAGTAACTGCAACTGTTGTTTCGCTTGCCCATATCGGTCGCAGTAATGAGTTCGAACGGGCTTTCCCGATAGCTGTCTGTCACGATTTGTTCAATTATCTGACTGTAGCAGTGCTCCTGCCGCTAGAGCTCTTAACGGGTTATCTACGTCGGGCTGCTATTGCTATGAGCCGCTTTATGGTTGATGTTGGAGGGGTTGATTACGAGAGTCCCATTGCGACCGCGATAGCGGCGGTTCTTGCCCTGATCGAACAGGTATTCCAGCTGTTGTTTGTTAGCGTTCGTGTCCAGGGAATGGGGTTGATAGTGTTCGGCGGCGTAGTCATCTTTGTGACTTTATTTTTCATTGTGAAGGTCATGCGTTCGTTGGTGCGAACCCGAATTGAACGTATGGTTTCTGAAGTGCTTGGTTCCAACGCTATTTTCTCAATACTAGTCGGCATCGTAGTGACTGCTATGGTTCAATCTAGTTCGATAACGACTTCACTGCTGGTGCCGCTCGGTGCTGCGGGATTGTTGCGGTTGGAGCAGGCTTTGCCTATCACGATAGGAGCCAATGTTGGTACGACTGTCACGGCGTTATTCGCAGCTCTTGCCGGTTCTGGTGCGAATCGGATCTTCGGTCTTGAGATCGCCATGGTTCACCTTTTGTTCAATTTGACCGGGCTAGTTCTGATCTACCCGTTTTCCGTTACCCGCAACATACCGTTACGGTTGGCGCGTTTCCTGACAACGTTGGCGCTTCGTTCACCAAGACTCACGTTATTCTGGGTAATTGCGCTCTTTTATGGCGTCCCCACACTGTTGCTAGTTGTGGATCGAGCTATTGGCTGAGAAGAGGCTGGCTTTTGCTGTCCATGTGGGGGGACAGGTCTCCTTTTGCTCTGGGCTAGATGTTTACTTGGTTTAAAGACTCAAGGCAGTGTAGGTGAAGTTCTTGTCCTATCGTTTTTGGAAACGAGACTGAGGTCACAAATGATAGGCAAGCTGGACGAAACTAATTGTGAACCAAAAAAGTGACATCGTAATTGTGGGTGGCGGCATCATCGGATGTGCCGTTGCGTACGAACTTTCTAAACGAGGAATTAGTGTTTCGGTGGTCGATGGTCGTGATGTGGGAGGAGGGGCTACAAGGGCGTCTGCTGGCATGTTGGCTCCGTTTATCGAGGGTCAGCATCTGGAGATCATGTGGACTCTCGGTTCGAGAAGTCTCGAACTTTACGACAGCTTTGTGGCTGATGTAGTTAGCGATAGTGGTCATTTCGTGCCCTACGAACGAACTGGCACTCTTGAAATAGCACTCGACAAAGCATCGTTGGAGTGTCTAGAGAGGGCAGCGGAGCGTTTGTCGTCAGTTGGTGTGAAGTGCAGCCTCCTGACAAGGGCAGAGGCAATTGCCGCGGAACCTCACCTTGGGTCTAACGTGCATGGTGGTCTCGTTGTGTCGACTCACGGGTTTGTGAATGCTAATGCTTTGACCTGTTCACTTCACCACGCGGCTGCCAAGCATGGGGTGTGCTTCATTACTGCATCAGAAGTGATAGAAATTTCCTCGCATGAAGATTCGGTAATGGTCAAGACTGCTGGCGGGACGTTACTGAGTGGTGCGGCTGTTCTTGCTGCCGGGAGCTGGGTTGGTCGCATTCCAATAGAAGGGGTGTCACCTCTACCAATAAGGCCGGTCCGAGGCCAGCTGTTGCGCCTCTTGTGGACAGAAGCCAGCTTGGCGCGGATTGTCTGGGGGGCAGATTGTTACGTAGTTCCTTGGTCTGATGGGTCTATTCTAGTTGGCGCGACAGTTGAGGATGCTGGGTTCGATGAGTGCGCGACGGTTTCTGGTGTGATGAGTCTGCTCGGGGCCGTATGTGACTTGCTGCCTGCTGCTCAAGGCGCTGGTTTCGATACTGTCCGGGTAGGCTTGCGTCCTGCGACTCCAGACGACCTGCCTGTTGTGGGACGTTCAGCTGCGATGCCTAATCTTGTTTACGCCACAGGACATTACCGAAACGGTGTGCTTTTGGCTCCGCTAACGGCTCGTTTGGTTGCGAACCTGATGCTGGATGGTCAAGAGGATCCAGTTCTTGGCGAAATCAGTCCGAGCCGTTTTGGGGAGTTCTGAAGCTGTTCTAGTAGTTCGATACTAGTCACTAACCGTGCCAACAAACCTAAAGAGAAGTTATAGCGCGCGTGAGGTTGCGGCTCTCACCGGACTGACCGCCAGACAGCTGCAATGGTGGGATGCGAGCCAGCTGTTTTCTGCGAGTGTAGCATCGAGACCTACGAAAGCCGGTGGGTTCACTGAGCGACGGTACACCCCGATCGAACTCTACGAGCTGTCAGCACTTGCCGAATTCCGTCAGCGAGGATTCACCCTTCATCAAATACGTAAGGTTTTGGTGTCTTTGAGGAAAGATTTCGGAGTTAGGCTTTTCGAGGTCTTGGATGATACCGGTCCGTTCTTGTTAAGGCTCGATAACTCGAGTATCTATGTGCAAACTAGGAACGGATCTTTACACAATTTAATCGAGGATCCGAAGCAACCTCTACTTGCAGTAGATGCTGGAGATTTGGAGATTCTTAGGGCGATGCCAGGGAGATCGTCTCGACGAAAAGTAAAGCGCAAGAAGGCAAAACTGGTGACGCCATGAGCAGGTGTTCACTTTGATGGTCCCCATTAGGGGGCTGAGTAAGAGCTCGAGTCAAGCTACAGCTAGCATCTGTCGTAGGATAACCCAGCATCTGAAGCTTTAGCTTCAAAAGCATTATGCTTGATTTCGTGGTGGAGGTACTTTTTAGTGCAGGGTGTCTTCCGAGGCTCAATGCTACGAGCGTTCTAAATCTGATGTCTAGCTAGCAGCTATTATCTTGAGAGTCCAAGTGCTAGGGCGGTTCGGTCTGAACCAGTGGGCATTGTGGGACATACGTAAGAAGGAGGAAGCCGGACAGGCTTGTCCAACCAGATTAAGTGGGGCGGGAAGCTTCAGGAGTTACGTGAGGGGAGAATTTCTTGCTACTACTTGATTCTATTTCACAGGGTGGCCAGTTTCAGACTGCCGCATAGGAAGTGGTAACCTTTGCGCTGCAGGGTCGAATTCTCGATTTGGGGCAGTTGGCCCCTTAATCATGTTGCGGAGTGAGACAGGATGGAACAGGTTCAAATTTCAGTCCCAGCCCGAGGTTGGGGGCAGACGACTCGAGCTGATGCCTGGTGGGTGCAACCGCTGGCGGTTTTTCTTGGGCTTTCAACGTTTATCGTTTACTCGACATGGGCTGCCTTTCAAGGTGAGCATTACGCCTTTGGGCCTTATCTGTCTCCCTTTTACTCTCCGGAGATTTTCGGTGATTCGACCCATAGTCTACTCGGCCCTAAACCAGGTTGGTGGCCGATGTGGTTACCATTCTCTCCTGCCTTTCTAATTTTGTGGGCACCGGTTGGGTTCAGGTTGACTTGCTACTACTATCGAGGTGCTTACTACAAGGCATTTTGGGCCGATCCACCGTCCTGTGCGGTTGGCGAACCACGCTCAGGGTATCTTGGGGAGAACTCCTTTCCGCTCATTGTGCAGAATCTCCATCGTTATTTCCTTATTTTTGCCTTGCTGTTACTAGTGTTTCTGACACTCGACGTCTGGAATGCTCTGTGGTTCGAGGATCCTGCAACAAATTCGTTATCGTTCGGCCTCGGGGTAGGCACGCTAGTTTTGGCCGTGAATGTAGTTTTACTAGGTAGTTACACTCTGGGCTGTCATTCGTTGCGGCATTTGGTCGGTGGCGGGCATGACCGGATTTCCGGATCGCCACTACGTCGTCAAACCTATGATTGTGTAAGTTGCCTGAATCGGCGGCACATGCTTTATGCCTGGATGAGCTTGGTGTGGGTCGGTTTCTCTGATGTGTATGTGAGGCTCTGTGCAATGGGTATTTGGAGCGATCTTCGGCTCTTTTAAGTCAGGCATACGGACTGAAGAGTGCTTGGTCAGATGGGTCCCCTCTGAGTCCCGTGTTGATCTGGCTTCGTAGGCATCCGGTTTGAGGGATGTCGACTCGGGGCCAAGGTGAAGCGAATCGATCGATGGATTACGAATCATACGAACACGATGTGTTGGTGATAGGTGCTGGTGGTGCCGGTTTGAGAGCGGCGATTGAAGCCTCATCAGCTGGGGTGTCTGTTGGATTGGTGTGCAAGTCGTTGCTAGGCAAGGCCCACACGGTCATGGCCGAAGGGGGGATGGCTGCAGCCTTGGCCAACGTTGACGATCGCGATGATTGGAAGGTTCATTTCGCAGACACGATGCGAGGAGGGCAGTACCTGAACAATTGGCGGATGGCCGAACTGCACGCCCAGGAGGCACCGGCCCGTGCTCGAGAGCTTGAAGCTTGGGGGGCAGTTTTCGACCGAACCAAAGACGGACGCATTCTACAGCGAAATTTTGGTGGACATAAATACCCTCGCTTGGCCCATGTCGGTGACCGGACCGGTCTCGAGATGATTCGGACTCTGCAGGACCATGGAATTCATCAGGGGATTGACGTACATATGGAATGTACCATCGTCGAACTCTTGAAAGATGGTGACCGAGTGGTCGGGGCCTTTGGGTACGACCGAGAACGAGGTCGCTTCCAGCTTTTCAGCGCGCGTGCGGTGGTGTTGGCGAGCGGAGGTATCGGCAGGGCGTTCAAAGTAACGAGCAACAGCTGGGAGTACACAGGGGATGGTCATGCCCTTGCCTATCGGGCTGGTGCGGATTTGATGGATATGGAGTTTGTCCAGTTCCATCCTACTGGTATGGTTTGGCCACCCAGTGTCAGGGGTATCCTGGTTACTGAGGGAGTGCGCGGCGAAGGAGGCGTGCTGCGAAATAGCAATGGTAAGAGATTTATGTTCGAGGATATTCCGGACTTATATCTGAGCTCTACCGCCGACGATGAAGAAGAGGGGTGGCGATACACGCAAGGGGATAAGAATTCCCGTCGCCCTCCTGAGCTCTTAACTCGAGACCACGTTGCCCGTTGCATTGTCCGAGAGATTAAGGAGGGGCGTGGGAGTCCCCACCAAGGTGTGTTTCTTGATATCGCTTGGATTAAGGAGCGGCTACCGAATGGGGCTGAGCACATAAAGAAGAAATTGCCGAGCATGTATCACCAGTTTAAACAACTGGCTGGTATCGATATTACCGAGGAGCCGATGGAAGTTGGTCCGACGACTCACTATGTCATGGGTGGGATCAGAGTCGATCCTGACAGTCAGATGTCGACGGTTCCGGGTTTGTTTGCTGCCGGTGAATGTGCGGCAGGGTTGCATGGTGCTAACAGGCTAGGAGGAAATTCACTCTCGGACCTACTGGTGTTTGGCCAGCGGGCCGGACAGTACGCCGCTTCATTTGCGAAGGAACAGGGCGCTGCGTCAATTAATCAGGGACAAGTCGAAGAAGTGGCACGTCAAGCGCTTGAGCCGTTCGAGCGTGGGGAAGGGAATGTCGAAGGCCCATATCAGGTTCAGTTTGATCTTCAAGACATGATGCAGGCCCAAGTAGGTATAGTGCGGACAGAGGGAGATATTCAGAAGGCTATCGACGAATTTCCGACCTTGCGAAGCCGGGCTGACCGAGTGGGAGTGCAAGGAAATCGCGAGTACAACGCCGGGTGGCATACTGCGCTCGATCTACGGAATTTGCTTATGGTAGCTGAAGCAGTTGCTCGGTCTGCGATTCTCCGGCGAGAGAGTCGGGGCGCGCATTTCCGGGAGGATTACTTACAGAAAGATGCTGAGCAAGGCAAGCTGAACACCGTAGTCCGATTGGATTCTTCTGGAGAGATGCAAGTGAAGCAGGAGGCATTACCCCCGGTTCGTGGTGACCTGCAGGAGATTATTGAGGACAACAAATGATAGGTCTGAGGGCCTAAAGCGTAGGATCGGCTGGGCGCCGTTTCGCCCGACGAGCGGAGATGAGTGTCATGACCAGCGCAACATTCCGGATCTGGCGGGGAAATGCAAAAGGTGGGAAATTCCAGGACTACACCACCGAAGTGTCCGAGGGGATGGTCGTGCTTGATGCGGTGCATCAAGTTCAGGCCGAGCAGGCCAATGACTTGGCCGTCCGGTGGAACTGCAAAGCGGGTAAGTGCGGCTCATGTTCTGCCGAGGTCAACGGTAGTCCCAAGTTGATGTGTATGACCAGGTTGAGCTCGTTACCGCTTGATAAACCGGTTACCATCGAGCCGATGCAGGCGTTTCCATCGATTAGGGATCTGGTTACCGATGTCTCGTGGAACTACCAGGTCAAAAAGGAGATACAGCCTTTCTCGCCTCGTGAGCCAGATTCCGCTGATGGAACCTGGCGCATGGAACAGTACGACGTCGAACGAGTGCAGGAATTTCGTAAGTGTATTGAGTGTTTCTTGTGCCAAGACGTGTGCCACGTCCTGCGTGATCATCGCCTTCATGGAGAGTTTATTGGGCCGCGGTTTTTTGTTTACTCGGCGGCGCTTGAAATGCACCCGCTCGATACGGTTGACCGAACAACCGAACTAGCGAACGACCATGGGGTGGGCTACTGCAATATAACGAAGTGCTGCACTAAGGTTTGTCCTGAGGAAATAACGATCACTGACAATGCCATCATTCCCCTCAAGGAGCGGGTCGTCGACAAGATGTATGACCCGCTGACCAAGTTGCTTCGGATGTTCAGGGGATAACGGCTAGGGTGTCAATGGGGGTAGTAGCTACCCTAAGTCCGGCCGCTGGACGATGGTGTGCGAAGAGGCTACTTGGTTCACTATGTAACAAACAGCCAAGTTCACTCCCAGCGCTAGCACTCCGGCGTGGATGTTCCAGGGTTGAGGGTAACCGGTTGCCAACAAGCTAGCGTAGGCCGCGGTGCCAGTAACTATGCCGGAGAGTGCCGCCCTGGAGTTGAGCTTGTTCCAGTTCGTTCCAAGCACAAAAAGAGGTGCCACTTGTGCCAAGATCTCCATCTTTAACTCGGTCAAGCCCCACAGTGTGAGCCTAGGGTTAAGAGCTACGACAACTAGCCCGGCGACGAGTATCCAAGAGAGAGCTTTGCCAACTCGTGTCAAGTGGGTTTCGGTTGCGCCTTGAAGGATTGTGGTTGCTAGGACATCCTTGGCGAGAATCGATGACAGACTCAGTAATACCGAGTCTGCTGTTGACATTATCGCGCTGGCCACAGCCACGATGACCAGCAGGCTAAGCCCATAGAGGACCGGCGAATTTCCACTCCATTCTGTCAGTAGTATAGGTAGCACCTCTTCTGGTTCGATTGGACCCGTCTCGGAAAATTGCGCGATCGAGATGACACCAATTAAAAAGACTACGCCTGTGGTGACTAGTGGCAAAAAAACCATAACACTGAAAGATTTTTTTAAGGCTGAGGCATTTGAAGCGGCGAAGATACGCTGAATTGCGTGTGGATAGACGGAGCCAGAAATGCCAATGAGAACGAGAGTGCTGAACCAATTTCGACAGGTGTCCCAAGTCGGAACCTCGACCTTGGCTGGGAATTTAGCGGCGACAATTGTAGTTACCTCGGTCAGCTCAGATACCGTTGGTACGACCGCAACCAAGAGGCCTCCCAAACCCATGACGAGCATTAGCCCTTGGATGGAGTCAGTCCATGCTACCGCTCGCATCCCGCCGACTGTTTCATAAATCAAGACTACTAACGTTAATAGGACCACGCCGACCCAATATGGTACGGTTCCGCCAGATAGGCCAGCTGTGATATGACCCATTGCAATCAACTGCGCTAGCAGATAATTACTCACTGCGGCTAGCAGGAGCACGTTGGCTGAGAGGGTTAAGGCGGGCGACCCAAAGCGATGCGTCAACCAATCGCCAGGAGTAATAAATTGGTATTGCTGAGCCAGGTGATGGAGACGTGGTGCAAATAATAGGTAGGCGACTATGATCGCCATCATGAATCCTACGCTCATTACCCATGAGAACCCTAGCCGATAGGCTTCGCCCGGGTAGCCGACTAGGGTGTTTCCACTGTACTGGGTCGCGTAGAGAGTCAATAGCAGTACCGGACCATTGAGTTGTCGGCCAGCCAAGTAAAACTCTGCTAGCGTTTCAACTGAGCGCTTCCTGCGTGCCGCGTAGCCAATCGCCAGAATCGCTGCCAAATACAGACTGACTGCTATTACGGCATCTCTACCCAATGAACCGGTTATCATTTTACGGGTTTTCAGGCCATAAACGATGCACGACAAACACTGTAAACCCAGCTACGCAGAGGTTGGCGAGCAGCGAAATCACAACCCAGTGTGGGAGACCAAGCCATATGCGTAACGGGGTATCCGCCGAGATGTACCAGGGGATCGACGTTGCGAACAGCAGGATATATACAACCCAAACCCACCCTGGAAATGTCTCTGGGGTGTGAGCGTCGTCGACGGTTCGATGTGGGGTTGTTTTTGGACAAATCATGGCAGTAGCGGGACTCTTGAGATCTAATTTCATATGATAAGGCTGAACCGCGTAGGATAAACGGGAGATTCAAGATGAAATGGTGCTTGGCTGTTGGTTTGGCCGTGTTGTGGGTGCTTTTCACTGGGCAGCCATCGCAATCTCAGACGACATCTTTGGCAGGAGTGATTGATTTTCACGTTCATTCAGGCCCAGATTCAAGGCCTCGATCTGTTAGCGACCTCGAGATCGCTAGAATCGCGAAGAGGGCTGGTATGCGCGGGCTGGTGTTTAAGAACCACTTTACTATGACGGCGGACCGAGCTTGGCTAGCGATGCAGGAGGTAGATGGTATTGAGATTTTCGGCGGAGTTGCCCTGAATCATGCAGTTGGAGGATTGAATCCGGAAGTAGTGCGCCAGCTGGTAGCCTTTTCGGGTGGCCGAGGGAAAGTGGTGTGGTTACCGACTTTTGACGCTGAGTTCTGGATGACTAGAGCAGGGGACCCTGGGCAATTCGTTCCTGTGGTGCGGGAGGGACTGCCTGACCCTGCGTTGGGAGAGATTTTTGATCTGATTGCCGAACACGACCTCGTGTTGGCGATGGGACACTCTTCGCCAGAGGAGGTGCTGGTGCTTATCCCGGACGCCCGAAGGCGTGGGGTGCAGAAAATCCTTGTGACGCACGGTTTAGGGCAACAACCCTCGCGTGCCCAATTGGTGGCAATGGCCGAGCAAGGTGCGATTATTGAATTGGTCTGGCTAGCAGTTGGTAGCGGCGAATTCTCGTTCTCCGACTATGCGTCGGCGATCCGTGAGATTGGTGCAGAACATTTCTTGCTGTCATCAGATCTTGGTCAAGAGATGAACCCTTTGCACACCGATGGCCTTCTGGCTTTCATGGATGGGCTGCGTTCAGAGGGGATTAGCGAATCTGACATCGACCAGATGATTCGTATAAATCCAGCCTTTTTGCTCGGACTGGCTCCTTAACGTCATTACTACTAAGCGGGTCCAAGTTTCAGTGCACCTCAGACGACTTATTGATTGGTCCATGGTCGTTGTCAGATCTAGGTTGGGGCAGTAGTGCTTCATCTAGGGTCAGTTCTTCTTCTAGCCAGCGCAAGTGCTGTGCGGTCCGCCGGCGACGACGAACGGTGGTGGCATAGAGAGCCAGCAATGTGATTACGGTCCAAAGAAAAGCGGGTCCGGTCAGAAAAGGGACCCACCACGACAAGAAAGTCTGTTGACTCCAGAATTTGTCAGTTGCTCTATCAACCGTTTCCCCTATTAATTCCTCGAATGCAGCTTCGAATGGTTGACCTTCCCCCATAAGAGCAAGGATGTGACCCATGCTGGTGTCACCATAAGTCACGAGCAAATATCGAACCAGCGCGCCGGAGATGGTGTAGGCACGCTGGTTGGCTACTCGGCCCTCACTGAATAATTGCTCGAGTGCTTCTAGGGAGATCCTTCCATGTCTGATTAGTGACCAAGCTAGGCGAGATCGGTCTCCGAGTCCTACTGGACGTTCAGCGGCTAACGCGAGTCCCTCGTTGAACCATCGTGGTAAGGGTTGCCCCCGTGCCGCTCGTGAAAAAAGGACGTGGGCAATCTCGTGATGCAGCAGTGTTTCAAGGGAGCTTGTCGGATAGGACTTTGAGCGTTCGGGAAATAGCACGACCAGTTGACGATCGCTATCGGCGAACCCAGAGATCCAACGAGGCGTGCTGCGAGCCAACAAAGAATCTTCGGCAATAAGTAGAACTTGGATGGGTTGTCCTGGGTGGGTCAGGCCAGCCAACATCATTGCCGTTTCTAGTGGTTGGAGTTTAAAGCGCCCGACCCTTTCAGCTGTTTCTTGCAGTGACGCTGGTGCATCTATGACTAGCCTTGGAAGGATGGTGGTTTGTTGAGCGGACAATTCAGGTTGGATCGATACGACTAGTGCGAAGGCAACGGTAAGTATGTGTTTTGGGTGCATGGTTCGCCGGTCGCACAAGGGCAGCTCAAGGTTTGACGCTGGTTCTAGGGAGATATGCGAATTCATCAAGTCGTTAGGTGCTGGCTAGTGTCAGACGAGCTATGGTAGCTCCTAAGTGAGATTCTGGTGCGTCCCAAAATTCCAGTACCAAGTGATGGTTTTGGAGAACATTGTGGACTATCCGTCTCTGGAATCCGGTCCCTCGACCATGGATGATTCGTACCTCCTGAAATCCTAGATAGTTAGCTTCCGTCACATATTCGCTTACTACCGACGAGATGTCGGAGGGTGCGAAAGTATGGAGGTCGAGCGTGTCCTCAATTGGGAGCTGATGGGGCATCTCAGTGCTGTATGGTGCCTCAGCTGGTGGATTGTGTCTGTTTCCTGTATTTCACCTTGACCATTGTTGTGATGCCACCTCTGACGGAGAAGTCTCCCACCACAGTGATCGCTCGAGGGGAGCACGCGGCAACAAGGTCGTCGAGGATTTGATTGGTTACTTGTTCATAGAAGATGCCCTGGTCTCGAAAGCCTATAAGGTAGAACTTTAAAGCTTTGAGCTCGAGACAAAGAGCGTTTGGTACGTAGGTGATCCGAATCTCGCCGAAATCGGGGAGTCCAGTTTTTGGACACAACGACGTAAACTCTGGACAATGTATTTCGATTTCGTACTCTCGGGCTTGGTTAGGATTTGGAAAGGTTTCGATCAAGTCAGACGTCATTTGGAAATTTTATACTGGTGCGAGCTCGAAGATGACTCGGGTCGCTTCGGTGAAAAGAATATAGTCTGTAGATTGACAGCGAAAAAGCTCGCAAGCTAGCATACAGTGTCTTTATGTGAAGTTGTGTGAAGACTCAGAGCCTGTCGCTTGGCGCGCGTGACGGGCAACCGATTTGTGTAAGCGCGCCCAGATGAGGTTGACGCCGATGCCCCAAGGTCCCAAGATGGGTAAGACTCAGTTGTTTGCTCACTTCAGTGAGAAGTTCAATATGAAACGGTCCGATGTTCGTGAGTTTTTTGACGAACTTCAAAGGTTGTCTGAAGAACAGCTGAACGCTTCTGGCGAATTCACGGTTCCCGGGATGGTTAAGCTCGTCAAACAAAACAGGCCAGCCAGGATGGGTCGTAACCCTGCGACCGGCGAGCAGATCCAGATTCAAGCTAAGACAGTCGTAAAAGCTCGAATTCCCAAACAGCTTAAAGACTCTGTTCTAGGTTCTTAGTTAGATTTTAGCGAAGCGAGCGCTGCTATCGATTGGGGGGCCTAGCTACAAGGTTTCGGTCTCAACGCGGGTGTGGTGAATCCCAGGAGCTTGGGTTTGGACACTTCGGCAGAGGTCACAAGACAGACCTGGGGCCCTTGGTGGCTCCGGAACTTGGCCAAGAATTCATAGAAGCCGCCCTTAGTAGTGGGCAGGTCGGTCCTATCCGTGCAATCCCTGCATTTGTGATAGTTCTTCGCCTAAAATTCATCTCGGTCGATGTGCTGTCGATGAGACGGGGGGCATCCTTGCTGGACTGCCGTCATATTTTATCGAAAATGGCTGCTTCAATGCCGAAGATGGTCGGCTTCGTTGCACTCGATCCGTAGTAGGGGTGCCTTCTCTCGATCAGGTCAATACCTCTTGAATGTCAGAGGTAGTAGCTAGATTACTGGGTTATAGAGGCTCACTGACTTAGACTTTTTGTTGTTAATGTCCATTTCTGGATTTCGTGTCATCGAGGCAAGGATTGTGCCCAGGTGTGGACAATTGCCAGTTCTTGCTATTTCGTAGGCTTGTCCTGGAGTACCGTTGATGCCAAACGACGTTCTTATGCCCCAGATGGGTGAGTCGATCGCCGAGGGTACGGTTGTGCGATGGATGAAGAAAGTCGGAGACAACGTCGATAGGGATGAGCCACTCTTCGAAATCTCTACTGATAAGGTCGACGCTGAGATTCCATCGCCGTCAGGTGGTGTGCTTCTTCAGATCCGTGTACAGGTCGGTGAGACCGTTCCTGTCGACTCGGTGGTTGCCGTGATTGGTGCAAGGGGCGAGATCCCTGAAAACTCGTCCAGCCAAGTTGAACAGGGTTCTGGCGGTGGTTTGGTGCCAGACGCGGAATCGCGTGGATCGAGTGTTGGGCGCCTGTCCCCGGCTGTTCGTCGACTTGTCACCCAACATGATATCGATTTGTCGTCGGTTGTTGGCACGGGTACTGCTGGGCGAATCACGAAGACAGATGTGCTGGCATATATGGAGGCTCAGAATAAGCCTCCCTGGAATATCAGGGAAACGAGTTCCGCCGTGGAGCTTGCCGCCGGTGACAGAGTTGAGCCGTTGAGCGTGATGCGGCAGCGCATTGCTGAACAGATGGTCGAGAGCCGGCGACGGGCGGCACATGCGCACACAGTTTTCGAAGTTGATTTTTCGAGAGTTGCTTCCCTTAGGGCGGAGCGATCGACATCGGGACCTGCTCCTGCGTATCTCGCCTACATCGTTAAGGCTGTAACTGATGCGTTGATTGCTGTTCCGGTGATAAACGCGTCGGTTGACGGTGATCGGGTTATATACCACGACCGAGTGAATGTAGGGGTTGCAGTAGCGTTGGACTGGGGCCTGATAGTTCCTGTGATACAGCAGGCGGACCGGCTAGGTATCGATGAGCTTGATATTGCTATTAAAGAACTAGCGGTCCGAGCACGTTCGAAACAGTTGTTACCAAAAGATGTCAAAGGGGGAACTTTCACTGTCACCAACCCAGGTGGTTTCGGGTCTGTCTTTGGGCTGCCAATCATCAATCAGCCGCAGGCGGCCATTCTCTGTGTTGGTGCAATTGAGAATAGGCCTGTGGTAGTCGAAGATGAGGTTGTTGTTCGTCTGAGGGCCTTTATGACACTTGGTTTTGATCATCGATTAATAGACGGTGCGATTGCCGACCAATTTCTCTTAAAGATTAAGACATCTCTAGAGGAAAATTCAGCCGTATCAGGCCGTGCCTGAGTACTTCGTTTAATGGGGGAGACTGACCATTCGACGAGCGGAAATTCAAGCAATAGTTCTATTGGAATCGAACGGTGTGAACTAGAGGTTCAGTCGATGGGACTGGTCTCTTATCAGACAGCACTTGAAACCCAGAGAAATTTGGTTGCGGCTAGGCAGGCAGGGCAATTGCCAGACCAGCTCTTGCTACTACAGCATCAACCGGTAATTACGGTAGGTGTGAGTGGTCGGAGTGGAACCAATCACATTTTGGCGTCGCCGGCTGAATTGCGCGAACATGGTATCGAGGTTATCGAGGTGCGTCGCGGCGGAGATGTGACCTACCACGGTCCCGGTCAACTGGTTGGTTACCCAATCATTGATCTCCGGCCTGATCGTTGCGATGTTCATCGATATGTTCGTGACCTTGAGGAAGTGCTTATCCGAACAGTAGCATCCTATGGTGTGAAGGCTCGACGGCGTTCAGGCCTAACAGGTGTATGGGTGGGAGAGGCTAAGTTGGCTGCTATCGGTGTGAGGTTGTCGCGTTGGGTTGCTAGCCACGGGTTTGCCCTAAACGTGACGACAAACCTAGAACACTTCCGCCTTATCGTGCCTTGCGGTTTGGTTGGGTCCGGTGTTACTTCTCTTGAGTGTCTTGTCCGACCGGTGCCATCCTTGGATCGACTCGAGGCTTCAATTTCTAGAGAATTTGCATTTGTGTTCGGCCGACGAATTCAACCAAACCTTAGCGGTAGTGTCAGTGGTCATGGCCTAGAAATGGTGTGATTCAGATCTTAGAGACAGCGGTTTCGAGTTGAACTCGCTCAATTTGTGTCAATCTCGGCTCAATCACAGCAGAGATGCCAGTTGTGCCAAGGGTCGCGTAGGCCGCAAGGGCATGTGTGGCTGCATGGGATTCGCTGGCAATGAAACAGGTGAACGCACGCTTCAAGCTACCCAGAGTGAGCGTTTCAACAACCAGAGTTGTTGCCGAAGCTAATGTATAAGGGCCAGGTGGCCACAATTTGTCGACACAACTGCGTAACTTCTTTAGTTGATTAGCCGAGAGAGATTTTTCTAGTTGGTACCCGCAAATAGTAGCACTGCTCCACGGAACAACGGTGTGTAATGGCGGTGCTCCAATTATGTGGATTGTGACGTCTCTAGGGGAGACGTCGGCCTCAAGTGCGACTAAAGCCCTAAGGCCTGACACCATTGCAGCTGGAGCCGTACCAAAAATTCGCTTCCTGTTGATCCCGAGCTGATGCACGGCGCTAGCGATTAGAGGGCCGTCTGATGTGCCGGCGCATACGATTGGGGCGAAGTTGGCTAACTGGGCGACTTCGGCGAGCAAATTAAGTGCAGCCTCTTTGGGCCACTTATTATTAGGCCGATTGGCAGGGTCTGCTACGACTATGACAGTGGCGCCAACGACTGCGTCAATTCCACCTGTGACGATGCGGGTGGCACATCGGCTCAGGGGGGTGGCTTGCTGTATGTCTAGGGCTTTGGCTGTAGCGATGTTTCTCGTGGGGTCAATTAGGCGGACTTCGCCGACTTTGTTTCTTTCAGCCAATTTGTGGGCTAGTGCACCGCCGAGGGTGCCAGCACCGAGGATGGCGACAACTGACATAGCCTAGTCATTGTAGTTCGACTCCTCCTGTTGAAGCCTTGACTTGTTGTAAGGTTATGTTGGCAATAAATAACATTTACCATGACAAACACATCTAGGTTTGATGGTCAGACAGCGATAGTGACGGGAGGGTCACGTGGAATCGGACTAGCCACGGCCATTGCTTTCAGTTCGGAAGGCGGTAATGTCCTGGTCTGTGGACGCTCACAAGACACTCTTGACCGAGCAGTGAGCCGTGTTGAGTCCGAAATTGGGATTTCGGCAGCTGGGCATGTTGCTGGAGTGGTTGCTGATGTGACTCGACCTGAGCAAGCTCAGCGAATGGTTGAGTCCGCCATTCAGAAATTTGGCGGACTGGATATTCTTATAAATAACGCTGGTGTTGGGCGATTTCGCTCGGTGTCTGAGCTGACGGTTGAGGATTGGCGAGAGGTGGTCGAGACCAACCTTTCCGGTGTCTTTCATTGCTGTCGAGCCTCGATTCCAGTGATGAAAAAGCAGCGGAGGGGTTGGATCATAAATGTGAGTAGCTTGGCCGGGAAGCATCCTTTTGCAGGTGGGGCAGCTTACTGTGCTTCTAAGGCTGGGCTGAACGCGTTCACAGAGTCACTGATGCAGGAGGTTCGTCACGACGGAATCAGGGTCAGTTGTGTGTTGCCTGGATCGGTAGATACTGGATTCGCCGGCCAGGGAGAGACGGTTGAAGAGCCTTGGAAACTGTCTTCGACTGACGTTGCCCAAGCCATCATCGACCTGCTCAGGCATCCGTCGCGTAGTCTTCCCAGTCGTATCGAGATTCGCCCTTCAAGACCTCGGGGTTGATGGAGGGACTTCCATGAGATTTCAGGCCAGCAGTTTAGAGTTGTTGGTTCTTGACTGCATATCAGTCGGTCGAGATTGTAAATTCTATGCGTCCGGCCCTGAGTCTGTCTCCAGCGTGTAAGGTTGAGCGTTCAACCTGGCGACCATTGATGAAGATGCCATTTGTACTCCCGAGGTTCTCTACGACCAGCTCTTTGTTGATGACAACTAGGCGGCAATGAACACGTGAAATAAGAGGGGAGTCGATTATGAAATCGGCTTGAGGCCCTCTGCCGAGCGTTCGGGCACGCTCAGCGGTGACTCTGAACACGTATGGCCCACCAAGACCTGCATCCTCAGACTTCAAAACCCACATAATTGCTGCCAACGTGCCGGCTCCGGTGAAAGCGTTATTGCTACTGTCCTAACCCTCACTATATCGCGAAATGTAAAGCGAAATTTTCTACTCGGTTCATCTCTCGATAGATCTCAAGGAATCTCCTGCAGCCAGCGGACCAAAGGTTCGATCAATGATGGTGCTACCGGCATCTGTTGCGGGTTCTGAGGTGATCCAGCGGCAGTTGGGCCTGTTTCTACGAGGGTATGGTCGAGGTCGCTTAGTAGAACCTTCTCGACCAATGCACCACGTTGCCTTAGGCTTGCAAGTTCAGTTAGTCGCGTCGCGTGGTGTGGAGAAACATGGCGATCGGCCAATCCGTGTATGACTAGGATCGGTTGACGAGTCCTACGGATGGTGTCCGCTGGATCGAATTCGAGGAAACTCCTGAACCAGGGCGTCTGAGCCTGGCGGCGTATCTGTTCGGGAATATCTGTCCACGGCTGATGCTCCATCACGGCATCGAGGATGCTTTGTTGGAGAGCGATCCTCTCTGTACGCTCGTTGCTGGACATGCCGAGGGATTGTAGGGCCGTGAGTTGTTGCTCCATGATGAGTTCGGACCCTGTTGTGCTTGGTGTGCCAATGAGCACAAGGTTGTCTATTAGGTTCTCTTGAGCGGTTACCATGAGGGCGGTCCAACCGCCTTCCGCATGACCCAGAACAGTGATTCGGTCTCGGTTGATGTCGTTCCGGTCGTTGACGTATCTCACCATCGACCTGGCATCGTCGGCATAAGAGTCAATCTTGGCTGATTCAGGTCGACCTCCGCTTTGTCCGACACCTCGGCGGTCGTATCGGACTGTAAGAAAACCCGCCTCGGTAAGTACGGTTGCCAACCGGCCGAGTACTGGCACTCCGGACAATGTGCCGTCTCGGTCTGGCGCGGTAGAACCAGGTATCAGCAGAACTGCAGGCCAGCCTGCCGGTGGCCGAGGTTGGTTGACCGGAACTGTGAGGGTGGCCGACAAAGCGAAGCCCCTTGCCGCTACTCTCACGTTTTGGTCGCCGGGATGGCTGACACCTTGCCTAGTGTTGCCGATTGGTCGGACGGTCAGCCCCGTAGGTCGCTGTCTGACCTTTGTCTGCTCGAATTTGCGCGATGCCGGTCTTAGAGAGACACCAGACGTTGCTGAACTCTCGGTCGTGGAGATTAGCGATTGAGCGGTTAACGAATCTACGACCAGCACCGCCACGACAAAGGTAAAATACGCAGGAGCGCGCATTCTGTTGAGCATATCACTAATGGCTACATGTTAACGATTTGGTTCCCCACGTCTTCTTCAGAGACGAGACGGAGCCTGCTTCTATTCTCGCCAAGGATAGAGTTCATAGGATTTAACTACCGATGTCGATACTAGAGGGATATCACGCCGCCCGGCGGACTGCCGGGGTAATCGATTTTTCTAGCCGTGGACGAATTGTAGTTGCTGGTGAAGACAGAGTTTCGTATTTGCAGGGCTTGCTGACTAATGATATTGCCTCGCTTAAGTCTGGTTATGGCTGCTATGCTGCTTACCTTACTCCCCAGGGCCGTATGCTGGCTGATCTCTCTGTCATCAACCTTGGGGAAGCACTGTTCCTCGATGTTTCTTCAAGCTGTACCACTATGCTGGTTGATCGGCTCCGGGAATTTGTCTTCATGGAAAACGTTACTGTTGAAGATCGGACTCGGACGTGGACGGCGTTTGGGCTCTACGGTCCTGAGGCGGCCCGCATCGTCAGCGAGGTGATCAGGCTTGTCGAAGGTTTCGGGATAACCGAATTGGGAGCTGGTGAATTGTCCAATCTCAAGGAGTACCGGCACTTCTCGGGTGAATTCTCTGGTACTCCGGTCGTGGTTGTCCGAAGCGATGAAATTGGTGAGGTCGGATTTTTAGTCTACGTCGAGAGCCCAAGATCCCCTTTTCTCGCCGATGCCTTAAGGCAGGCTGGAGCTAAAGCTCTTGATGTCGAGACTTTCGATCTCCTCAGGCTTGAGTCTGGGCGTCCAGTGTTTCCCGCCGACATGAATCAGGAGACTATTCCACTGGAAGCGGGTATTCAGGACCGTGCTATTAGTCTGGAGAAGGGGTGTTATGTTGGGCAGGAGGTGGTGATTCGGATCCTACATCGCGGTCAAGGCCGGGTTGCACGTCGACTAGTCGGCCTGTCTTTTAAGCAAAGCGATGTCACACCACCACCTGGAACGGTGTTGACGACTCCGGACGATCCGAGCGACAAGGTGGTCGGAACCCTTACGAGCACAGCTTCTTCCCCTGCACTTGAGCGGCCAATCGCTCTCGGCTATGTCGTCCGGGAATTGGCTGAGGTTGGCACAAAGTTGGTAGTCCTCGGGGTAGACCAGCGAATCCCTGTAGTCGTCACTTCGGGATCGTTCTTGGAATTACCTAGGTCCGGCTAGCCTGATTTTGTCAACTGGTTGTCAATAGTTCTATGAGTTCGAGGTCAGCTGGTGGGAACTTCAGCCTCTTAAGATCTGACCGCGAAACCCAGCGAAGCGATTGACCCAGTTGTGGCGTCGGGTCATTGTTAAGATGGCAACGATAGAAGTGCAACTCAATGGAATATTCTGGATAGGTGAAAATGGTTGAATGCAGTCGTGTTTCAACCAGAATGGACGCATCCAACTCCTCCTGTATTTCCCTTTTAAGGCATCCCTGGTGCGTTTCCCCGCCTTCTAACTTTCCGCCGGGGAACTCCCAGTAGCCAGCGAGGTGAGTGCCAGTGACCCGCTGTGTGACAAGAATGAGATTACTGCGTTCGATGACCGCTGCAATTACCACGGTCGGTGCTTTAGTGTTACTCATGATCGGTGTTGCACAACCTGTTCATGATCAAGGTTGAACGGGTAAGCTTCGCAGATTGGACTCATTGGGCAGATTAGACACCGGGGCTTCCGTGCCGTGCATACGAGCGCACCGAAGTCCATTAAAGCTTGGTTGAAATCGTACACATTTTTACGTGGAAGAAGCGTTGCTGACAGGGTCCAGAGGCGCTTTTGGGTAACCGTATCTTTCCGATATCCATAGCCGATGAACACTCGAAAAAGAACCCTGGCAACATTAGTATCTAGGATGGGAGCACGGCGACCGAAGGCGAAACTTTGAACGGCACCAGCCGTATATGCGCCGATACCCTTGAATGAGCGGAGTGTTTGCTCATCTGAGGGTAGCTTCCCCCCGTGTGTGTTGACGGCCTCTTTGGCGATAGAGTGAAGCCGCTTTGGCCGAGCGTTGTACCCCAAGGGACGCCAAGTGCTGTCAACTTCGTCTGGATGGGCAGCAGCTAGAGCCTTTAGCGACGGGTATTTGTCAAGCCATTCCCTATATTTGGGTAGGACACGGTCGACTTGGGTTTGTTGCAACATCACCTCAGAGACAAGAACACGGTAGGGATCCCGAGTGTGTCGCCAGGGAAGGTCTCGACCATTCTGTCCATACCATTTTAATAGTCGACGTCGGAATCTTCGACGTAGTGGGGGTGGTGGGAGCTTTGTCTTCTGGGGAGCAGTATTGGGTCGCCTGGACGAAGAAGATGATTCCATGATTGCAGCCCGTCACTATAATCGATATGTGAAGATATATACGAGAACCGGTGATTTTGGAGAAACTGGCTTACTCGGCGGCCAACGGGTCTCAAAGGCAGAGCCTCGTGTTCAAGCCTACGGTGAAGTTGATGAGCTCAATGCGTGTCTTGGACTGGCGCTTGGTGTGGGGCTCGATTCAGACCTTGGAGATATGGTTCTCCAGATTCAGCGTGAGTTATTTTCATTGGGGGCGTTACTGGCTGATCCGAATGTCCGCGCTGTAGATCACGGAGAAGTAACGGTGAACGAGACTGCTGTGCGGAGGCTTGAAGAGTGGATCGACCGTCTTGAGGGTGAGTTGACACCGTTAAGCCAATTTATTTTGCCAGGGGGATGCAGGGGCGCTGCGACGTTGCACTTGGCTAGGGCCGTTTGCCGGCGAGCTGAGCGACGAATGGTTGGTCTCGGTGCCGATGTAGTCGGGACGGAGCTCTTGGTATACGTGAATCGCTTGTCAGATTGGCTGTTTGTTGTGTCTCGGGTGGCTAACGCCAGAGCTGGGTTCAAGGAGGAGGTGTGGTAGGTCTCCATGTTTAGTTGATTGCGGCATCTCTTCGTTCCATGTCGACTTTAACGGTGTCGAACACGCGCCGTGCTAGCTCTTGGGAGACCCGTTCGCGGATGCTGCCGCATTCGATCAATGTGTCGCAGATTGGGGTGCGAATCAGAATGTCCCAGCGGTCATGTGCTATACCTTCCGGGCGATCGGCGAATGAGCCGGAATCACCTTGTTCTTCAAACTGATGTCGCTTAGAGAAGTAGGAGGTTAGTGGAGAACCGTTGATGAGTACTCTAACAAGTAGAATCTGTTCCTTGTGGATCGTGCTCTCACGCCAGAAAAAATGGTCTTTGTCAGACGTGAATAGTTCTAGGCTGTTTTTCGCCGGTATCTCAGCAATAACTGACCGGCCACTGACGGATAGCTTGTATAGCCGTCGTTCTCGGGATCTTTGATGAAACCGGAGTGTCGACATTAAACCAAGTGCAAAGATGAGAAGGCCCAGCGCGAATAGTCCAGCGATAGCGTCTCGCATGATTCAATGCTAGCAAAACGGTAGAATTTTGAAGAGCGACTTAATCTGGAATCCTATTTAATTCTGGATGATGAGCTTGGTTGGGTGTCACGGACAGTGTTCAATATCGTAGACCGACAGTGGTAGCTGAAGGTATAAGTCTTGTGGATCGGAATCTGGGGATGACTCCATACCTTCGAGCTTTCGGTATCTGCTCTAAATGGGGGCAGTTGCTTGATTTAAGATAATTAGGTTAACTAGATTGGGCTAAGAGGTTTGGGGAATGTGTTGTCTTCGAACAGTGTAGAACTCGATGCGGCTTACGAGGTTTGCACCAAGTTAGCGCGCGGTCATTACGAAAATTTTCCAGTTGCGTCTTGGCTCTTGCCTAGGTCGATGCGACCACATATCGCTGCGATCTACGCCTTTGCCAGGACTGCTGATGACTTGGCAGACGAGGGAATCGAAGACCCTGACGAGCGTCTCCGCCGCCTTTATGTTTGGGAGCGCTATCTCGCTAATAGCTTGAGTCACCATCGTGGAGTGCAGGAGACGATTACCGCAGATACAGGATGTGACGAAAAACTTGGGAGGTCGGTAGACTGTCGTGCGTTGTTTCTTGCACTTGCAAATACGATAAGGGTCTGCCAGTTGCCAGTCGGCCTCTTTAAGAGTCTGCTGAGCGCTTTCAGGCAAGATGTCTTGGTGCACCGTTATCAGAATTGGAACCAGCTTCTCGATTACTGTGGACGCTCGGCAAATCCAGTAGGTCGTCTGGTTTTACGTGTTGCTGGTTATACCGACCCCAATCTCGATCGGACATCGGATAGCTTGTGTACAGCTCTACAACTCACAAATTTCTGGCAAGATTTGAAGCAAGATTACGATGTCGGTCGGGTTTATGTTCCATCTGACGATCAAGCGACCTGTGGTGCGCAGGCGAGCGATCTGGCGAGGGGGCGCCTAACTCCAGCCTGGCGGGAGACCATGCGACTCGTGGCGGGGAGAACCAGGATACTCTTCAACGAAGGAAGATCGGTTTGTGACGGGGTTCATGGGCGTTTGGCGATGGAATTACGGATGACATGGTGCGGAGGGCTTCGTATTCTCGACCGGTTGGAAGCGGCGGAATTCGATGTGTTTGTCGACCGACCTACCCTCGCTTTGCGTGATGGTCTGTTAATGTTTTGGAAGACCTTGCTGTGGCGACGTGGGTGACCCGTGGCTCGTAACACAAATTTTTACTATTCCTTTCTTGTACTACCAGCCGAGAAGCGTCGCGCTATAACGGCAGTGTGGGATTTTTGCCGCGCTGTAGATGATGCTGTGGATTGTCAGTCGGCAGAGCAAGGCGATGGGTCTTCAACCGATAAGTTGCTGTGGTGGCGGGATGAACTTGCAGCCTGCTACACCGTTCGGTCTCCCGTAACTCCGCAAGGTATTAATTTAAAGCCCCACGTCAGCCGTTTTAGACTGCCACGCTGTTTGTTCGAAGAACTTATCGATGGTGTAGAAATGGACATCGTGAAGCGACGCTATCGAACTTTCGAAGACCTCTACCAATATTGTCGTCGTGTCGCGTCGGCGGTCGGCCTCCTGTGTATCGAGATATTTGGATATCGTGACCAGGCTGCCCGTGACTATGCCGTGGCTCTTGGTGTTGCGCTTCAGTTGACCAACATAATCAGGGATCTTCAGGAGGACCTCCGTGTAGGTCGGCTCTATCTGCCAACTGAAGACCTCAAGCGTTTTAGTTGTACCGAAGAAGATTTGCAGAAAGGGTGTTCTGACAAAGTTGCATCACTTCTGCGTTTCGAATGTGAAAGGGCGAGAGAATTTTATAGTAAAGCTCGATTATTGTTACCTGCTGTTGACCGTCGGCAGCTTGTAGCAGCTGAGATCATGGGAGGAATATATTTCTCCATTCTTAGGCAGATTGAGTTGTCTGACTACGACGTGTTTTCAAAAGTGATTCGAGTGTCTCGTATCCATAGAGCCTTGATCGCAGCTGGCATTTGGCTGAGGACGATGGTTCGGATGTGAAGGTCACTAAGACACATGACATCATTGTTATTGGTGCTGGTTTTGCAGGGCTAAGTGCGGCTGTGGCTCTTGCGAAGTGTGGTCGTCGGGTTATCGTGATTGAAGCATCCAACCGTTTGGGAGGGCGTGCCACTTCATTCCGCGACGGAGTAACTGGCGAGTTGGTCGACAACGGCCAGCATGTGTTATTTGGTTGTTATAGGGAAACGCGTCGGTTTCTAGCACGAATTGGTTCTGACCACCATTTGCACTTGCAAACCAAGCTAGACATTAGCTCCATTGATGTAGATGGTTGCCGTCACCGTTTGGTGTGTCCTTTGTTTATTCCGCCGTTAAATTTAATAGCTGGGTTGCTCAAGTGGGACGCCCTTAGCATCCGTGACCGCACTGCTATTTTCAAAGTAGTTCCACCTCTAGCGCTTACGAGATGTCGGCGCGGCGGATTTTTTGGAAGTGTGCCGGCCTCACCACTTGAGACGGTTCAAGATTGGTTTCTTCGATACGGTCAGCCCCCTCGCCTGTGCGAATTACTATGGGAACCTCTTGTTCTTGCAGCCTTAAACCAGAGCCCGAGCGTGGCCGCAGCGCCTACCTTTGTTAACACTTTGGCGAAGCTTATTGGAGAGAAGCCTTCAGATTCAGGAGTCGCCTTGCCTACTCGTCCGCTTGAGGAATTCTATACGAGGCCGGCTAGGAATTTCATCGAGTCCCATGGGGGTGAAGTTAGAACGGGAACTGCAGGTCTAGTTCCTGTCAACAATGCTGGTGTCCACGAGGTTGCAGTGGGGCGTGATCGGTTTCTGGCTCCAGTGATTATTGCTGCTGTTCCGTGGTTTTCTTTGATGAACCTGTTTCCGGATGGGCCACCGGTATCCCTGCAAGAGATATGTGCTGCAGCCGAGGCCACCAACCCGTCCCCTATTGTTACCGTGAATCTTTGGCTTGATAGGCCGGTCATCGACGTTCCTTTTATCGGCTTTCCTGGTAGAGAGATACAATGGTTGTTCGACAAACGCCAGTTGTTCGGGGAGAACACGTCACATTTGTCTCTGGTTTCCAGCGATGCCGCTACAGTCAGTCGTTTCCCAAATAGGGAAATCGTAAGCTTGGCGATAGAGCAAGTTCGGAAAGCCCTTCCGGCTGCCCAAGGAGCTACTGTTCATCGAGCCACCGTGGTCCGTGAGCCTCGGGCTACTTTCTCTCTTGCGCCAGGGCAACCGCCAAGACCAAAGACCGAAACAGCTTTACCCGGCTTTTTGCTCGCTGGAGATTGGATTGACACCGGTCTCCCCGCTACCATTGAAGGCGCGGTTATGAGTGGGCACAAGGCTGCCAAGGTTGCTCTAGAGTTGACCAGTTGAGTTTAGGGATCTCTAAGCCTTCGATGCCGATGTGTTCAGTCATTGTTCATTACCAAGAAATCGCACTAAAAGGGCGGAATAGGCCGTGGTTTGTCGAGCGCCTGGTCAGCAATATACGGGCTGTGGTAGAGGGCTTGAGGGGCATCAAAGTGAGGGCCCTCATGGGTCGGATCGAGCTGTACCAGGTCTCTGATGAGGACTGGCCAGAGCTGCGTCACCGATTGTCTCGGTTACCGGGCATTGCCAATTTCTTTCGTGCTGTCCGCACTCGCTGTGATTTCGATGCGATTACCGACGCTGTACTGGGGGAGTTGGCAGAGTTGGAGGCCGGTAGTTTTCGGGTGACGGCCAAACGGGCTGACAAACGTTTCCCTTGGACATCACCGCAGATCGAACGCGAACTGGGTTACCGCATAAAGACAGCTCGAGGTTGGGATGTTGATTTGGAGCAGCCGGAGTTGACTGTCCGGGTGGAGATTCTCAGCGAGTGGGCGTTTTGCTCTATGACGAAGGAACCCGGCGTCGGTGGCCTTCCAAGCGGTGTCAGCGGTCGGGTTGCATGCCTTCTGTCTGGTGGAATCGATTCGCCCGTGGCTGCCTATCGGTTGATCAAGCGGGGTTGCCGAGTACGGCTTATCCACTTTCACAGCTACCCAATTTTGTCACATACCTCACAGGACAAGGTCAACGAGATCGCTGAATTATTGACGCGTTATCAACTAGAAACACGTCTTTATTGTGTAGCGTTTGGTGACATTCAGAGAAAAATTGTATTGGCGGTACCGCCGCCGTTACGCGTTGTCATTTACAGGAGGTTGATGCTGCGTATTGCCGAGAGAATTGCACGTGCTAGTGGTTCGTCTGCCTTGGTTACCGGTGAAGCTGTTGGCCAGGTTGCATCTCAGACGCTCGAAAATCTTGCGGTTATAGGTTCTGTTACTTCGCTACCAGTGCTACGGCCTCTTGTGGGTATGGACAAGGATGAGATCGTCGGTGCGGCGCGGCGCCTTGGTACCTATAAGATCTCCATTATTCCAGATGAAGATTGTTGCACCCTTTTTACCCCGAAGCATCCGGCGACGAAGGCTCGTAGTGTCCAGGTTGAAGCAGCAGAAACCGGGTTGCCAGTTGATGAGTTGGTGGAGGAAGCTGCCAGGAATGCCGTCTGGCGGGATATTCGGTTTCCGACCTCTTCCGTGCGGCAGTTCGAACAACGACAGGCGTCAGAAGCAAGGTTGTGACCCTTCCCTTCGTTGATCTTGCCAGCAAGGCTTGGTTTAGCGACAGTGTCGATACACTAGACCGGCATAGAAGTCGCGTAGGGCATCATGTGTGCTTTGAAAAGCTAGCTCGTGCCACGGGATTCTTGCTTTAGTGAATGTACCAATTTCGAGACTCTCATCATCATGCTGAAGTTCACCACCAGTTGCAGTGGCTGCGTAAACGATGATGACAGCTGTTTGATTCACGTAGGAGTATATGTTGATTAATCCATCGAGGTGAACTTCGACTCCAGCCTCTTCCCGTGCTTCGCGGACGGCGGCCTCGCTCACCAACTCACCGCGGTCAACATACCCCCCCGGGAATACCCAGCGCCCGTAGCCTGGTTGAATGGCTCGCCGTGCCAGGATTATCTGTCCATTCTTCGTGGTGATGATAGTGCCGACAGCGACCTTGGGATCTAGATAGAACACATGGGTGCATGCCTTGCAGACGAGTCGTTCTGGCTCGGTAGGTTTAAGTCGCTTCGCTGCTAATTCTTGGCCACAGCGCGGACAGTGGCGGTAATTGGTGTCACAGTCATGCATGGGTTTGAGGTAGCCCTATTTTAGCCTTTGATGGGGTTATACGAGGATTTTCCTTACGATGGGTTAGGTGTGCTTGCTAATCGGTCGACGTATAATTGGAAGAGATGTCAATTCTTAAGGTCGCGCAGATGGGACACCCTATTCTCAGGCAGCAGGCGCGACCACTGGATCGAAGTGAGATAGATTCGCCGAGGATCCAGTCGCTCATAGACGACATGTTTGAGACGATGCATGACAGTCAAGGTATTGGTCTCGCAGGTCCCCAAGTGCACGAGAGCATCAGGTTATTCGTCGCAGGCGTCGACGATGATGATATAGAAATGTCTCCAGTGGTTATCATCAATCCTGAGATTACCCCGGTTGGTTCCCAAGTCGAAGAAGATTGGGAGGGTTGCTTGAGCATACCGGGTATTAGGGCTAGGGTGCCGAGATCGACCGATATCCGGGTCAAGGCTCTTGATCGCCATGGGCATGCTATATCTTTGACCGCTAGTGGGTTTCCGGCTCGCGTTATCCAACATGAGGCCGACCATCTTGATGGCGTCTTGTTCTTTGATCGGATGAAGGCTTTTGATAGTTTGACCTTTCTTGAAGAATACTCTCGCTATTGGGCCAAGGCACAGAATGAATGATTGCTCATGTGAGCCTGTGTGCTCTGGGTGGAATCATCTGCCTAAACCTTTCCGCCGTTCGGTTTCTCGTTCAGCACCAAGTCGTTCCAGTTCAATCTCCGAATGATCAGCAAAGGTCATCGCATTTGCAATGGCCGTGTGGCCGGCTTGCTCGGCGATAAGACGGTGCATTTGTTGGCACACCCGTCTATAGGATGGATGACCTTGAGGAGAGGTTCTAAGTTCGATCATATGCATGGCTTCTCTGGCGTTCACCTGCATGCGATAACGAATTTTGTAAGCCATGGGTACCGGATATTGAGCCAAAGTTGATGATTCTTGATTTAAGACGCTGTGTAATTCGCTGGTGCGGTCCATTACCCGTTTCCAGTCTTCCGTCGCCCCAATTTCGGCAATGGCCAGCGGTTCGGTGTAGCCGTGTTTTGTCGACAGTTCCTGCCATTCAATGGTCAGAAGTCGGTGTCGTTGCAGGTCTCGGAATGCACCGTAATCTGAGAGAAGGTCGAAGCAATAGTTTGTTCGTTCGAATGCCCGTCCTGGCCGATGCCGCCGGTTGGCCCGGTCCCCCGTGTAGGCCTTGAGTATTGCTGTCCGGTCATCAGCGCTGAGGCGGCGTACGACTGCCAGCAACTGGGTGTCTGAAAGATGGGTGGACTCGTACAGCGCGGATGCTATGACCTTGGTTTCTCCGTCTGGGTCGAAGTCGGTTAAGCTCACCTCAGAACTCAGTTCTGGTTCTTCTGCGCTGAGCAAGCGTTGCGCGATAGACTCTGTTGCTTGCTGGGTGTCGTGGAGATAGCGGCTCCACCGGACCCCTCGTTCTTTTCGGTCGACCCGCGTGAGAAAAGCCGGTATTAAGGTGCGTAATTCTAAGAGGATTTGATCAGCGCAGTCACGAGCTTCTGCTAATGGGTGTGCACGCATGCGCAAAAGTAGTTGTTCGAACGCTTGACCGGAACCGAAAATACCAACGTTCGATTTTGTAGCGGCCGGTAGTAATCCTCTCAATGTGTCGAGTGCCTTGGCTCTGATGGCCGATCGATACACGCCGTCTGAGTCTCCGCTTTGCTTCGGATATTGCTTTCGAAAATGCTCTTGAACCGGCTCGAACCAACGCGCGTATGTTGAAAAGGCATCGTCAAGAGTAGCAGAGTAAAGTTCTCGTAGCTGGAGCGATTTGAGTTCCTCTGGTATAAGGTATTTCCACCGTCCACCAGGCTTGTCTGTGTAAGGGACATATCGAGTCGACTGTTCCAAGTAGGCCATTAGTCGACCTCTCTCGAGGACTTTTGTCAGGACGTTTGATACCCCTTCACAGGCGATGTGGGCGCCTCCGAGTTGCGCTACTGAGTCGTCTCCGTAATCTCCTAAGACCCGCTCGTATAACTGTTCGGCTCGTCCTAGACCTGGAACAGCGGCTTTTGTTTGGACTGGTACAGTGTCCAGGAATTCATCTAGAAAAAGCCGTCGGATCGATTTTGTCGACCTGGAGTATCGTGCGAACAGGGCTCCCTTAACTACTTCTGGGAGATTTCGTAGTGCAAAAATCCCTCTGTCGAGATTGGTAAAATACGGATCAAGGGCGACACGTTCCGCGCTTGTGAATTTTTCGACGAGATTGCTAGAATTCGACACAGATATAATTGTCACCGGTTTCGTGGCTCCAGCAAAATGGACCACATGATCATTGCTTCAAGAATCCGAGATTTTCGATCTTGCATACCATTCTGATTCCTGGATTCAACCCTGGTCCATTTACCGGTACTGGTACCAATACTTACCTGATCTCCGGAGAGTTCACCACCCTGTTGGACGCGGCAACGGGGGTTCAGGCTCACCTAAGCGCCTTGTCTGGTGCCCTGGGTGTTAGTCCTCTAGCCCAATTACTCTTAACCCACGCCCATGCAGACCATGTGGATGGTTGCCCCAAGATTGCCGAACGTTGGCCTGGTGCCATTTTCAAGAAAATGCCATGGCCCGAACAGGACCGCCTTCAGCCGACGGACTATAGACCGCTCGCCGATGGCGATCAGGTGTCAGTCGGAGATGGCACGCTTCGTGTGGTTCACACTCCAGGGCACTCTCCTGACCATCTCTGTTTCTACGACGAGCGTGGTGGAAGTCTGTGGTCAGGAGACTTGGTGGTTTATGGCGGTTCGGTAGTTATACCGGTTTCTCGTGGTGGTAATCTCTCTCAGTATCTTGCCTCCTTGCGGCGCGTTAAGGAACTGAATCCATCCCGTATGCTACCTGCACATGGCCAGCCTATAGAGGAACCGTTAAATTTGCTTCAGTCATACCTGGAGCATCGGCAGCGCCGGGAAGACCAAATTGTTGCGGCGCTGCAGGACGGAATCCGCCGGCCAGACCGGATAGCATCCTGTCTCTACGAGGGCCTCCACAGGAGTTTGAGGGGAATGGCTGAAGAAAGTGTGAAGGCTCATTTGATGAAGCTGCGTGATGAGGGAAGGGCGCGTTCTGACGGACTGGAATGGGAACTCAGTTGACTCTTGGGTGTGCTTACCTTGGAGTTAGGTTGGCAGTGGTGGTAGGGACCAGCATGAACCCGTGCTCTTGAGTGTGTGGCGTTGTATTTATTCGACACGTCGGTTCTGAGCCGTGTCAGAATTGAGAGCAAAGTGGCCTCTGTTAGTGAGAATCCAAAAGGGTACATAAACCAACAACTCTTGATCACAACTAGCGAATTAAGTGAACGGATTAAAGCTAGTTCAGAGATTCCAATTTTATTGGACCTTAGGCCGGCTGAAGCTTTTGCTGTTGGACACCTTCCGGGTGCCGTCCATCTTGATTTGTTTGGGCTCAGTCTTATCGATACTGATCCGGCTCCTCTTGACGCGTTTCTCTGGATGATTGGGCACCTCTTTGCTTCGCGGGGAGTGAACTCTACTAGAGGCGTCATTGTCTATGATGAGCAGTCTGGGATCCGGGCTGCGAGAGCATTTTGGTTTCTCGAATTATTTGGGCACTCAGACGTCAGGCAGTTGGATGGTGGTTTTGGAACTTGGGTGCAGGAGGGTCGACCGGTGAGTCGTGATGTGGTGACCCCAAAGAGTTGCTTTTGGGAGCCTCGACATGTTGCATCGAGGCTAGCGACTTGGAGAGACCTTCTTGAATGCTTGGGATCCCACGAATTCGCGGTGCTTGATACCCGGAGTGACGGTGAATATTGCGGTACAAACGTCAGAGCGAAGCGGGGTGGAGCGGTACCTGGTGCCGTGCATATTGAGTGGACCCAGAATCTAGGAGAAGACGGAACGTTTAAGCCAGCGTCTGAATTGCGGGAATTGTATGAATCGGCAGGTATTACACCAGACAAGCAAGTAGTTTCTTACTGTCAGGGTGGCTATCGTGCTGCTCATAGCTACCTGGCATTGCGGCTGCTCGGCTATCCTAAGGTTCAAAATTACATTGGTTCATGGAAGGAATGGGGGGATCGAGAAGATCTTCCCATCGAAAAACCTAGCCCATCTTAAGCTTAAGAAAACAGAAACTGATCTTCGTGTTCACCGTTAGCTCAGCCGTTTCATGAGAGGTTGCCCCGTAGTTAGGAGCGAAGAAAGCTAGGAATGGATACTGTTACAGATTAGGTTCACATGAATCGTGCTCGCTACATAACCGAACTGACTGAATACCTCGATTCAGATTTTTTCTGGTAAGAGGCTCATTTGAGGCTCGACGGGTGGAAAGCTGCCTGACCAGTAGTTCCCATTCTGTCGAGTGCAGGGGGAAAGCTCCATGAGCATCGATCTGAAGCTCGCCAACTTTGTTGTCACCGGCGGGCGGGGCTTTTTGGGAGGACACGTTTGTGAGGCTCTTGCGGAGGCAGGCGTCTCTGAAAACCACGTGCATCCTACCGGGAAGTCCGAATTTGATCTGTGTGACAAGAATCAGGTCGAAGCGCTTTACCTGAAACTTAAGCCAGATGTTGTCATTCATCTTGCCGCTGTGGTCGGAGGTATCGGCGCTAACCAAGAGAACCCAGGACGCTACTTGTATGAGAATCTTGTTATGGCGACCGAACTTATCGAAGCCGGCCGAAGGTATGGGAAACTGAAAAAATTTGTTGGCATTGGAACTATTTGCTCCTACCCAAAATTTACGCCGATTCCCTTCCAGGAAGACGATCTTTGGAATGGGTACCCGGAAGAGACCAACGCTCCCTATGGGCTTGCCAAGAAAATGATGCTCGAGCAGCTACAGGCTTATCGTAGGCAGTACGGGTTCCCAGGAATATTTTTACTCCCGGTTAACCTCTATGGACCAGGCGACAATTTTAATCCGCACTCGAGTCATGTTATTCCAGCACTTATTCGCAAGTTTGATATAGCTATAGACACGAGACAGGAAGAGGTTGTTTTGTGGGGAGATGGCTCTCCGACACGCGAGTTTATGCATGTCAGAGATGCCGCTCGGGCGGTTGTGTTGGCAACCGAGCGCTATGGTACCGGTGAGCCGGTGAATATTGGCGTTGGGATGGAGATTTCTATCGCTGAACTTGCAGCGAAATTAGCTGCGATCATGGGATATGACGGGCGTGTCGTCTGGGATTCTACGAAACCCAATGGGCAGCCTCGTAGGATGCTTGACGTGACGCGGGCCCGCAGGGAGTTCGGGTTCTCAGCTGAGATTGGGTTTGAGACAGGACTCCGAGAGACGGTTATGTGGTGGCGAAACAATAAAGGTCGATTTCCGGTTCTGCAGGGAGATTGACAATGAGGACCGTCGCTTGCTGCGACTATTGTGGGGGTAGGCGAATTTCCTTGGGGGTATCTCGACCAGCAGTGTTGCTCTTCCTCGAGATCGGGTCAGTTCAAACCTGCCATGCGTCGACGCAGCGTTTTTACGTGAGTCCAGATTTCTTTGCGTTCTTCATGGCTGTCATCTTCGCCTTCCTCGTTGCGGGTTGAGAATTGCAGGAAGGTTTCTAAATCGCGAAGAGCCGAAGGATAATCATTGATGTGATATGAAAGTAACCCTCGGTCTCTTAGCTCATTAAGCGATGAGGGATCCACAGCTAGCAGCAAATCGGTTACGGCTCGACTCTGTGGGAATGCTCGCATCCCGATGTAGACCCGTTTGAGGTTTCCAAGCATGCGGGTCAGAATTTGCTGTTTTGTAGCTGGTGCCAATAGCTTGGAATCGAAGTCCATAGTGCCACCGGCGTGTCGGCGAAGTAGTGCCCGACAGTCGGCTTCTGATAAAACGCTTCCTCCATCAAACGGGTCAACAAAGACCGCGTTGGTAGGGTCGTGCTCCTGTCCAAACGGGAAACGAAGTAGAAAATGCCCTGGGAAATTGACCCCATCGACTCGGATGCCGGCTCTTCGTGCCACCTCAATATAGACCACCGCTAAAGTGAGCGGGATTCCCGTACGGCGATCTAGCACTTGGTTTAGGAAACTATTTCTGGGATCGTCGTAGTTCTCCGTATTACCTGAGAAACCCTGTTCCTGAAAGAGGTACTTGTTGATGGCGTCTATTGGACCATTGGGCATGTTTGGTTTGTCTGAAAGAGTGAATTTGTCCGCCAGAGCTGAGCCCATGCTTTCGAGTTTAGCGAGGTAATGGTTCGAGTCTAACCAGGGATAGCCAAGGCGGGCAATAAGTAGAGCTGGTGCTGCAAGATCAGGGACTGGGCTGGCAACCGACTTACCGAATTGCCGAACTAGTTCGACGGGCAATATGCGTTGGGGGGCGATCATAAGCACTTCCTTGTCACACAGAATGCAGTTTACGTCGAGACTAGGGGGTTTCACAGACGTGATGAAGCGTTTCCAAGGTCACGTCGGCAATGGTTTGGACGACCAGATTGGCGCTGGCAAGTTCGCTGGGTGGATAGGTCTGGGCTATGCCTATGCAGCGGAGTCCGGCACTAATCGCGGATTCGATGCCCCACTTGGAATCTTCAACAGCGACAAAACAGCCATCGTGATCGTGTCCGCTCTTCTTGGCGAAGGCGCGCAGCAGGTCCACAGCTTTGAGGTAAGGGTCTGGGAAAGGTTTGGAACGAGGTGTGTCACCTGATGCTATAACGGCTCGAAAGTGATGACGAAGGTTGGCGCTGTCCAATAAAGTCTCGATTTCGTGAGATTGAGCACCAGACGCGATGGCAATTGGAAACTTAGTAGCGGTTCTAAGGATACATTCGGCTGCTCCCGGGAATAGTCTACCTCCCTTGTTGAGAAGCTCGTTGAGGTGTTTGTGTTTCAGTTGGATTAATTTGGCCAACCTCTCGTCGGACATCTCCAGGCCTAGGTCAGTAGTCAAATTTCGAAAAACCGCCACGTCATCAAAACCAAGATATCTTTCGTAGTAGTCGGTAGTAGCAAGGGTGATACCCTCCGTTTTTAGTACATCTTGGAATGCCCGAAGATGTAAGGGTTCGCTGTCCGAGAGGACGCCGTCGAAGTCGAAGATAACGCCAGACAGTGCCACAGAAATTACTGTTGATTTGGAAGGGCGTTGGGTCTGGTCGTTTGGGTTGCTTCTTCGGATGGGGGCGGTGGTATCACGCCGGCTCCGAATCCGGTATAGCCAGGCGCCAAGCGCTCTCCGGCTGGGACTGATTCTTCTAGCCAGTTCTCACGTGGTGGATATGGACAGTCGTAGCCCTCGTTGTAGTAACAGTAAGGGTTGTAAGCTCGATTGAAATCGAGGTCATAGAGACCGCTGGCTGTTCGTGGTAAATCGAGATAACGCCCCCCGGCGTAGGTTTCAGTCTCGTTGGTTGGGTCTTTAAACATTATGAACAGCGAGTCGATTGAGCGAACCGGCGTTTCGGCTAGAGCGGAAAGCCGCATTGGTTTGCCCCTGAGAGCGAACTCAAGCACCCCCACTCGCTGCATTGGTCTGATGACACCGGTCGAAGTTGGAATGTTGAATATTGGTTGTTCCGGTGAGACCTCTAGGGCAGCTGGTGTCCGGTAGGATGAGTCTGGGGCATAGTAGTGAAGTGGCAATAATGTGCCACGCCGATCTAGGAGGATCGGTGTGTCTGGAGCCTCTCGAAAGAATTGGTCCTTCAACTGGCGGTCTTCCAAAAGAGCTTCGTTCCAACCGGATTCGTCGGGCGGTGGAGCGGTGCAGCCTACAAGGGTTGCCACGATAAGACCGCTGATTAAGGTATGTCCTGTTCCCGTCATTGGTAGGATTTGCTCCAAGGTTGCTGTTCTTACTTATTACCAAGCTTGCGGTTGAGCCATTACCTAAAGATATATCCTCCCCTTTCGACCGTCGTTTCTGCAAGTCGCCGACGCTTTTCTACAGTATTTATTGGGCTAAATCTCAGTAATCGTCTCAATGCGGCGAGCTGAAGTCGAAGGCTGTCGCCGTCTGACATCGATGCAAGCGCGGTACGAGCATTAGCTTCGATTCGTCCAGCAGCATCGTTCACAAAGACACATGTAGCGTCAATTTGTAGTAGCTGATTCTGTGGGGCATCGATGGCAGCTTGGTCAGCCCGTAGCACAGCGCTTTCCGCACCAAAGGTGTCAATTAGAATGTCGGCGACACAAGAGAGTAATTCCTGTTGTTCACCTAATTTGTCGCCGTAGTGCATCATTGAAAGACCAAGTACTAGAATACTCGTTTTCTTGAATGCCAAGACTGTGCTCCGCTGCTCAGCTAGTGGTACCTCTGAAGCTTCTACGAGTGTAGGCGGGTCTGTAACTTCATCCTCTAGCCGCTTAGCGGCGGAGATGAGCGGTAGAGTACCCTTCAGCGCCCGACGAACTAAGGTCGTTGCAATTAGGAGTCGATTGATCTCGTTAGTGCCTTCAAAGATCCGGTTGACTCGTGAGTCCCGGTACTGTCGCTCAGCTGGATAGTCCTTAACAAACCCGTTGCCACCGTGAATCTGCACGTTTTCATCTAGCACGTAGTGCAGCATCTCGCTACCTGCGACCTTGAGGATCGAGCACTCGATAGATAGTTCTTCTAGGATGTTACGAAGCGGTCCGGCATCGGCTATTTCGTTACCCTTGAGAGATGCATCCAATAGACCCGTCGTTCGGTAGATCATGCTCTCGACGACGTAGGCTCGGACTGTCATCTCGCCGAGTTTATGTTTAATCGCTCCGAAGGTAGCTATTGGTTGGCCAAACTGTTGACGTTCCGCGGCATATTTTGTGGCTTCTCCTATTGCGGCTGTGGCGTTACCAGAAGCTGCAACTGCCAACTTGAATCGGCCATAGTTTAGGGTGTTGAAGGCAACTTTGTGACCCTTCGAGATGTGATGGAGTACGTTGTCGGATGGTACTCGGACGTCTTGGAGAATAATGGGAGTAGTGGATGAGCCATGCAGCCCCATCTTGTGTTCCTCGCGGCCAATGGTCAATCCTGGTGAATTTCGCTCAACAAGGAAAGCGGTGAACTGTTCACCGTCAACTTGGGCGAATACGATATAGAGGTCGGCAAATCCTCCATTGGTGATCCACATTTTTTCCCCGGTTAGGACGAAGCTTCCGTCAGGCTCGCGAGTCGCTCGAGTTTTAGCCCCGAGTGCGTCTGAGCCTGAGCTGGATTCACTGAGGCAGTAGGCTCCGATCCATTCACCGCTAACTAGCCTGCCCAGGTATTTGTCTTTTTGGGTATCACTGCCGAAGCAGTGTAGCGGGAGAATTGCTAGTCCGGTGTGCGCTCCGAATGTGGATCCGAATGATCCGCTTTGTCCGAACCTGCTGCCGACCAAAACAGTTGACGCTTTGTCGAGACCTACACCTCCATATTGCTCAGGCACGTCCGTTCCAAGTAGTCCTAACTCCCCGGCCCGATTCACCAGAACTCTGGCAAGCTTCCAGTCTTTGGTCTCGAGCTGACCATGGCTTGGTAAAATTTCATTACGAACAAATTCATCAGCTGTTTGGTCGATTAACTTGTGTTCGTCAGACAAGCGCTCAGGGGTGAAGACAGAGCCGGAAGTAGTGTCTTCGAAAAGCCACATTCCGCCGCCTGTGTTTGGAGCAGTGGTAGTAGTCTTGGTCATGGTTAATCAACTAACAAAGAATCAAGAAAGTTGTTCAAATATCGCGGCGGCACCCATACCCCCTCCGACACACATGCTGACTAGTCCGTAGCGTCCTTGACGCCGTTTGAGTTCATGAAGCAGGGAGGTAGTTAGTTTGGCACCCGTGCAACCCAGCGGATGGCCAAGTGCTATAGCTCCACCGTTTACGTTGAGCCTGTCTGGATCGATTGGTAATTTTTGCATACAGGCCAAGATTTGCGCCGAGAAGGCTTCGTTTAGTTCGATTAGATCCATGTCCTGCAGTGTGAGTCCGGCGTGAGCCAGAGCCTTGTGGATGGCCGGTACCGGACCTAGACCGAACCGTTCCGGCTCAATCCCAGCCGTCGCATAGGTCACGAATCGTGCAAGTGGGGTAAGACCTGCGCGCTCCGCCTTGGTTCGAGAAGTGATTACAACCGCAGAAGCGCCGTCGCTCATTTGTGATGAGTTGCCAGCGGTCACTGTGCCGTTGACCTGAAATGCTGCTTGTAATTTTCCTAGTGCCTCGAGCGAGGTATCCTTGCGTGGACCCTCGTCGGTGTCGAATGTGACGATGTGGGTTGTTGGTTTGGAACTTCCGGTTGCTGGTTCGATGGTCTTAACCAAAAGGGGTACGATTTCGTCCTTGAATCTCCCCTGTTCTATGGCAGCGACAGCTCGCTGGTGACTGCGTAGCGCGAATACGTCCTGTTCTTCGCGGGATAGTTTGGCATCTCGAGCGTGTTTCTCAGCGACTAGTCCTGTTGAGAGATAAGCATCGGGATAAGCGTCCATCAGGGCAGGGTTTGGCGAAAGTTTGTGACCTCCAAGAGGGATGAGACTCATTGATTCGGTACCCCCGGCGATGATGGTCTCTGCCGAACCGACCATGATTCGTTCTGCCCCGAAGGCGATTGACTGGAGTCCTGATGAGCAGAAGCGATTGATTGTGATTGCTGAAGCACTAACAGGGACTCCGGCTCGTAGACTGGCAATTCGCGCAATATTCATTCCCTGTTCACTTTCAGGCATGGCGCAGCCTAGGATCACGTCGTCGATTTCTATTGGTTCAATGTTCTTCACTCGGGATAGAGCTTCGGTGATAACTGTGGCTGCCATTTCATCAGGTCTAGTCGAGCAGAGAATCCCTTCAGGAGCCTTGCCGATAGCGGTGCGAACCGCGGAAACTATCACTGCTTCGTTCATGCTTGGTCTCCCGATTGGGCAGAAAGCTTGAAGATGTTTTGAATAGCTGAATCAATTTCGGCAACTCGTCCCTCGAAAAGGTGGTTGGCGGCGTTGATTATTGTTAGTGTCTTTGGAGCGTTAATTCGTCGATAAAATATCTGCAGCTCACTCAAGGGGATGATCTCGTCCTGTTCACCGTGGATGAGGTGTGTTGGTTTGGTATTATTCAGCACTTCGTCAAGATCATAGCGTCCGAACGGTGGTGCAATACCCAATAGTGTCTTGACTCGTGGATCAGAAACTCCACATGTTAAAGCTTGCCAGGCACCGAAGGAGAAGCCGGCGGTCCAGAGGTCTTTGCCTGGATAGGTGGTGGCTGCATAGTCGATAGCAGACAAAAAGTCCTCCCGCTCTCCCTTGCCGTGGTCCCATTGTCCCTGGCTTTTACCGACTCCACGAAAATTGAAACGTAACACCGAGAAGCCCAATTTTAAGAATGTTTTAGCGGCTCTGTAGATCACCTTGTTATGCATGGTTCCACCATATTGCGGGTGTGGATGTCCCAACACAACAACAGTGCTGGGCTCATGGTTAGGATGCTCAAACAATGCTTCGAGCGTTCCAGCTGGTCCAGAGAGCTGACAATCAAACGGTTTGGATGACATTAGTTCAGTGGGTAGTCGAAGTTTGCTTCAAAGTGGGTCTGCTGCGGTTTAGCTGCTGAAACTGGATGTGACTTGACCATGGCCTGTGTCACTATGGGTTCTGTAGGGTCTGTATATCCTTCTGGTTATGTTTCGTGGTCAAAATAGCTGGTGTTTTAGGTATTCTGATGCTCGATTCCTGCGGCTTATCGGTTACAGGGTTAGCTTTGGGAATGGCCCTTGTTGAGCTTGAGTCAATTGCAATTCGTCCAAGATTTGGGTTCTACTCCAAGACCACCGAGAATTAGGAGATGTGATGATATCTAGGTTCAACCCGAAAGATCTTGCCTAATTCCGAAGTGCTTTCCCAGTCTTCAGGGTATGCCGAATGCGATCCAACGTTTTTGGCTGACCACATAGACTAAGAAATGCCTCTCGTTCGAGATCGAGCAGGTACTGTTCGGTTACGGTTGTGGCGTGTGGGAGTTCACCGCCAGTCATGACCCGCGCGATAGCTCGGCCGATTGTTGCATCGTGGTTGCTAATGTGCCCGGCTCGCAAAGCAAGGTGGACCCCCAGATCTAGCATGGCTCTTGTGCTTTCGCCGCCTACTGGAATTGCTGACCGGTGGTCAGGTGGGTGGTAGCCGCTGCGAGTTTGGTAGAGCACAGTTGCCTTGGCGTCAGACAGCAGCCTCTCAGGGTTCATCGTAATTGCATCAACATCTCTGAGCAGACCAAGTTGCTTTGCGTCGATTGCACTTGTCGACGTTTTGCCTAAGCCGATCAGTTCAAAGGCTCTTTTGAGTTGTGGAAGTGGATCTCCATCTTTGGGGGTTTGGTCTGCGGCCCTCATTGTTAATTCTTTAGTGCCACACCCAGCTGGAATTAGACCGACACCCACTTCAACTTGGCCCATGTAGGTCTCGGCTGCTGCTTGTACCCGGTCGGCGTGAAGTACTATCTCGCACCCGCCGCCGAGGGTGAGCCCTGCCGGGACAGCCACGACTGGAATCGGGGCATAGCGAAGTCCGAGGACTGCTTGCTGAAACGTTCGTACCATGAGGTCAACCTCATTCCAATTGCCTTCTTGAGCCTCGAGTAGCACCAGCATGAGGTTCGCCCCTGCACAGAAATTGACTGCCTCGTTGCCTATTACCAGCCCGAGGAAGCCTCCTGAAGCCTCGATTACACCAGCTTTCAGCATCTCAATGGTGTCGCCGCCGATGGTATTGAGTTTCGAATGGAACTCAACTGCAAGAACACCGTCGTCGAGATCGACCAAGCTAGCCCCAACATTTTCTCTTAGGACTCCGTTCCTTTGTTTCGCGGAAGATAACAATAGCAAGTCTGGACCTGCGGGAGGGAGGGGGCTGCTCCGGACCAGCCTGGGCTGAGTAGCCGCTGAGTCTTTCGCTTTGCCTGCCCTTGGACTTATCCAGGCCCACTCTTGTGCTGCTTTAGAAAGGTCTCGTCCGCTCTCTGGGTGACAGGCTTCTAACACTGTGTCTACTCCGAGAGTGTCCAACAGTTCAAATGGGCCTCTTTCCCACCCAAATCCCCATCGTAACGCACGATCTACATCGTCTGGGTGATGGGCCATGGCAGGGGCCGTTTCGGCCGTATAAAGGAGAGTGCGGCCAATTGTGGCGCGCATGAAACGGCCGACATGGTCCTGCGCCATAAACAAATGACGCAGGCGGTCGCTGTCGTTCTTTAATGCTCTTGCCGTGTCTAGGGTAGCTAGTTTGGGCGACCGTTTCTCACGATACTGCATGGTAGTCGGATCAAGTGTCAGGATGGTGCTCCCGTTCGGGCCCTGTACTTTCTTGTAAAAGCCTTGACCGGATTTTTCTCCAATCCAGCCTCGGTTCAGAAGCTCGCCGATTAGGGGTGTCAGTTTGAAGATTTGCTGTTCGTGATCCGTGTCGAGCCGCTCGACGAGATCGGTTGCTACTCTTGCTAGGATGTCGAGGCCGGCAATATCCATCGTGCGAAATGTAGCGCTTTTAGGGCGCCCTAGTATGGGTCCAGTCAGAGCATCGATATCTTCGATGGTAAATTGGCCGGATTGCAGCTCGCTCAAAGCGCAGGCTACAGAGTAGAGTCCGACTCGGTTTGCAATAAATCCAGGGGTATCTTTTGCCAATACAACCCCTTTGCCAAGCCTGTGGTCAATGAACGATGACAGGGTCTCGACTACCTGAGGGCTGGTGTCATTTGTTGGAACGAGTTCGACTAGTCGTAGATAGCGAGGGGGGTTGAAAAAATGGCTTCCAAGCCAGTGACGCCGAAATTCCTCGCTTCGGCCTTGGGAAATAGCGCCTATCGGTATGCCTGAGGTGTTGGAGCTGACGATGGCATCGGCGCGTCGGTGTAGTGCGACTTGTTCAATTAAAGCTTGTTTGGTGGACAGTTGTTCGACGACCGCTTCCACGATCCAGTCGTACTCAGTTAAGGCTGCTAGGTCTTGGTCAAGGCCTCCTATCCGTATGCGATTTCGACACTTTTGGTCGAAGAAGGGGCCTGGCTTTAACTTAGTTGCCCGTCTGAGGCCGGCTGTGGCAGTCTGGGTATTAATGTCGAGAAGCAGGACTGCTAGTCCGGCGTTTGCCAAGTGGGCTGCGATTTGTGCGCCCATGGTCCCTGCTCCGAGAATAGCCACAGAACGAATATTTTTCATCACTGGTTCATCGTATGAATGGATGAGTTGATGGCCATGCGCCTGATCAGTCAAAGGTAAAGGAGCTCAGCGAAAGCACGTGTGCGAATTCGGGCGTGCCCCAGTTCGAAAGTGGATGGCCACAGATTGGTGAGGGGCATGGTTGTTTTGTATTCTGAACGAAGCCGAGATGGACACGGCGCAGGTCGCTACTTGAATGTTGATCATGGGTTCTCTTGTGTTGTCTGGTCTACAAGTTAGACCTAGGGTAGCGACCAAGTTGGCCCTAACTTGAGGTTCCCGTCGACAGTTGTGAGCGTGCCCAGGTGCGGCCAGTATAAGCGAACGACCTACTTTGCTTGCAGTTACGGATTTGGTAGGCCCCGCAGAGGTAGAGACGGCCTCCCTCTGACTGTGCTGATAGCCGCAAGGATTTCGGGGTTGGTCGGATCGGCCTCCAGTGCCTTTTGGTAGGCAGCTATAGCATTATCCGGTTCTTGCTTGGCTAAGAACGCATAACCGATATGTAAGTAAATACTGGTTAGGTTCGGTGTCTGATCTAAGATAGAGCGATACTGCTCAAGCGCCCCGTTGTAGTCGCCTCTGGCTACCATTTGGTCGGCATCATTGAGGGTTGAGAGCAGGTCGGACGATCTCACCCCGGCCAGAATTCCCACTGTTGGTGGTGGGGGATCGAGTATGTTTAGTTCTAGGGTGACATCAACCGTTGTCGACTCACGAAAACCTGTTACCCCAGCATATCCTTGGGCCTGTCTGAACCCATCTGCGTCGATGATGAGGTGCCATTGGCCAATCTCCAAACCGACCAGCGCATAGCTACCGGACCTGTCACTTATTGCATTACGAGTAGCCGAGGTTTGAGTACTTTCGGCGGTGACCCTGGCCCCTGGAATCCCATTGCCATTAGCGTCTTGAATGAGGCCACGGATGCCAACTTGGGCTGAAACCAGGCTTGGGAGACCAGCCAATATTCCGCAAGTAATGATCAAATAACACAACGTTCGTATCGCTGATCGTCGCATCGTTAAACTCCATGTGCGACCACTCTTGTCGATAGAGTGGGTAACACCTCGGTTTTCGCCGCCACAGCTTCAGCCGAGACGTCTTAGTATAATCGAACCCATGCAGGGACAACACCAGGCCTTTCGTGGCACTTTGTATTTTGGCAAGTCGTTGTTGGTCTTGGCCTTCTTGTGTTTGTGGCTGCTTGGTTCGGTGGTGTCGGTTTCTGCCGACATTGACCGCGATCGGTTAGCGCGCATCGATGCCTTGATCGGTGAGGCGATTCGCGAGGAGCGTTTGCCTGGTGCTGTGGTAGTCGTGAGTCATGCTGGGCAAATCGTATATGAGCGGGCTTTTGGGGCGCGTGTTGTGGGGCAGACTCCAGAACAGTTAACGCTCGACACCATTTTCGATCTGGCATCCTTGACTAAAGTGGTTGCAACGACAACCAGTGTAATGATGCTTGTCGAACAAGGCCGCTTAGGGCTTCGAGATCGAGTCTCGACGTACTTGCCTGAGTTCGCGAGTCACGGCAAAGGTACAATTACAGTTGCTCAGCTGTTGACTCACACATCAGGGTTGCCTCCAGATCTTCCTCTTGAAGTGCAGTTTGAAGGTGTCGAAACGGCGATTGACCGTACGGCAGACCAGCGTCTATTGGCATCACCTGGGGACCAAGTCATATACAGCGATCTGAATTTCGTGCTCTTGGGTGAATTGGTCAGGCGGGTAAGTGGGCTTCGGCTCGATCGGTTTACCCGCGAGCAAATATTTGAGCCGCTTGGGATGTTTGACACCCAGTTCAATCCACCCGTGTCGGTTGTGTCTCGAGTTGCCCCGACTGAGCCCTGCGCGGCATTGGCTTGGCCTTGCGGTGGCGCTGGTTCTGTCATGTTACGGGGCAAAGTCCATGATCCTACAGCCCGGCGAATGGGTGGTGTGGCCGGTCATGCCGGATTGTTTAGCACGGCGGATGATTTGGTACGTTTTTGCTCGATGTTGTTGGCCGAAGGCTCGGACGAGGGGGTGCGTGTTCTGTCACCGCTCAGTGTCGCGCGAATGACCCAGGTTTCTACTCCTAGACACTTAGCTGATCGACGAGGTCTTGGGTGGGATATCGACTCGAGATTTTCTTCCAATCGTGGCGCCTTGTTTCAGGTTGGTTCCTATGGACACACAGGGTTTACAGGGACTTCGCTTTGGATTGATCCAAAGTCGGATACTTTCGTGATTTTCCTGTCAAGTCGGCTGCATCCGTCGGGTTCCGGTAATGTGACGGCATTGCGTGGTCGGGTTGCCACGGTGGTCGCTTCGGCTCTGTCTGATTCCGATCGAAGTTCTATTTCATCCGGTTTTGCCGGACCGACGTGGACAGGACTTGACGTGCTCCAAGAAGAGGGTTTTGAGCGATTAGCCGGGGAACGCGTTGGTCTGGTAACCAACCAAAGCGGACGGACTCGTGATGGAGAAACCACGATCGATTTGCTGCATGCTCAACCCAACTTTAAACTGGTATCCCTGTTCAGTCCTGAGCATGGCATCCGTGGAGCCGCTGATGGGGCAGTTTCCTCAAGCCGAGACCTTAGGACTGGGCTTCCGGTTCATTCGCTCTACGGACAAACGCGGAGGCCGACGGCCGTAATGTTAGGTGATGTCGATTCATTGGTGGTCGATCTGCAGGACGTCGGAGCGCGTTTCTATACTTATGCGACCACGATGGCCTATGTTCTGGAAGAGGCTGCGAAGCACGGGATCCGTGTGTTGGTGTTGGACCGTCCGAACCCGATCGGCGGAGTTAAAGTAGAGGGTCCGACACTGGATGAGTCGTGGCTTGGGTTCAATGGGTATTTTCCAGCGCCGGTGCGGCATGGGTTGACTCTAGGCGAGCTGGCTCTCTTGTTTAATGGGGAGAGGAAGCTTGGGACGGAGCTCGATGTGGTTGCTATGCGAGGTTGGCAGCGGACCCACTGGTTTGATCGGACCGGCATATCCTGGGTTGACCCGTCTCCGAACATACGTAACCTCTACCAAGCATTGCTTTATCCGGGACTCGGCGCCATCGAGGAAAGTAATTTGTCGGTAGGCAGAGGCACGGATACTCCCTTTGAGCAGATTGGTGCACCTTGGGTCGACGGTGTGGCACTAGCGAGTGAGCTTAATGGGCGAGGTCTCAGGGGCTTGCGGGTCTATCCGGTGCAATTTACACCCACTGCAAGTAGGTTTGCTGGTCAACTATGTCAGGGTGTGTTCTTTGTGGTAACTGACCGAAACATACTGTCTCCTGTTCGTCTAGGGGTGGAGGTGGCGGCTGCTCTGTATCACCTTCACGGCGATCGTTTCGACTTGGCTACTGTGGATCGATTGGTTGGGACATCGTCCGTCACTGAAGGTATCAGGGCTGGTAAATCCGTGTCTGAGATAGCGGCTGGTTGGGCTGAAGGAACAATGGCGTGGAGGCGCCTGACGGCTCCTTACCTTCTTTACGATTAGCAAGAATTCTGGTCGGGTGCACCTCTTTGTCAATGGGCGTTTCTAGCTCGGCTTCTTGCGCTCACATCTGATAAAGCATCCAGTAGACGATTACGCCGGTGATTGAGACATACAGCCAGAGAGGGAAGGTCCATCGCGCTATTGCAATGTGCCTGGAATCATCTCTACGCAGGCCACGCCGGAGTGTGATCAGGGCTAGCGGTGGAATCAGCGCTGCCAGAACAACGTGAGAAATGAGGACACTGAAATACAAAAGACGGACCGGCCCTTGGCCAGTAAAGGGTTGGGAGCCGACCTCAAAGTGGTAGACGAGGTAGGACAGTAGGAATAACGTTGAGACAGAGAACGCTGCAAGCATGCAGCGGCGATGAGGCTCGATCCTGCCTTGACGAATAAACGCGTATCCAGCCAAAAGTAGTATCCCTGCGATACAGTTTAGGGTAGCGTTTACCGCTGGGAGGGCCGTGACTTCAAACATAGCGACAACCTCAAGATTCATTGGCAATCATTGAAGGAGTGACCACAATGATTGCTCCCTTCGAGTATGGCCCCTTGGGCCTAGGTTAGAGAGGTCATAGTCAGCTCAATTCCCGTCTGCAAGTAGTAGCACCCACATCATGGGAAGATACAGCAAGGTTGCCTTGAATAGTAGTCTGGCTCGGTATGTTGAGCGCCGCCTAGCAAACCATGCGGCAATAGCGAGAAGACCGATGCCCAGCAAGCCTGCACCGATGCTGTAGCTAGGACCGGCGATTCCTAGCCAAGCAGGTGCGAGGCTAGTGGGTATTAGCAAAGTAGTATAGATGAGCAGGTGCCTAGCGCCTCGGCGTCCAGTTGGATCGGTGACTGAGAGTAGGGGCAGTCCCGCTTTGCTGAAATCGTCTCGGTAGAGCCATGTTAGTGCCAGAAAGTGGGGAAGCTGCCAGACGAATACTAGAGCGAATAATGACCAGGCGGCTGCTGACAGAGGTCCGGCTGCTGCCCATCCGATGATCACAGGCAACCCGCCAGGAACAGCACCAACCAGCATGGCCCAATGGGTACGCCGCTTCAGCGGAGTGTAGATCCAGACGTAGCTCACTAGTGTGCAGAGGGCGATAGCTGCAGCATTGAGGTTGGCCCCGGTGCCGATCTGGACGAGTCCCGTGACAACTAAAATGATAGCAAACCAGGTTGCCGCGGCCGGTTGCAGGCGGCCTCCTGGCAGAGGTCGATCTCTAGTGCGAAGCATTCGCTCATCCAACGCTCGTTCGGCTAATTGGTTGAACGCGGCCGCACCACCTGCTACAAGGGCTGCACCGATGGTTGTGCTGAGGAACGGCACTAGGTCTACTGCTTCGGTTCTGCCTGCAAGATAGCCGACCCCACTTGTTACAACGACGAGAGAGTTTAAGCGAGGTTTGGTGAGGGCAAGGAAATCGGTGAACCGATCTCCAGGACTGTTAACTGTAGTGAGATCGGGCTTCATGAAGTTTCCCTAGTTGCTGTAGTCGAGAGCCTGAGAGGGTTCTCAATGGGAAACCTATGTCTGTTGACGCGCAAACCAAGCACCAGTGCAGAGGCTAGAACGATAGCGCCAGTGACGACATGGGCCGTGTTGATCAAGGGCGCCCGTTGGCTCAGGACTGTCCAACCTCCTAACCCGACTTGTATCACCACCAGAAGGGCTAAAAACCAGGTCGGTCTGATGAGGTCGCGTCGTGTGCGGTGATGAGTTAGGAGGTGGCCCAGAGTGGCGAAGATCGCTAGGGTAGTGATTATCCCGCCTAGACGATGGAGAAAATGAATGGCGATACTGAAGTTCCAAGTGTGAGGCACTAGGCCACCCAAAACGAGAGGAAAGTCTGGTATTGCGAGCCCAGCTCCGGTGTGGCGCATTGTGGCACCGATAAGAATCTGAACATAAATTAGGATAGGGAGTCCTGTAGCCAGTGTACTAATGATGTGGTCGTTGTGTTTAGTGGCCTCGTAAGTTTTGTGCCATCCTGGAGAGGTGAACAAAGCCAGGGATACGGTTAGGCAGAAGAAAATTTGGGCTATTCCCGCATGAGAGATCGAGACTGGGGTTGGTAGAAAGTACAGCACTGTGATGCCACCCATGATGCCCTGCAGGATGACTGTTACGAGGGCTGCGACTCCAACCCATCGCATCCACCGGCGGGGGTCATACAGCCATAAGCATATGACTAGTCCAATCGTCAGTATGCCCACAGTGGAAGCGATGAGACGATGCCCATGTTCATAGAAGATGCCTCCGACCATACTGGATAGAGGAAACGCGAACATGAAATAGCCGTACGAGCTTGGCCAGTCCGGCACTGACAGACCCGCGCCCGTACTGGTTACCATGCCCCCAGCGGCAATTAGGAGGACGGTAGCGACAGCAAGGAGGCGAGAGTAGTTATGAAGCCAGGTCATTTTCGGAAACCGGGCGACACAAGGGTGGCCTTTAGCCGAACGGTACAAGCGGGTTAGACCGACCGTCGGCAATATGCTGTTCGGTCGGTCCGGCCCAGCCTAGGCAGTGTCCTTACGATACTGTGAATGTGAATGAAACCTCTGCGGTGCCGCCGGTGGTGACTGTAATGTTCTGGGTTTGAGTGCCAAGGGCTTCATGCCAGGCTTCAATTACGTAATCACCCGGTGGCAGTGAGGAAATGTCAAACATTCCATCTTGACCAGTTGTGGCGAAGTAGGGATGAGCAACCACTCCCACATAGGCATTCATCCAGCCATGCACATCGCATTTGAACGGAACCATGACTTCCGGACTGTCGAAGGTGCGTTCGAAGGTCATATTCTGGATTGGCTGCCCCATGTTGAATTCGTCGTTCTCCGTTGGGGTCGCATGGATGTTGTGGAGGGTGGGATCGCTATTGACAATCTGTACGGTTTGACCCACCTGTACGCCAAACACGTGTGGGGTGTAGCGACATCCTTCTTGGTTCAGCGTCACCGTTTCGGTCGCTGCCGGGAAGCTCTGGCCTTCGAGTCCTTCCTTGACATAGATAAAGACGTTGCCCAGGTGCCCGTTGCCACCCACGAAAGTGTTGGACATTGTGTTCGTAGCGGACATCGCACAGACAGGGTCCGAGTTCATTGTCAGCTCTTCGGCAGCTGGCATCTCACCATCGATCATTACCATGCCGGAAATGTTGCCTGCGGTCGCAGGGTCAAAAGCCGGGGCTGCCGCTTCTGTGGGGGGAGCTGGGTCTTCGCTACTACCGTCGCCACCACCGCAGGCTGCAGCCATCATTGTTAGAACGGAAATTAACTTCCACAGAGTTCGCTTCTGCATCGAGATTCTCCTGGACGCTCAAGGTTGATTCGGTTGTGTTCCGAGAGGGTCGCACACTGTGCGCTGGTTTGACCATCAAAATGCTCGGTCGGTCCGTGATTTCCTTCAACCGAGCAAACATACCCTCTCATTACTACCATACCGGGCAGAACCTGTAAACTCGGAGGTTCGTTATGGCGCTTGGTTGAGCCGCAATTTCCGGGTGATTCGGTCTTCTATCCAGTGTGGATCCCACCATTCCGTAGGATTAACAGGCCAACCGTTCAGCAATGTGGCGAAATGGAGATGATCGCCCCCAGCTAGGCCGGTCATACCACTTCGGCCTAGTTCGTCGTCTGGTCCCACTGTGTCGCCGGTCTGAACCCCTATCGTGGAGAGGTGGGCATAAAGCGACTGTAAACCAAGTCCATGATCGATAATTACGCAGTTCCCATAAATGCCGAGGTAGTCGGCCCAGACAACTCGCCCGGCCTGTGCGGCAAGAATCGGGACGTTGGCTGTTACTGCAAGGTCGAACCCAAGATGAACCTGCTGGTCAACATCACGCCCTTCGTAAATATACGTCCGGTGATCAGCGAAGCCTGATTCAACCTGAGAATTAGCTAGTTGTCGAAAAGGCCCGGTCCATAATCTTGTGTCAGCGGTATCTGCGGCAAGAGCTCTAATCCGTTCGGCATTGAGTCGACGAAGGCCCCCATTGATGGCCAAATATTTCTCCAGAGGTCCAGCGTCTGGTGGCATAGGCAGGGTTCGGAATTCGTTGCTTCGAGAAATAATTTCTGGAACTACTTTATCGAGGAATCCGTCGCTAATGGGTATACGCGATCGTCGGAACTCCTTTGGAAAGACACGATAGTCAAAGTTGGCTTCTGCTTCATTACCGGCGGCGTCACGGGCATAGAGCCTTATTGGTTCGTTGAGCTCTTGATCGTGTAGAACAGCAAATAGTGCCACTCGAAGGGTCTCGTCGGTGCTGTCTACGCCGGCAGCCGTTGCAGGGTAGCCTTGGAAAAATCGATCTCCAACGAATACACCAGATTCAGCGTCCGGCGGTCTTATGTGGTAGACGACAAGCTCGGCGCCACCATGATTAATGTAGTGGAACGAAGAGGCTACCGATAAGCGCGGCGGATCGAAGCGGGCCTCGAGGTCAAGTCGAGCTGTAGATTCTTGTTCTCGTAATCCGAATAGCACAGAGCGTGATGCCCTGACAACGATAGATATCGGCCCGGGTGCTAGTTCAGGGTATAGCTCGCGTGTCAGATCCCCTATGACACGAATTCGCGTTTCGGTTTCTTGTGTGATGTTGGCCTGGGTTGAGTTGGAGAGAGTAAACAGTGGGTGGCTAATTCCATTTTGTTCGACAGTGCCTGTAGCAGAGGTCAGTAGTCCGTCGCCAGAGTCTATGCTGACTTCAAAATGAGAAGTGCCACCGATAAAACCAATCGGTTGGTGTATAGCGATTGTGGGCCCAGGAGAGTTACCGGCATTTATGTACAAGCTGCCAGCAACGCCCAAGGAAACCAAAACGATAACCGCAACCACCAGACGAATCACCAGACCATTATAAAGCCGTGTTGTGGATTGACCATTCGGGAAGGCCATTGATAGGATAAAAGCTGGTTCGTTTGCTATTCTTTTGGCGGTATCGTCTAGGGGTTAGGATACATGGTTCTCATCCATGAGACCGGGGTTCGATTCCCCGTACCGCTACCATGCTCAGGACTCACACCTGATTGGCCTTGGCCTCGTTTTGGCGGTCTGGTCTTGGGTTTGTCCGAATTAATGAAAGATTCCTCATTCCTCTAGGAAGACGATGCGTTGCTTTTCTTTAGGAAAGCGCCGGTTCAGAGACGTTCCTATCCACTATAGCTGTTGAATCGGCCGTCGCCCATTACCTTACGGTTCAACTCCACAAAGGCCTATCATAAGTTGGTGCTGTGATAACACAAGCTGTCCTCTGGGGTAAATGTGTATGTTGTTCTGAGGTGAGGAGCGATTCTTGATTCACCGGATTCTGACGGTTGATGCACACGCCGCTGGGGAGCCACTCAGGCTTATCACAGGCGGATTCCCAGCTCCTGTGGGAGGTTCGATGCTTGAGAAGCGTGAGTGGGTGAGCGAGCACTGTGATTTTTACAGGAAAGCACTGCTTCGTGAACCGCGTGGTCACGCTGATATGTATGGGGCTGTGTTGACTACTCCGTGCAACGAAGAAGCTCATGCTGGGGTTATCTTCATGCACAACAGCGGCTACAGCACGATGTGCGGTCACGGGATTGTGGCAGTTTGTACGATTGCTCTCGAGAGAGGGTTAATCGGTGTGACTGATTGGCAGGCAACGGTTGTATTGGAGTCACCTGCTGGTCTTGTTCGCGCTAGGGTCTCAGAAGGGAAGTCGAGCAATTCACAATCTGGCTTGCGCGTATCTGGTGTGACTTTCGAAAACGTGCCCTCTTTCGTCTACCGAGCCGGACTTTCGGTTACGCTCGCTGAACGCGTTGTCCCGGTAGATGTTGCTTTTGGAGGCGCCTTCTATGCGGTGGTTGACAGCGAAGCGGTAGGTATCCCACTACGCTCAGATTCGCTCGCTCGATTGCGTCAAGCCGGCATGAATATTGCTCGTGCTGTGGAGGCTTCGCTGCAGGTAATTCACCCTCTGTACCCAGCTATCAAAGGAATATATGGGACCGTGTTTACAGGTATGGCTGAAAGAGCTGATGCCGACTTACGGAACGTTACGGTCTTTGCTGGGCAACAGGTTGACCGCTCTCCCTGCGGTACGGGAACGGCGGCGGTCATGGCAGTGCTGGATGCCATGAGAGTGTTGGGTCCAGGCAATACATTTGTGCATGAGAGTCTTATAGGCACCAATTTCCGTGGTCGCGTCGTCCGCCGCGCAATGGTCGATGAATATGAGGCTATTGTTCCAGAGATTGAAGGTTCAGCGTGGATTACCGGCGAACATGTTTTCCTTCTCGATGATGATGATCCGTTTCGAGAGGGGTTCTTGCTTCAGGATTGCGGTTAAGGTTCAGCACCCGATTGCTAGTCCGTCCTTCCTCGAGTCGGATGCACCTAGGAGGACCCTGCTCTCAGGGTCGATCATCACGGCTTGGAATCCGCCGAATCCCAGGCCCTCAACGATACGGTGCCCTCGGCTTTCTAAGGTTGCTGCGGTAGTTTGGGTGATCCCGGCTTCGAGGGCGATACCCTGAGGGTCGTACCGAGCGCGTGGTGAGTCGCCGGCTTCTTGTAGATTCATCTTAAAACAGAGCAAGTTCAGCAACACTTGCAAGTGTCCCTGAGGCTGCATGTCGCCACCCATGACGCCAAAGGCCAGCCACGGTCTTCCCTGCCGGAAGGCCATTGCAGGCGCGAGGGTGTGAAGTGGGCGTTTGTGTGGTGCTAGGTGATTTGGGTGGGAGGGATCGGCGGAGAAAAGGCTCCCTCGATTGTGAAGAATGATACCAGTGTCACCTGCGACGATACCTGCGCCGAAGCCGGCGTAAAGTGACTGAATAAGAGAAATCAGATTGCCTTCAGCGTCGGCGGCAGCAAGATAAACTGTGTCACCGGTCCCCCGCGGAAAATTGAAGTGGGCTAGGGGTGATTTTGCGGTGTGCTTATGCCCGATGTCATCCCTGCGGGCTCGACTGTAATCTAGCGAGATAAGTTGCTGAAGCGTCTCGTCGGGTACAAAGGCCGAGTCTGCGAGGTGTGCGTCCCGGTCGGCAAATGCCACGGCAAGGGCTTCCATGACTAAATGTAGGTAATCAGGTGAGTTATGACCCAGCTTAATCAGGTCGTCGTTTCTAAGGATGTTCAAGGCTTCGAGTGCGACGAATCCTTGGGTATTTGGTGGGAGTTCGAGTAGCTCTACATCTTTATAGGTGGTCCGAATTGGTTCGACCCACTCGGACTGATGATCGGCTAGGTCGGACGAGCTGAGCCATCCTCCTCGTCGATAAGCGTCTCTGGCTATCTCTTCCGCGATCTTGCCTCGGTAGAATGCATTGCTTCCGTCGGTGGCAATTATCTCTAGGCTTGTTGCCAGTGCTGGGCAGCGAAAGATAGTGCCCGGTTCAGGGGGTAGTCCTTGTGGCAGCCAGACGGCAGCGGTTGTTGGATCTTCCGCTAGTTTTTGGACTTCGTTTTCCCATTGGCGGGCTACTACTTCCGAAACAGGAAATCCGTTTCTTGCATGGTTGATAGCTGGAACTAGCGCCTGTTCTAGCGAGATGGTGCCATGTTCGTTGAGCAGTTGTGACCAACCGTCGACAGCGCCTGGCACAGTCACAGCCAGTATTCCGTGTTCCGGTAGCGATGTGTGCCCTTGGGCCTGTAATTGGTCAAGAGTGGCTCTTGATGGGGAACGGCCGCTGGCGTTCAATCCGCGAGTTAGGCCTGTAGCTGCATTATGGACAATTGCGAATAAGTCGCCGCCAATGCCGGTCATTGTCGGCTCAACCACTGCTAGAACCCCTGCTGCTGCTACTGCTGCATCTATGGCGTTCCCACCATGGCTGAGTACATCGAGGCCGGCGGCTGAGGCTAGTGGCTGACTGGTAGCTATCATCCCCAGTCGGCCCATTGCGACAGAGCGTGTTCCTCGAGACAGTGTGCTAGGCACTCCGGGTAGTGAATACTTCATCGATTCTTGGACCTGTTCCGCCACAATCAAGAAACGTTTGAGGCTACCGTGGGGCTGCGATCGGGTAAGTCAGTTTGTTCTCTAATATTGGGTGTTGAAGGCTTTCACTAGAAGCTTGCATTGATCTCAGTGCTGGGTATTTCGGTACCATGATGTTCCTCTGCAGCTTCTGGTAGTGGGAAATGTCGACGGTGTGCTTGTGGTTGGATGAGCCAAAGTGTCCCTTTTTTTTAGCAGGACCTTCGATTGGCAGAGGTTCAGACCTGCTCGATGTCTGCAGGGAATTGTTGCATTTTTGATGCGATGTCAAGGACTGAAAAACAGTTGCTCGAATCGTTCATCGAACACCTTTGCTTGAGGATTATGGTTTCAAACATTGTGTCGGTTGCGAATCGGAGACATGGGTAGCACAAAGCAAGAGACTCATAACATGCGTTGTGCAGGTGCTGGAAGGGAACCAAGATCTGCAAAATAACGGGTTGCTAGTTCACGGTCCATCTGGTGCGGTGTAGGTTCGCCGAGCCCGAGCCGCTACACCTCGTTGTTTAACCTTGACTTCGAGTTCATGCAACTTGCCGTCTCGGATGTCTGGGGCGAAGCCGAGGACATACTGGCTGTGGAGTTCTTGGGCGACACGGGTGAATGTTGAGCCTAGTTCGTCGGAGTCCTTTAATTCAAAATAGCCTCCGCCGGTTTCTTCCGCAAACGTTTTGAGTCGCCCGTCTGGTCGGCTACGGACTCGGCGTAGGCCGTTGAAATAGTCGCTTTCGAGGCCGATTGTGTAGATCATCACATCTTCGGTTCGAGCCATTGTCAATACTTCCCGCCACCCGATCTCGTGTTGAGTGTCCTCGCCATCGGTAAACACCAAGACTACCTTGCGCCCTTCAACGCCTCGCAGCGATTCGATGCTGGCGCCAATGGCGTCGTATAGCCTGGTCGGGTTACCGAACTGGAGGCTGTCGAGCTCACGGATCAAAGTGTCTCGATCACCGGTGAAGTCCGATTCTGGGAGTATCTGAATCTTGTCGTTAAAAGCACCAACTTTGCCTCGGTCGTCTGGCAACATCCGGATGATGAACTGCTCGGCCCCGGCTAGGAGTAGATCCAGGCTAGGGGTCATACTGGCGCTGGTGTCCAGCATCACTACGACAGTGATCGGACGGATCGCGTTTTCAAAAAGGATGATTTCCTGATCATGCCCTTCATCTATGATCTGGAAGTCTTCCTGTAGTAGATCTGGAACCAAGCGACCGTTTCGATCGGTAGCTGTGATATAGACGTCAACCAATTCTGTGCCCGATCGGAAAACGGGTACACCCGCTTGCTGGGCGAGCAGCATGCCTCCCCAGACCCAAGGTAGAACGACAATTACCAAGAACTTTGGTTTAGCCATGCTCCGAGCTTAGCAAGCTTCTTTCATCTGATGCAATGCGTTGGTGGGGCTAGTTCTGCGCGGCCCCTCCGCTTGTGGTTCTAAAGGGGTTTCACTGGAATCCGTGATCAAAGGTCGCGCCGTGAATGAACAGATCACTGCGGTTGACTCCATGTATATCTACATATAGATTCATGGATGTGAGGGGTGCTAGCCTGCTGTTCCGTCTTTTGGGCGATGAGGCTCGCCTGAGGCTCTTGAGGTTGCTCACTAGGGAGCGGCTCAATGTGAAGGAACTTACCTCAGTGCTGGGAATTGCCCAGTCGGGTGTTTCTCGACATGTCGGTCTACTGCGTGAGGCCGGACTTGTGACTGAAGAGCGGGTAGGTGGGTTTACCTTCCTTCGTGCTAAACCAGATGAATCAGACCCGCGTTTGGGTCCAGTCTGGATGTTGTTGCTTACCCATTTTGAGGATGCTCGGCGGGACGGGATAGTGCGAGGTGATGAGACTCGCCTGCGCAGGATTTTACGGCAACGGAAAGAGAATACTGAGTCCCATCACGGGATCGATGGTGACAGGGTGCGCCAATTGGTGCCAGGGCGTAGCTGGGAAGCTTGGTCTAGGGGACTCGGGTTGTTGTTGCCGTCTCTAACAGTGGCTGATCTGGGTTGCGGCGATGGCCACCTGACATTGGAGGTGGCTCGCTGGGCTGGTCGGGTCATTGCGGTAGATCAATCGCGACCAGTCTTGGACAAAGCTCTGGCCCTTGCTGCGAGCCAGCAGGTTGCCAATGTGGAGTGGCGTTTGGGAGATATTGAAAAATTACCAATTGATGATGGTGTAGCTGATGTGGCGCTACTCTCTCAGGCTTTACATCATGCCCGTGACCCGTGTAAGGCATTGGAGGAGGCCGTGCGTGTGGTGTCTGACAACGGCCGAGTGCTCGTGCTTGAGTTGGAGCCTCACGAGGCGGCGTGGACTCGCGATCAACTGGGGGATCGGTGGCTCGGATTCAGTTCTCAAAAGTTGGCCGAGCTAATGGTTGAGGCCGGACTGAGGGATCTATTGGTCCGTTCAGTGACTGACAGCCACGAAGATAACCCATTCGCCGTGGTGGCGGCTGTGGGCACTAAACGGGAAAGAGTATGACAGACGCGCGAATTTTGAGAAACGAGACCGACTACAGTTCAGGCAGTGAGACCGTGCGGGACAGGATTGAAAGCCTGCTCAGCGAACGCGTTCTAGTGATGGACGGCGCTATGGGTACCATGATCCAGCGGTGCGCGCTTGATGAGGCGGCATTTCGAGGAGATCGTTTCGCGGGGCACCCTTGTGAACTCAAGGGTAATAATGACCTGCTGGTATTGACTCAGCCAGATGTAATCCAAGGCATACATGAAGCGTATCTTGAGGCTGGTAGCGACATTATCGAAACGAATACGTTTAACGGTACAGCTATCGCCCAGTCTGATTATGCCCTTGAGTCAATTGCCTATGAGCTCAATGTGGCGGCAGCTCAACTGGCTAAAGCGGAAGCTAGGAAATGGAGCGCTAGGACTCCCGACCGCCCTAGGTTTGTGGCTGGTGCTATCGGACCCACGAATCGAACCCTTTCCATTTCTCCAGATGTCAACGATCCGGCCTTTCGTGCGAGTACCTTCGACGCGATGCGGAACGCCTACTCAGACCAGGTCCGTGGATTGGTCGATGGTGGCTGCGACTTACTACTGGTTGAGACCGTGTTCGACACTCTCAACGCTAAGGCGGCGTTAGTAGCAATACAAGATCTGTTTGACGAGAGAGGCCTTAAGTTGCCACTGATGCTGTCAGTGACCATCACTGATCGTAGCGGGCGAACGTTGTCTGGTCAGACTATTGATGCGTTCTATGTGTCGATTGCTCATGTAAAGCCGTTGAGCGTGGGGATCAACTGTGCCCTTGGGGCTCGGGACATGCGGCCTTATCTAACTGAGTTGGCCAGCATTGCTGAATGCTACGTCAGTTGTTACCCGAACGCCGGGTTGCCGAACGCTTTTGGTGAATACGACGAGCAACCGACTCAAACAGCCTCTCTGCTTCGAGAGCTTGTAGCGAGCGGCTTAGTCAACATTCTGGGAGGGTGTTGCGGCACAACACCAGATCACATTCGCGCGATTGCTGCGATGGTTGGTTCAGTCTCTCCCCGTAGACTAACGGGCGATTCCTCACATTCTACCCGCTTGAGTGGGCTCGAAGCACTGAATGTTGGGCCTGACAGTAATTTCCTGATGGTGGGCGAAAGGACCAATGTCACTGGTTCTACCAAGTTTGCCAAGCTAATAAAGTCGGACGACTTTACGACGGCTACTGAAGTGGCGCTTGACCAGGTTCGAGGTGGTGCAAATCTTATCGACGTCAATATGGATGAGGCGTTGCTCGACTCCGAAGGGGCGATGACTCGGTTTCTCAATCTCATTGCTACCGAGCCGGAGATCGCGAGGGTGCCAGTGATGATCGACAGTTCGAAATGGTCGGTCATTGAGGCTGGACTGAAGTGCGTTCAAGGCAAGCCGGTTGTTAACTCGATAAGCTTGAAAGAAGGTGAATCCGATTTCTTGGATAAGGCTAGCACCATCAGGCGTTACGGTGCGGCGGTAGTAGTGATGGCATTCGACGAGGCCGGACAAGCTGACACGGTCGAGCGTAAGGTAGAGATTTGTCAACGAGCATATCGGCTTCTTGTTGACCGAGTAGGATTCAAAGCAAGCGACATTATTTTTGATCCTAATATCCTTGCGATCGCTACAGGTCTCGAAGAGCACAACAACTATGCAGTCAACTTTATCGAAGCCATTCGGACCATCAAGGAAGTTTGCCCGGGAACGCTGGTTAGCGGGGGCGTGAGCAATTTATCCTTCTCATTCAGGGGTAATAACGTCATTCGAGAGGCTATTCATTCGGCGTTCCTCTACCATGCCATTAAGGCCGGTATGGATCTTGGAATTGTCAACGCAGGTCAACTCATCCTCTACGAGGACATCTCGCCAAATTTGCTCACGCATGTCGAGGACATCATTTTTAATCGCCGACCGGAAGCTACGGAAAGGCTGGTGCAACTCGCCGGGACCATCAAAGGTAGTGGGTCGAAGCGACAAATTGATTTAAGTTGGCGTGAAGGAGATGTTGCTCAGCGGCTATCTCACGCTTTGGTACATGGGGTTGTTGACTACATTGAAGCCGATGTGGAAGAAGCCCGTCAGGTTCTTGATCGGCCACTCGATGTGATCGAAGGCCCTCTTATGGATGGGATGAAGATCGTTGGAGACTTGTTCGGTGATGGCAAGATGTTTCTGCCACAGGTGGTCAAGAGTGCTCGAGTCATGAAGAAGGCCGTGGCCTACCTAGAACCCTATATGGATCAAGATCAGGCCAACGGTGGTATGGCGAAGATGTCACAAGGCAGGTTAGTGTTGGCGACCGTCAAGGGGGATGTGCACGACATTGGTAAGAACATCGTAGCGGTAGTGCTGCGGTGCAACGGCTATGAGGTGCTTGACCTCGGAGTGATGGTGCACTGCGACACGATTCTTCAGACTGCTATTGACGAAAATGCAGATCTGGTCGGTTTGAGTGGACTTATTACGCCGTCCCTTGATGAGATGGTATTTGTGGCAAAAGAGATGCAAGAGCGTGGCGTTGAGTTGCCCTTGCTAATCGGTGGAGCTACGACAAGTCGCCAGCATACAGCCGTGAAGATCGCGCCAGTATATGAGAAGAGTACAGTGCATGTAGCCGATGCCTCTCGGGTCATCGATGTAGTGTCTAATCTACTCCAGCCTGAGCGACGAGCCAGTTTTGACCGTTCTAATCGAGAAGCGCAGGACGTGTTGAGAGCCCAGTACGAGACTCGCCAAAGCAAGCCTTTGCGGTCCTATGATTCAGCGTGCGAGAATCGTTTCGATGATGACTGGGATTCGGTGCACTTGCCCACCCCGAGCCAGCTTGGTCGGCAAACGTTCGATTCAATAGACCTAGACAAAGTTATTCCTTTGATAGATTGGACGTTCTTTTTTTCAGCTTGGGAGCTGAAGGGACGATTTCCTGCTGTCCTCGATCACCCCGTATATGGAGAACAGGCTCGAAAGCTCTATGACGATGGGGTTTCTTTGCTGCAGCGAATCGTCGACGAGCGATTGCTCACAGTACGTGCTGTGGTCGGGTTCTGGCCGGCGTTTAGTGAACAGGGTGATATCGTAATTCTTGGAGAGGAAGCTGCTGCGGGAGTAGGTAAAGAGCGCGTGCGGTTTTCGATGCTGCGGCAGCAGGATATCCAGGCCGATGGCAAGCCTAACCGGTCACTAGCTGACTTTATTGCACCAAGGGCTAGTGGTCGGCTCGACCACATTGGAGCGTTCGCGGTTACTGCGGGCATTGGAGCCGATGGGCTGGTCGCAGAATATGAGCAAGACCAAGACGATTATCACGCCATTATGGTGAAGTCTTTGGCTGACCGCCTCGCAGAAGCATCGGCTGAATACCTGCATGCCGAGGCCAGGCGTCAATGGGGTTACGGAGAAGACGAGGAACTTTCCCACGAAGACTTGTTGTGCGAACGCTTTAGGGGCATCAGGCCTGCGTTTGGTTATCCAGCCTGTCCGGACCACAGTGAGAAATTCAAGCTGTTCAATTTGCTTAAGGCCCAGGCTATTGGCATCGGCCTGACAGAAAGTGCAGCGATGACCCCGGCTGCTAGTGTTAGTGGACTTTACTTTGCCCATCCTCAGTCGCATTATTTTTCGGTGGGTCGGATTGGGTTAGACCAAGTCGAGAATTATGCCAGACGGAAGGGGACTACGGTTGGAGAGGTTGAGCGTTGGCTGGGACCGGCGTTGGCCTATCAGCCAGGGTCTAAGCCTAAAGATTAGCCACAGACCAAAATCTGTTTCGCTGGCCAAATCGTTATTGGTGTCAGTTGGGAATCCCTGCCTTTGTCTATAAAGGTAGCCAAAATCAAGAATCGAGTATGGGAAGTCGGACGTTATGGAAAGCGTGGGTCTCAAGTAGAGTCTAATGGCCTATCACATCAGACAGTACGGTCTTCAGCAAGGTGCCCTGGAAATTCAGTACATCGAAGAGTTTTTTGGCGAATTTCCTAGGCGAAAGACTTCTGTTGAGGTTGTTAGCCGATTGGGCTCGCGCGATCACCAGATTGTGATGGCTGAGGCAGCGCTAACGTCAGATCCTGAGACAGTGGTTCCGGTGGCCTTCAAGGTGTCCCATGAACTGCGTCCTTTTGAAACTGACAAAAAGTTGGCCGATCTTGTGTCTCGACTTTCCGGGTGTGTGCAGTTCAAAAACCGGCGGATTCTCTACAGTTGGATCGGCGGAACCCGCAGGGATTGGAGAGGAAGAGGATTTTTTAGGGCCCTGACTGAGCAGCAGGAGGCCTGGGCGCTCGACCATGGTTTTGATGAGGTGGTCGTGAAGACCAAGAATCGCTTCTATGACATGCGTGCTACGTTGGACCAATTAGAGTTCAATGTGATCAAACTCGAACCGAATTTAGACAATTCGAGTGCATCGAAGGTGTACCTAAGTAAACGACTCGGGAGAGAAGTTGTCGAGCGGCACCGGAGTACCAGAGAGCTTATCAAGATCGGTTGAATTTTCGGGTGTGGGCCGTGGCGAAGGCTCCTCGATGTGGTTCCTGCATCGTCGATTCTTGTAGAGACGGAGCAGCTTGAGACCGTCCGGACCATGAGGTTAATCCGCTAGAGCCAATATTTTGATCAGCAGTGCCATATTGAGTGGTTCTATTAGCGTTAATGTTACTCACTTGCAGTTGCCAATCGAGCCCGAGCCTGCTCGACGTCTCGCTGGAAGACAAAGAGGGCGTCAGCGTTCTCTTGTTCATCAGTAAAGTTATAGGTTCGACCCTCACGGTGCTTTAGTGTTAGCGTGTGATCAAGATAGTCAATAGTGTGCTCTTCAATTTCAGATAGTGGTATCGAAAATGCATCATCATCCCCGGTTTCATAGTGAATCCCTTCGAGGTCGGCTCGTAGCAGTCCTCGACAGGAACCGAACCGGTGCTTGTGTACCACCTCAACTTGAGTGTTGAGTCGAATTTCTAGGAATCGGACCTCGATCGATAGCGGCTCGTCCCCGACTTCGATGGTCTGGGCGAAACCTTCTTGCCCTTCGGCTGAGACGTTCAGTCGATGGGGACCACGTGACACTTCGATAATTTCTAATGGTGTTGTACCTAGGAACTCTCGGTCTAGGAATACTGATGCTTCAGGCACATCGCTGGATACCCGTAGTGAGGGTGCCGGTCTTGATACCGGAATGGATGGTTCAATGGCGGGTTCTGGTGCCGGTTCTGGTGGGACTGCTGGTTCCGGTTCAGGGATCTCCGGTGTCAAAGGAGCGGTTGTCGGTTCTGTCGCAGGTGCTGTATTTTCCACACGAGGTGGCGGTGCAGGTGAGTCATCGGTCGTTTTTGGGGCATCGAACCACCAGGTCCAGTCTGACGGGAATATTTCGAAGTAGGTGGCCGTTCCAATGACTGCAGTCAAGACGAAAAAAAGTAAAAATGTTTTCCTGGGACGCGAGGGCGGTTCCGGTTGGTCCTGAAGAATTGACATCGGATTGATTCTACTAGAGCTTTGCTTATTAAGCTCTATTGGAATAATGCTTTTCAAGCTGGAGGGTGTATTAATGGCTAAGTCTGGGAGGGGTGTTAGACGACTAGTTTGGCTAGTCGGAATACTGCTACTGCCTGCGTTGGGCTTGGCGCAACAGCGGCCAGAACCTTACAGGACATCGTTTAGTCTCGAAGAGATGTTAAACAAGCAGGCAGTGGTAGAGACAACAGAGGGAAGTTTTGTCATCGATCTCTTGCCAGAATCAGCCCCTAACCACGTTGGACTGTTTCTTCAGGGAGTCCAAGAAGGCACTTACACGGGGACTAGTTTTCACAGGACGGTGGCTAGAGGAATAATCCAGGGAGGCGATCCGATCACCAAGGACCTAGCGCGCTTGGATGAATATGGTCGCGGCGGTTTGGGACTTGTGGAGGCCGAACCGAATGACGAGCAGCACATACCTGGTACCGTCTCGGCGGTGGTTGTGCCAGGGGATTCAAGCAGCGGCGGAACGCAATTCCTAATCTGTGTTGTGGCCCAACCAGGACTCGACGGCCATCACACCATTTGGGGACGGGTCTCTGAAGGGCTTCCAGTTGTCACTCGTATCTCTGAGCTACCGGTTGATACTCAAGGTCGAGTTACCGAGAGGGTCGAAATCATTTCGGTGGTGGTTAGGGACTGGCAGGCGCCCCCGCCTTTGTCCTTTAGCGTCGAAAGTATCCAAGAGCTTGCGAATTATCGGGCTATTCTTGAAACCGACGAGGGGACGATTACGGTCGAATTTTTCCCAGATCGTGCACCTGGACATGTTCGAAATTTTTTACGGTTGGCTGATGCCGGTGTCTACGACGGCATGGCTTTCCACCGCATCGTGCGAGGCTTTGTTGTTCAGACTGGTTTTCTTCCTAGTCGTCTTAGTCCACTCACGGAGGAGCAACGCATATTGGTGAGTACCCTTGAACCAGAGTTTAGCGATACACCCCATGTGAGGGGTATTGTTTCGATGGCCAGAGGCGTCGATGAAGCCAGTGCGTCGACTTCGTTCTTCATCGTTACGGATGAGGCTCCTGCATTAAATGAGACTTACACTGTGTTCGGCCGTGTGGTTGAGGGGATGGATGTGGTTGATCGAATCGAGAGGATGCCGACTGATGGCGAGACTCCAATAAATCGGGTGGGGCTTGCCGATATCAGGTTGGAGCGGTCCCCGGTGTCACTAGGCTCGCGTGAGTAGCGTTGCTGCTATTTGGGTGTAATGATCGACAGCTGCACGCAGTTCATCGATGCGGACATGCTCGTCAGCGGTGTGAGCTAGCAACACCGAGCCAGGGCCAAAGAGTAACGGTTTACCCCAAGCAGAGAGGAAAGGGATGTCGGTTGTGAACGGAAAAACAGCGGTTTCGAAACCTGGGACTGTTACCATTTCAACTGGGGGGACTTCGATAATGTCCTCGAGTTCAATCAGCTTTGACAAAGGATGAAGAGCCCTTCGTACGTCTCGGCTAGGTCCTACAAGGCGGAAATTAACCTCGGCGCTCGCGTGAGGTGGTACGACATTGGGGGCGATCCCTCCGTTGATGAGGGCCACTGTGTACGTGGTACTTCCGAGTTTGGCAGTTGTCGGAAGGGCGATCTTGCGGAGGTCCACTAGAGCATCGAGCAATTTCTCAATTGCAGATATTCCCAGTTCGGGATGGGATGAGTGGGCAGCACGCCCATGGGCCTGCAGACGTACACGGTAGACCCCTCGGGTTGCCGCCCCCAAACGGTTGTCTGTTGGTTCTCCGTTAATTAGGTATCGAGAGCCTGGTGGCGTCTTATTCGCGGTGCGAGCTCCGTGACTCCCGCGTTCTTCCCCAACTACCAAAAGCAAACCGACTCGCGTTTCCCCGGTTTGGCGTAGTTGTTCCAGGGCACCAATTTGTGCTGCGGCGATTCCTTTAGCGTCACATGCTCCACGTCCGTACAGGCAGCCGTTTTCTTCTCGACTAGGAAAATATGGGGGAACACAGTCGAGATGCGTGGATAGGATGACAACCGGCTTACCAAGAGTGATGTAAAGATTGATCCGGTCGCCTTCAACGGGTTGTTCTTGGACTTGGTATCCACGGCCCCTTAGCCATTCGGCGAGCCATCTTGATACTGAACCTTCCTGTCCAGTGGTCGAATCAATGTCGATTAGTGACCGAGCTAACGACACCACGTTATAGGATGTCATCGGAGCCAAGCCTCGAGTTCAGTTCTGGCGTCGGTTTTGTCGTCTCGGTACTTGACAATGACTGGCGTTGCTAGAGAGAGACCCCACCTCCGTCCGGCCTCAGCTGTGACCGCCCTGCTGCCTGGTACCACGACTGCTCCCTCAGGAATCACGACCGGCGAGCTAGATTCTGGAGTGAGCACTCTTTCCCGTGGGAGGTCGTAGACTGGGGTTGAGCCGGTTAAGACTGTCCCAGCTGCTATAACCGCATGGGCCTTTACAACAGCCCCTTCGTAGATGCCGGTACTTCCTCCAACAAGTACGTCGTCTTCGACAATAACAGGTAGGGCTCCGATCGGCTCTAGTACGCCTCCTACTTGAGCACCCGCGCTTACGTGAACTCGTTTACCGATCTGTGCACAGGACCCTATGAGAGCGTGGGAGTCGACCAAAGTCCCTTCATCGACATATGCGCCGATATTGATGAACATTGGAGGCATGCAAATCACGCCTGGCCCGACATAGGAGCCGTCTCTGATCGATGAACCGCCAGGCACTAGCCTCACTCGTGAAGACGGTCCGAGAACTTTAAGTGGGAGTGTGTCCTTGTCTAAGAACGGCACTGTTGGGTCGGCACCAGGAAACGAGGATATTTCACCGCAACGAAAACCGATTAATATGCCTTGTTTTACCCAGGTGTTCACCTTCCAACCGGTAGGTTCTGCCTTGTCGGGAGTTGCGGCACGAATGCGACCATCCGAGAGACCTGCCCGGAAGGACGCAAAGACAGCTCGAGCGGTGTCTTGATCGGCATCGACTCCAGCCTCATGTAGTTGTTCAATGGTTGTCGCGATTGACGACAATTCATCAGTCACTAGTGTTCTCTCCGTTTTGGATTTTGGCATTGGTAGAAGGGTATGGGAAATATTTTACTGTGTTGGCGGATCGCCACCGCCCTTCTTCACTCCCTAGGGTTATTATTCCATCGTGTGGCTTGGGTGCTATGGGATATATAACTGAGACTGTCTCCCGAAGGAGCCCACCACCAGGGATCAGTAATTGCTGACAGGGAAAACCTTCTAACAAGCTAACAACACGAATTCCTAACATCGCGCGTCTGGAGTTAGGCCTAGAGCATCAAGCACCCGCTTGATCTGTTCTAGTGAGGCTGGCTTAGGTGTCACCATGGGTAGTCGATAGTGTGGATTGAGCAGGCCAAGGTGCGCCATGGCCGCTTTGACCGGTATAGGGTTAGATTCGATGAAATTCACTTGCATCAAAGGAAGCAACTTTGTGTGCAGCCGACGTGCCTCTGCGAAGTCTCCATTTAGTGCAGCAGATACGAGTTGAGACATTTCTCCAGGCACCTCATTAGACACCACGGAGATGACTCCGTGTCCGCCGATAGCTACTAGTGGAAGTGTGAATAGGTCATCCCCTGCGAGTACGCTGAACCCGCTTGGTGCGCTACGACATATTTCTGACATCTGCGCCATGTCAGCCGAGGCCTCCTTGATTCCTACGATATTCGGCAGTTCGGCCAATCGGCACACGGTGTCTACATCGATATTGCAGCCGGTTCGTCCTGGTACGTTGTAAACGACAATCGGTAGAGAAACACTATCGGCTATCGCTTGGTAGTGCTGATAGAGGCCCTCTGCTGTGGGTTTGTTGTAGTAGGGGGTCACTGAGAGGATCCCGTCCGCACCGGCACGCTGCATGTCAGCTGCTAGCTGAGTCACAGTCTGTGTGTTGTAACCTCCAGCACCTGCCAGCACAGGGATCCGGCCAGCTGTTGTCTCAACTACGGATTCGACTATTTTTCGCTGCTCAGCGCCTGATAGGGTTGGGTTTTCTCCGGTGGTGCCACAGGGAACAAGAAAGTTGACGCCGTTTTCAATTTGACGAAGAGTTAACACGTGCATGCGGGCTTCGTCTACCGCACCGCTAGCGGTAAACGGAGTTACCAGTGCCGTACCGCATCCAGAAAAATTGGGAGTCATCTCATTCACCGCCAGAGACCTTCATTGCTCTGCCTGACACTTCCCGGGTCAGTGGTAAATTCACTGCGATGTTCAATTAAGCTCAAGCACATCGCGCATCGAAAACCAGCCAGCCTTGCCCTTGACCCATCGTGCAGCTTCAAGAGCTCCCCGGGCGAAGGTCGCCCGGTCTCGGGTAGAGTGTTTCAGGACTATTGATTCGACTGGCCCGTCGAATCCGACAGCATGGCTGCCTGGCGCTGACCCTGCTCGGGTAGATGCCATATCAATTTGGTTCGAGTAGCCGTGCTGTTGCATTGTGGTCTGCAATGCCAGGGCAGTGCCTGAGGGGGCGTCTACCTTTGCCGCATGATGTATTTCGTGAATCCAGGCCCCAAATTCTGGGCGTGGCTGGAACAGTTCCGCTGCCCGTTCGGTCAATGCTAAAAATAGGTTTACGCCTAGGGAGAAATTTGCGGCAGCTACCACGCCAATGCCAGCATCTGTCGCGACTGTCCGCATGGCTTGTTCATTGGCCTGCCAGCCGGTTGTGCCGACCACCACATTGATACCGAGCTGTGCGAGGCGAGGCAGGTTGTCGACCACAGCGTCCGCCGTCGAGAAATCAATGGCAACATCGATTCCTTGGACCCTCTTCTCCGTGATTCCGGTGCCACCGACGTTGGTGTCGATGTCGAGCCGATCTGCTACTTCACAGCCGAACGAACCGCTGAGTTGATGGACTAATTTGCCCATCCGACCGTAGCCAATTAGTAACAGGCGCATATGTTTACCGTTCTGTTTGGTTCTTTGTTGAGATACCACGAATTACTTTACGTATAAGTAAGGCTGCTTTACGTGCTTCTGCTTCGCTGTCGAACGTTAGGGTAGATGAGAATTGATTAGCCACGACTCCAGCTTCGTGATCTCTAACACTTATTCCTGTCCAGGCTACAGCGTTAGCGACCGCGTAGGCGAATCCGGGTTGGTTGTCGCCCTGCAGTAGTAGGGTTGTACGTGGCGTCAGGCTGAATCCGGCCGCCTGTGCCGCCATTTGGGCCCGGGGTCCTTTTCCTGCGTACACTTCGATTATCTTCCGTGCCTTTTTCTGAGGTGCTGTTCGAACTCGTACCACCTTAAGGTCAGCACCTTGCTGGGCGAGTGGTTCGAGGGCTTTCGCTAGTGCGCCTGGTCGGTGGGCCACTTCAGTGCGCCAGAGTCCGATCTGCTTGATCCTGATTTCCATGTGTGGTGGCGTTAGTGGGCAGTCCAATGAGACTGGAAATTATGTCAGGCAGCTTGAGCTTGATGTGAGAGAAATCCAACCTCCGAGGGCTGGTGATGTCCAAACTGGCTTAGCGTTCCCAGCTCTAGTACCGCGACCGGGTACGCCATAGGCTTCAGGGATAGCACCAAGTCTGTCACAGCCTACCGTACTCGGTGATTATAATCCTGGATGCTCTGAGATGTAAGGCTGAGGGGCGATTGAGTTTGGAGCTTATTAGTTAGTTTTGAGATTGTTCTAGAAAATTACAGGTGACTTACATGGGACAGTTAATAAATTTGATGAAGGTCGTTGAGCTACAAAGTCTGGCAGGGTTGAGGTGCTAGCCGCTGATTGAGACGGGCCTGGTTTACCCGGTTGTCTGTCGGCGGTCTCTTCTTTCTCAAGTGGCCGATGCTCACCGTCTTCCAGAGACTAGCTCTCATATTGTTAAGTTATTCTGGTTGTAGGTGATTGATGCGCCATAGTGTCAAATTTAAGTGACGAGGCGGAAATTCTAACACCACCGTGACACCGGAAAATGTTCGTTCGTTTTTGGAGGGAGATTACTGGATGGGTCCCTTTCGAACCAGTGGGGTCGAGTGAGGAAAACGCTCACTGCCCTTTAAGCAGTTGATATCACGTTGGCGTTGTTTGATTGAATATGCTGTCGAAATTACCGGCCAAAATAGCTTTTCGTCCTGATGAATCAATCTTTAGCTCGTCCAAGATCCAGAGTTGGGTTTCCAAGATGGTTTTCTGCCAGCCACGAGGAAAGAAGGATGAATCGGTACCGAACAGTAATCGTTCAGGGCCGAGTGTTTCGATCGCTTGCCGAAAAACATCCAAGAGCTTGAGGCTTGGCAAATATTTGATCCAGCTGTTCGAGCTTGAAGTGTCGAGATAGATGTTAGGGCAAAGGTCTGCTGCCATTAGAGTTTCTCTGAGGAGTCCGGCACCGAAATGTGGAATCACTACCGGAAGTTTGGGGTGTCGAGAGGCAAGAGCTGCTACTGCTAGTGGGTCACCCGCTCTGAGGTCGACTGGTGTTGGGATTCCTAATTTTCGCCTGACTCCGATCGTGAGCATTCCACAGTGGACGAAAACTACAGCATTGGTTTCTTCTGCCATGGCAAACAATGGTTCCACCGCCTCGTGGCTGAGTTGATAACCATGCATTGCAGGAAAGAGACATACAGAACAAAGTCCATCAGTCTCTAGTGCTCGTTTGACGCGTGTCAACGTGCCGGGAGTGGTAGGGTCAACCATGGTCATACCAACAAATCGACCAGGGTGTCGGCGAACGGCAGTGGCAACCGAAGCTTCATCGTCTGGGACGCTAGCCATGATTGCAGCACGAGTTATTCCGTGTTGGTCGAGTTCTTCGACCCACCTGTCAGCTAGTGTTGCTGCCGGTCCAGGTGGCTCCCAACCTAGTCTCTCAGGAATCGAGATAGCGGGGTTGTCAGTTAGTGGTGGCGTCGTTTTTTGGCCGAGCACCTCGAAGAGGCGGGCGGAGAAGAAGTGGCAGTGCGCATCGTTTATCATGTCTGAAGTTGTCCGAGAGTAAAGTCTCTTAATGTGCCCCATGCAGTATAATGGGCGCCTGCCCTGCTGGCGACTCGCGTTTAGCAGTCCTATCCGTACATGCAGAGTCTGATATGCAAACCCGAGGTTCCTAGGAGTTTGTCACCATGGCCCGCATCTCGAAGGTTGGTCGGAACGATCCCTGTCCCTGCGGCAGTGGAAAGAAGTTTAAGCAATGCTGTGAGCGGAAAAGTGGGACGCTTAGCTCGACCACATGGATCGCTATTGTCGGAGTGGCTCTAGTCACTCTGGCGGTGCTAGTGATGAGCTTTAGGACCGATACGGCGTCCACAAATGCCGCGTGTCCACCAGGACAAGTGTGGTCGGTCGACCATGGTCACTGCCACTAGGTCTGCTGGGGGAAGGCGGCCGCTAGACGATGTGCTTCTATCGGTTGCTTGGGGTCCCTTGTATCTCACTTGTTGCGTGAATCTCTGACCAGCGTCGTCTGGTAGGATTGTCGAGACAATACTGAATGGATTACGTCCGCCTCGGTAGCACCGGTCTCAAGGTCTCGCGATTGTGTCTCGGCATGATGACCTACGGGTCTCCAAGTTGGCGGGATTGGGTATTGCCTGAGGAGGATGGGCGCCGCTGTATCGAACAAGCGTTCCAGCACGGGATTAACTTTTTCGACACCGCGGATATGTACTCGCTTGGCGTGAGTGAGGAAATTCTTGGGCGGGCTGTCCGGGACTTGGCCAGTCGGGATCAGGTGGTCATTGCTACCAAGGCATATTTCCCTGTTGGTGAGGGACCTAATGACCGTGGGCTATCCCGAAAGCACCTTTTTGATGCTATTGACAACTCCTTGCGGCGGCTCGGGACAGACCACGTTGACCTTTATCAGGTACATCGATACGACCCGTATACCCCACTTGAGGAGACGCTTGAAGCACTGGATGACATTGTGCGGGCTGGGAAGGCTCGGTATTTGGGGGCGTCGAGCATGTATGCGTGGCAGTTTGCCAGGGCCCTCTACTTGGCTGAGCGGCACGGTTGGGCACGTTTCGTTACGATGCAGAACCATTACAACCTTGTGTATCGTGAGGAGGAGCGGGAGATGGTGCCGCTTTGCCAGGCTGAAGGTGTAGGTGTCATCCCATGGAGTCCTCTGGCGCGCGGGTTCCTCGCTGGAACGCGGAAGCCCCAGTCAGAGGATTGGGGAACCACCGACCGTGCGAAGAGTGATGATTTTGCGAGGAAGCTCTATTTCGCGGGGTGTGATTTTCAGATCGTTGAGCGGGTGAAAAACCTAGCTAGCCGGCGATCAGTGGTCCCAGCTCAGATTGCGCTCGCCTGGTTGGTCAAGCAACCTGGAGTGACTGCACCGATTATTGGTGTATCCAGACCTGAGCAACTTGATCAATTGGTCGCGGCTTTGGAGATTAGGCTTGACGACGATGAGTGTTTTGCCCTTGAGGAACTCTACACACCTCACCCGGTGCTCGGGCACATCTAGCGTTTATGGCGCGAGAGGTTTTTGTTGGTACGAAGGGTTAGTGTCGATGCTGATCAACGGACGAGCGTATTATCTCTCGCGGAGGTAGGGTGGAGCAGTGTCTCTTGCTGTAGGTGACGGGCGCTTGATCGCTATTGTCGACGCGGTGACAGGCCGAGCTGTGGGTGCCTCTGGACACCACTTGGTTTGTCAACCGGGTTGCTCTCCATGTTGTTTCGGACCGTTCGCGATAACTCAACTTGATGCATGGCGGTTACAAGAAGGTCTCAGAGAGCTAGGGAAATGGAAATCGGCACAGGTGGCTGCGGTACGGCAAAGAGCTGGTGAGGCTGTGTCCGAACAGGCCGTGTGGTTTCCGCATGACCGAGTTGGCATTTTTCTGGATGAAACGGATGAATCTGGATTCCATTCGAGATTTTCAGGAGCTCCGTGTCCGGCGCTTGATCCAGAAACGGGTAGCTGTCTCCTGTATAGCTGGCGGCCGATTGTGTGTCGTACACATGGTCCTCCCCTTAGTCTCAGTGGCCAGAGTTATCCACCTTGTCCGTTGTGTTTTAGAGGTGCGACAACGGCAGAGCTTGAGAAAGCACGCGTTCAGTTGAATGTAGACGCGAGTGAAGAGGCTCTTACGAGAACCGCCGAGCGGAAAACTGGTCGACACGGGATGACAACCGTGGCTTTTGCCATTGCCGGTTTTTCGGACCGTTGATTCCCTGTGATTGTGGCCCTTAATTACTGCAGGTACTTTCGCCGGGTGAAGCCTGGAGGATTCGGGACCATTGGACGGTTCGTCCCAACCATCGGAATCCTATCCAGCCACGCACATTTAGGATGCCTTCAGTGAGTTCTAGATCGGCTTTGTATTCCCTTCCATTGTCCGGGTTGTAAATACGTCCGTGTCTCCACCTGCCGTTGTCGAACTCAAAGTTTCGGATAAAGAACCTACCCACTAAGGGTTGCTGTCGGCGGGACGGATCAGGGTTTTTCAAATCCAGACCACCATGGGGTGGCTCGTGCAGAAACCGCACAAATCTACCGAAAATTTCACCGCCCTTCTTGCAGAGCTCCACATGTGCTTCATTGTTTTCAGTGGCCCAGATACCGGTGATATGTCTGGTGGGTTGTTGACTTCGGGACGCTAACGTCATAGGAGTGGACACCAATACACTCAGACAGGCAATTAACAGGAGCGAAAGTTTTAACACGCTCCGATTCAAACATTTTTGTCCGACTGTCTCAACCGTTGTGGTGACTGGCGCTTTCTACTTGGCTGCCAACTCTGACTTCCAGCCTAGGATATCCAACATCTATGAGCGGCTGTACATGTACCGCGAAACCGCTATTGCGGCGCTCTTCTCGAGAGGGTTTCAGCAACGCAGCAAAGTAGAATCAAGCCACCGGTTAGTCCGACAAGTGCGGAAAGTTCTAGGGCGACAATCAGTGAGGTCGACAGTGATGTCAAAAGCGGCCCTGCTAGTGCGCCTAGGTCGCCGACGAACCGCCAGACGCCTAGAAATTGACTTCGCTCATGCTTGGGGGCGAGGTCTGCCCCCATGGTGAGGATGATGCCGCTGCCGAAGCCGTTGCCAATTCCGGCGATGATGCCAGCCAGGAGATACGGTAGCATCGAGCTGGTTAGTGGTAGTAGTCCCAGTGCGATTGATAGAAAGCCAATGCAGCTCACTCCAGCAACCTTGCGACCCCAATGGTCCATGATGTAACCAGCTAGTGGAAACATAGCCATGTCGACTGCCGCTGCAGTGCTAACTATGAGGCCGATAGTTTCGGCATCTAGATCGATATTTGTGCCCCAGAGCACCATTAACAGGTTTCGTTGCTCTCGGACTAGTTGTAAAGCAAATACGAATGTGCCGGCAGTGGCGAAGAGGGTCCGATAGTGGCCAATGATGCCCGGGATTAGTGTGAAGAGGCTGTATGCGGGTCGCCGGCCTGCAGGAGGTGGGTCGAAGCCTTGTAAGGGGGAAGGTGTTCTAACATCGACGGGATGTTGGTCTAGTGTCGAAGACGTAAAACACCAGACCAGAGCTGCCGTTACCAGAGCGGTGAGCGAGATTGCAGCAAACACGGTGGAATAGCCCGCGTTGTCTACACCTAGTCCACCCAGTAAAGGTCCGACGAACATCCCAAGGCGCTGTAGCCCTGCGAGTGTAGCAAGGGCTGTGCCTCTTCTGTGGTTCGGTAGCTGTCCGGTGATGTAGGCCAATCTAGCCAACAGCCAGGTGCCCATTCCGGCACCGAAAACCAGTGTGCTTATGGCTATGATCCAGCTTGATGTGGAGATAGAGATGATGAATGCGCTAAGGCCCATCATAACGTTGGCGACAGCCATACTGGGTCGGTGTCCGTATTGGGAGATGGCGAGGCTCGCTGGGACATTGACTAAAACGCTCCCAAGGCTGCGCATCGCGAACACAAAGGCCGCTTCTGCTACCCCGGAACCAAGGTCGAGTATGTAGAGCGGCAGAACTATGAGCAGTGCCATCTGGGCAACTGCCATTAGCATTGATGGCAGATAGATAGGAATGATCAGGCGTCGAAGAGAAGCATTGGGATTGTTAATGGGGCTGGACTGGTCTTGGGAGAGTGTCATGAGGCGGTTTGGCCTGTACTGGCTGGCAACCCCGAGCGGGTGGGTGTTGTTGCTGGGGGAGCGAAACGATGGATCTAGTCGAATGATTTAGGGTGGTGAATCTATGTCGCCTAGATGCAGATGGAGCTGCTTTCTCATCGATTGATGTCCGAAGATCTTAAAAGATTCAGGCACATTCTATATTTTGATATCTAGCTTGGCTTGCCTCACTTGGAAAAGTTCTTCGCAGGAGGAACGTGGGTGGCGTTGTGGTCTTGCTCGTGGGCAGGGTTTCGATAGCTTTCTTTAGTCAGCCCTCCAGCCCTCCAAACGCGGTGGCAACTCCGTGACCGGGTACCCTCACTATGGCGCTGGGGCTAGGATCGCAACCACAAGTAGTCGTCCGGTGCCAATGTTACGAATGCCGTGTGCTGTGCCTTCTGGGGCCACGAGCATCATTCCAGCCTGCATTGGCTGGGTTTCGCCTTTTCCAAGCAGAAACAGCCCTTGGCCTTCGACGACGTGGTAGACCTTATCCATTCCTTCATGCTCGTGGACAGCATGTTCTTGGCCAGGTTCAAAGGCATTGAGCCCCACTAGGATACGTTCGGAACGGAAAATAGTGGTCTTGCCCATCTTGTCAGGGGTATAAGTGGCGTGGTTTCTAGGGTCAAACGGGTTTGGGTGTTTCATGGAGGGGCTCCGGATTCAGCGGCAAGACATCTCTATCGGTGAGGTGCTATCGTTGCCTGTGTATATCGTCTCATTTCATGATTGTCTGTAACCATTTCAGCCACGGGTAACAGCGCTTATCAACTTATTAGCTGTTGGTTCTAGGAGGATGACCTGTCGGTCATTCCGGCGCGTGCTTGTTGGCGGTGGATGGCTTCGCGGGCTTTGCGGATGTGCCCGATGATACCGAACTGACTCGTATGAGTGAATTGGATAACACCACTGGGGTCGAGCACAAAGGTGGCTCTAGCTCGAAGTAGTCCGAGAGTTTTCTTGAGTCCTAAGGCCTGGGCAAGTGATTCTCGTTCGTCGGTCAGTAGATTGAATGGAAGACGGTGTTTTTTGCGGAAAGCGGCATGAGACCGAGCGTCGTCGGTGGAGATGCCGTAGATGGTTGCCCCGGCACGTTCGAAGCTATTGTGGTGGTCTCGAAAGGCACAGGATTCAAGGGTGCAGCCGAACGAATGGTCTTTGGGATAGAAGAACAGGACGGTCCAATGACCGAGGAGTGCTGTGTTGTCGACGATATTGTCCTCGTCATCTAGCATAGAGAATGCCGGTAATTTTTTTCCGATTAGGGGCCCGTGTGTGTCTGGCATCGATGTTTTCTGCTCTGTCCAAAGTAGCGTTGCGAGGTGAACTTAGGTAGTGATCAATTGCGCATGTGGACGCTGGTGATTTATTGCGCCGGGTTGGTCACAATGACTTAGATAATCGATCCACCGGAAAGGTGTTGCTGGCTTGATATGTTCCATCGGTGGCGTCTTCATTCGAGCTGTTACCGAAAAATAAGCTGACTCCCCCGTATTTTCGCAGTCATATAGGCGGGTGCTCTTGGTTCCAATGCTGCCGGTCAGGAGCCCTTACGGGGCTTTTGTGGTCAAATAGGTATAAACCTGGCTGGCCCTGCCATTGTAACCAGTGGGATTCTGCTGGTGAAGAGCCATCTGTGGGTCATTCAGCATCTGAGAGACTTGAAGTCAGTGAGGCAGAAACGATGATGTGGAGATCACTAGTTAGCGTTGTGACGGTTTGGCTTGTTGTTGGAGTTTCCTTGCTGCAGGCCCAATCCGGGGTGAGCGGGAATTGGGAGATGCGGCTCGACACCCAGACGGGTGTTACGACGTGGCAGGCCCGGTTCGAACAGAATGGAGATCGGTTGGGTGGTGAAATCGACCTTGGCGATAACGAGGTGTTGTCGGTGGACGGGACCGTTGAAGGTTCGGTACTTAAGTTCGTTATCGTCGTGCCAGATCTTGATGGAGACCAGCCTATTAATTTCGAAGGTGAGGTTGTGGGCGACGTGATCCAAGGTGCTGAGGGAAGCTTCAGTTGGTATGGTACGGGGGCTTGGGAAGCGTCTCGTGAGTAGGGCGACTGTCTAGGTGGGAGTTGGGTTCTCTGGCCAGCCGTGTCGGTTGCTGTGATGAGGGGACCCCTCCACGACCCATGGTGTTAGACATGGAGAATATCCTACATAGGGCCAACGAAACCCAATACAGGAGCTCCGGGCAAAGTCTGGAGATGGCCGACTTCGGACATCGATGTCGGGTCGGCAATTAGTTGCTGCTGAGAATGCGAAGTTCAACTTTGCAACTTGACGGAGTGTCGTCGTGCGGACACACTAGGGGCCCAGTCGGTGACTACGGTTCCTCAGGCGGAGTGATCAAAGTTGTTTGCTGGATTACGGCGGCCTAGGGTCGCATGAATGAGTAACTGGCCGCTCGCGGCCTTTGCTCTGCGTAGAGAAGGGAGCAAGAGAGATCAATGGCCGTCCAACCCAATCCTGATGTTGACTTCGATCGGGCCAACGAAGTGGTCCAACGTTTCCAGAAGGAGTCGACGAAGTGGCTCTATGGTCTCGACGACGCAGCTCGCATCCTATCGTGGGCGTTCTTCACGTTGCTGCCCTACACAGACAAGCTAAGTCAGAGCAAGTTGTTGCGTCAGCCTCACGTTATGTTCAGGGGGCCGACTGGGACAGGCAAGACTGACCTCGTTAGCGCCTGCGCTATGGCGATAGACGCGAAATTCGAACGGATTCAGGGTCTTCCCACTTACATGCCTGAGGATATTCTTGGCTATGAGACGATTGTTGAAGAGACCGATGGGTCTCGGAAATTGGTTTTTAAGCCAGGGAAGTTGATGGCCCATATCGTACTGATTGACGAGGACAACAGGTTGTCCGGCAAGACTAAAGCTGCTGTGCTTGAGGGGATGGAGGAAAGTTCGGCCACGCTAAGTTCAGATTACGGCAATCTTGCTGAAGGCAAAATGTTGCCGTTGTTTCCGCTATCTGGTGATTTTAACGACATTGATGGGCCTCGCTTCTTTATGGTGATTTGTACCGAAAATATATTCGGTGAGGAAGAGGGGACCTTCGCTAATCCAGTGGCGCAGCTCGACCGCACGACGCTTTCCATCAACATGATGGACCCGGAGAGTGAGGAGGATGAATACAAAATCACGGCGGGTAATGTCGTTGGACGCAAGGTTGAAAAACTGACGGACCTCCACGAGGTGCTCGAGATTGCACAATACATCTTCGACAATGTGAAGATGTCCGAATATGGGCAGCAGTATAAGGTGCGACTCATCCGCAATACTCGTCCGCATAGGGTCATGGGACGGGCGGCGCGAAACGTCAAAGAGTACATCAGAGTTGGGATCTCACCTCGCGTCCATTTTCATCTTGAGGCGGTTGCTCGAACGTTCGCTTTCTTCAACGGTGACCTATCGGTGACCCCAGATCACATCAAGGCTGTGGCTGGTCCAGTGCTAGCACACCGCCTCGTGCTTCGAGAAGGGATGGAATTCTCGGTTGATAAGGACGAGTTGCTCAAGAAGATTGTGGACGATATGGAGGTTCCACCGTGGAAGTAGAGGAGCTTTATGCCCGGTTCCGTGATATCAAGCACGGGATCCGAGCGCGAAAGCCCTCGACGAGTATTCACTTCGGAGACCACAAGAGCGGATTCAAAGGGGCTGGCTACGACATCGTGGGTGTTGATCAATGGCGGCCGGGGCAGCCCTTGAAGGATGTAGCGTGGAATATCAGCATGCGGACATATCCGGAGAAATTGTTCCGGATCGAGAGGATGGAGCCGAAAGAGCTCCGCACTGTCATTGTCTGCGACCTTTCTTATTCGACGCTCTTTCAAGTTTCGGAGAGCTCAAACAAAGCGTTGTTGATGCTGGACCTGCTTGGCAATATCGGGCTTACGCGGGCGAATGTGCGGGACCCAGTTGGTCTGCTCGGCTATTCAGACCGCATCGAGCTTTATATGCGCCCCAAGATGGGGACGCCCCAAGTTTTTCACATGGCGTACCAGATCTTCGAGAAGTTGAAATTGGAGCGGGAATTTCCGAGTCATCGGCCAGCCCATTTGCAGGTAGCCATCGATTTCATGCTGGCCCGTCTCAAGATGCGCCATTCGGTCGTTGTGCTCACAGATTTGGTGGATTTGGTTAATGATCCCGATGCGGTAGATTTCAAGCGGTTGAGTACTCTGGCGGCGAAGCACGATATGATCGTTCTAATTCTTGATGATCCGGATGAATTCCGCGTTAAGAGTCGTCTCGGATATATTCGGATCTCGGATATGGAGACGGGTAAACAAACTGTAGTGTCTGCGCGTAAGGCGGGCGCAATAAGACGACGAATAGAGGAGTCTCGGGAATCTTTGCAATACAAGCTGAAGTATCAGGCTGGTATCGATTCAGTTGTGTTGACGCCTGATAATCACATTGAGGAATTGCCCAAGTTCCTGATATCTCGTACGGCTCGCTAGAGTAAGGAATGGACGACCGGTGGCCATGATACGCATATTCACGACCTTAATTAGCCTTTCGTTTGTAGTGAACCTGACTGTCGAGGCTCAGCCGATAGATGAGGTTTTGGGTGAATTTGGACCCGTGAGAGTTGAGACCTTAGAACTGGAACCGACTGTTGTCAAAACAGGGGACCCGATCACTCAGGTTTACAGGCTCCGTTTCCCGGACTTGGTCTCAGAAGGACAAGAGATCATCATCCTTGAGGATCGGATGGCTCCTGAGGCGCTGCCAGTGCATCCGTTCGAGGCGGTGTCACTGATGGTGGATAAGCGTCGGATTGAGGATGAGCATATTTGGGACTTTACTTACGGGTTTCGTTTGGTCGACCCGAACAAGATGACCTATCTCTTGCCAAACTTCAGCTTTTACTATTTGATTCGGGATTTGGGTGAGGACATTGAAGACGCCGAAGTGCAACAGGTCGATGGTGGGCAGGGGCTTATACGTTATGTGACTTCCATCACCGACGAGCCTTTGTTGGACATCCGTGACACGATTGAGCTGGGGAATTTTTCTGGTCGTGCAACGGTTTTTCAGACTTTAGCTTGGACAGTTGCGCCGTTGCCGCTTTTGATCTGGCTTGTCATGCTCGTTCGTTTGGCGCGGAAGCCAAAGATGGTTTCACTGGAGAAGCAACAGGAGGAGGATGAGCTGGCCAGGCTCGAGGCCCAGATTCCGGTGCCGCCTTCGATTTGGGAGGCCCGTCGATCTGTGCATCATGAACTCAAGACCTTGCAAAGTTTGCCGAAGGGGGTTGGCGGGGACCGTCTGCTAGCCTGTCAACGCAGTTTGGTGTTGGCCCTGCGTGACTATCTGTTGGCAGACTTGCCCGATTTGGTTCCTGGAGACACGTCGCTGGACATGCAACGCCACGTAGAAAGGTTGGAGGATGGGCCTCGTAAAACGGCGCTTGGTGTGTTGGCAGGACGACTCGTTGGCTACCAGCGGGGTCTGGAGTGTGGACAGCCTGTCATGACGGTGAGGCCGTCGGAAGAGGTGCAGGAACTCGTTGACGCCTTATCACAACTTCGTCCCCATGTGCGTCTGTTGAATCGTCTCAAGTCGGTAGTGGGAGTCGCTGGATTGCCTTCAACGGGCCGCTGATGTATTAGGTGACATTATGTTGATGCCTTGGTCTGAGTTGTTCGGGTTTCTCGATGGAGGATTTCGCGAACTGTTCGAGACGGACTTCGAGCAAATTCGCTATGGTGACGTAGGGATGGCGGTCGCAATCGCAATCGCAGTCGGCGTCATACTAACTCTGACGCTGTTGCGTTTGAGTGTGGCACGGAAGCGGCACGCTCGGCAGCACTCTGGCCATGCCATCGCCACCAACCATCGCAAACCTGCACTGATCAGAGTGCTACATACAGCCCCGAAGGCTCTACTGTGTGGAGCCTTGGTGATGCTGATTGTTTCTGTTGCTGATCCGTTTTTGACTGCAACCGAAGAAGTGAGCGGTTATGTGGAATCCAGAGTGCGCATAGACCTGGTTGACACGTCTGGGTCGATGGCTTGGGAGTTTCCCGAGACCAACAAGTCCAAAGCCGAGGTGGCTCGTGACGCGCATCTTGAGTTTCTCAACATGCGGCGGGATAAGAATGATCGAGTCTCGCTGTGGTTGTTTTCTACCTACCCGTATATGGTAGACGACTTCGTTATGGATGATGAGTTGTACTACTATCAGGTGTGGGATGCGCCCTATGTGATGACACAGCGACTTGATAAAGCGATGGTGGTGCCTCGCGATAAGGTTCGGATTGTGCCTGCTGAAGGGGATACGAATATCATTCGTCCCCTACAGGATATTGTGAAGCATTTCGACCGAGATGAGGCCACCGTCGGTCGAGGTGCAAACCAAAATAGAGCGGTTCTTATCATTACCGATGCGGCGGTTGACGAGTTTCCTGACGCCGAATTTGCTGAGTTGAACAGGCGGAATATCGTTCCCTATCTCATCTATATAAATACCAGTGACGCACGGACTGCAAGTTTCCTGAATCCAACGGTTCCCCAGTTGGTCGGGCAGATACAGGAGTATGGTGGTGATTATTTTGATGTCACTTCCGAAGACAGCTTAGCGCGCGCTTATGAGGCAATCGATGAGCGCGAGGCTGTGCGAATGGAACTAAAGCACCGTGCCTTGAAGGTTCCGATCTACTCTCGTTTTTTGCTGGTGGCCATGGCTCTGCTTGTCGTCGGCATTCCGATGGGGTTCGTATCTGAACTTCTCTGGGGGACGGTGCCGTAGAGATGCCAGAATAGCTAGTTCGGATTCTGCTGTCCCTCGTAACGGGGATGGCTCGGTTGATCGACGAGGGAATACACTATGCGACTGACAGACCTGCTAGACAAAGAACACTCTTTCCGCTACTTGGTCGGTTTAGCACTAGCGTTGATATTCTTTGTGGGCGTATCTGTGCCTTCTCGAAGTCTTGCTGGTTTTTACGCTAATTTGGAAGGGTTGAGCGATAGCGTGGAGCGTGCGGATTATGAAACCGCTGAAGCTCAATTGGCTCAAGTGACTGCCTTCTACGAAGGCAGTCGTGCTTGGGGGATGCAGTGGTTCTCTGACTCTTACTTATTTCAGGACACTTTCTTGCAGCAGGCCTCTTATAGTTATCTAACGGGTGATTACCAGACAGTGGTTGAAAATCTGGCCGATGAGATCGATGACCCAAGAGCCTCGCATTTATTAGCGAGTGCAAAATTTATGCTTGCTAGGCAGCAGTATCGCGCCATTGATTCGGAAAGCACTGATGCTCCAGTTCAGAAAGAAGCTATCATCCTTGAGGTCATGGAAACGGTGAACGCCGACTATGAACGAGCGCTCAGGGGGGACCTCACTGACCGCTTTGATTACAAATGGAACTACGATTTGACGAGCAATGCTGAGGCGGTGCGTCGTGCCTTGGAAGCTCCTCGCGAGATTGAACCCCCAGAACTAGAACAGATGAAGGGTGAGGGAACCCCAGTGCGTCGACGTAGGGGTTAGAGTTCTGCTTTAAGATACCCTGAATTTAAAGAACCCTAAAACGAAATGCTGGACGCTATCACAAGCATGCTCCGGGAGAGTATCGAGTTTGCTAACCCGGAGTATCTAGCGATTGTGCCAATCGCTGGTCTATTGATGGTTTTTGGCTTGTTGATATTCGCGCTCCGCCTGCAGCTACGTCCCCCTCGTACTGAAGGTTCGAAGTATCCTTTTTTTGGACACATCAAATTTTGGTTTCTGGCCGTTGTAGCACTGATGCTGGTGTCTGTTGCGGCGGCCCGGCCGTTCTGGGTTTATGGTGGATCGACTTTTAAGAGGGGTGATGTCGATGTAGTGGTTGCAATCGATGCCTCGGCATCTATGTGGGTGAAAGATTTGGGTCCATCTCGCCTGGAACTGGCAGTGCGAGAGGCCCTCAGCTTGTACACTCAGGATATTTTGACGCCAGGGGATCGGACCGCCATCTACGTTTGGGGTACGACGACTTTACGTCGAGCCCACATGTCATCGAACGCAGAGCGCTTTATTGAGGAAGTGGGGCGGATCGCCCCGCCCCCAACGTTGACTGGAGATGCTTTTCCGTGGGACAGCGATGTTGCAACAGCCCTTGAAGCGATCTATCTCTCATTAGATAACCAGGATCGCTTTGAATCCGGGGACGATGATTGGCTTCCAGAGGAGCGCAGCGATAGGCTGGTCTTGCTATTCACCGACGGAGACTTTTTGATCGATGCCGAGCAGACAAGCCGCATGGATATAGCACTTGGTGAATTTCGTAGGCGAGGTCTGATTACTTACCCAGTGGCGATTGGAACTCGCACAGGGCTTAATGTTGATACAGTGCTCCTGGATTACGTGCGTGGTGTCGACTATGACGAGACGCTTGAGATGGACCTTCAGGGGCAGCGCACTCAGCTTGGGTTGGACGGTATAGCTATGGTCGAGCAACGTACCAATGGGCGCTCGGTTGTCGTTGATAGTACGCAAGCCTCTTCAGCGAATTTTCTTCGTAATGTTGTTGATTCACACCGCAGCATTTCTTTCCAACTCATTCCGTCAGATGACCAGCAAGAGATATGGCAGTGGGTTGTCATGCTAGCAATCTTGGTGTTTGTGCTCGCTGTGGTTGTTTACTGATTTCCATTTAATTCCCAGCAATTCTGACAAAAGATGACTGCTAGGCTAACTAGACTAGATTAGATGAGTCTGAAGGAAGTAGTTGAAGGTTCTGAGACCCGAGCTGGACGGATCTTCGACACAATAATCACTGCTGCTATTTTTCTCTCGATCGGGTCGTTCTCATTGGAGACGTTACCTGAACTGTCAGCAAAGGTTCAGTCCGTCCTTCAATGGACCGAGGTGGGCTGCGTTGGTCTCTTTACGGTGGAGTACCTGCTGCGTTTCATCGTAGCCGAGAGAAAGTCTAGCTTCGTATTTAGTGTATATGGCCTTATCGATTTAGTTGCGATAGTGCCGTTTTACGTCTCCTTGGGAGTTGACCTTCGCTCGATACGTTTGGTTCGACTTCTTCGATTGCTTCGTATCCTGAAGTTAGCTCGCTATACGAAGGCGATTGACCGTTTGCGTCGGGCTGTTCTAATTGCCCGTGAAGAGCTGTTGGTCTTTTTGGGCATTGCCGGTATTGTCATATACCTGTCAGCTGTGGGTATCTACTACTTTGAGAACGCAGCTCAGCCTGAAGTATTCGCATCGGTGTTCCACAGTCTCTGGTGGTCTGTCGTGACGCTGACAACCGTGGGTTATGGTGACGTCTACCCGATCACGCTGGGAGGACGCGTATTTACAGTAGTAGTTGTAATGGCTGGTCTTGGGATGGTCGGTGTCCCAACGGGGCTCATAGCTTCTGCGTTAGCCAGTGTGCGGGCCGCTGAAACAACAAAAACAATTTGAACCGGTGTTGGGACGCTATGTTGAAGTGTGATTGTCAGAAGCGTGACGCTCTGAGCCATATGTCAGAGCGGGCCCAGCTTTGCTCCAGGTCCCGATCCACACTGGTTTCGGTTCTTCCTTGTGCTTCGATAGACATTTTCAGGCCGAAGAGTGACCATCCGTTGTGCGGGTGGTCTGCGATTTCGTCTCGATAGACCTTTTCGGCATCTACGTATCGTTCAAGCTCAAGTAATGCCGCACCTAGCCAGTGTCGAGCTGCAAATGGAAGCGGCTCCGGCTCATCATAGACAAGAGTATCTTCAAGTGCCACGGCCCCTTGGAAGGCTTCAATAGCCTCTTCTAAGTCGCCTCGTGCTCGATGCAACTCGCCGTCAAGGATCCCAGCGACTGTGCCGAGAAGAGTTTCTGCGTCGTGGAACCGCATTTGGGCTTCTGAGGTACTGGCTGTTTGGCGAACGCGATTGAGGTAGACTTCGGCAAAGTCGGTGTGACCTTCACGCAGCTGGGCGTATCCTTGGGCAAAGTCCCAAAGTCCTCCTTCGACTTCTCCAGTTGGACGGTCCGTTATCTTTAATACCTCGTCGAATCGCCCAAAGCGCAGCAGCGTTAGGGCATGATACACACTGTTTCCAGTGAGCTTGTGGTAATCCTTGCCTGCCTGAATAGCCACGGCCCCCTGTCCATCCATAGATGCTGCAAACAGCAACATGTGCAGGTTGTGTTGAGGGTAAATCGCTACGCCTTTGCCGTAGGAGGCTTTTTGGTCTGAATGCCAGGCTTGGGTATTAGCTTCGACGCCGTCGGCCCATCGGCCAATTTCGTTCCAGGTGTGTGACGGCATGTGATTGATGTGACTGGCACCTGGAATAGCACTGCCTAGATACTCGGCACAAGGTGCTGCTTTTGCGGGTTGGACAGTCGATTCTGTTGCGTGGATGTAGAGATGGCAGGCTCCAGGATGTCTTATATCTCTAGCCAGCACGTTCTCAAGCACGCCGTGCAAGCGTTGAACGTTGGGATCGTTTAGGTCCCTTGTTCCGCGCCGGGGTTCAAGTAGAAATAGTGCATCCGCGTACAAGGTGGCAGCATCAAGGTCGTCAGGGTAGCGGGTCGAGAGCGCCCGCATGGCGTCCCGGTAAGCTTCATCTTGTTCACGTCGATTGTCGACCTGAAAATTCTCCACGTAGCGCACTGATAGGGCTTCGATGTAGGCCAATTCTCGGGGGCTAGCATGCCCCTGTGATGCGAGTTCAAGAGCTTTATTTACTGCGGCATAGGCGTGCGGTGCTTCTGGTGGGCGCATAGGGCCGTTGAGGTATGAACCCCATGCCCACGCTTCACCCCAGTAACAAATGGCGCAGGTAGGATCGTTATTCCATGACTCGCGGAATGACCTGACAGCATCAACTTTCGCGAAGGCGTACATAAGCTGCATGCCCTGACGAAAGAATCTCCTGGCTTCTTCGTTGTCTGACGATATGGCAAAGGTATACGGACCGATTACTTCTGGGTAGAGTGGAATCGCTTCACGATATTGCTCCGGTAGGACCTGACTGTCTTGGGCCTGTGACAGCCCGGTAGATTGCATGACGATGACAACTAGGAGCCAAGCATACCGAACTATTGATCGTCTCATTGCTGTTGGTTCTCTCAATTTCCACTGGTGAAAGCCTGATCATACGGGACTTGGTCTGTCTGAGGAAGAGTATTTCCAATCTGCTTCGAGGAAAAAGACCGTGGTCTTTCTAGACTGGACTCCGAATAAAGTGTATGTATAAACCCCACCAGACTATCCCTAGATGGAACTTTATTGGCTAGATGTGCGTCTCATAATTAATCCCGATGTAATTTTGCTTAAATCTTGCTTGCAGGGGCGTGGGATTTTGCCAGGTGCTTTTGGAATTGGAATCGGAACGGGGAACTAGAAAGCAATTTCTGGGACATGATCGCTAATCAACAACTCGGGTTCAGTGGCATCGCAGATTTCGCTTACTGATACGCCGGGTGCTCTTTCAAGGAGTCGTAGTCCGTCTGGAGTTACAGAGATCACAGCAAGCGACGTTATCAATTTGTTGACCACCTGTTTGCCAGTTAGCGGTAGGTTGCAACTCTTGAGGATTTTCTGGTCGCCCCGCTTTGACACGTGATCCATGACGATGAGGACCTGCTTGGCTCCAGTTACCAGGTCCATTGCCCCTCCTGGGCCTTTGACGACGGTCCCTGGAATCATCCAGTTGGCTAGATCTCCGCGCTGGGAGACCTGCATGGCGCCGAGTATTGCGAGATCGATGTGGCCACCCCGAATCATCGCAAAGCTTTGAGCACTACTGAAGAAGCTAGCTCCTGGGACGGCAGTTACGGTTTCTTTGCCGGCGTTAATCAGGTCGGCGTCGACTTCTTTGTCTGTTGGATAGGGTCCTATTCCAAGCAGGCCGTTTTCACTTTGTAGCTTGGCTTTGACGTCTTGAGGTATGTAATTCGCGCACAGCGTGGGGATTCCAATGCCTAGGTTGACGTAAAATCCGTCCTTGATCTCACTGGCTGCACGGGCGGCCATTTCTTCACGACTCAGAGCCATAATTTCTTCTCATAGCTGCGACAGATTAGCAATGAGGTTGGATAGGGTCAACCTTGTTCTGCACTCTCGGTCTCTGTTACCTGATTGACCTCGGTCCGGCGGTTGAGGTTGTTTGGTTATGCGAAGTCCCTGCCAATGCCGGTCTTCTAATTCTGTGTGTTCAAGAGTTGCTAGCGGCAAGTTCTACAAGCATTGCCGTATACATCTTTAGATTCAGCTCTAGGCGTTCAGCTGTCATGAATTCATGTTCACTGTGGCCAGTATAAGGTTCATCAGGCATTGCCGGACCGAAGTTGATTCCATTGGGAAGAAGTCGAGCTTGGGTTCCTCCTCCGATCGAGATTGGTCCGTTGGCAGGGCGACCGCTATACAAGCGAAAAATGTCCAGAAGCACAGGAATATGGGGAGCCGATTGCAGGTGATAGGGTTCTCCAATCTCGAGCGTATAGCTGACAGGCGTTTGGTTCTTGTGCTGCCACTCGTCTAGTGTTTTTCGGATCGTTTCCTCAACTGTCTTTCCACTGCGTCCCACAGGCCGTCGGATGTTGATCCCAGCTACTATGCTTCCATCGTCAATGTTGCGAAGAGTGGTTAATGCGAGTGTTAGAGGTCCCATGAAATTATGGGAATATGCTACATTTCCAAAATGTTCTCCGTAGTGGCTTGTTCCGATCAGATCGTTAATGAAACGTATCAGTGTTCCCGCTGTAGTTGGCGGCCAGCAGTATTTGCCTAAAACTCCAGCGAGCTGCGTGATTGCATTGCGTCCTTCCCATGGCGTTGATGAATGGGCGGCGATGCCCTTTGCCAGAATACGAGTTGAGTCACCGACAATTTCGAACTCGAAACTCCCTTCGGGTGAATCCTCAAGTTCTTGGAAGAGTGTGGGAATACGATCCGTATTTGCTCCAGCGATAAGGGCCTCAGCTTCGGCTGGTATTTGTGACAAGAAGTTTCCTCCGTTGACCGAGGTGAGGCTCGGCTTACCGTAGGGAGTCTTGGGGGGCGCCTGTGCGGGGAACGTTACGTGGATTGCTCCGGTGCCGCGTTCTCCACTGACTACAGGGTAGAAAGCATCCAGTGCAATGTTTAGATCCGGTGGTTTCCAGACATCTAAGAATCTTCGGAAAGGTGTCCAGTCTGACTCCTCAGTCAGTGAGATGATTAGCTCGACGCGGCGCTTGCCAGGCAGTTTTTGATCGCTGAATGCTTTAATGCTATACAGGGCTGCAGCAAGTGGACCCTTGTCGTCTTCTACTCCACGCCCGATTAAGCGACCAGGTTCAGATTGGGTATCAAGATGGAAAGGGTCGCCAGCCCATGCGGCATGGTTGGCAGGACGCACATCCGCATGTGTGAGGAGCCCTAGACGGTCATCTGATTGACCAAAGCCCATTACAACTGCAGCGCCGTGGTCCTCAAAATCAAGACCCAACTGCTTTGCTGTGCGAGCGAGAAATGTCTTTAGACGTATAAACTCCGGGTGGTCAGTGTTGGCGACTCCGTCCTTAGCCACAGTGCGAAATTCGACAAGATCCGCGAGAGTCGAGACGACTGAGTCGAAGTAGTGCTGTGCTGCGTGAGCGGCTGCTGATTGAGCGACCGGTGATATGTAGCGACTGTGCGTTCTTTCGTTGCCCATTAAATTGCAGACTCCGTGGCGTGTGCGGCTTGTTGCATTATGTTCCCGAACTCTGAGGCTGCCTGAATTTTAATCAATGCATGGAGTTGCTTGCTGCGAATGACAAGCTGTCAGAAAACTCTCGTCAAAGAGTTAAGATCACCCGTTTGTATCAGTTGAATCTGTCGTGACTGGAGTGAGAACTCATCGTGTTAACTGATCGTAGTGACAAGGCTATGTATAAGCGAATTTGGAAGATTGCTTGGCCGACCATCCTCTATAGCATGCTCGAGCTAAGCCTCGGCGCTGCTGATCTTATTATGGTGCGGGGGCTGGGGTATGAGGCGACGGCAGCCATTGGTTTGACGCGGCAGATTGCGTTTCTAGTGGAGGCTTCAGTGCTGGCTATTGCGACCGGAGTAATCACACTGGTTAGCCAGGGCGTAGGGGCGAGAGATAGTGACCAGATAGAGGGTGTTGTTCATCAGAGCTCCCGGTTGGTGTTGATCTTGGGAATACCGATAGCGCTGGGAGGGTTCCTGATGAGCCGACCTCTTTTGGTTGCGATGCAGGCTACGGTAGGCACCTTGAACCAGGGGTTGCCTTATCTCCACATTTATTTTCTTGGCACGGTGTTTCTCTGGTGCAACGTCATTGCGGCTGCCATGTTTCGAGGCACGGGCGATGCCATGACACCTCTTAAATTTGCTACCGGTATCAGCGTTTTGAACGTGTCGTTGAACTATGTGTTTATCTTCGGCTTAGGCCCCTTACAGCCGCTCGGTGTTGCGGGAGCCGCATTAGGCACAGTGGCTGCACGTGCCGTTGGTTCTGGCGTATACCTATGGGTACTGGTTAAGGGTGCTGGAAGTCTCCGCCTTAAGCTCAGACCTTTGTTGGGTTTTGACTGGATACTGGTCAGGCGGATTCTAAGAATCGGTCTTCCGCCTGCCCTGGCTGGAATTGCCCGTAATGGCGCACGGGTCGTGTATATGGCTTTGTTGGGTGCAAGTGTCTTGGGAGCTTCGATGCATGCGGCTGCAGGGGTAGGCCTTCAAGTGAGGCTTGTGAGTGTACTTCCAGCGCTGGCCTTCCAGATAGCGACGGCGACATTGGTGGGACAAGCGATCGGAGCTGGTGACCTTAATCGGGCTGAGGCCTTAGGTCGTCGCAGCGTTCGTCTGTTGGCTCTCATCATGTTAGGGGTCGTCGGCGCTACCTTTGTTCTTGCTCGGCCGATTGCTATGCTCTTCATAGCGGACACAGAGGTGGCAGCGCTCGCTGCGACTGTCTTGCGTTGGTTTGCGGTGGCTCAATTCTTTAGTTCCGTCAGCATTTGTACGCAAGGGGCGTTGACCGGAGCTGGCGATACCAAGCCAATTTTCCGCTACACGGTCGTTACCCAGTGGGGGTTATTGTTAGCTTTGACGATGATCTTGCTATTCGGTTTTGAGTGGGTGCCCGAAGGGCCATTATTGGCATGGGTATTTGCACCATTTGTACAACTTGTTCTAATGCAACGACTTTTCAGATCTGGACGCTGGAAACAGTTCAGTGCCTAGTGACGCGGTCTTTTTCCACTTGCACGACTGGATTCAAACTGTTATCGTTCCTCTTAATTCAGCTAGTTGGAAACTGTATATAAGGAGTTGAAACATGACTTGGACCAAGCCTGAGATCAAAGCGATTGCTCTGAACATGGAAGTAACTCTCTACGTTACCGCTCGCTAGTTCAGACAAGAACGTCCATCGGGACGTTCTGCTGGGTCTTGAGTTTCATAGCCTAGGCAGAAACCAGACCCAAGCCGGTCATGCGCGTGGGTGCCATTTGTTTTAGGGCCCACGCGCATTATTTGTGTACCGGTAACCAGAGACGGCAGTCCCTCGGATTTTCCGGCCTAAGTTTTGACCTCTTGACCAAAACCAAATGACCTTTCACGATGGCCCTAAACCAGTAAAATGATAGGGTGGCTGTTTGAGCTCAACCCCCCTCTGAAACTCAGGCAATATTGTGGTAGGGAGGCCTGTGCTCGACATACGCCATCCACATACAATCGAGCATCGTCCACAGTACGTCCAATTTGAACTGCAATACCTCTAGCATAGCTTCCTGCTGGCGCCTGGTCTCGCAGTAGTCCAGCGTGATATTCAAACCGTGAACCACATCCCGCCGAGCTTCTGATAAACGTTTGCGGAAATAGTTGTAACCTTGCTCTGATATCCAGGGATAGTGTTTGGGCCAGTTGTCCAGACGCCGTTGGTGGATGGTTGGTGCAAAAAGTTCAGTTAATGAGGAGGCTGCAGCTATTTCCCAAGGTTGATGCCTAGCGAAATTGACGTATGCATCGATTGCGAATTTGACACCGGGGAGCAGGTGCTGTTGAGACCATAGTTCGTCGCGGGTGAGCCCTACCGCCTCTCCTAGTTGCAGCCAAGCTTCTATTCCGCCTTCAGCATTTTTGGCGCCGTCGTGGTCAATGATTCTTTTGATCCATTCTCTACGAATCTCGCGGTCCCAGCAGTTGGACATCACCGCGGCATCCTTGACTGGTATAGCCACTTGATAATAGAAGCGGTTAGCGACCCAGCCTTGGATGGCTGTCTTATCCAGCTTCCCTGAGTGCATTAGGACATGAAACTCATGGTTCGCGTGGTAGTACTTTTCCTTTCCGCGTAATTGCAACTCGAATTCCTCACGAGTCCAAGGTGTGGTGGGCGTCTCATTCATTATGGTTTCTCTTCATCGAGGCCGTTTGTTGTGATGATACCACCCAGATAAATACCAGAAAGGAAAGGTCGTCAACACTTTGCATATTGTGCTCTGGTCAACTGAACCTAGAGGGTGATATCCATGCCATCGTAAGCAATTTGGATCCCAGCATTAACAAGTTCAGCGTGCTCCTGTGAGTCTTCATCCAGTATTGGATTGGTGTTGTTAATGTGGATAACAATCTTTCGAGGACAATTCAAGGATTGAAGGATATCGATCATCCCGCCTTTCCCGGATTGGTTTAAATGACCCATATCTTGAGCCCGCTTGTCGCTGATTCCCTCTCGAGATAGCTCATTGTCTGTCCATACGGTCCCGTCGACCAGAATACAGTCAGCTGCTTCCATATAGCGTCTTACATGGGGCTCAAGCTCACCCAACCCTGGAGCATAAAATAGGTTTTTCCCACTTTCTGTATCTTCTAGTCTCATACCGATGTTGTTACCAGGTACTGTATTGTGACGGTGGGGTGAATAGGGGGGAGCTTCGCTCTTCAATGGTACCGCCGTGAACCGGAGACCATTCGCTTTCGGTACGGTGAATGACCTCTCGTCAATAGGGACTTCATGCCAATTCACTCCCTGAAAATGAGAGAGGATATTGAATAAAGGGTAACCTGTAGTCAGGTCTTCCTGGACAGCTCTGGTGCAATACACGTTCCAAGGTTCAGTGTGCTCTCGAAGAACAACCAAGCCGGTTGTGTGATCGATTTGGGCATCAACTAACACTACGGCACAAATGCCTGTGTCGCGGACTGCTCGCCCTGGCTGTAAAGGTGGGAATGAGGCTAGTTGTTGTCTTATGTCTGGTGAAGCATTGAAGAGGACCCAATCTACGCCGTTACTACTAACGGTGATCGAGGATTGAGTTCGGGCCTTTCCATTTAGGGTTCCGTCGCGGAGTCGTTTGCAGTTTCGGCAGTTACAGTTCCACTGAGGGAATCCTCCCCCTGCGGCCGAACCAAGTACGTGAACAAACATAGTTATGGCCCCAATAAGTTACGGTGTCGACTGAGCTTGATTATATCGATGCGTGCTTGGCTGGTTAGACCGACGTCTGACACCAAATCCCAATATTCCAGGTGGCTCCCTTATCACACAGGGTATCGGTAACTCGCAGAGCTTCAGGCTCAGGCTTGGCGGGGCTGTAGCCACTTTTGGCCTCGCTAAATAAACACTAACACTAACTGCCTCTGGATGTCTCTTTCAGGGAAGGAACAGCTTCCTGTTCGTTGTATTATCAAGAGCGTGAAATACTGGTTGCCGTTGCAAGGAAAGCTATGACACAAAAATTTCCTATTACCTATCCGGTTCTCGCGACTGGTACGCGCTACCGTTGGGACAAAGTGCGCAATCAACACCAGCTGGTGTTTCCTGAAGGCATGATGGTGCTGAACGAACCTGGCCGGGCTATCGTGAAGTTGTGTGATGGTCGATCCACTGATGATTTGATTGCGGCATTGAAAGAGACTTATCCTGGGTCAGAACCAAGCGACGATGTTTTTGAATTTCTCGACCAGTTGGCTGAGAGGGGCCTAATTCATGATGGATCCGTTGACGACTAGACCGCTGGCATTGCTGGCTGAAGTCACGTACCGGTGCCCGCTGCAGTGCCCCTATTGCAGCAATCCGCTAGAGCTGGGTCGGTATCGTAAGGAGCTTGATACGAGCACGTGGGTGAGAGTCTTTAGGGAAGCGGCTGAGTTGGGAGTTGTACAACTGCATCTATCTGGTGGCGAGCCATTGGTGCGTCGAGACATCATGGAGCTTGTGCAGGAGGCTAGCCGCGCCGGGCTGTATACCAACATGAGTACTGGTGCGACTGTGGTCGATGATCGAAAGCTTGAACAATTGCGAGAAGCTGGTTTGGACCATCTGCAGGTCAGTCTTTTAGACACTGAGCCGGAGTCGAATGATCGTCTCGCTGGCGCTGCTTCTTTTGACCGGAAACGGCAAGCAGTATTGGGTGCTAAGCGCCTGGGGTTTCCAGTGACGCTAAACGTCGTGCTCCATCGACAGAACTTAGATCGTATTGCGGAGGTGATCGCGATTGCACAGGAGTGGAAAGTGAATCGGCTTGAACTAGCCCACACACAGTACACAGGCTGGGCCTTCCGCAACAGGGCCGCGTTGATGCCGACGCGCAAGCAGCTCGAGCGAGCTCATGAGGTGGTTGAGAGAGCGCGCGCAGCTGGTACCGGCGGAGTGGATGTTTTACATGTGCTTCCAGACTACTATTTCGACCAGTATCCCAAAGCTTGTCTGCAAGGTTGGGGGATGGTCTCCATGAGCGTTGCTCCAGATGGGTTCGTGCTGCCCTGCCAAACGGCTCGGGAAATACCGGGCTTGGAATTCCCAAATGTGTCTGAATACTCACTCGAGCAGATCTGGACAGGTGCCCCGGTATTCAAGCGTTTTCGAGGGACGGATTGGATGCCTGAACCCTGCCGGAGTTGCGACAAGAAAGAGGTCGATTTCGGTGGGTGTCGATGCCAGGCGTTCTTGATGACCGGAGATGTAAATGCCACAGATCCTGTATGCCAGTTGTCCCCCCAGCACCACCTTGTTGATGAGGCACTGAAAGAAGCTGAGCAGGATGCTCCACCTCTTCACTTTCGTGTGATGTCTTCCTAGTCTCGTGTTCTAACCGTTAGGTCTGGTTTTTCTGCGTTCGATTACTTTTTCTTGGTTTTCTCCAATCACCACTCGCTCCACATAAATGCCAGGGGTGTGCACTAGATCCGGATCAATGCTGCCTACCGGGACTATTTCTTCAACTTCGGCCACGGTCACTCGACCGGCTTCGGCCATCGGAGGGTTGAAGTTGCGGGCTGTCATTCTATAGATGAGATTGCCTTCTTCGTCAGCTTTCCAAGCTTTGATTAGGGCAACATCAGCTCTTAGTGCGGTTTCTAATACACACCAGCTATTGTCAAACTCTCGAGCCTCTTTGCCTTCGGTGAGCGGAGTTCCATAACCTGTCGGGGTGAAAAAGGCGGCTATTCCGGCTCCTCCGGCTCGAATTCGTTCTGCCATGGTTCCTTGAGGATTCAGTTCTACTTCGATGGTGCCTTCAAGCATTTGCCGCTCGAACAACTTGTTCTCACCCACATAACTGGCAATCATTTTGTCGATTTGCCTACTCTCGAGTAACAGGCCTAAGCCACCGCCATCCACACCGGCATTATTACTGATGCAGGTCAGTTGTTTGACTGCAGCGTCACGCAGTGCTTGCACCAGATTTTGAGGCACACCGCAGAGGCCGAAGCCACCGACCATTACTGTCATACCGTCGTGAAGCAACCCTGCGAGTGCCTCTGTTGAGTTTGAGTAGACCTTCTTTCCCATCGTGTTCTCCGCTCTGTTTTTTTTAAAGACTACCCTTTCATAGGACCGTCTGGCACCCCAGCCCCCCGCCTGACGAAACGTGCGAGGTTGGACATGTCCTCGTCGCCGAAGCCTTGGGCTATCAATCCATCTTCAATGGTTGCCACGAGACTTGCTATTTGAACTGGGACCTCAAAGGTGCGGGCTGTTTCGAGGGCTATTCCTAGGTCCTTGCGGTGTAGTCGTGTACGAAATCCAAGGGGGTAAGTGTCGTTAAGCATATTTCCAGACCGATTCTGGAGAATCCATGAGCCTGCTACACCGCCACCGATCGCTTCGACGACTTTTTCTGGATTGGCGCCTGCCTTGCTGGCGAGTGTTAGTGCTTCGCCAAGGGCAAGGAAGGTTCCAGCGATGACTACTTGATTGGCTACTTTGGCAATCTGACCGGCACCAACCGCACCTATGTGGGTAATTTTGGCTCCCAAAACTTCAAGAACCGGCTTTGCTCGGTCGAAGTCTGCCTCGCTACCACCGCACATGATTGCCAATGTTCCCTTGATAGCTCCTTCTGAGCCACCCGATACCGGAGCATCTACGTAGCCGATGCCCTTTTCTGCAAAGCGGGTGGCAATTTCACGAGTTGCTGCAGGTGCAATGGATGAGCAGTCAATGACCAGCCCGCCGTTGCGAAGGCCGTTGATGGCGCCTGTTTCGGAATCGAGTAGAACCCGCTCCACGTCTGGGGTGTCTGACACGCAAGTCAACACAATGTCCACCTCACGGGCTGCAGCTGCCGGGTTTTCTGCCCGTGTTGCTCCTTCGGCTGCTAAAGGCTCCTCTCGTTCACGAGTCCGATTGTTGACTACGACACGGTGTCCCGCTTTAAGGAGGTTTCTGGCCATTGGAGCGCCCATTGTTCCCATGCCGATCACAGCGATATTCATGGTGTAGTTCTCCTTACAGAATCTGTTGCTCTGATAGTTCCTAATTCGGTGGTTGGTTCGGTCTTCTTGTTTGGGTTCTGGCGTATACGATAGCGCGTTCCAGCCAGGGACGACCCGTCTACCATACAAGAAATGTCTCTCAGTAGCGGAACGATAACTCTTGCATGGTGTTGACTGTGAGAAGTTCAGAAAATCAAGTATCTCACTCAGTACTGTCATGGTCGAGTTGCTAAAGGGTTTTCGAGACGGTTCGTTGACTCGTTCATCGCTTGGAGAGAATGAAATAGTCGATGCCGTTCGTGGACCAACGGTGGTAGCTCGTATATTTCGCAGATCAAGAGCTCCCTCGGGACGCGGCCGGTTTGCTCTGGACCAGCGACCGAGTCCAGCAGATGGTAAAACAGTCTACGCATTAGCGGCAAACCAAATTGTTCTAGGAAGGCGAAAATGAGGTTGCAAGCCTGCCTGTTGAACCCTCTCAGCCAAGTACGTATGAGATATTCAAGGTTTCCCTGTTTCAATATCATTTCAGGAAGAACTGTTGCTTGCCAGGACAGGTTCTTGTTCAGGTTCTCTGCGATATCGCCCAGCCGTGATGACCTGCGGTTTGTTTCCAGTCGAGCCATCTTCGAGGGCTGGTGTTTGAGAGTCCGGTTCTGTGGCGCACTAGGTAGAGCTTCGTAGCTTGATTGGCTCGTTGAAGGTCTAGGAAGAGTCGAGTAGGCAATGAAATGCCTTGGGCCACCTCATGTCGAATAGTCTGAAGTTTGGTCTCACTCCGGATGCGTAGTGTGGGCTTGGGGGTGAGTGTCTACTAGGCCGAGTCTTGGGTCGGCTAGTGGAAGAACCGGAAATACCTGTAGGAAGGTTGTGTAACACCATGCGAACAGACCAGTTGCCCCGCAAGTGATTAGTAGTTCGGTCAGGCCTAGCGGTACTCCTGGCCCGTGCCACATTGATGGAGATACCAAGATGAAGCGCTCAAGCCACATGCCTACAAAGGGTACGAATGCGATCAACTGCAACGCTCTATAACTGGTCTTGACCTTGCGACTCAATAACACCACAAATGGGATGACGAAGACTGTAGCAAAGACCGTCCATGCAAGTGGAGCCCACGGACCGTGCATTCTGTGATAGATGAATTCGGTCTCTTCAGCGAGATCTCCATACCAAATCACGAGATATTGTGACCAGAACATGTATGCCCAGAGGATGCAGAAACCGAACAAAAGCTTGCCGATGTCATGAAGGTGGTGCTTACCGATGTAGCTAGTCAAGTCTAGTCGCCGACGAGACCAGACTGCGATTACACTGAGAAATGCAAATCCAAGCAAAAGGTTGCCGATGAAGTAGTAGCCCCCGGCCAAAGTCGAAAACCAATGCGGATCGAGCGACATGAAGAAGTCAAACGCCACAAGAGTAAAAACCCAGCCGTATGCAATCAACAGAGCTGGTGCGAGACGGCTTTGTGACCGTTGAGAAGATTGGCGCTCTTGGTCAAGGCCACGCCAATTCGAAATTAGACGTCTGCTGAACCCGACCGCTTGGTGTTTATTGGTCTCATCAAGAAGGCCGATGTCTGGCCTGAGTGACTGATAGACATAGCGAAGACTGAGACCGGTCAGAACGAGGAAACCGATCAGCTGTCTGGTTGCGAAGAATGGGATGTTGAGCCATGCTGCTTTGGTGTCCACTGGCTCGTGGACCCAAGGGGCCCAAGCCTTCACACCGGCCAGCAGGATTAATAGCAGCACGAAAGAGATAGGAAAGAAAGCGGTGGTAGCTTCAGCGATTCGCTTCAATGCCCTGCCCCAGCGGGATGAAGTCACCTGCATAATTGCTGAGATCACTACGCCTGCCTGAGCCAAGCCTCCAAAGAACAAGAAATTCACCAAAAGTGACTGCCAAGCCCTGAGGCTGTCGCCAAAGACTAGGCCATAAAGAAATGTCAATCCGCCGATCAGGCCAGCTGCTAGGTAGAGACGGCGAGTAGATTCACTGACTACTGGAGTGCCAACAGCGATCATGGTTATTGGCCGCTTGGTTGAGTGAACGTCTTGACAAAATGCACGAGAGCCCAGCGTTCAGGCTCGTTCATCGAGCTAGCAAAGGGGGGCATCGCAAACCCGCCATCTCCGATAATGCTGTAAATCCAGCCGTCAGTGTAGTTTTGGACATGGGGAGCTGAAAGATTTGGCATTCGTCGGAAGTGGTCAGCGATTTGCCCATTACCTTGGCCGGTTATACCGTGGCAGACAGCACAATAGACATTGTAGAGCCACTCACCTTCTTCGAGTGTCTCTGTCGTATTCGGGACAGGATTCGGCAGATCTCGAGATTCTAGTCGGTCCCGGAGGCGCTGATTGTTCACAGCAATGGTGCCCTCGACCGGTGTCATGGGTTGAGTGTGTGGCATGACTACTGGACCGGTGTGCATGTTGCGCATGAAAGTTGGTTGCGCCAAGAGAACCGAACCACCAAGCACCAGCGTGAAGACTGTTGGACCGAAGGTAGGTTTGATCTTTGTCATTCGAAATCTGGGCTGGTATGTTTTCATGGTAGCTCCCGTATTTCGCTAGCGCCTGTTCGTTCGAAACACGTCCGGACGGACTCGATCTGTTCTGGCGAGCAGGTCACAGTGATACCGGTCATGTCGTTCGTGAATCGTTTATCAGGAGCGGATTCTCCGGTTATTCGAGGTAGTTTCGATAACCACAAAAACCCAGCCATGCCTCCAAGCGCTCCCAGCAGGATCGTTAACTCGAAAGCAATAACCACGAATGGAGGGATCGAAATTAGCGCCTTGCCTCCAGTGATCAGTGGCCACTCCAAGACCGTGTAAATCGGAAATGCGAAACCAGTGGCGCAACCAAGCAGGCCGCCAATGAGCACAAATAAACGGACAGAGCTAACGGGAGCGTCCAAGGCGGTGTCGAGCCCATGGTCAGGCGTCGGTGAATAGACGACGAGCTCGCCGAGCTGTTCGTTGCGGATGCTTCTGACGGCGGAGGCTGCAGATGCACAGCAAGGGAAGACACCAAGAAGCTCTACTACTGGTTGTGTCATGGCTATACAATTTCAGACGTTTCGGTTTTGGGCGAATGTCCTACAGCTTCTTTCATTTCCGTAATCGACACAGCAGGGAAGTTCTTGATAAAGAGCAAGAAGAGTGTGAAGAACATTCCGAAGGACCCAACTGTAATGGCTGCTTCGACCCACGTCGGTTGGTAGATCCCCCCCCAGTTTGCCGGGTCAAAGTCGTGCGATAGTGACGTGACGATGATCACATAGCGTTCGAGCCACATTCCGATATTGACGAAAATCGACATCACGAACAGTGCTTTCAAGCTTGTTCTGACAGTTTTCCAGAAGAGAAGGAGCGGAAGAATTACGTTACAGGTGAACATCATCCAGCTGTAACCCCAATACTGGCCGAACATCCGGTCGAAAAATGTTCCCTGTTCGAACGGACTACCACTGTACCAGGCGATAAAGAACTCCGTCAGATAGGCATAACCCACGATAAGTGATGTCGCTAGCATCAATTTCGCCAGATTTTCGAAATGGTGCACAGTGATATAGGGTTCGAGCTTGAAGAGCCGGCGCATTGGGACCAGCAGGGTGATCACCATAGCCAATCCAGAGAAGATAGCACCAGCCACGAAATATGGTGCGAAGATGGTGCTATGCCAGCCTGGCAAGATTGACATCGCGAAATCCCAGGACACCACACTGTGCACTGAGATGACTAGCGGTGTTGCTAGGGCAGCGAAGAATCCGTAAAGAGCTGTGTAGTGTCGCCACTGCTTGTTGCTACCTAGCCACCCGAAGGATAGTAGTCGGTAGATTGGGCGACGCCAATCCGTGATCTTGTCGCGTGCTGCGGCAATGTCAGGCATTAAGCCGAGGTAGAGAAACATCGCACTCACGGTCAGATACGTAGTGATGGCGAACACGTCCCAGATTAGCGGGGACCGAAAATTAACCCACAACTCACGCTCGTTGGGGTAGGGGATCAACCAGTAAAAGAACCAAGGCCGCCCTATGTGAATAATTGGGAATAAGCCAGCCGTGGCGACTGCAAAGACCGTCATTGCTTCGGAGGCTCGAGCAACAGCAGTGCGCCACCTTGCCCGGAAAAGGAACAAGACTGCCGAAATGAGAGTGCCTGAGTGGGCAATCCCAACCCAGAAGACGAAGTCGGTGATATAGATACCCCAGAGAATCGGGTGTTCGTAGCCGGCGACTCCGAGACCTGTCCGAGCCTGATGCAAAAAGGCGGCCAGGCCGAGTGATAGCGCGGAGACCGCCAGCAACACAGCGGCGTAGTAGGTCGCACTGGGTGGCCGAAGCGTGTTCAGTATGTCGTCGTTAATCTTCGCTAAAGTCATCGAACACAGTCGGCGTTCTAGCCGTCTTGGGTAACTTTCTTTAAATATGTCACGGCCGGTCTCGTGTTGAAGACACTCAACGCGTGATAGGCGCGTGCGTCGTTTTCGAGTCTAGCTACACGACTAGATGGATCGTTCATGTCGCCAAAGACAATAGCTTGGGACGGGCAGCTCTGGGCACAGGCTGGCGAAACATCCCCATCACGGACCGACCGACCTTCATCTCGGGCAGTCTCCTTGCCATCCTGGATTCGCTGGACGCAGAACGTACATTTTTCCATGACACCATCGCTGCGTCCGGTGACGTCTGGATTCAACTGGAGTTGTAAGGGTGCTTCAAACTCTGGCAAGAACCAGTTAAATCGTCGTACTTTATATGGGCAATTGTTTGAGCAATAGCGTGTCCCGACACAGCGATTGTAGATTTGTGCGTTCAAGCCTTCTTCGGTGTGGTAGGTGGCATAGACTGGGCATACGGTTTCACATGGCGCATGGTCGCAGTGTTGACACAACATCGGCAAGAATCGCACATCCGGCCCGCTACTCCCGGGGTTAGGCTCGTTGAACCGCTCGAGGCGCAACCAAGACATGGTGCGGCCTCGGCGCATCTGATCTGCGCCAATGACAGGGACGTTGTTTTCGGCGTAACAGGCTGCGACACAGGCATTACAGCCGTTGCAGGCGTCTAGATCGATCGACATACCCCAGCGATGAATCGGGTGGTCGTGTTCAGGAGAAAGGCTAAAGTGAGGTTCTTCTGGATGGACCTCTCCAGCCGCCAGCGCTGTTAGCGAGACTGCTTGTGCTAAGCCTCTATCCTCTTGGTCAAAAGTTCTCTGTAGTCGAGGAATCGGTCTAATCAATTGTCTCGGCGTTAGTGTCACTTTAGTGCCAGTCCAACGAATTCCACCCGAGAGAGGTTCAGGGCTGGGATCGAGTAGGAGGCTTGGGTTCACTCCGCGGCCAGTAGCGTACCGTCCAAAGTTAGTGTGACCTTGCCCAATGGCGATAGCGACCACGCCATCGACTAAGTCTTCGTTGATAATCACGCTTGCGTCAACTTGGCCATGGTCGGACCTCACGGTGACCAATTGGCCTTCCGTAGCATTCAAATTACTGGCCGTGCTTGATGTCATTTCGAGGCCAGTGCCCCATGTGGTCTTGAGTAGCGGCTCCGGAATTTCTTGCAACCACGGGCGGTTGGCTCCACGACCATCAAAAAAGTGAAGGGACGGATATGTGATCAGCGTGAAGTCTTGTTGCCGGATTGGACTGGCAAGTTCAACCATCAGGTTCGTGTCGAATAACTGAGGCTGAATTTTTACCTCGACTGGGTCAACCGGAAAAACCACGCCGCCTCGCCTTAGGGCATCTGCCCAGTAGTCTTCAAAATCAATGACGGTCTCTGCATCAGCGGCTGAAGTCGTGGAGGGTAGCGAACCCGCCGGCTGCGCTCGTTCCCATTCGTCACGGAGGAACCGGTAAAACCCACCCCGTCGAGGTAATTCAGAGGTTATGGGGCCACCAAGTGCTTGTGCCACCTCGATCAAAAGATCTCCCATATGATGGGTGTCAAACACCGGTTGCATCACTGGTTGTTGTAAACCATAGACTCCAGGTCTGGGATTGCTGTCCCCCCAGGCTTCTAAAGCCGAGTGGGTTGGTAGGAGCAGGTCTGCTTGGGCCGTGGTTTCATCCGATTGGCTCGACAGGCTAACTACGAAGGGGACTCGTGCTAAAGCTGTTTCAAATTCGGCCGCCCCAGGCATGTTGAACATCGGGTTGACGTCTTGAATGATCGCTACGTCGATTTCCCCAGACCTCATCTTCTCGACGAGTTCCAACATGTCGGCATAGCGGGAAGACTTGATTGAGGAAGCCTCGGAGAAATCGACAGTAGCCCCGATGTTCCCTGCGACATAATTGAGGAGTGCAACCGCCATTTGGGTGGCGGTAGCCTTAGATCCGGAGACCCCGACCCCGCCACCGACTGCTAGGGTCCGTCCTGCTCCTAAGCTCGGGTCTGAGAATGCGCGAGCCAGCTCCCGGATCCGTTCGGTTGAGATGCCGGTTTGGTTAGCTACCTGCTCTGGAGCGGCGTCAGCGACAAGTTCTGCGATCCTGACTGCAAGATCGTCTGCTACTCCCTGTGCTCGTTGCTCGCTGATGATGACTTGGATCATCGCTGCCGCGACCAAGCCTTCGGTTTCGGGTGTCACCCCGTACCATGCGTCAGCGCTGGCTCCGGTGAGGGATAGCCTCGGTTCAATCTGGATAAAACGGCCTTTGCTGCCATTTCGAACTCGTCTCTGACCGGCGTGGTCCCTGGCAAATTCGGCCGGTGATTGGAACGTTTCCAGGAAATCGGCACCGAAGGAAACCACTAATTCGGCTTGGGCAAAGTTGTAGTGAGGTAGTTCCTGGCGGCCGAAAACGCGGCGAGAACCCTCTCTAATGGCCTCATAGGCGAACGGTTCGTAACGAATCCATTCTGCCCCGAGCGCAGTCGTCCAGCTTGAGATAAGTGAAGCCAGTGCTCCGGTGTGCGGCGGTGTTATCAGAGCGATGCGGTTGCCGTTGCCTCCATCACTCAATTCCCGTAACCTGTCGATCAATACTGGTTGTGCCTCATCCCATGTCGTCGATTCAACCACGCTCAGTCCGGTCGCAGCATCTGTCTGGCGACGTCGTTGAGGGCCAGGGATTCGATCGGGGTTGTATAACCCCTGCAACGAAGATTGTCCACGGATACACAGACCTCCGCGGTTGACCGGATGTTCCGGGTTGCCCTCTATCTTGACCGCTCGACCTTCTCGAGTACGCACTAGAGTGCCGCACCCAGCACTACACTCTCCGCAAACCGTGGCATACCAAGTGGCAATGCCAGGGATAACATCTTGGGGAGGCGTGACGAATGGAATGATTTTTTCAGGTGGGACGGGTGAACAGGCCGTGATTGCTGCTGCCGGACCAGCACTGCCAATCACTTTCAGAAAAGTTCGCCGTTCGATGACCTCGGTTAGTGGTGTCTCCAATTGAGTCACTTCGCTTCTTGCAGAGCCCAGTTCTTGCCGTTTAGGTCCGGCGCTATTGGAATAGTCGGTCATTGCAAGCTCTTGAGTTGGTTTTGGCGAGTTAGTAGTGGCAAGCCAAGCAATCTCGGGTTGCGCCACGATCTTTGTGGCAACTTAAGCACCAGCCCATGCTTAGGGACTCAACTTGAATGGCCGCGTCCATCGTTGCAACGTTGCCATGACAGTTCTCACAGGCCACCCCGGATCGTACGTGTGTCTTGTGACTAAATCGGACATAGTCTGGGAGGTCGTGAACCCTGATCCATGGGATTGGCTCCTCATTCTCCCAATATTCAAGCACTTTAAGGATTTCAGGCTGGTCACTTAGAACATTTTGGTGGCAGCCAGCGCAACGTTGGACTGAAGGAATTCCAGCCACGGGTCCACGGCGTGCGTAGGCGTGACAGAACTGACAATCGATCCCAATGTCACTGACGTGATGGGAATGGCTGAAAGCAATTGGCTGCGTTGTTGGGCCAGATTTCTCTTGGGACATTGTGGCTGCTGGCGCTTCGGGTTCCTGGGCATTAAAAATAGTGAGATTTCCAATAGCCACTAAAGCTATTCCCGCAAGGGCCAACACTATTGACGGTGTGACCTTGGTGTACGCAGGGGTGCCGCTAGACAAGTCGGACTCTCATTAGATATCGGGTTAACTGGCAACTTCAACGCACCTGACCCGTACGCCTACTGTAAATGGGCGGGGTAACATGATGCAGGAGCGGAATCATATCGAACATCGAGGCCAAGAGCCAACCCTTTTGTGAAGTCTTACCGTTGACCACCTCGAAGAACCTCAGGTAGACTTACCGCTGAACGCTGAATTTAACGTCTAAATAAGTGTGTGCCGGGGAGGATAAGAGACATGCGCATCGATTATCGCAGGCATTTTTCGCTTGCGCTGGTAGGCCTGCTGGTTGCAGGCGTTGCTGTATGGAGCAACACGGCAGCAGCTAGACAGGGCCAAATGGCTGATGGCGTCATTGCTGGCAGTGTTACCAGTGAGAACGGAGTGGAAGCTGGTGTGTGGGTGATTGCCGAGACCACCGAGCTTGAAACGAAATTTGCCAAAATGGTGGTGACTGACAATGACGGGGATTTTTTGTTGCCCCAAATGCCAGACGCGACCTACGACGTATGGGTCCGTGGCTATGGTCTGGTCGACTCACCGAAAGTCCGGCTGGCTACTGGACGAGAGGATGTTGCGCTAACTGCTGTGATAGCACCAACTCCTAGAGATGCTGCTCAGTACTATCCCGGAAACTATTGGTATTCTTTGATTGAACCGCCTGCAGCTAGCGAGTTCCCTGGAACCGGCAATAGCGGCAACGGAATCAACCCTGCGATGGCTACTCAATCCCACTGGGTGGACAACATGAAGCAGGGTTGTCAGCTCTGTCACCAACTTGGGAACGAGGCTACACGTGTCGTTCACCAGCAGGCCTCTTTCGACTCGGCAGTTGCTGCATGGGACCACCGGGTGCAAACAGGCCAGCGCGGCAATCAGATGAGCAATGCGATGAATCGTTTTGGTCGTGAGCCGGCGCTCGAAATGTGGGCCGACTGGACCGAACGAATTGCCGGCGGTGAGCTTCCTGAAGCTCCTCCTCGACCCAGCGGTCTTGAACAGAATGTCGTTGTGACAGTGTGGGACTGGGGGCAGGACACATCCTTTATTCACGATGAGATCGCTACCGACAAGCGGAACCCTCAGCTAAATGGTAATGGCCCTGTTTATGGGGTGTCGGCTGGCCATGGTACAGTCACATTCGTAGATCCAGTTGCCAACACAGCGACCGAGTTGACAATTCCAGTTCGGCCCGATCCTGAGACTATGCCGACTCGTTTCCCTGATGTTCAGGTGCCTTCTTACTACTGGGGTGATGAGGAGCTCTGGGGGGTAAATCCAGATGAGCGTTCAGATCCCCACAACCCAATGCTGGATCACAAAGGTCGAGTCTGGATGACGTCGACTGTTCGGCAATTCCAGAACCCCGATTGGTGCCGTGATGGTTCAGATAACAAGTACGCTCAGTACTACTCTGTCGGGCGAACTGGACGTCATGCTTCTTACTACGATCCTGCGAACGGAGAATTTGTTTTAGTTGACACGTGTTTCGGCACGCACCATCTGCAATTCGGTGAAGACGAAGACGATACGCTTTGGTTTAGTGGTGACGGTAATGTTATCGGCTGGTTGAACACAAGGGTCTACGATGAGACCGCTGATGAGCAGGGCTCACAGGGTTGGTGTCCGACTGTTCTTGATACTAATGGTGACGGTCAGATCACAAGCCCGTGGAATGAACCACGTGATGAGAACCCAGACCCAGCGCTGGACACTCGTGTGTCCGGATTTGGTTATGGCATTATTGCGAGCCCGACAGACCATTCAGTATGGATAAGTCGGACCGGGCCGTTTCCAGGATCTATCGTTCGACTCGAACGCGGAGATAGTCCGCCAGAGACCTGCATTGCCGAGATGTATCAGCCGCCTTCAATTGAGAATTCGGCGATCGATCCCATGGAGACCGGGTTCTCCCCGCGTGGAATCGATGTCGACCGAAATGGAGTTATTTGGGCCGCTCTGTCAGGTAGTAGCCACATGGCCAGCTTCGATCGGAACAAGTGCGCTGTTACCAGTGGTCCAGAGGCTACCGGACAGCACTGTCCTGAAGGTTGGACCTTGTATCCTATGCCTGGGCCGCAGATGCGTGGTGTGGAAGGCCGAGTCGGGGCCGATTTTCATTACTATAGCTGGGTCGATCAGTACAATACCTTGGGGTTAGGAGAGAATGTTCCTATCGCCAATGGGTCGACCTCGGACTCACTGTTAGCCCTCGACCCGGACAGTGGGGAATGGGTTGTCCTCCGTGTGCCATATCCGATGGCTTTTTATTCACGTGGACTTGATGGCCGGATCGATGATCCTGATACTGGCTGGAAGGGGCGTGGATTGTGGGCCAATTATGGCTCGAATTACATCTGGCACACTGAGGGAGGGAAGGGGACGAAGAGTAAGATCGTTCACTTCCAACTCCGTCCTGAGCCATTGGCTAGGTGACGGCGTCTGCCCAGCCTCGGGCTTGTTGAGTACCGGGTTGAATGGAAAGAACAATACTCGGGTATCGGTGGCTTCCTCAGGCCGCCGATACCCGATTTTGCTGTTCCAGGGCACCCACTTAGGTGACTTACGGTCTTGGCGGTGCATCCTTCTTTATTCTTGTAGTTTCTTTGCCAGCAGGTTTTCGGCATCGCCTGGGGTGAGTGGGAGCAACGGTTCGTGTGGATTGAGTCAGTTCGGGTTGTTTGCTGTTTTGATTAAGCCGTTCAATCTCGAGCTAAGTTGCTGGGATTGCCGAAGGCTAGTGACTGATGAATGTGTTTCTGGTGCCAGTTGGGAACGACCGGTACGAACTCTATTGCGAGCCTTCTGAAGTTGACCAGACCAGCAGTGGTGTAGTGGCGCATTTATTGCGTCGTGTGAGTGATATGGAAGTGGCTGAGCAAAGAGCACGACGCGACCGGCGTACTGCGCGGCGTGGCGACAAACCTAAGGGGTTTGAAGCATGCGTTTTTCGAGCCCGTAGTGGACTGGCACGGGGGATGTCAGAGTGGGTTGGGAGACAGCGGCTATTTTGGCACCTACGGCACGTTTCGGAGGCGACGCTGGTATATCCAGGGGACCTCAATAGTGCAGAGGCGTTGTCTGTTGCTCATAGGAGGCTTCAGCATCATAGGGAGCACCATCGGTTCTGGATGGTGGTAGACGGTTTGGGAGCATTGGTATTCGGACCACTATTGTTCTTTGTGCCAGGCCCGAATCTCATTTCCTGGTATTTTGCTGTCAAGATGACTGGGCACTGGTTGGCATTTCTGGGTGCCCGTCGTGGCGTTGCAAGTGTGGAATGGTCACCCCGTGTTAGTTCGGCGCTTGTGGCTCTTCGGGAAGTTATCTCGTTTCCCCGCGGTTCGAGACGTCAACGGGTTCGAGCTCTCTCGACGGAACTTCGGCTTGAGCATTTGGTATCGTTTATTGAGCGTACCGTGCCTGACCAGCCTTAGATCATTAGGGTGGAACCTAGTGCCAGCCCCGCGTGATATCCTTGCCTAATTTGAAGCTCCTTGACGTAGCAGACCGCCTCGAGTGCCGGCTTGAAGGAGATGGAGAGATAGAGATCCGCCGATTAGCCGGGATAGAGACAGCTCAGGCAGGCGATCTCACCTTTCTTGCCAACCCACGGTATGCAGCTGCTTTGAAGGCTACCCACGCTGCCGCCGTCATTTTGGCCGATGACGCGGAAGCAGCTCCTTGTGCGATGCTCCGTACCGATGAACCCTATCTTGCATTTGCTAGAGCTGTGGACCTGTTTACAGAGGTTGTTGAGGTTCCGATTGGTATCCATAGGTTGAGTTCCGTGGCATCGGATGCCCGCATGGGGGAAGATGTTTCGGTCGGACCGTTTGTTTCTGTCGGGCCTGGGGTCCTGGTGGGTCCAAGAACGGTCATTCATGCGAATGTGTCCATTGGTTCCGGTGCTCAAATAGGGGCTGATTGTGTCATTCATGCCCAAGTTGCGGTTAGGGAGCACGTTATGATCGGAGACCGGGTGGTTCTGCAAAATGCTGCGGTGATTGGCAGTGATGGGTTCGGGTTTGCCCGCCGTTCTGACGGTACCCATCATAAGATTCCACAGCGTGGTGCTCTGGTGATCGAAGACGATGTTGAAATAGGAGCTCATGTGTCTGTCGACCGTCCGGCGATTGGGGAAACTCGGATTAAGGCTGGTGCCAAGGTTGATAACCTCGTTCAGATTGGACACGGTGTCAAGGTCGGAAGAAACGCTCTACTGGCGGCGCAAGTCGGGATCGCGGGAAGCACCGTTATTGAAGATGACGTAGTGCTGGCTGGACAGGTTGGAGTGAATGGCCATGTAACCGTCGGTAAGGGAACACGGGCGACCGGGCAGACGGGAATAACTAGTAGTCTGCCAGCAGCGTCCTTTGTGTCGGGCTTGCCGGCTATGGACAATCGGGTCTGGCGGAAAGCGGCTACTTCGTTCGCGTTGTTACCAGCTCTTCGAAAAAAGGTTTTGGCTCTCGAACGCCGGTTTGCAGAATTGGAGCAGCAAGGTGAGCTGACTCAGGATGAGGGTAAGGGTGAAGGCCCCAAAAAACCATGAGAGTGCTACCGGCCGGCGTTGCTAGTTCTCGGTTGATCCTAGCCTGAGGTGCTTTTACGATTATGCGTCGCTTCGTCGGGTTTGCTGGGTTGGTGAGTTGGTTTATGGTGGGTCTTAGCATGCCTATGCTCGCTCAGACCAGTAGTTCGATGTCTATGTCTCGCCCTACGCCTCCAGATCTTGGCTTTCTTACGAGTTACCGTTTCCACCTCAATGCGCTTCGCCTAGTCTCTTCAGGTGAGAGCTTCGTCTGGGATACTGATGTTGGTGCAGATCTGGATGTATTCGATTTTCGTTCCGTCCGAGGTAACGTTCTGACGGTATTTGAAGGGGTTTTAGGCGAAGAGATTCGACCGATTGATCCAAATCAGGTTAACTACACGATCGACCTTTCCCTGTGGTGGCGGCCTGGCAAGAAGCTGGGGGAATTGGGAACTACCTTTCATCACGTGTCTCGTCATCTCAGTGACCGAGACAAGTTGGTTGCCATTGCTTGGAACTTTCTGGGATTGCAATATGTGCAGAGTGTTCAGGTCGGCCTTTGGGACTTTGATTTCGGAGGGCGTGGCCTGTGGAAGACGCAGCGATCATTCGTTGACTATGCAGGAGAGGTTGGGGGATATCTGAGCATGGCTCATTCGTTGGCTCAACGAACGTCGTTGACATTTGGCGGTGAGGTGACTGTGGTGCCTGTCACTCAGGCGATAAAGAATCGTAATAGGCAAATTGGTTCAAGAATCGAAGTTGGAATGCGTTTTCAAGGTGGGCGGGGTGTGGGTGAGGTTTTTGTGGCTGGTGAACGACGGATTGATGCCGACCCATTCGATTTGAGGCCGACTACATTCACGATGCTTGGATTTCGTTTTCTCAGTCGGTGATGTTCATTTCTATCTGTTGTCAACAACTCTTTAAACTGGTTGCCTTAGCTATTCCCCTGCTGTGCAATAATTTTGTCCATGTTTCCATCAAGGTTGCGAACTGGCCGGTGGCTGTCACGAATTCTGGTGTTAACTGCGGTGTTGATTGGCCTCTCCGCTGTGCCGACGATTGCTCAGACAGGAGTGCGACCAGCTGCATTGGACTATCAGCTCTATACCCTTGACAATGGGTTGACGGTCATCCTTTCTGAGGATCACTCTACCCCGATCGTTCATTTGCAGCTCGTGTACCATGTGGGTTCTAAGAATGAACGCCCTGGGCGAACCGGGTTTGCTCACCTTTTTGAGCACATGATGTTCAAGGGTTCACACAATGTACGATCTGACTCGCATTTGTCCTTGATTTCTCAGGTAGGTGGGGATGGCAATGGTTACACTACCGAAGACACGACCACATTTCTCGAGACGGTGCCAGCCCAGTATCTTCCGCTTGTACTCTGGCTAGAAGCAGACAGGATGGCAACGTTGCGAATCGACGAGAGGACCTTCGAGGCTGAACGGGAAGTGGTCAAGGAAGAGCGACGGTGGAGATACGAAGACACGCCGTTCGGGTTGCTGACCGAGCTCATGTATGACCAGGCTTATTCTGTTCACCCGTATAAGCATTCAGCTATTGGTAGTATGGAGGATCTGGAGGCGGCGTCTGTTGAAGATGTCCAAGAGTTTTATGACATGTATTATGTACCTGAAAATGCAACCCTCGTTCTGGTAGGTGATTTTGAAACACCTAGAGCCCTCGCACTGGTAAAACAGTACTTTGACCGGGTTCAGAAAGCTAGACGACCGGTTCCACGTGACATTGAGCGTGAGCCAACGCAGACAGAGGAGCGTCGTGTCACGCTCACGCAGTCACAGAATTGGCCGCTGCCCACTGTGTTAGTCGCTCACCATATTACATACGATGGGCATCCAGATGCGTATCCTCTGCATATCGCGGCCAAAGTACTTTCCGATGGGCAAAGCTCGCGAATTTATCGAAGGCTGGTATACGAGAACCAGCTTGCTGTTTCGGCCTTCGGGAATGGAAGCTTGATCGAAGACCCAAATTTGTTTTACGCAGTGTCTGTAGTGCAACCCGGTCGAACAACCACAGACTCTGAGAAAGCTCTAATTGGTGAGTTAGATCGCCTAAAGACTGAACTGATTAGTGAACAAGAGCTGCAACAGGCCAAGAACCAGTTTGCGCGGGATTATGTCTTTGGTCGCTTGACCGTAGAGCAGAAGGCTTCGCATTTGGCGCATGCAGCAGTTATACACGACGACGTCACTACGGTCGATGCAGAGTTTGATGTTTTTATGAGTGTTTCAAGAGAGGATGTACGTCGGGTAGCGCAAACATATTTCACTAAGGAAAATCGTTTAATACTGACGATTCTGCCGCAGGCGTCGGTGGGACGTTCGTTTCTGAGGTCAGGGGGTAGCCAATGAAGCTAGCGATCTTCCAACCTGTAACGATCATCCTTCTTGCCTTTTTGTTGCTTGTTGTTTCTGTTCCGACGGTGGCGCAACGGTCGACTGATTGGCCAAGAGAAAGTCCACCCCCGCCTCTGCCAGCCAAAGAAGCTACGTTTCCTCATTATGAGATTCGTAACCTAGACAACGGCCTACAGGTCGTGCTTGTCAAGCATCACGAGCAGCCGGCGGTCAACCTGCGTTTGATGATCGGGGCTGGTTCGGCCTCAGACCCAGAAGGGAAATCTGGCGTTGCAGCACTTACCGGTCAGTTGCTTGCTCAGGGGACAACAGATCTTGGGGCGACAGAGATCGCTGAAAAGGTTGATGCGGTAGGGGGTGTCCTTGATGTGGGGGCCGGTACCGAGCTTAGCTTCGTTAATGTATTGGTTATGACCGACAGCTTTGAGTTCGGCATTGACTTCGTTGGTGATATAGCGAGAAACCCGTCATTCACTCAAGCTGAGATTGACCGACAACGGCAACAGGTTCTTTCGGGACTGAGGGTTAGTTACGATGACCCTGGCTATTTGGCTGGAGTGGTATTCGGTCGACTTGTCTATGGCGAGCACCCTTACGGGATGCCGCCCAATGGGACCCCGGAATCCGTGCAGCAAATCACACGAGACGATCTTCAGGCGTTCCACAATGCCTATTACGCACCGAACAATGCGCTGTTAGCGGTTGTTGGCGACATCGACGTCGATGAGGCGTTTTTGGAGGTTGAGCGAGTGTTCGGTGATTGGGCTCAAAAAGCGATGCCGGCTGTGAGGGAAATGGAGATGCTGCAGCCAGCTCATCGTGTGGTGGTGGTCGACAAACCTGGTTCATTGCAGACTGCGATTCGAGTCGGCCATGTGGCTCTACCCCGTGTTAGTCCGGATTACCAAGCTTTCGACGTGGCGATCAAGATTCTCGGAGGGGAAGGTGGAAACCGACTCGGTAGTGTCTTGCGCACAGAGCGGTCACTTACTTATTCTGCTTCGGCCGATTTTGTCAGCCGCCGCTTTGGTGGTGACTTTATGGGGAAGACTGAAACCCGATCCGCAGCGACCGCAGAAGTGCTGAGGCTAATGGTAGATGAAGTGGCTCGGCTTAGAGGTGAACGGGTAAGTCCTCGCGAGTTAGAGAATGCTCAGGCTTATCTGGCTGGTAGTTTTCCACTAGCTATCGAGACGCCAAACGCTATTGCGGCACAGGTTCTTGAATCTCTACTTTACGGGCTCGATCTCGATGACCTACCGAGGTATCCAAATCGGATTAATCAGCTGACGGTCAATGATATTCAACAAGTCACTCAGATGCATTTGCAGCCTGAGAGCCTGTCAATTGTCTTGGTCGGTGAGGCATCGGCGTTTTTGAGCGATCTTCAGGCTGCCGGTTTCAAAGATGTCGAGGTTATGTCGATTGAGGATCTAGATCTTGAAAGTGTTGATTTCTAGTAGATTTCTACTGTTAGTAACTTTTTCTTGGGGCGCCTTGCTACTCCATTATTAACTCTTTCTCAAATGAATACCGCTCCCATGCCGCCTTGTAAAGTAATGCTGTCTTGCGGGGAGCCTTCTGGAGAACTATACGCGGGAGCTTTAACCAGAGAGATTCGTAAGCTCAACCCGAAGGCGGAGGTGTTTGGACTTGCTGGCGGTCATGTGGCATCAGCTGGTGGTTGCGTGACAGTAGACTACGCGGGCCTGGCTGCGACCGGTTTGACAGAGGTTTTATCAGTCCTGCCTCGCACCTGGGTGGCTTATCGGCGTTTGGTGACAGCGGCACGATCCAGCAGGCCGGACGTCTTTGTTGCAGTGGACTTTCCTGAGGTGAACTTCAGATTGGGCAAGGAGATGGCAGCGCTGGGGATACCAGTGGTTTATTACATTGGGCCGCAGGTTTGGGCATGGAGAGCACGGCGGTTACAGACAATGAAGCGTTTCGTGAACCGAGCACTGGTGATTTTCCCATTCGAGGAACGATTGTATCGAAAGGCAGGAATTCCAGTCCGTTTTGTCGGTCACCCCTTGCTTGATTTGGCAACCCCCATGCAGGGGCGTGATACTTTCCGTCGTGAGCACTGCTTGGATCTGACTGCCCCCACTGTGGCGATTTTGCCAGGGAGCCGGCCAAATGAGCTCAGATTGATCTTGCCTGATTTGGTTGATGCGGCGGTACGGATAGCGAAAAGAATTCCAGCCGTGCAATTTGTGGTGGCTAGGGCACCGAACTTGGATGATGCCCTGTTCGAACCACTGGTCGAGCTTGGGCGAAACACTACCCGTCCAACCTGTCTAGTGGAATCTCAGACCGACTCGGTGCTTGTGGCTTCAGACGTCGTTTTAACGGCTTCAGGAACAGCTACGATTCAGACTGCGATCCATGAGCGACCCATGGTGGTAGTCTATCGCTTGTCCCCACTCACGTACTGGTTGGGGCGTCGCTTTGTGAAGGTGGATGCGTTCGGCATGGTCAATCTGGTAGCAGGAGAGAAGATTGTACCTGAATTCTTGCAAGAAGGTTTTACGCCGACTGTTGTTGCCGCTGCTACCGCTCGCTTCATTGAGGACAGCCAATATCACGCAGAGACTAGGGAAAAACTCCGGGCAGTTAATCAATCGCTAGGAGGTCTCGGAGCTAGTGAACGAGCCGCCAAGGAAGTGTTAGAGGTGGCTTATGGGGGCGAGTGTTAAGTAAGCGTTTAGAGATTGAGGCTGTTCTGCTGCTGCCTGAGAATACTGGATAATTTTAATGGAGGGCTTTTTCTCTCGGTGTCGTCTTCATGTTCAAATCCTATGGACACGAACAAGAAGGAAGTGGATTCAAGCGTGGGGGATTCTGTTAGTAGTTGTTTTCTTTTGCAAAATCTCGGTCTTTGCTCAGACGAACACTGGTGCCATCGGCGGTGCCGTCGTTGATTCCAGTGGAGCTGTGCTACCAGGAACTGTCGTGATAGCAACTCAGGTGGACAGTGGCACCGTTTGGGAACGTGTGACCGACTTAGAAGGACGGTTTTTTTTTCCCAACCTCGCTAGTGGAAATTGGGATTTGGTTGCTGAACTTCCGGGTTTCCAGCGTGTAAATCAGACAGGGATCTTGATTGAGATCGGGCGCGTTTTTGAGCTCGAGATTGTAATGGAGATCGGAGGACTCAGCGAAGAGGTTACTGTTGAGGTTCAGATTCCCTTGCTTCAAGCGACTACAGCTGAAATTAGTGATGTTATTGAGACCCGCGAGGTAGAACAAATCCCCTTAAATGGTCGGCAATTTCTTCAACTAGCTCAGTTAAGCGATGCAGTGGTCATTCCGCCTGGTGGAACGCGAGGAGGGGCTCTCCAGCAGGCCGGACCCCTCCCGAATGTGGGGGGACAACGAGCTGGGCACAATATTTACATGCTTGATGGATTCAAGGTGACAGATGAGCTGTTTAACAACCTGGTTATCAATCCCTCGGTTGATTCTATTCGCGAATTTAAGATTCAAAAATCTATGTATCCTCCAGAATTTGGTGGCAAGGCATCGGCACTTATTAATGTAGCAACTAAGTCTGGTGCTAACACGTTTCACGGTAGCATGTTCGAATTTGCTCGTGACGAGCGGTTTGATGCTCACAATTTTTTCGATAATAAGGACCTGCCGATACCACCACTGGACCAGCATCAGTTCGGAGGGAGCTTTGGTGGGCCGATTGTTAAAGACCGAAGCTTCTTCTTTGTGAGTTATGAACGCCAAGACACTCGTCGATCGATCACGAAAATATTCTCTGTTCCAGGGCTAGCGGTGCGGTCTGGTGATTTCGTCGGTTGGGACCTGGTGTGTGACCCTCGTAGCATCGATGTCCCAACGGATGGTTGCACGCCGTTTCCGGGAAATCGGATTCCTGGCGACCGGATCGACCCTATTGCCCAAGCACTACTTGCCCATGTGCCGCTGCCGAATGGTGACGGACAGTTCCAAAACTTGACAGCTGTTGGGAAACAGGACAGCGATGTTCATCAATTTAGCCTTCGACTTGACCACCGCCTAAGTAATGAAGATCAGGTCTTTATTCGATTTAGCACCTTTGATGCAGACGAGATACAGCCGTTTGGGACCGGTGTACAGCAGGAAGCTCTAGTGCCAGGTTTCGGTCGTACTCTGGGCACAAAGACTAGGAACATCGGAGTCAGTCACACAAAGACATTCGGAACTAATGTGTTGAACGAGTTTCGAATGGGCTACATGTCTGTGAGTGGTGGACAACGGAGTCAGAATGCCGGCACTGATTTTGCCGGTCAAGTCGGTTTGCTTGGGGTTAGTCGGGATCCAAGGGATGTGGGGTTCCCGCAGGTTTCCACAGCGGGTCTATTTAGTACAATTGGTGACCCGACCACTTTTGTCTCCAGAGATAATGAACACTTCGAATTTTATAACAACCTCCTGGTTGACCAGGGTAATCATCGCTACAAGATAGGTGGTTACCTGTTTCATCTACGTTTTCGCCCAATGAATGCGGATACCCCACGTGGCGCCTTCACGTATACAGGGCAATGGACTGGCAATGCCTTCGCTGACTTCTTACTTGGTTACCCGACTTCTGGACGGTCTGGCATTGGAAGAGGAAGTGAGGATGCTCGGACTACCTGGTTGCACCTTTACGCACAGGATGATTGGAGAGCGAAGGACAATCTGACTGTCAACTACGGTTTGCGATATGAGTTCAACTCGCATATGAAAGACATTGATAACCGCTTGTCCTCGATTGATTTGTCGATTCCAGGTGGACGGTATGTGATCGCCAGCGATGATTCTGGGAATCTCTCATCAGAGGCAGAGAGGCTATTGCCACTGATGCCTATCCCTTGGGTGTCATCCGCTGAGGCCGGTTGGGACCGAAGCTTGTTGCGGCCGAGTAAATTGCGGTTGGCGCCGCGTGTGGGGTTTGCACTTTCACTAGGCAGGGACCAAGCCACTGTACTTCGAGGAGGCTATGGCGTCTTTTTGAACCAGTGGGCTTATAGCGTTCAGACCGCCTTTGCGAGAAACCTCCCTTTTTTCTTTATGAAGCAGGTAGACTCTCCAGCCGATCAGGTGATCCCAACATTTACTACAAAGGACATGCTGGCTAGTGACGCGACTGGCAGTATTGGCGGCTCCATCATGGACAATGATTACAGAGTCGAATATACCCAGACTTGGAGTGGTGGCATCCAAAGGGAAGTTATGCCTCAGACAATGGTGGAGGTGTCTTACATGGGCTCGTACACTATTGGGGCTGACAATGCGACTATTCGCAATGTTCCTAAACCTGGCCCAGGTCCAATTGATGCGCGTCGGCCAATCCCTAGCCTAAGTGCGATTCGCGCTATCCGATTTGATGGTCAGTCTATATATCATGCGGTGACATTTAAGACCGAGCGTCGTTTTAGCAGTCGGTATTCATTTAATGCAGCCTATACGTTGTCACAATCTAGAGATGATGCCTCGAGTCCTGGTGCAACGGCCTTCGAGTCAAACGTGCCGCAGGATGTGCGGAACATCTTTCCCGGGGAAGTAGCACTATCGAGTTTCGATCACAGGCACCAGTTTGTTGCTAGTGGGACTTACCAGCTACCTTTCTTCGAAAGTTCGAGTGGATTGAAAGCGGCTTTGGGATCAGACTGGCATTTTAACGCGATTATGACTCTCCAGTCAGGGGCGCCATTTACTGTAAACCTTGGCCAGGACCGGGCGAACATCGGTTCTGGACCAGCTCAGCGTCCAGACCAAATCCACAACGCGAATCTACCTTCCAGCCAGCGTTCGCCGGCTAGGTGGTTCAACACAGACGCTTTTGCGCTACAGGAAGCTTTTTCCTTTGGTAGCGCCAATCGCAACAGCGTGTTTGCGCCAGGGTTTGCTGTGGTGGATCTCTCGTTCGTCAAGAATTGGTTCTTGGATGGGCGCCGACTTGAATTCCGCTGGGAAATCTTCAATGTTTTCAATCGGGCAAACTTCGATTTGCCTAACCGTATCTTTGGTAATCCAAACTTCGGTCGAATCTTTAGTGCGTTGAACGCACGCGAGATGCAGTTTGGCTTCAGGTACAGCTTTTAAGTTTATTTGAGATGCTTGTTGCTGAGGACATTAAGAATCGAGCACGCGAACTAGGATTTGATCTATGTGGAATTGCGCCGGCTGGTGCGTTTCCAGAACTTAGTGAACTGCGCCATTGGATCGACAAAGGTTATTCAGGCGAGATGGCGTACTTGGCTAAGACCGCCGAAGATCGTTCTGATGTTCGGAAGGTGATGCCGTCAGCGAAGACTGTTGTTGTGTTGGGAACACTCTACAATACGGATCGCCCGTACTCGACAGAGATCGAGGATGCTGGTGAGGCCCTGATATCTAGGTATGCCTGGGGCGATGACTACCATGAGGTGATAGCTAGTCGAACAAAGGCGCTCTGTGCGTGGATGCATGAACGGCATTCACTATCCCCATTTGAAAGTCGTGTTTATGTTGACACAGGCCCAATTCAGGAGCGTGTGTACGCGCAATATGCTGGCCTTGGCTGGATCGGTAAGAATACTTGCCTGATTAACTCAGACCTTGGCTCATGGTTGTTTTTGTCTGAGGTAGTGTGCAGCTTATCACTTGCTCCTGATTCGCCGAGCTTGGATCAATGTGGGAGTTGCACTCTGTGTCTCGACGCTTGTCCAACTAGTGCGTTTCCAGAGCCTGGTGTTCTCGATTCCACTCGATGTATTTCCTACCTGACGATTGAAAAGAAATCAAGCATCTCCCCAGAGCAGCGCGATGACCTCGGGTCGCACGTATATGGATGCGATGTCTGTCAGGAGGTGTGTCCCTACAACGCCACCGCACCAATCAGTGATAACCCGGCGTGGCAGCCTCAACCCATTTTTGACCGTCAGCGCTTGACTGCACTGTGGTTACGCTCTGACACTGAGCTTCGTAACTCTATTAAGAAGGGGCCAATGACTCGTGTGCGTCTGAAACGGTTCAGGCGGAATCTAGCCGTTGCTATGGGTAACAGCGGAAGTCGGGAGGCCCAGTTGGCTTTAAATGTGAGCCGTACTCGATCGCCGGATACAGACTCTCTAGATGAACCCATCGTTGCCGAACATCTTGTTTGGGCTCGAGAGAAGCTCTCTGGAGTTCCTTGAAATGAGGATTCAGCCGAAGAACTACTATTTAACTGCACTATGATTTAAAGGTAATGGTTATGTCGAATACCAGATCCTTGGCCCCGAGGTTGTTGTTATCTATGCCACAGCTTTGTGACCCTGATTTTAAGGAGACGGTCGTTTTGCTTTGTGAACATGACCAGCAGGGATCGTTCGGGCTAGTTCTGAACCGCCAGACGAAAACACCGGTGTCATCTGTTGTGCGGTTTACACCTCCGATCGAATCAGACTGTGGATTGCAACTTTGGGTGGGCGGGCCAGTTGAGCCAGAGCGAGGTTGGATCCTGCTTGGCGAGAAGCCACCTGAAGTTGACTCAGTTGAAGTTGCTGAAGGACTGTATCTGTCGAGTTCGCCAGAGCTGCTACGGCAACTTCTAGAGAACCAGCAGCTAGGTCGAGTTCGCTTGTTAACTGGATACGCTGGGTGGGGGGCTGGCCAGCTCGACGCTGAACTTTCAGCGTCAGCTTGGTTGATTACAGGTGTGGAGCTCGACCTTATCTTTGATACTCCAGCCGGGGAGATGTGGGAGACTGCTATCAGGCGCCTCGGTGCCGATCCATCACTTCTACAGATGGGTAAAGGCATTCATTAGGTAAGGTGAGGGCCGCTGTTTTTCTTTTCTCTTGCGTTCAATCCGCTTGGCTTAAGAGATTGGTGCTCGCTGTCATAATCTTCTGGTGGTTCGATGGTCTGAGTACCTGCGGCATTGATGTTAGTTACCTAGAACTGGCGTGAACGACGAAACTAACAATTGGTTTTAATGGCCGACTTTGCTTGGTATGGGCCGTGTTCTAAGAAACCATAAACTTGGATTAGACGATTGTGGTTCTGGGAAACGGTTCCTGACGGTCGTAGGCTGTCTGATTATGCGAGCCAGAACCATAGGGTCGACAGAAAGCGGTAGTGGATGAAGGTGTTGGTCACCGGGGTTGCCGGATTCATTGGGAATGCTGTCGCATTGCGGTTACTCGAACGTGGCGATGCGGTGGTCGGTGTGGATAACCTTAACGACTATTATGATGTTTCCCTGAAGGAGGCGAGATTAAAGCGCCTTGACCCTTTTCAGAACTTTACGTTCCTGCGAGGAAGTATTGCCGAGCGGGTGTTTATGGAGGATGCGTTTACCCTCTCTAAGCCGAAGCGTGTTGTGCATCTGGCAGCGCAAGCCGGTGTTCGCTATTCGTTAGTTAACCCGCAAGCTTATGTGTCGGCGAATTTGATTGGGTTTGCTAATGTCTTAGAGTGCTGCCGGCGATTCAATATTGACCATCTGGTCTATGCCTCCTCAAGCTCAGTCTACGGTGCGAATACGACGGTTCCCTTTTCTGTTGATCAAAATGTCGACCATCCAGTTAGTTTTTATGCAGCAACCAAGAGATCGAATGAGTTGATGGCCCACACCTACGCCCATCTTTTCGGACTGCCTGCCACAGGCCTTCGTTTCTTCACTGTTTACGGTCCTTGGGGCAGGCCGGATATGGCGCTATCCCTTTTTACTCGGAAGATCTTGGCTGGCGAAGCAATTGAGGTGTTTCACCACGGAAATCACAGAAGGGATTTCACCTACATAGACGACATCGTGGATGGAGTAGTGCTGACAATGGACCACGTAGCACAACCGAACCAACGATGGGAGAGTGACAACCCTGATCCTGCTACCAGTGCTGCCCCTTGGCGGATTTATAACATTGGCTCAAATAATCCGATCAACCTATTGCGTTACATAGAGATTATTGAGGATGCCTTGGGTGTAAAGGCGAAGAAAGAGTTCTTGCCGATACAGCCAGGAGACGTACCCGAGACATTTGCGAATGTCGATTCTCTGATAGCTGATGTCAGCTACGCCCCGGCCACTGCTGTTGAGACTGGTGTTCGTCGGTTTATTGAGTGGTATCGTAGCTTTTACGATGTTTAGTCGGCTCAAGTTGGTGACTGTAGCGGGTGTTTGTTGCGGTCAATCTGTGAACTTAGGGTAATACTTTGCTAGCTAGTTCGAAACTGGCAAGGTTTATGACCTTAAGTTGTTGCTCAGAACCAGGTATCTTGAGGCGGCTGTTTTTGAGTGCTTACCGTGTTGGATTTGGCCGATCCATGCGAGGCCGCTTCTGGCCTCAAGGTGCGGGATGTTTGTAGATGACCCCTCCTTTCATTACGAACTGAACATTGCGAATGGTGGCGATGTCGGCGAGGGGATCTCCGGCTATCGCAATAAGGTCGGCCTCATAGCCTGGTCGAGCTAGCCCGATGACGTCTGCCAATCCCAGAGATTCTGCTGCACGAGAGGTAGCGGATATGATCGCATCCATAGGATCCTGACCGCCATCACGGACTCGATAAATGAGTTCTTCAGCGTTTCGGCCGTGAGCTCCGGCGACCGCATCGGTGCCGTATATGATCTTCACATTTTTATTGGCGATGGTTCTTTTGAATGTCTCGTACCCATCGCTCCTAGCTTGCTCCATTAAAGCAAACCCTTCTTCGGTGTAGTTGCCTTGGCCGATGAATCTGTCTTTGTATTCGAAATAATTGGCCCACAATGAGCCTATATGAGGATCGAGATAGGTTCCTTGGGCTGCCATCAACTCGATGACAGCATCGCTGTAGCTGTTGCCGTGTTCAATCCCGTTACATCCTGCCTCAATGGTGGCTGTGAGCCCTTCAGTTCCGTAGGCATGGACCACCGTTCGTAGCCCGATCTCATGCGCTTCTCTACAGACTGCCCGGAGTTGCTCGTCACTCATTACTAGCCGCCCACCCTCTCGGATGCTGGATGAAGCAAATACCTTCACTACGTCAGCGCCATCGACGGCCAGCTGTTGCACAAAGGAGCGAATGTCGTCAGGAGTGCCGGTATTTGCGGTAATTGGTGAGAGAGAGGTCAGCACTCGTGGACCGGGAAGATTACCTCTAGCAATTGCCTCACGAAGATCTCTGTCTTGTAGACTGCCGAGGCTTTGAACCGTTGTGAAGCCAGCCATCAATGTTATGTAGGCGTTTTCGGCTCCGTATAGGATCGTTTGCGCAGGTGATTCGTTGCGGTCACTGTGGTTTCTTCCGTCGTTGTCAAAGTGGGCTGTTAGATGTACGTGCGTATCGATAAGGCCAGGTAGCATCGTTAGTCCTGAAAAATCGTAGGTTGTGGGTCCAGGCCCTTCGTCTACACGGACAATGCGTGACCCTGTGACTGTCACGATCACGTTTTTCCGAGAACTGCCGGTCCCATCTAGGAGCTGACCCACACGAATCGTCAGGGTAGGCTCCTGGGCTAGCGCCGTGATCGCTATCAGAGATGCCAAGGCTATGGTGGATACTGTCTTCATAGGAACTCTCCCGAGTGACTGTTGGCTGACTAGGCGTATGGAGCTATTTTTCGTCCGTCAATCTATTGTGGCGTAGAGTGCGCATTGTGCGATGCACTATCTTGACACGACGGTGTTCGACTTTGCGAGCGAGTTCGGTCTGGCGTTCCTTGAGCACGTGACCCTCCCGCTGCAGTCGATGATAGCCGTTGAGTCGAGACGATAGTAGTTGCCCGGTTTTGACTGCGGCGCGAACTGCGCATCCAGGTTCTTGGTCATGAAAGCAGTCTCTGAAGCGACATTCGTTAGCTAGTCTAGTGATGTCTTCGAAAGCGTCATTAATTGATGTTGCATCGTCCCAGAGCTGCAGTTCACGCATGCCAGGTGTATCAATGAGCATGCCTTTATCGGGAAGGATTATTAGTTCTCGCTGGGTTGTGGTGTGTCGTCCCCGTCCGTCTTTGCTCCTAACAGATCGTGTGCGCTGGCGGTCTGAGCCGAGCAACTGATTTATGATCGTTGATTTTCCGACACCTGACGAGCCTATTAGTGCACAGGTTTGTCCTGGGGTGAGATGGGCTAATAGGGGTTCTGTTCCAGATGGCGTGAGAGCAGTGATAGCGTGAATTGTCGTGTCAGGCGCCACTGCGACGGTCGAGGCTTGTCGGATCTTCGGGTCATCGCAGAGATCTGTTTTGTTTAGTACTAGCACTGCTCTGGCGCCGCTTGTTTGGATGGCAACCACGTAACGTTCGATACGTTTTAGATTGAAGTCATTATCGAGCCCGCAGACCAGAAATACTGTGTCAATGTTGGCCGCCACGAGTTGTTTGCGGGTCGGTTCCCCGGCGGCTTTCCTGGCGAAAGAGCTTCGTCTTGGTAAGAGGGCCTCTATTTTGGCCTTCGGTTCAGCTGAGTGTTTGCGGATGGCTACCCAGTCGCCAACTACTGGTAATGCGTCTGAGCGAATCGCTTGGTGCCGCAACTTTCCTGCCAACTCGGCCATAATCTCGCCTTGAGGGGTGTAGAGCTGATACAAGTAATTGTGGGTGATCGCTACCCTGGCCGGGTGCAGATCTTGATCTTGGTAAGGGCGGAAATTGGCTGCAAATTCAGCGTCCCATCCTAACGTGTCAAGTTGCCAAGATTCACCGCTGTTGCAGGCTGCTGCAGTCATGGGAGTAGGTTAGAGATGCGATTGGTTCTTATTACCAGAGGATCAAGTAAAACAACAGAGTCAATTATGGCCAGGGAACATGGTCAAATGATTCCTGGCCGAGTCGAAGTCATGGTTCTGGTTGGGTAACGTTGAATTGATTCCTTTCTAGGGTTGCAAGAAAAGTAAGATTTCGGCTTCCGTGTTTTCTTGTCTGCTTAGCGAATAGAATCATTTGGTGTTTTGAGCTTTGGTCACACTCGTCACACTCCCAAGTAGGTATTCCAGTGTGATCTCGTCGCCAGGCTCTAAACCGCGGTCCACGGCCTCTGGTCCTACTCGCGCCATCTCCAGCGGGCTATCCGAATTAGCTGGATCGCTGAAGAACACATCCCATGACACTTGGCCATGTATGCTGATGGGCTGGACTTTTCTTAGAATCGCTAGGCGACGACCTTTGATCATTGTTGAATCTTACTTCTCCTTGAGCGCTTCTAACATCTCTTGGATGGAGAAGAGTAGCTAGATGGGTAGTTTTAGGGCGTTGAGTTTAGTGACAGAGTCTTCCTCGCTCGCTAGATTGTGTAGGCTAACACCCAGCAACCGTATTGGACGGGTGCCAGCTTGAGTTTTGTTAAGAAGGGTCTTGGCCCTTGCGGCGATTCGCTCGGCTTTCTCAGTAGGTTCAGCGGCGGTGTGACTGCGAGTGACAGTTGTGAAGTCTGAGTAACGGACTTTTATTGTGACTGTTCTAGCCAGAAGCTTGTTTCCTGTTAGCCATTCCGCCTTGAGGCGAGCCATTCGGTCAAGCTCGCTCTCAATGGTCTCCCTGTCTGTCAGGTCGATTGGGTAGGTGTGTTCTGATCCTGAAGATTTGATTGTCCGGTTAGGTATGACCGGGCGGTCGTCGATTCCTGCTGCTAGTCGTTGCAACCCGTGAGCCTGGCTACCTACAGCGTTTCGCAGTATCTGTGGGTCCACGTTCCGCACATCCACAAGACGAACAACGCCGGCTGCGCGCAGACTTTTAGCGGTGACAGGACCAACACCCCAGAGAGCTTCGACAGGTAATTTTTGTAGGAAGGCCTCAACCTTCCCCGTCGGGATTATTGTCAGGCCATCTGGCTTATCCCAATCTGATGCAATTTTCGCAAGAAATTTGTTCGGAGCAACGCCGGCCGACACTGTGAGTCTAGTTTGCTCGAAGATCAGCCGCTTCAACCTCTTGGCTACAGTGGTTGCGAATGGTTCTTGCCACTCGTTTTCAGTAACATCAAGGTAGGCTTCGTCGAGCGATAGCGGTTCGACCAATGAAGTGACCGAACGATATATTGCAAATACTTGAGTAGAGACTTCCCGATAGCGCTCGAAGTCTGGCCGGACGATGACTAGGTCTGGGCAGAGTCGTAAAGCTCTTGCCATTGACATAGCGGACCGAATACCAAACTTTCGTGCCTCGTAGCTGGCTGCTGCTACCACACCTCGTCGCTCTGGATGTCCTCCGACCGCTACCGGTTTGCTGCGGAGAGATGGATCGTCACGTTGTTCGACTGATGTGTAGAAGGCATCCATGTCGAGATGGAGGATTCGGCGGGGAAAACTCACCAGTGAAGTCTAATGCACTGGGTGTAGAACTGAGTAGTGAGAAGCGACTGGGGCTGCCCCCAACGTACAATTGGGACAGCGTAGTCAGGTATTGTTTCGGAATAGCCACAATAGGATTTTCAACGGATGAAACATAGGGATGAAGATAGGTCACCAAAAGCTAAGAGATTTGCTACCTCGGATGCATGGGAGGAAGCTCGGGCGCTTGTAATAGCCCATCGTTACCGGCTTTTGCTGGGACTGGTTCTTATGTTGATCAGTCGGGTAGCCGGGTTGGTTCTGCCATGGATGTCAGGATATGTCGTCGATGATGTCATTGCGGAAGGTCGGAGAGAATTGCTACTACCGCTGGCTCTCTGGGCAGCAGCAGCTACGTTTTTGCAGTCCAGCACGGGATTCGCTCTGTCCCAGGTGCTTGGGGTAGCGGCCCAGCGAGCCATTACAGAGATGAGGAAACGGGTTCAGCGTCATGTGACTATGTTACCTGTCGGCTATTTTGACTCAACCAAGACAGGAGTTCTGATCTCTCGTGTGATGACCGATGCGGAAGGCATTCGAAACTTGGTGGGGACAGGGCTAGCTCAATTGACTGGAGGATTTGTTACTGCTGCCCTTGGGCTGAGTATCTTGTTCTATCTCAATTGGCGGCTGACCTTAGTGACGTTGGTTATCTTGATTCTCTTTGGAGTGGTCATGGGCCTAGCTTTCTCGAAACTGCGCCCTTTGTTTCGAGAGCGAGGCAAGATCAACGCTACTGTCACTGGTCGATTGGCAGAGACGTTGGGTGGTGTACGGATCGTGAAGGCCTACAACGTAGAGAAACGCGAACAGCGAGTGTTTGCGGCTGGTGCACATCGAATGTTACGAAATATTGCTAAGACGGTCACTGGGGTATCGGCCACCACCGCTGCTGCTACGTTTGTGGTCGGTTTGATCGGGGCTTTAATGATTGCGATAGGTGGTAATGCCATCATTGATGGGTACTGGACGGTAGGGGACCTGCTTCGATATTTGCTGTTTACTGGTGTCGTGGTAGCGCCGGTGATGCAGATGGCTTCGATTGGCACTCAGATCACTGAAGCGTTCGCTGGGCTCGACAGAATTAGAGAGATCTTAGGGACCAAGACAGAGCTTGAGGAGGATGAAAATAGGCAGTCGGTTGGTGGGTTGGTGGGTGATATTGAACTGGAGCATGTCACGTTTGAGTACACCCAAGGCATTCCTGTTTTACGTGATGTGTGTCTAAAGGCGCCTGCTGGGACTACCACGGCACTGGTTGGCTCGAGTGGATCGGGCAAGAGCACACTGGCTAGTTTGATCATGGCTTTCAATCGGCCTTTGAGAGGCCGGGTACTGGTAGATGGTCGGGACCTCGATACATTGAAGCTTGGTGAATTCAGACGCCGTCTAGGTGTGGTTCTCCAAGAAAATTTCCTCTTTGATGGTTCGGTGGCGTCGAACATAAGCTTCGCTAGGCGGCATGCGACACGAGCCGAGATTGAAGAGGTTAGTCGTATCGCACATTGTGACGAATTTATTCGTGGGTTTCCAGAAGGCTACGACACAATCGTCGGTGAGCGTGGCATCAAGTTGTCTGGAGGGCAGCGTCAGAGGGTAGCGATTGCACGAGCTATCCTCGCAGATCCTCGGATCCTTATTCTCGATGAGGCTACTTCTAGCCTCGACAGTGAAAGCGAAGCGTTGATCCAGGACGGGCTCAGAGTGTTGCGTCAGGGTCGTACCACCTTCGTTATTGCCCACAGGCTATCTACCATTCAGAGCGCTGACCAGATCGTTGTTCTTGAACAGGGACAGATCATAGAGCGAGGTGACCACACCGGATTGCTGACTGCTGGAGGTCGGTATCGCGAACTCTACGAAACCCAGTATCGTTTGGAACATGATCGATTCATAAATCCTGGCGAAGACTTTACGCCTGACCCTGAGACGACCAAATCCCTTAGGGCTGGCTAGCACCAGCGCCGTAGTAAGCCTTGTTATGGCACTACATGGGGCAGACAACTGTTGGATAACTCATTTCAGAGTCTACCCGTTGCGGTACAGTAGTGGTATGAAGAGATGCATATGGGTCAGATTAATCATTTTTAATGCCAGCGCCGCAATCCTTCTAGGAGGCGTGCAGCTTCTAGGTGGAACCCAGGAAGTGGGAACGATTAGTGGTGTAGTGACGATGGATGCTCTTCCACCGGTGTCTGTTCTCGAGGTAACCACCGATCAGGAGGTTTGTGGTGAAGCGGTTCAGGATGAGTCGATAATCGCTGATGATGGAGGTCATGTCGGCAATGCAGTCGTTCGGGTGACTGGCCTGCCGTGGCCGACTGAAGTGAATGCACCTTCGATCGATAATGTTCAGTGTCGGTTTGAGCCTCATGTACAGATCGCCAGAACTGGGAGCCAACTATTGGTAACTAGTCAAGACGACACTCTACACTCGACTCACTCTTATGACGACCGCAATCGAACTGATTTCAATATAGCTATGCCCTTCTCTGGTCTTGAAGTCAACCGACCGTTGCGGAGGCCTGGGGTGGTGCGTATTGAGTGTGATTCCCACAGTTGGATGCGTGGTTGGGTGGTGGTTAGTAATGATTTTGGAATTGTCACAGGTCTTGACGGCACCTTCACTATCGAAAGGGTTCCGGCTGGCGTGCATGAGCTGACAGTCTGGCATGAACGGCTCAGTGCTCAGCCGCAGACAATCACTGTGGTGGCTGGTGAGGTGACTGAGGTGACATTCAATTTGGTTCAGTCCTAACGGTGGCTTCATCCGCCGTGATCGGCCTTCCATTGGAGCCCTACGTCCAGAATATTTTGCAGTAGGGTGTCATAGGGTGTCCCGTTGTGGTGTGCTGATTCTGCGAAATCTTCCCCATAGGCTAACTGGGGGTTAGCGTTTGCCTCGAGTACCCAAGGCTGTCCGTTATTGTCAAGCCTGATATCTATGCGACCATATCCGTTCATTTGCAAGAGGTGGAACACATGCTTGGCAAGGTTCTGTAAAGATTCGGCCATGCGGGGGTCCTGGAATCTTGCTTCACCGCACTGGATTCCATGTTTCCTTTGGTAGGTATCACTCCACTTCACCCGAGCAGTTGCGATGCTATGGGCTCCCTTTGGCATATTCCCGAATTTCATTTCCCAAGGAGCAAACGCGGTGAGTTTTTCGTTGCCGATGATGCCAAGATACAACTCACGTCCGTCGATGTACTGCTCAACAATAGCATCGGTTTTGAGTCCTTCGTGGATATAGGCAATTCGGTCATTAAGCTTTCTGTCGTCGCTAACTACAGACGCTTGTGAAATGCCAAATGAGGCATCCTGAGTTAAAGATTTGACGATCAGGGGAAACTTGAGTCTAGGGGGTCGGCTAAATAAATGTTTTCTGGGGACGATCGTAAAATCTGGAACAGGAATGCCGTCGTATGAAAGGATTTTTTTGGTTAGCGCTTTGTCGCGCGACAGAATCAGTCCCCGAGGATTGCACCCCGTGTAGTGGAGCTGGAGCAACTCAAGATGGCTGACTACGTTTTGGTCGAAAGTGCCGACTTCATGGAATGCCTCCATCAAGTTGAATCCAATGTGTGGCCGCACTTCGTCGATGGCTTGCTTGATCGGGCCCAGTTCATCAGCGATGCCCAATTGATACACCTCGTGCCCCATAGCTGCTAGGGTGTTTGTCACGTCGTACTCGGTTTTCCAAGAAGCGTTGACGACATCTACGCCTCGTACGTCGTTCGGCGGCATTAAGTAATCGTGAAGTAGGGCCAGTATACGGAGTGTTTTCATAGCGCTATCCGATGCCGTCCTCCAGAGAGGTGCTTGGTTATCTGAACTGTTAAAAGGACAACGAAGTCCAGCTTGGTTCGCTCGGTTGAGGTTCTTAGGTGAAGTTTGAGAATGTCAGAGCGTTTAATCATGTCGCTTAGAACCTGACCAACCTGGTATTGATATTGCCCCGTCCATTTTGAAACCAACTGACGGATGTCTTGACTGGCCCGAGTTAGAAACTCTGAGGCCAAAGGGTTGCTGCTGTGTTCGGAGGCGCTGGAGAACAGTTGTTGCAAGTCTCGGTCGTACAAAACAGGCTGACCGATACCGTAGCGCTTCCTTTTGGCTGAATAGTGTTCCCGTAAGGTTTTCTTTAGGCTCGGTAGCGGCTCAAAGCTGTGCTTGGTCGTTACTGCAGGGATTTCCCACCTTATTGTGGCCATCAGTTCGTCCATATATCTAAGTTTCTTTAGTGCGGGCCAATTGCTATACCTCCTCTCCCATGCTGACCTCGGGTCAAGCCAGACGGCGAATGTTTCTGCAAAATCTTCGTCTGGATGACTCTGCGCGTACCAAGATTCTAGATTGGAGACGAAGCTCTTGCTGTGTGGTTTCGGTGTGTAATACTCAGGATAGGGTGTTGAGGGTAGACCAAACATTGTCTGCCTCTTTCGCTTGCGCCGCAAACGGTAGGCATTGTCAATAGCGTGTCCCATTTCGTGCCGAAGGATCCGCATGCAATAAGCTCTAGAGCTGCCTTCTACTTCGAGAATCTGAGACCGTTCAAGTCTTTGTAGTCGAGGGTGTGCTAGGTAGAAGGGCACGGCGATTCCAGGTATTCCATCAGGAGTAAACCAATCGTCTGATAGCCAGAAGTGAGCGCGGAAGGGGATACCTTTGTTGTTAAGGTTCTGTCCAAGGTCGAGTATGCGCCGTTCGAGTACGGAGCCTTTAAGTGATACACCGAGGTCGCACATTCGCACGTCCAGTAGCTGTTCATCTGACCATCTTGACCAGCTTGGTTGTCGCATCGGCTTGGCCCTTGAGCCATATCTGTTCATACGCCTTGTGCTCAATCGGTGCCTTGGAGTTGAGTCTGATGTCATGTCGAAGTTAGACGGATCGTGGTTGCGGATGGTGAGGAAGAGGACATGGAGTAGACTGAAGCCGTGATGATGAATTAAGGGTAACTTGAACTGAGGCAGCGCTCCACCATTTCTTGTAGCTTGACGTTTAACTTTGAGAACGACGGTATGGCTCAACAATACGTTTATACGATGCACGGGCTGGGGAAGTCCTTTGGCTTCAACCAGGAGGTGCTAAAGAACATCTCACTATCATTTCTACCTGGGGCGAAAATTGGAGTGCTTGGGTTGAACGGTGCAGGCAAAAGCACATTACTCAAGATTATGGCTGGAGAAGTTACCGACTATACGGGAGAGGCGTCTGTTTCCGAAGGGGTGACAGTTGGTTATTTGCCGCAAGAGCCACAGCTAAACCCTAACAAAACCGTTAAGGGTAATGTAGAGGAAGGGGTAGCTGAGTACAAGAACCTGCTGAAAGCTTATGATGCCGTGACGACAAGCTTCAATGAGGGTCTGATCGGAGAAGAGTTGCAGGAGGCAATGGACGAGCAGGGTCGCCTCCAGGACAAAATAGAAGCGGTTGGTGCCTGGGATCTTAATTCACGTGTCGAGCAGGCAATGGATGCACTCAGACTGCCGCCGGCTCGGGCGGATGTCGCCCATCTCTCTGGAGGAGAGTGCCGTCGGGTTGCGTTGTGCCGCTTGCTGCTGGAAGCTCCTGACCTCCTATTGCTCGATGAGCCTACTAACCACCTTGACGCTGAGACTGTGGCCTGGCTTGAGCGGCATCTCCAGCAGTATCAGGGGACTGTGGTGGCTATTACTCATGACCGATATTTCCTAGATAACGTTGCTGGATGGATTCTTGAATTAGATCGTGGAGAAGGGATTCCCTGGGAGGGGAATTATTCATCGTGGCTTGAGCAAAAACAACGCCGCCTTGAGGTTGAGCAGAAGCGGGAGACCAAGCGTCACCGCACCTTGGCTCGTGAGCTTGACTGGATTCGGATGTCTCCTCGCGCCCGTCAGGCGAAAGGCAAGGCTCGGCTAAATGCTTATGAAGATCTGCTAAAGGAAGATACTGCAGAGCAGATCGATTCGGCCGAGATCTATATTCCACCCGGCCCTAGGCTAGGTAATGTGGTTATTGAGGCTAAAAATCTTCGTAAAGGCTATGGGGAACTCTGCTTGATTCAGGATCTGAGTTTTACCCTCCCCCCAGCAGGAATCGTCGGTGTGATTGGAGCTAATGGAGCGGGTAAGACTACTTTGTTTCGCATTATGACTGGTGAAGAGAGTTCAGATGCCGGGACGCTTAGTCTTGGGGAGACTGCGGTCTTAGGCTATGTGGATCAGGGGCGCGAGTTGGCTTCTGAGAGGACGGTTTGGGAAGAAATATCTGATGGTAAGGACGAGCTACTGCTGGGTTTGCGATCAGTAGCTTCTCGGGCCTACTGTTCTTGGTTCAATTTCAAAGGACAGGAGCAACAGAGGAAGGTCGGGACGCTGTCTGGGGGTGAACGCAATCGCGTGCATCTAGCTAAGTTATTGCGGACTGGTTCAAACGTCTTGCTGCTCGACGAACCAACCAATGATCTTGATGTTGATACCTTACGAGCGTTGGAAGATGCGCTACTTAAATTTGCCGGGTGCGTCGTAGTTATTAGCCATGACCGATGGTTCCTTGATCGTATCGCAACTCATATTCTAGCCTTTGAGGGTGATAGTCAGGTCGTGTGGTTTCAAGGGAATTACCAGGCGTATGAAGCAGACCGACGCAGGCGTCTCGGTTCGGCTGCCGATCGACCTCATCGGATCAAATACCGTCGCTTGGTTCGTGGATAATTACTGAAACCCGATTTAAAAGGAACTATCTTAATTCTGTATCTCGAGACGTCTGTTTGACTCTGAGGTTCTGGCTATATGGAGTGCGATAGCTGCAGCGAATAGCACCCCGCCAGCTATGTCGGTGCCTGTGGTCGCGTAGAATAGTAATAGCCCGCCGATTACTGCTAAGGCTCGTTCTAAGGCCGTTGCTACTTGTCTCAACCATCCTCCCAGCCCCATTGCAAGTGCAAGGATTCCAACGACTGCCGTCGCTACTGTCCGAACTATGTCTGAGACTGGAGCTTGCAAGAGCACACCCAATCCTTCCGGACTTAAGGTGAAAGCGAACGGTACCAGAAATGCCGGAAGAGTGTATTTCCAAGTCAACATCATCGTCTTGAAAGGGTTTCCACCGGTAATTGCAGCCGCTGCGAATGGGGAGAGAGCGGTTGGTGGGCTGACTTCGGAGAGTACTGCATAGTAGAAAATAAACATGTGGGCGGCGACGTCTGGAACGCCGACCAAGGTCAGTGCCGGAGCGATCATCACAGCGGCAATAATGTAAGAAGCTGTCACTGGGACTGCCAGTCCGAGCATCCAGACTGCGAGCGCCGCGTAGAGCACTGTGAGAAACAAGTTTCCAGAGGCTAAGTCCACGATGATGCTTGATATTTTCAGGCCGAGGCCTGTTAGGGTCACGACCCCTACGATAATCCCTGCAGTGGCTGTGGTCGCCGCTACAGCAAGCACAGCCCGGCCGCCGGTTTCGAGAGCTGCCAAGAGCCGGCGGGGTTTCAATGCTGTTTCTTGGCGTACAAAACTTAGCCCAATCGCCAAAATCGTGGCCCGGAACACGGCGTTAAAGGGGGTCATGCCGGACAAGAGGAATACGACGATCGCTACGAGTGGAAGGAATTGGTACCCGGCTTGCCGAGTCAGTGTCCAGACAGACGGAAGGTTGACGTTTACCGCCTTCGTGCCCAGGCGACGAGCATCGGCTTCGATCATAAGCACGATCGACAGGTAGTAGAGGATAGCTGGTACTATTGCCATGGAAATCACCTGAAGATAGGTGATTTGCAAGAATTCAGCGATCAGGAAGGCAGCTGCGCCCATGGTGGGTGGGGCCAGGATGGCGCCGATCCCGCTTGCGGACAATATGCCGCCGCCGACCTCTGGTGAGAATCCAGCGCGTCGTAGCATTGGCCAGGCCACTGCCCCCAGAGTGACTGTGGTTGCCACGCCACTCCCAGACACAGTCCCCAAGAGAAATCCTGACATCGTAACTGTTCGTCCTGGTCCTGCGCCGCTGTTCGAGTGTCCGAAAGCGGACATCGTCCATGTAATGAAGAACTGGCCTGCTCCTGAGTGCTGCAGCACTGCACCGAAGATGGTGAAAAGCACGATATAGGTTGAGGCTACGTTTAACGGGACACCGAAGATTCCCTCTAGCGTCATATAAAGGGTGCCCACTAACCGACCTACCGTATAGCCTCGGTGTGCGAAGATGTCGAACCCAATGAGTTCGAGAATGGGCCCATAGTAGCCGTACAGTAAAAAGGCGATCGCAGTTCCTGGCAGGATCCAGCCAACAGTGCGCCGAGTAGCCTCAAGCACGAGAACAGTGGTTACTGCTCCGAACAGGATATCTAGCTGGCTTGGGGTTGCTGCTCGGTATACAAATTGATCGAAATCGAAGATTGGCCAAGTCAGTACTAAGGCAGTTAGGAGCGCAAGCGCCCAGTCGCTTGCCACTATTCGTGCCCGAGAGGTAGGGAGTCCAGGGTAGAGTAGGAATGTCAGTACAAGAGCGATTAACAGGAAACTAGCTCGGTAGACTTGGGGTTGAACGATACCCACCACCCAGTACAGCGCATAGACAGACAATCCAGCTGCGAGCATCGTTACCAGTCGCGCTGAGAATCCGGTCAGATGCCTGGTTTGAACCTCTGCGTCTGGATCGTCGCGGGCACCAAGTGAAGCTGGAGATGAGTCTGCCAGAGGGAACTCCGAATGTGTATGGTTTGTTGTGGTGGCTGTTTACGATTCCGGCCAAGCGTTTTGTTCGCTGTAATAGCGGATGGCGCCTTCGTGAAACGGCACAGTCGACCCTGTTACGGCGGTCTCAAGCGATAACTTCTCCGCCTCGGGATGCACGGCTGCCAGTTCGTCGTGATGTTCGAATAAAGCCTGTGTGATCCGGTATGCCATTCCTTCCGGCATTTCTTCGTGGGCAACGAGGACATTGGCGACGCCGATGACTTCCACATCAACACTCATGCCGGGGTAGGTCACACTGGGGATCGTAACTGCATGGTAGACGGCGTCGCCGTAGCGTCGAAACAAGAATGGTAGAGTGTCGGTGTTGGGGATCAATTTCACCGTGCGCCCTGGAGTTGAGGCTAGGTCTAGGACTGAACCCGTTGGAATCCCGCCACTCCAGAAGAACGCATCGATTTTATCGTCCTTCAGAGCGTCAACAGACTGGGCTGCACCAAGGCTTTGCTTCTGGATGTCACGGTTTGGGTCGAGCCCAACGGCTTCTAGCACCCGCAGTGCAGTAATTTCTGTCCCGCTTCCGGGTGCACCAGTTGAAACGACGTGATCCTGAAGGTCAACGACGGTCTCGATTCCTTTTCCTTCTAGCGTTACTAACTGGTTTAGGTTGTCATACAAGACCGCTATGGCTCGAGCTGGTACTGACCCAAAGTCTGCGAAAGCTCCACGGCCAGATGCTGAGTCATCTAGCGAGTCAGCCAGCACGATGCCTAAATCTGCTCCCCGAGTGGCGATAAATTTCAAGTTGTCAACCGTACCGGCCGTGACCTCGGCTGTTGCTTCCACACCGTCGAGGTGATCACTTATTACTTTTGCGATGCCGCCACCGTATGGGTAGTAGACACCGCCCGTACCACCAGTGGCTATAGACAGACGTTCTGTCAGATTGCCCACGCCTTGTGGGCTGCATGCTGTGATGCAGGCTCCAACGGCCACTGCCATGGTTGCGAATAGGCTGACACCCGATTGTGGCACCATCTTGTTGTGGTTCTTCATCGCCTCAATCCTTAGCTGGTGGAGTTACACGAGTCCATTATTCTATCCCGTGAGTCCAGTCTGAAGCCTAGACCACTCTTCGGATGGGCGTCTTTTCCACTGACTGTTCGAAGGCTGCTGCTATTGATGATGGCAAACCGAGTTGCCGGGCCTCTTGCCCTTACGCCTCTCCTCGTAATGTTAAAGCTTCCATGACTGATGGCATTATCATAGTCGGAGAAGGCGGGTGTCTGGTGAAGTCGTGCGGCGGCCTTCGTTTAGAATTTAGCAGCTGGAGGAACCGAGCTTGCAAGAGTTCTCAGATGTTCAGCCATAAATTGGAAGCTGTGGGCAGCTGTTCTTACTACGGAATCTGTGCTTTCCTCATTGTCTTTGTGGGGATCGGTCCGGCGTTTGGTCTCCAGTCTGAACAAGAATTTCGCTTCGAGATTACGCTTGATCCAGCGCTTCCAACACAACCTCCAGGTCGTCTCTTAGTTGTGGCAGTCCCTGGCGATTCAGTCCAGCGTATTGAGCCAAGGAGGTTTGTGGGTGAACCTGGAAGTGGCGCTGTGCCGACATTCGGAGCAGATGCGGCCGAGCTTGTTCCAGGAGGTAGCGTAATTGTCGACGTTACCTCTGAGTCACATCCACTAGGAAGCTTAACTGATTTGGAAGCAGGCAAATATTGGGTTCAGGCCGTTCTCATTACAAACACCGAGCTTAGATCCACGGACGCGCCGGGAAATATTTATAGTGAGCCAGCCCTTGTTTCGATTGATCCACTTGAGCGAGCATCGGTACACCTCACTCTTAACCATCGCATTCCATCGGAAGAGTTACCTGTGGAGGGAGGCTATCTTCGCTTCATAAAGATTCGGTCAGAACTCCTGTCTCGCTTCCATGGGCGCCCTATCTATTTGCGTGCCGGCGTAATTCTTCCGTTAGGTTATGATCGGCAACCGGGTCGACGCTATCCACTACGGGTTCGCATTGGGGGCTTTGGCGAACGTTACACTGCCGTGCAAGGGATGATGCGCCCTGGGTCATCTTTCAGAGCGGCCTGGCTGGAACCCAGTTCACCTCGCATGATCTTGCTGCACCTGGATGGAGCGGGTCCATATGGAGATCCCTACCAGGTCAATTCTGCCAATAACGGTCCATACGGCGATGCTGTAACCGAAGAGTTGATTCCTTACGTGGAAAGAGTTTTTCGAGGGATTGGACGGTCGAGTGCTCGCGTTCTGGATGGTAGTTCAACTGGTGGTTGGGTATCGCTAGCGCTTCAGATCTTTTACCCGGATACCTTCAATGGTGCTTGGGCTTCTTGTCCGGATAGCGTAGATTTTCGTGCGTTCCAACTTCTTGATATCTACCACGATGACAATTCCTACTTGGATGAGGAAAGACGCGAGCGGCCTAGTGCCAGAAGTCCTGACGGGGCTGTCCGGTTTACCATGAGACAAGAGTTACAGATGGAGAATGTACTCGGGTCGGAAGGAAGCTGGACCACATCTGGTCGACAGTGGGGAGCATGGAACGCGTCATACGGACCTAGAGGAGCGGATGGTGGACCGATTCCGCTGTGGGATCCAAAAACTGGTCGTATCGACCGGTCTGTGACCGGGCACTGGGAGCAGTATGACCTGCGTCTGACGCTTGAGCGAAAGTGGGATGAATTGGCGCCGAAACTGCTTGGAAAACTAAACATCTGGGTTGGTGATAATGATGACTACTACCTTGACCATGCGGTTCGCCGGCTGGAAATATTTCTTAAACAGAAGCCTTCGATTGGCTCACGCATTGTTTATGGTCCAGGACGGGGTCACTGTTGGACAGGCATCTCCGACGTCAGTATGATGCAAGAGATGAACCGCCAGATGCTTGGTAGATAATTTGTCGTGAAGTTTTGGTTAGTTTGGACATGCCCTAGGTTCAGTTTATGGTCAATGTAGGTTTAGGCGGAATCCTGCCAGCTTTCAGCAAGCTGGGTGGGCTAACTGACGTGCGTTCCTGTCTATTAGAAGAGGCGGGTTTGGTAGTGTCTCCTGGTTTTCTTGTTTTTGGAGGTGTCCTAGGGTGCAGCCGGGACATCAGTCGCTCAGTCCTCCGTGTTGTTCAGAACATAATAAACAGGTCAGACATATTGTGACGTTTGATTGCGTTTTCCAGAAAATACATACAAGACAAGCCCGTGTTGGAGTCATCGGGCTTGGATACGTTGGTCTGCCGCTCCTTGTTGAATTCTCCAGAGCGGGTTTCCAGACTGTGGGCCTGGATGTCGACCGGTCGAGAGTTGATGCCCTTGTTCAAGGGAAATCATATCTTGAGGATGTGTCAACTGATGCTGTTGGTGAAGCGCTCGCTGCTGGACGGCTTACCCCGACAATGGACTTTAGTGAATTGGCTGGTCTGGACACGGTTAGTATCTGTGTGCCGACTCCGCTTAGAAAGACCAAGGATCCAGACCTTTCGTTTATTGTCGCTGCGGTTGACCAAATTGTTCGTCACCTTCGTTCTGGCCAGCTGATCATTCTCGAATCAACCACCTACCCTGGGACACTCGAAGAGGTGGTGAAACCGAAGCTGGAAGCCACAGGTTTGGTGGCTGGGCAAGATTTTTTTCTAGCGTTTTCACCAGAGCGTGTCGACCCAGGCAATCCCGAGTGGTCGACTAAACGCATACCGAAGGTAGTAGGTGGAGTTGATGAAAGGTCTACTCAGTTGGCTGTTGCACTCTACGAACGATTCATCGACACCGTAGTGCCAGTGTCGTCTGCGCGAGTTGCTGAGATGGTTAAGCTTCTTGAAAACACCTTCCGAGCTGTGAATATCGGTCTTGTGAACGAGTTGGCAATGATGTGTCGAGACCTTGGTGTGGATGTTTGGGAGGTGGTGGACGCGGCTGCGACCAAGCCATTTGGATTTATGCCTTTCTATCCTGGTCCTGGCCTAGGAGGCCATTGCATCCCAGTCGATCCATATTATTTGAGTTGGAAAGCCCGACAAAAAGGTTTTGAGAGCCGGTTCATTGAGCTCGCTGGTCATATCAACGGCGGAATGCCGCGATATGTGGTGCAGCGAATATCTGATGCCTTAAACAGCCAATCAAAGGCGATCAATGGTGCGCGAATACATCTTTTTGGCGTTGCTTACAAATCTGGTGTTAGTGACACGAGAGAGTCTCCCGCTCTCGATATTGCCCAACTGCTTCTTGAGCGTGGCGCGGTGTTGCGGTACACAGATCCATTTGTGGGTTCTTTCGCGGTCGGGAATGTCAAACTGAATACCGTCCCCCTTGAGGATGCCCTGGATGAAGGGATGGATTGTGCTGTCGTTACGACTGCCCACCCTCAAATCGACTACAGTGAAATAGTGCGTCGCACTCCAGTAGTGGTCGATACGCGCAATGCACTGAAGGAGAGTAGGGCTAGCCATGTGTTTCGCCTGTGATCCCAGGCACCGAGAATGAATTGTTGTTCGTAATCTCGAGGTCGACAGGGTTGGGTCACATGCTGCCCAGTAATTGTTCCTGATGAGTATCCTTAGATATGTTCTTGTCGTCCCTGACCGGAAAAATACTACATGTATGCCGTTAGTGGGTATCTTCCACTGATATCCCTGACCGAAAGTCTTGCCTGAGCACTCTAAGTCCGGTTGTTGGGAGATTACTACCTGGTATCGTTGTGCGGTTTATTAGGTAAACAGACTACTGAGTTGAGTGCTTGCTACCAAGAAGGCACACTGAGATGATTGAGTGATGTCGACCATAAGCCAATGGAGCTCGTTAAGAAGAGGTGCGGCACTGGCTGCAGCCTTGATGACTACGTCTGTTTTGTTCGAAGCCAGAACGGAACCGATTCGTTCTCGCAAGGCTATGGTGGTTTCGCAAGATGAGATCGCGTCTGAGGTGGGCGTTGCGATCATGCGCAAGGGAGGCAATGCGATTGATGCGGCGGTAGCGACAGCCCTGACGTTGGCTGTTACTTATCCGACTGCAGGGAACATCGGCGGCGGTGGGTTCCTGTTATATCGTCCGGCTACAGGGGATCCGGTAGCCTACGATTTCCGGGAGATGGCACCGGGTCTTGCTTCGTCCACGATGTTTCTGCAGGACGGTCAATATGATCCAGTGGTGCACCACAGATCGCATGTGGCAGTCGGAGTGCCAGGCACGGTTGCTGGACTCTACCTTGCTTGGACTGAGCACGGGTCGTTGTCTTGGCGGGAACTGGTCGAACCAGGAATACGTTTAGCTCGTGAAGGGTTTAGGGTGTCAGAAGCATTGGCGAGTTCTTTAGCTGGTGTCTTGCCCAGTATGGCTCCCTATCCGGCCTCTATGTCTCAATTTTCCAAACAAGGTATTCCGTATCAGGCAGGCGAAATCTTGCGTCAGTCTGATCTTGCTCGGACCCTTGAACGCATTGCTGAGCAAGGACCGTCTGGGTTTTATGATGGTGAGACGGCTGACCTGATTGTCCGCGAGATGGTGGCCAACGGAGGCCTCATCACCTACGATGACCTTTTGGCGTATCGTGTTCAGCGTCGGTCACCTCTTGTGGGTCGCTACCGAGGCAACGAGATTCTGTCGGTGCCACCAGTGAGCTCTGGAGGCATCGCAGTCATTGAGATGCTCAATATACTTGAGGGCTACGATCTGGCGTCGTCGGGGTCAGGTTCGGCCGAGACAATACACCTCCTCATTGAAGCCATGCGGAGGGCTTACGCAGATAGAGCTAGGCACCTGGGTGACCCTACGTTCAACCCAAGCATGCCGATTGAGCGGCTGATTTCAAAGGATTACGCCAGGGGATTACAGGGGACGATTAATCTAGAACGTGCATCTACTTCGTCACCTCAGAGTTTTGTATGGCCCAGTGAAGGAACTGAGACGACACATCTGTCGGTCGTAGATCAAGGGAGGAATGCAGTCTCGCTGACCTACACGCTAGAGCAGAGTTATGGAGCGAAGATTACCATTCCTGGTGGCGGGTTCTTATTGAACAACGAGATGGGGGATTTCAACGCGGCGCCTGGGCTGACTACTGAGACCGGCCTGATAGGGACGCTCCCAAACTTGGCAGAGCCAGGCAAGCGTATGCTGTCCAGCATGACTCCGACCATCGTTGCTAGGGACGGTCGATTGTTGTTGGTAACAGGGAGTCCTGGAGGACGAACGATTATCAATACAGTCCTCATGACGATTTTGAATGTGGTTGATTTCGGGATGAATGTGCAAGAGGCGGTAGATGCACCTCGCATCCATCACCAATGGTTACCAGACCAGACCCGCTATGAGAGATGGGGTGTCTCACCAGACACGTTAGAACTACTGGAGCAGCGAGGTCACATCATGGTGGAGACTGGGGTGCAGGGTGCGGTTTCGGCAATCTATTACGATTCTAAGGAAGATTTGCTGGAGGGTGCTGAAGATCGCCGCCGAACGAGTGCTGCTGTCGGATTTTAAGCAGGCAAGCAGCAGGTAATGGTGAGTGTGGCGGTTTCGACTGCCCTTCAATTACCTATGGCTGCCAATGCGCCTAGTTGTTGGTGTCAGAGAGCTACAATGGGTTCCTTGTGGAATATTGTTATCACCCTAGGGTTCTTGAGGAGCTAAGTCGCTTCGGTCTTAAACCTCAGTCCACAACATCTCCCCAGCTAGCGAAAGCCTTCGTGAACGATTTATATCGGTATGAGCTTCGTCGGCTCCGTTCTAGGCTTCGGTCTAAAGAGATTCCGAATCAAGGTTATGCAGCCCGTGTGGTTGAACTACGAAAGAAGTACTTTTTGCTTTCGGTTCGGCTCAACTTGTGGACTATGCCTCCGACCACGCTCAAGCGATAGTGATGTCCTTGGACAGATAAACATCCTGAATGGCATTCAGCAACGCGATGCCGTCGTTCATGGGACGTTGGAATGCTTTCCTGCCTGAGATGAGCCCAGTTCCGCCGGCACGTTTATTGATAACCGCGGTGACCAAGGCTTCCTTGAGATCACTATCTCCAGATGAAGCTCCCCCGGAATTGATAAGGCCAGCACGACCCATGTAACAGTTCGCTACTTGATAGCGTGTCAGATCAATAGGATGGTCGGTTGTAAGAGATTCGTAGACGGCTTTGTGAGTTTTCCCGAAATTTAGTGCCGGATAACCTCCATTCGTATCAGGTAGCTTCTGCTTAATGATGTCTGCCTCGATGGTAACCCCTAGGTGATTTGCTTGTCCGGTCAGGTCTGCAGCTGTGTGATAGTCGGTGCCTTGTGTCTTGAAATCAGAATTTCTTAGGTAGCACCAGAGTACCGTAAACATCCCTAGTTCGTGGGCTCGCTGAAATAGCTCTGAGACCTCTTGTAGCTGTCTCCGAGACTCCTCAGAGCCAAAATAGATGGTGGCACCAACCCCCATGGCACCCATTTCGAATGCTTGTTCGATGCCGGCGAACCTAATTTGGTCGAATGAGTTCGGATATGAGATGAATTCGTTGTGATTGAATTTTAGGATGAAGGGAATCTTGTGTGCATAGCGACGCGAGACGGAACCCAAGACTCCCAAGGTCGAAGCTACAGCATTGCACCCGCCTTCGATCGCAAGCTTGATCAGATTCTCTGGGTCAAAATAGGCTGGATTAGGTGCGAACGAAGCCCCAGCGGAATGTTCGATACCCTGATCAACTGGCAGGATTGAAACATAGCCGGTGTCTGCGAGACGACCTGAAGAGAATAGTGTTTGGAGGCTTCCCATCACACGTGCTGGTCTATCCGATGGGCCGAGGCAGCGGTCGATAAAATCTGGGCCTGGCAGGTGCAGATTTGATGCTGAAATTGTCTGGCATTTGTGTTCGAGGAGTGCGGCATCTTCGCCTAGAACTCCGATGATTGAATCCAGTCCAGACATACCGCGTTTACTCACACCTGTAGCCACTTTGCCACCTCAGATTGGAAAGACGCCCGAGATCTCGACTCTTCGCCTTGGCCGGACGGTTGGTTTGGTTTCTGCCAGCGACTGTGCAGACACTTTGTTGATTTTGCGGATAATTAGTTACGGTCATGGACCGTTCGGTCGACTTCGTCGTGAAGGGTTGACTAAACTGGCCGACTGACCAGCCTGATGTTCCATTGTGCGATGTGTTACGGGAAATTTCAAGCCTGGATTCGATGTGGAGTGCTGGTTTTTCGCTAGGCGAGCCCTGATGTGTCTACCTGTTGTTGAGCCAGCTGAACAAAGAGGTGAGATCGGCTACAGGTCCTTTGAATCCACGTGGGGTCGATTGTCCCATCATGTCGGCGTGTGTTGGGGGGCCGTGGTTGACTGGGCCGGCGTTTAGGTCAAAGCCACGAAGCGGATTGATCTGAGGGGCGCGACCATAAACCTCGACGTAGAATCTAATGAGCGGCTGGCGTTCATTATTGGGTGGTAGCTTGGCGAGCTGTTGCTTTACCCTTTCGAGATTAATTGTAAGCTTGGTAGAGCGGGCAGATTGCTGCCCAGTGTTTTCCTGTGCGATGACAGGCGATTCGGCCAACAAAAAGATCGACAGGGCAGCAGCGAGGGGAATCAGTCGCTTTGAGTAGAGATGCTTGGCTGCAAAGCAGACCTGGTCCCTCATAGAGTTTGACCCTAACATTCTGCGCGTCTATCGGCAACCCGGGATGGGGTGTGCCCTCGTATAATGATCATCAATAAATGTGAGGTAAATCGCATGACGCAGAAGACCGAAGTGCCGCCCCCTGTGCCGCCTCGAGAGAGTGGTAGACCGCAGGTGACAATGGAGCCTTTCGTCCCAGAACTCATCGAGCACGGTGCTCCTGTCAGGGGCGAGCCCCAGACCTTAAACAATCGGTTGTTTGTCCAGCTACAGGTGTTCACTGGATGTTTAGACCCTGAACCGGTTGTTGAGGCCGTGCGAAATAGCGGCCTTGAGGCTGCCGTTTACGCGAACCTAAATGATCCACGAGGGATAGGTGTCTTGTTGATGTCTGAAGACCCAAGCCTGTTTGCCAAGACGGCGCGCGGCTTGCTAATTGGACCGGCTTTTTCTGGACTGACACCGTTACCCGATTTCACCATGCTCGGCCGCACCTACTCCAGTGGTCGTGAACCTAATCTTGAGGACTTTCTGCTGTACAAGGTGCGTCGCCATGCTTTGAACCCGGATTATCCGTGGGGGATCTGGTATCCACTTCGGAGGATAGGAGCCTTCAACAGACTCTCACGAGGCGATCAAGGTCGGATTCTGATGGAACATGGCACTGTCGGTCGTGGTTATGGTGAGTTAGGCTTGGCGGTTGATATCAGGCTTGAGTGTCATGGTCTTGATCGTGATGACAACGAGTTTGTCATTGGACTTATCGGTCCGGAGCTATATCCGCTTTCCAAGCTGGTAAAGGACATGCGACCGACAGTGCAGACTTCTGAGTATATTCAAGATATGGGACCGTTCTTTGTTGGACACGTCATTTATCAGGCTTCCCTTCCAGACAGTGCTAAAGGCGGTAGTGGGGGATACTGAACAACTCCACGGGCTCTTATAACGACCGGTTTGACTCTGTGAATGAAAACCCGTGAAGATTCAAAATCTTGATGCTCTGTCCATGGTTTAACCCTGGGACTTATTTGTCGGTTCAGGGTCTAGTCGTTTAGACCGAGAGCCCTTGGAGTCAGTATGCTAATGTCCACCCCTCCCGACGGCGGTCCGCACCGCTCCTGCGCCGACCAGTGATTTGGTCGATGAGTACCGCTTGTGCACCTCCAAACTCGGCGGTCCACCCACTCCGTGGGTGGACCTTGTAGCCTCGCTCTTCAAGAGCTTTGCGAACATCTTCAGGTATACGGTCCTCAAGAGCGAGCGAGCCGTCGCTCCGTCGGCGTAACCGTGGTGCGTCAATAGCCTCTTGGGGGGTCATGCCAAACAGTTGGATGTTGTTTAGCACTTGGACGATGGTATGGGTTTGACCGTCGCCGCCAGGCGTGCCAAGTGCCAGCCATGGGAGGTCGTTACTAAGCACAATCACAGGACACAGGGTGTGAAAGGGCCGTCGCCGGGGTGCAAACACGTTCGGGTGGGTCTCGTCGAACCTGAAGAGTGACCCTCGGTTGTGTAGCACGATGCCCGTTTCAGGCACTACCAGTCCGGACCCGAAAGTTGCAAAAAGGCTTTGAATCAAGGAAACGACGTTACCGTACTGATCGACTGCTATGACGTAGACTGTATTAGGGTGGTCTTCTAGGAAAGTGTCACTTGGAATTGGTGCGTGTCCCGAAGGGTCGATCGTTTTAGCCAGCTGGCTGATGCGGTCAGCATCGAGGAGGTCATCGACACCGACTCGCATCGCCCTTGGGTCAGCTACTTCATTGTCCCGGTCGACGAAAGCCAGTCGAATAACTTCCGACACTGTGTGCAAGTAATCAGGGGTGTTGTGGCCGAGTTCCGCAAGGTTGTCGTCAACCTGTTGTAGCATGGCCAGCTCTTGCAGAAGGGTGATGCCTTGGGTGTTTGGTGGGAACGCTTGGACTTCGAGTCCTTGGTAGCGGGTGCTGATGGGTTGAGTCCACTCCGGCAGATAATCGGCCATGTCATTTAGTGTGACTAGGCCTTTTCTGTCTTGAAGATAACGGGAAACACTTCGTCCTAGCGAGCCTGTGTACATTTCTTCCCAACCCTCTTCTTGGAGGGTTGTTAGTGTTTTGGCGATGTCGTGTCGTTGCAACAGATCGCCTGGTTTCGGCGTCGAGCCACCCGGCAGAAAAATGCGTGCTGCTTCTGGCTCTCGCCGGAGCTTAGCTTCGGCTCCTGCAATGTCTTCAGCTAACCGGTCCGAGACTGGCAGTCCGGCTGTGGCCAAGTCGATGGCTGGTTGCAGTGCGTCAGCGAAGCTGATGGTTCCAAACCGTCGGAGTCCTTCCGCCCAAGCGCCTACCGCACCGGGCACTGACACACTTAGTGGGCCTGACCCTGGCATTTGTTCGAAGCCTTGGGTTTTTAATTCTTCGAGTGTCATGGCACTGCCTGAGCGCCCTGAACCGTTCAACGCGTAGGTTAGTTTAGTAGCCGAGTCATGGTAGAGCAGAAACATATCCCCGCCGACTCCATTCATGTGGGGTCGGGCTACGGCTAATACCGCAGCGGCTGTGATAGCTGCGTCCATGGCGAGTCCGCCGGACTGCAACACGCGAAGCCCTGCTTCGGCAGCGAGTGGATGGCCGGCGGTTATGGCACCGTTCGTTCCAAGTGCATCACGACCAGGTTCGGCATTCCGAGCGATAGATAAGCCGCAGGCGGATGTCAGAATTGCCAAGATGCTGATCAGTAGTACTGCGCTCGCGCGTTTTGGCAGAGATTGAGCTTTATGTGGGTGCATGAAATTCCTTCGGTTCAGTCTCATCAGGGTGAATGCAAGATCATCTTACTGTGCCGGAAGGGCTAAATCGATGCGTTTGAACACCTGCCTAGCCAATGTCCAGAAGTTGTTCAACCGGAAGTTTGACAAATAGGCCTAGGTCGTTTCGGCCTTCGTCTCTGATAGGATGGCACTCATGCCGGACAAATCTGAATCATTTGACAAGCTGCCACTGCCTGAAACCACTCCCCGAGGCCTCTTTCGGCACTTTGGTCCTGGGCTTATCTTGATGATGACCGGTATCGGAACCAGTCACTTGGTGACTGCTCCAGCGGCGGGAGGGCGTTTTGAGTTTGCCCTATTGTGGTGTATTCCGGTCGCTTACATCTTCAAGTACTACGGATTTGAGATGGCCTTCCGCTTCACTAACGCGACTGGCCGAAGCATGCTAGATGCCTACACCACCGCGCCAGGAAAGTGGCCTGTTTGGTATGTGTTGGTGACTACACTGATTCAATGCGCATTGGGCCAGGCTGGTCGTCTGGCAGCTGCTGCTGCCGTATTGTTTTATGTGTTTTCGGAATTTCTAGGTCTAGGGTTGCCCCCTTGGGTATATGGACTTGGCATGGGGGTGCTCTCGGTTGGGATCATCCTTTACGGGCGCTACGCAGCTGTCGAGCTGGCGACTAAGATCTTGGCTGGGGTGCTTTTTGTGTCAACTGTGGGAGTTTACCTCTTTGAGCCAGCACCGCTCTCGGCCATGGGCTATTTCTTCACGGTCGAAGTCCCTGGCGGATCGTGGTTGATTATCGCCGCATTTCTTGGCTTACTGCCTACTGGTATGGATGTTTCTTTGCAGGCGTCAGAGTGGGGAAAGGCTAAGCGAGTTGGGATGGGGCGAATCAGGGAGCAGCTGGAGCGAGATGGACTTGCCAAGGTATTCGATCCTTTTACATCGTCTCGAAAGGAAGATTTGGCCGTTGATGTCTCGAGTTTACCAGGGCATGCACAGGAGTACTGCCGCCGGTGGTTCCGGATCGGCTTGTTAGATTTCTCCCTGGGGCACGTGGTCTCGTTCGTGCTGGCGACTATCTTTCTCTTGCTGGCGGCTGTATGGCTTTATCCGAGTGAGGTGGCTGGTAATGCCGTGATCGGTGAGATAGCCAGAATATTCACCGATAGTGTTGGCCCAAGTATGATGCTCATTTTTTTGCTCGGGGCGCTTGCAGCGACATTCTCAACCGCCTTTAATTATTTCGATGGCTGGCCTCGTGTGGTCGCTGCCTGCTGCCGAAACTTGTTCAGGGTTACAGCAGAGTTGCCAGGTGTCGCTGTGGACCGGCTGACCGAAGCCCATCGGTCCGTTTGGACGTCTGAGTACAACATCTACAGACTCACGATGTTCTATTCACTCATTGCTGCTGTGTTGATCATGGCGGGTCTTCCGAGGCCAGTCTTTCTCGTGTTGGTGTCATCGGCGCTTGCATTCTTCATTGCTCCAGTGATCTTCTTCTTGAACGTCTACTACTGTGTGACTGTTATTCCCAAGACAGACAAGGTGTTCTATCCATCGAAACCGGTTATTTGGTTCAGCTGGTTCAGCTTGGTGGTTTTTACTGGCTTGACGATTGTCATCATCATGGCTCGTGTGTTTGGAATCACTCTATTTGGCGGTTGAGTTGGCAGTCTAACCGTGTCGTGTATCTAATCCGTTTATTCCTCTATCTTGTTTTTGCCTATTTTGTAGTTAGTAGGGTCGGCCTTCACGGGCGTGTTTCCAGATTGTGGTCGCTGGAACCTGATTTGTGGGGTGCCTGTAGTCCATGATGGAATGAGACGAATATGTTCTTATCAATGGTTTTGAATCTGCACTCTTCTAGGGGGCTCATTGTAGGGGCAGTCCTACTGTCGTTATTTGGGGTCCCTACAGTCTTGGCGGGTCAGCCGTTCGAAGTGACCGTTACTCATCATGCGCGGGCCGTATCTCCTGGAGAGGCTGTTCTCATGTCGGTGACTGCGAATGAACCCTTGATACGAGTTGAAGGAGCGATCTTTGATCGGACCGTTCGTTTTTATCAGGAACGTGGCGATGACTGGCGAGGTCTGGTTGGTATCGATTTACTGGTAGAAACAGGTGATCACGATCTTGCTTTACAGTTCACAACGGTTGCCGGTGATCGGTTCGAGCGGCTTTATACATTGCCGGTGGTGGACAAGGCTTATCCTACTCGGCGCTTGCGAGTGGCGCCTCGATATGTCGAACCTCCTCCCGAGGTGATTGAGCGGATTACAAGAGAGGCTAAACTGCAGACGGAGCTCTTTGCGATCGACACTTCGGAACGATTATGGGACGGTCCGTGGAGACGTCCGGTTCCTGGAGAGGCTACGAGTGCGTTTGGCAGCAGGAGCGTTTTTAATGGCCAGCCTAGGCGTCCCCACAGCGGAGCCGATTTCAGAGCAGCTACTGGCACCCTCGTCACAGCTCCGAATGCGGGCTTGGTGGTTCTGACAGGCGACACCTACTTTTCAGGTGGGTCGGTTATTCTCGATCATGGCTGGGGGCTTTATTCCTACTTTGCCCATCTCTCGGAAATCTTGGTTCAAGAAGGAGACTCCGTCGAAACGGGTCAGGGTGTCGGGCGCGCTGGGGCGACAGGTCGTGTGACTGGGCCTCATTTACACTGGACTCTTCGCTTGGGCGGAGCGCGAGTTGATCCGTTGTCGCTGTTTGAGATTCTCCCTTGATATATCGAGTTTGTCGGCCCAGCTGATCGGACTCTCGCTTCAGAATCTGAAACGGATACCTGAAGTTACTTGTAGTCCCCCCAGGTCTACCTCGACCGGGGTATTGGCGATTGCAAGGCTGACCGAGCCTCTCATGTAACGCAGGAGCAAGCCAACGCCGAGACGCTGTAAAAACCGGTTGGACATACTTTGCAACACGAATGCGCGTACATCCACAGCTGTATTCCAACCTAGTGTAGTCTCGGACTGGGTTGTGGTCGAATAGCCGGAAAACTGAACCGAATCGAATGGGAACCCTGTCTCAGTGTGCTCGACTGTGGACACAAGGTCTTGTCTGGCGTTGATCAGACTTGGTCCTCCTGAGAGGGACAACTCTAGCCAGTTGATTGGTTGTAACGTCCAGCTGGCATGTAGGTGCATCCCGAGTTCCTGTCGGGTAAGACCGAGGGCAGTGCCGTTTGATGAACGCGGAAGATCAAAGAAGAAGGGGTGAGGTATTCTTGAGGCGATTTTGGCGGAGTTAACAGATTTGTAGCTTGATATATCAAGACCAACGCCAAGACTCTTCCAGAACGACATCTCCAGACCAGCATCTGTTACACCGCCACCAGAGATCTCGTAATCACTATGAAAGCTACCTTGCTCCTCCCAGACCTGAAAAGCATTTGTCCCTCCGAAATTACGGGACGTAGGTCGCCAGCCAAAATTCACGCGGGCATTGATCGTATCTGGCTTCGGATCTGGTTCAGCCGCTACATCCCGACCAAGGAGGCCTAGGAGACACATCAGTCCAAGAGCGAGCGTTGCCCGTGAGCGTCGGCAACTTGTTTCTCTTTTTCCGGGTTTCACCTGTAGTTGATCCTTCCTCTTTTAATCCTATTGGGGTGGGTTTTGTTGTCGGAGACAGCCTGACCAAGTCAGTTTACGCCAACAGCTGTCCAAGCCTGGACTATCGCTTGTTCGGCTTGGCTATTTGTACCATATAGATCTCTTGCCGCTTGGATTGTTGCTGCCCGGGCTGCCTCAAAATTTGAGTCACGGGTCATAAGTAGCGTGAATGCCCGATAGAACACCTGTTCTATCTGTTCACGGTTCTCAGGCCCGACTCCTGTGACCGTTATCCCTGAGACTCGATTGGTGCCGCCTTCGATAGCAAGGTAGTAGGCGTGGCCTGCAATAAGCGCGTTCGTGTGAACCCCGCCATTATCATCTTTGCCCAGAAATCGAAGGCTGTAGTGGTCAGGGTCTCCAAATAGGCTGGGGGTTTTTAACGACCTGAGGCCTCCGGGAACGAAGCTGTCTTCACCGATAACGTAGTCTGCACTCCCCACACCTTTCTGCCATAGAGGTTCTGCGTAATGCTCAACCCCGATGGCGATGATGTCCGAGAAGGCTTCATTCAATGCACCAGATTCGTCCATATAGAGGAGACTCGAGGTGAAGTCAGTTACGCCGTGGGCAAGCTCGTGAGCCACTATGTCTAGTGAGCCTGCGAGAAAATTGACTCTCTGGCCGTTGGCTCGCAGGTGTGGTGGGAGGCCTTCCCCGAATACAGTAAGCCCTACCCCGTCTGGGCCGCACAATCCGCAGTAGAACGCATTAAGATGTAGTAGTGAAAGAAGTTCTGGCGTTGTCGTGAGCGCAACATCCCTATTTATAGGATGGACAAGTCCGATCAACCGCACGTTTAGGTTGTTGAGGCTCTGCCTCCCGAATCGCTGGTAGAGATAGTCATAGGTCCAACCCATTCCGACGTGTGCATCCACGCTGGGACCATCGATCCACCGGTTGTCGGTATCAGTTGCCAGGTCAGCATCGAAGAGTGGAACGGCACCGGCTACTACTGCCATGGTTCTGGCTGAATCGCCCTGCATGTCAAATGTGTAGATGTCAGCTGGGCGGAGCTGGTCGTAGGCAAGGAAGTTACCTCCGACCATTGTTACACTTATTTTTTTCGGGTCTGCTTGCACGCCGATCCCTTGACCGATTGCACACTGTTCGCAGGGTAGCGCCGGTTGTTGTGTTTTAAGGTCATCAAAGGCCCATGCGATATCACCTGTGATCGCATCGATGAAGTAAATCATCAACTTGGTGCCAGTAAAGATGCGACTCTCATAGGCAAGGCGGTAGTCGTCTCCTTGACTTTGAATCGGTAACACCACTAAACGTGACCGGGTCGCTGAACCCGGTGGCTGTTCGGCCAAGCGTTCTATTGTTTGTGCTGCTAACTCTGGTGACAAGACAGGGGTAGTGTCGAGATTTATTGAGGTATGTAGTGTGCCGAACACGGAGACAGTCATTCCGTTCTCTGTCTGACGGGTGACCTCAGCCCCGAATATCGGTACGCCATCGTAATACTGGCTCAGCCGTTCGTGGGTGCGACCCGGTAGTCTCGGATCCTCGGTAATAGGTCTTTCCTGTCGGAGTTCTCCGTTCCGGCTGAGCTGATTTACCGTCGCGTCTGCCTGCCGAAGCTCAGAAAGCTGGTTTCCGCTACCGATGGCTAGTTTCAGAATGTCAGTCTGACCAAGGTTTTGTGCCAAAGCTACTGTTGACTCGGCCGAAACCAACAATGTGGAAGCTGCAAAGAGGTGAATAAACGAACGCATAGGGTCAAATTAGATGTGTTCTTAGTGCCTAGAATCCCCTATTCTACCAGCTCCCTTCGCGGCGGTGTATTTTGTGGGCAGGTTGTTCATTGGGATTGGGGGTTGGGAAAAAGATATGTGCAGTAGAGGTGGGGTCATGATGCCCCTACTGGTAAGTGTTGTGTTGGTATCTCTGGGAAGTTCTGTGCTGGCAGCTCAGGAGATCGGACCGGTAAACGGTAGTCTTGTCATTGCGGGTGGCGCTGTGCGCGATCCAGAGATTCTGGAGCGCTTCGTCGGTCTGGCAGGTGGGCCAGAGTCCACGATTGTGGTAATTCCGACAGCTGGCGGTCGAGAGACCTATGATCAGAAATATCCCGGTTTGCGTGCTTTGGAAGAGGCTGGAGCTACTAATTTGACAGTCCTGCACACCATAGACCCTGATGAGGCAAACCTTGAGGGATTTGTAAAGCCCTTACAGCATGCGCGCGGAGTTTGGTTTCCGGGTGGTCGGCAATGGCGCCTAGCTGATGCATATTTGGGGACACGGATCCAGGAAGAACTGGTGCAGGTGCTAGCCCGGGGTGGAGTGGTCGGAGGTTCGTCGGCGGGTGCGACCATATTGGGTTCCTATTTGGTCCGTGGAGATACCGCAACAAACACTGTCATGATGGGTGACCATCAAGTTGGATTCGGATTCCTCCGGGAGACTGCGATTGATCAGCACCTGTTGCGTCGAAACAGGCAGTTTGACTTGCTGGAGGTGATAGAGGCTCACCCGAACCTTTTGGGTTTAGGGATTGACGAAAACACGGCGATTGTGGTCCAGGGAGACCAATTTGAAGTGATAGGACGCAGCTATGTGGCCGTTTACGATCACGGGCGGTTGCTCGATTCTGGTGGGCGATTCTATTTCCTTAGTGCCGGAGACCAATATAACCTGCTGAGCCGTCAGGCTTTCCGTGTTGAGGGAACAACCCGTCCGCTCCGGCGAGTTGTCCAGCGCCCGTGGCCAGCACGGTAGGCATGGCAAGTGCCCTTGGGGGAACCCGAGTTCAATCGAACTCTTCGATTAGTGCCTCGATCTCGGCAACATCATTGTAGAGATGGGGTGAGACTCTGAGGGCGTCCCCACGAAACGACACTGCTATCTTCCTCTCGTGCAGTCGCTGGGAGAGCTGGTAAGAGTCCCTAGGGTCTTTGAGACGAATGCCGATTAGGTGGCCGCTTCGCCAGCGGTCTTCCTCCACCCAATATCCGCGTTCACGTAGACCTATCGCTAGGGTAGTAGTCAGCGTGCGACAGTAGTCTTCAATTGCTGGCACTGTCCATGCGGTCACCAGTTCTAACGCTGCTGCGAGCATGGGTAACAGGGTAAAGTTGGATCTTTCTCCGACATCATATCTAACGCTGGCTGGTTGGTAATCGTTTCGATAGCGAACCAAGTCTGCAAAATTTTCGCTACCAAGGCGAGTTATCCAGTTTTCCTCGATCGGGCTACCTTCGTCGAAGGTCGGCCCGTAGTATGCAAGTCCTGTAGAGTAGGGTCCAAGCAACCACTTGTAACCAGCGCAGACGAGTGCGTCAGGTCGGATTTGTTGAATGTCGAATGGCAGTGCCCCTACCGATTGAGTGCCGTCGACTATCAGTAACGCGTTGCACTCCCGAGCCCGTCTACCTATCTGCACTAAGTCGAAGAGTGTGCCATCGGTCCAGTGTGCATGGGGTAGCGAAACCACGGCTGTCCTTCTGTCTATTTCGGTCAATATTCGGTTGTTCCATTCAAGTCCACGCCCGCCATGTTTAGCCAAGGGAGGAGGGACTGTTCTTAGCTCGAGGTTGCGCTCAGAGCACAGCCGTTGCCAAGCATAAACATTACTTGGGAACTGCTCCTCGAGAATGACGATGTTGTCGCCCGGGGAAGTGACTACATTTTTTGTTACATTGGCTAGGCCGTAGGAAACGGAAGGAACGAGCGCGACGCGGTTGGGGTCTGGAATGTTGACGAGCCGTCCAAAGAGGCGTCGTATTAGGTCGCTTTCTTCAAAAAAATCAGATGGTTCGATGAGATGGGGGGCTGATCGGCGATCGATACCCGCGATACCGGCTTCCCGGACGGTTTTGGCCAAGGGTGCCATGAAGGCACAGTTTAGGTAGTGTAGGTCGTCTGGGAGGGTAAAGTGTGACCTTTGGCAGGTGAGCATAGCTTTGATGTTCTTAGATGGCAGTATAAAGCGTGTTTCCGGAAACTTGGTCGATCTCTTCGACCAATGGTGGTGTTCGATTAGTTCTGTGATGGTGTGATTTAATCCTGTTTTTTCCAATCACTTCTTGGCAGGAGTGGAATGTCTTGCCTGCACTCCTGCACGAGGAAAAATCAAGCTAGCGAAGCTGGTGTTGACCTGTTGTCTCGTTTCGGGATGTCTAGGTTCGCCTCTGAGGTTGGAGGCGGCTGATTGATCGATTACCAATGAGGTTGTTCCCTACGGCGGCTCTGGAGACGATAGGGTGAAACTTGCAACTTTTGAGTGGGATTGGTTGACTGGTCACGAAGGTGTTGGCTCGGTTGCTATTGAGGGCAATGATCACGGGTGTTTTAGAGGGGATTCGGACGATGGAGGCAACCAGGTGACATAATGTGGAGTCGAGAAAGAGAACCTGAGGTCGTGGCTGAGTGCGGCTAAGCTAGTTGTCTAACCTATTTGGACTGTTGATCTGGATCACACGGAGAGCCAATGAAAGCGCTTGATGGAGTACGTATCTTGGACATGACACATGTGCAGTCTGGTCCCACCTGCACCCAACTACTGGCCTGGTTTGGCGCTGACGTGATTAAGGTTGAGCGCCCGGGTAAGGGTGATGCAACTCGAAGTCAACTGCGAGACATTCCGGACGTCGACAGTTTGTATTTCACGATGCTGAATCACAATAAGCGCAGCGTCACCCTGAATACTAAGCATGATGACGGCAAGGCTATCTTCACTCGGTTGCTGGAGACTTGTGACGTTATTGCAGAGAATTTTGCCCCTGGTGCCCTCGATCGTATGGGGTTTTCTTGGGAGCGCATTCAGGAAATTAACCCTCGGATTATTTATGCGTCTGTGAAGGGTTTTGGTCCTGGACCATACGAGGACTGCAAGGTTTATGAGAATGTAGCCCAGTGTACAGGAGGTGGGGCAAGCACTACTGGGTTCCCCGATGGTCCCCCGGTGGTTGCAGGTGCCCAGATCGGTGATTCGGGGACGGGTTTACATCTTGCTTTGGGGATCGTGACCGCACTTTTTCAACGGGAGCAGACTGGGCGAGGGCAACGGGTTGTTTGCGCTATGCAAGATGGTGTGCTCAATCTGTGCCGGGTCAAGTTGCGCGATCAGCAACGCCTTAGCCACGGACCCCTTAAGGAGTATCCGCAATACCCGAATGGTACTTTTGGTAAGGCAACCCCGCGCGCTGGAAATGCATCGGGAGGAGGGCAACCTGGCTGGATCGTAAAGTGTAAGGGGTGGGAGACTGACCCTGATGCTTATATCTATATCATCGCCCAAGCAGCTGCTTTTGATGGGTTAGCCCGAATGATTGGGCACGAAGATTGGTTGGAAGATCCTGAATGGAACACCCCTGCAGCGCGTCTACCGAAGATTGATCAGATGTTTTCGGAGATTGAGCGTTGGACGCGAACCAAGACAAAGTTCGAGGTGATGGAGAAGTTGAATCCCTTGAATGTGCCTTGTGGGCCGGTGCTGTCAATAAAAGAACTGTCTCAAGAGCCGTCGTTGAGGCAAACCGGCACTGTCGTCGAAGTCGATCATCCAGAACGCGGGTCTTATCTGAGCGTTGGTAATCCGATAAAGCTTTCGGACTCGCCTGTTGAAGTTAAACGGTCTCCTCTGCTTGGGGAACACACTGATGAAATTTTGCGAGATGTTCTCGGAATGGACGAGGCCGCCATTGCTTCAGCTAAGGCGGATGGGGTCGTTTAAGGGGGTTTTAGTCAGGACTTGATGTAGTGGATGAAGGGCGGTAAGGGAATTCGTTAGGACGAACATATGAAGGTTTGCATAGTTGGAGCAGGAGCGATCGGCGGATATATTGCGGTGAGGCTGGCTGATGCGGGACATGATGTCTCAGTGATTGCTAGAGGACCGCACTTGGTTGCTATCAAGGCGAACGGCCTAACATTGATCGAAGGGGAGCGAGAACTGGTAGCGTCCAATTTGGTTGCCAGCGACAAGCTCTCTGATTTGGGTGAGCAGGACGTTGTTTTTATGGCTTTAAAGGCCCACCAGATTACCCCAGTCGTCGATGGGCTACCCGGGCTGTTCGGTTCAGAGACTGTCATGGTGACTCTGCAGAACGGCATACCCTGGTGGTATTTCCAGAAATTACCAGGATCCTATACTGATCGAGTTGTGGAGACCGTTGATCCGGGAGGAGTTTTATTAAACAAGGTTGACCCCAACCGTGTTATCGGTTGCATTGCTTACCCGGCTGCCACAATTGCGGAGCCAGGTGTAATACGACACATTGAGGGCAACCGTTTCCCTGTAGGGGAACTGGATGGTGTGACTTCAGACCGTGTGGGTTTAGTATCACACTTGCTGGAAGAAGGTGGTTTCAAGTCTCGAATCCTTGATGACATACGCTCTGAAATCTGGTTAAAACTTTGGGGGAATCTGACCTTCAACCCGATCAGTGCACTCACCCATGCTACTTTGGTTGATATCTGTCAGTTCCCGTCAACTCGGGTATTGGCTGCTACGATGATGACCGAGGCGCAAGAAGTTGCTGAGCGGCTAGGCGCGAGTTTTCGGGTTCCAATGGAACGCCGGATAGCCGGAGCCGAGAGTGTCGGGAAACACAAGACCTCCATGCTACAGGACGTTGAGGCCGGTAAACCGCTGGAAATAGATGGGATGCTTGGGGTGGTGGTAGAGCTCGCGGAAATAACCCAAGTCGAGGTGCCGACGTTGCGGGCCCTTTATGCCTGTGTCAGTTTGCTAAATAGGACTATTTGCGAGGAAGGGGTTCGCATTAGAGGTGTCGAGCGGGGTAGCTGAAGCTATGTCTTTAGTAGACCAGTCGTTTTATCAGCAACTCAGTAGTCCGAAGTCCGATGTCTAGCTTTCGAGGGGTTCTCGTCTCTAGCTATGTTCCGTTACTACCCACCGACGACCAGTGCGTTTGACTGCCTGATTCGTAGAGTGTTTAGTCATTTGTGACCGATCATCAACTGGACGGCAATGTGCCTCCATCAACAAAGCAGCCTTAACTTTTGCCCTTTTCTGCACGGTCGTGTTGAGCCGAGGAGAGCACAGCTATGACACAAGCTGCAGATGTAGCTCATCTGGCGGAACAAATGTTACGTGACTATGATGCTCACACCCCAGGCACACCGTTCGCGAATGGCTTGCGCTTGTCGGTTGAAGAGGCCTATCAGCTGCAGAAGCGCGTCGCCCAGCTTCGGGAAAATCGAGGTGAACGCATTGTGGGCTACAAGATTGGTTGTGTCTGTCCAGGCAATCAGGAGAGTAATGGACTTTCTCATCCCGTTTATGGACGGTTGTGGTCAAGCGAGCAATATGCCAGTGGAGTCACTTTGGCTACGAGTGAATTTGCTAACGCGGCCATTGAAGGGGAGCTTGCAATTTCTTTATGTAAGGATGTCGAGCCTCATGATGCCTCGATTTCCGTTATTGCGGCGGCGGTTGAACGGGTCTTTACGGTCATTGAACTCCATAATCTTGTGCTTCACGGTGGTTACCCTACTGGCGCCGAGCTAATTGGGAACAACGCGATTCACGCTGGTGTTGTCCGCTCAGCTGGTACGAGGCCGCCAAAGGCATCAGCCTGTACAGACTTGTCAGTAGCTCTTGACGGGAGGACTGTAGGCCATTGGTCAGAACGATGGTGGCCAGATGATATCTTGGAGGCAGTTCCATGGTTGGTGGCGGAATTGGCGAGAGATGAACGCCAACTGATGGCTGGCCAGGTAATTTTAGCTGGAGCTTGGGGTCCGCCGTTGGCTCTCGAGAGGCCGACCCCACCAGAGACGCCGATGGTCTCTCAGCCCGGATGGGCTAGTGTTCATGGGGATGTCGAATCTAAGAGCCAGACGGTCAGCCGGGTGGAGGTAATTTCGTCGTTGTTCGGCGAGGTTGCGGCGTCGTTTTCCAACGAGGCCGGGAAGGATTACGTCTGCGAGCCGTAGCTAGCCAACCTGCAGCGTGCCGTCTTCAGCGGTGATCAAGCGGTCACAGGACAGCTAGTGACGATCGATAGGGGTTTGTAGCCGGAGATCTTCCACCTTGGCCCCACAGACGTGTACCGAATTGGTTCGACACGCGCCGGTTCAATAATCTGATGCGTCTAATGAGGCGCGGATGATCTCCCGGTCATTGCGCTGGACTACGTGTTTATTGGCGTAGGCTGGGTGAGACCAGCTGACGACCCGGTCGAATCTGCGTCGTGGTCCGAAGCCTGCACTGCTGGTCGGTTGGATCAGGTTAGTTCGGCTGTGTTCGACGTAGCCGGTTGGGGTGAACTGCGCGATGATCAGATCTCCGTCGTCGTTGTGGACGAAATAGCGCTCACCGTGTTCGACGAGGTAAGCTCCACCCCACCGAGCTTGTGGCGTCATGTCTTCGCTCATCCAGAGACGCTCTCCTGTTCTGGCATCCAACCCCCGTAGTTCACCATAGCTACCGACTCCGTAAATGTAATCATCGATGATGACCGGCGTTGTGATCATAGCGTGTAGGCCATCGGTCTGGTCCGGTAGGCTGTCTCGCCCGGTGCCCTGCCAGAGTATCGTCGCCGCCGGCCTATCGGTGTTGAGCCTCATCATCATTGAGCCGCGGTAAAACTGTGATACGAGCAGATAGTTACCGCTCATGGTAGGCGTTGCGACTGTGATGCTGGACTGGACCTCCCAAGGCTGGTTCCAGTAGGTCTCGCCAGTTGCGGGGTCGAGTGAAGTCAGCGCCGTTGGGTGCCAAACAATCAGTTGCCTCACGCCGCCTGCCTCATAAATGACCGGCTGGGCGTAGCCCATCTCGGAGGTGACTGGAATAGCTCGCCAGATTTCAGCACCAGTTTCTTTGTTGAAGGCCATGACTAGCGCATCCGGTTCACCACCCACGAGTGCTATGAGGTTGTCGCCATCGACCAGTGGCGAACTCGAGACACCCCAGATGGGTACGCTGGTTCCGTATTCTGCGACATAGTCTTTTTCCCAAATGACAGCCCCAGTGTCGGTGTGCAAGCACAGCAGTCGACCGGTGGCTCCGACTACATAGACCCGATTGCCATCCACCGTTGGAGTTGCTCGCGGTCCCACGGCGTAGGAAAACATGAGCATTCGATAGGAAGTGTCCCATTCGTGGCTCCACAGGGCCTCCCCTGTTTCTTCGTCGAGTGCGAGGAGCCGTTCGCGCCCATCGACGGTGCGTGACTCTGGATCTTCCTGCCAATCGGTGATGAAGATGCGGCCGTCGGCCACGACGGGACTCGAGTAACCCGAGTTGATGGGCCTTCTCCAGCTGACCTTTAGCTGCTCTGGAAGGGTGTCGACGATCCCCGTTTCATTCCACACTCCGAGACGGCCTTGGCCCCGCCATTCCGGCCAATCATCTGCTGAGACTGAGTTTGCTAGAGACCACACTACAAGGAGCACGGCGATAGATTGAGCAGTTACGCTCGTCTTGGTTTGGGGCATTGGTCGCTCCTGGGAATTTTGGGGAATTCGTACGAACACGGACCGATTATGGATCAGTCTGGCCCAGACTTGAACGCGTTGCGATGCTAGAGAGAGTTGGGGTTCACACAGATAAATTCGGCGATGCGACAGGAAAACTCACGTTGGAGCCCCGTGCTGGTGTCTGACCGACCATCACAACTTGTTATTTAGGCGTTGAAATTTCCGGCGTACTGTCCGCCCGCTAGTTGGGGCGCTGAATTTCAATTGAGCACATCGAATAGATAGCTGTACTTCAAAATTACGCTGCGTCCAGCAAAGGACGGGACGAATCCGCCCAGTCCTTCCGTTTCGTTATAGACGAAAAATAATCCTGTATTGGCATCTTGCAGCCAACCGAAGCGGAAATTCACCGACCAAACGTCGGCACTATCGTTGTGCTGTAGCAGGGTCTGGGCATAGAGCCTGGGCGAGAAGTTGTATGCGAGGCGGACGCTAGCTAAGTTTGTGACCACGCTACCGCTTGGCAGGTCGATCTCATTACGGCTATAGCTAAAACGCATATTGAAGGTGTCTCCATATCGTGCATTGAGGGAGGGCCGTAGCGTTACTATGTCACCGCCAAAGAACCCGGCAGTGGTAGCTCGCAGGCTAATGCTGACTGGTGCTGACCGATTGGAGCTATAGGAGTATGTCAGTTCGTTGAAATCATAGCGACCTGGAGCTATTGGGAGGCCGGACACGCTGAACAACCTAAAGACTTGCTCGCTTCGAATGTCGTACGACAGACCGACTGAAGTACTATCCCTAAATTCGACTGGAAAATGGAGATGTACAAACGACGTTTCCATGATTCCTTCGAAGTTCCAGAAACGCGTGAAACTCATGTGTGGTGTCAACTCCTGCAGCTTGACGAGTCCAGTCGGTCGCGACGTGTTTCTGAGTCCGAAGTCGTACTTCCGAAATCCTGTACGTTGGACAAAACCAACCTCAGGATTGAAATCTTCCCCGTTCTCTTGGTAGCCGCTGATGAGGCGCCACTGTGCCGAGTTGTAGGTCCCTGAAATATTTACGGCATGATCCCGGCCATCGCGTCCCGGCGTCTCGGTGCGCCCTGCGAAGCCCTGGATGAGGCCGTTCTGTCCGATTCCCCATCGGCCGTCGAGAGCATAGGTACGATTGAAGTCATTGCCGTGGGATTGGGCGCCGGTCGCCTGGCGATTAACAAAGAGGCCTCCTAGGCTCGATCGGTTCGGCAGGTCACGCCGTAGACGGGTAACCGTGAAATTATTGGCTGATGTCGCCCCGCCAACCGATTCCGTCTGCATGTTGATTAGACCGACTGTCAGGTTGTCCGAAACTTTGCCGGACATGCGTGCACCGCCGAGAATCGGAATCTGCCCGCCTGTATCACTGACCCCGATCCGACGACTGAAGAATAGTTCGGTCTGGGGGTTGACCTGTCCGCTTGCGCTGCCTCCGTTATTGACCGCAAAAACACCGGCATTCTCCAGAAAAAAAGGCCGTTTTTCTGGGAAAAATAGGTTAAATCGATCGAGATTGATTTGCTGATCGTCAACTTCGACTTGCGCGAAATCAGTATTGTATGTGCCGTCAAATGTCAGGCCGGAAGTAACGCTGTATTTGAGGTCGGTGCCAAAGTCGCCGAGTGCGAGTGGGCTTCGGTTTGGTGTAGCGTCCCGTGTGGCTATTTCGCCCACGATGTAAGGTGTGACTTGAAGGTTTCCTGTAAACCCAATTGGTGCTGTCACGCCTGTGAGTTGCCCAGCTAGTGAAACGCGGTAAAGGTTAAACTGACGGGGTAAGGGTGCCCAATAGGCTGTTTCGTTTCGGCGACGGATGTTTCTCTGGAAGTTGATACCCCAGGTCTGAGTCTCGCGGTCAGGGTAGCGAATTGTTCGGAATGGGATTGCAAATTCCGCGCTCCAGCCGAACTCGCCAGTTGTTGTGCGTACCTGCCAGACTCCATCCCAGTTCAGATTGAAACCTGCGCCGCTTCCCCGAGAGGTTCCTCCACTGCCAGCACTACCGAAGAAGCTGCGTGCTCCACCCTCGTTCACTACCTGTCCATCGTATTCTTGCCCGGCCGGGGTGGTTCCGAAAACGAATCCATTTTGCTGATCATTGAACGTGTCGATGACCATCTGGAAGCTGTCGGCGTCGTTCATAGATGAGTCGCGTCGACTATCGCTGACGATGATGGCTGCTGAATTTCCGTCGTAGCACACTATACCGAAATAGATGGTTTCGTCAGTAAAGACTACCCGCACTTCTGTTCGCTCAGATGCTGGTTGCCCGTCATATGGAGAGCTCTGTTGAAACCCGCTGGTCGGCTCAATTCCAGCCCAAGCCTCATCGCCGAGTATGTCGCCGTCAAGCGTGGGAGCTTGTTCCACCCAGACTGCAGTGATGCGCTTGTCTGAAGTCTGAGCGGTTAGTGTGGCGCCTACTTCTTCGGGTGCTGACAAATTCAGGGTCTGTGCCGAAGTCGATGACGCGTAAGTGAGTAAGAGGCAGGTAGCAGCCATGAGACCAAGAGGCTGTCGAAACTTTGTTGTTTGTTGGAACATAAAACTGTCTGTCGAAACATAAATAGTT
>DEAE01000024.1:365384-467851 GCA_002347025.1 Acidobacteria bacterium UBA2990
TCGAAACATAAATAGTTGCTTGCTATTTGATTAGGACGATCGAAGCTAATATTTCGTTTACTTGGAACACTGAGCTTGTTTGACTCGATGTTAGAGGGTGTAGATGGATGGATGCACTAGGGTCAACGGTAGTGCATGCTATTCTGTGCTCGCTGGTGGTTAACTCGTCGAAGCCAAGCTGGTCATCAATGAGGTGTGCTCTAAGGAGATAGCAATGCATCCTAAGAGGTTACTTGTCGTCTTGTCTCTTGCCATGCTCCCCGTGATCTTGGGTTCTGGTGTGTTTGGGCAGAGTCAAACTTCTTCTTCGTTGTCCACTTGGACCCCTGAGCTCCTTGCTGATGGACAACCGAACATCACCGGCATGTGGAATAACTCAAACGCAATGTTTACTCCGCTTGAACTTCCGGAGGATTTGGCTGATAGGGAATTTTCGACCGAAGAGCTTCAGGCCAGGGCTGAAGCTCGGGCGAGTGGGCGTAAGTCGGCGTCTGAGTGGCGTGGGCACGAGAATTCCCGTGGGGTTGGTGGCTATGGAACCTACTGGTTCGATTGGTATTGGGAAGCACCAGTGGAGATTGGGCAGGCCTCGATAATTGTTGATCCATCTACTGGCCGGGTTCCAGATCGCAGCGCCAATGCTCGGGAGTCCGTCGCAATGAATTTGGCTCAGTTGCATGATGCCGCCGAGAATATGGAATCTGGTGACCGGTGTATCTCACGTGGCGTTCTCGGTATGATGATGCCGACTGAATATAACAACGGTACCCTCATTCTCCAGTCGCCTGGCTATGTGGTTATTCACAGTGAGATGATTCACAATGCTCGGATCATTCCGATTGATTCTCCGCATGCGGATGCAAAGGTGCGCCAGTGGGAAGGTGACCCGAGAGGTCGTTGGGAGGGAAGCACACTCATTGTCGAGTCGACCAATTTTCGAGCAGTGAAGAATATGCGAGGCCCTACAGCGGGAACACGTTCTCGCCAATCGGAAGCCCAGCGGACTGTGGAGCGATTTACCCTTGTCGGTCCGGACATTTTGCGATACTCGGTCACCATGGATGACCGAGAGACCTACACTGAGCCTTGGACTGCAGCCTTTCCATTCAATAGAGACGACAATTACTTGCAGTTTGAATACGCTTGCCATGAAGGCAACTATTCAGTCCCGAATGCGTTAGGTGGCGCACGCATAGAGGAGGCTGCTGGGCGCTAGGGGCTATTGGGTTGCTCTTGGTGGATCGCGGTCAGTCGGTGAGAATCACTGACACCGTTTGACTGAGACGTTTGTACCATCTGGGACTTCGCTAAGCAATTCAGGCTTCCCTTCGATGTGCCCCAACACGTTTACTGGGCTGGCTGGCCTGATTTCATTGCTGCTGCTCACTGGGGTTGGTCCCCAGAAGAGGCATAAGGCTTGGCCTGGAGGCCAGTAGGCGACTGCCCCTTTTTCGACCGTTTCCTGCGCATCATCCTCTTCTGCTTCGACCGGGATGGAAAAATAAATTTCGTCTCCCCATTTCTGGGCGGAACCGGTGAACGGTAGTGCCTTCCATAGTGCTTCAGCTGTCACTGAATGATTTAGGTTCGCTGCAAGGGTGACGCCAGCCGCCTTAATCTCAATGCGCCTCTCGGTCATCTGTTATGTCCTCCGCCGCTATTCCAGCGGCATTCTATCCATGTTCAGTCTTCCTGTGTCGCCTGTGAACTGACGGGTTGGTTCAAAATCAGCTAAATCCAAATGGAGTTTCTGTTAGGGATTGATTCTAGCAGGGGGCCTACACTTGCACGGCAGCTCAACTGGCGGTAGATTACGGGCGTATTTTTCTCTGTGAGGCAGCGGATGAGTTCTAAGCTTGGTGTGATTAGCAGTTTGATTGCTCTGACATCGGTGGTGGCGGTCGGTGCTCAGCCGAATTCTCAGGCCGGTGGAGGCCCAAGTCTAGACCAGGTTGAATTTTTCGAGACAGAAATTCGTCCGCGGTTAGCTGATAACTGTTTTCAGTGTCACAGTTCCAGCGTCCAGGCCCCTTTTGGAGGATTGCGCTTGGATAGTCGGGAGGGTCTGTTGACCGGTGGTGATTCCGGTCCTGCCATTGTTCCGGGCGACCCGGCCAACAGTCCGCTGGTACAAAGGATACAGGGTCGCCCTGTGCTGATGCCTCCGACCGGACCACTCGATGAGTCGGCTGTTGCGAGTTTGATAGCGTGGGTCGAGATGGGTGCTCCATGGCCGCAGGCTTCGGATGATATGGCCGGCGACATCCCCGATCCGTCGGATCCGTTTGATCTTGAGAAGAGGCGACGTGCCCACTGGGCCTGGCAACCGGTTAGCCTCTTTGAGCCACCTGAGGTTCAAGAGGAACGGTGGCCCCTAGACATGATCGACCGGTTCATTCTTGCCGGACTTGAAGATAAGGGGCTCAGCCCGGCATCCCCTGCCGCCCGTGAGCAATTGATCCGGAGGTTATCGTTTGACCTTCGAGGTTTACCGCCAACGCCAGCCGAGATCGCCAGGTTCGTTGCTGATACTGCGACGTCGGCCTACGTTGATTTGGTGGACCGATTCCTCGAATCACCACACTTTGGTGAGCGTTGGGCGCGCCATTGGATGGACCTGTTTCGTTACAGTGAGTCCCATGGTAGCGAGGGAGACCCTGACATCCCTTTTGCCTGGCGGTATCGAGATTACCTGATTCGTGCTTTCAATGGGGATGTCCCGTATGACCAACTGGTTCGAGAGCATTTGGCAGGAGACTTGCTAGCGAACCCGCGCCTCAATTCTGAGAGCCGACTTAACGAGTCCATTGTCGGGACGGGTCACTATCGACTGGTTGAGCATGGTTATCAGCCGGTTGATCCTTGGGAGGATCGGGTCAAGTGGGCTGACAACCAGGTCGATGTTGTATCGAAGGCTTTTCTTGGTCTCACTGTTTCTTGTGCTCGGTGTCACGACCACAAGTTTGATGCCATTAGCCAAAAAGATTACTACTCGTTTTTTGGAACGTTGTATGGTGCGAGGCCAACCCAGCGAGCCATTGATGATCCGGCGTTTCTGGATACAAATAGGCTTGCTCTAGAAAGGCTGAAAATCGAGATTCGAGATCGTTTGGCAGATGCTTGGTTAGAGGCTGCCGATACCATTCCGGCGCAATTGCTTGATGAGGTTGAGTCGCTTAGAGCGACTAATCTAAAACCAGAGTCAGGAAGTGTTTTGAATGAGGACACTCTGGACGGCGGTGTCCTTGGGGCTTGGCGTGAGGTGGCCTCGGTTGAGGAAGGCGGTGTAGCACGAGCCTGGCTTGAACTTGAAGAGCGTTGGGAATCGGAAATAGATGACCGTAGTCGTTTTAATCGAGAGCATTTCGAGACAGCGTGGGATTTGAGTGGCGCTGATTATGCTTTGACTGTCGGTCACGGAACGGGTCGACCACAAACCCCGTCATCGCCTGGAGAGTTTGCAGTTGAGCTACGTGGTGACCGCTTGTTGAGCGGGATCTATCCAGGAGGGGCCTATACCCACTTGCTGTCGTCAAAACATGCCGGGGTAATTCAGACACCACGTTTCACCATAGACAACGACTTCGTTAGTTTGAAGGTGCTTGGTGGTGATCTCAGTTTTGCTGTGCTTATCATTGAGAACTATGCCGTTCCGAGAGGTGGTATTTACCACCTGCGTTACAGCCCGAAGCAAGATGAGATGGTCTGGGCCAGGTGGGACACTAGTTTCTGGAAAGGGTTCAGTGCCTATATCGAGTTTGCGACGCAGGATGACGTCACGCAGTTTTCCTTTGATCCTGAAGACAGATTAGCGGTAAATCGCCCAACTCGACGGGGTGATGGACGGTCCGCTATCGGCGTTAGCCAGGTTTTGTTTCACGATAGCGATCAGGCCCCGCGTGAGACAGGTCTCCCCATCCGCTATTTGCTTGATGGGACCGACGATGTTCCCTCTTCCAGGCAAGCACTAGCCACGCGTATTGGGCAGAAGGTGCGGGAGGTGGTCGCGGCCTGGCGTGATGGGCGTTTAACTGAGTTCCAAGCGGCATTTCTTGACGAGTTTGTTCGGGCAGACCTGTTACCTCGTTCGCTTGAGCAACTTGTGGACTTGCGAGGGCCTGTTGCCCAATATCGATTACTTGAACGGGATGTCCCTGTGGCTCGTCGTGCGCCTGGTGTTGTCGAAGAAGGAGCCCCAGATCAACCGTTGTTGGTTCGTGGCAGTCACCAGAACCGAGGTGAGGTCGTACCACGGGGGTTTCTGTCCGCTCTTGCTGACGAGTCGTATCCTGAACCTTCCCTGGTGCGCTTACGTCTAGCTGAAGCAATTACTGACCCTGGCAATCCACTCACTGGGCGGGTTGCGGTAAATCGGCTGTGGCGGCATCTGTTCGGGTATGGGTTGGTTGCCACGGTTGATAATTTTGGTCGACTGGGGGACCGACCTTCTCATCCGAGGCTACTGGATCATCTGGCCGGTGCCTTCGTAGAAGACGGCTACTCGCTGAAGAGGTTAATTCGCCGATTGGTGTTGACCCAAACCTACCAGATGAGCAGCCAAGCCTCCCAGAGGTCACTCGAAATCGATCCGTCCAATCGATACCTGCAGCATGCCAATGTCAGACGGCTCGATGCGGAGGCAATTCGCGACTCGATGTTGTTGGTATCGGGGCGGTTTAATTCAACCATGTACGGACCCTCAGTGCCGGTGTACTATGCCCCGCGATACGGATTGACTAGAGCCAATCCTGATGTTGGTCCGGTAGATGGGGATGGGCGTCGCAGCATCTACCAGGAGATACGCCGCAACGCCCATAACCCTTTCTTGGAGGTGTTTGACTCGCCGAAGCCGGCGACGACGCGTGGCCAGCGTGACGCTACGAATGTTCCTGCGCAGTCATTAACTTTATTGAACAGTCCGTTCGTGGTTGGGCAGGCCGCCGAGTGGGGGAGCCGTCTCTCCGAAGGTGAGGCAGGCACAGTCCGCGGGCGTGTTGACCATATGTTCCTCAAGGCTTTGGCAAGACGGCCAACTGAAACTGAGCGTGCACGGATAACGGACTACCTCATGAACGTAGCGTCGCAGCGTAAGACTTCAGAGCATCTCTTACTCTACGATCGGCAGGTGTGGCAGGATGTAGCACACAGTTTGTTCAATTTGAAAGAATATATATTCATTCAATAAAGGCCTGAGGCTATCGATGTCTTATATTCCACGCCATCATACGGGGTTGCGCCCTTTTCTGACCCGCCGCGAGATGTTGAGGCAAACGTCGACCGGTTTCGGCATGTTGGCGCTGTCAGCGCTATTGGCAGATCGCTCGTATGCTGGCTTGGCTCAGGACGGAGTTGAGGGACCGCTTGCGGCCAAAGCACCGCACTTCACCCCGAAGGTGAAGAACGTCATCTTCTGCTACATGTCCGGGGGACTTTCACATATCGACTCGTTCGATCCTAAACCACGTCTTGCGGCTGAAGCAGGGCAACCGATGCCGTTCCAGACCGAACGTACAATGTTCAATCAGGACGGTAACATTCTCCCAAGTCCGTGGGCGTTTACCCAGCATGGGAAGAGCGGTATCCCCGTGAGCGCTCTGTTTCCGCACATTGGCAGCGTTGCGGACGAATTGACCGTGATTCGTTCGATGACGGCGCCGTTCATGGAGCATGCTCAGGCGAACTTCTACTTCCATTGTGGTATGCCTTTCACGGGATTCCCTAGCGTGGGGGCTTGGGTCACATATGGGCTGGGTACTGAGAATCAAAACCTCCCAGGGTTCGTGGTCTTGGGTAGCGGCGGTATTCCACTTGGGGGTGTGAATGTTTTTGGTAATGGGTTTCTGCCTGCTATTCACCAGGGCTCGATGATCTACCCTGAGAATGCTGAACCGCTCAATAATGTTCAACCCCAAGAGACAGATCGACAGCAGCGTGACCGGCTGAGTGTTGTAGGAGATTTAGATAGTCGGTTTCTTGAGCGAGTTGGTGGCAATCAGCAAGTTGAAGCAGCGATCGATAACTACGAAATTGCTTACCGGATGCAAACGGCTGTACCTGAGTTAGTTGATCTAGCTGGCGAGACAGAGGCAACTAAAAAACTTTACGGGCTCGATTCATCGAATGCTTCGACCGCAGCATACGGGCGCCAGTGTTTGGTGGCCCGTCGGCTAGTGGAGCGCGGGGTACGGTTTGTTGAATTAACGATGGTTGGTACTGATGGCATGGGGCAGGCGGCAAATCCTTGGGACCAGCACACCAAACTGGAAGAAGGGCATACAGCCAATGCTATGACGGTCGACAAGCCAGTGGCTGGGTTGGTCAAAGATCTCAAGTCACGAGGGCTGCTCGACGAAACGTTGGTAATTTTTTCAGGCGAGTTTGGTAGGACGCCATTTGTGCAGGGCACGAATGGACGCGACCACAATCCGTATGGATTCAGTCTTTGGTTGGCGGGTGGCGGTCTTAAGAAAGGGTTTGTTTACGGGCAAACTGATGACTATGGCTATCGAGTGGTCGAGAACGCACATACCGTGAGGGATCTTCACGCGACGGTTCTCACATTACTTGGGCTCGATTACCAGAGTCTGACATATCGTTTTGGTGGTCGGGATTTCCGTCTTGCTGACGTTGATGGTCACCCAATCCGAGGCATTATCGCCTAGAGCCCGATTCAGTTCGATAGGCTTAGGTAAGTGGGTCAAGCAGTCGATCTAGAAGCGGAATAGATACGACAGCTTGGTGAAAAATGCACGGTTGGTTCGTTGCAGTGCGGAGGTAGGGTATCGCACGGCGTCGAGGAGGTTGCCCTGCTCGTAGTGATCATCGTAGCCGATGAAGAACACCGTGCCGGCATTCACTCGGTAGGTGAACAGGAGGTTGGCCCCGAGTGTCTTGTTCAAGGTGTTGTATTGCATGATGTTACGGAGTAGAAACCTGTTGGTGAATTGATAGGTGGTGAAGGTTCTGAGAATCTTGACGTCGAACACGAGTTCGTCGACACGTGGATCGTGAAGACGGCTCGTGGTAAGGGTCAGGTCGGTATTGAGTCGCGCCATCGGGCGAAGACCTAAGAAGGCAGTTGATGAGACGGCAGTTCCTAGGAAAGGGGTATCGCTATACCTGACCTGGTCCCCTAAAATTAGAAATCCGCCAGCAGATAGGCGACGACTAGCACTGACCGCCCCACCTAGGAATGCCTGAGTCTTTGTGAATTCGACTCCTTCGTAGCGCTCCATATCCCTATTAACGTTTGCAATAGTGATGATGTTGTTTGACAGTGTTGACATCATGCCGATGCTTGTTTGTTCGTCCTGCAACACTCCAGAAAAATCATAGATGCGTCCGTAACTGGCCAGAGGTCCCCAGCTGATGACCTTATTACCTGGCCACCAACGATACGATGCATTGGTACGGATACTCCGGGTGTCCACCCGATGTACGAATCCAGTGTCTGTCCAGAAATTAGGGTCGACGGTATCTACTGATGCGCCATAGCTCAGGTTTCGCCCTTGGCGGTTGTACGCGACATGGGCGGTGGGTCCACTGCGTTCAACTCCCTCTTTGTCCCGGTGCTCGGACCCCGCGTAGAGGAAGGTTAGCGCCGAGGTTCGGCCAAGGCGGAATCGAGCATCAGCGCCGATTACTCGACTATAACCATTGAGAAATTGCCGGTCGGTTGCGATGAGCCCGACGGACGACTCAGCATAAAGATCGTAACGAGCACGGCCAACGAAGATTTGAGACGTCTTGCCGAATGCTGGGTCAGTAAGGTCGTTGACCCTGCCTGGTGCCTCATCGTTAGCGATTAGTGCGCCGAGCGTTGTATTGCCAACTTTACCAGTAAGTTTTGCGCCATAGCGTGGGTCAACGATGGTTCGTGTATGGAGCAGGTTCACTTGGCCAGGCACGGTGAATATCTCTTGGCCTTCTAGGAAAAATGGGCGAAGTTCCGGGAAGAATAGTGGAAAGCGTTGGTTGGCTTCGATCTGAGGAATGTCGGATTGGATCTGAGAAAAATCGGGATTGTAGGTAAAGTCGGCCGTTAGGTTTGGCGTGATCCCGTATTTCAGGTTCAACGCTCCCTCTGGCTGGGTCTCAGTGGGAAATGCACCGGTTGCCTTGTCGAGCGAACCAAACTGAATACTGGTGAAGGTTGGCAGGATTTCGACGTTTCGGCTGGACGACAGGTCAGTAAGGCCTTCAAGTATGCCCATTTGGGTCATGAATCCGGCTATTCCACGTGAGACCGGAGCCCACACGACCGCTTCGTTTTTACTGGGAATAGTTCTTGTTACTTGAAAACCCCATCGATGGGGTTCGTCGGGATCTCGTCTTGGATATCTTAGGCTTTTGAACGGGATCATCAACTCCGCAGTCCAACCGTCTTCAACCAAGGTGCCGCTTGTGCTAAATAGTGCATCCCATGATGTGTCCCCAATCGGAGGCCCACCCATTGAGGCGGCGATAGCCGCACCCATGCCTCCTCGACCACTACCGGGAGAGCTCCCCCCGCTCCCTGGACGAGTGGCGCTGCTACTGTTTCCGGTCGCCATTGATTGCTGGGCGCTAGACTCGAGAAGTGAATCGGCCTGCACGCCGTAGCCATTGACCGAAAAGACATACGCGCGTTGCTGGTCGACAAATGGATCAAAATAGAAGGCCACTGTGTCATCGCTGAAGGTTTGGTCACGATCGGTTCTGTTGGCTCGAATAAGCTCGATGTCCGAGTAGTGCGCGCGAACGCCAAAGTAGAGATTGTTGTTGTCATAGGTGACGAATATTTCGGTTTGTTCCGTTGCTGCGGCGCCGTCGGTCGGGGTTTGCTGTACGAATTCGGTGATTCGTGCTGCTTGTTGCCAGACACTATCGTCCAAGCTGCCATCGATCAGTGGTGGGGTAGAGATACGAGTCGGACGAATGCTAGGCCGTCCTGCCAGAATACCTATTTGGGTCGCTCCGTTGGACTGTTGACTTGGTTCCGGTCTGGCTGTTGCTGGGGACGTGGGGTCGGCCGGTAGCGATTGGGTTCCGTCAGAACCTTGAACTGATTGGTCAGGAGGTTGTTCTGGCTCAGGTGACCGAAGGGTGCTGTCTCCAAGGCCAGCGGTCAGTTCTGTCGCTAGCCGGTCTTGGAGCGAAAAAAGGTCTTTCGTTAGACCAACTAGCGTGATTGTTCGTTGTACGGTTTGGCTCGAGATTTCCAGCAACCGAGCCGTGATCCGTAGTTGTTCGCCGAGACGTTGATAGCTGCCGTTGATGGTCCACTGTGCTCCGAGTGTTCCGGCTACTGAATCACCTGATGATGTGTCCTCAGAGTCGGTTGGTGAACTGAGTGCGATTGTCGTTATGCCGCTGGCCTCGAGCCTAGCGGCGATGGTTACCGCTATGCCGGTACCAAACCAATCATCTGACGAGTGTTGAGAGATGTTGTAGAAGGGTTGGACTGCGATACATCCGTACAGTTGGGATGATGGCTCTTGCCCCTTGATTCCAGTGGCAGCCAACAAGGCGAATATGTAGCAAACAACAATTCCACGTCTGACGAACATTGCTAGTCTTGAGGTTGCTTGCCGTGGTGAGGAGCAGGCTAGAGAGATGATTTGGTCAGATAGATCGATACAGGTACCATTAGCTTAAGCTGGGACAATAATAGGATAACCCATTGTCGAGGTTGGGAGTTTTGGAGCGGCGCCTGTGGACTGTCGGCTAGGCTACCATAAAGGCCTGCCGAAATTCTGTCGCACTAGGACAGTTCGAGCGATAGCATGTGTATCGTGCCGCGTTGCTAGTCTAAAGAAAAGAGAGTAAGGGTGATTGCATGTTTCTGACTCGTCACTTCCATTACCGCCTCGTTGCATTGGTGTTTATAGGCTTGGCTGTTTGGCCGGTTCAGTCTGTGGTCGCTCAGGTCAGGCCAGCGATGCCAGGAAGCACTTCGGTATTCCGTTTGACAGAGCCGCGTATTACTCCATTGTCCGAGAGTGAGTGGACTGACGAACACCGGCTACGTGTAGACCGATGGTCGCCTGAGATTCGTATCGGTAACGCGTTTCGCACGTTGCTGCATGTGCCAGAGTTGATCGATGCTGTGATGCCGTTTCTTACCTATACCGCGAATGAGTCGACGCTTCCTGCCCGAGATCGGGAGTTGCTGATCTTGCGAACTGCTTGGTTGACCCAAAGCAGTTATCTCTGGGCCGATCATGTGCCGACCGGAAAAACTGCGGGCTTGACGGTTGAGGAGATGCGCCGTGTCGCGGTTGGTTCTGCAGCGGCTGGGTGGACTGAGCTTGAGGCAACCCTTCTTAGGTTGGCTGATGAATTGTTCCGCAATTCGTCCGTCCGAGATTCGACTTGGTCAACCCTTGAATTGCACTATGACCTTTTTAATTTGATCGATGCTGTGATGACAGTAAACGAAACGACCTTGCTGTCGATGCTTTTTAATTCGTTCGGCGTGCAACCAGATGACAGTGCGTTAGCAAGATTTCCAGATGATATTCCTTACGGACTTGAGGTTCCGGAACCGGAGCCACCGCTGCGAGAGCCTAGGGTCGCTCCTCTTGAGGGGCCTGGCATTCGCGTTGGGCGTACTTTTGCCCGCCACCCGAAGATGGCGACGGCCCGGAGTGGCCAGTCTGGGTATGTCAATAGAGTTTCCCCTTTGACCCCGTATGCTCGTGAACTTCTTATCCTTCGGATTGGCTGGAATTGTCAGGCCGTCTATGAATGGGCAAAACATGTAGGCAGTGTCGGTCGTGCCCGAGATCATGGTCTTGCACCAGAACGTATCGCACGTGGGCAAAACGCCGGATGGAACCTCTTCGACCAAGCGCATCTTCGTGCTGCTGATGAGATTTACCGCGATGGAATTATTTCGACCGACACGTGGGCCTTGCTCGCTGATCGATACAACATCCGGGAAATGATCAGCGTAGTAATGACCGTAGCAAATTATCGTTTAGTTTCGATGGCGCTCAATGCTCTGGGCGTCCAACCGCAGGAGACAGACGAACTGTTTCCGGCTATCCAGTGATGACTCATTTAATGAGGTGACCATGAGCTCCCGTATTTTGAACCGCCGAGATTTTCTGACTACGACCGTTGCAGTTGGTGCTGGATCCCATGTTCTGGCATTACAGCAATCGCCTGATATTCCTCCATATAAGTCTCGCGACTGGTCTGGTGATACCCCGACCCGATATCCGGATCCAGACATCATTGCATTAGATCAGCGTTTTCGTCGGTATGTGCTGTTCAACACCCCAATCCGGCGCCACTACACCGGGACATTGTGGGCAGAAGGTCCTGCATGGAACGGAGTCGGGCGTTACCTAGTCTGGAGTGACATCCCGAACAACCGTCAAATGCGGTGGATTGAGGATGATGGTCGAGTGACGGTCTTCCGTAGCCCGTCAGGCAACAGTAACGGCAATTCATTCGATCACGAGGGTCGTCAGCTGTCGTGCGAACATGGGGGGCGTCGGGTGGTGCGCTATGAGCAATCTGGGGCAGTAACCGTTATTGCCGACCGTTATGATGGGAAGCCGTTGAACTCACCCAACGACGTTGTTGTCCATCCGGACCGGAGTATCTGGTTTACCGATCCCCCATATGGTATTCGGGGGTACTACGAGGGATCCCAGGCGGAGTCCGAATTGCCGCTTGCTGTCTACCGTGTTGATGGCCAGACGGGTCAAATTGCGATGGTTACCGATGATATAGGGGCACCAAACGGTATTTGTTTTTCCCCAAACTATGATCGGCTCTATGTCGCAGATACCGGGAGTGGACGAGACATACGAGTCTGGGATGTTGATGGAGTGACTCTGCGAAATGGCCGCAGGCATGCTCAGCTGACGATGTTAGAGGATCCCACTACCATTTCAGGTGCCGACGGGATGCGTTGCGACGTGGATGGCAATATTTGGGCTGGTGCTCGTCCTGGCGTGCAGGTTGTGGCTCCTGACGGTGAGACGATTGGTGTCATTCGGTTGCCAGAGGTGTGCGCCAATGTTTGTTTCGGTGGAGCTAAACGAAATCGTTTGTTTATGACTGCTAGCCAGTCGCTCTATTCGGTTTATGTCGGGGTTCAAGGGGCTGGGATTGCATAAGTTAGGTGTACGACTGGTGGGAGGAGTTAGGCCTGACAGGCCGTTTACGGCGGGCTGAGGTGAATCAGGAGGTTACAGTGAGATTGCGTATTTGGTTTAAAGCGCTCGTTTTTTTAGCCGTTCTTGGGACTGGAATTTATGGGCGCGCCCAGGTGACCGATTTTGTTCCTGTCACCGACACTATCTTACAAAACCCGGATCCAGCAGACTGGTTAAGTTGGCGGCGTACCCTTGATGGCTGGGGATTCAGTCCCCTCGAGAGCATTGATCGTGACAATGTTGATGAGCTGCGGCTTGTCTGGGCATGGGGGCTGGAACCTGGGGTGTCCCAGACCACACCTATGGTCTACGGCGGGGTCATGTTTATTGCAAATCCCGGAAACGTAGTACAGGCCCTTGATGCAGCCACTGGCGATTTCATTTGGGAGTATCGCCGAGAAATGGAAGAGGCGAGGCGGCCAGCAGCACAGATGCGCAGCCTGGCGATTTACGAGGACATCGTGATTCTCAATACGGTGGATGCCCATGTAGTGGGACTCGATGCTCGTACGGGGCAAGTTCGGTGGGATACCCCAGTGGCTCCACCGGGGCAAGAGGGCTATGGATTCTCGAGTGGCCCTGTTATTGCGGGTGGGGTCATTGTGGCAGGTTTGCGGGGCTGCGAGCGATTTCGTGAAGACACCTGCTATATCGTGGGTGTTGATGGGCAGAGTGGCCAGGTGCTCTGGAGAACATCGACCATCGCTAGGCCCGGTGAGCGAGGAGGCGACACCTGGGGTGACCTTCCGTTGCTAATGCGAGCGGGGAGCGACGCTTGGATACCTGGTAGTTATGATCCAGTCACTGGACTGGTTTACTACGGAACCGCACAGGCTAAGCCGTGGTCTAGGGATGCGCGTGGCACAGACGGGGATGCGCTCTACAGCAATTCAACGCTCGCACTGGACCCAGCTACGGGGGAGATGCAGTGGTACTTTCAGCATGTTCCGGGCGATAGCCACGATATGGACGAGACCTTTGAGCGGATCCTGATTGATTATGATGGGAAACAGTCAGTCTTTAGTATGGGGAAACTGGCCATTCTCTGGGAATTAGACCGAGCGTCCGGTTCATTCACCAATGCGGTTGATCTGGGTTATCAGAACATCCTCGACGTCGACTCGCAGACCGGGGCTGTAAGTTATCGAGACGGCATGGTCTCTGGGATCGGTGAAGAGCTTTATTTTTGCCCGAGCACCGGGGGGTTCAAGAGTCTTCGGGCGATGGCTTATCATCCTGATACAACCGCGCTGTATATACCGCTTAACCTTAATTGTGAGACGGCAGCATTTGGTCCAGTAGAGCGACGTTTGGGAGGCGGCGGCACAGGAGGTGTCCGTGGTCGACTCAATCATTTTCATCCTGATTCGCCCGAGCAACTCGGGGAATTCCAGGCGCTGGATATTCGGACCGGTGAGACCATTTGGAAGCAACGTCGCCGGGCTCCCTACAACACGGCAGCCTTGACTACAGCCGGTGGGCTTGTATTTGTTGGTGATTGGGATAGGTATGTGTTTGCCTATGACGTAGAAACTGGTGACCAGCTTTGGCAGAGTCGGCTATCGACGATGTCGAATGGTTATCCGATCACCTATGCGGTCGATGGAACGCAGTATGTTGCTTTTGGTGCCGGTGGACCGCTTGGCGGTTCAAGTTGGACGAGTATACTTCCCGGTGATCTGCTGAGAGACATGCACAACCCCAGAGCTGGAAACGGATTATTCGTGTTTGCCTTGCCATAAAGTGGTTTGGGGTCTCACTTCTTAGGGCTTTAACTAGATGTGTGGTTAGGTATTTCACGGTCTTCCGGTTACCGGTGTGAACCCGCGGAAGGTGATGATGACTAATCTAACAGTCCGCCCTGCGACACAGAGCGACCTCGGCACGATTGTTGATTTCAATGCCCGGCTCGCTCTGGAAACCGAAGGCCTCTTGATTGATCGAGAGATTCTAGAGCAGGGCGTTGGGGCACTGCTTGCCGATGGGAGCAGAGGTTGCTACAACATGGCGTCTAGCGAAGGGCGACCTGTGGGTCAAATGATGCACACTCGTGAGTGGAGCGACTGGCGCAACGGGTACATCTGGTGGCTCCAGAGTGTGTATGTAGACCCTGACCATCGGCAATGTGGAGTGTTCAGAGCTCTTTATGATCACCTGCTTAAGCTGGCAAAGGCCGATCCAGATGTTGTGGGCCTTCGCCTCTATGTTGCTGAAGGGAATCAGTCGGCTCAGTTGACCTACGAGCGCTTAGGGATGACGCGGCCTGGCTATTTGGTAATGCAATATTTGGTCACCTAGAGATGTGAAAATCTGTTTCACTAAATTAAGCTCGAGCTCTCTGGTATTTCTCCGGTCTAACCATTTCGGGTTCAGTTCCGGACAATCTGATGCTTGACCGGTTGTTGACGGGCTCTTGTTACGGGTGCGGTCAGATAGAGATTGGCTATGAGTCGACCAAGGAGGACAGCGGTTGAAGCTGCTACCGCACCGGACCACGAAAAGGTTTTGATGGTAACCATCAGTAAGACAGCTACGGTTCCAATTTCAAGGCTGGAGGCCCAGGTAACGGGTGTCGTTAGGCGGGCGTGAACGAGGATGGCTCGTTGGAACGACATCCAAACTGACCAGGCAGGGAATAAGACTAGAATTTGGGCGGGAAGCACAGCGAACTTGGCAAGATGGGGCGGTAACCCAGATATATCTTGGAACCAGAAAGTGGCTAGTGGTGTGCACACAATGAGACCGAGTCCACCAGCCGTGCCTGTTGCTAGTGCGTACCCGAAGTTACGAAGTTGTCGGTAATGTTCCCAGTTGTTTCCTACCAAGGCGATAGCCACCTCTTGATAGGAAAGCCCAGCGGCTCTGAAAATAAAGGTTAATCCATGGATAACTGGGAGCACGGCAAGTGACTGCAGGGGGTCTCGGCTCTGTGCCATGAAGAAGGTGACGGTGGGTTGAATGGCCATCGCCAGTACGGACGTCAGTGCTAAGGGAAAGTAGAACCGTCTGATTGCTGGTTGTGTTACGAGGAGTGGGTCAGTAGTGAGTGACCCTTCGCCATTGAGTTGAGCGACCAGTTGTTTGGTCATTATCCGGCTCGATGCTGCTTCCACGATGACTCCGATAGCGAGCGCGGTGGCTCCGACATAAATTCCTGAAATGTTTGGTACCTGTGCGAGTGCCGCCGCTGTTGCTGTCATGGTGGCTAGTCGGAGTGCAGTACCGTAAACCACACGCCTGGTCATGCCGTGACGTATTAAGAGGCCTTGTCTGAATCGGCGATAGCCTATGGCGATTGGCCAGGGAAGCATGATGGTCAATCCATGGTGAGCTAAACGAGACACTTCAGAAGGTAAGCCCATGAGATCGCTTGCGATCCATTGAAAGATAGGTGGAATCACAGCGACCAGTTGGACGAGTGTTAGGGTAGCTCCAAGTTTGTAAGTAAAGCGACGGAGGGCGAGATAGCTCGTGAAATCTTTGACCAAAGTGGTCGAAGCGGCCAGTAGCATGATGACTGGTGCTTCGATGATGATGGCGAATGCGAAAGCAATTCCAAATGCCGCTAGATTCTCCGTGGGGCGGTCAAGCCTGGCAATGATTGCCGCCAGATAAGGGCCTTCCAAGGCCATCATGAGCCAGGTGCCGGCAAGTGGCATCCAGAATTTTGTAATTTGCCCGAACGAGAGCGAAGGAGCTTGCATATTGGATAAATGTAGTACTGGTGTGTTGTCCGAGGACGAACTGGGTGCCAAGTTGTGCTCGCTGAGGCTACAGCATCGAGCCATAGTTTGAGTTTCAGGGGATTCTCGGTATACCCACGGTTACCCCTGCGGCATCAATGCAAATCCGTGGAATGTTGGCTTAGCGCTTACGAGTCCTCTCGGCGGCTGAATTGAGTTCCGTCTTGTGTCGGTTGCTGTGGCTTGTCGCATTCGTCCGGCTGGCTGGTACTAGAGCGCAAGTTAGATTCGAGTTTAAAACACAGGCAAAATTCACGGCTCTGTTACTTTTGAGTCCTGGTCAGGTTCTTGGTGTTCCAGGCTTTGCTCGCTCTGTAAACGAACCTTGTTTAGGTCTTCGATCTTGAGACGGGCTTTGCGGATTGAAACGGCGTTGTTGACTTCTTGGTTCTTGAGTCTCATTTTCAGCATATGCTGCGTTTTGCTGGCTTCCAGCTCAAGACGTGCGAGGTTTAGTTGGCTTCCACACTCTCTCAGTGCCAACTGGAGTCGGTGGTTGGCGACACGGGTCACTGTCCAGCCTATCAGGGTTGCTGTGACAAATCCGATCATCGTGATGGCCGCAAGAATCTCGAGCATCGCAGGAAGTTGTGGCACCGATTTTGGAAGGTTCGACTGAAAATAGAGTCCGACCAAAGACCAACCGCAAGGAACACTAAAAAGAAATAGAGCGCTCCTGACTCGACGTAAGCTTCTCCGAAGATCCTTCGTAATATTTCGATCAAGATTCGAAGTAATCAAGGCATTCATTCTGGTAGCTGGGCTTGTTCAGTTTCGAGTTCCTGTTCGTTGAGCTTTGATTCCATTGAGTGTCGTTTTTCTTCTATTTCGAATTCCAACCTGATCTGGGCGAGTTCTTTAGTGAGTTCGGCCAGTCTGCGTTCCTGACGTCTAACTGCCCATCTATCTGCCATCCAGGCGGTGACTACTGTCAGGAGCAACCCTGTGCCTGTAATGACTGAGGATAACCAGAGGATTTCGGTGTTGACTCTTAGTAGCTGAACGAAAGATGCCTGTAGCTGCAGTCCAGCCAGTGATACAGCGCAGGGTACGCCGAAAAAGACCAGTGCTGCACGGGTTACACGCATGCGCAGGTCTAGGGCACTCATGACAGGTGGTTCGCAGTCGAGAAGTCGGGTTTCGACTCAGGTGATGATAACGATCCTACTCCTGAACGCTACCGCGAAGATTACGATGAGTCAATGGTTTGTGCGCGTGGGGTTTTCCAGCATAGCTCGAGAGCCAATTTTGGCACCTAAGTGGCAGTTCTAGACCTAGGCTGCAAGATGAGGAAATCGGCTGTACTGCGGGAATAATTCTCTCCTAATGTGCGTATGCTGCTGTCACCGTTGTGTTCAACTGTGCTGGCCGTTCTTCAGTAATGGGTGTATAAGATGGCTGAGAGTAGTGGAAAAACCATACAGTCTGATTTGGGGGGATTCGTATGTTGAACCCAGAGCGGTATCGCCTAGCTTGTTGGTCTGTGGTCGGACTCTTGATTCTGGGCATCATCGTGGAGGTGCCTCAAGCGCAGTCGGTAACCGATGCAACGCACACGGACTTGATCAATCAATATTGTCTCTCTTGCCACAATAGCCGCGTGCTTATGGCTGGGTTAGCACTCGATACCGTTAGCGCGGGTCCCATCGGAGACTACACTGAGGTGTGGGAGAAAGTAGTCCGCAAACTGCGAGCACGGCAGATGCCTCCGAGCAACGTGAGAAGGCCGGATGAAACGACCTATATCGCTGCGGTCAGATCGTTGGAGGCGGCATTGGATCGTCAGGCTGCGGCGGTTCCAAATCCAGGGAGGACGGACACTTTTCGGCGGCTTAACCGTACCGAGTACCACAATGCGATTCGTGACCTTCTCGATTTGGAGGTTGATGTGGCTTCGTTGCTGCCGAGTGACTCGTCGAGCTTTGGGTTTGACAATGTGACAGTTGCAAATTTGTCTCCTACTCTACTCGAGCGCTATGTATCGTCGGCTGAAAGAGTCAGCCGGCTAGCTGTTGGTCGACCAGGTCTTGGGCCTGGGGGCAGGACAGTAAGAGTGAAGCCGGATCTGACACAGGAAGGTCATCTTCCAGGCATGCCAGTCGGCACACGTGGTGGAGCCTTGTTGTCCCATAACTTTCCTGTCGGCGGTGAGTATGAGATAAGGGTTCGGTTGGCCCGCGATCGAAACGAACACATAGAAGGTTTGAGTGAGTCTCACCAAATTGAAATGTTGCTCGACGGTGAGCCGGTCGGAGAATTTACAGTTGATCCGGCGTCCCAGGTTGAAGAGCAGGCCTTAACCTACCAGCCCTCACAAGATACCCTTGATTCTCATCTTTCGGTTCGTGTTCCTGTGACTGCAGGGCCACACGCCTTAGCGATTACATTTCCGAAACGGCCGGAGTTGCTGCTGGAAACTGAACGTCAGCCTTATCAGGCGGCTTTCAACTATTATCGGCACCCTCGTATTCAGCCTGCCGTCTACGAAATCTCGATAGTCGGTCCGTACAATCCATCTGGGGCAGGTGACACGCCCAGTCGAGCTCGAATTTTTGACTGCCAACCGGCTTCGGTAAAAGACGATGACCCCTGTGCCAGGGAGATTCTTTCGACATTGATGCGCCGTGCTTATCGTCGTCCCGTGACTGATGCTGACCTTGAGAGACCATTTCAGCTCTATCGTGCCGCCCGGGATGATGGGGGCTTTGACGCAGGCATTGAGATGGGATTGGCGGCTGTCTTGGTGAGCCCAGAGTTTCTATTTCGGATTGAACAGGACCCGGTGGGAGTGCCATCGGGTAAGGCCTATCAATTGGATGATTTGGCTCTGGCCTCTCGTCTGTCATTCTTCTTATGGAGCAGCATTCCAGACGAGGAGTTACTGGCGGTGGCTGAACGGGGTGAACTACGGTCACCTGGGGTTCTGGAAGAGCAGGTTCGACGAATGCTGGCCGACCACCGTGCTCTGAACTTGGTGACCAACTTCTCGGGACAGTGGCTTCACTTGCGCAACTTGGAGTCAATTACTCCAGATATGAGGGCATTTCCAGATTTTGACGACAACTTGCGGCAGGCATTTAGGCAAGAGACGGAGATGCTTGTTCAAAGCATCATGCGCGAAGACCTAAGCGTGCTCGACCTTTTGAAGGCAGACTACACGTTTTTGAACGAGCGACTCGCGAAGCACTACGGTATCCCCTATGTTTACGGTAGCCGATTCCGTCGTGTCGATTTTGGTAAGAATGGGACCAGAGGCGGGTTGCTGCGGCAGGGTAGTATCCTGTTGGCGACTTCCTACGCCACTAGGACCTCGCCGGTCATTCGCGGCAAGTGGGTCCTTGACAACATCCTGGGAGTCCCACCACCACCACCACCGCCAAATGTGCCCGAGTTGGACGATACAGCTGGTGCTGGCCAAGCGCGTTCTATGAAGGAGCGAATGAGTGCCCACCGAGCTAGTCCAGCTTGTGCCGGTTGCCACAACTTGATGGATCCGGTTGGATTTGCGCTTGAGAACTACGATGCTGTTGGGCGTTGGCGCGAATCGGAAGGTGGTGCGGCAATCGATGCCTCGGCTACGCTGTTTGATGGAACTGTCGTTGATGGTGTCGACGAACTTCAGGCAGCGTTGTTGGAACGCCCAGAGTTGTTTGTTGGTACGATCACTGAGAAGCTGTTGACGTTTGCGACTGGGAGGGGTGTCGAAAGCTACGATGCTCCGGCTGTGCGTGCCATTCTTCGTGACGCCAGGTCTGACGGGTACCGATTCTCGTCGCTGATTCTTGGAGTTGTGAGAAGCATGCCGTTTCAGATGAGGAAAGCATCATGATGATTTCGAAGAAAGCTCTGCCGCGTCGGACGTTTCTACGAGGTATTGGTGCATCTGTGGCGCTTCCGCTGCTGGATGCGATGGTTCCCTCGATGACGGCCTTGGCCAAAACCCCGGCGAGTCCGGTGCGACGTCTAGGCTTTGTGTATGTTCCGATGGGCTCCAATATATCGATGTGGACTCCGCCCAATGAGGGAGCGCTAACCGCTCTGTCTCCGAGTCTTGGCCCGCTTGCACCCGTTAGGGATCAGCTTACGGTTATTAGCAATCTTGAACTCCAGAATGCCTATCCAGGGACACACGCGACTTCCAATGCCTCTTTTTTAAGCGCGGCCAAAGCGAAGTGGACTGAGAGTACTGACTATTACCTTGGCACAACTGTTGATCAGATCGCCGCACAGCAAATTGGGCAAGACACGCAATTGCCTTCTCTCGAATTGGCGATGGATGTGCTTGATATGGTGGGTCAGTGTGATAACGGCTATGCTTGTGTCTACCAGAACAATCTCTCTTGGTCTTCTCCAACATCGCCTTTGCCGCCTGAAGCCCATCCGCGAATCGTGTTTGAGCGGCTGTTTGGTGAAGGAGGGACGGCTGCTCAGCGCCGTGCGGCCTTGGGTCGTCGGGCTAGCCTCCTAGATTGGGTACGCGAGGACATATCCAGGCTGCAAGGTGAGCTTGGTCAGAGTGACCGGACCAAACTTCGCGAGTATCTTGATACGGTGAGAGAAGTCGAGCGGCGCATCGAGAGAGCTGAAACCGAGGCGGAAACCGACTCCCTACCAGATTTGGATCGTCCGATTGGGGTGCCCGCAGCCTATACGGATCATGCGAAGCTAATGTTTGACCTGCAGGTATTGGCATTTCAGGGCGATGTCACCCGAGTCATCACCTTTCAGCTTGCTAGGGAAGCCAGTAACAGAACCTATCCTGAGATCGGGGTTCCTGACCCCCATCACCCTATTTCCCACCATGGAAACGATCCAGAGAAGCTGGCCATGCTAGCGAAAATTAACCAGTTTCACGTGTCATTGTTTGGATATTTTCTTGAACAGTTGGCGGCTGTTGAGGATGGTGATGGTTCGCTGCTAGATCATTCCCTCTATATGTATGGTAGCGGGATGGGGAATCCTAACGTCCACGATCATGTGCAGCTTCCAGTTGTCGTTGCCGGTGGGGGAGCCGTTCGAACACAGGGTGGGCGCCATATAAAGTATGCAGACCCGACGCCAATGGCAAATCTCCACCTGACTTTGCTGGATCGGGCCGGCGTCGAGCTCGAGACATGGTCTGATAGCACTGGACAGATTGACGCTTTACTTGATCCGGTGTTGATTTAGGAGACTTCATAATGAGCTGCAGAACTTTAGCTCTGTGGGTGGTTGTTCTTCTTTTTGCCGGGGCACCGCTATTTGCTGCTGGTGTAGCAGCCCCGTTAGCCGATGCGGTTCAGCGACGGGATGGGGTTGCGGTTGATGCTCTCCTTAACAGTTCAACCAACGTGAATAGCGCTCAGGTTGATGGTATGACCGCGCTCCATTGGGCTTCCTACCATGATGAGGCCGGACTTGTTGGACGGTTGCTGACAGCCGGGGCTGATGTTCAGATGGAAAATCGTTACGGTGTGACGCCGTTGTCGCTGGCCGCCGAGAACGGGAGTAGAAACATTGTCGAACAGCTACTAGACGCGGGTGCTGATGCAAACACGGCGCTGCCTGGAGGTGAGACTGTTTTGATGACGGCCTCACGGTCGGGCAGAGTTGGAGTGGTGCGCGCGCTAATAGCCCATGGAGCTGACATCCTGGCTAAAGAGGAGAGGCGCTCACAGACGCCACTTATGTGGGCCGCAGCCGAGGGGCACGCGGACGTAGTGCGAGTCCTCGTTGAGGTTGGTGCGGATTTTACGACCCCATTGGACTCTGGCTTTACCCCGTTATTGTTTGCTGTAAGGGAAGGTCATCTCGATGTGGTGCGGGTACTAGTGGGTGCTGGGGTTGACGTTAATAGTGTCGTTACCGAGGTGGTACAGCAGGAGCGAACCTACCGGCAGGGTCGACCTATCCGAGTCGGAACCACTCCATTGCTGGTAGCTGTGGTCAACGCCCATTGGGATGTGGCAGCCGCGCTGTTGGACTCTGGTGCCGATCCGAATGTTGATGCATCTGGCTATACTCCCCTTCACCTCATTCCAAGGGTGCGAAAGCCTGGTGTTGGTGACAATGACCCGGCACCAGATGGGTCTGGGCAAATAACAAGCCTCCAGTTTGTACGAAAACTGGTCGAGTCTGGTGCTGATCTGAATGCAGGCATGACCCAACGGCGAAATCTGAACAACACTCGTCACCATGAGCTAGGTTCTACGCCCTTCATGCTGGCGGCATTGGTTGCCGACGTTTCCCTTATGCAGACCCTGGTTGATTTGGGTGCCAACCCTTTGATCCCGAATGCTGAGGGTAGCACGCCGTTGATGGCAGCTGCAGGACTCGGGACCCGCTCGCCGGGTGAAGATGCTGGCACAGAGAACGAGGTAATAGCTGCTGTTCAGCTGGTGCTGGACCTTGGGAATGACATCAATGCTGTTGATGACAATGGGGAAACAGCGATGCATGGTGCTGCCTACAAAAATTTACCAGGGGTCGTGGCCTTGCTTGCTACTAGTGGGGCAGACATCGATGTGTGGGCTCGTAAGAACAACCACGGATGGTCGCCCCTGACGATAGCTCGAGGACATCGGTTTGGTAACTTTAAACCATCTCCGGTGACCGTAGCGGCGGTTGAGAAAGCTATGCTGGCTGCGGGAGTTGTCCCACCAACTGAGGAAGAGGAAGCTGCAGAAGGATACGATATCTATGCTCCTCGTTTGCCAGCCAACCGGTGACAGATGCTGGGTTCTTTCGTGTTGAGCGCTCTATGTGACCTAGGGGGCTGACCCTTGAGGGAGGTCATTGAATGGGTGACCGCTATTTAGCGGGCTGTTTGGTGTTTTGCTTGTCGGCTTGGTTGATGCCGGTGGTTGTTGCGTCGGCCGGCCAAGTTGGCCAATCAGGCGACTGGGTTCAGCCACGTATGCCTGATGGTCGGCCAGACCTACAAGGAGTGTGGTTGAGTAATATTGCGACCCCACTACAGCGGCCTGACACTCTGGCGGACAGGGAATACTTGACCGAAGAGGAGGTTGCGACATTACGCGCGAGGGTGGAGCGAATTTTCAGGAATGGCCGAAGCGCATTCGCGATTCCGGAGAGTGCGTTTCATGCGGCATTGAACGACCTTGAGACCTACCAGGCCCAATCGACCAGTAGTTCAATCGGTATGGTCGAGGTTGAGATTACTAGCCGTACATCTCTAGTGACTGATCCGGTAGACGGGCGGATTCCGGCGTTGACTCGGGCAGCGCAACTTCGAGAGGACGCAGTCGATAGAGGTTGGCGTTTCAAAACTGGTCCGGAAGACCTGAATAATGTGCACCGTTGCGTGACCACCGGTGTGCCTCGGTTAGGGGGCAACTTTGGTGCTGGGCCTTACACCTTTTACCAGTTAGTCCAGACGGCTGACTATGTGGCGTTTGTCAGCGAAGCGTTTCATGATGCTCGGATCATTCCGCTGGATGGTCGTCCTCACCCGCCGGAGCTGGTTCGCCAATGGAACGGTGTTTCCCGTGGTCACTGGGAAGGTGACACCTTAGTGGTGGAGACTCGGAATTTCTCGAGAAACAGCTATTTTCGTGGGTCAGCGCATGGCCTGCAGCTGGTTGAGCGGTTCAGCCGACGGGATCTTGATACGCTCAACTATCAAATGACGTTCTATGACCCAAGCACTTGGGTTTCACCTTGGACGGCAGAAATTCCGCTTAAACTCCGAAACCAGCCGATTTATGAGTTCGCGTGCCACGAGGGTAATTATTCCATTGTTGGTATGTTACGAACGGCGCGTCTCGAAGAGGATCGGTAGCGAGTCGTAGTGTGGGCCTTCGACCTTTGAAAAGAGCATTGTTTTTGACAACGGTCGAATCAGGCTTCACATGGTTGTCCTGAAGTGGTTCCGGCAACTTACTTCGTGTAGGTTGGGCAGGAATGCGGTTGCCAAGGTTTAGCTTGAGCACTAAAGTATGCCTATTCGAGGTCTGTGAGTCATCGAGTAGGTATCCGTTGTCTACCCCGAACCGCTCCATTGCTAGGTGGGCTCGGTCGCCGCGTTAGAGACTACAGGAATCCCGGAAAGGGGAACAGGCCGATGTTTAGTTGGCGGACGGTCAGCCCAGAGGTATTGAGAACCTTGGTGGCTGCCATCTTGATCATGTTTCTGTCAGTGCTGGTCTGGGCTCAGCCGCCCCCCACTGGAGCCGAGTTAGAGTCCGCGGTTGGCTCTGCCCAGGTATTGATTGAGCGCTATTGCGTGGGTTGCCACAGTGACCAGCGTGTCGAGCAGGGTTTGGTGCCGGTTTCTTTCTCTGAGCTCGATGCTGGCGATGTGGGTCTCCACTCTGGGACCTGGGAGCTTATGGTCAGAAAGTTGCGTCTTGGTATGATGCCACCTCCGGGTGTGTCACGACCGACTAAGGCGTCTGCTGATAGATTTGTAGATTGGCTGGAGACTGAACTTGAGCGTGTGGCTTCCTTGAATCTCGATCCAGGGCGGCCGGCCATACGTCGACTGACCGAATCCGAGTATCGCAATGCTGTTCATTCATTGCTTGGGCTACATGTTGACAAGCAATGGTTGCTGTTTCCACCGGATGATGTTGACCAAGAGGGTTTCGCCACCAATGCGACTGCACTCTCTATTTCTCCAGCACTGTTCGATCGCTATTTGTCAGCTGCTAACAAGCTGAGTCGCCTAGCTGTGGGTGACCCTGGGATTGGTGCGAGCTTTGCTGCGGCTACCTACTCCACCCCGAGGTTGCTGTACCAAGATAACCGAATGCATGAGGACCTGCCTTTCGGTTCTCGTGGTGGGATGGCGATACGCCACTACTTTCCTTTGGATGGTGATTACCGGTTCAAGTTGCGGTTACGCCGCATGATCTACGACTACATAGTTGGAATGGGAACCGCCCAACAGATAGAGGTTCGACTTGATGGCCGTCTTGTCGAGCGGTTTGAGGTTGGAGATGCCGATCGGTTTGGCTATCCGTCGGCCTATAGTTTTTTTGGGACTATTCGGGGTGATACAGACTGGGAGCAGTATGTATCGATTGATGCAGATTCGGATCTTGAGGTTGTAGTTCCCGTTGATGCTGGAGTCCATGTGGTCGGCGTGTCATTTGTGGCAGCCCGCAGTGAAGCGACTGGGATCTTGGAGCGTCGACTTTCCGGGTTTTCGCTGAGTGGTCTGGGCTTTTACGATGGTGACGCAGCGATCGACCGGGTGGAAATAACAGGTCCCTACCATGCAACCGGCCCAGGGGATACGGCGAGTCGGCGTCTAATCTTTAGCTGCCGCCCAGCTGGGTCGGCGGATGAACTTCGTTGTGCTCGCCGGATTTTGTCCAGATTGGCCAGGCGCGCCTATCGCCGCCCTGTGGGAGAGGACGATCTCCAAACACTTTTGGAGTTTTACAACCGAGGCCGTGAAGAGCGAGACTTCGAGAGGGGTATCCAGAAGGCGATCGAGCGGTTGTTGGTGGCGCCGGAGTTTCTGTTCCGGATTGAGAGGGATCCGCCAGGTGTGGCTTCATCAACCGCCTATCGACTCACAGATTTGGAGCTAGCTTCCCGATTGTCGCTTTTCTTGTGGAGTGATATTCCGGATGAAAAATTGTTGGCGGCTGCTGAAGCGGGCCGATTACATGACCGGCAAGAATTGGAGCAGCAGGTCAGACGGATGTTGGCAGACTCTCGAGCGAGTGCGCTGGTTACTGATTTTGCGAGTCAGTGGCTACAATTAGGACGGGTGCGTGGGGTGACTCCGGACACCGACGTATTCTATGAGTTTGATGAGAACCTTAGAGCTGATATGGAGCGCGAGACGCTTTTGTTTCTGGAAAGCGAGTTGCGGGCCGATCGGGGCTTGCCTAGACTATTGACTGCTGACTATACCTTCGTGAACGAGCGTTTGGCTGAACATTACGGTCTCGATGGAGTGTACGGCGAACGGTTTCGCAAGGTGAAGGTAGGGGAGGTTCGTGCAGGTTTGCTGGGTCAAGCTAGCTTGCTGACGGTGACAGCTTATCCGACTCGAACCTCGCCTGTTCTTCGAGGCAAGTGGCTGCTCGACAATATTCTCGGCTTACCTCCGACTGAACCACCGGCTGATGTCCCAGCCCTTGAAGAAAACCACGGTGCTGCTGAACCCCGGACGATGCGGGAGCTTATGGAGCAGCATAGAGCTAATCCGTCCTGCGCAGCTTGCCATAGAATGATGGACCCCCCAGGATTTGCGCTTGAGCACTTTGATGCGATTGGACGCTGGCGGGTCACTGACGAATATGGTTCGCCAGTTGATGCTGTGGGACGGCTTGCCGATGGAACTCAAGTAGACGGACCGTCGGCCTTGCGGCAGGCGGTTATGGCTCATGAGATAAGCTTCGTGCGAACAGTAACAGAGAAACTACTCACCTATGCCATTGGCCGGAGTCTTGAAGCGTACGATCAGCCGATCGTTAGAAACATAGTGGACACCGCTGAAATAGATGGTTATCGCTGGTCGTCAATTCTTCTTGGGATTATTGAAAGTGCTCCGTTTCAGATGAGGAGATCAGAGTCATGAACATTATCACCAAACGCGCGATTCCCCGTCGGGCGGTTCTCAGAGGGTTAGGAGCCAGCGTGGCGCTTCCGTTGCTGGATGGGATGGTTCCTGCACTGAGTGCGGTGGCAGCCAGACCTGTCGTTAGATTTGGTGCTGTGTATGTGCCGAACGGTATGGTCATGCAAAATTGGACGCCGTCGGCTACAGGCACCGAGTTTGGGCTAACCCCAATTCTCCAGCCGTTGGAGCCATACCGTGATCAGCTATTGGTCTTGTCTGGACTGAACTGTACACCACCTGCTGGGAGCCGGGGTGGTACTCATTCCCGTGCGGCGACGCGTTTCTTGACCGACGTGCATCCAGGGACTTGGAACCCACAAGCGATCTCGATGGACCAGATAGCAGCCAGAGAGTTGGGGCGGCACACGCCTCTTGCGTCGCTTGAACTCGGTCTGGAGGGAGCGAATTTTGCCGGTTCTTGCGACAGTGGTGGCTTCAGCTGTGCTTTTTCCTACACGATTGCTTGGCAAAACTCAGCCACACCTCTTCCGATGGAACATAACCCGAGGGCGGTCTTCGAGCGGTTGTTTGGTGACAACGAGACCACTGACCCAGCGGTCCGTGAGGCACGTCGTCTCGAGCAGCGCAGTATTCTCGATTCAGTCAGTGCCGATGTGGTTCGACTGCAGGACAGTCTCGGATCGAGCGACCGCTTGAAACTTGGTGCTTATCTCGACGCTGTGCGTGATGTCGAGCGGAGGATCCAGGTGGCCGAAGCCCAGGGGGATCGTGAGGTGCCGTTGATGGCGCGTCCTATGGGTGTCCCGGCCGATTTTTCGGAGCATGCTGGGTTGATGTATGACCTCCAGCTACTTGCGCATCAAACAGATCGCACCCGTGTTACTACTTTCATGAGTGGTCACGAACTGAGTGGTCGTACCTATCCAGAGATCGATGTGCCAGATGCTCACCATCCCTTGTCGCATCACCGCGGTGTCGGAGCATCACTGGAGAAGTTAACGAAAATCAACACCTACCATATGAAGTTGTTCGCCTCGTTCGTAGAGAAGCTTAGCTCTACACCAGATGGGGATGGGTCCCTGTTGGATCACTTTATTCTGATGTACGGTGCCGGTATGAGCGATAGCAACTCACACTCGCCCTACAATCTGCCGATCCTTCTGTTGGGTGGCGGTGCTGGCCAATTGAACGGTGGACGACACGTATCCTATGCTGATCGAGACCGGACGCCTTTAGCTAATTTGCATATATCGTTGCTTGATAAACTCGGTACGCCTGTTGAGCGAATTGGAGATAGCACCGGTCGACTCCTTGGACTTTCCGACGGGGTGAGTGCGGATCGGTTAACAGGTATCTGATGCCATGTTCGAGCGTATCAAGAACTGCCGTCGGCAGACCACCGCTTTAGCCTGTCATCGGGAATGGCTTGGATGCTTGGGAGGAGGCAGCCCGAGTTTTTGGTTCCAGGCGTCGGTATGTCTTGGTTTGTGTGTCGCCTGCCACGGTGGGCTCTTTGCCCAGAATAATGGCAGTGTCTCTCTCATCGAGGCGATTAGGCAGCAGGACGTAGCTCTCGCTCGTTCGTTATTGCCTGATAGCAACCTTAATGCCGTTCAGTCTGATGGTGCGACTGCGTTACATTGGGCTGTCTACCATGATGACTTGGAGATGGCAGATCTGTTGATTTCTGCTGGTGCGGACCCGGACATTCAGAATGAGCTTGGTGTGAGGCCTCTCATACTGGCCTGCCAAAACAGTAATTCTGTCTTGGTAAAGTCTCTTTTGGATGCTGGCGCTGAGGCTAACTTCGCTGTCGGAACCGGTGAAACCGGCTTGATGGGGTGTGCTCGCACCGGAAACCTAGAAGCGGTAACAGCTTTGGTTGAGGCTGGTGCTGATGTTAGTCAGAGTGAACAGGGAGAGAGGCAAACTGCGCTCATGTGGGCTGTGGCTCATGGTCATACCAAGGTGGCAAGGTTGTTGCTTGAACATGGTGCAGATGTTCGTGCGCGCTCGAGAGTTCGTCGTCAAGTGATTAGCCGCCGATTGCAGTCTGAGCTTAAATATGGCGAGTTGGGGCGGAGCTACGGTACTGACGCTGAAGAGACCCTTGTGGGTGGTTTTACGCCGTTACTGTTTGCGGCTAGGCATGGGGACATCGATACCGCTCGCGTGCTGCTTGAGTATGGAGCGGATGTCAACGACCGGTCACCGGATGGAGCAAGTGCATTAGTAATAGCAGTGCACAGCGGACACGGTTCGTTCGCGGCATTCCTCTTGGAGCAGGGGGCTAATCCCAACGCTGCAGGGTCCGGCTATACGGCATTGCATGCGGCTGTTTTGACAGGCGATTCTGTGGTGGTGGAAGAGTTGCTGGATTATGGTGCTAGACCCGATCCACAGGTGACGCTGGCAACAAGGGTGACCCGGAACGGTCAGGTATTGATGCTTGGTGAGCATTTACTTGGTGCCACTCCATTTGCATTGGCAGCAAAATTTACGGAGGTGGCTATTATGCAAGCCCTGCTAGATGCTGGGGCTGATGTGCACTTACCGCTGAAGACGGGATGGACCCCATTGATGCTGGCGTCCGGTGCGAGTTGGCGCTACGCTGTCTGGGACCGTCGGGATCGGGCCTTGGCTAAGGCCCCAGGGTTTCAGCGTCAGATGTACGATGAGAATACCACCTACGCTGCTGTTCAAATGCTTCTCGATCGAGGAAGTGACGTTAACGCTGTGGATGAAGACCTAAACACGGCACTGCACCATGTCGTCAATAAGGGATTTGATAGGGTCGTTGAGCTACTAATTAACCACGGAGCAGATTTTTCCGCTGTTAATCGGCGAGGACAGACTCCGCTGGCGATCGTGGCCCAAGGCCGTACGGGTAATGTCGAGGCAGCTTCCGCAACAGCTGAGCTTCTCCAGACTCTAGGTGCGAGGTAGTTCTCTGAGGCTGTGCTGGCTATTAGCTATAGCGTGGCGCTACAGCGAGAGGCTATGCGGTTTGTTGAGGCGAACTCAAAGGTTCTGGATACCAAGCTTAGAACGACAAGGGAAAACAGAGGTAGATCATGAGAGTGTTGATTGCGGGGATGGTGGTGTTACTGGCGATGGCCATGTCGTCTGAGTTGGCTTCGACGGCTGGCCGATTACAGAAGACGGCAACTGTCAAGGACGGGGTCTTCACAACTGGTCAAGCAGCTCGAGGTCGAGAGCGGTATGAAGCGACTTGTCAGCGCTGTCATGGAGCAGACTTGACCGGTGGTGCAGGGCGGTCGCTTACTGGAGTCGTGTTCTTGCGAGATTGGACAGGTCTGACGTTGGATGGTTTGTTTGAACGGATGCAATCGATGCCACCAGACGGATCTGAGACTCTTAGTGGGGATGCCTACGTAGATATTATCAGTTATGTTCTTGAGCGGAACGGTTTTCCATCTGGTTCGGCAGAGCTATCTTCGGCTCGGCTGAGTGAGGTTACGGTTGAAGGGGAAGATGGTCCCGGTGTAGTGCCGAATTTTGCATTGGTTCGTGTGGTTGGTTGTCTGACCGGTAGTGAATCAGATGGATGGCAGTTGTTGGACTCAAGCCCTGTTGTACGGGCAACAGACCCCACTCCTTCGAGTGGGGATGGCTTGTCTGAGGCCCAAGGGATCCCATTGGGAGAGGATGCGTTCGAACTGTTATACGTGTTCCCTAGTCCAGCCAATTATATTGGTCATAAAGTAGAGACGAAAGGCCTGCTAATTAGGGCAGAGGATGATAATCCAGATAGCGTTGATAGTCTCAACGTGACTGCGGTTCAGAGTTTGTCTGAGAGTTGTGAGTCTTGAAATGGGTCACGGGCGTGATCGAGTGCTGTTTATAGTCGAACTTGGCCTGTACCGCTTAGTCTGCTCACTGGATTAAGTGCTAAAGCGTGATGAAGTTTGGTAATGAAGGAGATTTTGATGTCTAGGATATTTATCTTGCTGCCAATGCTAGTTGTTTTCTTGGTGATGAGTGGCAATAGCACTTTTGCCCAACAAGCAGAGCCTGAGCCGATGACATTCTTTGTGACGAGTGTAGGTCCTGGAGATGGGGCCAATCTGGGCGGTCTCCAGGGTGCCGACGCCCATTGTCAGTCATTGGCGGCAGCGGTCGGTCGAGGAAACGCTTCGTGGAGAGCTTATTTGAGCACGCAGGGCTCTGGGGCTATCAACGCTCGAGATCGCATAGGTGATGGCCCTTGGTTCGCCCACGGTGGACGACGCCAAATCGCCTCGGATATCGGATGGCTACATGGTGATACGGTTGAACAGGCGAGACTCGGGAACGCTATTGGGAAGATGATAGCGCTCACCGAGACTGGGGAGCCGGTGAATGGAATCGGTGACTCACCGAACCAGCACGACATCCTGACCGGGAGTCAGCCAGACGGTCGGGCTTATACGGATGGTGAAGACCACACCTGTGGCAATTGGACGAGCAACAATAATGGTTCGGCCCAGGTTGGCCATTCAGACACTCAGGGTGGAGGGAATAGCTCTTGGAACTCATCCCATTCGAGCAGAGGGTGTAGTCAAGAGAATCTGACGGGAACCGGGGGTGCAGGGCTCTTCTATTGCTTTGCAGCCAACTAACGAACCTGGTAGGACCACTCAGCACTCCACACACATGGGTGGTTGAATCGACCGCTATTGGATCATTGGGACGGCTGGTCAGGATTTACGCCAGCTGCCCTCATGATGACCTTGATGGCATCTGCGGTTGCTGGTGAACTGAGTATATTCATGCCTCGGTGCATGCCAACTGCGATGTCAAGAGGAGTGGCCCCTCGCGTGTTCTGGTTGTTCCACACTGTGATATCAGCTCCGGCTTCGGCTAAAAGTGTGACGACTCTGGGTAGGTGTTTGTAGGCTGCGCCGTGCATAGCCGTTTCGGCGTTATTATCCACGGCGTTGAGATCTAGCCCGAGGTCCAGCGCTACTCTAACGGCGTCAAGGACTTCGGCTTCTGTGCCTGGGTCCTCGCCAGGCGATGAAGTGCCGAGGCCAGCGGCTACCATGAGCGAGGTTGAGTTGTCTTCGTTGGTCAGATAGGGATCGGCGCCCAGTCCGGCTAAGAGTTGCATATACTCCGCATCCGCTGTTCTAGCAGCTAGCAGGAATGGCGTTCCGCCAATAAAATTTAGGCGTGTAATGCCTGCCGGTGGTCGGGTTGTGACTCGGGCGTTTACGTCAGCCCCATGCGCGATGAGCTTTCGAGCAAATTCCAAACTACTCATATCCCCAGAGCCTGCCGGAGCAGGGTCATTGCTACCTGCGATGCCGGCTTTTCTTACCCAACTTAGCTGGTGGAGGGCAGTCCAGCCCCTAGGTGCGGCGTTGGGATCAGCACCGCGGTCTAGGAGGTATGCTGCTAGTTCGAAGTGGGCGTTACCGGCTGCCAATAGAAAAGCATTTAAGCCAGCCTCTGAGGACCGGCGGCGCTCGACTCCACCAGCCGTCAGGGTTGAGTTAATTGAGATCTGCTCGTCGAGGTTTGCTCCGGCTTCAAGTAAGGTCTGCACTACATCGACTTGCCCTTGGCGTGCAGCAAATAACAGCGCGGTGAAACCTCGTTTGGAACGACTGTCGAGTAAAGCACCGTGGGATACTAGCGTAGGGATTAGTGTGGCGTGACCTTCGGCGGAAGCCCACATCAAGGCAGTCTGACCTTTCCAGCGTTCTTGAGCATTGGGGTCAGCGCCGGCGTCTAGAAGGGATTCGACCGCTTCAAGATTCCCTGCCCTAGAGGCAGTCATGAGCGCTGTTTCACCTTCCATGAGCGTAGTGTTTGGGTTGGCCCCCGCGTCAAGAAGTGCGTTGACAACATCGGCGCGGCCAGTGAGAGCCGCTAGAGACAAGGGGCGAACCCCATAGCGGTTGCCAACGTTGGCAACCGCACCGGCAGATAGCAAGGTAGTGGCGATTTCAATATGGTTGCTATAGGCCGCCCAGTGTAGGGCGGTCGTGCCGTCAGGCTCTGCTGCATTAACATCGAGACCTTGGCGGATGAGATGTTGCACTCTCATCGTGTCGCCAGTTTTTACTGCATCAATAAGCGGGATCTCACCGGTCGCTTCGATAGCTGTAGGTGTTGTGATGAGCAAATATCCAAGCGCAAGCGCCCCAAACTTTTGTGTTAGAGAGATCATGCATGGTCTCCAGTGGAAACTCCCACTTTGTGTCAAATCGTGTTCGCTCGCTTGGGCTCTATCCTTTAGACACTGTTATCGAGTGGGTTCAGAGTGAGACAGGCTCCATTACCTCCGTGGCGTGGCCAGTGCTGTCTACAAACCGGTCTAGGTGCACGCCGACGTCGTCAAGTAGCGATAGGTGAAGATTGGCGAGTGGGGTTAGTTGGTCGTACTTAACATGACGGCCGCCCCACGGCTTGTCACTTCCCCCCCGTGCCACAATGATCGGCAGGTTTCTGTGGTCATGTACATCGGGGTTGCCCATTCCGCTCCCCAACATAAAAGTGGAATGATCGAGCAGTGAACCGTCTCCGTCTTCTGTTGTTCTCAGCTGGCTCAACATATAGGCGAAGAGTGAGACGTGGTAAGCATTGATTTTGGCAAGTTTAGCCAGTTTTTCAGGGTCATTGACGTGGTGTGAAATCGGGTGATGTGGCTCTGGGACTCCGATCTGCGGATAAGAGCGAGTGCTTGCTTCTCGCGCCATTTGGAACGTAATTACGCGGGTGAGGTCTGCTTGCAGTGCCAGTACTTGAAGGTCGAACATCAGCTTTACGTGGTCCTCCCACTCGACTGGTACGCTGGTCGGGCGGGTCAGGTCTGGTAGAGGGGAATCAACCGATTGCTGTTCTGCTAGTTGGATGCGGCGTTCAACCTCTCGGACTGTGTTGACATAGCTGTCGACTCTGGTGCGATCCGCGTTGCTGACCGACCGCTGTAATTTCGCCATGTCGTCGAGCACCCAGTCGAGGATGCTGGCGTTCTTGTGCATTTCCAGTCGGCGTTGTTGAGGGGTTCCCCCGTCGCCAAACAGACGCTCGAAGACCACGCGTGGATCAGCCACAGTCGGCAGCGGGGAGGTCGGCGACGCCCAAGATAAGTTGTTCTGGTATACGCATGCGTAGCCGTTGTCACACGCACCAACTTGTACGATTAGATCGGTGCCTAGTTCCAGCGAGGGGATAGGTGTATCGCTTCCAATTTCCTGAGCTGCGATTTGATCTACGGTGATGCCAAGTTCGTAATCACTGCCTTCGGTTCGTTTACCCTTCAGACAGCTTAAGAAGGCTGCGTTGGAAGAGGCATGATTGCCAGTGGTATGGGCATTCTCCAATTCCATGTTGGTGACCACGGTCACATCCCGTAGATGAGGCGTTAGGGACGCCAACGAGGGAGAAAGACGGGTCAGTGGGCCTACTTCCTGAGGGGTCCATGGTTGCGGGTTCATTCCCATCGGAATAAATACGAAACCAAGGCGGCGTGGCACGTTGGCCACGGTAGCTGCTTGAGCTGTAAAGGCCGGCACCATTGAATCGAGCAGAGGCAGCGCCACTGCGGCGCCGAGACCCTTGAGGAGCGTGCGGCGCGGAAGCGCCATTTTGGTGATCGTCATGATTATTGTGACCTCCGCATCTGGAACTGGGGGCTTTGGGTGATTCCGAGTATCAGAGAAGAGAAACGATAGTCCTTCGTAGCAGCGTAGTCGACTATTTTACGCACGGCCGGACCGTCGTGGTGGTCGAGGCCTCGCCCGAGCGCATAAGTTAGTAGCTTTTCAGTCATGGTGCCAACGAACACTTTCGGGCGGTCTAGGATTGCTTTTCTCAGTCCAGCAATGCCTTCGAAGTTGCCCCCGCCTGGAATTCCGCCGGCTGCATCAATCAGTGTTCGGTTGTTGCTGCGATTGCGCCAGCGCCCGATTGCGTCGAAATTTTCCATTGAGAGACCAGCTGGATCCATCAGACGATGACACGCGGCACAGGCAGGGTTTACCCGGTGTGCTTCCATCCTCTCACGCATTGATGCTGCAGCAACCCCAGGTTCTGGCTCTGCCAGGGGTGGTACATTGGGCGGCGGAGGAGGAGGGGGCATGCCGAGGAGGTTTTCAAGAATCCATTTCCCTCGTAGTACTGGCGAAGTCCGGGTCGTATAAGAGGTGACGGTGAGGATACTTCCGTGCCCCAGTAGCCCACGGCGTGGGCTATTGCTCGGCAACTCTACGCGACGCATGTTGGTTCCGTAGACTCCGGGGATGCCGTAGTGTCGAGCTAGGCGCTCGTTTAGAAATGTGTAGTCGGCTCGAAGCAGGTCGAGGACGTTTCGGTTTTCTTTGACGATGCTGGTGAAGAGTAACCGGGTTTCCTGTTCAAATGCGGATCTGAGGTTGTCGTCGAAGTCGGGAAACTGACGTAGGTTTGGTGCTACTGTTGCCAAGTTTCGGAGGTATAGCCACTGATCGGCAAAATTCGTGGTCAAAGTTCCGCTCCGCGAGTCTGCCAACATACGTTGCACTTGGGCCTCGAGGATACCGGGATCTCTGAGACGGTTTGCTTCGGCTAGATCGAGCAGCGTGTCGTCCGGAATGCTGCTCCATAGAAAGAATGATAGACGGGAGGCCAACTCGATATCACTCAACTGGTAAGCGGTGCCGGCTGGTGCTCCGTCTGGATCACGTTCGACTCGGAACAGGAACTCAGGGCTGCTGAGTAGGGCTCTCAAAGCGAGCTCAATGCCATCCTCAAATCCGCCTGTTTGCCGCCCTTGCTCGTAGAAGGACAGGGGTTCCCTTAGGTCTTGGAAGGAGACTGGACGCCGGTAGGCTCTTCGTGTGAGATCCGAAAGGATAGATGCTGCGCAATCGGCCTCATCCCTAGGGACGGTGGGGTTGCAGGTGAAGATACGGCGCCGGCTTGGAGTGTCTCCGGAACCGGTTGGACTAAACGGGCCGGAGATGGACACCGATTGAATTGCTGGTTGTTGCCGAGGGTGGCGGTCTTGGTTGAATTGGGCTTGGTAGGGTTGCCGCTCGGTTTCTATGAGTGCTGCATTCTTTTGAAGAAAGGCTACCCCGAAGACATGAGGGCCGGCACTGACTGGAAGAGAAAGGTTCAAGTGCTTGTCCACATTCTCATCAGCGTAATAGCCACCTAGGCTGTTTCGGTCTGGGGCGATATTAAATAAGTCCAGCCGGTTCCCGTCGAGGGTCATCTCTAAGACGTGAGCTTCTCTTAGTCCCTCTATGTTCTCGTTCCGATTCCTGGCTAGCCTGACTTCGATTTCATATTCGCCATCGAGCGGAAATGTGTGCTCGACTAGCGTGCCGCCGCGGGTCCCGAAAGGTAGGCCCTCGATGTGGCCTTCTTGGGTTAAATCGGGTCGTAGTGTCACTACCCGGCTTCCCGGCACGGAGGCCATGCTTCCGACGGCGAGCCGACTGATTTTCTGTGCGGCCGTCAGATAGCGTTCCATGAGTGTTGGTGACAGTTCCACAACTCCGACGTTATCGAATCCAAAGGAGGTGTCGTCGCTTGGCAGCAGCGTGGATATGTCAACGTCGAGTGCCAGCAGATCTCGAACAGCGTTCCTATATTCTGTCCGGTTTAGTCGCCGGAAGGTCTCAGTTCGGCCTGGATTTGGCGAGCTTGCAGCGATGTGATCTAGGGAGGTCTCCAAAAAATTGACCAGGTTCCCATAGGCGGCCAGATCTGGGCGTGGTGCGCCGGTTGGTGGCATGGCACCCGCTCGCAATTTGCGCAAGACCCGTTCCCACAACGCCTCATTACCGGTCAGTTGGGTGAGCGGCGTTTCTTCGAGCGATAGGCCACCGCGGAGTGCCTGGTTGTTATGGCAGCTTAGGCAATATCGGTTTACGAGTGCTTGTCCGTGAGACTCAGGTTCTAGTGCTTCTTGAGGCCTGGCGTTCGCCGATGTGGGTAAGGCGGTGCTGAGCAAGGTTGCCGCGAATCCGGCAATGGAGGCTGCTACGTGTATTTTCCGCATTCAGATCCCTAACCCTACAATTTAAGCTAAACAATATAGCGATATGTTACACGGGCTGTGCTCAAGTGTCACGGTTGAGGACAGGCACTCCAACACATAGCTGCTTGTGCTTAGTTGGGTCCCCAAATCAGGGTCCGTCCCAGATTTGGCCGGTTTTAAAACCCAAAACCGTTGGCTTTGGTGCTGGCCGATTGATCTCAGATCCCACCAGCGTCACTATTTCTGATGTTAGGGGCGATTATTTCCAGTGCCAGATGGGTCGGTGTACTGATTATTGAGCTTCTGGACATACGTGTTGGATTCAGCAATTACCTCGGCTAGGCGGCGACGTGACCGTGAACCCCAACCGGCTGGATCTTTTAGAAAAATGCTACGCCAGTAGCGTGTACTTTTGCGAAAGGCATGGGGTAGCATCTCGGTCAGTTCAGTCCCCAGTCCCTCGCTACTCTCTATTTTAAGCCTAGAGAGGATGTCACCGGCTGCCTTGCCACGCATTATGAAATGGCCGACGAAGGCGAGACCGGCAACTGACCCTAGAACTGCGAGACGCCAGGTTTCATCACCAAGAACAAGCTTCCAGGTAGGGTGGCGGAATGTAAGGTTCTCCCAAGTGCCAGTGAACAGTGTCCAGCTTAGGATGGCTGCCAAAATGATGCTGACCACGATACTGTCTAGCCACAAAACTCTGTGCCGCCATAATGTCAGCAGATTTTGCAGCTTGGGGATCAACTGGTCCTCTATTCGTTTCGCAGTCTGTCCGAGTACCCCGACGATCCGGTAGGCGCGGTCAACTCCAACCTGGCGCATGCGAGTGTGAATCTCTTCAAGGTCAATGTCTCGTTTTGATTCGAATCGTTCTCGCAGTGTGTCGTCTGAAATAGGTACAGCAGCATCGGGATTGTAAATCCGATAAAACCGCCCTGCGGTTAATCCCTTCTGGGCTAAAGCTCGCTGCCAAGACGCGATGACATCTTCCGGATTGTCTTCGCGAGCAGTGGTATCGATCTGGTTTAGTATATACAGAAATTTGTTGGAGTCAGGTCGCTGAATCGTCTGGGCAACGAGGTGTTCCAGCGTGTCTCGCATGGTACCTGCTTCAGGATGACGGGCATCAAAAAAGACCAAGACTAGGTCAGATAGGTCAATGATGTGGTCGGTGATTCGCAGGGTGGAGGTGCGTTGGGCATCTGCATCAAAGCCAGGAGAATCGATGACGATCTTGCCTCGAACGACATCACTCGTACAGGTCTTTAGTTGTAAATAGGCATCAATTCTCTGGCCTTCGCCTGAGGCGATGCCTTCAATGGATTGACTGAGCCGGTAGAACGGAAACCGGGGATCGGCATCGAGTGCCAGACCCGGGAGTACCCGAGGATCGTCATGGTCAGTGCTATAACAGATGACGGTAAATCGATCGTCGACTGCTTGGTTTCCGGTGAGTTGGAGTTGTTTTCCGATGTAGTGATTGATGAAGGTGGATTTCCCGGAAGAGTAAGTACCTAATACAGCGACCATTGGCCACCAGGAAATTTTCGTCGCAAATGATTCATTCGGCTGTAGCCCTCCGAGACTCTGGGCGATCTTGTCTAGTTTGCGAAAGCTTGTGACGGCTTGCAAGAGGATTGGGTTCTCTTGTGATAGATGGGACTCCAAGCTCTTGAGGCGCTTCTTGAGTTGATTTGAGTGCGACATAGGCTTCAATCCCTCACATTAGGTTAACTCGAACCGTCATGTTCCGCCTGCACGGAAGCTCTTCCTCTAGTACTGTCAACAAAAGTTCAGATAACCGTGGTTCTGTGTGGTCGTTCTGCCTGGACAGGGAGTGGCTCATGGTGACCCTACACCAGAGGAGTCTGCAGCCCAATGCTGGAAACAGTTGGGCAGGAGAGTCCAAGCCGACGTTGTCAGTGTTGGTTCGGTGAAAAATTCGTCGCGTTTGAGCATTTGCTCTTTTCGTGTAGACACTGACAAGTCCACAGTTATGCTAGCCATTATCCCGGTTCATGCTAGGTGCGTCCAATTGGTGTCCATTGGGAACAGGGTTTGTTATCTGATTAGTGTAGGGTAGCCTGCAATATTGTCTCGCAGGGTAATGCAGAATCACATAAGTCAGGAAGGTGTCTCTAAGCTCACTGTAACCTGACAGGCGAGGCTTCGGAAAAACGAAGTTTCATCTCCCAGCATCAAATTCGTTTCGGTGCTATCAAACAAGCTAGCGAGACTCTGTCTGGCGGTAGGGGGATTCGTCTTTAGTGATGGGTTCTGATGCACGCCGGCGATGACATGGTCTAATGCTAGCGTGGATGACTATACTACTCATTTGAGAGGGATGGTAATGAAGGCAGATCTGCACGTGCACACAGTCCACTCTGGGTATTCCTCTTTGCCATTGTTGCAGAAGGTGCTTCGCGAATCATACAACCAACCTGATCGTGTGTACGAGCTTGCTAAAGCACGTGGTATGGACCTTGTAGCGATCACGGACCACAATGAGATTGCTGGTGCCCTTGCACTTGGCTGCCGCGAAGATGTCATCGTGGGTTGCGAAGTAACAGCTGAGTTCCCCGATGAACCCGTGGCAGTTCATTTGAATGTATTCGATATCAATGAGCGACAGCACTTTGAGATACAGCGGAGACGAACCGATGTACGGAATTTGATGCCCTATCTGCGACGCGAAGCTATTTTTACTTCCTTAAACCATGTGGCCTCTGGAATCAATGGCCCTGTTACCGGTTCCCATATTGTTTCCCTGTTGCCATGGATCGATGCGCTTGAGGTCAGGAACGGTTCTCGGTTATCCAGTCAGAACCGAACTGCAGAGTGCTTGGCTTGTGCCTACAACAAAGTGGCATTGGGTGGAAGTGATGCCCACACCCAAGGTGCGATTGGTCGAACCTGGGTAGAAGCTCCTAAGGCGACGAATCGAGAGGAATTCCTGCTTGAGATGAAAGCTGGCCGAGTCCGAGTGGGGGGGGCATGGAGGCTATCTTCGGATGGCTAGCGATATCGTTAGAGCCGCTTCTGGCTTCTATGGAGATCGCTTTCGATTACTGCTTGAGCATCCTTTGGACTGGAAGCGACAGGCTTTCTGGTGGTGCGGACTAACGGCGATGCCCGTTGTCCTGATTCCACTAGTTGCTGTTGTTGGACATTTTGTGACCGAGAAACGGTTCAATCAGTCACTTCTTTTTGACCTTGTTGCAGAGCGTACTTCTCGTTTGCGGGAAGCCGCATAGTGTGTTCTTCGTAAGACCAGTTGGTTTGTCGCTTTGCTAGTCAGGAAAATATTGTGACTGTCAATTGTGGCAGGGTTCTATCGGTAGCAGGTGGGGTTCTGTCTGATGTTGTACCTGGTTGATGGAGGCTCCGGAAAGCCTAAACCCTCTTGTTTAGAGAAGCTGTTCAATTGAAAGGCCTAGTGCCCTCAAAGCTTGTGATGCAAGTTCAGTTAGCTTCACGCCTTCTGGTTTAACTGAGGTGACGGCTGGGCTCGAAAAGAGCTGAATTAATTATTGCTCGTCGTTTGATGTGCACACATTGGGTGTGGGGCCATTGGTAGTGGTCTGCGAGTACGAAATAGCCTTCTTGAGTTTGGTCCAATAGGCCTGTGGTTATCGAGGCTTGAAGTAGCTCACGTGTGGCTGGCTTGTCGAGTTCCAAAAGCGAACCTACTTGAAGAGTTGAAAGCGAGAGCTCTGGGCTGTCAAGATACTCCACGAGAAGTAATTGCAAGCCGTTTTCAATATATTCAGGCAGTTCCTAATTCTCCTTTGAACAATGTTCCGCTCAAAATGGTATGGCTTCGATGATAATGGCTGTGGTGCCCGTGAAGGCCAGTCGAATGTGCCTACAGCTTCGACTGCTAAGCGATTGATCATGTCATTCTAAGGATCAACCGTATTGTCAAAGTCCTGTTCTGTTGCATCGCCCGTGCTATGACCTTTGGATAGTCGAAAATGCGTACAGCATTTCTCGGCTGATGGTCTGGCAGCACGTGTCATAAATGTCAGATTCCTGACAGGTGCCGTTTGAAGTTTTCGGATCGTCGTAGCAAAGAGAGATCCGGTTCGACACACCATCCATAGTCGGACACGCACGGTCGGCCCTGCTACATGTCATCAATGCGATACAGTCTTCGGTATCTTTGATTGAGTCCAATAAGGTTTTTGAAAAGAGGGAGATGGTTTGACCGGTGGAATTAATTCGGAGTGTGTAGGTAGGATTGGGGTTGTCCGAACATTTCCAGGTGAAGCCGGCACGGCCTAGTGCATCGATGGTGCGTCGGTCAACCTCGGTTGCTTGAGTGCCAGCCGAAATGATAGCGAGTTTAGAGATCGCGAAATGGAATGCTGCCGTCGTTGCCCATGCCTGTGCCAGTTGGCTCCGTCTTGAGTTGTGGGTGCAAACAAACACGATCTTCGTATGTTTTTGTGCGGGTATTTGATGGGTGATCAATCTTCCCAATTGCTCAAGTGTGTGACGGCGGTGGTAACTAATCTGGTCAAATTCTGTCAGGCGTGCATGGATGTAGTTTGCGAGTGTCTTCATGGGTAGCAATTGGTCAAAGAAGTCTGAAACGCTCAATCTGGTCTAGGGTTGCGACTTAGAGGTTCCAAGATTTATCAAGTCACATTCGGCCTGACCTTATTAAGATTAATTTCTGGATGTGTCGTCACGGTCACGTAGAAGTTAAAAGAATGTCATTTGCTGAGATCTCGATCTAGATAGATACCACCGAAGAGGGGTGGGTAGGCTTTAAGTGTTTGGATTCTCGTGTCGGGTTCTGCGTCAGGGGCTATGACACAATCGTCCTACCAATTACTAAAGAGACTCTATTCGTGGTTTGCATTCAAGCAATGCTAGATGTTTCTCTGGGTTTAGGGCTGTTCGAAAATAACTTGTTCCCGCCTGCATTCCTTTATCCATTCTGTGGTCCCAGTGCTTGGTGCGCTTGGGCTCACGAGGATTTTTGAGAGCCTCCGAATCAGTTGACTCAGAAGGGTGTTTGTGGAGCTACAGGATGGGGCTTTGCCAGGGTGAGAGTCTGAATTTGGTAGACCGAGAGTAAATCCATTGGTTCGGCTTGTCGGTCCTTGAAAGTCCATATAAAGCCTCAGCGTTCTGGCGTTTCTACCTGAAGCCGTCGCTGAAACAATTGATAGATGTGATGGGCCTCGTGATGCACCATGTACTCGACCTGAAAGTGGACATCGAATCGCGAATACTCAGGATGCTGCCCTGTTCGGTGCCATTGGGAAGAGCTCAACTGCTCAAGCCGAGACGTGAAGGTAATCCGATCGCCTAGAAAGGCCTCCCGCGTTTCCGTTGCATCGTGGGAGACCAGTTTGTCGAAATCAGTGTCACTGTCTGGGGTGTAGGGTAAGAGCACTGGGTCCTTTTTGGTTAACATCGCTTCAATTCGGTCATCGAACAGATGTTGTACCCTCCAGAGATGGCAGACCAATTCCTTCAACGACCACTTGTCTGTCAGAACACGTCGGGAAAGAGCGTTGTTATCCAGGCCCTTGGTTAAGTATCCGATTTCAACTCCTTGATTACGAAGACGAGCCACCAAGCTCTGACGCACAGCGGGGTGATTGTTCCCGGGCAGAGGGTCGATTTCAGGCATGTAACTAGTATAGGACCTTCGTAGCTGTGTTATCGAAGGCTGTCGTTACATGTGCCGAAATTTCGGCATGGAAGCCGAGTCCATTGAATATTGAGATGGAATTCAACCTGGCCCGGGTGCATAGGATTCTGTCGAAGGGTCTGTCAACTCGATCGTAAACACTGTGCCACCGCCCTCTCGATTTTCGGCTCGTACCGATCCACGATGAAGTCCCACGAGGTGTTTGACAATAGCGAGTCCCAATCCGGTACCCCCATGTTCGCGAGTTCTCGCACCATCAACTCTATAGAATCTCTCGAAAATTCGGGTTAGGTCAGTATCGGGCACTCCCGGTCCTCTGTCGGCAACGCACAGGGTGGTTCGCCCATGCTGCTGGGTTGCGGCCAACTGGATCGCAGAGCTGGCCGGTGTGTAGTGGACCGCATTTTCCACAAGATTCCGGAGAGCGTCGTGCAGCTTGTTGGGATCGGCGGTAATCGCCTGAGCCTCTGAAGCGATGGTCGTCTCAATCCGCTGTTTCTTTGCATCAATTAGCGGTGACAAATCTGATACAACCGCACTGAACACCGATTCGACTGAGCACACTGTCAAATTAAGTTCTTCTTGGCCCGCATCGAGACGAGCCAAGCGAAGTAAATCGTTGACCAATCGCTCCATGCGATTGCTGTTCCTGGCAATAATGTCCAAGAACCGACGGTTGTCTCCGGAGTCCACATCTTCAAGCAAGGTTTCAACACTACCTATGATCGCCGTAAGTGGGGTACGCAATTCATGTGAAACATTTGCTACGAAGTCTTGCCGAACTTGGTCTGCCCGTCGAAATTCAGTCACATCATTAAGCACGAGGGCCACACCAGACTGCGAATTTGCTGTGAATGATCTAGCGCTTGCCAGCAAAACTTTTACCGGGTCGGTGTTTAACCTCAACTCGGTCTGAGGTGCTGCTGCACCGGTTGCGGCAGCCTCGATTAGGCGAGTTACCTCTGGGTGGCGGATCAACTCCATATACGATCGCCCAGTTGGTTCGCCATCATGTCCAAGCATCTGCTTGACTGATTCATTTGCAAGTTGGACTTGCCCCATCTCATCGACAACGAGTACTCCCTCGACCATGCCTCCGAGAATTGCCTGGGTTCGGTTGTGCTCAGCTGATAGTTCCTGCACCCGGCGTCCCAACTCCTTTGCGGTGTGGTCTAATGCTTTGGCCACAACACCGAGTTCATCATCTGGTGCATCACTCTTATCCCCGGGGAGGTCGCCAAGCGCATAACGTTTTGCAGTTTCACCAATTGCGGTAACCCGGCGTCCCAAAGCCGAAGATACGATCCAGGCGACGAGCAATGCCGCGCAGAATGCCACGAGTAGTCCGAAGAAAGTTGATCTAGTTAACACATTGAGTTGTTCTTCGACTGTAGTCAATGGCATTGCTAATCGAACGGTTGCGACCATGGGGTGCTCAATTGATACAGCGGCATAGAGAAGGGCTTCATCGACTGTTGTGCTGTAACGTTGCACAACCCCTAACCCATGCAGACGAGCCATCTCAACTTCGGGTCGCGTGGCATGGTTGTCCATTGTTCCGAGTGCTACGCCATCTTCGGCGGAATCCCCTACCACAGCTCCAGAACGATCAATTAAGGTGACCCTGGCTCGAAGATGTCTTCCCAGAGCATCAGCTTCTTCGTCGAGGTTTACGCCTTGGACTGACAGGCTGCGCTGAGTGAGTAGTTCAGCGACCAGGCGAGTCTCAGCGACGAGGTCTGATTCGATGCGATCGAGTTGGACTCGGCGTAGCGTCGATGAAGCTAGCCATGCCGCTACGGCAAGGCTTACGGTAGCTACCGCAACTGCCATGAGAAAAAAACGTGTACGAAGTCTCACTGATCTTTGCCCTTCAACGAGCAACGTGTCCGAGGGATAGCCTCTTGAGGCCTATAGGGTCTTAGGTGGCCTCAACAAACTTGTAGCCAAACTGCTTGATGGTCACGATGTGCTTAACGAGACTGGGTAGCTTTTCCCGCAGTCGTCTGATATGCACGTCCACTGTCCTGGTGCCACCCGTGTACTGGTAACCCCAAACATCAGAAAGGAGGAGGTCTCGAGACAGCACTCGACCGCGATGCTCGATCAAATATTGGAGCAACAGGAATTCTTTTGCAGTCAACCGAACCTCACGTTTGTCCTCAGAGACTTCATGGCGGTCAAGATCGACTACGAGGGAACCAAATCGCAAGACCTTGTTCGGCCCAAAAGGTTGACTTCGCCGTAACACGGCTCGAATGCGAGCAACCAATTCCCTTGGACTGAAAGGCTTTGTCAGGTAATCGTCTGCTCCGAGCTCCAGGCCTTGCACCCGATCTTCTTCTTCGGTTCGAGCGGTCAGCATAATGATAGGTATGGCGGCCGTTGCCGAATCAGCTCGCATCATACGGCAGAGGTCAAATCCACTCAGCCCAGGCAACATCAAATCGAGCACGAGCAGGTTCGGTGGATGTTGTCGCATCAGGTCCAGCATTTCGTTGCCAGTCAGGAAGGTGTCAACTTGGAAACCTGCTCGTTTCAGATGATGCTCGACCAGTTGAGCAATATCTGAGTCATCCTCGACCACGAATATCCGATCAGGAGTCACCTGTTGGCCTGACCTTCCTGTCCCTGATGCCGGACATCGAGACCTGAGACCATGAAGATTGCCTCTTCAGCAATATTCGTCGCGTGATCGCCGACACGCTCAAGGTGCCGAGATATAAGAATCAAGTCTAGTGCTTGTTCAGTAATTGTCGTGTCAGAACACATCACCCCGACCAGTTCGTGAAATACCTGTTCTTTTAGTTCGTCCAGCTGATCATCTCGATTCAACACTTGTTGAGCCAAGGTCATATCCTGTTTAACGTAGGAATCTAGGGAATCACGAAGCATACCCTGCGCGATACTTCCCATTCTGGGGATGTCGATAAGCGGTTTGACAGATGGGTGTTCGAGATAGCGCAGTGTGGTTTCACCGATGTTAATTGCCAAGTCGCCGATTCTCTCGAGGTCGCTGTTGATCTTTACGCCCGTTACCACCACACGCAGCTCGGTCGATGGCAGTTGCTGTGCTTCGAGCAGTTGAAAGCATCTCTCATCAATTTCGAGATGTAGTTGGTCGATTGGCTTATCGCCAGTCAATACCGCTTGGGCCATATCGTGATTACGCTCGACGAGCGCTTCGACAGCTGTTCGTACTTGTTCCTCCACAGCTCCAGCCATCGCGAGCATCCGTTGTTTTAGATGTTCCAGATCCTTGGGAGGCACCGACATAATTGCAAGATAGCACAGAGATGACCTTTCGACCGATCAAACCGCAAGCACGGTGACATGAAAAGGTGCGCGGCGCAAAAAAGCGGTCCGCGTGCGACATAGTGACTGTTAGTTGGATGGTTGGCATTCAGGATGCCTGAATGTCATTACCGCCTGGAAGGAATCATGGAACCCGCTGAAGAGTGAAGTGAACGTGCCTAAGTGCGGGGTGACACGTTCGCTTGGAGAAGCTATATCGCACGCGGTGAACTAACTTATTTACATGAGATCCCTGCTTCAGTAACGCTGCTACTAGGCAGACATGCCGAGGCTGGCGTCGTCAAGAAACCTGTATCCGATCCCGAACACGGTTTCGATATGTTTTCCTGCTTGTCCCAGCTTGGAGCGCAATCGGCCCAAATGAACGTCGACGGTACGCTCATCGACCGAATCTCCGTTGCCCCAGACTCGATCTAAGAGTCTGTCACGAGACATGACTCGGTTTCGGTTTTCTACTAGGCATCGTAGGATTTGGAATTCTCGGCGGGTGAGCTTAACTGGTCGTTTGTCGACCCTAACTTCAACTCCGGCAAAATCCGCGGTCAGACGCTGTCCCTCGTACACGTCGGAAGACTGCAATCCTGATGTGGCACGGCGCGATACTGCTCGGGCGCGAGCTGTTAGTTCCCGAAGGCCGAACGGCTTTGTTACGTAATCATCTGCACCGAGTTCAAAGGCCCTTACCCTGTCGGTCTCACTGGTCCGAGCCGTCACCACGATGATCGGCATCTCTGTTCCACGTTTGCGTGCCCGTAACCTGCGGCACAAGGAAAATCCGTCAATGTCAGGAAGATTGAGGTCAAGGATCATGACATCTGGTGGGTCTGCATCAACTGCTTGTAAGGCAGCTGAGCCTGTGCCCACAACATCAATCTGGCCCACGCCCTCCCTGCGGAACGCTGTCTGAATCACCGTGGCGATGTCGCCGTCATCCTCTACTACCAATACTCTCATCTTGAAAGGAATCTTATTGCTGAGGTATTTCGCTTCAATGACGACTTGGTAAATTGTGAGTAAACAGGCTGGTGTTACTGGCTTTATCCAAAAACATTTGAACAGCACGAGCAAAACCAAGGTTGCGAGAGCCACAGCGTTCTGCCTCTCTGACAAATTTACTTCGGTGTAACCTCTGTGTCATTTAGCTGCAACAAGCCATCGGTACTCTTACACTCGTGATAGCAGTTCGGTCTTGTTCGCCCGGTCGACTCGATGGTCATCCGACCGTTCACCGGGATCCTCGAGGAAAGAAAATCATGCAACAGCGGTCGTGGCGGTGGTGTGCCATCGTGGTGTTTATGTGGGTTTCACCTGGCTGGGCTCAGACTACAGGTGAGATTGTCGGGGTCGTGATCGATCAAGCTAACGCGATCTCGCTACCAGGGGTACCGGTCGAAGTCATTGGTACTGACCAAATTGTTTACACCGACCTCGACGGCCGTTACGCGCTGACAGTTCCCGCTGGTCAGCAACAAATCAAAATTTCCCTGGGCGGTTACGCCGAACAGCTTGTGAATGTTGAGGTAAGTGCAGGTTCTGTCGTCGAGGTGCAAGTTTCGATGACGACCAATAGCTTTTCGGAAGAAGTCATCGTCGTGGCCTCGAGCTTGGACGAAGACACTGCGACGGCTGGAGCCCAATTGATGTTGCGAATGCGGGCACCGTCCGTCCAAGACAATATTGGAGCGCTCGAGATGCGCGCTAACAACGCTTCCGATGCTGCTGATGCGATGAGTCGAGTTACCGGGGTGTCCGTTGTGGACAACCAGTCTGTATTCGTGCGTGGCCTTGGTGAGCGATACAGTACTACAACCTTCGATGGTGCTGCATTGCCCTCAACTGAACCAGATAAACGGGTGGTTCCCCTAGACTTGTTCCCAACTGGACTGATTGATAGCGTCCAAGTCAGCAAGACCTACACTCCTGATAAACCGTCACAGTTTGCGGGCGGCCTGGTTGAAATTATTCCCCTCAAAATGCCGGCTCAGACAGCGGCCGAATTCTCTATTGGCGGTGCTCATAACTCAGTATCAACAGGCAAGGCTGGTCTTAGCTATGCCGGCGGAAGCCCTTGGACTGGCTATGACGACGGTAGTAGGGGACTCCCAAGCAACTTTCCTAATCGGAAGGTTATTCGTGGTGGCCGATTTACGAGCCACGAAGTGGGGTTCCTCAACGATCAGTTAGAAACCCTCGGTGAATCATTTCGGAATACCTGGGACCCTAGGGAGAAAAAGTTGCCGATGAACCAGTCCTACAATGGACTTTTTGGCGGTCGTTTTGGGAATCTTGGTGTTGTCCTGACTGGACGCCATTCGCAAAATTCGCAACTCACGAACGAGAAACAGACCTTCTACAAAATCGGCCAGAATTCGACTGTCGAACGGTTCAATGGTCCGTACGATTTCCAGAACACAACATTTGGGGCCACGGCTGGTGCTGTGGGAAACGTGGCCTATCAACTGTCTCCAGACCATCGGTTGTCATTCGATAATCTGTATACCCACGTTGGCACCGATTCGACCCGTACCTTCGAAGGGTTTAACAATGATGCCGACAATAACATTCGTAACCAACGTCTGTTCTTTGTCGAAGAGCAGATGAGGTCCCACCAAGTCGGCGGCGACCACTTGTTCTCAAACGCATCAAGTAGCCGCCTTGACTGGAAGCTGGCTTACTCGTTGGCAGACCGAGAAGAACCGGACCTGCGTGAAGTTCTCTACGAGTTCGACCCAGCACGAGAGGCATATGTGTTGGCTGATGAGTCGCAAAGTGGCCTTCGCCAATTTAACGATCTCGACGATGAAAGTGTCCAGTTTAACGCGAACTGGTCGTCCGTGGTTCGTGTTGCCGGATTGCCGGCCCAATTGAAGGTAGGCACCTCATACATTGGTCGAAGCCGTGATTTCTCGTCGAGGCGTTTCCGGTTTAACCCGATCAACACATCTGGTCTAAATTTGGCCTTGCCTGCAGAAGAGCTGTTCACTCAGGAAAATATAGGTCCGAAATTTCAACTAAAGGAAGAAACGCGTCCCACCGATACCTACACGGCTGATCAAGAGACTGCTTCTGGCTACGGCATGCTCGACATGCCGTTGTCCGCTCGGGCTCGGCTTGTCGCGGGTCTACGAGTGGAAATGTTTCAGCAGACCGTCGATACGTTCGACCCGTTCGTGCGTGAAGTTGGAGACAACCCAACGATTCTCCGGGCCCAACTGGACGAGAACAACCTGTTCCCTGCAGCAAATTTCGTCTACTCCTTAGCACCCAATCAGAATCTCCGCTTCGGAGTCAGCCAAACGGTTAACCGGCCTGAATTCCGTGAATTGGCCCCATTCGAGTTCACCGATGTAGTAGGTGGGCGAGCTGTTGTCGGAAACCTCAACCTGCAGCAATCACTAATCCAAAATATTGACCTTCGGTGGGAGTTATTTCCCGGTGCCGAGGAGGTTATTTCAGCAGGCTTCTTCTATAAGAATTTCAACAAGCCAATCGAGCGAATTGTTGAACCTACGGCTCAACTGCGAACATCGTTCACCAACGCTGTCTCCGCGCAGAACGCTGGCTTCGAGCTTGAGGCGAGAAAACTGTTTAGCGAATTTGTCCTCATAGGTGCTAACTACACTTACGTCGACTCAGAAGTCAGACTCGATGCGGCCGCTAGACAAGTCCAGACTTCACTCGTGCGCTCACTGGCAGGAACTTCGAAGAACCTCTTTAACCTAGTATTAGAGGGGCGTGGCATGGGGTATTCCGCCCGACTTCTCTGGAACTTCTATGATGACCGCATAAGCGACGTTGGGTCGCTGGGTCTGCCAGACATTGTTGAGCGGGCTCGCAATTCGATCGATTTAGTCCTCTCTAAACGATTTAACTCGCTCAGTTTTAAGTTGGCAATCGGCAACTTGACCGACAGGCCGTTTGTTTTTTCGCAAGGTGGTCTCGACCAGCGACGTTTCCTTCTGGGTCGGACGATGAGCTTTGGCCTCACGGTGCACCCATGACGAGGGAAAGATTTGTGAATTGTTTAGCTGGATTCAGTAACCAAGAACAATTGCCCTCAGGGAAAATTTGTATGTCGATATCCAACAAAATTCAGAAAATGCGACACATCGGGCATCACATGGTAGCGGTATTCGCACTTGCTGTTATTGCAATCACGCTGGCCGGAGAACCAACGTTTAGTCAATCAACTACATCATGTCGTGCGCTACGCGGCGTGGATAAACAAGTGTGTGTGGTCAAAGGTCGGATTACCACTGACACCACTTGGGACAACGGTAGTTACTGGGTTCTCCGTGGCGCGGTATTTGTCGAGGCACCAGCTCGACTAACGATCAATGCGGGCACCGAGATCTTCGGCGAATATGCTACGAATGGCACTCTCATCATTTCCAGAAACGCACAGATTTTAGCCAATGGCACTGCTGCTGAACCGATCGTAATGAGCAGTGACCAGCCAATTGGTGAGCGGGGGCGTGGTGATTGGGGTGGCTTGATTATCAATGGGAACGCCCCACTAAATGTTCCAGGGAGCCAGTCAGTGGGTGAGGGAGATACCGGCGTATATGGCGGCACCAATCCTGCCGACGACAGCGGGCACCTTCGCTACATACGTGTAGAATTTGCTGGAACTGAGTTCAGCCCAGACAATGAGCTGAACGGTATTGCTTTCCAGGGAGTTGGGAATCAAACAGAAGTTGACCACGTCATGGTCAAGTTCAATAAGGACGATGGATTCGAGTTTTTCGGTGGAACCGTGGAAGTGAAACACATCGTGTTCCATGGAATCGCGGATGATAGCATCGACTGGACAGATGGTTGGACCGGCAAGGGCCAGTTCATTATTGTCGTACAGAGTGGTGATGACGCCGACCAGGGGATCGAAGCTGACAACAACGGAGACAATAATAATCTCACCCCAAGGTCGAACCCGACCCTCTACAATCTCACGTTGGTTGGCGATCCTGACTCGAATGAGGGCAAAGAGAGTGATATTGGCATACTGTTTCGTGAGGGGACTTCTGCAACAGTGCGGAACTTCATCGTGACCGGATTTAAGGAGGCGTCCATTGATGTTGACCACACGGCAACCTTTGAGCAGGTCAGGAATGGCAACCTGACCCTTGGGAGTGGCATCATCTATGGCAATTGTTTGGTTAGTAAATGTGTTGGCCAATTTCGTCCAGATAGGGACGACCAAGAAGCGCACGTTACAACGGCCGCATTTGTTACAGAGAGTTCTAATGTGTCGTTCGTTGACCCACAGTTAGTGGACCCATACAACCTCAAGAACCCGAATTTCCAACCGATGGCCCTTTCTCCAGCTCTGAGCGGGGCTGTCGCGCCGAGCGTACCGCCCAGCGATGGCTTCTTCGATATTGCTAACTTTATTGGTGCGGTCGGACCCGCTGGGGGGGGACAGGATACTTGGTGGCAGAACTGGACCGACTTTGCCGTAAACTAACTGTCATCTTGGTCCCAATTTACCAACAGAATCCCTTTTGTCTCCAGACGGGTGGGCTTTTGTTCGTCTTTTTCGCCCTGTTACTCGCGGGTTGCAATTCTAAGACCCTGCCGTCTCTAACGAATCCGCAAGCGTCGTCTGAGGCTCTGGCGCTTGCTGTTCTCGATGCCCTCAGAACTGAAGATATAGACCAACTTGGATCATTGGCTCTTAACGGTCAGGAGTTTCGAGACGTTGTCTGGCCTGAGCTTCCGTCGAGCCGTCCAGAACGCGGTCTTCCAGTGTCCTATGCTTGGAATGATCTGAACCAAAAGAGTCGGAACGCCCTCAAGAGGCTTGTGAACCGGTGGGGAGGGCGAGCGTTTACCCTTTTAGGGACCGCCTATGACGGCGAGACAACACATTACGAAACATTTAGTGTCCACCGTGAGACTCGGCTGCATCTCCGTGATGACAACGGTGAAGAGCACGAAGTTCACCTTTATGGTTCAACATTGGTTCGAGGGAATGAGTTCAAGGTCTTCAGCTTCGTTGTCGATTGACCGGCCAGATTTCAATTAACGAGACAGCTGAACTAGTTCGAGAAGTTCAGATGGTTCTCGGCCATCGGTTCGCCCTCTGGTGGACCTCGATCGGGGACCTCTGTAGGCGAGAGTGCCGATATGACGAGACGTCGTGATTTTAGGCAGACGAAAATTGTCTGCACCTTGGGTCCAGCGAGTGCTTCACCGGAATGTATTGAAGCACTCGCACGAGCTGGTATGAACGTGGCACGGCTCAATATGTCGCACGGTAATCACGAGAGCCACCGACAGGTGATCCGCCATATCCAGAATCTCAATCCTCAGCTGAATCACCCAGTCGCGATCCTGATCGACCTTCAGGGACCAGCTATCCGAACCGGAGAAAGGCATGGGCAATTGGATCTGAAAGTTGGACAGGTCCTTTCGATTACGGTTGCACCTATCGAAGATCCAGAAGCAAAAAGCATCCACGTTGATTACCAGGATATGGTTCACCAACTCAATATTGGTGATCGGGTTACCGTCGATAACGGACTGATCAACTTAGAAGTCCTCGACACTGGCGAACACGAGCTTAGGTGTCGAGTCCTTGACGGTGGCACACTTGGCTCGAGGAAGCACATCAATCTTCCTGGGGTGCGTGTTAATTTACCGTCAATCTCGGGTCAGGACCGAGAGGATATCCGTTTTGCACTGGAGCAGGATGCCGACTTCCTAGCCCTGTCTTTTGTTCGTAACGCTGAAGCCTTGAGTGATGCGAGGCAGGTCATTGATGACGCAGGTGGGCATCACATTAGGCTGATTGCCAAGATTGAAAACCAGGAAGGCCTCGATAATCTCGAAGAGATCACGGCGGCGGCTGACGGAATCATGGTTGCAAGAGGAGATCTCGGCGTTGAAGTCGAGTTTGCGGAACTACCTGTCGCCCAACGGAACATGGTGCGTCAGTGCGCAGTGGCCGGTAAGCCGGTCATTCTAGCGACCCATTTGCTCGAGTCGATGATTGATAGCCCGATGCCTACGCGAGCTGAAGTCACGGATGTTGCGACTGCTGTCGACGAACAGGTGGACGCCGTTATGCTTAGCGGAGAAACGGCGACCGGGAAGTATCCAGTGCGTTGCGTGGAAGTGCTTGATCGCATCGCCAGACGGATCGAAAAAGCCGACAATTTGGAATTCTATAAGTACCGAAAACCTGTATCACTACGAGATCATCTGGCTCGAAGTGCATGTCGACTTGCAGATTCACTGCGAGCACCCGCCGTCGTGGTGATAACGCGTCGAGGGGTACTTGGCCAGCTCGTTAGTAGCTTTCGTCCACAAACCGCTATAGTTTACGCATTTACCAACAGTCCAGCAGCTCACCGACAACTCTGGTTGTGCCACTCAGTTGTGCCCTTCAGGATGGATCTGTCTGACGATCCGGATGACACAATAGCAGCTGCATTTCAGCGATTGCGAAGCCATGACCGCCTTGAACCTGGAGATCCGGTGGTAGTTGTGTCAGATGTTGCAGCAGGAAGTAGAACCGTGACCGCGATTCAAGTTCGGAATGTCGAATGAGAGATTAGTTCAGGCTCTCATTGTGGTTGTATCTAACCGACTGAACTAGATTGACAAGAGTCTGGAACGGTTGAGCTTGTGTTTGACTTGCGGAAGAGCCAGAGATTTTATAGCCGGAATAATGTTTACTCTCCTTGGTAGAGGAAGTTTTTTTCAGGTCTTGGCTAAAATGTGTTTCAGGTCCGTTCGCAAAGCGCGGAATGCTTGTCCCCGGTGGCTTATGGCTGCCTTCTCTGTTGGGCTGACTGCAGCCAATGTCCGACCGTAAGGAGGGTAATAGAAGATCGGGTCATATCCGAAGCCGTGGTCTCCTTGGGGTGGCAGTTTTAGGCGACCCTCGACGGTCTTGATGGTTTCCCAGATCATGCTATCTTTGAGCCAGACTGCTACGGCACACACGAATCGAGCTGTACTTGTAGTCCTGCCGCGTTCATGAAGCATTTTTGAGATCGTCCTGAATTTTTCTTGATACGATTCCCCGTTGAACCGGGCAGATCTCACCCCAGGGGCACCATCCAGAGCATCGATTTCAAGACCGGAGTCTTCAGCCACTGTCAGCTCATTGGTTGAGTGAGCGTAATAGCAGGCTTTGAGCTTGGCGTTTTCAGCGAATGTTGTTCCCGTTTCCTCGGGGTCACTGATTGATGGGTACGCGTCAAGCGTTACCAATTGAATTGGCAGGTGTCCGAGTATTTTGTGGATCTCTCGGAGTTTGCCGGGGTTCGTCGTAGCGACGAGTACCCTGGGTCGGTGTTCTGATATCTCAGTTGGTTTCGGAATCATTAGCTGTCGATGATGGTTGTTATGGTCAGACAGTGATGTTTCCGATTAACTCTTTCTGCATCGCAATAAGCTTGCGAATACCGGATTCGGCCAATGCGAGCATTGCATCATGTGACTCACGAGAGAAAGGTGCCCCTTCGGCAGTGCCTTGAACCTCGATAAAGTGACCACTTTCAGTCATGACGACATTCATATCTACCTCGGCCTTCGAGTCTTCCTCGTAGGCTAGGTCGAGTAGAGGAGTGGCGTTTACTATTCCAACACTGATTGCTGCGACGTGATTGGTGACTGGTACGCGTGTAAGGACACCTCGTTGTTTGAGCTGCTGAAGAGCCAAGACGAGCGCTACAAAGCTGCCGCTAATAGAGGCGGTCCTGGTTCCACCGTCGGCCTGAATGACGTCGCAATCGATCCATATGGTTCTTTCACCAAGTGCGTCGAGCTGTGTGACCGCTCGGAGCGATCGGCCGATTAGTCTTTGAATCTCTTGTGTGCGTCCGCCGAGCTTTCCGCGGCTGGCTTCGCGGACTGTCCGTGTCGATGTAGCTCGTGGAAGCATGCCGTATTCGGCTGTTACCCATCCTTTACCAGTTCCTCTGAGAAATGGAGGTACTTTGTCTTCTATACTTGCTGTGCAGATCACTCGTGTTTGCCCCGCTTCGATCAGGATTGATCCTTCGGCATGTTTTAAATAGTTAGGAGTGAGTCGAGTAGGTCTAAGTTCGTTTGGGGGCCTGGCGTCCCTACGGGCAGTTTGTGTCATGGTAAATATCTGTGTCGTCTGAGATGGCTGTTGTTGCCGAGTGTAGACAACAGTGTCTAGGGGTGTGGTTGAGTTTTGGATTATGTGTTTGCAAGTGATGATGTAGTAGCTAGACCGAACGGGGTTTAGCGCTTTCTGAGTAGTGGTTGAATTGCAACGTCGACTTGGCTATGGGTTGGGCCACCCAGCTCAGGTCCGCTTCGAGCGGGCGTCGTAGATCCACGTGACCTGCGAGTGTGTCTACTTCACGACCGCTGACTAAAATTTGAACTGCATTGATGGCAGACAGGTTACTAGTTAAAGCGTTCACGATTGCATAGACAGTGAACAATTCGTCGAGTGAGCCTCCTGAATGTCCGGTTGTGATTTCTTCAGATAAATCAACGAAAGCGTCACCGCGTTCAGTGACATAAATCGCGAGAAGCCTAGTGCCCGCAGGGATTGGGGACAACAACGGTGCTGGCGGTTGTGCTAGTTGGGCTTCTAGGATTGCTCGTGCTTGTGCTGTAGGTTCGGGTAGCCGCTCGATTGTCCTCGAAAATTCAACCAGACGCATACCGTCGTCGGAGGTATAGAAAAGAGTGGCCTCAGTTAACCCATCATTTGCTACTTGATTGGTAGTAGTTCCACCTACTGCCATTTCGCCGCTGCTAGGAGGCCTCCCGGCTGGGAGTTCTGCAAACATTATCCATCCAGCTATAAAGGCGGTGACTCCAATTAGGCTGTAAAGCCAGTAAGGACGTTTCATCGAACAACGCTCCGGGTTTGGCTGTTCTCGGCTGGTAAATTGAGCTTTCGAATTGGGGGCTGAACTCCCCGCTCCACTTCCTCGCGATATCGGACAATGCTACGAATCAATCCTTGGACGACATTGGATTGGAAAGTGTTTGAATTGAGTTGCGTTTCTTGGACTGGATTTGAGATATATCCCATCTCTATCAAGGCTGCCGGCATGTTGGTGCCGACCAGCACTCTGAACGGGGCTTGCTGTAATCCTCGTTGACTCATGGGAATCCTGCGGCTCAGTTCATCGGAAAGAATTTCCGCCCAGCGAGCTGACTGGTCGGCAAAGCGTAGTTGCGCCAAGTCCCAGGGGACGATGTCTAACGAGCGTGAACCGCCTCCTACCACCGGAATTGGCTGACTGCTGAGTCCGAACGATCCTGGTGATGCTTCGTTATATTCGTTGAGGCTAAGGTGGAATACCTCCGCTCCAGTTGCAGTTTCTCGAACGGATGCATTGACGTGCAGACTAATGAAAAGATCGGCTCGGTTATTGTTGGCAAACGCGGCTCGTTCGTCCAGAGCTATTGTGGTATCACTGGTTCTGGTTAAGATGACTCTGAGTCCTAGCTGTCGTTCGATAGCACCTTGCAGTAGCCGTGCCACGCTTAGGGTGATGTCCTTTTCAAGAGTTCCCCCAGGTCCACGGGTGCCTGTGTCTTCGCCGCCGTGACCTGGGTCAATTGCGATCGCGCGAATGCTTGGTGGTGCAGAGAGAATGGATAAGGATGGGAGGTCGGTCTCTGTGACAGAAGCTTCTGCCGGTGATTCGGGATCCGATGAAGGGGAACTGTTAGCCGAGTTTGCCAATTCAGCGGTATGTAGGTCGATGATCAGCTCCGTACTGCCCCCCAGAGCTGGGTTGTCACTAGTCGTGTACCTACTAAAGTCTTCGCCTAGATCGAGTGTCAATCTCGGCTGGTTCTCATCCAGACGTAGCTCAGTCAGTTTGCCGTCTGGGGCAAACTCTGGAACAACGAGGTCAAGTGCATCGGCTTCGAGCGTGAGTATGAGACGGTTGTCAGCCAGTTCGAGGTCGTAATCGGATGTGGGGGTAATGACAATTCGAAGTCGTGACTGGGAGCCGTCCCGGCTGTAGCGAGCTACTACTTGGGGGACAAGAACGTTGCCGACAACGACAAGGTCTGAACGTCGCCTCAGTTCGGCCCTTTGATTTGGAATAAGTGCTAGTGCTTGTCCAATGAAATCAATCGGGACAAACCATGCGCCGTCTCGTTCTACTGGTGGTGTGGGCAAGGAAACTAGGCGGCCACCGACTGACACAATGCCATCGTTTGCAGTCAGGACCAACACCGTTTCGCCTTTGATGATCGTTAAGCGGCTCGTCTGCTGTTCGCTGCCGAAGGCTAGACCGAATGGAGTGGCTAAGTCGCTTAAGGCGACCATCCGCTCTCCGTCGATAGTTACGGTTGGTAGTAGCGCCTGCCTCTCAGCAGTTATCAGTGTGAGAGGAGCAGCGGTAGTCTGGCTTTCAGCCTGGTTGACCGTTAATAGGCTAAACGTCAGAAGACTTGTGCAAACTAGATGAGACTGCATTGTCGGAAAGTTTACAAAGCTTTGCAGGATACCCTTGGGTGAGCGACTTGCTTTAGCCACCTGCCGCCCATGCCGACAAGGCCTACCGTATCATGAGATAGATGGGCGTCGTCCGAAAATGATGATCACGCTATCGGAATCATAGTGTACGGTCGTGAAAGAGGAGTGGTGTGAGCGTGCTAATTCACCAGTCAGACGAGACCGCCTACGAACATTTGTTGGAGCCGATCTGGAAATTTCTTTGCGTTGCCCAGGTTCCTATTCGGAGTGACGTCATTTTTGTTTTTGGTAGCAATGCCCTCGAGCTGCCTCGCAGAGCGGCCGATTTGTATGCGGCCGGATGGTCGTCTCGGATACTAGTGACGGGGAGCTATGGCCCTATGACCAAGCAGGTTTTTCCTAAGACGGAGGCACTTGTTTTTAAGGATGAATTGTTACGGCTTAGGGTGCCAGAGTGTGCCATCACGACGGAGGTTGCTGCGGAAAACACACTGCAAAATGTCCATTTTGGCATGTCGGCTCTTGGAGCAGTAGGATGTCGGCCACGGTCTGCATTACTTGTGGCCAAGGCCTTTGCCAGTCGACGATGTCTTGCGACCTTTTCCAAGCATTATCCATCTGTTGAGGTTCGCGGGTGCCCACCGAAAGGCTCGCTGGTTTTGCAGAGGGATCGTCCCTGGTCGCTCTTCGCCAATCGACTGCTTGGGGAGCTGCATCGCTTGGATGATTATGCAAAAGACGGTGATATTGCGGAACAACAAATTCCGGCGTCTGTACGTGAGGCGGCTGAGCGGCTACAACGATTCATGCATCGGCGGGAATAGTTGATTGCACAAGGCTAGTGTCGAGCAGGAGACAAACCTGCTGGTTGTGCTGGAAGGGCACGCTATGGAACAGGTAAGTGAGTGGATGAAGCTGCAACAGGACTAAGCCAAGTTGATTGATCGTAGTGCCTGGTAGGGGAGAGAGGTTGGAAACGAATTATTGTTGCCCTTCGTTCAGAACTTCTAGTGGTGGTGTCCGCACATTCCAGACGACACCTATCCAGGCCAGCATGACGATGACATAGTGGGTTGCATCGATTTCCCACCAGTAGAAACCCTGTCTCGCAGAGGCTGGGTACCGATGGTGGTTGTTGTGCCACCCTTCTCCTGCGGTGATGAGTGCAAGCAGTAATCCATTGCGACTGGCATCCTGTGTTTTGTAGCGCTGTCGACCGATGGTGTGCCCAATAGAGTTGACAGCGAAAGTGATGTGGTAAAGGAGGGTAGTACTCAGGAAAAAGCCAACAGCTAGCAGTTCCCATCCGGAGGTTTCTAGATGTGGTGCGTTGCTCTCTAGCCAAGCGCCGAGGCCAAACAATCCAAGTGCTAGACAAACTGGGGCTGTGTAGTGGTGGCGGTCTAGCCAACGGAGTTCTGGGAAACGGGACAAGTCCGGTACCAGCTCAGTGCGTGTACGAACGTTGTCCGGGCAGATTACCCAACCAAAGTGGGCCCAGTAGAATCCTTTGACCCCAGGTGGGTGTACGTCTGAAGGGGTGTCTGAATGTCTGTGGTGGTGTCGATGATGACCAGCCCACCAGAGAGGTCCCTTCTGAGCAGCTGCCGCACCGACTGTTGCAAGTACAAACTGAAAGGCCCGTGTGGTCTTGTATGAGCGGTGGCAGAAATAGCGGTGATAGCCACCAGTAAGTCCGAACATACGGATTAGGAGAGTGGTGAGGCCTATGCAGGCGGCAAATGGGCTGATCCCAGTCCAAAGGACTATCAAGCAGCCGGCATGAACCCCGAGAAACGGAAGGTTTGTGTGCCAGTCCGTGCGTTGTTCTTCGGCGGTGTGGCCTGTTTCCTGCGGATTGCTGGCCTTGGTTGGTGTCGTTGTGGCCGAGTTGTCAGATACCGTTTCCATCAAGTAGCGTCACCCATGTCGTGAGGAACCGCATTATGGTTCGTCGCTTGGAACCATGGCGATGCCAAACCTTAGTTTGATTATGTTCTCTACATTAATGTAGATCCGATTTGGGTCCCGCGACTAGTTCCAATTGTGGTCTAAGGGAATTTAGCAGATCTTGAGTGGCGATTTGGTCTGGTAGGTTAGAAATTCATAACCGGGGTCTCGGTCTAACTCATTACTAACTGCGGTCAAATATTACCAGATGGAATGGGAGCGATCACGCTGCAGGTTAGTTTCTTGGTTCGCAGGTCGGTTGAAAAGAGGAGAGCGAACGGCACTCGCCCGATCAAGATGCTACAACGTTGTGACGTTGGTGTGTTGCATCGAGAAAGGGCGAAAGAATCTTTCGACACTTGCCGTGTTTGCTTAGATCGTTACCTTTGCTTACGTTGGTCGGATGAGATGCGAATGGCCCAGACTATCGCCTTGCTAGAACGCGCATCTCGGTTCGAACCATAACTTCTTCTTGTCCGTTCTTATCCAGCAGAATACCAACGATGTCGTAGTCACCTGGGGGAAACCCCCGCCACACGAACATGTGCAGAGGTTCGGATGCTGCACCCTGTAGATTAATTGTAGTGCTCCGGTAGTGGAAGCTTGAGTCGGCAACCAGCCGGAGTGCTTTTGAATGTTCGGTTGGTGTGATGCGGATACTGATTTCGACGTCACCCGATGAGTCTAGGAGAAGTGCAGGCGACGTGTCGGCTTCCTGTTCAGGAAAAGCACTCTCGTTGGCTGCTGTAACAGTCTTCTGGTTGGGGGCCTGTTCAGCTGCTGGCCAGCCATTAGCTTTCAGGCTTGTGCCTGGGACCAATATGAGGGTCACGAGGGATAGGTGTATCAACTTCATCGGCGTTCCTCCGATGCGAAAATTCTCGCTCTGTTAAATTTGTGTTAATTATATGTTTCCGAAGGGTTAATTGCAAGAGATTTTTGGGTTTGTCGACCTGCAACGCCGGTTGACTTTATCTTGTTTCCACATCAACACGTAGGTTCTGTGAATTCAAGTAAACTACTTAATTGAAAGGTATTTATGTGCATTATTGACTTGGTGCAAGGTTGTCACGACTAACTCAAACCCACTATTTTTTCACGAAGGAACCTTGGGTCTCTTAGTCTGGGTCTATGGAGTTTTCGTCTCCACAGAAGCTACGAATGGTTTCTAGGACGATGGGGCCGAGGTCTTCGGCCTTACGTGCACCAATACCGTTGCATTTGAGTAGTTCGCCTAGCGTTGTCGGGAGTCTGCGGGCCAGATCACGTAGGGTGCTGTCGTGGAGCACAACATAAGGTGCTACCCCTCTAGCCCGTGCAATTTGGAGGCGGCACTGGCGTAGTTCTTCGAAGAGGTCGCGATTGACTCCAGCCCAGGCCGCTGGATCTGAAGTTTTCTGGCGGCTACGATGACCGGATCGAGTTCGGGGTTGTCGATAGAGTTCTACCGTGGACTGGCCCTTGAGGGCCTTCACCCCGTGGTTGGTTAACTGCAGCACGGGATAAGGACCGTCGGTTCGGAGTAGGAACTCCTGTTCGATCAGCTGATCGAGATACCCCCTGAGTTCAGCATTAGAAACGTCGGAGAGCAGGCTGAAGGTGCTCAATTCTTGGTGCCGACTTGACGATATTTGGGCTGTGTGGCGCCCTCGGAGGATATCAATCACATGACTGATGCCCCTGTTCTGCCCGATGCGCACCACGGTTGACAGAATTTTCCGGGCCAATGTATTTGATTCATCGACCCGCTCTAGTTCTTTTAGGCACCAATCGCAAGCGGTGCATGTGTCGCTGTCATAGTGCTGGCCAAAGTACTCTACGAGTACTCGATGTCGGCAGCTTGTGCTGCCGGCGTAGGCTTCCATTTTGCGGAGGAGGTGACGGGCTGTGTCTGTGAAGTCACCGTTCTGTTCTAGCATTCGGCGCCACTTGGTGAAATCGCTTGCCGAATAGAACAAGACGCACTCGGCTTCGAGGCCATCGCGGCCGGCTCGCCCAGATTCCTGTTGGTAGTGCTCGAGAGATCGAGGAGCTCCTGCATGAATAACATAGCGTATGTTTGACCGATCGATCCCCATGCCAAATGCGACGGTGGCCACCATGATGTCGGCCCTCTCGGCAAGAAAGGCTTCTTGATAGTCATGTCGCACCTTATCAGCGAGTCCAGCGTGATACGGGAGGGCTCGGTGCCCCATGGTCTCTAGCCAGCCCGCAAGGGTTTCCACCTCTCTGCGTGAGAGGCAGTATATGATTCCACCCTCACCCGGGTGGCGGTCCACCACACTGCGAATCTGCTCTTTTAGGCCCATGCGGACGATTACCCGATAGATCAGGTTTGCTCGGTCGAACGAACCCACGAGGACGTCTGGTTCTTGCAGCGCGAGTTGCTGGGCGATGTCATTGCGAACTTCGAGTGTTGCAGTGGCTGTAAATGCGTGGAGCGAGATGGTGGGGAAGTCCTCTCGAATCTTGGTCAGGCGGCGATATTCTGGGCGGAACTCGTGTCCCCACTGACTGATGCAATGTGCTTCATCGACCGCGACGTATGAGACGCCCCATTCGCGAAGTCTCCCTCGGAACGTTTCAGCACCATCACCGACCAATCTCTCTGGTGTTACATAGAGAAGCCGATAGTGTTGCCTGTCGAGTCCTTCATAAATCTGTCGCCTCTCGTTGGTCGTTATGGAGCTGTTGAGAGCCGCTGCCGGGATCCCGCTGGCGACCAGTCCGTCAACTTGATCTTTCATCAGCGAGACCAGAGGGGACACGACTAGTCCGAGAGTGCCATGTTTCCGGACTAGTGCGGGAAGCTGGAAGCAGAGTGATTTACCGCCACCGGTTGGTAGCACGACCACACTGTCGCGTCCCTGTAGATTTGCCTCAATGGCGGCTAGCTGTAGCGGGCGGAAGGAACGGTAGCCCCAATAACGGTGCAGTAGTGTTCGCAGGCAGGAATCATCTGTAGGGCTGGAAAGCTTTGGCAGGGTCACTGACTGGCCGGTCGAAAGTCTGAGTGCTGTCTGATGAGGATTGCGCTGCCCTGTGCCCAAAAGCTTGCACGGGTTCGTTTAACTTAAGCTAGTGAAAGCTACACAGGTCGCTTAGACAAAAGGCTCGATGTGCTTAGTCCCTAGCCTGCTGGACCGAGCCCGACGGCGCGTCGCCACGCTGCGATCTGTCCAAGGTGATCCATTTCATGAGACGTCATGATGAAGGCGACCATAGCCCCAACCGTCGGAAAGGACTGTCGGGCTTTTTCGTTTGGGTGTTCTGCGGCGAGGACCGAAGGGGCGACATTGTGAATAGCGGCTTTCCAGACATTGTGGACTTTCTCGAGTTCCGCGAGAAGTTCAGTCTTGCTTGGTTGGCCGGTGGGGTCGCTACTTGGGACGCCGCCAGTCTTAAATAATTGATCCCATCTGTCAGGCACCGTGGTTTCAATGTCGATCATTTTGCCGACAGCATGTGCCGTCATGATCATGTGACCTAAGCTCCAGGTGGGGTGATTGACCAGGCCATGTGGCTGGGCGCACATTTGGTCATCAGGAATATCATCGACTAGGCGCTTGGCTCTCTTGAGCTGTAGGTCATAGGCGTGGATCATGTGCGTAAGCATCTAATACCAGTTCTCCCATTGGGCCGATTGCTGTTGGCTAGTTCCCGGACTTGGGCCAGCTTCACGATTACCGTACGCTCATTATAGTGTTCAATTGAGGCTGGGAGGTCGTCTTGAATTTGTGGGGTTGCGGAACAGGACGCGAGCGAGCACACTGTTACACTGGCCTGTGACGTGGAGGTGACTGTGTTTCGTGCATGCTTCGTAACGGTTTTGTTGGTTTCGTCTACGGCTCTAGTGTTCGCCCAGCGGCCTGACTTTTCTGGGATGTGGACGCTGGACGCGGAAGCAAGTGAATTTATCGCCCCGGCTTTTAGTGGAGGGCGTGGCGGTGATGACACGGGTCGCTTGTTTATCACGCATGCCGCCAATGGCAGCGTGGTTGTCGGAGCGGAGACCAATGGTGTGAAGGCATGGTCGTTCACGCCGGGAAAGGAACTCAGCATTCCGGTCGGTCGGGACACCACGATGCTGGCCGCGTCTCGCTGGGAAGGTGATAGTTTGGTTGCTGAGGGTACCCAGGGTGACATGACGATGCACGAGGTTATGTTTCTCAGCGCTGATGGCCTAACGTTGACTATTGAGGTCACAACGACTACCCCTGATGGTGAACGACAGAACCGGCTCATCTACAAGTTGGCTCGGCCGGTCGGTCCCTGCAAGCAGTGGGCGATGCCTTGCAAAGATTTTCCGCAGGGGACTCCTTAACTCGGTTCTTGTGTGGGAATAAACACAGGAAGATGAAGACTATGGCTCAAAAAAGATGCGTAAGGCTCGTTGTCGCCCTGCTAGTGATGGTTGGGTTTGGTCTGCCCGCCGGTGCCGGCGCCCAGGAGGGGGAATGGCACCGTTGGGGTGGACCCCATGGAGATTTTGTGACTGACTCGGTCGGTCTTGCTGAGATGTGGCCTGATGCGGGTCCTCCTGAACTCTGGAATCGCCCGCTTGGAGCTGGGCACACGTCGATTCTGGTCTCTAATGGGCGTTTGTTTACCATGTATCGTGAATCTCATGGCGAGGGTGGCAGTGCGCCCTGGTCTCCACGCGAAAGCGTTATCGCACTGGATGCTGTTAGTGGCGAGACCTTGTGGGAGTATACCTATGCGTCAAAGAACCAAGATTTTGACCAGGGTGCAGGCCCCCATGCGACTCCACTCTTGACTGATGGTCGTCTGTTCACGATGGGTAGCAACAAGGAACTTCATGTCTTCAATCCGGAGACTGGTGAGTTGCTGTGGTCAAAAAATCTCATAACTGATTTTGGTGCTCCGCCGCTGTTGATTCGCTCAATGATCAAGCCTGGTGCTGGGATGAGCCCAATTCCGTATAAGGACACCATCCTTTTACAGGTCGGTGGACCCGGCCAATCAGTGATGTCCCTGCGGCAGAGTGATGGTGAGATTGTCTGGAAGAGTGGTAGTTTTCTGGTTTCGCATTCGGCTATTGGCCTTATAACTTTAGCTGGACGTCAGCATGCCGTGGTTTTTGCGGGCCAGGGTGTATTTGGTATGGATCCTGGCACCGGGCGAGTTCTTTGGGCTCATCCCCACGATGCGGGCAACGACTTCAATTTTCAGATCCCGCTTTATGCTGAGGACACTAAGGTGCTGTTCTTTTCGTCGGGTTACATCGGCGGGAGCCAGGCAATCCGGCTGATTCCTGACGGCGATGTGACACACACTGAATTGCTCTGGAACGATCCTCGACTCCGCTTCACGTTTCTCAATGTGTTGAAGATTGGTGACTTTATCTACGGCACCAGCGGTCAGGGGGCCACTGCGATTTTAACCGCGACCCATATGGAGAGTGGTGAAACAGCTTGGAGGGAACGTGGGTTCAGCCGCGCCACGATGGTATACGGTGATGGCAAGGCGATAGTGCTTGAGGAAGACGGAGACCTCTCGCTTGTCCGACTGAATCCGGGCGGACTGGAGACGCTGGCCACAACGCGGTTGTTTTCCACCCGATCCTGGACCGTGCCTACCCTCGTCGGCACGACGTTGTATGCTCGAGACCGGGAGCGGATCGTTGCGCTGGATCTTGGCGCTCGTTAGTGTTGTGCTGCTTGCTTGATTGTGGGGTGTTGTTACTGTGCTCTGCCGTCTATTCCTTTTTGGCACGGGAGCAGATGCCAGGTGGCCTCGATGAAGCTTGCGAAGCGGAACGGCACTGAACTACCGTGGCAGGTCTCAACCTCGGTAGTAGCGAGGAATTAATTTCAAACCTAGGCCGTTAAAGACGACCGGTGCTGTCGCCAACCTGTTCCATTGAAGCTCCCATCTGGTCGAGCATGGTGAGGAAGAGGTTGGTCATCGGTGTCTCCGGGGGATAGGAGATATGCTGGCCCGGCGTGATCTGTCCCACCCGCCCTGCTACCAAAGTCGGTAGGTCGTGATGCAGGTGGCGGTTGCCATCGGAAATCCCGCTGCCGTAGACGATCATCGAGTGATCGAGTAGCGTGCCATCGCCGTCAGCTGTCGTCGAGAGCCTGTCCAGAAGGTGTGCGAACTGCTTGAGGTGGAACTCATTGATTTGCCTTATCTTTTCAATTTTTTCCATGTCGCCACGGTGGTGCGTGAGTCCGTGATGAGCTTCGGACACGCCAGATTCAGGATAGACCTTAAAACTGAGTTCAAGCCCTATCATGAATGTGACTATTCGTGTGACGTCCGCTTGGAAGGCAACTGCCATGAGATCAAACATCAGGCTAGCATGTTCGATAAAGCTTTGGGGTACCCCTGGAGCGGGAAGTGGTAGATCTGGATCTGCAAGGTTCGGGGACTGTTCGGCCTGGAAGATCCGCTTCTCGACATCCCGTACTGAATAAAGATACTCGTCAAGTTTGCGCCGGTCGGTTGTGCCTAAGGTCGTCTGGAGTGTCCGAGCTTGGTCTAACACCAGATCCAGTACGCTTTGCTCGTAGCGAGCTCGCCGGGCGCGTCGAATCGGGTCTGAATCGATGTTTGAGGGCCCAAAGAGCCGTTCGAATGCGGCTCGTGGACTGACTTCCAGCGGCATGGGTGACGCAGGTGTGCGCCATGAAATCGTGTTGCTATAGGCGCAACTGTATCCACTGTCACAGTTGCCACCGAATAGCCCCTGCTCGCATCCAAGTTCCAGTGAGGCTAGACGGGTTCGATTCCCGACGAGTTGGGCCGCGATCTGGTCGACGGACACGCCAGCACGGATGTCTGCCCCGTAGGTCTTCTTCGGATGAACGCCTGTGAGATAACTGGCACCGGCTCTAGCATGGTCGCCACCGCCATCACCAAGCGCACGTCCCCCGTTGTGAGTTAGTCCGGAGAGTATGGAGAATTGATCGCGGTAGGCTGCCACCGGTTTCAAGATTCGAGGCAGTTCTTTCGGGAGGGCGAAGGTCTCGGTTTGTAATGGGACTGCCTGATTTAGTTGGTCAGTTGGCTTCCAACTGTCCATGATGATCCCGTTCGGAGCATAGACAAAGGCCATTCGAGTCGGTGAGGCGGCTCGAACTTGGGCAGTCCGTGCGAAGGCTGGAACCATTGCGTCGAGGAATGGCAGCGCTATGGTGGCCCCAACGCTTTTCAGGACGGTACGCCTCGAAAGATGGATTGGGCTCATGGGGTTTGTTCCTTTCCACGCCGCATCTGGAATGGGTCGCTGTGCACCACACCGAGCACGAGACTGGAGAATCGCGCATCTTCGGAAGCTGCCCTCGCGAGAATCGTTTCAATTGCGTCGGAATCATAGCGTTCGAGTCCGCGACCGAGGGCGTAAGTGAGGAGTTTTTCTGCGAGGTTACGGACGAACTCGTTGTCCCGCGCTTTTAAAATTGCCTTGAGCTCATGGGAGCCTCGAAACGTCGTGCCGTTCGGCAAGGTACCTGAGTCGTCGATTTCAAAGGCCCCATCGTGGGTGCGCCAGGCACCAACTGCGTCGTAACGCTCCAGCCCGAAACCGAGTGGATCGATCTGGTCATGGCAGACGGCGCAGGAAGGATTCGCGCGGTGTGCCTCGAGTTGGCTGCGAAGCGATTCGGTTGAGCCGACAGTGCTCTCGTCTAGTTCGGGTACGCCGTCCGGCGGGTCCGGAGGGGGAGCACCTAGCAGATTCTCAAGCACCCACTTGCCTCGTAAGACCGGGGATGTACGGGTTGGATGCGAGGACACCGTCAAGATACTCGCCTGAGTGAGAAGACCGCCACGCTGATTACCCTCTAGAGTGACACGCTTGAACTGTTCTCCGGAGATGCCGTCTATACCGTAGTGATGCGCTAGCGGGCCATTCAAGAAAGTGAACGGTGCGTCGATCAGGTCAAGAACGCTGCGGTTTTCTTGAATAATGGCTTCTACGAAGAGATGGGTCTCACGACGCATCGCGTCACGAAGCTCGTCGTCCACCGTCGGGAAACGGATTGGGTCTGGCTTAGCTCTGTCTAGGTTACGAAGCTGAAGCCACTGGTCGGCAAAATTTTCCACTAGGGCCGATGATTTTGGATCGCCAAGCATGCGACTCACCTGCGCGTCGAGTACTGCTTGATTCTTGAGTTGCCCCTCATTGGCTAGACGGAATAGCTCGGAGTCAGGCATGTCTGCCCAAAGAAAATAAGACAGGCGCGTAGCAAGTTCGTGATCGGTAATTCGGTGTGGTTCTTGAGAGGTTGTCGATGGCTCTGATTCGACCCGAAACAGGAAGTGTGGAGATAGTAGTACCGCCTGAATTGCGACTCTGACGCCTTCCTCGAAAGAGTCTCCTTCCTTTTGCACACGTTCGACAAGCCCGACCAGGCGATCAACTTCTTCTTTCGTCGGTGGTCGGCGGTAGGCTCGGCGCGCAAGGTTAGTCGCGATCTCACCGGCGCATTCCTCACGGTGCTCGCCAGGTTGATGTCGGCAAATGAAGATCTGGTCGTGGTTGGCCGGTAGACTTGAAATGGGTTCGAACGGACCGACAATATCAAGGTAATCAACATAAAGAATGCGGCGACCGTCAGGGTTGAGGTTGTCGCGAGGGTCGACGACATCGGCTACGTGGGGGTAGGAAATGCGAAAATCATGTTCGCCGGCCTTGATCGGGAGGCGAGTGATTATTTCCCCGCGGTCATAGCCAAACGCGTTGACTCCTTCAATGATGGTCTCGTTGAAAATGTTGCCATTCAAGGTGGCGACTACCGGTACAGGCGGTGCTGCTGTACGCATCTCGTCCATGAAACGGTCGAACTCGGCCGGCGTGTCCGGTGCAGCTGGCCGAGCTCTCTGAGGCTGTGGAGGACGTCTCCGGTAGTTAGCCACGCGAAATCGAAGTTCGTAGGTTGCGGTCCACGGAAATAGATGGGTGCCGTAGAGGGCACCACGCATAGAGTAAGGCAGGATGTCGGCGCTGGAGAGGCTGTTGTCAGCGTCGTGTGATCGACGCGCCATGTAGTACGCGAGCTGGATCGGTTCATTTGGAAGCGGTGCTCCAAACACCGCTTCTTGAGAGAGTTGTTTTGCGGCGGCGATGTATCGTTCCATCAACAAAGGTGAAACTGACAGCACGTCCCCGTTGTTATCGAAGCCGTAGCCTGAGTCGTCAGTTGGAAAAGCGTTCGCTGGGCGTGAATGTACGCCTAGTAGGCTTCGGACTGTGTTGTTGTACTCGACGCGATTTAATCGCCGAACCGTGACTCGACCTGGGTCGATTGGACTCTCGGTATCACGTTCCAAAAGTCTATCGACCCAGCTTGTAACGGCGACGACTGTCTCAGGTGATGGCGTCGGTCGACCTATGGGTGGCATTTCACCGGAGCGTAACCGGGCGGCGACTTGGTCCCACATTGCCGAGTTTGCCGTCAGGGTGTCGCTTGTCATTACCGAGGCGAAGCTAAGGCCTGCTGTTTTCAGTTGGTCGTTGTGGCAGGTGATGCAGTACTCGGTAAGGAAAGGGCGTACGGTCTCGTCAAAACTCGCTGTGTTGTCTGACGTGGGGCTGGCGGTCTGAGCAGAACTAGAGACCGACACGCAGAGTGCGACGGCTGCCAGCATCCCGATGCTCTGGGCCGAGTGTCTGAGATCCATAATTACGGATATTAACCTAATGATTCGCTGGTGAGAACCGATGATGCCCCTTTGATAGGATTTTGTAGCCTGTGCAGGTTTGCCCGGGAGCGGGTCGTTGAGCATGGGCCCACTGGCGACGTTTCGAGTGGCGCTTCTTGACCCAAGAAGGCATGGGCCACGAGTCGGCGACAGGTGACGGAGAAATCGATCTCCGCGCACGCCCAGACACTGTTCTGCTCAGCGACGATAAGGAGCCCATGGCTCCTTGACTGCTACGGTAGGTGGTAGCGCGACATTTCAAGCTGGCCCCAGAACCCGCTACTCGCGGTGGGCCCGGTCGGGCCCAGGTCGGTGCGGGGCGTTGTTAACCGCATCCTCAGATTTCGCTGGTTCGAACCTCGGGATGATTGTCTGGCCTCCTTGATCAGGAACCGAATGGGGCAGTTCTTGGGTGCCGTGAGAGGGTGTCGAACACTGGCTTCTAAGGACTTTAACGGTTTGCCCGTTCCCGGTCCAGTAGATCGACATCAAGGGTAAAAGAGACCGGGAGCGAAACCGGATCGAAGCATATCGCGTCATCGCAGGCCTGATAGTCAAGCGTTCCACTGAATGTCAGCCCATCTAGTTCTTTGAACGCGTCTTCGACGCCTGGTTCACCTGAAACCACAGCCTCTTGGAGTAGTTTGAAAGGTTCTTGATACACCGGGACTCGTTCGTCGAGCGGCTCGAAGTGGTAGATCTCCGATTCGGGAAAAAGTACTGGTTCAAAACGCACGTGCTCTACCGGATTGAGGTTGAGGGCTATCACCCTGTATCCGAATGCATCGGCACCCGGTGCGTAAACGTGGATGTTGGGATTTGGTTCGACCTCAAGCGCGAAGGAAAATCGCGTCCCCACTGTGATGCTTGTGTTGCTCGGATACGCGGTTAGCTTGAGATGTGCTGTCTCCCCTTCTATTGCCGCAATAGGCGAGAGTCCCGCGCCTAGTTTGAGCATAACGTTTGCCGTTGTGTTTCGCTCTCGGTAGAACTCTTCGAAAAAACGGGCGGTCACCTTCCCTTCCGCGTCGAGCATGAATGTGCCAGGGAAGGGTGTGCCAACAATGTTCGAGCTGGCCCCAAAGACGGAGACGTACTGTCGCACATCGGCGACTACGTCAGGATTCTCTGCGTTTGGTCCCTGTGCTTCAGCGGCTACTGTGTTAAGGATTCCGAAGTCGGTAATCACCGCCGAATTGTCATCCGAAAGTAACGGGAAGCCGATGGCCCGGCGCTTGGCAAAGTCGGCGAGCACCGTTTCTGAGTCATAGCTGATCGCCGCTACACCTAAGCCTTGTCCGCGAAGTTCTTCCAGCCGATCTTGCAGCTCCACGAGCTGCGCTTTGCAGTACGGTCACCAATCAGCCGAGCGGTGGAACAGCAGGATGGCGCCGTTTGGGCCCAAGATTGACCCCCGCGTTTGAAGTCGTCCGTTTTGGTCGGGCAAGCTGAAGTCTGGAACTAGGTCTCCGACCTGAGGACCGAGCGAGGCCACGTTAATGGAAGTCCGTGACTGCTGGGCTTGGGAAGGAAGGCTCATGAGTAGCACAGTCAGCAGGGCCGGGATGATGATTCGTGCGAAGAACTGTTTCATGATGGTGCATGCTACCACGACCGGTTGGAGAATTATCCTGGGTTATTCGCTTTCCGAGCGTGCCTGCACTATGGTTTCATTCAGGTTATCTGGATCAATAGTTACGGTGAGTACCATAGGGCGACAGCAAATCTGGCAGTCTTCAATATATTCCTGTAGACGGATTGATCGGTCGATGGCGATTTCTAGGAATTGGCCACAATAGGGACATTGGATAAATTTGGTGTCCATTGATGGGTTGTGTGAGCGCTTGATCCATACGCAATGGTAAGGGCTGCACGATAGCCCAAGGCTGAGGCTGATTATAATTTCAGGAGGAGGAACAACAGCTTATGAGAACCACACAAAAGATGACTCTGGCTGATGCCCAAGTGATGATGACCGCAGCGGAGTTGAAAGCTCGCGAGCTCGGTGTCGATATGGATATCGCGATCACTGACGATAATGGCAGTTTGTTGATGTTTCACCGAATGGATGGTGGCCGAATCACCAGTATTGACGTAGCGATTAGCAAAGCGTTCACAGCGGCCGCAGCTCGAAAATCCACCCGTGCCTACGGGGAGGTTGGTGGCCCAGGTGGTCCAGCTTTCGGCATTCATGTGAGTAACCAAGGTCGCTTCATGATCGTGGCTGGTGGCTTGCCGGTGTTCGTTGCAGATGAGATTGTTGGCGGGATCGGATGCAGTTCAGGAACGCCTGACCAGGATGAAGTAGTTGCTCAGGCTGGCCTCGATGCTTTACTGGCCACGTTGCCAGGCTAGGTGGTGTCAATCTTGGGATTGGCCTTCGGCTCGAGCTGCTAGGACTTTTCGAAAGTCTTGGCCGAGGTCTTCACCAAGGGTAGTGTCAGCTCCGAGCTGTTCGAGGATCTCGCCGGTTTCTTTGTGGGTGTAAAAGGAACCTGAGCGATATTCTCCCTCTGCTGCAATCATCCACGGTGTTTGCCCGCGTTGGTTGATTGCGTTGATATGAGCTCCTTTTTCTACCAGATATGGAACGAGTAGTGTTCCGCCGAGGTACACGGCTGCGTGTAGGGTCGTTTGCTCGTACTCGTTTGTCGCATTGATATCGAGACCGAGGTCGAGCAGGTATTTGACGGACTTGAGGGCGGATTCCTGCAGGGGTAGGTTGTCGCCAAACCACCGGAGTCCATACTTGTCAGCGCCTTCCACGTAGTCCGCACCTGCCGCCACCATTAGTGGGGTAGTCCCGTCATCAACCCGTATCCGCGGGTCGGCCCCGCTATCAACCAATAGCTGCATAATTTTGAGGTCGTTAAAAGTAGCCGCAAGGAAGAAGGGCGTTGCGCCTATGTTCGAGGGTGTCAGTCCGTTGGATTGTCCGATCCGCCGCGAGACAAAGGGGAGGCGTTTTTTTAGTCTAACGTTAGGTTCGGCGCCTCGTTCTAGTAGAGCTGCTACCACTTTTGGCATGCGGCGTTGGACAGCCGCGTGCAGCGCGGTTCGTCCGGCGCCGGCATGGTTGGGGTTGGCTCCTTGTTCCAGCAGAAACCGAGCCAAATTGGCATGACCGCTGTCTATCGCTACGAGCAACGTCGCGGCTTCAGTGTCTGGCACAAAACGCCCACGCGCGTTGGTGTTGCCGCCGATGCCGTCTGGGGCTGATTCATTAACATCGGCTCCAGCGGAAAGCAGAAGTGAAGCGGCTTCGAGGTTGCCCTGTTGGGCAGCGAACAGCAGAGGGGTAAATCGGTCTTTTGAACGGGTCGTGGCTGAGGCTCCGGTTTCAAGCAGTGTGCGGGCGACCTGTGTGTGGTGGTTGGCTACTGCAAACATCAGTGCTGTTTGGCCTAGAGTCGCCTCGGCTTTGTTCGGGTCAGCCCCTGCAGCGAGCAATCGTCGGATTACGTCGAGACTACCCACGCGAGCAGCTGTCATTAGCGGCGTTTCACCGTTGCCACGGGCGGCGTTCGCATCTGCGCCGGCGTTTAGGAGAGCCTCGACGATGGGCAGATTCCCATTCAGGCAAGCCAGTGAGAGGGGGGTGACCCCATGATCGTCTGAGAACGTGGGGTTGGCGCCCGCCTCGAGTAGAGTTCGGACTAGGTCCAGGGCATCTCGGTGTGCCGCCCAGTGCAGAGCTGTCGTGCCGTCCCCGTAACGACCGTTGACGTCGGTTCCTGCTTCGAGTAGCTCGCTCACCGCTGGGCGGTCAGCACGCTTTGCTGCATCGATGAGTGCAAGCGAATCTGGGAGTAGCTCCGCCCCATTGGCTGTAAGCTGTGTGAGGCCTGTCAGGGTGACGGCTGCGATTAATACGGGGCTCACTGGGTGTCGCTGCATTTTCATTTAATTTCCCCTAAATATCATCGGGTTCTCCTGCGGCACTGCCGCCAGTCGAACTGGTGCAGGGATAGCCTGATCGACCTTGACTCGTCGCTGTAAGCTTCACCATAATATGTAAACGTCTCGTTCAAACACAAGTCCTTCTGAGGCAAGGACCTTGCCCGTTAAGGTCGGGCCAATTCTTCAAATGTCTATACCTAGACAAACCCTAGGATTCACGCTGGCAGCCTTGTCGATTGCTGCAGGGCCTGCGCTAGCGCAGAGCCCTGTGGTGGATGATGATTATCTACTACTCCAACGCTACTGTGTTGGTTGTCATAACGACCGTACGTTAACAGCAGGTTTGTCGATTGAGGGCGTGGACCTTGCGCATGCCGGTGAGCTTGCTGAGGAGGTGGAGCTTTGGGAGAAGGTGGTGCGAAAGCTGCGCACTCGTGCTATGCCGCCACCTGGTCGCCCCAGACCCACAGAAGTAGAGTATGAACGCTTTGCGAACCGTCTCGAAACGTCGATTGATGCTGTCGCCGATTTTCGGCCGAACCCAGGACGCCGTCCGGCAGTGCATCGGTTGAATCGGGCGGAATATGCTAATGCTATTCGTGAGTTGCTGGCCATTGAGATCGACACGCAATCACTATTACCCGCTGACGATTCCGGGTACGGGTTCGACAATATCGCTGATGTGTTGTCGATTTCTCCGATGTTGACCGAGCGCTACCTCTCGGCGGCTCGGAAAGTCAGCCGCTTGGCGGTTGGTGACACAACGCAGGCCGCGTCCACACACATCTTCGGTGTCGATAAGCTCCTGAAGCAAGACCAGCGTGTTAGTGATGACCTGCCGTTTGGCTCACGCGGTGGTTTAGCTGTTCGACATACCTTTCCAGTTGACGGCGAATACTTTGTCAAGGTTTATCTGTTGCGGACCTACGATGGCCGGGTGCGAGGGCTAGTGAACCAGCACGAGCTGGAGGTGCGGCTGGATGGCGAACTGGTTGAAAGGTTGACCGTCGGGGGGGCGCTTGAGCCTGCTGAAAGCGACGACGGTACCCCGCGACGCCGAGATTTTCGGAATTCAGCGGATGATGGGCAAGAGGTGCGGTTTACGGCCTCGGCGGGTCCCCATATGTTGGCCGTAAGCTTTGTCGATCAAGCCTCTATGCTTGAGGGAATGCGTCGGCCAGATTATGCCGTGACGAGTTACGAGTATGCTGGGGACCAGTCGGTTGAACCTGGCGTGAGCCGTGTGGAATTGCGTGGCCCCTACAATGTGACCGGGCGTGGTGATACCCCTAGTCGTCGCACTATTTTTACTTGCTATCCGGGAAGCGAAGCCAGCCCGGCTGAAGAGGTGTTGTGCGCCAGAGAGATTCTTGGCGGGTTGGGGCGTCGCGCATTTAGGCGGACGTTGGAAGAGGCAGATGTCGAGATGCTGATGAGCTTCTACCGTCTCGGACGTGGTGGAGGCGACTTCGATGCCGGGATTGAGATGGCCCTGCGTCGTGTGTTGGTTAGCCCGGACTTTTTGTTTCGGCGGGAGCGCGATCCTGAGGGCGTAGTTTCGGGTGAGCCCTACCAGATTACCGAATCCGAATTGGCCTCACGGCTTTCCTTCTTCCTGTGGAGTGCTATTCCAGACGAAGAACTGTTGGGTCTTGCCGAACGAGGTGAGTTGCGCCAGCCTGGTGTGCTTGAGCAGCAGGTGGAGCGTATGTTGGCTGATCGGCGGGCGCGTTCACTAGTCGACAACTTTGGGGGGCAATGGCTCTACCTGCGGAACATGGCTTTGGTTGCGCCTGATCCCTACGCTTTTGCGGATTTTGACGCCAATCTGCGTGGAGCTATGGCTCAGGAGATGGAGCTGTTTCTCGATAGTCAGATGCGAGAGGACCATAGTGTCCTCGAGTTGCTAACGTCAGACCAGACCTTTGTCAATGAACGCCTTGCTGACCACTATGGGATCCCGAACATTTATGGGAATCATTTTCGTCGGGTGGCGCTGACTGAAGATTACGCGCCGCGCCGTGGGCTGCTTGGGAAGGGGAGCCTTTTGACGGTTACGTCCTATGCTCACCGGACCTCTCCTGTTGTGCGTGGCAAGTGGCTACTTGAGAACATCCTCGGGTCGCCGCCGCCGCCACCACCACCAGACGTCCCGGCGTTGGCTGAGAACGACGATAGTGATGATCCACCACGGTCGGTGCGCGAGCGGCTTGAGGTGCATCGCGCTAATCCGGTGTGTGCCAGCTGTCATAGGGTGATGGATCCACTAGGTTTTGCTCTGGAAAATTTTGACGCTGTTGGGCGCTGGCGGGTAACAAGTGAGGCAGGTACAGCCATTGATGCGGCCGGTGAGTTGGCCGACGGGACGCCTGTGAGGGGCCCGCAGTCTTTAGCTGCAGCCTTACTGAAACGCCCGGAGACATTCGTGACAACTGTGACTGAGAAACTGCTTACTTACGGACTGGGTCGCGGTGTAGAGTACTACGACGCGCCGGCGGTGCGTCGTATTGTCAGGGAGTCGGCGGATGATGATTACAGTTGGTCGGCACTGATTGCAGGTATTGCTCGCAGCGTGCCGTTTCAAATGAGGAGAGGTCCCGCGTCATGATCATTACAAAAATGGCCTTACCCCGGCGGACATTCCTACGCGGTGTTGGCGCTACGTTGGCTTTGCCGTTGCTTGATGGCATGGTCCCAGCGTTGTCGGCCATGCGGAACACGGTTGCAAAACCGACCTCACGGCTACACGTCTCCTATGTGCCGAACGGCATGATCATGGACCAGTGGACCCCACCGACTGAGGGCCAGGGTTTTGAATTGCCTAAAACCCTGGCGCCGCTGAAGCCGTTTCAGGACCGGATGACCGTTGTGACGGGTTTGGCCAGCGAACCAATGTTTCCGTTGCCTGGAGAGGGCACTGGTGACCATGTGAGGGCGGCAGCGGCATTTTTGACCGGTGTGCATCCAAAGAAGACGGAGGGCCCAGACATTCGGGGTGGTACTTCGATGGACCAGATCGCGGCTGCGCAGATTGGGCAGGCTACTCAGCTGACCTCACTCGAGCTGGCGCTGGACCCGAACGAGCTGATTGGTGCCTGCGAGGCGGGATGGAGTTGTGCCTATGCGAACACTCTATCGTGGCGCAATCCAACCACACCCCTGCCGATGGAGAATCAGCCACGTGCTGTGTTCGAGCGTTTATTCGGTGACACCGACGATACCAGTCAGGCGGCCCGGTTGGCGCGGATACGGGAGGACCGTAGCATTCTCGATTCTCTGGTACACGAGGTCGACACTTTTCGTCACACGCTAGCTCCAGGCGACCGCGATAAGGTTAACCAATACCTTGACGCTATCAGAGACATTGAGCGGCGTATTCAACTTGCAGAATTACAGAGTGATGTTGAACTGCCCGAGTTGGCCAGACCCACCGGCGGTATCCCGGATACGTTCGCGGACCACGCACGGCTGATGTTTGATCTACAGGTGTTAGCCTTGCAGACAGACATGACCCGTGTTATCACCTTTATGATGTCCAGGGAGGTCAGCCCAAGGACCTATCCTGAACTGGGCATCCCCGATCCTCACCATGGATTGTCCCATCACCAAAACAATCCTGTACAAATGGAGAAACTGGCGAAGTTGAACAGGCACCATATGGATCAATTCGCCTATTTTCTTGAGCAACTTCACGCTACCCCGGACGGTGACGGTTCTTTGCTTGACCACATGACTATGCTCTACGGGTCAGGAATAAGCGACTCTAATCAACACTTGCATGTGAATCTGCCTATTATGTTGATCGGTCAGGCAAGTGACCGAAGGCCGGGGGGGCATCATGTTCGTGTGACTGACGAAACCCCGCTGACCAACTTGCAGCTGAGTGTGCTCGAAAAGGTCGGTGTCCCCACGGATCGGCTTGGTGACAGCTCAGGCCGGTTGGCCCATCTGACGGACGTTTAGAGCTTGAAGAGTGCTTCGGTCACCGGCTAACGGCTATAGCCGGTGACCGACATCGCTCAACCCTATGGGTTCGCGTCTCGCTCCCGATTAATCAAGTTCTAAGAAACTCTGGCAACTAATGGTGATGGTGGTGGTAGGCCTCGTGTTCGGCGTGTGCCTTGTCACGCTGGATTTTCTTGGCATTTTGACGGGCTAGGCCGAGACTGCGTTGCCGTGTTCCATCTGAGCTTACTGAGGAAATCGAGAGTTGTTTCTCAAGCTCAGTGCTTTGGCAGGAAGGGCAGCTCGGCGTCGTTGCAGTTTTTGGAAGCACCAAGAGCTCGAATTGATGGTGACAGCTGCTACATTCGTATTCAAAAATAGGCATCTGTGAGTCCTCGCTACATAGCCTACCGGAGAAGGGCTCACATTTGCTACCACGACTGAGCGATTTTCAGGGTGTAAGGTGTGACGAGGGCCTCGTAGCCGTCCGTTTAGTGACCTTCAAGTCTGGGTTAGGTGAGTTGGCCATGAGGTTGCACTAAGTTGCTTTGCGAACTCTCGCAGGTGCTGTGTGGACAGCCTAAGGAATCGTCTTAGGGGGTACTGTTGGACGGGACCGTGGTTGGCGTCCCCACCCTGAGTGACCGATGCCCAATATAGGCAGCCTGAGATAGTGAATTAAGAGTTCATCTGGTTCCGAGAATATCTCGCCGAGAAGCTAAAGACTAAACCACAATGGTACCTTGATGCCTGCTCCGCTGTTTGACCTGCTACCTGCCGCCGGTTCGGGGCCGGATGAATTCCTTGGTCGGTTCCTCGAATACGTGGATGCTCAAGGGCTCACACTCTACCCGGCTCAGGAAGAAGCGATTCTCGCATTGCTTGAGGGAAGCAACGTGATCCTCAATACGCCGACTGGCTCTGGGAAGTCGCTTGTGGCGTTTGCCTTACACTTCGCTTCCATGGCTCGTGGGCGTCGCTCGGTCTACACCTGTCCAATCAAGGCGTTGGTCAACGAAAAGTGGATGGCGCTTTGTCGCGAGTTTGGTTCGGATCACATCGGACTCGCCACCGGAGATGCCACGGTGAATCGGGATGCTCCGATACTTTGCTGTACCGCAGAGATTTTGGCGAATATGGCCCTTCGTGAGGGGACTGAGGCTGCGGTGGACGATGTGGTGATGGACGAGTTCCATTGGTATGCCGACCGTGACCGTGGGGTTGCTTGGCAAGTACCACTGCTCACGTTGCCTCAGGCCCGATTCCTGTTGATGTCGGCTACGTTGGGAGACGTGACCTTTTTTAACGAAGAGCTTACAGGGCGGACTGGCCGGTCCACAGTAACGGTGACCTCGAGTGAACGTCCGGTTCCGCTCGAATACAACTACTCGGAGGTGGCTCTTGCTCAGGCTGTTGAGCGGATTGCCGAAGCAGACCGGGTGCCGGTCTATGTTGTCCATTTCACTCAGAAAGATGCCGCAGAGAGCGCACAGAGTTTCACGAGTCTCAAGGTTGCCACCCGTGAGGAGAAGAAAGCGATCGCTGTGGCTATTGACGGGGTGAGATTCTCGAGTCCCTATGGGCCACGGGTACGGAAGTGGCTACTCCACGGCATCGGGATCCATCACGCAGGATTGTTACCGAAATACCGTGTGCTCGTTGAGCAGTTGGCACAACGGGGCTTGCTCAAGGTTATCTGCGGTACCGACACCCTCGGTGTCGGCATCAATGTTCCGATTCGAACCGTCCTGTTCAGCCGCCTGTGTAAGTACGATGGGAAGAAGACAGCGGTGCTGTCAGCTCGAGATTTCCACCAGATTGCCGGACGGGCTGGCCGGAAGGGTTTCGATGAGCAGGGCTTTGTCATGATCCAGGCGCCCGAACACGTCATAGAGAATTTGCGACTAGCGGAGAAGGCCAAAGCCGGGAAGAAGGTGGTGAAACGTCAACCACCTCGTACTAATTTTGCGTCGTGGGACCGAGGTACTTTTGAGCGATTGGTCAATGCGAGACCAGAGCGACTTGCGTCGAGTTTCGCGGTCACCCACGCGATGCTTCTCAATGTGTTGTCGCGCCCTGGCAATGGGTGCAAAGCGATGCGGCAGCTTATCCGAGACAGCCATGAATCGGTGCAGGCTAAGCATGTGCATGTGCGGCGAGGCTGGCAGTTATTTCGGTCGCTTGTGTCACGCGGTATCGTCGAGTTTGTAGCTCAGGAGCCCGATGGAGCACGTTTACGGGTGAACGTTGAACTGCAAGATGATTTTTCGATGGACGAGACGTTATCCCTTTATCTGCTTGAGACGATTCCTCTGCTTGACCTTGATACCGATGGCCATGAGCTTGATGTCCTTACCTTGGTCGAAAGTATTCTTGAAAACCCTTCAGCAATTCTACGTCGCCAATTGGATAAGCTCCGAGCGCGTGCGGTGGGTGAGATGAAGGCGGATGGGTTGGACTACGAGCAGCGCATGGAAGAGCTCGAAAAACTTGAGTACCCCAAACCGCTTGCCGATTTCGTGTACTCCACCTTTAACGACTTTGCCGACCGTCATCCTTGGGTGGGTGAAGAGAATATTCGGCCTAAGTCGATCGTGCGTGAGATGTGTGAAACGTTGCGGTCGTTCCACGACTACGTGCAGGAGTATGACCTTGAGCGCACTGAAGGACTGCTCTTGCGCCACTTGGGTAGCGTCTACAAGGTGCTCCGGCGAACGGTGCCAGATGGGATGAAGACGGACGCAGTCGTTGAGGTGGAGCTCTACCTTAGAGAAATGGTTGGGCAGGTTGATTCGAGTTTGCTCGATGAGTGGGAGCGTATGCGAGACCCAGCGAACCAGAGCTCGAGTGACAAAAATGTTGAGCAAGCTACCTTGCTGGACCAAGGAGCTCGCGATATAACCCAGGACGAGAGAAGGTTTATCGCTGCGGTCCGGGTGCGGATCTTCGCATTCTTGCGAGCCTGGTCGATAGGCCAAGATGAGATGGCGCTGAATACTTTGTCTGATGCTAACGGTGAAGCCACGTCGTGGAACCTCGACCGACTGGCCGAGATTCGAGAGGCGTTTGGTGCGGAGCACGGCTACTTACTTCTCGATCCAGAGGGTCGGAGTAGACGACACACTCACATCGACCGGACTAACCACGAGTCCTGGCGCGTTGAGCAGATGTTGATCGATAGTGAGCAACTCAACGATTGGGTTGCGGAGTTCGAGGTGGATCTAGGTGCGTCACGGAGCGCTGATGACCCAGTGGTTAAGTTGCGTCGCCTTGATGCTCTAGTGACCTAGAGCCTTCCAGTGCGATTGACGGTCGTGAGTGCACGTGTAAGTTGCTAATGGTCGTGACCGGCTTGTCGGTGATGAGTTGCACCTCTATTTCTGGATGAGACTCTCCTGCAGGGCTAGAAGTTGGTTGATCCAGAGCACGAGGCCAAGGCCTGGTGTGGTCAGGGGGGAGTAAATGGACGGGTAGTATGTCGCGGCACCCAATGGAATCGTTCTATTCCGGTAGCGCGAAGGCTACTAGGCGTGGGCCGCCACCGATGGTGAGGGCAATATATTGTCGTCCATTGGCCATGTAGGTCATCGGTGTACCGATTGCTCCGCTCGGGAGGTCGATTGCACCAAGGGCCTGTCCTGTGGCCTTGTCGCGGGCTAGTAGTTGTGGCGCCCCGTCGGTGCCACCGTCGGCTGGGTCCGGTGTGTAAAAGTGCAGTACGGAGAATCGGTTGTTCGACGGAACGTAAAGGGTGCCGGTCTCTGGATCGACTCCGGCTCCACCCCAGTTGGCGCCACCGTCTATGGCAGGGCGTTGAATGGTCCCTGCTGGGCCTCCTTCTAGGGTACGGAGGGGCGGGGTGAAGATCGGGCCTAGCTTGAAGTCTCTCACTGCCTCCATTGCCATTGCCCGGATCTCGGGTGTGAAATCGACTAGGTCGTCGATGGTTACGCCTTGGTATTCAAACGGTGGGGGCTTTGTCGGGAACGGCTGGGTTGGTGACGGTACCTCGCCCGGCATGTTGGTTGCTTGGGGGACGGGGCGTTCTTCGCTCGGCCAGACGGGATCACCTGTCACTCGATCGAAGACATAGGTGAAACCTTGTTTGCTGACCTGTGCCAACGCCTGGATCGTTCGGCTGTTAACGGTGATGTCGAGCAGGTTGGGATGAGTGGGAAAGTCCCAGTCCCACAGGCCGTGGTGTATCGCTTGGAAGTGCCAGACCCGTTGGCCGGTCTCGACATCGACGGCGACAATCGATTCCGAGAAGAGATTGTCGCCTGGGCGATCGGCTCCGTAGTAGTCGTTGGTAACTGTACCGGTAGGTAGATAAACATAGCCTAGGTTGTTGTCCCCGGCTAGCATTGACCAAACGTTGCCGTTCCCCGAATAGCGCCACGACTCGTTCAGCCAGGTGTCCGATCCGAACTCGTCTGGGCTATTGGGTACTGTGTGAAAGTCCCACTCATGTTCCCCTGTGCGTACATTCCAAGCTCGCACCCAACCAGGGGGTGCTTCTTTCGTGATACGCACATCGGCTATGTGTGAGCCATGGATCACTCGGTCGCGTACAACGATCGGGGGCGAGTTAATGGAGTAAAGAAAGGCGTTGGGGTAGTCTCGATCATTGCGCGCCACCCTTGGAATACCGGCCATGGCGTCGATAATTCCGCTACCGTCCGGTCCAAATTCAAGGCAGGGGCGTCCGGTGCCTGCTTTGACGCAGACTAGGTAGCCCGCCCCCGTACCCCAGAAAATGCGTTTGTCGTTTTCGCCATCAGTCCAATAGGCGACGCCGCGCTGGGTCCACGGTCCACTCATCGAGGGCGTGCCTTCCTCGTAGGTCTTCGGGTTGAACACCCAGAGGGTCTCGCCGGTAGTAGCGTCGACTGCCACGCCCTGTGAGAGTGGCGTATTAAAGTAGAGCACACCGTCGACCATCAGCGGCGTGGACTGAAATCGGGATGGGTTTGGCGACTGGCCTTCGCGATATAGGTTCGGGGTGTCGGCGACCAACGACTCCACGATGGTCTCGAGTGGTGCTGACCATTCACCACCGTCTGGGGTGGTCAGGCTGACCCGATTGTCTACGGTGGTCCACTGCCAGACGACCTCAAGCTTGCTGAAGTTGGTAGCGTTAATCTGGTCGAGGGGTGAGTACTTCTGGCCCGCAATATTCCCGGCATAGCTTCGCCACTCACCGTTTTCGGTGTCGTAGGTCTGCCACGGCTGAGTTGATTGGGCGTGAAGGGGGCATATAGGAACCAAACCCACAAGATACAATACCAGCAGGAGACGGGGGTCGGAGGGTTGATGTTTCATGTCACCTCTACCTGGCTCGGCCTTATAGAGTTTGACCTTGTATTAATCTAGGTTGCTCATGAACAACATGGTTCAGCCTCGGAGGCGATCTGGTCACGCGACAACAGAGCCATGCAATGATCCTAAGGCATATTTGAGTGCCTATTTACCGGTAGTGACGTTGTGTCATCGGGACAAACCCTTCAGACTCTTTGAGCCGTCTGTGATGGCTGGTGTGGAGTTGGCGGCACAGGTTAGCTAACGACTAGGGTGCACCCTGCCGACTCTATTTTTCGATACTGTTATTAAGTTGAGCGTTACTGACCCTCAGTAACTTCCTTCTCTAGGAAGCGTTCCCCACTGAGGGCATTTGGAACGGCGTAGTTGCCTTCATGGCAGGCGTACTCAAATATCTGATACTCGGGCTCGGCTGTTAGGGGCATCTGGATGGTCCAAGGTGCCGTGTAGACGTTCGGGTCTTCAACGGTCACTGTCCACATGATGGTCTGCGCAGAAACTCGCTCATATTTCTCGACTACGTGGAGTGCCGTGCTGGTCGGAATACCTTTTAGGCGCCCTCCGGCCATGCTTGACGCAATCCAACCCCGGTTGTGGAAACCTTTGGTTTCGACTATGAGAACATCACCCTCCCAATGTGCCCTGGCATTACCCATCCACTGATCGATGCGTTCGTCCATGAAGGGACCGGTTGTGAGGGGGATGATGCGGGCGTCGTGGATCATCTCGTGGAAGATCGCGATATGGTCAGCCGTCTGCAATATGCGATAAGCATTGTTGTAGCCGGCCGGAAGCATTGAGCCGGGGACTCCCCTGGAGATGCAGCGGTCCCATACGCTCATGTTCTCGTAGTGATCACCCTCGTTAGCTCGTCGCCAAGCTTTGGCGTCGAGCGCCCATTGTTGAACCGGAGCCCTGCCGGTTGGTGGATCGACCACGAACGAAGTTTGGCCCGTTGATAGGACCGTGTCTCCCGAGTCGAGCCAGTAGCTACCATAACCGCCCACGTTGCCGCCTGATTCATAGCGTTGTGCTGGCGCGGCATCTCGCGCAGCTTCGTTTTGTGCGCGCTGTTGGTTGAGGGTGGCCATTTCCTCGTCGGTCAGATACCCCCTGGCTTCTCCGTCCCGTCGTTCGATCGGAGTGATTGTCTTATTACCCCAGATACCTTGAAGGTCGGGGTGGCCGTCTGGAGTTCTCGGTGTCGTCCAGTTTGGATCCCGCACCCGGTCAACCTGTGCAAAGGCAGGTAGCACGCTCCACGCTAGAGCTGCGGTCAACACGATGACGGCTGCAAGTAGGCCGGGTACACGATTGGGCATGGCTAAGGCTCCTCAAGAAACTCGTTTCAGAGCCAGATGATAGCCGATCCGCTGCTATTGGTGCACATTGCGCGAGATTTCTAGCTGGCTGGGGGACCCAGGTATGTGCAGCGATTCAATGGGTCGTCCAGAGTGATCTATTCAAAAAATGCTAGCGAAGCCTACTCCTTCGATTGGCGGGAAGTTCTGTGAACCAGGTGACGTCACCGATGCTTCTCGTCGGAGACCACTTCCGCTCGAAGCCGCTGGTCTATCGCGAAGGTGCCGAAGGGAACCAGTGAAGCCACCAATAGTCTGAGCCCCCACTTGACTGGCCGCTTTCGGACACGCAAACCCGCTGCCACGAGTATACAGAACCAGATAAAGAGTCCACCGTGGACCGAACCCGAGATGCGGACTGCAAGTGGCATGTCTCCTAGGTACTTGAGAGGCATGGCGATGAAGAGCAGCACTAAGTAGGACAGCCCCTCTAGGAATGTGATGGAACGCAGGTGTGATGCCGGTGATCCGAAATGCCGTTGAGTGAACGATTGAGGCATGGAGAATTATTCAGTGCTGTGGTCTCGTGAGGCACCCTTAGGCTGTTCACGAACCGCTTTATGGCATGCGCAATGTGTCGTCGAACCGGAGTTCGACCTCGATCGTGTCACCATCGGTAATGTCGATGCCGTCGGGTTCTTCCCAGCTGTCTCCGTAGATGCCCAACGGCCCCCCAGACACGGGTTGTCCGGAGGCTGGATTGCCAAAGAATGCGACTACGTAGACCGGTGAGGTGGTCAGGTCCTCGAAGGTCACAGTGACCCCATTCTCTTGAACGAGTTGTGGGAAGCCAACTGGCCTTGCCGATTCTCCAGCCGGAGGATTGTCGAACATTGCGACAATGATCGGTCGTTCCTCGTTAACCGCGCCTTCGGTTCCTATGTACCGTACAGATACTTCCAAGGTCCCACCGTCTTGGGCGCTAGCGACTCCGCCCGCGAACAGACTGAGCAATAACAGTGCTATCACGGGTATCGTTGTTTTGGTTGCCATTTTCAACGACCTCACTTTCCTAGTTTGGTTGTGGGAGGGGTCACTTATTGGGTGCGTGAAGCCATTTTTAGGTTAGCCCTGCCTGAGCATTAGTCATTCGCTGGTTGGTATTCACCGGTTCCGGACCTTGCGAGGGGACCTTTCGTTTCTGTGAGGTGGCGCTGGGTCGACGTTAAGCGTGTAACCATGGTCGTCTCAATTAGGTGTTCGCATGTTGTTCAATGCCGGAAAGCTTGGCGGTAGAGTGCCATGACTGAGTTAGGCTATCTGGAAATGGGTGCTCTGTCGGACTCTATGGTATCTCATGTAAGCCTTGACCGACTCCGGAGAACTCTACGAATAATCAGTGCTCGGCCTCGCTGGTGTCGCCGATGGTGGCTGGGTTTGAGATGAGTGCCGACCGAGCCTGGCTGAGCTTCTGGCGTGCGAGAATCAGCCAGTGTGGACACCGTGTGGTGTCGGCGTAGAGACGTTCGCAGTCGTCACAGCGTACGCACTCGGTCATGATGATCTCTGGACCTCGAATTGCTCCCCACTCGCAGGTTTTTTCACACAGCTTGCATGTACTACATTCTGACCAGCGCTTGATGCGGAAGATGGTGAGTTTGGATAGTAGGCCGAGGGTGGCTCCCACTGGACAGAGAAAACGACAGTAAAGGTTCCTGACAAACACGGTAGAGATCAGCAAGACTGCAAGGCCGGTCCACATGGCTGTGGAACCACGCATGGTGAACATCCAGAACGGCTCAACGTAGCGGTAGGCCGGAATGTCTGCGGTCACTAGAAAATAAAGCAGGGTTACAACCAGCAGGCCATACTTGATGCTAGCCGCGCGCTCTTCGAGCCAAGGGGGAATTTCGAGCCGTAGTCGCGCAGGCAAGATACGGTCCATGAGTTGGGTGAGAGCTCCAAAGGCGCAGACTCGCCCGCAATAGAGTCGACCCCAAAAAACCGTTGTGACGACCGTGAACACGAAGAACAGATACCAGGCCATGCTATAGCGGAAGACCGGCATGTTACCGGTGAGTAGGCTATAGATGTTCGTCACTGAAATGAGCTGGCTCTTCTGGAAGCCCATGTAGGCAACGGCAATTACGAGCGTGAGGTACTTGAGCCAGACGCTTTTTCGCAAGAAGCTCACCATGGTCAAGCTGGCAAATCCCGCAAAAAGCAAAAGGTCAGGGGCTTGGTCTTGTAGTAAAGTCTCCCAAGTCTCGATATCTTCCTCGTCTTCCTCGAAGCCCCAAGGATCATTGTCTTCGAAGTTCCAAAGGTCCCCGGCCTGTTCGTCATCAGTAGATAGGCCTGTAGCCGGTTGTGCGATCAAGGAATGGGTTGCCGCGAAACACAACGGCAGCGTGAGAGCAAGGAGGGTTGAAATAAACCGGATCATTTAACTCTGTCTGGGACAAGGAATCGCCTCGCCATTCGCCGAGCCCCGTTACGTACTGCACGGGTAGCGCTTCTCATTGTGATCGTGGCGGTGGCCACTGCGTCGATATCTGCCCCGACGCGGAACCGGTCTCGGACGCTCTTTTGCACGAATTGGGCAGAGTACTCGGGCGTGTCGACAGAAAAGTAGCCATAGGGTTCATGGTGCCTCACGACAATGATTCCAGTGATTTCACCCCCAAGGTCGATTCCGACGAGCATCTGAATAGGGCCGTCATAGCCACGCTCCAACGGTTCGAGCTCGGTCGTCCAGAATGCATAGCCGATGAGCTCTTCCCCGGATCCGTAGATCTTGAAATGTGGTGGAGTACCTTCCTTCGATGAAAAGGAGTCTGCGGTTGGGAACAGCCGCTCAAGGTTCGCTCGGAGGTTTGGTGCGAGCGACGATTGTCCCTCCAGCACTGCGATGGAGGTTAAGACCAGCGCGAGAGTCAGGTTTCTCATAGAATTCCACCGAGTGTAACGCAATGACCCCGGTCACCGATACTCTGTTTGTTCAGAAGACTCATGGTTAGACTCATCGATGGCGGCCGGGGCGAGTGTGCAGTCGTGTCTTGTGCCGTCAATTCGGCCGGGTGGTGTAAATAGGATTGCAGGCTGTCTCAAACGGAATGTCCATGCTCAGGAGGGTTTATGTTACGCACTAAATACAAGTCTACGATAGGTGCTATTGCGATGTCGTTGGCTCTTGGTCAAGGGTTGGAAGCTAGGGTACAAGTCGATTTGGCTGATACCACGACGCTGGATTGTTCGTTCGGTGTGCTTGCAACCGCTGGCTGGGACGATGGGGACGCGGACGCGAGTGTTGACCCATCCACATTGTCCTTGCGTTTTGAAGAGATCGACACTGATGGTGCGACTGCTGAGATAGTTGGTCCGTATGGTGCCTCTCAGATCATCGTTCGTCAGACCGGGGACTATCTTCATCTAGTGCAGATGTTCACGGTCGGACCGTTGTATACAACTACCGTGATCGACCGCGAGATAGGGGAGGGAAGGCTGATGGCAGTTCACACGCGGCATGAATATACAGACACTCAACTGGTTGGATTTACTTCGAGGCCAGAGCATTACATTGGGGACTGCGCTGTCGGGACGGAGTGACCATATGGTTGACTTAGGCTGCCGGGTCAGTTGGCCTCTTTGGTTGAAGTATTCGAGCGAGTTCAAGGTTCAGTGGTCGTGGTGGGGATTCATGGCGATCCTCAGTCAGATCGGATGCGGAGGAGGGGCGATGGGGCCGCTCAAGGTTGAGGAGGGAGTGTCTTGGGCACTGGCGGAACATCGTGCTATGACGGTTTCGGAGGTGCATTACGAATATGTTCTCCGGGTTCCGAGAGATCCGGCCGCGCAAGTCAGAGGAGACGTAGCAATTGAGTTCCTCTGGTCGGATAGGGCAGGTGAGGCAGTGGTCATCGATTTTAGGGATCCGTCCGATCGGGTGATCGACGTCCGCGCTAATGGTCTTGGTGTGGATTGGACTGCCAGACACGACCATGTAGTGCTGCCGGCTTTTGCCATGAGGTCCGGAAAGCGTAATCGGATTGAGGTGGAATTTGTGGCGGGGGACGAAGCACTCAATCGTAATGATGATTTCCTTTACACACTCTTTGTGCCAGACCGAGCCCATTTTTCATTGCCGCTCTTTGATCAGCCTAATCTAAAGGCGCGGTTCTCGCTAACACTGGAAGTGCCGGAAGGCTGGGCTGCCCTTGCTAACGGGGAGGCTACCGTGGTGAGTGGGGACGAAGGAAGTACCATCTACCAATTTGCAGAAACAGCTCCTATTTCAAGTTATCTATTTGCTTTTGCGGTCGGCGAATTCCGTGTTGAGGTAGCCGAGCGCGCTGGGCGGGTTCTTCGGATGTTTCACCGAGAGACTGATACGGAGAAGGTTGCTCGCAACCGTGAAACGATCTTCGATTTGCATGGTAGGGCGCTCGACTGGCTGGAAGACTACACTGGTATTGCTTATCCGTTTGGGAAGTTCGATTTTGCTCTGATTCCACCATTTCAGTACGGCGGGATGGAACATCCTGGAGCGATTTTTTATCGCGAGGCGGGGTTGATGTTAGAGGAGTCCGCGACGCAGGCTCAACAGATGGGTCGTGCCAGTCTCATTGCGCACGAGACCGCGCATATGTGGTTTGGTGACTTGGTGACGATGAACTGGTTTGACGATGTTTGGACGAAGGAGGTGTTCGCTAATTTCATGGCGTCCAAAATAGTCCAGCCGTCGTTCCCAGAGGTGAACCACCAGCTAAGGTTCTTGCTGGCTCATCACGACAGTGCTTATGGTGTGGACCGAAGTGCTGGTGCAAATCCGATTCGACAGCCTCTTGAGAATTTGAACGAGGCGGGGACTCTTTACGGTCCGATCATTTATCAGAAAGCCCCTATTATTATGCGGCAGTTGGAGCGTCTGGTTGGACAGGAGCGATTTCGAGATGGATTGCGGGAGTATCTACATGTTTTCCGGTACGGAAATGCGACTTGGCCAGAACTCATTGAGATACTCGATCGTCAATCGAATATGGATCTAGCTGCCTGGAGTGCTGTCTGGGTAGAAGAACCAGGGCGACCAGTGGTTGCCGCTCACATGGCAACAGACGAGTCCGAACATCTTGACCAGCTGAGTGTGACGCAGCTTGACCCTGACAATAAAGGTCGGCAGTGGCCTCAGCAACTCGAAATCTTGCTAGCCTACGATGAGGAAGACATCAGGTTCCCTCTGATGCTGGATGGTCGGACTTCGTTTGTCGATGCTGTGGCTGGACGTCCTCTTCCGAACTTTATCTTGCCCAATGCGACTGGCCTTGAATACGGACGTTTTCAGCTGGATCCTCGTAGCCTTGATTATCTAATTGCGTCACTGCCAAGCATCCCGGACCCGCTCACCCGGGGTATCGGTTGGGTCACCCTGTGGGACGGGGTTCTTAACGCTGAAGTGCCGGTGAGCGACTGGATGGAATTAGTGCTTGCGGGACTCATAACTGAAGAACTAGAACAAAACACAGAACGGATTCTGGGTTACTTGGAAACCACATATTGGAGGCTGCTGACAGATGATACCCGCAGGTTGCTGGCGCCGAGGATCGAGGAACTCCTCTGGTCTGGGATTGCGTCAAGTGGATCCCCAACGCTTAAGGCCGCTTATTTCCGGGCTTGGCGAAGTATTGTCCAGACCGACGATGGAGTGGAGCGTATGCGGCGGCTTTGGAACCGAGAACAAGCCATAAAGGGAGTGCCGCTTTCGGTGGGGGATTTAACTGGCTTGGCTGCTGGCTTGGCGTTGCGAGAGGTAGATGAGGCTGAATCGATCTTGGATGAGCAAGTCGCCCGGATCGACAATCCCGATCGACTCGCCCGTTTCGTTTTTGTGAGGCCTGCCTTGTCGAGGAACCCGTTGGTGCGGGAGCAATGGTTCGAGAGTCTTCGTGATTCGATCAATCGGGAGCGCGAACCTTGGGTGCTCCAGGGATTGACTTATCTGCATCACCCACTGCATGCAGCGGACTCCAGCCGATTTGTTAGGCCAAGTCTTGAGCTACTTCAGGAGGTTCAGAGGACTGGTGATATTTTCTTCCCGACTGGGTGGCTGGATGCCACTCTGGGGGGCCACAATTCGGTCGAAGTAGCGGAGTTGGTACGCCAGTTTCTTGAAAGCTTACCGCCGGACTACCCAGCTCGACTACAGGGTAAGATCCATCAGTCGGCAGACATGTTGTTTCGCTCATCGGCTATTGTTGGTCGTATTGAATCCTGACTGTTTGGTGTAGTGGTGTCACAGGGAGATTCAGCAACGAGGTGCCCGTTAGGGTCGGGTCGGGTCAGTATCGGGTTTGGTCGGTAGAACTGGTGTTGTTGCGTGTTGTGTTGATCAGGCGGCAAGAATCTGCCTGGCGACGACTTTGTGCGAGTCGGCTTCCCAAGGTTTTTAATTCGGATTCTGTTAGCTCTTCTTGTATGGCCTGGAACAGGACCCGTTCTTCTTGGCGTACGTTTCTTTCTAGGAGTCTACCCAGTATTGGTAACCGCTCTTCGAGGTTGTTCGTGAGGTTGCGCTCTAGGTCGGAGACTAGCGACCGTATCTGTTCGTGCTCCTGTCGGAGAGTGAAAATAAGAGCTTCACGGGAAGGAAGCCGCCTCTCCGCCAGTGGGAAGATTTCGGCTTCCTCGTTTTTCAGATGAGATTGCAGTGTTTCTACAAAGAACTCGATGACTCGGTCGGCTTGTTTTCGCCGCTCGGTTGGCCAGTTGGAACGTGGAGCCCGGGATTGGCCGACAATCAGTCCTTGGGCCAACACAAGGGTGTGGTGATGGTCGTGGGAGAGCGGGATTAGGCTTGGGTGTCGCTTCATAGCGCTACGATACAATACAAAGATAGCCCAATGCTCACTCGCATCGAAGGGCCGCATAAGGAGATAGGTAATGGGAAACTGGGTGCCGTTTGTTGTGCTGACTGTCTTGACTTGGGGAGCATATATTCCCACCTTACACAAAGGTCAGGCTGCGCTCGGAGGCAGTGGGTTACATGCCTTTTTGATGGTTGGGGTGGCCTATCTTTTGGTGGCCATCTTGATTCCAGGCACTTTGATCGCGCGGGCTGGAAGCTGGGGGGCATTTACCTCGACCGGGATGACCTTGACGATTGCGGCGGGGGCGCTGGGAGCCCTCGGTGCCCTGGGGATCGTTTTTGCTCTGATCAACGGTGGTCGACCGACTGTGGTGCCGCCGCTTGTGTTCGCCGGGGCTCCGGTCGTCAGTGTCTTTGTGGCGATGTTGTATAACCCGCCACAGAATAGTCCGTCTCCGATGTTTTTTATTGGTTTGATCATGGCTGCGGTTGGGGCTAGTTTGGTGATGTCGTTTCGTCCCACCTAGTCTGTGGCCGCATAGGCCTTATGAGGTTGAGGTAGGGTTCAGACAATATCCTGTGCCTCGACAACGTCTTGTCCTGGAACCGGGTTGGCTGTGCAATATGTTAAAGACGGGATAGGATTGGAGTGATGGTGTCTCGGTGCGGCTGCTTATGCGAAAAGGATGCACTAGATCAGTATTCAACAATCAAGAGGTTGCAAAGGGGGAGGATAGTGGGTTTGTCATTGAAGCTAAGAGGGTTGTTGGTTTGGATGATGGTAGCTTTGTTTGGTGTGGGTGCTTGCGGTGGAGGGGAGCCGACATCTGCTCCGGTCTCGGAATCGGTCGAGTCGGTTGAAGAAGTCTCGCCAACGGCGACCCCTCGAGTGTTCTTCCGTGCCCCACGAGACGAAACCGACCACGCAACAGAGATCCCACTCGGGGTGACCTTTGGGTCGGAGAATTTTGAAATAAGCCCAGTCCCAGAAGAGGTTGATGGTCCTCGGGAAGGCCTCGGGCATTACCATTTGGGTGTCGATGCTGAATGTTTGCCGGCTGGTGAGATCATACCTGCCGCCGATCCATGGATTCACTTTGGGGATGGGGCTGATGGCATGGAACTGCAGTTGGAGGGCGGCGAATATAGATTGTCAGTGCAAATAGGTGACGATGAGCACCGGACGATCGAGGGTCTCTGTGAGACTATTACGGTCCGGATGGAGGACGGTATTTGAAGCTTCTTTCTAGCCTCTTTTTCAAATCATCGGTTGGGGCATAGCAAGGAGTATGTCGCGGGGGTTCTAGATGTTCGATCCCCGCGACACGGTGTTTGACCACTTGAGTTGTCTTGGTTGGATCTTCACCGTTTGGGCCAACGAAATTCTCGATTGGGTCAGCGTTGCCTTCTCTCTGTGAAGGTTAGGCCTCCGCTCAGGCTACATCACGGTCTCACACTGTGGTGCTCTTTTTAACTTTGAGAGATATGTTGGATGCCTTCCTGCAGGAAGGCATCGACTCTGGCCTGCGCGTTCTGGCGAATGTTCACATAGTAGAAGGCGTAATCGTAGATGTGGTAATTGTCCCGTCCTAGGGGCATCAATGAGTAACGGTCTGACCGAATTTCTGAGATATAGAGTAGGCCTTCACGGCACTGTGCATCCACGACTCCTGGTTCATGTGTCTCGGCTTTCCTGAAATTCACAGCTCCTAGGTTGGCAGCATGGTCGGCGTGTGCCCCATCAACCTTCCATGTTAGGGGGTTGACACAAATATCGCCTGCCGAGTCGAAGAGCGAGCCTGTAGGAGACCTCACGGTGTTCCAGCTAACCTGGCACCTGGTCTGGGTAGGTGTCTTACACACCGCTAGGCCGTTGCTTCCGTCAATTGCAAATCCGATCGGGTAAGCGACTACCAATCGATTTTCCAGTTCTGTTCCGATGATTTCATTTGCCAGTAGCTTGTCAATGTGATGAGCGCCTTGGCTGTGGGCCGCGATAAGGAATGGCCGGCCGGTATTGAACTGTGAGATGAAGTGATGGAATGCTGCCACGATGTCTTCGTAGGCAAGAGCCAGGGCTTGAGAGCCGCTTATGCTTTCAGTAAAAAACGCTGCCAATGTGGCCTGCCGGTATCGTGGAGCGTAAACCCGGCAGCAGCTGTTGAAGGCACCAGCTTGGCTTTGAATCACTAGTTCGTCGGTCCGTCGATTGGTCCTTTCATCGTCGAGTGGTTGATTCCAGGCATCAGGAGAAAGGTATGTCGTGGGGTGGACGAAGAATACGTCTGCCTGGGCGCTACTCTGGAGATCTGTTGCGCCAGTCGGTAGGTGGTCAGCCCAGTCTTCACGGTCGGGCAGTGCAGCCCAGTGATCGGGATTGCGGTAGTTTGGCTGAATTGGGGTAGAGCCGTCGCCGAACTCGTGATCTGGATGAATCACTATTTTCATCAGTCCCACTTGAAGTTCGCTATGAAATGCGAGGGTCAGACCCAGAGCGGACACCACAACAGCAGCACTCATGAAATACAGCTTTTTTTTGAGGTTCATGGCCGTGTGAACTCGAGGGCACGTCCCCAGGCTCCTGGCAGGAAATTCCCTTCTTGGTAGCAAAGTTCGCCGTTCACCCAGGTCATGCGGACGCTCGACCCAAAGACGACGTCGTCGAATGGACTCCAGCCGCACTTCGAATGGATTGGCTGGTTACGGGTCGAAGTAGATGGGTCAACCAGCACTAGGTCTGCCCAGTAGCCTTCACGGATGAAACCCCGGTCACGAATTCCGAACAGTCTGGCTGGGGCGTGGGCAACCTTCTCGACGATTGTTTCGACGGTGAACCTCCCCGCTCGTACATGTTCGAATAGGGTGAGTAATGCATGTTGGACTAGTGGCAGGCCTGCTGGGGACTTGAGATAGGGTTTCGCTTTCTCGTCCAGTGTGTGCGGGGCGTGGTCTGTAGCGATTACGTCGATCCTCCCATCATTAACCGCAGCCCAAAGCGCTTGTTGGTCGATGACGGACTTGATAGCCGGGTTGCACTTGATGTGGGCTCCTAGAGATGGGTAGAAAGAGTCGTTAAAGAAAAGGTGGTGGACGCAGGCCTCTGCTGTAATCCGCTTTTTATCTATGGGTCCCGCGTCAAACAGCGCTAGTTCCCTCTCGGTTGTGATATGTAGCACGTGCAGTCTGGCATCGTGACGGCGGGCTAGTTCGACTGCGAGACTGGAGGATCGATAACAGGCCTCCACTGATCGAATTGTTGGGTGTTCAGAAAATGGGATCATATCGCCGTATTTGGCGTGGGCAGAGGCCTCATTCTTAAGGATGGTCGGTGTGTGCTCGCAGTGAGTCGCCACGATCAGTGGCGAGCAGCTGAAGATGCCGTCGAGTGTCTTTTCGCTGTCGACGAGCATGTTGCCGGTGCTTGAGCCCATGAAGACCTTGATGCCACAGGCGAGTTGTTGGTCGACTGATTTAACGGACTCCAAATTATTATTGGTCGCTCCGAAATAAAAACCGTAGTTTGCCATTGATCGGGCTGCTGCTCTGCCATGTTTGTCCTGGAGAGCTTCCGGCGTGATGGTTTGGGGGTTGCAGTTTGGCATTTCGAGATAACTTGTTATCCCTCCCGCAACAGCTGCCCGGGATTCTGTTCCGATTGTCGCCTTGTGTTCGAAGCCTGGTTCGCGGAAGTGAACCTGATCGTCGATCATGCCAGGGAGTAGGTAGGCACCTTTAGCATCTATGACTTTCGCACCGGTTCCTGCAGCGGTGTTGATGCCAGACAGCCGAGCCTTAGTTATCGAGAGGTCCCCTTCGATGACTTTGCCTTCGTTGACGATACGTGCGTTGACGATCTGATAGGTCACTGGGTTAGCTTACGTTGGAGGGTTGCAGAACTGACGTTGTATGTTCTGACACCTAGGGAGGATGACGTTGTGCGGGGTATCTGTTCATCAAGGAGTTCATCGATCTCAGCCGCAATTTCTTCTTGGCGTACTAGGCCGATATGCTTGGCCGCAATGCGGCCATCGCGGTCGATCAACCAGGTTGTCGGTAAAATATTAATTATGCCGAATTGCGACTGACTCTCGGTTGTGTCGGCTAGCGCGATTCGGTAATTGACTGGTTGACTTTGGAGGAATGGGCGAACTGTCGACCAACCAGGCTCATCCAGTGACACACCGAGAACCTGGAAGCCTTCCTCACCCCAAGTCTCCTGGAAGTCGACGAACCAAGGCATTTCCGCTCGACAGGGGAGACACCATGTGGCCCAGAAATTTAGGAGAAGGACTTGGTCTGTGTAATCTTGTAGTTCAGCGTTATCGCCTTCTAAATCCGGTAGTGAAAAATTTGGTGCAGTCTCTCGCTGTTCCATCGGAATCAATCCAGATTGACGCTGGGGTCGATCGGGGGATGAGGCTTCGCCAAGGCCTGCTGAGCTGTTGCCAGCACTCGCTTTGTCAATTGGGCCAGTGGGCGATCCTGGGCGAGCGATACTAGGTTCTTCGTTCGGGTCTGTTGAGGGGAACGGTTCAGTTGTGAAGAGAAGCACGCCGAGCCATACCACGACTGCAGATGAGACCAGTAAGGTTCCTATGGGTCGACCTTGTTTATGAGAAACGTTTAGCGAGGTTGGCATGCTTCTTCTCTGGGGAACATCTGGCTGTTCTTCTGAATTGTCTGGAACACCCCGTTGGTCAGGTTCAAGCTCAGGGTAGCCGTGCCTTGCCATAGTCAAACCAGTATCCCATTATTTGCTGCGTCCGCTGGTTCTGGTCAAGGCTTCGGCATAGCCGCCGAGAATTTTGACCCTGGCCAGACTCCATCCTAGCTGATATCAGCGGGTTTCCCCTAGCAAGACGCACCTACAGCAATATAGACCCTAAATTGTCTATCCGCTATCTGGACTTGTTTTACCGGTGTAATCCCACGACCTTAGGATGAGGGTTTCTACTGCGATCCAGTTCGGTTTGGAGGCTGCCTGGTTGGGAGTGTTGTCAGCAAGAGTGGTCTACTGGTGTGGAAGGATGTGACCGGGTTCGGTATGCGCAATCTCTTAGCGGCAGTGATATGCTGGCCGTAGAGTAAGTGTTGGCACATGGGTGTTGTAGGTAGATATTGTAGAGAAGCTCGATTCGGTATCTCCTCCGACTTTCTACCTGCGGCTTGAGGGAGAGTGAATTGGTCCAGCCTAAGCCCGTCTTAGAGAAGCCTTCGGGGTATTGGCGCAAGCTTCTGAGGGACGAGGAGTATGTTGTGTTGTTTAAGGAAGGGACTGAGCCGCCTGGATCGAGTGGTCTGAACCAGGAAAAGCGTAAGGGAACTTTCGTGTGCGCTGCCTGCTACCAGCCGCTCTTTGAATCGTCCAGCAAGTATGAGAGCGGTACTGGCTGGCCGAGTTTTTACACTCCAATTGAAGGTAGCCTTGGAACTTCCCGAGATTTTAAGCTGCTTCTACCACGGACAGAATATCACTGCACCCGATGCGGTGGTCACCAAGGGCATGTGTTTCCAGATGGGCCTGAGCCTACCGGAGAGCGGTATTGCAACAATGGTGTTGCACTGCGATTTGTTCCAGAGGGTGAGCCCCTTCCCGAACTGCGGTCGTAGCTGGGCTGCGTTAGTGTGGTTGCCGCACTCTTGTTAGTGGTGATGGGAGTCAGTTAGCCCAAAGGTCAGAGAATAGGGTTCGGTCGTCACGAATCCATCTAGACTTAGTGAAGAAATCACAGCACTATGGGCTTGAGGGATGTTCTAGGTCCGAGCTAACATGGTCATGGACCTAATGAATCGTCTTTCGCTCTGCCCATCGCCGGTTTTGGTTCGTGGACCCGTAGTAGTTGTAGCGTCGACGGCAATCGGATGATGTAACCAAAACGCCAGACGATACTAATGGGCCATCATCCGCAATAGGGATGGTGGCTTTTTTTTCAGGATCACTCAGGACAATGACTGATACAACAGGAAAGACACGGAGTGGGGGTATCACGGATGGTCCGTCTCGGGCACCTGCCAGGGCTATGTTGAAGGCTGTTGGGTTTGACGATAATGCCCTCGGAAAGCCGATCATTGGGGTGGCTAACACCTGGATCGAGATCGGCCCGTGTAATTTCCATCTCCGGCAACTAGGTGAGCGCATTAAAGAGGGTATTCGTGCGGCCGGTGGGACTCCTATGGAGTTCAACACGGTGTCGATTTCTGATGGAATAACGATGGGAAGCGACGGCATGAGGGCGTCGCTGATTAGCCGTGAAGTGATCGCCGATTCGATAGAGCTCGTTGCCCGAGGGAATTTATTCGATGGGATCGTGGTATTGGTGGGTTGTGACAAGACCATTCCGGGCGGGGTCATGGCTTTGGCTCGACTCGATATTCCAGGTTTGGTGCTCTACGGTGGCTCGATCGCTCCGGGAAAATGGGAAGGACGCGACGTAACGATTCAGGATGTGTTCGAAGCGGTTGGGGCCCACGCAGCTGGCAATCTAACAGATGCTCAGCTTAAAGAATTGGAAGACAAGGCATGTCCTGGAGCTGGTGCATGTGGCGGCCAGTTCACGGCCAACACAATGGCGACCGTCTGTGAGCTCATTGGTATCTCACCAATGGGTTTCAATGCTGTACCCGCGTTAGAGAACCAGAAAGATGAGGTGGCTCACTCATCCGGACAGCTCATCATGGAATTAGTCAGAGGAGCTGTGTGTCCCCGCCAGATAATAACAAGGAAGGCCTTGGAGAACGGTATAGCGTCAGTGGCGGCAACCGGAGGGTCAACCAACGCTGTCCTGCACCTGCTGGCGATTGCGCGTGAAGCTGGTGTGGAGTTAACAATCGACGATTTCGACACAATTTGTAATCGGACGCCACTGCTAGCCGACCTGAAGCCAGGAGGACGTTTTGTAGCTACAGATTTTTATCGAGCTGGAGGTACTCGATTATTAGCTCAGCGTCTTCAGCAGGTAGGGGCCTTACATGCCGATCAACCTACGGTCACCGGCCGTGCTATAGGGGAGGAGGCGTCCACAGCTTCGGAATCTGTTGGCCAAGAGGTGTTGCGGCCGGCGTCAGATCCGATAAAACCAACAGGCGGTTTGATCGTTTTAAAGGGAAACCTTGCGCCTGAGGGCTGTGTGGTGAAAGTAGCAGGCTACGAGACTAAGAAACACCGCGGTCCTGCTCGAGTATTTGATAGCGAGGAAGCCGCATTTGCCGAAGTGGAGCGTGGCAGCCTTAAGCCAGGTGATGTTGTGGTCATTCGCTACGAGGGGCCGAAAGGTGGTCCTGGAATGCGCGAAATGTTGGGTGTGACAGCGGCCATCGTTGGTGCAGGCCTTGGTGATTCAGTTGCGCTTCTGACAGACGGTCGCTTTTCAGGTGCGACCAGAGGATTGATGGCAGGTCATGTGGCTCCAGAAGCGGCCCAAGGTGGCCCCATTGCTGCTGTGAGAGATGGTGACATAGTGGTGTTTGATCTCGATGCTCGCGAGCTGCGGGTTGAACTAGAGGCCGATGAGATCGCTGCTAGGTTGCGGAGCTGGGAGCCCCCAGTCCCACGCTACACCACCGGGGTCATGGCGAAGTACAGCCGATTGGTGACGTCGGCGGCTGAGGGCGCAGTAACATCTGCCTAGATTGACGTGTAGAGATCGTCTGAGAATGTGTTGAGATCTATGGCGGATGGCGCTGATGCACAGTTGCTGGTCTCTGGATTCGTAAATATTGTCTAGAGGTCGAGGTGAAAGAGATTTTGAGTCGCAAAGGGGCGCCGATCCGGCGATCAGTGTGATGGGAAATATAAGAACCGGCGCACAGATTCTATGGGAGTCTTTGGTGCGCGAAGGGGTGACGACCGTGTTCGGGTATCCGGGAGGGGCAATTCTGCCAGCTTACGACGCCATGCTCGAATATCCGATTCGACACGTTTTGGTTAGGCATGAGCAGGGCGCTACCCACATGGCAGATGGGTTTGCGCGAGCTAGCGGCGAAGTGGGAGTAGCGGTGGCTACTTCCGGGCCCGGGGCGACAAATATGGTGACCGGTATCGCTACGGCGATGCTTGATTCATCTCCGGTCGTTTGTATTACTGGGCAGGTCGGGAGCAAGCTGATTGGGTCGGATGCGTTTCAAGAGACCGACGTGACAGGTGTCACCCTGCCAATCACTAAGCACAACTACTTGGTGTCAAAGTGCTCAGATTTGGCGTCCACGATTCACGAAGCGTTTTATGTGGCTCGGTCCGGCCGTCCTGGTCCAGTCTTGGTCGATATCACGAAAGACGCTCAACAATCGTCCTGCGAGTTCGTTTGGGATGACACACCCGTGCAGTTACCAGGCTATCGACCTGAATTGAGGGCCTCTGAGGCTGAGTATCAGCGGGCGATGGAACTGATCAACAGTGCAAAAAGACCTGTCATCTTTGCTGGACACGGCGTGATGCTGTCAGGCGCCATGGACCTTGTCCGTGAATTTGCTGAGCGAGCCAACATTCCCATTGCTATGACGTTACTAGGGATTGGCTCGTTTCCGGCGCTGCATCCGCTAAATCTCGGGATGATGGGGATGCACGGTGAGGCCTGGGTTAACCAGGCTATCCAAGAAGCCGACCTCCTATTAGCTTTTGGTATGCGCTTCGATGACCGGGTTACTGGAAATGTCAAGACCTATGCTCCTAACGCCCGCAAGATTCATATCGACATCGACCCGGCAGAGTTCAATAAGAACGTGCTTGTGGATGTTACGCTCGCTGGGGATCTCTCTAACGTGCTCCGTGACCTCCTGCCCACACTTGAGCGAGGGGATCGTGCTGAATGGCTGAGCGCTATTTCTGAGATGAAAGGCGATTCTGCAGTGCGTGACGTGCAGAACCTGCCTGATAGTGGCCATTTGTATGCCGCTCATGTCATCAATGACATTTGGCGGATGACTGATGGCAAGGCTGTTGTGGTAACTGATGTGGGCCAACATCAAATGTGGGAGGCGCAGTACTATCGTCACCAAGACCCTAGGTCCTTGATCACTTCTGGAGGGTTAGGCACCATGGGGTTTGCGCTGCCGGCGGCTATAGGAGCTAAACTTTCGCGTCCCGATGCAGAAGTGTGGGTGATTGTAGGGGATGGTGGCTTTCAGATGACGATGTGTGAATTAGCGACCATCGCGCAGGAAAAAATAAAGATTAATGTTGCGATAATTAATAATGGCTATTTGGGGATGGTTCGACAGTGGCAGGAGTTTTTCTACGAACGTCGCTATGCCGCTACTCCTCTCCTGAGTCCAGACTTTGCGAAGTTGGCCGAGGCGTTTGGATTGCGGAGTGCTTCAGTGTCGAAGAGAGATGAGGTTGAACCAACGATCGAAATGGCCCGTTCTGAATCTGGGGCTGTGGTGATCGACTTTAAAGTAGACCAAGAGGATACGGTTTATCCGATGGTACCGGCTGGAGCTGACCTAGACGCGATGATTCGGCGCCCGAGCCTCAGCCCTATTGTGGAAACGGCAGATGATTGAGATCAAGATGTCAGCCGAGAAAATTCTAACGCTCAGGTCTTGGGTCCCCTGGAGACTCGCAGCAAATTCTTTTTGACTAATGCGGCATACTTTCGTTGTTCTCGTAGAGGATAAGCCAGGGGTGTTGAACCGCGTGGCTTCGTTGTTTCGCCGTCGGGCTTTCAATATCGAATCGCTCACCGTTGGTCATACCGAGATAGATAGGGTTTCTAGGATGACTATTGTGGTCGATACCGATGTTAACGGTGCTCGGCGATTGGAGGCGAATCTATATAAATTGGTGAATGTTTTGAGGGTCACGGACTTGACCAACAAAGCATCTGTGGTTCGCGACCTGACTTTGATTAGGGTGGCTGCGACAAACGAGACCCGAACACAGGTAATGCAATTGGTGGACACTTTTCGTAGCCGGGTGGTTGATGTTGCGCCCGATACGTTGATTATTGAGGCGACGGGCACTGAAAATAAGATTGATGGGTTGCTGGGAGTACTTGAGCCTTACGGTGTGCTTGAGATAGTTAGGACTGGGCGGGTGGCGATGTCCCGAGGTCAACAACATCCGCTGGACTCGCCTGATCCTGAAAATGAGGAGATGTCTACAGAGCCAGACGATAACGTTTCTTATTCGGTTTAATTGATGTAACACATGATGTGTAATTGTGTGTCTTCATCTTGGGATAAGCCAGGTACTACAGTAACGACGAGGCAGAATTTGTATGGCAACCATTTATTATGACGACTCGGCCGACCTTTCTTTGATTCAAGCTAAGAAGGTAGCTATTTTTGGTTACGGTTCACAGGGACATGCGCATGCGCTAAACCTGAAAGATAGTGGGGTTGCTGTACGAGTTGCACTTGCGGCAGGTAGTTCGTCCCGCGCTAAGGCCGAGGCTGATGGTCTAACCGTCGTTACTGGGAGCGAGGCGGCAGCCTGGGCTGATGTGGTGATGATTCTCGCACCTGACACGGTTCAGCGGGATATCTATGATGAATCTATAGCAGCGAATTTAAGACCTGGGAACATGCTTATGTTCGCGCATGGTTTCAATATTCGGTTCAAGACGATCGCTCCACCCCAGGACGTTGATGTGACCTTGATTGCTCCGAAAGCACCTGGTCATCGCGTGCGGGAGGTCTTTCTTGAAGGAGGTGGGACACCAGCATTGGTTGCGGTGGAACAGGATGCCAGCGGAGGGGCAAAGCAACTCGCCCTATCTTACGGTAAGGCACTTGGTGTGACGAGGGCTGGTGTTATCGAAACAACTTTCGCCGAAGAGACCGAAACTGATCTCTTTGGTGAACAGACGGTGCTGTGTGGTGGGGTGAGTGCTCTCATTAAAGCTGGTTTTGAGACACTGGTTGAAGCTGGATATCAACCGGAAGTAGCCTATTTCGAGTGTATGCACGAACTAAAGCTGATTGTTGATTTGATGTATCGCGGTGGCTTGAATTACATGCGGTACTCGGTTAGCCATACGGCGGAACATGGTGACTATGTGGGCGGGCCTCGGGTCGTTACCGCTGCCACTCGAGAAGCGATGCGTGGAATTTTGAAAGATATCCAGGATGGAACCTATGCCGAAAACTGGATTGCAGAGAACAAGGCAGGACGTCCGTGGTTCATGGAACAGCGTCGAGCTGAACAAGCGCATCAAATCGAGAAAGTTGGGGCGGAGTTGCGAGGCATGATGCCATTCTTGGATGCAGTGACTGTTAAGGAACCGGTCTAACCAAGTCGCCGATGACGAGTGTGGTCGATCCTAGCTTGTTATCGTGCTCACAATCGAAAATGTCCATGACGCTGGGACAGGTGGCAGGTCGCTCAAGCTGATTCGGGGAATAAGGAAAGTTAGCTAGGGCTGTCGAATGCGTTCCAAAAATCGGCCTGCAGCTTTGTAGAATGAATCATGCCATTGGTGTGCCCCGTCAAAAACAATTGTTTCAAAAGCAATCTCTTGGGACCGTAGGAATCTGAGATCTGCTTCCTGTTTGTTGGTTGTGTACCAGGGATCGTTCCGACCATATCCCAGGAGGACGGGAGGGAAATGAGTAACGGGTTCATCTTGGAGTTCTGGTGGGATGTCTCCCGCTAGTATGAGTAGACCGGCACAGGGGTGGCCAGACCCTAGTGCTGCTCTGTAGGCCATGGCAACACCCTGGGAGAAACCAGCGTAGACGAGTGGCGTGTCAGGGTGGGTACTAGCTCGTAGGTTGGTCACAATTTCGTGGACATATGCGAGGTTGTCCTGGATTGCTTGGTGGCGATCTTGACTGGTCATCCAGGACCCCACCACCTTGCCGCTGCGGCGTTCATAGAAACGGTGAAGTGCTTGAACTGAAGCCAAATGCCATCTTTCGACTCCCGGAATCTTTCGAAGGTGTTCAAGGTGGTGATCTGCGTTCTCGCCGTAGCCGTGAAAGCCGACTAACAGTGGAGCGGGTTCATCGATGTCCGGAGATAGGGTTAGGTAACGGCCGAGGGTTTTAGCCGAGAGAGTGTGTGATACTGGATCATGGATATGAGCCACGTAGGAATTGTATGGCAAGAGGGCTCTGCTAGCCGAAAGCAGGCCGCGTTGCTTGGGACTCATGGCATAATCGCTCTATGCCACGTGTAAAGTTTGACCAGATCTCACCAGATGCTCGTCTTTGGATCTTCGCTGCTGAGCGCCGTTTATCCAAGGCTGAAAGCGTAGCGATTCTCGAGAAGGTAGATGTTTTTATCGAGCAGTGGGCAGCTCATGATGTCCCCTTGATCTCTGCTAGTGAACTGCGCTACGAACAGTTTATCTTCATTGCGGTGGACGAAGGGAACACCGGTGCTTCGGGTTGCTCGATCGATGCTCTAGTTCGACGCATGAAAGAGTTACAGGCAGAGTTCGAGGTTGAACTGGTTAATCACTCTCCGGTGCTTTATCGCCATGGTGGCGGTATTTCGAGGGTTTCTCGTGAGCGTTTTACAGCTCTTGTGGAGGCAGGGGAAGTGGCCCAGGAGACGGTGGTTTTTGACAATACCGTAACTAGCGTGTCAGCGGTTCGGGATGGGCGGTGGGAGCTTCCAGCTGTTGATTCTTGGCATGGAGCTGCTTTTTTCTGAGTTTCTTGGGAGCCAAGAGTTTGGTCGGGGCGCCCGGGTTCGAACCGGGGGCCTCCTGCTCCCAAAGCAGGCGCGCTACC
>DEAE01000024.1:468142-481149 GCA_002347025.1 Acidobacteria bacterium UBA2990
CCTGCTCCCAAAGCAGGCGCGCTACCAGGCTGCGCCACGCCCCGACGGTGTGGCTCAAAAGACTAAGCTTCAATAAGTTACCACAGTTTCTGGTCTTGCCGTTCACGACGGACTTGTGGTTTCTCAGCTTTGTGGCGAGTTGTTCGAGCCTGGTTTCTCACACCGCTCAATCATCACTTTGCTGCGTCACAGTGGAACCAGAAGGTTGTGCTGATTTAGGCGGGAACTAGTGCTATGGTGGGTCGGCTGAACCTTCGGTAATCTTGGGCAGCTTGCAGTCGTCGTCGGAATTCAACATAAGTTAACACTTCGAATCGGCCGTCATTGTGCTCCACTAAAGCGGTCATTGATTCAACCGAGTCACCTGAGTTCAGGTAGTGGATGTCGCCGACCTTTTTGTCGGCTGGGCTATGAATGTGTCCACAGATCACACCAACACATCCTCTGTTTCTGGCTAGTGCCTGGAGCTGGGTTTCATAACTACCAATGTAGTTTACCGCATCCTTCACGCGTGCTTTGATCGCCTGACTTAAGGAGAAGTACTCTTGCCCTCTCCATGTGCGGTAGCGGTTGTAAAGTCGGTTCAGCTGCAAGAGCCCCTGATAGCCGATGGCTCCCAGAACTGCTAAGTAGCGGTGCCGACTTGTGACTACATCGAATACATCTCCGTGTACGACTAGGTAGCGGCCACCTTTTGTTTCTAAGACGCAATCTTCCTCTAGTCGCAGAGTATGAACTCGCACTGGCAGGACTCCAGCCAAAAGGTCATCGTGATTGCCTCGTAGGTAGATCACATGGGTGTCGCTTTTCTCCATTTGCTTGAGGACTAAGCGTACAAATCTTGTATGTCGGCTATTCCAACCACCTTTGCGCAGCAAACTCCAACCATCGATTATGTCGCCGTTAAGGATTAACCTTTCGCATCGTACATGACTGAGAAAGTGATTGATCTCATCGATTCGACATTCTGGAGTTCCGAGATGTATATCTGAGAGGATGACAGTTTTGGACTGTAATGTAGTTCTCTTGCTCATGGTTGACCTTTAACCGTCGGCGCCTATCTAGCCCAAACCCGTTCCAGCTCATTTTCAAATGACTCGATTACACGACACCAGGACAACCTGGAGACCGAGTGTCTAGCGGCACGGCGTATTGAGAACCACTCGGGAAGAGGAAGAGATCGCTAGAGGCGTAGTGCCGTGCTAAGGCCTCACCTGACTGCATCCCTACAAAATGGTATTCAGGATGTTTCCGTGCAAGGCGATTGCGTTCTGGTTCGTCCCCGACGAGTATGAATTTGGGTTCATTCTTGCTCTTCTGACGGATCGCTTCGAAGCTCTGGACTACTAGCTCGAGGTTTTTTTCGATGGCTAGTTGCCCTACATAGAGCAACACAAGTGTCTCTTTGTTAGCACCCCAGCGGCGTCGGAGTTTCGAGTCTCGACGTTTTGGGTCAAAGAGTTCTGTATCGACTCCGTGCCCCATGATACCTAAGTTGCGAAATCCGGCAGCTTGCAGCTTATGTTGTATCAGTGGCGTGGGAACAAGAGTTCCACGGGTTCTGTTGTGGATGGAGCGAAGATAACGCAGTGCTGCGTAGCTAAGAAGGCCGAAGCCATAATGGTTGAAGTAGGTATGGAAGTTAGTGTGGAAGCTTGAACTGACTGGAATTCCTAAGCGACAGGCTGTTTCAACGGCTCTCCAGCCTAGGGGGCCCTCTGTGGCTACATGGACCACGTCTGGTCGGTTCTCGTTCCAACGCTCTGTCAGTATTGATCCGGCAGGGAGACCTAGGCGTAGAGTCGGATATCGAGGCAGAGACCAACCGGCCACTAACCATTGGTCCCAGTTTGGTGAGGGAGTGTCATCGTGGTGCCTTGGTCGTATGACTACTAGTTCATGGCCCCTTGAGGATAAGCCGGAAGCGAATTTGTAGAGGGTCTTCGCGGCGCCATTTACCTCTGGCGGGAACGTTTCTGTGATCAGCGAAATCTTCATAGGCTAGTTGTGTGGGACGACTCGAGATACAGCAGGGCATCTGTGAAAAACCAAGAACTAGGACATGCTTGTTAATTAAATCTCTGAGGATTCAACCTTTGAGTAATTCCAGTTAGGTCGAAGTGTCATCAAAACGTTTCCTGAGAAAGCAATTTTGAGGTATCCCGCAGTGGACTCATCATCGTGGCTAGATTTACATCTGCCGCGTCGAGAGAAAGTGCATGATGTTGGGATGTAGGTGGCTACTCACTTGAATGGGAGCATTTTTCGCTCGAATCCGGCAAGCGGGAGCGACGGAGTCCTCACCGGGACATACGCCAGTATGAGGAACCGTGCTCTGCTTGCCGGTTTCGACCAATACAGCTTTGGGAAGGCCTCTATTGCAACTCCAACATTCTGTGGATGACTGCAGTGTATGGGTATGTGCAACTGAAGATTTTTCCTGAAGATTAGAGGGAGAACTTTCAGTCACCTTGTTTCAAAAGGTAACCGACACTCATGACGGACTTAAGTCGATGTGATGTCGGTTGGGTTAAATATCTTAAAGACACAGCCAATTGAGTAACAAGGTCCTGTTGTCGATTGTTGACGTCATAAGTCATGGGTATAGGACACCATGAAAGAGTATTATCAAATAGGCAAAGCATAGACGATGAGACGAACATAACTACTATTTGTCGCTTGCATACGGTTTCTACGATTTAGGACGACGGTATGTCTAGTGTAATCTGAACTAAATCGCTTCGAAGCTTTATCGACAATAATGTTGTCGATAATTGACATCAACACTTTGTAGCTATTACTCTTCGCCATATGAAGAGAGACTTAGCCAAAGCAATTGCGATTAGACAAGAACAGATTGACAAGCTCCAGGCTGAGATAGATGCCTTAGGATTAGCTGGGAACATTTTAAGCCCAGGCCGTAAGTCTCAAAATAGAAGCTCTTCAGCAAAATCTGTTGCCAGAAAGAAACGTCGTAAAATGACACCTTCTGAAAAGAAGGCCGTATCCAAACGCATGCGAGCTTACTGGGCTAAGAATAAAAAGAAAACATCCAAATAGAAAAACAGAAAACCTGAGCAGAAAGATAACAATTTAGCAATGAAGATCACCGAACTCGGTGATTGTGGTTGAGCCGTGGGTTGATCGATAAATATCCCTGTAATGTCTACTACAACCAGAAGTGGATTGTCCGACACTCCTGTCCCTGCACAGAATGAGCTCATTCCTGTGTCAGGTGTTGGTCTTGAATTTGGATCCTACCGTTACAGGGTTGCTGCGGATTGATGTGACAACTATCGAAGGCTCTATTTGGCGACGTCGAGTGGTTGGGGTGATGGGCTCTGGGAGATCTAGCTACGACGGATTAGCTGAGCCGTTGGGGGTTTGGATTGCCAGACAGGGTTTTCACCTCTTGACCGGCGGCGGCGGCGGAGTGATGGCCGCTGTAGGTAAAGGGTTTTCGACCGTGGCAAATCGGAAAGGGCTAGTGGTGGGGGTGCTGCCTTGTGCAGTGGATGGTCCTCGTTCTGGAACTCCTCTAGGTTATCCAGACACATGGGTTGAGCTTGTGATCCGTACGCACTTGCCTTTGAGTGGTGTTCAAGGTTTGTCGGCGTTGTCGCGCAACCACATCAATGTTCTGAGTGCCGATGTTCTGATTGCGCTTCCTGGTGGTTTCGGCACTATGAGTGAAATAGAGCTTGCTTCGAAATATGACCGGCCCTGTATTGCTTTTATTCAAGATAAGCATCAGGCGGTGAATTTGCCAGAGGGGATGCCAGTGGCTACAAGTTTGAATGATGTGGCGGCTTTTGTGCTCCAAACAACTTCTCCTGATTGATTTGTAGTAATAGTTTGAGACTGTCAACTCCAAGTAATTATAGGTTCGAGGCTGGCTTGGTGGAGGGTTGAGTTTAGGCTTATTTTGTTAGTGCCTGCCGGATTGAAGCGAGTTGCACACACACAACGAATACCTTTATTGCTTTGTCTAGTTCATGTAAATCCGGAAATGTCGGCGCAAGTCTTATGTTGATGTCGTCTGGATCTCGTCGGTAGGGAAATGTAGAGCCAGCCGGAGTCAATTTCACACCAGCACCAGCCGCAAGTGCAACAATTTTACTTGCCAGTCCGGGAAGAGAGTTGAAGGAGAGGAAATAGCCACCACGTGGCTTCGTCCACTCTCCCATTCCGGCGCCTTCCAACTCATTAGATAGGTGGTCTTGCACTAGATTGAACTTGGGCTTGAGAATTTGAGCATGCTTGCGCATGTGATCTTTGATGCCTTCCAGATCTCTCAGGAAACGCACATGACGAAGTTGGGTGACTTTGTCTGGCCCGATGGTGAACACCTGCATTCGTTCTTTAAAATGGTGCAAGGTCTTCCGTGATCCTGAGATGAACGAGATGCCTGCGCCGGCTCGGGTTATCTTCGAGGTGGAGCCGAACATGACTAATTTGTCTTCGCTGCCGTGTAGCCGGAAGGCATCCATGACGTTTGCTAGGTCTGGGCAATCGTCATCTAGGTCGTGGACTGCGTAAGCGTTGTCGCACATAACTCGAAAGAGAGGATTGCTGGATTTGGAAAGTCTCGCTAGACGGTCTATGGTGGCGTCAGAATATACTTGTCCTCCGGGGTTCGAGTATTTTGGGACACACCAGATTCCGCGAATTGAATCATCGTTTTCAATCTGTTCTTCGACTTGATCCATGTTTGGACCATCAAGCTCCATTGCTACGTTAACCATCTCGATCCCTAAGTCCTCCAGAATCCTAAAGTGGCGATCGTAGCCAGGAACGGGACATAGAAAGCGGGCAGGGCCGGCCTCCCGCCAAGGTGTAGTCGTGCCAGGTGGGCCGTAGTGCCAAGCGTTTAGCAAATAGAGATACATTAGGGTCAGGCTACTGTTTCCACCAGCGATGACTTCTTCTGGGTTCACACCCAGGAGATCGGCTCCAAGCTGCCTCGCTTCGGATAAACCATCGAGTCCTCCGTAATTTCTCGTATCGGTACCGTCATTCGCGATGAAATCCGAAGCGACTTCATCTAGCCCGTTAGAGAGAGCCAATTGGCTCGGACTGGGTTTTCCTCTGGTTAGATCCAATGAAAGGTTGTCAAGGCGGAATTGTTGGTATTGAATGTTGAGTTCGCGTTCACGGGAGCTCAATGCTTCGGGGTTTAGCTGGTTAAGCGTGGCAGTTGGATCATCTATCATTGTGGTCATCTTACTTCACTGCCAGTTATCCCACATCGGTCGGGCTGGCCATCCATCATATTGAGATGGGGTTTAGGCAGGTTGATAATTTGATGGTTGTGCTTCGCATGAAGGTTGACTCGCTATGCTTGTTTGAGACCAATGCGTCCTCTGGGTAAAGGCCTGTGGTATCTTTCGTTTTGTTTAGAATTGTGATTCGGGTTGGCTGGAGGTGAGTCGAAGAAGTCGGACGGTTCTCAGGGGAGATGGGTATGTTTTCGAGGTTAATTGCAACTCGGGTTCTGCTAGTGTGTTGTCTCGGTGTTGGGCTGATCGGGACAACTATCGAAGCGCAGGCTCCATCGGAACAACGTGTCGATATCGATGAACTGAAGGCGGCGATTGATGCTGGCCTGACTATTCTTCGAATCGACGTCCGTGAAGACTATGAGGTTGAGTCTGGTTCAATGCCAGGGTCTATTCACATTCCACTCGGTGAATTGGAAGGTAGGATGTCAGATATTCCTAAGGATGTCCGGCTTGTATTTTTTTGAAACGGTGGTAGCCGAGCCTCCCGTGCTGCGGAGCTCTTCAGCAAGAATGGTTATGAAGCAGTCGAATTTTGCGGATTGAATGATTGGAAGGCTAGAGGTTATTCGCTCGGGGAAACACAGAAACCTGGCGATGGCCCGATCACACCAGCGCGATGAGCCTGGTAGTTACAGAATTGGATGTGTAGGTTGGCTATGCTTGGTGGCTCTTCAGAGGGTGCTCGTTGGAGCTGTAAGAGTCAAAAACGCAGCTCATGGTTCTCCAGATCAAGTTAGGTGGGATGAGTCTCTTTGGCTGGTCGTGACTAGCGTCGCGATCACACCAGTTAACGTGGACATGAGAAATGCGGGTGCCAGTTCTCCGGTCTGAGCTGCCACAGACCCCCAGGATGGAACCAACGGCAACCAGAAACTAAAGATTGGCACAGCGACGATTCCGGTCAGCATAGAGGCTAGGGCTCCAGCTGCGTTATAACGTTGCCACGTTAGAGAAAGAATAATGACGGGGCAGAAGCTGGCGGTGATCCCAGACCAGCCAAAGATGACATACCAGAAAATAGTTCGATTTGGTGCAAGTGTGGCCACCGACATAGCGATACTAAGGGCGATCAACGCCAATGCTAGAGTAACTCGTCGAGACATGTTGTTGAGGGTGTCGTCGGGTAGGTCCGGGTGGAGCACCTTCTGGTAGAAGTCTCGGGTTACGGCGCTTGACGCTACGACAAGGAGCGAGTCGATTGTTGACATGATGGCAGCTAGCACCGCTGCTACAAAGAGACCGACTATCAGAGGTGGGAAAAGATGGCTGACTAGAGCAGGCAATACCTGTTCGCCGTCTGGTCCGAGTATGGCTGCGAAATCTCCGTTTGGACCGACCAAGATTTCGCGGCCTAGTATCCCCGATATAACAGCACCCGTGTCAGCCAGCAAGGTGAAGGTTACTGCGACCCAGCGTCCGGCTCGAATTTGTTGTTCATCCTTGATGGCTATGAACCGTACGAACATTTGAGGTGAGCCAAGGAAACCGAGGCCAATTGCTGCGTAGCTGACTGTGGTTAGAAGATTCTCTAATGTGGGGCCACCGGCGCCCCAGATGTCCAACAGAGCCGGATCGAATCCTGCCGTCACCGTGTTTGGGTCGATTACAACGAAGGCGGCGAGCGGCAGGATGACTAATCCGGCTAGCATGATCAGGCCTTGGAAGAGATCCGACCAGGCAACTGCGAGGAATCCTCCGTTGAGGGTGTAGATCACTACAATTCCAAACCCGACCAAAGCGCCAGTGTAGTAATTCCACTCTAGAAAGTTTGCAAACGCTTTTCCTGTGGCATCGATTTGTGCACTGACGTATATGACGACGAAGACAGCTAAGGCTCCAGCCGCTACGGGGCGGAGCCATCGAACGGCTAATGTTGGCTCAAGTCTGGGCGTGAACCGATTGACGAGATAGTCGGGTACTGTGATGGCGTTGCTCTGCTTGCTTGCTTGCTTGAATGGAGATGCCATTAGAAACCAGGCAATTGCGACACCAACTACTTCTCCGACTACCACCCACATGGCGCTGATGCCTACGGCTGCACCGAGCCCAGTGACACCAAGGTAGAGCCAGGCTGACTCGCCTGTGGCCCGTGTTGAGAAGGCCGCTACCCAGTAGCCTAAATTCCGGCCTCCGACGTAATAATCGCTAATCGATTGAATCCGTCGGGAAGCGACCAACCCAATCAGCAAGAGCACACCAAAGTAGATAACTATTGTGATGTAGAGCATGGCTTGGGTGCTTTACCCTTCGTGTGTTTTGCTCGTTCAAACCGACTTAGGTTTGGTAGCCTGTTCACTAGGGGTTTAAGTCAGCCGAGAATCGTATGGATTGACTCGGTGAGGATTTCGACACAGCGGTCCAATTGGTCATCAGTGATGACTGCAGTGGGTGCAAGTAGATAGGTGTCAGCCTTGATTCGGCTGAACAGTCCTCGACGAACCGCTTCTTGGTGAACGCGTGCTCCAACTTTAGCGTTTGAAGGGAAGCTCTCTTTGGTGCTTCGGTCGGCGACAAGTTCGACTGCGCACATCAATCCTTTACCTCGAATTTCACCCACATGGGGGTGGTCGCCCAGCGACTCCATTAGTGCGCTGAGGAGACGAGAGCCTTTGTTTGTGCACTGACCAAGCAGGTCTTCGTCCTCGATGATTTTGAGGTTGCGAAGGGCAACTGCACAACCGACCGGGTGGGCTGAGTAGGTATAGGCGTGCATCCAGGGTCGGTGGCCATCTGTCAAGCTTTCCGCGATTGTATCGTTAATCCCAATACCTCCGAAAGGTATATAGCCGGAGGTGATAGCTTTGGCGAATTGGACGATATCTGGTTCGATATTCCAGTGCTTGAGGGCAAATAGGAGACCTGTCCGGCCAAAACCGGTGATTACTTCATCTGCGACTAACAGCACGTCGTATCGATTGCATATTTCTCGAATCCGAGGAAAGTAGTCGTCTTGGGGCACAATAACTCCGCCTGCGCCTTGAACCGGCTCTGCAAGGAACATTGCAACAGAATCGGCACCTTCTCTCAGAATGGCCTGTTCGAGTTCGTTGGCCGCGGCCAGGCCTTGACTGACTCCTGACGGTGCTTCGTATCGATAGGGGTATGGGGATGGGATGTGAATGAACCCGGGCACGCGGGGTTCAAAGAGCGGCCAGTACGAACTTAGTCCGGTGGCGCTCATGGCGGCCAGTGTGACGCCGTGATAACCCTCAATTCTAGAAATCACCTTGGTTTTCTTGGGTCGCCCTTTTAATTTCCAGTAGGCCCGCGCCATTTTTATGCTGCTTTCTGTTGCTTCGCCTCCACCGCTTGTGAAAAAGAATTTGTTGATTGATGGGTAGGTGAGGGCAGCGAGTTGCTCGGCCAGTTCTATGGCTGGTTGATTTGAGCTTCCTGCGTAACCTGAAGCATATGCAAGAGTTGCGGCCTGTGTAGCTGCTGCTTCAGCCAGCTCTTGTCGGCCATGGCCAACGATGACGTTCCATAGGCCAGATAGCCCATCGATAAATTCCCTACCGTCGGCGTCCGTTAATTGGGCCCCTTGGCCCTTGACCCAGACCCGGGCCAGTTGTTGGGTGTGGGGATCGTGAAGTGGGTGAATCAGGTGAGCGGCGTCTCTTGTGAGCAGCTCAGTATTGGTCATGGGGGCACTCCGTTTCATGAGGTGTGCTGGAAGGTGGACGAGTGGGATACTTTTCCTTCCTTCGTTTACGTGAGACAACCGGGGCGCATAGAGCGAAACGAAGTGTCTCCGTGGTTTCTCGCCTGTCTACAGCGCGGTTACGCGAGGATTTTTAGTCAGGGAGGTTGGTTCCGTTGGTTTTGGTATAAAAACCGCTGCCGAGACGACGGAATGGCTCACCATTTACAGAGAACTCGTCGACTACGGAGAATGCCGTTTCCGATGGTGTATGTATCATCCTTCTAAGTATGAACATGTCACTGTCCGCGGACATTGGTATAGTCAAGAAATTGATGGCGATCGGACTGCTCCAGTTTCCCACCGCAATTAAATTCCGCCCGTTCGAGAGCTGTTCGTGCCAAAGAACAGATCCAGCTGCCTCATCAAAACCGATCGTCAAACTCTCTGCATACGGTTCACCGAAGACCTCTCCTGTAACGCTGCCTTGGACAAAAGGTCCATGGGGCATCGTTTCGAAGCTGACGGTTCCGCTCCGTGTGCCAGCGCTGAGTGGTGGAAATTCTCCGCCGGTGTACTCGAAGTCCCAAGTGCCTGAAAAATAACTAATACTTGGTTCGATTTGGGGCTGTGGTACATCGGCCCTCCGAGCACGAGTTAATTCGAGCGATACTTCAAAACTGTGTTCGCCTAGGGTTAAATGTCCCTCCCCACTGAGTCCCTGTTCCGAGTTCGTAAGCTGGTAAAGGAATGACAGTGGGCCGAAGCGGGTTTTGGTGGCGGCACCTAACGTCACCACGGGTCCATTAATTTCGACAGTTGTTAACCGGATTTCCGTGTTCGGGGTAAAGCCCACAATGACTCCAAGGTAGCCGCCTTGGCTAGGTGCGATAGTCAGTGAGATTTCGGTGGTTGCACCTTGTGGTGTTGTTAGGTTGCCCCGCCATGTCCCTGTCCATGGATCGTTTTGAGCAACACTCGAGTTGGCCATCACCAGCGCTACTAGCACTGTCAAATCGACGATTCTCCGATTTATTGCTGTCGTCATCACTAGAGCGGCTACCTGTTTAATCCTAGACTTTGGTCGGCTATTGCACGGAAGACACGAGCTAGTTAGTCTCTCTGTCCTGCTTCGGCAGCAGCTTCCTCTTCACGCGCTCCAGCCAGAATGTTGTACAGGCCATAGTTTCCTTCGTGGCATGCGTATTCGTAGAGGGGCATGGTGTTCTGGACCATTGGAATTTGGTAGGTCCATGGTTGATCCCAAGCGTTTGGATCTTCCACGGTAACCCTGTACATCATCGTATCGTTAGACACACGGGTGAAGCGTTCAGTGAGGTGGAGGTCTGCAGTAGTCACGCCACCGCGGAAACTTGTTTCCCGTAGAAAATTCTTAGTTTCAACGACAAGTGTGTCACCCTCCCAATGCCCCCGTGAGTCTCCCATCCATTGGCGCAGCTGCTCGGGCAGATGTGGGCGACCGTCGAGAGGGATGACCCGTGTACTATGCACCATCTCGTTCACCAAGATAACCTCGTTTGGAGTCTGTAAAACTTGTACATTTTGGTTATAGCCACCTGGGGTCATAGGGGGACCGGAATTAAAACCAAGAAGACAACGGACCGCGAACATACCCGCCCCAAGGTCTTCAATCCAGCCGCCGTAGGTGGGTGAGTGCCTGTCGATGCCTTCACGCTCTTGCTGTTGGGCTGCCTGTTTATCTGCGGCAGCCGCGTTAAGTGGTGGGACTCGGCCGTCCGGAGGGTCAATTACTAGCGAGGTCTGGTTGGTCTCGCTGAGTTTGTTGCCAGGATCGAACCAGAATTGGTTGTAGTTGCCCACACCATCAGCCGGTTCTATGTCGTCGCGGACTGCGAATCCCGCAAGGCGGTCAGCTTCATACTGGGCTGCCTCTTCAGCGGTAAAGAGGGTTTGGTTGGCTAAATCTTCAGGGCGCTCGAATGGTGTTAGTGTCCTGAAGTCCCACACTCCATTGAGGTTAGGAACTCCCCAAGTTGTTTGAGGTGCTTCTTCTAGCGTGCCCTGAGCCAGAGCAGCCACTGGAGCTAACAGGAGTGTCAGCACGATTTGCGCCACGTCGGACGAGGATAAGTATCGACCTGCCATGAGAGCCTCCCTAATATTGTCCTCCGATCATCCTACCGATACACCTTATGGTCAACAAGAGAGTCTGAGCTCTTGGGACACATAGTCTCTGAACATTGTGAAGCAATGTCTCAATTGTTCGATTTTGAATTGGGTCATCGTTGAGGTCTCGCGATGATATGAGATATATTTGCTGTTAGTTCTTTTGATCTAGAGCTATTTAGATTGCCCTGTGTCTGGGCGTACCGATAAAAGCTGTAGGAGTGTGAAATGGGGTCGGATGCTACAAAAAATCGAGGCGACATGCCAAAGTATCCTGGTATCCGGGTTACGGCTAACGGGAATCAGCTCGTGGCGTACCACACGGAAGCACGGGTGACGGACGGTGGTGTCTACTATCCCATAACACCCTCTACCGAAGGCGGTGAACTGTATCAGCAGTCGTTCGCGGAAGGTAATCTTAACGTTTTTGGCCGTAATACGACGGCGATCGAAGCCGAGGGCGAACATGCGGCGCAAGGCGGAGCTATCGCTTACTCAGTCTGCGGGCGGCGGGTGACTAATTTTACGTCAGGTCAGGGTCTGCCTTACGCCTCCGAGCAGTACTACCATGCGCCTGGAAAGGCTTCGACAATGCTTGTGCAGGTTGGTGCACGGGCGCTGACCAAGCACGCGCTTAATGTGCATTGTGGCCATGATGATATTAACGGGGTTCTCGACACCGGGTGGATCATCGTCTTCGGAAAGGATGCTCAGCAGGCTGCCGACCAAGCGCTCATCTTGCGGCGGGTTACAGAAAAGAGTCTGACCCCAGGTATGAACGTGCAGGATGGGTTTCTGACGACGCACCTTGAGCGGACTTTTTATCGCCATGAGGCGGAACTCATCCGAGAGTTCCTCGGGGCTCCGGAGGACGTTATTGAGTGTCCGACCGAGGCGCAGCGCAAATTGTTCGGTCCCACGCGTAGGCGTGTGCCGAAGATGTACGACCTAGCGAATCCCGTACTTTTGGGTCCGGTCCAGAACCAAGAGCACTATATGCAGGGCGTGGTCGCTCGCCGGAATAATTTCATCGAGCCGATTCTGCAGTACCTAGTGGAATCACATGAGGAATTCGGTCGGCTCACGGGACGTCACTATGGTCTACTGACAGAATACAAGACCGAAGACGCTGAGACCGTCTTCATTTCACTGGGTTCAGCGGCTGAGAATTGCGAAGCGGCGGTTGACCACCTGCGCCTGACTCGTGGTGCCAAAGTCGGCTCAATCCACGTCAACGTAATTCGGCCATTCCCCGAGCAGGCCATGGCGAAGGCTCTTGCGGGTAAGCGCAACGCCATCGTGTTGGAGCGGACCGATGAACCCTTGGCCGGCGATAATCCTCTCGGGCGCGACATCCGAACTGCCCTCAACAAGGCGATGATCATCGAGGGGCATCCGATTGAAGAGGGTTCTCCTGCAATTTCGCCATCAGATGTGCCACGGATTTTCAATGGTATCTACGGCCTCGGGTCCCGTGACTTTCGTCCTGAGCACATCCTGGGTGCGTATGAGTACGCCACATCGGGTCGGGCGCGGACGGATGGTCGCGTCGCGGAAGACGGAGCGTCCTTCTTTGTGCTTGGTGTTCCCCACCCGTACGAAGTGAAATCTGATGAGACGCCGTCGTTGCTTCCCGATGGCGCGATTGCGGTGAGATTCCACTCGATTGGTGGTTGGGGGGCGATCACGACCGGTAAAAACCTAGGCGCGATTATTGGCGACTTTAACGATTTTCTTTCGGCGCGTAATACGGAGCTAGATGAGTTTGGTCGTCTCAAGGAGGTTATCCATGTTAGCGCTAATCCGAAATACGGATCGGAAAAGAAGGGCGCGCCAACGTCGTATTTCCTCGTTGTGGCTCCTGAACGTATCAGGGTGAACTGCGACCTGCGGCATGTAGACGTGGTGCTCTGTTGCGATCCCAAAGCGTTCACGCA
>DEAE01000024.1:481441-607095 GCA_002347025.1 Acidobacteria bacterium UBA2990
TTGCGATCCCAAAGCGTTCACGCACTGCAATCCGCTGGACGGGATGTCTGAAGGAGGCGCCTTAATCTGGGAGTCTGATGAGACGGCCGAGGAAGCTTGGGAGCGGCTACCGATTTGGGCTCGTACGGAAATCCTAAACAAGAAGATCCGGATATTCACTCTTTCGGGCTTTGATATTGCTCGGAAGGCCACCAATCGTGCTGACCTGCAGCTCAGGATGCAGGGCAATGCATTCCTGGGCGCCTTCTTTAAAGTGTCCCCGTTGCTTCAGGACTTCGAGATCAACAATGAGCAATTTGAAGAAGTCGTCCGCAATCAGTACCAAAAAAAGTTTGGCAAACTTGGTCAGGCGGTGATCGAGTCCAACATGGAGGTTATGACCCAGGGCTTTGGCCGTGTGACCGAGATCAAGGTAGGCGAAATCGAAGCAGCGGATCGTTCAACGCTCCGCGGTCTTCCCATGCTGCCGCTCGCTGCAATGCCCACCGGAGAGTCTAGTGAAGGATGTCCAACTTGCCGTTCACATCCTCTTCCCGATGGTCAATCCGAGCGGACCCCGGTGACACAGGTTGGGGTGTTCGACTCAGAGTTCCGGTCTGACTACGGTTACGACCAGCCTGCTTCACCACTTGCAGCCATGAGCGTCATGGCTGCGGGGACCGGTGATACTGCATCAAAGTATGTTGCCCGTCGTGAGACACCGCTCTTCATCCCCGAAAATTGCACCCAGTGTATGGAGTGCATCTCGGTATGCCCGGATACGGCTCTCCCCAATTGTTCACAGGATATCGAGACGGTGCTAAGGACGGCTGTCAACAACTACGTCGAGGGCACAGACGATCGGGAGAGACTGATAGCCCACATCCCAGAGATCGAGAAGCGAACCCGGTCTTTGATGAACGATGCGATTGGTGGCAAGACTGACACACCTTTCCCCGAGCTCGTCCGCGAGGCCGCCAGCGGTTTGAACGGTTTTTCGGATGAGGCTCGCAATCAGTTTCTAGAGATTATCAAGCAGACGCCGGTCGCGTACAATAAGGTCAACGCGATCTTCAAAGGGCCAGAGAAGAAGAACCCGGGGAGTGGGGGCGTGTTCTCGATCTTCGTTTCAGACCTTTGTAAGGGTTGTGCTGCGTGCGTCACGGCATGCGGTGATCACGATGCGCTGCGTATGGTGGCAGAGACCGAGAGCGTTAATGCGGAACATGAAACCGGAACCGCATTTCTCGACTTGCTTCCAGATACGGAGCAGAAGTTTCTCGGGTTTTACAACGACGAGCACCCCGTTGATTCCAAGACAGCGACTTTAAGGAACCATCTAATGGTTCGCCGGAATTATGATGCCCTCGTGTCTGGGGATGGTGCCTGTGCCGGGTGTGGTGAGAAGAGCGTCTTACGCGCTATCGCGTCAATAACCGAAGCCTACATGCGACCGCTCTATCATGCCAAGGCGGATCGATTTACTGAGAAAGCGGGCGAGCTCAGGCAGGGCGGTGTCAAGTCTTTGGAGGTCTTGGCTTCGTCGAACCCTGAGGAGTACGCGCTCTTTATCCGTACGGTTGCACACGTTGTGATGGGGCTTGGTGGCGACAGCGACGAAGATACCGACGCACGACTCGAGGCGCACGGTCCGATATCTAATGAGGAGATCGTTGACGCACTAGCGACCGTGCTTGAACAGGAGTCATTTAACCATAAAGACCTGCAGGCTCTCGACGGCCGGCTGGACAATGGCCAATGCGTCATGGCGATGGCGGCTCATACTGGGTGCAACACGGTGTACGGGTCGACCCCGCCCAATAACCCGCATCCCTATCCGTGGATGAATTCCCTGTTTCAAGACGGTGCGACGATCGGGTGGCTCTTTGGTGAGAGCTTCATGGTCGACCACGCAAGGCGTTCGGTCATTCCCGAGCGGCTTGCCAATACCCTCATGGACCAGGCCGGGGCGTCGGTAACGGAGCAGGACTACTACAATTACACCCACTTCAGCGACAATTTGATGACCGATAAGGAGATCAAGGAGTTGCCAAAGGTATGGATCGTCGGCGGGGACGGTGGTATGGGCGATATTGGGTATCAAAATGTGTCCAAGATGGTGCTGCAGAACCGTCCTAATGTAAAAGCGGTGATGCTCGATACGCAGGTATATTCGAATACGGGCGGTCAAAATTCCGACTCGACACCGATGTTGGGGGGAAGCGACATGAACTCCTTCGGTGCAGCCACGCAAGGCAAGGGAGTCGAGAAGAAGACCGTGGCCGAAACGTTTTTGGCTGGCCATGGGTCTCCCTTTGTGTCGCAAATCTCGATTGCTAATGCACCGAAGTTCTTCCGAGCCATCCTCGACTCGCTCGAGTATCGCGGGACCGGGTTTCTCCAGTGTTTCACGACGTGTCAGCCTGAGCATGGGGTGGGCGACGACATGGCACTCGATCAGGCCCAGCGTGTTCGTGACTCGCGTGGTGCTCCCGAGTTCGTCTTCAATCCGACGCTGGGTGAAACCTACGCTGAGGCTCTCGATCTTAAAGGTAACCCCCATTCTGACAAGGATTGGTACACGACAAAGTTCAAGAGCACGGGTGAGAAATATCGCTACACGGTGGCGCACTGGTGCGCAACTGAAGCTCGTTTCAGGAACCATCTCAAGCGCATCAAGGACGAGAGTGAGGTCGAGCGTTTGATCCCACTCGAAAACATGCTGCTGCGGATTACCCAGCAGGATGTGGTTAACCGTCGCCACCTTGACCAAGAGCACCGCGCCTTTGTGCCGGATTTTGGGGTCTGTGCAAAGGTGCCTGGGCCTGACGGTAAGCCTCAAGTGGTTGCATTGTCACGACAGCTGGTGCTGTTCTGTGTCGAGCGGAGAAAGGCCTGGCGCCTGCTGCAGAGTAAGGCCGGTATCGTGAACAAGGAGTACGCCGCCCAGCGTACACTTTTAGCCGAAGTAGATGCTGGTACGGTCTCTAAGGACGAGCTGTTCTCTCGCGCAGAGGATCTGTTCGAGGAACGTCTCGCGGCCAAGACTGCGTAGGTGGTCGCTCGAGATCAGGAGTGACGTTAGGCGATTAGGCAAGACTGGCAAAACACCTGGGTTGGGGAAGGGCGGATGTTCAACCAGATCTGATCCCAGAACAACTACTTTTTCCTGAGCTCTTATTCCCAGTTAGTGCCGTCTTTCAAGGTTGCTCCTCACTTTAAGGGAGCGACTGAACGTCCTTCTTGTTCTTGGGATTCAAACTGAATTGTGACATGACCTTCCACGAGTGTCCGGAAATTAACTAAACCATTTTATAAATCGCAGACTACAGCCTAAGGGGAACTATCCGAACAGGTTGCAAATGCAGAATACGATTGGAGAGAACATGGCGAGCGACAGTAAGTGTCCGGCGTTGGGTGGGCCTCATAAACATACGGCAGTTGGGACCGTTTCAAACCAACATTGGTGGCCCAATCAGTTGAACCTGAAAATTCTCCATCAGAACTCTTCCTTGTCAGATCCAATGGGCAAGGATTTCAACTACGCCGAGGAGTTCGAGACACTTGATCTGCATGGCCTGAAGAAAGATATCGATGAACTAATGACGACGTCGCAAGAGTGGTGGCCGGCTGACTATGGTCACTATGGGCCGCTCTTTATTCGGATGGCGTGGCACAGTGCAGGCACCTACCGCATTGGCGACGGTCGTGGCGGTGCAGCATCGGGTACCATGCGCTTTGCACCCCTTAACAGCTGGCCGGACAACGTGAACCTGGATAAGGCTCGTCTGCTGCTCTGGCCCATTAAGCAGAAATACGGTCGGAAGATTTCGTGGGCCGACCTGATCATATTTGCTGGCAATTGTGCCTTGGAGTCGATGGGATTCGAAACGATTGGTTTCTCTGGTGGGCGCGAAGATGTCTGGGAACCTGAAGGGGACATTTACTGGGGGCCTGAGGACACGTGGCTTGGAGACGAGCGCTATACCGGTGATAGGGATCTCGAAGGACCTCTTGGCGCAGTGCAAATGGGTCTGATCTATGTGAATCCAGAAGGACCGAATGGCAACCCTGATCCTTTAGCTGCAGCAAGAGATATTCGAGAGACGTTTGGCCGCATGGCGATGAATGATGAGGAGACGGTTGCGCTTATTGCTGGTGGACACACTTTTGGAAAGGCACACGGTGCTGCCGATGCAGACAAATACGTCGGTCCAGAACCAGAGGGCGCCAGACTGGAGGAACAAGGCCTTGGCTGGAAAAATAGCTTTGGCAGCGGAAAAGCCGGCGACACTATTAGTAGCGGTTTGGAAGGTGCATGGACAACCGATCCGGCGAAGTGGGACAACAATTACTTCGATAACCTGTTCGGTTACGACTGGGAGCAGGTCAAGAGCCCTGCCGGTGCTACCCAGTGGACTCCCACCGGTCCATCTGCGGAGGGTACCGTGCCCGATGCTCACGATCCCTCGAAGAAGCATGCCCCCATGATGTTCACAACGGACCTTGCGCTAAAAATGGATCCGATCTACGCGCCGATTTCGAAGCGCTTCCACGAGAACCCGGAAGAGTTTGCAGGTGCCTTTGCGAAGGCGTGGTACAAGTTGACCCACCGCGATATGGGACCCCGCAAGCGGTGTCTCGGCTCGTTGGTTCCTGCGGAATCACAACTGTGGCAAGACCCCGTTCCCGACGTTACTCATGAATTGGTTGGGGAGAAAGATATCGCCGATCTCAAGGGAGACATACTTGCTTCCGGTTTGTCCATTTCCCGACTGGTCTCTACCGCTTGGGCTTCTGCAGTAACTTTCCGTGGTACTGATAAACGCGGTGGGGCGAATGGGGCCAGAGTTCGTCTCGCACCGCAGAAAGACTGGGCGGTGAATAGCCCGGCCGAGTTGGGGAACGTTCTGCAGACGCTGGAGGAGATTCAAGCGAAATACAATAGCTCGCAGTCTAACGGGAAAATGGTGTCGCTCGCTGATGTGATCGTTCTAGGTGGATGCACCGCCGTAGAGGAGGCGGCGAAAAACGCCGGTCATGGCATAGAGGTTCCATTTGCTGCTGGGCGTACAGACGCGTCACAGGATCAAACTGATGTTGATTCATTTGCTGTGCTTGAACCTACCGCAGATGGGTTTCGCAACTATCTCGGGGTCGGAAACCGCCGTTCGGCGGAGGAGCTGCTGGTGGATCGCGCCAATATGCTAACGCTGACTGCTCCGGAGATGACAGTCCTTGTCGGGGGTATGCGTGTCCTGAATGCAAATGTCGGGCAGTCTCAACTCGGTGTCTTCACCAAGCGACCTGAGATATTGACCAATGATTTCTTTGTGAATCTTCTGGACATGAACACTCGGTGGCAACCGTCCTCAACCTCCGAGAACGTGTTCGAGGGACTCGACCGCGGAACGGGCGAACTCAGGTGGACCGGTAGCGCTGTCGACCTTGTCTTGGGTTCGAACTCCCAATTGCGGGCTATCGCGGAAGTCTATGCATGTGATGATTCGAAGCAGGCGTTTGTGCATGATTTCGTAGCTGCGTGGAGTAAGGTGATGAATCTTGATCGCTTTGACCTTGCCGGCTCATAGTGCCTTTGCTGTGCCAGAGGAGCTCTCCTATTTAAGGTCGAACATTGTTTGGGTGTGCGCCTCTCGTCGGAGCGACGGAGTCACTTGCCGTCTGGCAAACTACTGTTGAGACAGACATACCCCAAATTGACGCATGAGGAATGTTGTTGGTTTTCGGGGTTGAGTGAGCCCTTAAATGCCGAGCTCGTTAGATGGCTTGAGAGGGTGGGGCGCTGATGAGACCACCTCCGAGTTCAGGGGGACCATTAGGGGACAGGGAAGGGAGTCTTTCCTAGAAAATTATCTGCTGCTGATTAAGAAACGTCTGGTCTCAGTCTGACTTGCCCGTGGATCGACGAGGCAATCGAACTTCTTGGTTGAGTTGAGCTTCGTACACTTTGACCATTGCACTTTTCGGTTGGTCGCCGAAACCCATTTCAATGGCCTTTCGGTAGGTTGACACCATGGCTTCCACGACGGGTAACTCGGTCTTGAGGCGATCGGCAACTTCCTCAATATTTACGATATCTTTATGAGCCGCTTTGAGTGAAAAGTCATCTCTAAATCTTCCTTCAAGGATCCGAGGCACAAAGTGCTCGCTGGCAAAGCTTCTGGAACTGGCTGAGGTTAGAACCTCAGAGAGCGTTTTAGGGTCTAGTCCCGCTTTGACTGCGAGAGGCATGACTTCACAGAAAGCGGCAATGTTGATGTCGTAAATGATGTTGTTTACGGCCTTCATGAGTTGTCCCATGCCCACATCACCACAATGGACGATGAACTCGCCCATCATCCTGAGGTAAGGCTCAGTCTCGGCGAACATTTGTGAGCTACCTCCGAACATCATCGTCAGAGTGCCATTGTCAGCACGAAAAGGCATCCCGGATATCGGACAGTCGTTGTAGGTGATGCCAGCTTGATGAGATTGTTCCGAGAGTCGAAGTGTTGCGCCCTGGTTCATAGTGGTAGTGTCGACAACTGCGATGCTGTTGTTTCCTGCGAAAATTCCCTGCTCGGCAAAGAGCACTTGCTTTGATTCGGCATCGGTTGGCAGACATATGAAGATACGGTCCACGGTTCTCGCGATCTCGGCAGGGTTCGAGGCAAGCGATACGTCCTTTGAAGCCAAGGCCTGCATCGGTTCTTCTCTCAAATCCCAGACAGTTAACGGAACCCCTGCCTTCAATAGGTTTTTTGCCATGCCAAGGCCCATTCGTCCGAGTCCTATAAAACCAACTGGTTTCCGGGTTATCTGTCGGGTGGAAGAAGCAGAGCTGACTGCGGTCAACATTTACCTCCAGGGGGATCGAGTTAGCTCACCAGCAAAGCGATCAGTCCGCTAGCGACGGCCAGTTGCCACCACAGCTGCGTGCTTTCCTGTAGCAGCAAGGTGCTGAGACAGATGAGCCCGGCGGCTATTGCGAGAAACAACCAATAAAGATCAACGAAGGTTTCCTGTCGCCGTGTTGTCTGTGTGCGGCTTTGGACATCGATGAGGATCTCTAACGCGATATCTTGAGCTGAATCTTCTTCTAGTTCGTAATATTCGCCCCCACCGACCTGGGCGATCGCTCGAAGCGACTGCCTGTCAAGTGTCGATCGGATCGGCTCTTCTGGTTGTTCGTATATTCCGACGGGCAACTGGGGTATAAATCCACCACTAAGGGTTCCGACCCCAATCACATAGACTCGTATGTTGCGACTTCTGGCCAATTGAAGCGCGTTGTTCACCTCGCCACTCCACGATTGGCCATCTGAGATCACTATGAACACTTTGGTGCTTAGCCTCTCTCCGTAGAGTTCTGCGTCACGTTCGACTATCTGAACGCCCCAGTAGATCGCTTCTTCAATGTTGGTGTCCCAACTTGTATCGTCTTCGAGCCGAAAAGGCGGTTCTCGATCGAGATAGTCAAGGAAGAAGAAAAGGGCATTCGGATCTCGAGTCAACCTAATCTGTGGTGCCGTGCGGTGTGCGAATAACGCGAGGGCTACCCGTTGGTCTTGCCAGCTCAGCATTTCGGCGAAAACCCGAATCCAAGATACTGATCGTTGCCAGCGATCTGGCGTTGTGTCACTAACCCGCATAGAAGTCGAGCCATCTTGGAGAATGATGAAATCGGCGCCAGCATTCTGAGAGACCGTTGCCAGGATCGTTGGTCGAGACAGAGCCATGACTAGAGATATGACCGCTAGAAGAATGCAGAACCAGAACCATAGTTCACCCCCTAACGGATAGAGAAGAGCCCTTGGGGAAGTTCTGCTATCTTTCAGAAGCTTCCTGTCACTGAAGCGATAGCTTAATCGCCACAACCAAAGGATCCCTAGACAAGCTGGAACAAACAGCAGTCTGAGGTAGATCGGTTCGCCAATCTGGATTGGAGGCATCACTGAATAGAGGATATTGCTGTGTCAACCACGCTTTCGTATTGTTGCACCTGCCCCGATTGTCGGGTCGTTGGTATCCTCCGGGTCGACCAGGCGGTCGCGAGGTACGTAGATCTGTACGTCTTCCATCTCTGCTTCTTCCGGCTCTTCTCCTTCGTTCCCTGGTGCTGTCGGTCTGTGGAATGGTGGCGGGACGTCACCCTCGGCGATCTGCTTCCTGAGTCGGACCATTAATTCGTAGTTGAAGGCGGCCTCTAGGTGATTGTCGTTGGTCTCAAGGAAGCGGCGGTAAACACCGATTGCGTGGTCTAGGGCGCCGAGCGTCAAGTCCTGCCGACTGTCGTCTGGCCGCCGGGCGGAAAGGTAGTTTGCGTTGGCTACGACAAATTGTAATTCGGGGTTGTTGCTGATGTTCGGACTATCGGGTGAGGCGTAGTGAGCGACGATTGGGTCGTAGTCGCCTGTCCAATATCTGACGCTTGCCTGTCTCAACGAGACGGTGTTCCGGGTTTTGGGAAGTAGCCAAGGTAGCCGGTCTGTGGTAGCTAATGTGCTGGCAATAGCGTCATATCGCTCGGTGGCTCTGATGAAATTTAGGGTTGCTAAATCGCGGTCAGCATCCGCGATGCGGCGTTCCAGCTGGCTCAGCATTAGGGATGCAAAGGCAAGGCACATTAACACTAGGGTGGCTATGAGGTAACCGACAGTGGTTTTTACCATGGATGTTCTTTCGACTGGCTATCTCCACACAATTAAGGAAATTTCCTGAACAGTTTTAGTCCTAGTCCCAGCACCAGAGCGGCGCTCCAAGTTACGAGTGCTATAAGCGCAAATGACGCGAACTGCGGTTGATGAGCCACATACTGTGTCGCAGTGATTTGCCCGGCCGATAGCGCGTCTATTTCATGTACGGCCTGCAGAATTGCTGCTTCGTCAGCGGCTGGGTAGAATCGGCCACCTGTTCTTTCCACAGCCAGCTTCCAGGTATTGTCTGGGAGTACGTCCCCTAGTTGCTGGTTGTAGGCAGTCCGTATGAAATATACCGGGATAGAGTTGTCAGCAGCCTGCTGAAGGATTTCATCGAGGGATTGGCCTTCGTACATCGCGTGGGTATCCTGACCATCGCTAAAGATAACCATCAGATTACCCTGCATTTCAAGGAAGTTAAATGTCTGGAATAGCTGGACGCCTCGATTTATAGCGTTCATTATTAGTGTGCCGTGGTCTGGAAATCGATCGTACTCCTCTGGGGTGCCAATAAGGCCAATGCTTAAGAGGATGTTTTCATAGTCATTTGTGAATGGGGTGATGATGTAAGCCTCACCTCCGAACTGAACGAGGGAAACGAGATCACGGTGTGACCCGTCCATGCGTCGTCTGACGAAGTATTCGGCGGCTGCGACATTAGCAAGAAAGGTGTTTCCCCAACCGAGGCGGTCGGTTGCAAACGAGCTGTCCATGCTCAATGAGGCGTCAATAAGGATCGCAATACGGTGGCCTGGGAAGGTTGAACGTTCTTGGATCAAAGTAGTGTGAGGGTCGGCCAGTGCCACTGCAAAGAACGGCAACCCAACTAGGAAAAGCAAGAATGCGCCGTGCCGTAGTGGTGCTAGTACCGACTGCTTTTTAGCTAGTGCTGGGATCAGACCTGGAAACGGTAGGCGGGCTTGGTTGCCTTGGTTCTGCCTGACGATGCCAGCTAGTAATTTCCCGAACGCAAGCAACAGGATGATCCCGAGCGTGACCACCACCTCGTTTCTCTGCAGAAGCGGCACGGTGGTCTGAGACAGGGCACCTATTTCTCCTAGAGTGCCGGTTACTTGCTCGAGCAGTGCAGTCAGCGTGTCCATACCTGATTCCACCAGTCACAGGTTGTCGCAATGGATTTTCTGGCATAGCGAATAGGTCGGGTGGCGAGCCAAGGGAGACGTTTGGTATGTTCGATGCTGGACTCTAGGGTTTGAGTTAGTGCCTCCTGTGGCAGCGTGTGGTTTGGGCCGTAATATGCCGCAGTGAATACTGCTACTGCGAAGCTTAACTGTTCCACAGTTTGGCGGTCTGCAACCGAAAAAGGCTGTGGCTCTGCCAGGCGTTTGTTGAGGGTGATCGCGGTTAGTCCTGATGAGATGGCGGAAGTCTGAGGGTGCAGGCGACCTTGCTTTAGACGAATCTGACCAACTCGAAGGGGAGAATTGGTGTCAACTGAGGTTTGGGTGATGGGACTGGAGATTGCTACTGCGGCTGTTATTCTCAATGCCGCCAACGCCTGTCCTACTTGCTCTGCTGTCCACCTGCCCTTGCTGGTATTCATGTGAATTTGTGCTAGTTCGCGAAGGGCGCTACGGGCTGCGACCGAAAGAGGTAGCTGCTTTTCGGTCTGGTTCGTATTCCAGGTTCTTTTCTGAAAGATTCGGGTGAGGCCATACGTGGTGACGGCAAGAGCCATTAAACTGAAGAGTGCCGCGACCAACGCTAGCAAGTTGGCGTGAAAAGTTCGTGTTTCCACTTCGTCAAATGTTGCAGGTGGTAGGTCTCTGATATCGACGATGTCTTCGGGTACCAGCGATAGAACGCGGATAGGCTCGGCCGGTAGGACGTATGTCAGTTGCCGCCCAATTAGGGCCGGATTTTCGTTGAGTCTACGTTCAATCCTGTAGGTTAGCTCTAGAGCTGGGATTTCAATATCTTCGCCGAAGCTGTTTTCGGTAAGGAGGCGGAGTGTGTATTGGTACTGCAAGAATCGATAAGGTCCGTTCACGATATCTTCTGATCGTTGACCACTGAGGACATCGAATGGCAAGACCTCGATCGTCGCTGGCTCGAGCGGCATTTGGTCAGGGATGGCGCGGGCCTCGCTAGTTTCAACGATGCTACAGGTTACAGTCATCACAAAACGCTCACCTACAACTACTGCGTTAGTACTGACCCGCCGCCAGCATCGCATAGCTGGTACAGCTTCTGTGTCTTCTGTGGGCTGGCCCATGGCAGCTGCCGTGGGCAGCAAGATCACGCCGAGTGCAAGCAACATTGTGTTCAGATGCTTTTTCGGTGTTTGCTTGCTCCTGTCGCGTAATGGCTGATGTGTCATCCCGGGTGCTTTCTGGTATCCGCTTTTTAGGTTCAGGTCTGCCGTCGCATTTGTTTCCGGTTAAGCAAGAACGAGACCAATGTGTCGTAAAACTGCTGCCCTCGGTCCAGCCGGACAATCTCGAGGCCACGATCGTTTGCTGTTTGTTCAATGGCGTTTTGCCAGCCTCGTACTCGGTCCGGGATCTGGTGCAAGTCGGTAGACGAGATGACTTGGTTGCGTCCGGTTTCCACATCATAACCCTCAACCCAACCCGCCGAGAGGTTAGGAAACTCGAATGCAAAGGCGCTGTCGATCATCACGAGGAAGACGTCATGGGCGGTGTTGAGGTCGGCCAGTTCTGTCAGGAGCAGGTCCGGATCTTCAAGAAGAAAATCTGAGACTATCGGTACAAGGGACCGCTTGCGTAGAAGGCCATCGAAGTTTTGTTTCGGACCCGAGTCTTCGAGTGTTTCTCTAAGTAGGTGTTCTTGATAAGCCTCGACGCAATGTATGGCGTGGTTCCTTCCTACTTTCGGGGGTAATGCTATCTCGCGTGTGTCACGGTTGAAGGTGATTAAACCAACGCTATCTTGAAAGAATGAAGCAGCCATTGCGAAGGTTGCTACTGCCATAGCAACGACCTTTGCGATCGGCTCGTTAGCTATTCCACATTGTGTTGATGCGGATACGTCGGCTGCGATTACTACTTGGGCAGTGCTTTCCTGGTCGAATTCTCTGGCGACGACCGGGCTGAAATTTGTCAGGGTTGATTGAGCCCAGTCGATGTTCGAAAGTCGGTCACCAGGCTGCCAATCGCGGGTCCCGGCCACGTCATGCCCAGACCCGTGAAACATGCTTTGATGAGTTCCGAGGGTGAATTCCTGCATGCGGCGTACTACCACTAACTCGACATTGCTGATATCAGACCGAGAGACAAGCGTGTTTGCGTCTATTCCCACGAGTCGTTCTGTTCTCCCCATTGGGGCGGATTAGTTGGCACTAGGCCGGTTCACGTTTGCTCTAGGTAGGAGCTCCTTCTCACCGTCTCGCCGTTCCTTCCTATCAGAGGGCTGACTGCTCTTCCTGGGCCTAGCTGTCTCGTCATGGTATTGGCACGGTCTCAAGTATTTCGTCGATGACGGTGTTGACACGGACATTTCGGCTGGCTGCGCGTGGAGAGAGCCAGATCCGGTGTCCAAGAATGTAGGGAGCTAATTCTTGGATATCTTCAGGGTAGACTTCATCGCGCCGTCCTGATAGCAGGGCCCATACTCTAACTAACCTTCCCCAGCATATTGTCGCGCGTGGAGAGCCGCCGAGTTCTACATATTCCTCCACTAATCGAGATGGGGAGTGTTGTAGCCATTCAGTGTCAGGGCTGTAGGGGCGTGTTGCAGCAACCAACCTCCTGATATATTTTCCGAGCGCCTCGTGCAGGAACACCTGTTCACCGATTCTGGCCCTGAGCTCAAGAACTCTGTCTTTTGATACTAGGCCGCCGAGCTGCACTTTCTTGAAGTCGAATCCGACTAGTTTCTGCTCCTCTTCTGGTGGTAAATATCCAATATTGACCATTATGGCAAAACGGTCCGTTGCGGCTTCAGACAAGGGAAAAGTGCCTTGTCCGAGCTCGATTGGGTTCATTGTGGCGATGGCGAAACTAAAGCTAGGCAAGTGGTATGTTTCTTTTCCGACGGTGACCGAGCGGTCCTGTAGGCCTTCGAGGAACGCACTTTGCGATTTCAAGGGAATTCGATTGATTTCATCTAGGAGGATGACTTCAGCGGATGCTAGCGGCCCGAATTCTGTGATGAACTCGCCGGTTGCCGGGTTGATCATCTGAAATCCCACGACCTCGGTGGGTTGTAAGTCTGATCGCCCTTGTAGTCGAGCGAAACGGGCGCCGCTAATAGCCGCAAGAATAACTCCGAAGAAGGTTTTTCCGACCCCAGGAACCCCACGAAGCAGCAGGTTGCCTGCGTTGACCTGTCGCTGTTCCTCCTGATCGTAGGTAGTCGGGATCTCAGCTAGTAGAACCATATTGGCGAGAGCCTTCTCTCGCTGATATCCGACCAGCGCTTTGCCACCTTCAGCTACGATGGCCTCATGAAAATCGATTGCGTCTTGAAGATCGGTTTGCATATAACTATTGGTGTCGCCCTAATGGTAGGTTTAAATTTGGAGTTCTTATCCTATAGGAAATAGCGTGTTAGGGGATAACTTTGCGATGGCGCTTGACAACTCTTCACTGCGGGTCTAGGTTTTGCTAAGTTCCTGAGAGATCGTAGCTCGAAGGGGGGGCCAGATATGAATGTCGATCGACGTAAGTTCATTGCGTCAGTAGGGGGCTCAGCAGCTGTGGCAGCCATGGGTCACGAAGACCGAGCCGAAGCACTTGAGCACTACATGACGGATCAGCTCGACCGCAAGGTGGAGTTCGGAGAGGGGGCGCAGACTTCGATAGAGCCCCAAGTGCCACGAGGAACAGGGAATCTGTTTCGTCCAACCACGAGTGGCTTTGAGCCGATGCCGGACAAGCCTACCTTGATTGATTTCTTTGAACGGCGCTTTGCTCCTGCTCGCCATGTTCTACAAAGTGCCAATCATGCGGTCCAGACGGGTCAGCCTGAGCGCACCGTTTTTGCTTGTCTTTTGCATGATGTCACTCAAAATTTGATCAAGGCTGACCATGGCTATTGGGGTGCCCAATTGTTCGCTCCGTATGTTGATGAGAGAGTGGCTTGGGGTATCAAGTATCACCAGGCATTGCGGTTTTTTCCTGATGAATCGGTGGGCTATGCCTACCCGGACATGTATAACCGCATCTTTGGTGCTGACTATGAGCCTGACGAGTACATCAAACAAGCTCATGAGTTCGCTAGGAACCACCGCTATTACATGGAGGCGCGGTTAGTTACAGTCAATGATCAATATGCGTTCGACGAGAACCAGCGAGAAGTAAAGATCGAGGAATTTACCGATGTCATTGGCCGACAGTTCAAGCAGCCTAGAGAAGGGCTTGGAAATGACAATAGCCCTGTAGCTCATATGTGGAGGTCCATCATAAATCCCAACCGTCCTCTTTGAGTCGGTGGTAGGTATTGGTGCTGCTAAGGATTGGAAGGTTTTCTTAAGGCCCTTAGGCCAAACTGGTTGTTGCCCGGCTCCATTATGATGGAGTCGGGCGATTTGTTTTTAGTTACCCTCTTGGTCCAACCTGTCCAGTGGGCAACACTGGTACAGCGTTAGAATACCCTCTGTATTTAGGCCTTGGAATTGGTGCACTGGGAGATAGTACGGACGCGACTGTCTGAGGGAATTTGTCATAAAGGACGGCGGCCATCTTATGGTAGAAGTGCTGGCGTTGCTTCGCACTGTCACTTCGTCTTGGCCTGTTTGTGGCGACTTCAGGCGCTTAGTAAAGATCAGGACTAGGCTGGTCCCTCGGGACATGGACCCCGAGGTCTGAGTGGCCAAGTCTAGCCGAAGCCTCGGATACCGTTTCCTCTATATCCTATATAATGCGTCCTATTGGCACGGTTCATGATCACCGTGCACAGAATAACCTCATCGATGATGATACGGAGGTCCAGATGGAAGGTTTAGTTACCCGCAGTGTGCTGTCGGTAGTAGTCGTCGGCCTTTTGTTGGTCGGATCGGCTTCGGGTCAAGGTGTTCCTAGGCTCGATTCTTACGATGGTGTTGCAGTGCGGATTTTGCAGAGCAACAACGCCGGAACCATGCAGCATGTGATCGATCCGGCAATCAACGAGGTAGTCGGGATTATCAGGGGCTGCCCGAACCCACACAATCTGACGTCTCATCCCGAGGGCCTCTACTACTACTGCTCGAACGAGCTGGACCAGGCGGTCGATGTGTTCGATACGAAGACACTCGAGCACGTTACCCGCATTCCCCTGTCGGCGAGGCCCAATAAGATTGCGGTAAACAAGAAGCACCGGAAGATCTACGCGGGCATCTCCCAGCGGACGGACAATCCAGGACCGGGGGTCGAGGTTGACCCAGACGGACAGTTTCCGGCGGTGGTCGACGTGATCGACATCGATACCCACACGCTCGTCAAGAGCATCCAGGTGTTCAGCACCGTCCATAATGTATTCATGACCCCGGACGAACAGCATGTCGTGCTCGGCCTCCGTGGACGAGTGAGACCGGGTGATCCCACCATCCAGGTGCTCGATCCCGCGACCGACACCGTGGCCTTTGGCATGGAGCTGACCGGCTATGAGCAGTACGGCCGAACCCATCACGAGGTCCGGCCGATGGCGTTCCTGGCCGACTCCGACGGCTCCACCAAGACCGTGTTCGCGCAGGCCACTGGCATCAACCGTATCTGGGTGATCGACTGGAAGACGCGCGAGATGGTGAACATGCTCGTCCCCCCAGAGCTGCCACTGTGGGAGAAGAACGCCGACGGGATCCAGACGGGCGACATGCACGGTCTGGAGGTGCTCCCGGACAAGTCGGCGGTGTGGGCGTCGAGCCGACTCGATAGCCGTATCTATGGTTGGAGCTTGCCCGATATGGATTACATCGGGAGCGTAAGAGTGGGGCCGAGCGCTAATTGGATGACGTCGACCCCTGACAGCAGCCACATGTACGTAGCGGTTTCCGGGAGCGACCATACCTTGGCCATTGATCTCGAATCACTCGAGATTGTGGCGAAAATTAGAACCGGCTCTCGCCCCGCACGGGTCAGCACTGTAGTACTCCCGCCGGACCGCGTGAATCCCAGAGGGATCGGGATGCGAACGGAGGACAACGAATGACGGGCCGGCGACTGAGTTTCCTGATGCGGGCCGGCTTGGGACTGGCCCTCGGCGCGGCGGTGGCGGTGAGTACGTTCCAGGAGCCGGCTGGGGCCCAGAGTTTCCCGACCTCCACGGACGTCGAGACCTACCGTGACACCGTCGAAAGTGTCTTCATGGAGGATCGGGGCGGCACGACCAGTGGCCTTGCTTCGTGCGTGATGTGCCATACCTGGCAGACCAGCGTCCGGTTCAGCTTGGAGACACCGGAAAGTCCGGCTGGGTGGACTATCGGGCAGTCACGGCGCAATCTCGATGTGATCGGCCAGTTGATTAACACTGCCGATCCGGAGAGCAGCCGTTTGCTCCAGAAGCCGTTGGCTCAGAACGCAGGAGGGCTGCCGCACACAGGGGGTACATTCTGGACGTCAACCGACGACCCCGAGTACGGGCGGCTGCTTCAGTGGATCCAGCGGTTGCCGGACGAGCAGTTTATCCCGGCTCCAGAGCCCGAGATCGACTTCGACTTCTTCCGCGCATGTGTCCAGGAAGTGTTTGCCAATCCTCGCGACGGGCAGCTTCCCTGCACTCGGTGCCACTCGGGCGGGATGATTGGCTTCGCGCCGGCTCCAGGCCGAGCTGACCGGTGGAGCGACGAAGAGGCACAGAGGGCCTACCGCTTGATCTCTAGGGTGATTACGCCAGGAAACCCAGAGCAGAGTCGTTTTCTGTTAAAGCCACTCCATCCTGATGGTGGAGGTGCTTACACGCACAACGGGCCACGACGCTGGGAGAGTCGCGATGATCCAGAGTGGCAAATGTTGGCGGGATGGGTTCGCGGAGAGCGTGTCGGGTCTAGCTGTTCGTCGTAATGCTGGATGGAGTTCAACACAGAAGGTTCGTGAACCTGCCATTCCTTAAGTGATGTCGAGTGCCCACCGGGCACTCGACATCGGTGCCCTGTGAGACTGGTTCCAGAGAGGTGGACGCAACAACGTGCAATAAGTTCTTTCGGAGATGCCGATTGGGTCAAGCTGCCAATGCTTTATTCCCACCTTCAGGCATTCCTCATAGTCCGGCGTCTACTTGTTTCGCTCAGCAAGAAACTCCCGAGCCATGCGTCGAGCGCTATCGCGGATGGATCGGACGGCAGCGCTGTTTGTGATGGTCGCTCGCGAAACTGCGTCGATGTCCTTTCCTACTGTCATGGGCGCCAGCACGCTCTTTCCACGGAATTGTTTAATGAACTTAGGTAGGTCGATTGAGAAGTAGCCAAAGGGCTCGTTGTGATAAACGATGCTGATGTTAATCAGAGCCCCGCCTGGATCCATCCCGACAAGCATCCAAATTTCTCCTTTATAACCGTGGACATCGCGGGCAAAATCGACGGTGAAGAAACCTAGGCCGACTAAGATTTCCTTGCCATCAGGCCCTATTCTATAGCCTCGGTAGTGTGGTGTCTTCCGGTTGATGAAGCGAAAGAGTTTAGCCTCGGGGAGGGCCTCTCGAAGGTAGCTTTCGTAGCGAGGGATGTCATCCGTGGCCCGCCATCGTTGGGCTTGAGCCGCACTTGTGAGTCCAGCGAGTATTAGGACCGTAATCGCGACGGAGAAAGCACTGATTTTCACTTGGTCTCCTATACCTGCCGTGTGTTGTCTTGTATTTCAGTCATCCTGTTTCGCGGGCAATGGCAACTGAAATGTTTGTTCTGTTATCCGCTTTGTTGACCTTTGCTCATGTATTGAAGCTAGAGCACACAGTTTTGACATCGCTATTTCACCGATATCTGTGCTTTGACATTCTACTGTTTTCACACGTGTGTGTTTGGGAGAGATTATTTTTAGGGACCAACTGGGAAGTTAGTGTTTGGACAGGAACAGGTGAAATCTTGACTTTACTGGAGTGCGACACTACGGTGTGGGGGGGACAGACCTGATGGTTGGTTTCACCAACCTTGGTCAATTCAGGTTGGATGTGAGGGCTCGTTCACATACAGCTTCTAGATGCCTTATGAATGGTAATAGCCGAGGACTAGAGCGTCGACGAGGAGGCAGTCATGGCTGACTATAAATTGATCGGCAAGGACTACACCACTACGGATCTCAGAGCGAAGGTGACGGGACAGGCGAAGTATGCCGAAGATTTTCGGGCCGAGGGTATGGTGTTCATGAAGCTTCTCTTGAGCCCTATGCCTCACGCTCGGGTGGCTCGGTTCAATGCTGAGCGTGCACTGGCGATGCCTGGTGTTGAGGGTATTTTAACGGCGGATGACCTCCCAGAAGTTGAGGCCCCCAATGAGGCAGGACTTACCAACGAACCACTCTATGAAGGAGAGCCGATCCTAGCGATTGCTGCAGTTGATGAATTGACCGCCTCGGATGCTATTGAAGCAGTTGAGATCGACTACGAACCATTGCCGTTCTGTTTGGATCCACTGGATAGTCTCAGGCCCGATGGACCTAACGCTCGGCGGGACGGAAACTCGATGCGAGGTCGTGAACTGGCGACCATCAAGTGGACCGACTCGCAAGTGGCTGAACTGGCTCAGGGGCGTCTGCCTATGGACGCGGAGTTTGCCGCTGAGTGGTCTGTCGGTGACGTAGACGCTGGTTTGAGAGCAGCTGATTTGGTAATTGACGAATCGATTTACCACCAGTCCTTGGGACATCAGCCCCTTGAGACACGTAGTTGTATGGCCTATTGGGAAAACGGGAAAGTCTATGTGTACGGCTCGACTCAGAGTACCGCTCGCACGTTGGGAGCCGTAGCCAGGTGGGCTGAGGTTGACCCGGAGAACGTGGTGTTGGTTTCCGAGTTCTGTGGTGGGGGATTTGGCAGTAAAGGAGCTGGATCGACCAGTATGCGGTTTCCTATCGTGATGTCCAAAAAGATTGGTAAGCCGGTCATGATGCGAATCAGTCGGCGCGAAGAGAACTTCATTGGGCGGGCTCGGCCTGCAGTCCAGGCAAGAGCGAAGATTGGGTTTCGCCGGGATGGTCGGATACTGGCGATGGATTTGTTCACCGTTGGTGACACTGGTCCCTATGGGCGTAGTGGAGACCACATGTCCCTCGCCAACATCGCGTCATTGGCCTACCAGCCCGAGAGCATTAGAGTTCGAGGTGTCGGAATCTATACCAACACTCCCCCGCGGGCCGCTCAAAGGGCTCCTGGAGGAGAGCAGGCAATCAGTATGTTGGCTCCCTTGATGGACAAGGCAGCGCGTCAGTTGAATCTGGATCGAACGGAAATTATTCGTGTTAATGCACCTTCTGGACAAGCACGTTTCGGGGCGCCTGGGCGAGATGGTCGCCAAGGTAATGTGTCTAGTGCCTTTGTGCTTGAGGCTCTCGACCGAGGAATGCGTGCTTTCGATTGGTTTGAGCGAACCAAGCGGAGCGGTCGGCGAGACGGTAGTAAAGCGACAGGAATCGGAGTAGCGTTGAGTACCTTTTCGGCTGGGAGCACCGGGATGGATGCCCTGATGGTGCTCAGGCCGGATGGGCGCCTGCAGGTTCAGACAGGTGTCGGGAATCTTGGGACTGAGTCTTTCTCCGATTGCGCTCGTGCCGCCGCAGAGGCTATCGATCTTCCATGGGAGAAGGTAGACCTGAGTTGGGGCGCAACCGACCGGAACCTGCCATGGAGCGCTATGTCGGTAGGAAGCCAGACGACTCATGCGCACACGAGGGCGCACTGGGCGGCAGGGCTTGACGCAAAACAAAAGTTGCAGAGGCTGGCGGCTCACGACTTGGGAGGATCTCCTGCGGACTATGAGGTGGCTGATGAGCGAGTTTTTAAGAAGGGAAATCGCTCGCAAGGTCTGAGTTTCGCGCGTGCTGCGGCGCGTGCGGCGGTTTTGGGTGGCGAGTTCGACGGGCACGAGTTGCCAGAGGATATTAATGGCATGACAGTGGCCGCTGCCAATGCATTGGTAGGCCGTGGCTTGATGGGCGTCGCCAAGGACACTTTCCCTTCTGGCGGGCGAGTCATGTCCTTTGTGGTTGGTTTCGCCGAGGTGGAGGTTGATGTGGAGACCGGTGGTGTCAGGTTGGTCGACTATGTTGGTAGTGCCGATTGTGGGACGGTCGTTCACCCCAGACTCCTCGGTGGCCAGATTTTGGCTGCTGGCATTCAGGGTTTTGGTATTGCGTTAAGTCAAAAATGGGTCTTTGACCGACGCTGGGGGCTCTCCGTTGCCAAGCGTTTCTATAACAACAGGCCTCCGGGAATTTTGGACGTACCACACCAGCATCCCATGGGTTGGGAAGCCGCCAACATTCCTGATCCTTTTAACCCGGTCGGTGCTAAGGGGATTGGCGAACCGGCGATAGGGGCAGGGTCTGGTGCAGCCCTTTGTGCTATCGCAGATGCACTTGGTGGTGATGGCTACTTCTACCGGTCACCTGTGACAGCGGATATGGTGTTGGCCAAGGTGGAACAGATTGCTCCAGCCCACAATCATTTGATGAATCACGTCTGATTGGCTGAAAAACGGCTCATCCTACAGGTGATAAGTCTGGGTGCTTCCTGTCTGGGCAGCCTCGAGGCAACAAGTTCTCGCATTGCCTCGGACACCATCAGGTTTCAGAGACGGAGGGCTCCACTTGGCAAATTTTCGATGACACGTGTTGGGCTAAGGGGCTGTGCCATCGAGACTTCTTTTGTGCGTCAATGGTGAACAATTTGGTGGGCCGTATGGCGGCTATACGGTCAGTGCCCGCCGAATGTGGAGGGCTAGGTCGCTGCGCAGCGGCTACTGCCGAAAGCGCTAGCCGGCGCTACTGGTGATCCGCATATGGTTGCTCTCGACAACTAGGATTGTGGTGAGCCATGAATCGGATGTTTTCAGTGGAGTTAGTCTGAGGAATCGTCGGTTTCGCATTGCGTTCCGATAGTCTGTCTGTCCGAAATAGAGAGTAAGATGTGGAATAGCGGCAGGCAAGACTGGTGTCTTCAACTATTCGATGTGTGGAGCTCATCCCTAGTTAGAGATCTTGCCCTAGTGGAGACCATGCCACGAGAGATTGAGATCTTGCTGCCCGTGGCGACGGTGAGGTGTTGACGGTCTCCGCAGCTGTGGGTGGCTCGTATTCTTGCGGAGAAACTTGTTGAGTACCAATATCGTCCCATCGTCTGCTCCGAGAATGACCCATCTGAAGCTGCTTGAAGCGGAGAGCATTCACATCATCCGCGAGGTGGCTGCCGAATTTGATAATCCGGTCATGTTGTATTCAATCGGTAAGGATTCGTCGGTGATGCTTCATCTTGCTCTGAAGGCATTCTACCCGGGGAAGTTGCCGTTTCCGTTGCTTCATATCGATACCACCTGGAAATTCGGTGACATGATTGCCTTTCGGGATCGGATGTCTGTCGAGAAGGGTTTTGAGTTGCTGACATGGTCTAATACCGATGGAATCAAAGCAGGTATCAACCCGTTCGATCACGGTTCGAAGAATTATACCGATGTCATGAAGACCCAAGGTCTCAAACAGGCGATCACTAAATGGGGCTTTGATGCTGCATTTGGTGGTGCTCGTAGAGACGAAGAAAAGAGCCGTGCTAAAGAACGTGTTTACAGCTTTCGCGATCAATTTCACCGTTGGGATCCCAAGAATCAGAGGCCGGAGTTGTGGAGCCTTTTCAATGGTCGTCGGAATTCTGGTGAGTCGATCCGAGTATTTCCTTTGAGTAACTGGACTGAGTTGGACGTATGGCAATACATTTACCTTGAACAGATTCCCATTGTTCCGTTGTACTTTGCAAAGCCTCGCCCGGTCGTCGCCAGAGACGGTGTGCTCATTATGGTCGATGATGACCGCTTTCGTTTCAATCCAGGAGAAGAAGCGGAGATCCGGACTGTCCGATTTCGAACACTCGGGTGCTATCCCCTTTCAGGAGCAGTCGAGTCTGAGGCCGACACCCTGCCGCTTATCATCCAGGAAATGCTTCTTGCTAAACGGTCTGAACGAGAAGGTCGGGTGATTGACTACGATCAATCGGGATCCATGGAAGAGAAGAAGCGAGAGGGCTACTTCTGATGAGCCATCAGAGCGATCTCATCGCCAGCGATATTGAAGAATACCTAGCTCAGCATGAACGAAAAGATCTACTTAGATTGTTGACGTGTGGTTCGGTAGATGATGGCAAATCGACGCTGATCGGTAGGTTGCTTCACGATTCGAAGATGATTTATGAAGATCAGCTCGCCGCAGTTGAAGCAGACTCAGTGACCATGGGTTCATCCGGAGAGAAGCTCGACCTTGCTCTTTTGATGGATGGTCTCAAAGCGGAGCGAGAGCAGGGCATTACGATCGATGTTGCCTATCGTTATTTCTCGACAGCCCGCCGTAAATTCATTATTGCTGACACACCAGGACACGAGCAGTACACCAGGAACATGGCGACAGGAGCTTCAACGTGTGATCTGGCTGTGATCCTGATTGATGCTCGTCATGGGGTTATGACCCAAACTCGGCGCCATAGCTACATCGTGTCTTTACTTGGTATCCGCCATGTGGTGGTGGCTGTTAACAAGATGGATCTGGTTGGCTGGTCCCAGAAGCGCTTCGACGAAATAGCTACTGATTATCTGGAGTTCGCAGGAAAAATCGGTCTCGTCGATCCACATGTGCTCCCGATTTCGGCCCTAACGGGTGACAACGTGGTCGAGCCGTCGGTATCGATGCTGTGGTTTGACGGTATACCGATGATGGAGTATCTCGAGACTGTTGAAATTGGACAAGACCGAAACTTCGAGAATTTCCGTTTCCCAGTGCAGCTTGTCATCCGTCCAGATCTTAACTTTCGTGGGTACGCAGGCACAGTGGTTTCCGGTGCTGTCCGTGCTGGCGATGAGATAGTGACCTTGCCTTCAGGGAGGCGATCCACTGTTGACCGGATCGTGACCGCTGAGGGGAGTCACGATGAAGCTTGGTGCGGTCAAGCTGTAGTAATTACACTGTCCGACGAGCTTGATGTGAGTCGAGGCGATATGTTTGTGCGCCCTCACGACTGTCCGCGTACATCGAACCAGATTGACGCAATGGTTGTCTGGATGTCCGATGCTCCCATGGTGCCGGGTAAGCATTACCTCATACGGCAGGCGACGAAAATTTCGAATGGTGCTGTGCGTATTCTGCATAACAAAATCGACGTGAATTCACAGATGTCAGAAGCAGCCGAGATACTAGCGCTGAATGAGATCGGTCGTGTGAGTTTGACTGTTGAGCAAGCGATCTTCTGGGACCCATATGACTGCAATCGTGCGACCGGCGCATTCATTCTGATCGATAGGCTGACGAATGCTACGGTCGCTGCAGGAATGGTGCTTGATCGCACAGAATCTGATCTATGGGACGTGCCGGCACCTGAAGGTTTGATCCGAGCCCTCAGTGGGGTGACGCAGGAAGAGCGGGAATTCCGCTATGGACAAAAGGCGTCGACCATACTGCTTACCGGGCTGTCTGGCTCTGGCAAGACAACTGTCGGACGAGCCCTGGAGCGACGCCTCTTCGAGCTTGGCAGGGCGACCCTACGGCTCGATGGGGAGAACATGCGGCTCGGTATCTCCAAAGATCTAGGATTCTCGGCAAAGGAGCGTTCCGAGAACATGCGGCGGTCAGCAGAGGTGGCTCGTCTGGCTAATGATCAGGGCTTGATCGTCGTGTGTGCGTTTGTCGCTCCGAATAGTCAAGTACGTGAGCGCGCGAGGCAGCTTGTTGGTGACGATAGATTCGTGGTCGTCTATCTCGACTGTCCGGTCGAGATCTGTCGGATGCGAGACTCGTCTAGTATTTATGATCGCGCCGACGCCGGCGAAATACCTGATGTTCCAGGGGTATCTTTTGCCTATGAACCTCCGGAAGAGCCGGATCTACGCATTAACACAGCTGAGGTGGAGTTAGAGGAGTGCGTGGATAGGATTCTAGATTTATTGAGCCGTCATGGCGTCCTTTCTCCGCCGAAGAAAGTACCGTGACCGAACCAAAATCCAAGAATATCGTGTGGTCCCAGAGTGAAGTTGATGTTCAAAGCCGCCGAGCTGTTCTGGGACATGGGCCTGCCACTGTTTGGTTCACTGGATTGTCTGGTTCTGGAAAATCGACGCTTGCGAAAGCAGTAGAGGTGTCACTGGTAAAGCGAGGAGTGCGGGCATTTGTTCTTGATGGGGATAACGTGCGGCACGGACTCAATACCGACCTTGGTTTCTCCCCTGCCGATCGGACAGAGAATATCCGTCGGGTGGGTGAGGTGTGCCGATTGTTCTACGACGCGGGCCTAGTCGTGCTTACCGCTTTCATTTCTCCTTACAAGCAGGATCGATGCCGTGTGCGCTCCCGTCATCCGTCTGGTGGGTTTATCGAGGTTTTTGTTGACTGTCCTGTCGAGGTCTGTGAGCGCCGAGATGTAAAAGGGCTCTACCGGAAGGCCCGGGCCGGTGAGATCACTGATTTTTCTGGCGTCTCTGCTCCCTACGAAATCCCATCAGAGCCAGAGCTGGTTGTAAACACAGCTGAGTCGGACCTAGCTACCTGCGCTAGCGAGGTGCTTGCATGCCTTGAGGAGCGTTCAGTGATTACCGCCGTCTGACGTACCGATATGTGGATCCTGGGTGGTAAGGTGACTATAAGTCTCTCTTTACTTGTGGTTGGTACGTGCTGGTCTAGGGAGAGATAGCTGGCGTTTGGTTGATTTTCCGTCGGGTTACCTGTCACGGCGAATTTTCCGGGAAAGTTAAAAGGGAGCCGTCAGCATTGGGTTGCGAAACTGCGCGCCGTTTGCCGGTGCAGAGGAGCTTGTTGTGAAACGATATGCGTGCCTTTTGATGTTAGTGGGTTCCTTAGTGTTGCCACTTGCAGGGCAAGGTGGAGAGTCGTTTGACCTGATCATTCGAGGAGGGCGGCTTGTTGATGGAACGGGCAATCCTTGGTTCAGTGCCGATGTTGGTGTCCAGGGAGACCGTGTTGCTCGAATTGGTGACCTGTCTGGAGCTGTGGCACGTCGGGTGATCGATGGGACGGGGCTTGTGGTTGCGCCAGGCTTTATTGATCCGCATACACATGCCGTCCGGGGTATTTTTGAGGTGCCAACAGCCGACAATTATCTACTCCAGGGTGTCACAACACTGACCGAAGGCAATGATGGGAGTTCACCTTTTCCGATTGGTGTTCACCTGAACGAGATTGCTGAAACAGCTATTAGTCCAAACTGGGCGGTCTACGTTGGGCAGGGCACGGTTCGTCGTGAGGTGATTGGGTCTGATGATCGAGAGCCAACAGCTGATGAACTTGGTCGAATGAAGCTGCTGGTGGCCGAGGCTATGGAGGAAGGCGCCTTGGGGCTATCAACGGGTCTCTTCTATGTTCCAGGTAGCTTTACCAGGACTGAGGAGATTATCGAACTGTCCAAAGTTGCGGCTGCCTATCGTGGCATCTACATTTCGCATATGCGTGATGAGGCGCAAGGGCTGCTTGAATCGGTTTTGGAGACTATCCAAATTGGTGAGGAAGCAGGTCTTCCAGTGCAGATGACCCACCACAAGGCGATCAGTCGCGACATGTGGGGACGAAGCGTTGAGAGTTTGGCCTTGGTGGATGCTGCCCGCTTAAGGGGCATTGACATTTCGATCGATCAGTATCCCTACACTGCATCCCAAACTTCCATTACGGCATTGGTACCGCAGTGGGCACAAGCCGGAGGAACTGCAGAGTTAATCAATCGCCTCGATGACCCAGAGATGCGGCGTCGTATCAGGGAGGAGATCGTCTACCGCATTGAGCATGATCGCGGCGGTGGTGATCCAAATAATGTTGTCATAGGGCTTTGCGACTGGGATCGGTCTTTGGAAGGGAAGAGTCTCGCTGACATCATTTCGGACCGTGGGCAAGAGATCACCTTCTCCAATGCTGCGGATTTGGTGATGGATATCATTGAAGCCGGTGGTGCCAGGGCTATCTATCATGCGATGGATGAGTCAGATGTGGAGCGCATCATGCAGCATCCCGCAACCGTGATCGCCTCTGATGGGGGGGTGTCGAGATTTGGGGAAGGTGTGCCTCACCCGCGTGAGTATGGCACCTTTGCCAGGGTGCTTGGTCGCTATGTTCGGGACCGCGGCCTGCTGACGCTTGAAGAGGCCGTACGTAAGATGAGCGGTGCCACGGCCTATCGGCTTGGCCTTCACGATCGTGGAATCTTGCGGGAAGGTTTCGTCGCTGACATTGCGGTCTTCGATCCACTGCTAGTCCGCGATCTTGCGACATTCTCAGAACCGCATCAGTATGCAGTCGGAACGCAGTTCGTGCTCGTTAACGGTACGCTGGTCGTCGACGAAGGAAAACACACGGGGGCTAGACCTGGTAGGGTTCTGTTCGGTCCTGGCCGACACTAGCAGCCGGAACCGGAAGGCGGGGTGTCATGAAGTACTCAGTCGCCCAAGGCACCCCTGAAAAATGTCTCCAACATTTGGTAGTAGCGGTCTGTTTCGACAAGCATGCCCTCGATGTGGTCTGCAGCATCAAAGGTGTGTAGGGTTGCTTGGACTCCGGCTTGTCTGGCGTGGGCGATTAGGTCAAGCGCGTTCTGGTAACGGACCCGAGAGTCTGCAGTGCCATGGAATATCTGGATGGGGCGCTGTCCGGCGGCTGTGACTCCATCGGCTGGAGACACCGCTGCTAGGTCTACACCGCGCAGGCGAGCGGCCCAATATGCTGCTCGCCAGAGGAATCCAGGATATCCCTGAAATTCAACTTCGTGGACGGCTGCTGTGTTGAAGTCGAAGATCGGGCTGTCTAGGCTGAATGCCGCAAGTGTGGGACTTTTCGCTGCTGAGATGATCGCTGCGATTGCTCCGCCTGAAATGCCATGAACGCCGGTCTTGCTAGTCGGTATCCCCTTTGTGTCCTGGAGCCATCTTGCGGCTGTGATAATGTCATCGGACTCATCTTGGCCGGCCGAATGTCGAGAGTCTTGGCAGGTGGTACCGCCCTGATCGCGTAGATCAATTAGAAGGATGTTGAACCCTTGCCGTACCAGCATGGCGGCAGTGAGGAGGGCGCTGAAATCTCGGCGACTACTGTTCACTCCGTGGGCGACGATGATGCTGGCTGAGCGCGTTGGATAGGCCGTGGGAACCCACCAGGCTTCAATTTGCACTGGTCGGTGAGGATCTTTGATGTGTACCTCCTCTACCGAGACGTCGGTGATCCACCAGTGTGAAAGATCCTGTCCGACCCATCGGTTCCAGCCAGGTCCCCTGAATGGTCCCTGTCCGGGACCCGGTGTGTAATAGCGGCTAAGGGTGTTTCTGGCTTGGCTCTCACGGACTCCACAGAGGACAGCGGTTCCTGTGCGGTACACGTAGTCACCGATAGCCAGCAACACGAAAACGGGAATTAGTCCGATTACCGTGCTCGTGCCTGCTATTTTCTTAGTCCCAGTCGTCATGGGTGGTTGGGATGCTTGGCATTGCCACTGTTGTCTGGATTGGCTTCGACTGAATTCGGACTCGTGTCTAGGCTGTCCAAGTGTGGTGGAGAAACTTGCTTGGAATGGACAAGATGCTTCAACTACGACGATGAAGCCAGTGCTTCGACGGCTCGGCTTGTCCCAACCTTACTTGCAGGATTAGCTCCCACTGGTTGGCATCGCGTGAGAGAACATGCGGGTTAGTCTGGCATTAAAGCGAAGGTCCACATTGAACCTCCTGTTGGAATTTGTCCCCTTGCATATCGGTTGGCAAGGCCACCGCCAAGACCGGACGCTACACTTATATACTGTTGTCCCTTGTGGGTATAGGTGATTGCGGTTGAATTGACACTGGAGCCCGTCTTAAATTGCCACAGCGTTTCGCCGGTGTCTTCGTCGAGCCCGATAAATTCACCCGTCAGTTTCCCAGTAAACACTAAGCCCCCAGCTGTTGCAAGCATCCCTGCGGAACTTGGGAAATCAGTCAACGGGATCTCCCACTGTTTTTCACCAGTGAGGGGGTTGATAGCGACGAAATGACCGAGTAAGTCCCCGGGTTTGACCTCTGGGAACCTGTTGTTCACTCCGGTCGAATTAGCGCCGATGACCTGTTCTCTTGGGGGGGCGAGCTGCTGGATGCGGGGTACGTTCCAGCTACTGGTATAGACCAAGCCGGTATTTGGATTGAAAGCGATTGGCACAGCATTAGAACCGCGAGATGGCCAGATGGAGACTTCGCGACCCTCGAGGAATTGCGTATAGAGGTTGGTCAAGACAGGTCGGCCGGTATCAAGGTCAATGTGTGTAGCCCAATTGACTCGAACATAGGGGTGGGCTGCGATGAAGCTGCAATCAGTGCGATCGAGCACGTACAGAAAACCGTTCTTGTTGGCTTGGATCATCACCTTCCTAGACTCGCCATTGACTTCAATATCAGCGAGGACATTCTCGTCGGTGCCGTCCACGTCGTAAACGTCGTTCGGTGTGTACTGATAATGACAAGCGATTTCTCCAGTCTTTGGTCTGACGGCAATCACACTTGAAGTAAAGAGGCTGTCTAAGGCGCCGCGCGGCCTAGGGTCGTACGGTTCTGCATTACCAGTGCCCCAATAGACGAGGTCGAGTTCAGGGTCGTAGGCGCCAGAACGCCAGGTGGGACCGCCTCCATACATCCAGGCGTTGCTGTCTATTGGCCACGTTTCTGCACCGGGTTCGCCGGGTGCTGGGATGGTGTAGCGGCGCCATAACTTGGTCCCGGTGTCTGGGTCCCAACCGTCAAGGAATCCTCGGGTGGTGGACTCCCCACCTGCCATGCCTGAAATGAGTACGCCATTTGCTATCACAGGTGCGCCTGTTGCGTAGTAACCCTCACGCCCGTCGGCGAACTTCTGGTTCCAGATCTCTTCCCCGGTCTCCATGTCGAGGGCAAGCACATGGTTATCGACAGTGACCCGGAATAATTTTCCCTCGTAGATTGTGGCTGCACCTCGATTAAAGGCAGATCGTCTGGTCTCAGGCTCTAGTTGTACAGGGGTACGCCATACTTGCCTGCCGGTTTCTACATCTATTGCGAATGTCCATTTTCCGTTAATGACATACATGACACCGTTATACACAACCGGAGCTGCTAGTTCTCCCAAGTCATTCATCAGGCTCGCATTCCAGATGGGAACCAATCGCCTTACGTTTGACCGGGTAATCTGATCCAATGGACTGTAGCTTTGTCTGTGGTATCCCATGCTTTGGGTCAGCACGGATTCTGGTGTATTGCCGTCGTTGACGAGTTCGGCCGTGGTCTGGCCGGTGCTAGGTGCTGACCACAAAGCAAGCAGGATTACACCTCTACAGGTGTTTCGTAGCATGCCGAGCTGAGCGGGTCGTTGAATCCCCATGTTCATCCCCTTAGGAAGGCCGCCAAACAGTCGCTCCCATGATATAGGGTCATGGTGATTCGAGAAAGTGGGAATGAGTCATGGGGCTGCAAAATATCCTGTTTCCTGTCTCGATATAAGGTCCACGGGTGCCACTCTTGCTATTGCTCGACGAAGGTGGAGGCATTCGAGGTAGTGTCAAGAACTGAAAAATGCTTGCCTTAGAATCACGATACGGTCAACATCAGCCGTTAGTGGTATGAAAGTAACCCTGAGTAGTAGTCCCGCTTGGTTTAGGTTGGGTAGCGTCGCCTTGTTCCTCTTGGCTGCCGTCGGTTCAAGGGTAGCGGCCCAGTCTGCACAATTGGCCCCTGCCGACGAAGTAGCATTGCGGAGGCTTATCCCGAAGGCAGATCACTTCGAACTAGTTGAAACGGGGCTTCGACACTTCCGGGCTTACTCATCTGGTCTCAACCCAGATGGCAGGATGGAGGTGGTCGGTTTAGCGTTCTTTACGACAGACCTTACGCCTCGTATCTATGCCTACAAGGGGCGGATCACGACCTTGGTAGCTTTGGATATCGGTGGTACCTTGGTGGGAGTTCGGGTTGTCCATCACTATGAGCCGTTCGGTTATTTCTCTATTGATCGGCCGGAATTTTCGGAACAGTTCCTAGGGAAAAGCATCCTTGATCCGCTCGAAGTGGGTGAAGACGTCGACGCTGTGTCTCGCGCGACAATCACAGTGGAAGCGGCGACTCGCGCCATACGCCAGGGTGCCAGGCAGCTAGTGCGCGAGTTTTTAGCTGAACAGACTACTGAACCCTGAATCTCTTTGTGGTTATTTCCTCGGGTTCTTTCACGGAGTTTTCCTTCTAATGAATCAGACCGCCCGTCGCAGGATAGCGGTAATCGTCTTATCTGGAATACTTTTACTTGATGGTGTGACGTTGATGAGTGCTGCTGCGCAATCGGTTCAGTCCGATCCGAAACCGCTATCACTCGACGATCTTTCGGCTCTCGACGCGCTGATTGAGGAGGAGACTGATGAGGCTGTCGGGAGTATTGATGAAGGCGCACTCCTTGATGTTGCCCTACTGGCACTGGTGTTATGTTTTGCCATTGTCAGCTTCTTGAAGAAGAGCGACAAACTCAAGGTGGTTAGTCTGGTCTTGTCGGTCGGCTATCTTGGTTTTGTCAAGGCCAGTCTCGTGTCCGTTGTGGATGTCTTTGGTGCACTGCGATGGAGTCTGCCTGGCTTTCAAGACGGTCAGGCCTACTATCTGCTGATTCTCTTTACATTGATTTCCACGGTGTTCTGGGGACGTCTCTATTGCGGTCGTATTTGTGCATTCGGGGCGATGACTCAACTTCTGGATCGCGTCGTGCCTTCTCGGTTTCGCGTTGAACCGCCAACTTGGTTGGACGAGAGACTCGCGAAGCTCAAGTATGTCTTGCTTGGGGGAGCCGTGACCTACTTCATGGCCACTGGCGACACGTTGGTCTATCGCTACATAGAGCCCTTCTGGATGTTCACACTGAATGGGAATGCCGTGATGTGGACCTTGTTGACCATCCTCCTGCTAGCGACCATCTTTGTGCGTAATCTTTATTGTCGGTATTTGTGTTCTGTCGGTGCTGGCTTGGGCCTACTATCCAAACTCACCATCTTCCGCATCAAGCGCTGGTCAGAATGCAGCACATGCAAGCTGTGTGAAAAAACCTGTGAGTGGGGCGCAATTAGAGGTCCAGAGATCATCATGACCGAATGTGTCCGCTGCGATGATTGTGAACGGCTGTATGCTGATGAGGCTCGATGTCCGCACTGGCTTATCAAGAAACGGGTCGAAAGTCGGACCGGTCAGGTGTGACCGCCTCCAAGCCTACCCTGCGCTCTAGGCCTCTGCGTTACTGTGTAGCCACTGTGGTTCCTTGGTTAGGTGCTTTGCCGGGGATTGGGTGTCGCTTGTACCGCTTTTAGGCCTACCCAAAGCGCGCTACCCAACAGCAGGGAGATGATCAGCCAGCCCATGGCCCCGGTTAACATCGCACGGCTGAAGGTAGCCCATGTGATGGAGAATTGGTTGAGTACCTCCCAGCGCTCCGTCATCCAGTGCCAGCTGGTGTGAGCTACGAGTGCCGAAAGCAAGATGGTGCCAGTACGCTCGGTCACTACAAATCGGAACAACACACCGAGAGTCGGGACCAGTAACACCAGAACGAGAAGTTGACCTAGTTCAACGCCGATGTTGAATGAGAGGAGTGATGTGAGCAAATGGGACCCGGCGAATTGTAGGGTTTCCCGGAGAGCGAACGAGAAACCAAATCCGTGAATGAGTCCGAACACAAAGGTGATAGTCCATCGACGTTGGACATTGGCACCGACGATATTCTCGAGTGCCATGTAGACGATCGAAATCGCGATCAACGTTTCTACGAGTGGCGGAAACCACAGTGCTTCTGGTGCAAGGTTATAGGCTGATGCAATCAGAGTGACCGAGTGGGCCACCGTGAAGGCTGTGACAATGACAGCTAGGGCCCGAAACCGTCTGAAAGGGATGACTAGGCAAGCCAGGAACAACAGATGGTCGGTGCCGTCGAGAATGTGCTCGAAACCCATCGCTACAAATCTGAAGGCTGCTTGGTGCCATCGGGGGTCGAGTCGGACCAGCCCTGGGTCTCCTCGGAGGTCAAAAGCGCGCTCGGGACCGTTGGGTGGCAGGAAGCGCAATACAGTGACCACCCGAAGTCCCATTCGCTCCAGACTGGGTCGGATTGAAAATTCTGATTGATCGGATTCGATTTGATAGTCAAACAGGACGTCAAGCATGGCTTGCTGCCATACGATCTGCGTTGTTGCAGGGAGTAGTGGTCCCTGCACGTGTGCTAGGGCAGTCTCATAGGTTTCGAACGAACGATTCGATGGTAGCGAAACTTTGATGGCGGTGATGGAAGGCTCTGATAGCTGTGTGTCGTCCTCAAGAATTTGGACCTCCTGTCCCATCCAGATCATCGCGGCATCGGTGAATTCGTCTCGTTCGCGAGCACGTTCGAAGTTCAGATAGCCAGGTCCGTAGGTTGGGAAAACCATATCCGAGAGAGCCTCTAGTGGAACTCGGACGAGAAATCGCAGTCGCTGTCCTTCAGGTTTGACGAACGCTTGTACAGTGACGTCCCCGGGAATATCGTGTGCAGGTAGCGTCCCTTGGAATGTCAGGATCAAGCTAGTGACCAGTAGAATCAGCAAGGACGGGCTAGCTAGGCGGAAGTGTCGATGGAAGGTCATGGGTGGAGTCCTAGACGGTGTAGTGACGAAAATCGGCCCAAAATTTAACGACAAGCGGCCTGTCGTGATGAGGGTTGGCGCTCTAACTTTTTGATATTACTTGAAAATATTGCACAACGTCCGAGATTTAAAAGTATACTAACCCTCTTCAATATTGCGATGAAACTGTTGAATTGCAGTAATTGTGTAGTTCGGATTAAGGGAGGAAGCCGATGAATCGGAAGCAGAACCTGCTCGTTGGCGCTGCGTTGGCCGCGGTTGCACTGGTCGTCGTGGGCGTGAATGGAGCCGAGGAACAGAGTGGCGCAGGTGCGCCTTTGTCGATGAACCCGAACAACGGGGTGCCGACGTTCGAGGTCGACCCACTGTTCCCTAAGAATTTGCCGAACCACTGGTTAATGGGGCCAACTATCGGTGTTGATGTCGACTCTCGTGACCACATCTGGGTGGTTCACCGAAACACTCCCGATAATTTTGTGGCTAATACCGAAATTGGACTTGCCCAAGACCCGCCACTGAGCGAGTGCTGCCAGCCGGGTCCACCCGTTCTGGAGTTTGACCAGGCAGGTAACCTCGTGCAGGCGTGGGGCGGCCCAGGTACCGAGACCGGCGATTACACTTGGCCGGCATCCAATCACGGTATTACTGTGGACGGAATGGACAATGTTTGGATTGGTGGTAACGGAGGTCCGGATTCTCATGTCGTCAAGTTTGATCGGCAAGGGAATTTCTTGCTGCAGGTTGGCCGGTCTGGTGCACGGATGACCGGTCCAGTCAGTGAGCGCACGGGGCAACCGACGCCGCAGCGCGACAGCCTGTCCAACGACAGCTTTGGCCGCGTGGCGAAGATCAGTATCGATGATGCAGCTAATGAAGCCTACTTTGCTGATGGTTACTTTAACCGCCGGATGGCAGTGGTCGACATGACAACTGGTGAAATGAAGCGGTTCTGGGGAGCTTATGGCAATGAGCCTGATGATGACCTAGATCTCGGTCGTTACAGTGAAGATGCAGAACCCGCGCAGCAGTTCCGTGGGCCCGTGCACTGCGGTGAAATTTCTAACGACGGCTTAGTTTACGTCTGTGACCGTGCAGGCGACCGCATCCAGATCTTCCAGAAGGATGGTACCTATGTGTCGGAGCATTTTGTCGCGCCGGCTACTCTGTCGCAGGGTTCGACTTGGGACATCGACTTCTCGCATGATGCTGAGCAACGGTGGATCTATCTTGCCGACGGTCAGAACATGAAGGTTTATATCATCGAGCGTGAGACGATGAAGACACTCACTGCGTTTGGTGATGGTGGGCGTCAGCCTGGTATGTTCTTCGCGGTGCACAGCGTTGCGGTTGATTCAAAGGGCAATCTTTACACCACGGAAACCTATGAGGGTTCCCGGTTGCAGAAGTTCACGTTTAAAGGCTATGCCCCGGTTCCAGAGGGTGCGGAAGGCGAGAACAGCCAGGGTGTCCTCTGGCCAACGAACTAGTTTCGGGTATGGTGAGCTGGCACAAAATATGTGCCATATGCAGCTTGGGCTAAAGTGAGGGTGCTTTCACGCACCTCTTTGGTTCTAGGATTAGGTAGGCCGGCCTGCCGCATGCGCGGTGGGCCGGCCGTTCGCTTATTGGGAGGGTGAAATGAATCCTGTTTCTCTTGGGTGGTGTTTCCGTTTACTGGGTTTTAGCCTGGGTCTGGTTGGATTGATAGGTAGTGGTTCGATTGTTGAGGCTCAAGAACCGCTCACTGAGGAAGAGCTAAGCCCACTTATGACGGAAGTTCGGTTCATCGTTCAGGATGCGGAACTCCATATTGACGCGCGTTACTGGCCTGATCTTGGGGAGGACCTCGACAAGTTATTCCCGATGTTCAGGCGTGTCGAGGCCTTTTGGGAGGCTCGTGGAACAGAGAGTGCAGTCGGCTTTACTCAGGAAGCAATTGAAGCACTTCGGGAGATTGGCGCGGCTGGCATTGCTATGGAGCAAGGGCCGGCCCGAGCTGGCATTCGGTCGCTCAGAGCGGTCTGCCAATCCTGTCATGAGGCCCACAGGGAAGAGGAGGGTGATGGTTACAGGATCAAGGCGGGTTCGTAGTACCGCTCGAGCAGGCCGGCTTGTAGTTGCGACTTGGCGCAGGGCCCAGAGATGGCAAATGCGTAGTTCTTTGACCTTATGCTTGGTGTTGGTGAGTCCTGGGATTTTTGCTCAGGACTTACCGACCGCCCCTGCGAGTCAATTGGGTTTGGCTCAAGAACGTCTTGACCGCATAGTGGGCTTGGTAGAAGAGGCGGTGGAGCGAGGGGAGGTCGCAGGTGCGGTCACTCTGGTTGCCCGGTTTGGACGGGTTGGACACCTTGAGGCGGTTGGTTGGCGCGACACGAGCCAGGGCGCGCCGATGGAAGCCGGTACGCTGTTCCGCATCGCATCGATGACGAAGGCGGTTACTAGCGTGGCGGTCATGCAGTTATATGAGTCTGGAGCTTTGCTCCTGAGTGATCCGGTGTCTCTTTATCTCCCGGAGTTCTCAGATATGCAGGTGCTTGTTCCAGCAGGACCCGGACAAGATGGGGCTGGTTACAGACTTGAGCCAGCGAGCCGCCCGATAACCATTCGGCACTTGTTGACCCACACTTCTGGTCTGAGTTACCGGTTTCTCGCTCCTTTGCACCTGGCGTCCTACTACCTTGAAGCGGATATTTCGGATGGTCTGAGTCAGACTGATGGCACGGTAGGGGATATGGTGAGCCGATTGGCTGAGTTACCTCTCCTGCATCAACCTGGTGAAAATTTCACATATAGCCTAGGCGTCGATGTGCTGGGTCGAGTGGTTGAGGTGGTTACAGGGTTGAATTTAGCTGACTACATGGCGACCAAGATTTTTGAGCCACTTGGCATGGTGGACACAGCGTTTTATCGGGGCCGGGATGAAGCTGAGCGCTACGCTTCGGTTTATACCCCTACCAATGGTGGGATAGGGCGTGTTTCCGATAGCCCAGTAGTTAGCCCTGACCGACGGACGATCTACTCCGCCGGTTACCCCTATGGTGAACTACAGAACTATTATTCCGGTGGGGCCGGTCTTTCTTCTACTATCTCCGACTATGCCAGGTTCTTGCTGGCCTTGTTGAACGGTGGTGAGCGAGACGGGGTTCGAATTCTTGGGGCTCGTACCGTCCAGCTTATGACTACGGATCACCTCGTCGGGCTAGGGGCACTGGACACGGGGCAGCGTTTCGGTTTGGGTTTTGCTATATCTGACGATCCCGGGTTGACTGGGGGACCGAGGTCAGAAGGCTCATTCGGGTGGCTTGGGTTTTTTAATACCGTTTACTGGGTTGATCCACAGGAACAGCTCGTCGCTATCATAATGACGCAGCTATACCCGAACAGCCAGTCTCGGTTGACGGATAGGTTCGAGGTGGCTGTTTACAGCGCGATCATCAATTAGAGGGAGGCCAGACAGGGGCCCCTTCCTCTGGAGTGGTTGAGAGAGGTTTCTTATTGGATTCCGAGCAGTTCGATATCGAAGACTAGCAACGAATTCGGAGGGATGCCTGGGCGTCCGCGACTGCCGTAGGCCAGTTCTGATGGAATCCAGAATCTTCGCTTTTCACCGACAACCATCAGCTGCACGCCTTCTGTCCAGCCACCGATGACGCGGTTGAGAGGGAAGCTCGCAGGCTCGCCTCGGGTGACCGAGCTGTCGAACATCGAGCCATCGGTCAGCCACCCGCTGTAGTGTACCGTTACGCTCGATGTTGCTGTTGGGTAGGCTGAGCCTGTGCCGGCTTGAAGCAGGCGGTGAGCGAGGCCGGAATCGGTCGTTTCTGCTTCGGGCGGGACTGCTGCTACGTCATCTGGAGCGGGCAGGCTTTGCGCAGCGGCTGATGCCGCGAATGCTATTAGGGAAAAGGCGATAACCCCGAGCTCGGGTGTGATAGATCTAATCAATGTCATCATGGAAACAATCATATCTCACAGTGGATGTTTCAGGTGGTTGGAGGTTGGGGATTAGTGCTTAGGAACGCGCAGCTGGTGAAGCAAGGTTGTCTGCTGGGTGTCATATGTGCGTGCGTGTTAGCTGCTGAACACGTTGTGGCTCAGGGAGGTGCCGACGCTTTAAGATTCTGGCCAGCGTGGCGAGGGCCTCTGGGCACAGGGGTTTCGCCAGAAGGTAAACCACCTGTCGACTGGAGTGAATCCCATAACGTGAAGTGGAAAATTCCTCTGCCAGGCACCGGGTCAGGCAGCCCGGTGGTATGGCAAGACCGCGTGTTCGTTTTGGCAGCGATACCAACGGAAGAGGAGGCTTCCTCAAGGCCGGGTTTTTTCGCACGGCTTAGGCAGCGGTTCATGCAGGGAGTGTCGGCCACTCACGTTCAGCGGTTTGTGGTGCTCGCTCTTGACCGGCAGGATGGAGGGATAATCTGGGAGCGTGTGGCAGAGGAAGTTGCGCCGCACCAGGGTACTCACGAGACCAATACCTGGTCATCGCCGTCGGCGGTGACCGACGGCGATGTGATTTGTGCATTTTTTGGTTCGGTTGGGATCTTTTGTTACGACCTTGATGGACGGCTGCTGTGGGAAACCGACCTCGGGGACATGCAGACCAAGATGAGTTTCGGAGAGGGGGCTTCTCCTGCACTGTACCGGGATCTGCTCATTGTTCCCTGGGACCACGAGGGTGATAGCTTCCTCGCGGCATTTGGTAAGAGGACTGGACGAGAACGGTGGCGAACGCCGCGCGACGAGAAGACGTCTTGGAGTAGCCCGTTGGTGGTCGAATCGGAGGAAGGTGCTCAGGTGGTGACGACTGCTACTGGTGCTGTCCGGGCCTACGATGTCGAAACCGGTCGTCTTCGGTGGTGGGACGAAGGACTTACCGAGAACGCAATACCTTCGCCAGTTGCTGCTGGTGGCATGGTCTTCGTGACTAGTGGCTATCGAGGGAGCCGTTTGGCGGCAATTGACTTCATGCAGGCCGAGGGTGACATAAGCGGGTCTCAGGCTGTTGTTTGGTCCGTTAATCGGGATACACCATATGTACCCTCGCCTGTTCTACACGAGGGTTTGCTATACGTGCTGAAGGGTAATTCGGGAATGTTGAGCAGCTTTGATGCTTTGACTGGGTTCCGCCACTATGGACCTGAACGGCTTCCAGATGTTCGAAACGTGTATGCTTCGCCTGTAGCTGCAGCTGGTCGGCTCTACATAACTGGTCGAAATGGAGCTACTGCGGTTGTCCGGGCAGGGCAGACCTTTGAGGTAATGTCCACTAATACGCTGGAGGATGGTTTCGATGCCTCACCAGCCATTGTCGAAGGTGAGATTTTCCTCAGGGGGCAGCGGTTCCTTTACTGTATAGCCGAAAGCTAGTGGCTGCCCACGGTCTATTTCCTTACTATTGCTCCAATGCTGGCTCCGGATCTTTCTATCTGGGATATAAAGATGTCATGCCGAGGCATTGTGGCTCTAGGTATCAGGTTTCCGCTTGGAGAGGGTGTCCTGCCAACCCCAGCTAGGCTGCCTGAGTAGTCGTCGAGTTTCCCTGGGACGGTTGAAACGTGAAAATCACCTATATAACAGCTGGTGCCGGCGGGATGTACTGTGGAAGTTGTATCAGGGATAACGCCTTGGCGGCTTCCCTAACTAGGAGCGGTCACGATGTTTCTTTGTTGCCACTGTATACCCCAACCAGAACCGATGACCAGAATGTTAGTCAGCGTCGCGTTTTCTTTGGAGGTATTAGCGTTTACCTTGAGCAATACGTATCAGTCTTTCGTAAAACGCCCTGGCTCCTAGATCGGCTCTGGGAATTTCCCTGGTTGCTACGAGCCGTTTCGGGTCATGGAGTGCAGACAAGTCCAGCACGGCTCGGCGCACTCACGGTTTCTGTTCTCGAAGGGACTAACGGGCATCAGCGAAAAGAGCTCGATAAATTGGTCCACTGGCTGAGTGAGCAACCCCGTCCTGATGTTGTCGACATTTCTAATTCGATGCTCATCGCGATTGCAGAGCCACTGAAAAGAATGCTGGGATGTCCTATTAACTGTACGCTCCAGGGTGAGAACGTTTTCATGAATGGCCTGCGCGAGCCATACCGGACTCGAGCGAAAGAGCTGATTCGGTCACACGTCGGCCACGTGGATTCGTTTGTGGCTGTTAGTGACTACTACGCGGCTTTGATGAGTCGCTATCTTGATATTCCTGGTGCAAAGATGAACGTGGTCCCACTGGGCGTGAATGTTGATCGATTCAAACCTAGTCAAGATCGCCCTTCTGGACCCTTAATAATTGGTTATTTGGGTCGGATAGCTCCTGAGAAGGGAATACGAGCGTTGTGTGAGTCCTATCGCCGGCTTCGTGAACGTGGACGCTTAAAGGGAGGACGCCTTGAGCTGGCCGGTTACCTAGGTCCAGAACATGTTGGGTATTGGAAGTCGATTGAGACAGAGATCGAGGCTTGGGGCTTGGCATCGGATATCCATTATCGAGGTGAGCTAGACCTTGAACACAAAGTGGAGTTTCTGCGAGAACTTGATCTCTTTGTAGTCCCAGCCGAGTACGACGATCCCAAGGGAATGTCGTTGATCGAGGCGATGGCGTGTGGGGTTCCGATTGTGGCACCCCGTCGTGGTACTTACACCGAATTGCTAACACGGACAGGTGGCGGGCTACTGGTCGAACCTGAGAACGCGACTGCCCTGGAGGATATTCTGCTTCGGCTCGACAGCGACCGCGCAAACTTGACTGAGCTTGGGCGACGCGCTACTGAGGGGGTTCGGCAACATTACAACATCAGTGAGATGACTATCCGTGCTCTTGATGTCTATCAGCGGCTCGCCAACCAACATCGTTAGGACAACAGATTTCTGGTTGGCCACCAGGTGGCGACAATAATTAGGACAAGGACGATGCCAAACCAGCGCTGCGGGGTATTGACAAAAATTACCGCGCCGTTGACGACCATGAGCAGGAAGAAGCTACGTGAGGTCCATTCCAACCAAACCGCTCGCTTGAGGTACCCCTGCGGTATTTTCGACCACCAGCACACTTCACTGAGCCAGAACAAGCCGAATAAAAAATTTATATACAGGCCTCCGCCAAATGCCCATCCAAACACTGCTTTGGCCTGGCGGGCCGTTTCCGCATATGCAACTGCTTGGCTCCAGTTGTAGTGAACTTCAAATGCTGTTGCTATGTGGGCAGCATAGGATGTTAGGCCGAGACCTAATAGCCATACTCCGATACTTGTCCTCCTGGCTGGGCTGTACCTGCGCCAGAGCTGGGAGGCGGCATACAGTGACAGGGCTAACCAGATGGTAGCGCTGGTGAGAATAGCGCCCATTTTAGAGATGTCCTAAACTGGTGCCGAAGACGGGCTTTGGGCAAGGTGGTGCTCAGCGAGAGTTGGCATAATCCGGTCTCGGTCAGATACGATTGGATCTTGAACGGGCCATTGAATTCCTAACCCAGGATCGTTCCACAGGATGCCCTCCTCGCCATCGGGATTGTAGGGGGCATCTACCTTGTAAAACAGATCGGCTGGGTCATCGCCGAGGACGCAAAAACCGTGGGCAAAGCCAGACGGAATCCAAAGCAGGCGACCGTTCAAGTCTGACAACTCGGCCGATTCGGTTTGGCCGTAAGTCGGTGAGTCCTTCCTCAGATCAAGTGCAACATCAAAAATTCGACCCCGAGTCACGCCGACAAGCTTTCCTTGTGGGGGGGTGTGTTGATAGTGGAGGCCCCGGACGACGCCTGGCCGTGAACGCGAGTGATTGTCTTGCACGAAACTGTAGGGCAGACCAGCTTTTTTGAACTGCTCTAGGTTGAACCGTTCAACGAAAAATCCACGTCCATCCCCTCGTAAATCAAGTTCAATAAGAAAAAGACCGTTGAGTTTGAGCGGGATGACATTCATCTTGCGGATTGGACCCGCCAATTGTGACTGGCCCGCCTGCTAATCATAGCGCACCTTTCAGGTGATCTGTCCGAGGCAAGGGTTGTAGGTCTGGGTAATGCGGTATCGCAGTCAATAACGTGGTTGGTCTTTGCTAGAGCTTAGGTCTTGGCCAAGGACGCCTTTTCTCACTGAGAAGAGTAAGGTTTGTGGCTGCCAGAAAACACCTGTCAAGGGAAGAATTTTGTGTTGGGTAGGGCATGTTTGTTTTTTCGTTTGTCGTTGGTCTCAACGTGACATCGTTAGTCTTGTCGAGTCCAGGGGCCCACGGTGATAGGATGGCTGGCGATCAAGCCATAGAGGTGTCTGGGATGGATGGAGATTCAGTTGTATCTCAGTAGTCTATGTAGATATTGAGTAGGCACAGGGTCACCGGTTCAAAGGTCTCAAATTAGGGTATTCGGGATTTATGCCAACTATATCGGATCGTCTGCGCAAATTTTGTGTCCAACGAGCAGTTCTAGTCGGTTTAACTGTGTTCTTTGGAGCTTCCTCTGTTAGCGGTTTTCGAGCGTCGGCTCTGGTCGTGCCAGGTTTAGGTGAGGTGGTTGCCCATCTGACTCGATTGCCTCGTATGAGATCTTTCTTGGTATCGGTTGACGGGACACTGTTGACTGAGGAGTACTTCAACGGAGCTAGAGAAGACCGGTCTGCAAACCTGAAGTCAGTATCGAAGAGCATTATTGCGACACTGGTAGGGATTGCAATCGATCACGGCTATATCGATGGAGTCGATACCACCATTGATCAATTCTTTGGGGAAGATCTCGGCGATTCAACAAAGAGGCGCATTACGATCGAAGATCTGCTTACCATGCGTTCCGGGATTGAAACCACAAGCAATCGGAACTATGGGCGCTGGGTGCAGAGTCGCAACTGGGTAAGGCACGTGCTGACACGGCCTCTGGTGGCTGAGCCAGGAGAACGGATGATCTACAGCACAGGAAGTAGTCATCTGCTGTCTGCCGTGATCACAGAGGCGTCAGGCATGAGTACCCATCGTTTTGCCAACCGATATTTAGGTAAGCCGATGGGCATCACAGTCCCTTCGTGGACAACCGACCCTCAAGGGATCTATCTCGGTGGTAACGAGATGTCGATGACACCTCGTGACATGCTGGCTATCGGTCAAATGTATTTAAACTGTGGACGGGTAGGTGCTACTCAGGTCGTTTCAGAGGAATGGGTGCATACCTCGGTGATGCCCCACGCCACTAGGACCCGAACCCCAGACCGATCATATGGGTACGGTTGGTGGGTGCGTGAGATTGCCGATTATGATTCATTTTACGCTTGGGGTTATGGCGGGCAGTTCATTTACGTTGTACCAGAGCTTCGATTGGTGACAGTGATGACCTCATCAGCCAATCCTGGAGACGGATTACGTGATCATCGTCGGTCGTTGTATCGGTTGATGGAGGACGAAATTGTGCCACTAATTTCGGCTTGGCGATAATGATTGGCGGTAGAGTAGATGGGATCTAGAAATGAATATCGAAGAGGAACGTCGTCATTCGTTAGGTTCGAGTGTTTGCCGGATCGTGATCGGACTTCATCTTCTAGTTCTGTCCACTGTTGGGTGCAACGAGGGAACTGGATCGATGACAGAGCCGATTGCGGAACCAGAACCGTTACTGAAGCAAGGCGCAGGAGCCATCGTGCGAATCGACCCAGAATTTGACGCTTTGGTGCCAATCGATGCGCAAATCGAGAAGTTGGCCGAGGGGTACATGTTTACCGAAGGGCCGGTTTGGATTCGTCGTGGGACTCCAGAACCGTATCTGCTCTTCAGTGACATTCCGGCAAATTCGATCAAGAAATGGTCGCCGGTAGATGGTGCGAGCGATTTTTTGACTAATATCTTTGAAGGGGACCCTGGGGACCGAAGTCAGGTTGGGTCCAATGGTCTTTTGATCGACGGTGAAGGACGCTTGATCTTGTGTGAACATGGCAACAGGCAGATTTCTCGAATCGAATCAGACGGAAGTGTCACGGTATTGGCGGACAGGTATGAAGGGAAGCGTTTGAATAGCCCGAATGATGCGGTATTTCATTCGAGTGGTTCATTGTATTTTACCGATCCGCCTTATGGACTTTCGGAGCAAGATGACGATCCTGACAAGGAATTAAACTTTAATGGGATTTTCCGCCTGAAGGTCAATGGTGAAGTCGAGCTGTTGAGCGATAGCCAGACGCGTCCTAATGGTATCGGGTTTTCTCCAGATGAGCAGACTTTGTACGTGGCGAACTCCGACCGTACCAACAAGGTTTGGTACGCCTACGATGTCCTTGATGATGGGACTCTTGGGCCAGCCAGGGTATTCTTTGACGTAAATGATCAAAGTGCGGCTGGTGCTGCCGATGGTATGGCCATCGACCGCGAAGGCACTTTGTTTGCGACTGGTCCTGGAGGTGTATGGGTGATCAGTCCGGATGGGCGTCATCTGGGTTCGATTCAGCCAACCGAAGTGCCAGCCAATGTCGGATGGGGTGATGATGGGAATGTCCTGTACATGACCGCAAGGACAGGCCTTTACCGGATTCGTCTAACTACGGGAGGGGCAATTCCGTAGGGAGCGAAGAGCTGGTCTGGACAACTTGCTGAAGGGTTTTCGGCTTGTGGTGCAAAAATTTAGGGTGACTGAAGATTATTGGCAACTCGATAGTCGACGTAAAGGAGGAAAAGATGGCTTCCTTGAGAGGAACGTTGGCGGGCTGTTTAGGAGTGTCGTTGGTTTGTCTGGTCTTGCTTCCAGAGGCTACGGCGCAGACGGGTGCGGAGAACGGAGAATGGCGTCACTACGGTGGCGATGAGGCCAACACGCGGTACTCGCCACTTGATCAAATTAATAGTGACAACTTTAACGAGTTGGAGCTGGTGTGGCGAATGAAAACAGACAATTTCGGTCCGACGCCAGAATACAATTTCGAGTCTACCCCACTAATGGTCAACGGAGTTATTTACACTACCGCTGGCACTCGTCGGGCTGTGGTTGCTGCCGATGCTGGGACCGGGGAATATCTGTGGATGCATAGGCTCAATGAAGGCGAGCGCGGGGCGGCAACTCCGCGCCGGTTGTCTGGCCGTGGCCTGGCCTATCGAGATGATGGTGGAGCTGGACAGATTATCTATGTGACACCAGGGTACCAGTTGATTGCACTTAACGCGTCCACTGGCCAGCGTGTCTCGAGCTTTGGAACCGATGGGATCGTTGATCTGATGCAGAATATGGATCAAGAAATTGACCCACTCGCCGGAGAGATTGGACTCCACGCTGCTCCCCTTGTTGTTGGCAATACGATTGTCATTGGTGCCGCGCATGTACCAGGGAGCGCACCGCGGTCAATGCGCAACACCAAGGGGTATGTTCGAGGGTTTGACGCCAACACAGGCGAGCGACGGTGGATATTCCACACGATTCCAGGTGGGGACGAATATGGGAATGACACCTGGTTGAATGGATCGTGGCGTTATACCGGAAACACTGGTGTTTGGGGGCAGATCAGTGCCGACTTGGAACTCGGGATAGTCTACCTCCCGACGGAGATGCCTACTAACGATTACTACGGTGGGCATCGACATGGAGATAATCTGTTTTCGGATAGCATTGTGGCTGTCGACATCGAGACTGGTGATCGACTATGGCACTACCAAGTCATCCACCATGACGTGTGGGACTGGGATTTTCCGTGTGCACCCGTATTGGTCGATGTTGAGATCGAGGGACGCCCAGGCATCACAAAGGTGGTTGCCCAGCCCAGCAAGCAGGGATGGTTGTACGTGCTTGATCGCGAGACCGGTGAGCCGATCTGGCCTATTGAAGAGCGCTCCGTCGAAGCTTCAGACGTTCCGGAAGAACTGCTTGCATTGACACAGCCGTTTCCAACCAGACCGCCGGCTTATGATCGACAGGGAGTGAGCGAAGACGACTTGATCGACTTCACACCTGAACTTCGAGCTGAGGCACTCGACCGCGTTGCCAACTTCAGGATGGGGCCTATCTTTACACCTCCGGTCGTTGCTGACCCTGATGGTCCCTATGGAACGCTGATGCTGCCGTCCGCCGGTGGCGGAACCAATTGGCCTGGAGGTTCTGTTGACCCTGAAACTGGAATCTTCTACCAGTATTCCTTCACCAATGTCACCTCGTTGGGATTAGTGAACAACCCTGAGCGGTCGGATATGAACTTCATTCGTGGCAATCCTGCAGGAGTGCCGGCTAGGGACCGTGCTCTCACAATTCGCGGGCTGCCTCTAATCAAACCGCCATGGGGGCGTATCAGTGCAATTGACTTGAAGACCGGTGACATCCTGTGGCAGGTTGCGCACGGCGAAACACCTGACAACGTTCGAGAACATCCCGATTTGCAGGGGGTAACGATTCCACGAACTGGTCGTATTGGTCGGGTCGGTACTTTGATCACCAAGACACTCGTAATTGCTGGCGAACCGGGTACTTTCACGATGCCATCTGGCGAGGTCGGGGCAATGCTGCGAGCCTATGACAAGGTTACGGGTGAGGAGGTCGGCGAGGTTTATATGCCGGTCGGCGTGTCTGGGTCACCGATGACGTATATGTACGAAGGTGCACAGTATATTGTCACGGCTGTCAGCGGTGGTGGCAATGTTGGAGAACTCTTGGCCTATCGGCTACTGGATTAGTGGTGCGGCTGTAGGCGCCGGAACTCTCAAGGGTGTCTTTCCCCGAGCATTAGAGGTCTCGGGGTTTGAGGGGACCCACTGCACCCGCTAGGAGGACTCGGTTAATAGCGGGATGCTATCTGTTGGTGATACAGCAGTTTCGTTAAGTTATGGAACTGCCGCCGTCCACTGGGATGATCGCGCCGCTGGTGTAGGCCCCAGCTCGTGATGCTAGGTAGATAGCGATACCAGCCATTTCTTCCGGTCGGCCGATTCGTCCCAATGGGCAGTTTTTTTCGATCTCCGACCGAAATTGCTGCAAGGGCTGTTGGGTCATCTTGCTTTCGAAGAATCCTGGAGCGATAGCGTTGACAGTGATATAGAGAGGTGCGAGTTCCAGCGCTAGTGACCTCGTCAGATGATGTACCGCTGCCTTGCTGGCGGAGTAAGGGAACGTTCCAGTTTGTAGTACGGTTGGAGCCTTTAGTCCGTCCATCGAGCCGATGTTGATGACCCGGGCTGGATCGTCTTTGCTTGCGGCCGTTTCGAGGAGTGGGGTTAGGTCACGGGTCATAAAGAAGAGAGCTGTCACATTAAGTTCGAGAACCTTTCTGAAGCCAGAGCTGGGGAAGGATTCATATGGAGCTCCCCAAGCTGCACCGGCGTTGTTCACCAGAATGTCGAGCCGGTTTGTGTGTTTTGCAAGGGTGGTCACCAATCGTTCTCGGCTTTCGTCATGCGAGATGTCGGCGGGCAGTGAATAGCAAGGGCCAGATACCGACAACTCGTTGGCTGCCTGATTGCACAGCTCAGCTTTCCGCGAAGAAATGAATACGGTTGCCCCAGCCTGTAAGTAGGCTTGGGCAATCATTCGGCCGATTCCACGTGAGCCTCCAGTTACCAAGGCGGTCTTGCCCTTGAGATCAAAGAGGGTGGCTACGTTGATGGTATCGCGTGAGTCAGACATCGTAATCGAGTAGGACCAACTCCATTTCTGTTGTGTATCTTTCTGTGCGTGGCTACTGAGCGGATGATTAGGGCTCAAGGGTCATGAGCCTTACCGCTTGTCAGATCCTGCTCTGGATTGCCAAGTGTGGCGATCTTCTGGCCTCATTGTCCAGCCAATGGAATGAACAATGAGATCCGGTCCTCGGATCCGAGAGCTCGTGAAATATGCCCTTGGCCGGTTAGATCCTCAGCGAGGAGGATGTGTCCAGGGTGGAGGCGGACTTTGGTGCCGTCTCCAATCTCGACTTCACTTTCCCCCTTGAGGGTAATGACGTACTGTCTCCGAGGTGCGGTGTGCCAGTCGATGAAGTAGTTTGGTGAGGTCCGGCGAAACTGGAGGCTGGTGACATCCACAGGTTCAGAGAGCTCTGTAGCACCGCGTGGCAGCCCCAGTGGGATCTCATACTCTTCGGCATGAGTCTGATTGTCTGGGCCGGTGTAGATGCGAGTGACCTTGATGGGGGTTCGCTCTTGTGCGATTGGGCGGAAATCTTGGCTCGACTGACTGGTAATAATGAGCGTTGGGATCCAGCCGAGTGCCGCTAATCCAGTCGCGAATCTGCTGACCAGTTTCATTGGATTTCTCCCTATGGTTAGTTGTGGTTTCGTAAAACCTATTAGTGATTATACGGTTCGTGTGTGTGAAGCGGGCATTTCACCTGTGGAGTCGTCTTTCGAAGTGACTAGGGAGTGGATTGTTAGTTTTGGGTGAACGGCGCATTCAGACGATTGATGGTAGGAGGTCAATAATGGTTCCAATCTTCTCGTCTTTAATTGAACGGGTTGGACTACATCGCCCGGAGTTGCGAGCCTGGGCAATGTACGACTGGGCAAATTCGGCATTCATGACGACAGTTGTCACTGCCGTGTTTCCTATCTACTTTGCTTCGGTGGCAGCGGCGGAGTTGGAGCCAGCGTCTGCCAGCTTCCTTTTTGCTGTGACGACATTTGTCGCCTTATTAGCTGTGGCTTTATTGTCGCCATTCCTGGGCGCGTTTGCAGATGTTGCTGGCGTTAAGAAAAAAATGTTGGCGGCCTGTGTGGCGTTGGGTGTTGTCGCTACGGCCTGTATGGTTCTCATTGAGAGGGGAGAGTGGCTATTAGCTTCGATATTGTTCGCCGTGGCGAACGTCGGGTTAACGGCGAGCCTTGTGTTCTCGGATTCGTTATTACCACATATTGCTAGCGGAACAGAGATGGACCGGGTGTCTACTGCTGGTTTCGCTTTGGGCTACCTTGGTGGTGGGTTGCTGCTGCTGATTAATCTCGCTTGGATTCAGAATCCTGAATTGTTCAGACTGGGAAATTCAGGACTTGCTAGCCGCATATCTTTCTTGAGTGTGGCTATCTGGTGGTTAGGGTTTTCGATCCCGCTGTTTCGAACGGTACCTGAACCGGTACGTTCGGCAATGGGAGACGAGCGAGCCGGTGGAGGCCTTATTCGGGCATCTTTCAGTCAGTTGACTAACACGTTCATTGCATTGCGAGGCTATCGTCAAGCTTTCCTGATGCTGCTGGCGTTTCTGATCTATAACGATGGTATTGGTACGATCATTCGTATGGCCACTACTTTTGGAATTGAGATCGGCTTAGCACAAGGCGACTTGATTACCGCGATTGTGATCGTTCAATTTATTGGGGTGCCATTTGCGTTTTTGTTTGGGCAGCTAGCGGGAAAGATTGGTGCGAAACAAGCTGTTCTTGTGTCACTAGCGGTATATGTCGTGATTAGTGCGCTCGCCTACCGTATGACTACAGCCACAGAATTCTATGTCCTTGCAGGTTTAGTGGGTATGGTCCAGGGAGGAAGTCAAGCGCTTAGCCGTTCGCTGTTTGCCTGCATGGTGCCACGCCACAAGTCAGCTGAGTTTTTTGGGTTTTTCGGGGTGTTCGAGAAATTCGCTGGTATCGTGGGTCCAGGTGTTTTTGCCATGATGATCCTGCTGACAGGATCGAGCCGTGGTGCGATTCTGTCCCTTGTTGTGTTCTTTGTCATAGGTGGTGTGTTGTTGTCGAAAGTTGATGTAGATGAGGGGCGACGGGTGGCTCGCGAGTCTGAGGCTGCCGAGGGACTGTGTCAATAAACTGGAAGACGGTGAGGAGTGTTATCACTTCGTTTCCTCGGAGGCTGAGTTAGCCGACGGAGTCACCCCTTCCGTGTCTAGCACTTGACGGGCCAGCCTGAACGCTTCTACTCCGGCAGGGATACCGCAATATACGGCTACCTGGAGCAATGTGTCCCTGATCTCCTCGATGGTACAGCCGTTCCTTAATGCACCTCGGACATGAGTTTTGAATTCGTCGGCTCGGTTCAGTGCAGCGATCATGCTGAGATTGATCAGACTTCTCTGTCGGTCGTCGAGTGTGGATCTGGTCCAGATTTTCCCCCAGCAGTACTCGGTGACCAATTGTTGGAATTCGATGTTAAACGTGTCGAGTCCGGTGATGGCCTGGTTAACGTACTCGTCGCCGAGCACCCGTCGTCTAGCTTGGAGTCCATCTTGATCAAGCGTGGTTGTCATCGTTGAGCCTCCTAGATGTTTCGGATTGATACAGGAGTGTACCATTCACCACGTTGACCAGGAGGTGGTGTATGGATTTCACGTTAAATGAGGAACAAGAGGCCCTGCAGGCTGCAGCTCGGCAGTTCGCGCGAGGTGAAATGACTGAGGTGGCCGCGCAGACTGAGAGGGAGGCGCAGCCTTTGGCGCGGGACTGGGTTAGACGGTACGCTGAGATGGGTTTTCTTGGGGTCAACATACCGACTTGCTACGGAGGGCTGGGTTTGGGCAATGTTGAGGCCCTGCTCGTGCTTGAAGAATTTGCGAAGATTTCGTCAGCGGTAGCCTTTCCCATTTTCGAATCAGTTGTTGGACCGGTCCGGGCTATTGAGCACTTTGCTGATGAAGGGTTGAAGAATCGCGTCATTCCAGCAGTATGTCGGGGTGAGATGATGGTGGCGGTTGCGATGTCCGAGCCGGAGGCTGGTACCGCCCTAACTGACCTTCGAACGAAGGCCGAGATTCGAAGGAATCAGTTGGTCATTAACGGAACCAAGCGTTGGTGTTCTGGAGGAGGCCATTCAGACGCGTACCTTGTCTACTGCCGCTTGTCTGAGGAAATGGGAGCGAAAAGTATTGGGGCGGTCTATGTCGAGCGAGATACCCCAGGGTTAACCTTTGGTGACCAGGAAGAACTGATGGGGTTCCGTGGGATACCCGAGTCAGATCTGTATTTTGACGATGTCATCGTCCCGGTTAGCCAGTTAGTGGTGCCAGCTGGAGGATTTCAAAAGCTGATGCAAGCTTTCGATTTGGAGCGTTGTGGCAATGCGACAATGGCTCTTGGACAGGCAGCTGGGGCATTGGATGATGCGCTGATTTGGGTTCAAGAACGTCGACAGTTTGGTAAGCCGATTGTCGAGTTTCAGGCAGTGCAGTTGAAACTGGCTGAGATGGCGATGCAGGTCGAAGCGGCCCGACTTCTCATCTACCGCGCAGCCCAGAGCGCTGAAGGTCGCCTGCCGACAATTTTCGATTCCAGTGTTGCTAAATGTTTTGCCAACGAAGCAGCCAGGGATGTGACGAGTGCTGCTGTGCAGCTGCTGGGTGGGTATGGTTACTCTCGTGAGTACCCCATGGAGCGACGCATGCGAGACGCTTGGGGATGGGGCATCGCCGGGGGGACGATCGACATTCAGAAGGTTAATATTGCTGCGGCACTTGTCGGACGTCGATTTGACCAGCGCCGTTAATCCTGTCTCTCGGTTCAGCGAGGGAAAGGTTGCAAGGTTCCTGACATGGAGTCCGGCAAGGCCGTTCTCGTTGTGTTCATCACCATTGCGAGCAGCGAATAATAACCGAGGATGCCAACTAAGTCGATGATTCCACGTTCACTGAAATGCTTCACCGCTGCTTCGTAGGTGGTGTCACAGACATTCTGGTTCCTTAAGAGCTCGACACAGAAGTCATGTAGGACTGCTTGGTCAGTTGCCATTTGTGTTGGGCGTTGTCCCGCTGCGACTGCCCTGATGATCTGGTCTGATATTCCAGCCTTTACTGCGATCGGGGCATGGATGCCCCATTCGTAGCGCTGGTGCCAGTGTCGGGCAGTCAGCAGGATGGCCAACTCGCTAAGGTGTGGTGACAGTGCACTACGGTAACGGAGATACTCACCAACCCGCTGAGTTTTGCAGAGTAGTTCTGGACTCCGAAGTAAGGCCACGAATGGTCCATGAAACTCTTGCGTGTCTCGGGTCTGCTGGAAATCGGCGATGGCCTCGCGTTGTTCGACTGTCATCTCACTGTTGCTGATTGGTGGCATTCGGTCAGGTGTGTCCAAGGTTATTCCCTCCCGTAGGGTATCGGCTTCGATTGGTGACGATATGGATCGTACAATGCCGCCGACCAGTTAGTCTGAACTTGTTGCTGATTTGAGTGTGGAAACGGATTTCCCGTCAGGGCTCAGGAAGGATTTGGTGTTGACTGGTAAGGTTTTGCTTCTTGGATTGGAGTTTTGGCAATATGGCTGGCCAGTGAGAAATGTTTTTGACCGCAGCTGTAGTGGCCATCTTGACAGTTTTAGTTGTGTGTCCCTACCGGTCATCCTAGATATCTCCCAGTGCTAGTCGCTCAGGGTTAGAACTGTATCCGGATGCCACCGTTAAAAATACGACCATCGACAGGGGCCCAGGCATCGACGGTCCAGCGACCATCGATGCTGCGGTTTGGTAATAACAACGGATGCCAACGGCTCTGCCGGACGTCGGTGAGATTCTCGCCGTTAAGGAACAGTCTGATTGGTCCTACTCGTCGCTCGAGCAGGATACCCACGATGAAATAGGGTTGGCTCTTGTCGCGATAAGGGTTGATCTCGAGTCGCTGTCGACCAGTAAAGTAGAGTTCAACGCCCACACGGCCATCTGGATTTTCGACCATTGCGATCCAACCGGCGCTATGTCTTGGTGTTAGTGCCACCTCTGTGGTTACATTGCCGACCTGCTTACGAGTTCGGACGTAGGTGTAACTACTGGTCAGTGCGACCGGCGCTCGTCGAAAGGTCGCGAGTAACTCCACTCCGATGTTGGTGGTAGGGGCTTTGAGATTGCGGATGGTGTAGGTGGATCGGTTTACTTGTACAGGACTGGTGATGTGCGATCCGAAGATCGTGAGTCCATATGAGACTGTACCTGACTCATAGGTCACGTCCAGCGATGTACTGCGGCCCCGTTCAGCTTTGAGTGCTCTCTCCAGACTGAGCCGTGTGAGGCCGGCCGCTCCTGTTTCTTCGGTTAGCACAGACGGGCCGAAGAATCCTCTGCCTGCTGAGACCCGTGTTGACCAAGAGCCGCTCCGGAGCAGGGCAGAAGCACGTGGACTGAAGAACCAGCCATATCGACTGTGGCGATCGACCCTTCCGCTCAGGGATACCGCAAGCCACGAGCGAAGACTGACTTCGTTTTGGGCAAAGAAGCCTGGAGTGGTGAAGGTGTAGGCGAAAGGCGTAACATCGACGGGGGCATAGTCCTCTTGCTCGACGGCGAACCCGCCAACCCAGGTGTGGGCCCCACGGGTGCCGCGAAGGGTGACCTCGCCAAAGGTGGTACGCAGTCTGTCTCTTTCTTGGATGGTGCCGAAGCGTCGATCATGGATTTGACTAGCCACAGTGGCTCGAGCTGATAGGAGGTAGCGTCCAGCCACAGGCCGCTGCCACAGTGTGCCAAGATCGAGACGCTTAGTCCAGAGCGACTCTCGGTAGTTTGTGCCGTTAGCTACGAACGTGCCAGGTAGGCTGCCTCCGGCCCGATCTTCGACGGTGGCACCACTGGTGACGAACAATGACTGCCCCCTACTGTCATCCCAAAAAAAGCGAGGACGTACTACAAATCGATCGTACCTCGGTAGGTCCGCCCACCCGTCTCCGTCGATATCATTTAGTTCTTGCGTGTGACCACCGGCCAGCAGGGTAGCTCCCCAACGAGGGGTCAGTGGTCCCGAAAGCCACAGAATGCCGTCTGTTCCTCCTGCAGTCGATCGGTTGATCAGAATTTCCCGTTCTGGAGCTTCACGTGGGCGACGTGAAAGCAGGTTGACGACCCCTCCCATCGCCCCAGCTCCATAGAGCGCGGATGCTACTCCTTTAATGACTTCAACTTGACCAAGGTCCATTGGGGGAATCTGTAGGAGGCCCAGACCGCCAGTCTGGCTGCCATGGATTGGGAGCCCATCGGATAGGAGGCGTGTATAGCGGCCACGCATGCCTTGAATTCGCACGCTAGCGGCACCGAGCGCCGGGGAGGTCGCCTGTACGCGAAGGCCTCCCATTTCGTTTAACAGCATGACGATATCCCCTGGTGTCATGAGCATCTTCTCTTCGATTTCTTCACGGTTTAACGCCTCGACCCGAAGCGGCTGGTCTTCGATGAGTCGGTCGCTGCGTGTGCTAGCGATGACTGTTAGTTCTTCTTCCAGCGCTGTTTGCGGTTCGAGGATTAGCTCCACTTGCTGCGCTCCAGCTACCACTTCGATTGTAATAGTTAGCGGAGAAAAACCGGGTGCCGTCACCGTTGCCGAGAGCTGCCCTATTGGCAGGGTCACTAACACCTTGCCGTGTTCGTCGGTCATGAAAGTGAGAGCACCGACGGCCACTGTGGCTTCTGAGATGGCGTCTGAGCCGGAACATACATCGAAGCGCACTTGGCCTGTCCCTGTTTGGGCTTTAGGTTGGACAGTTACCAAAGCGGCCATGCAGACCGCCAATGTGATCCTATTCATCATGCGAGCTCTGGCATGAGCCGGTAGACCTTTGAGCGGAAGCCCGGCTCGGAACGACTTGTCAGCGGTTCGGGATTAGCGAGACGCCCTTCTTAGCAAGGTGTGCCACTTGGTCGTTATAGTGGGCAAAGCGCTGGTCTTTGGTTTGCCCGCGCAGGTAACGGATATAGATCTGTTGCACGATGACCAGGAACTTAAACACCCCAAAGACCTGATACCAGGCAATTCCGCTTAGGTCCAACCCGCTTCGGCGAGCGTAACGCTCGACGACCTCCGCCCGGGTAGGGAAGCCTCTGTGGTTGGTTGGCATCTTCGAGATGCCATACCAATTGGGATCATCGCCTGCTTCGTTCCAGAAATTCAGCAGGTAACCGAAGTCCATCAGCGGGTCCCCTCGAGTGGTCATATCCCAGTCAAGCACAGCTACCGGTTCGGTCAGGTCGTCTGTCTCGACCATCAAGTTGTCAAGTTTGTAATCGTTGTGGAGCAAGGTCGTGGCCTGTGGGTGAGGGGTATTTCTTTCCAACCAGCGAATGATTCGATCGACATCACGGATTTCTTGGTCTTTGGCGTTTTGCCAGCGACGTTGCCATCCGTCGAGTTGTCGCTGGACGAATCCTTCTGGGCGTCCGAGTTTGCCGAGCTCAACGGCCTCTGGGTTCACTTGGTGGAGGTCGGTCAATACATCGACAACCATGTTGCCGACCCGGCAATTCAGCCCAGCTTGCCCTTGCAGGGATTTTGGGAGAGTGCTCCTGATGATGATTCCGTGTCGGCGTTCCATGATGTGGAAGTTAACACCGAGAACCGCCAAATTGGTGCAGAGGATGTAGCTCTGGGGAGCCAACGGAAAGGCCTCGACAAGTCGCTTCAAGACTCGGTGCTCCCTAGTCATATCGTGAGAGCTAGCCGCAACAGGCCCCAGTGGAGGACGGCGGAGCACGTATTCGGCGTCAGGAAACTTGAGCAGGTATGTGAGATTGGCGTGGCCACCGCCGAATTGTTGGACGGTGAGTGGGCCCTCGGCGCTTGGTAGGTGATTCCGGAGCCAGGGCTCCAGCTTGGAGAGCTCGAGCTGCTCGCCGGATCGGACCGCGATTACTTCTGGGTCTTGCAGTGTTGCTACCACTTTAGAGTTATGCAATCTCGAAAAGACCGGCTGCTCCCATACCGCCTCCAACGCACATGGTGACAACGGTATATTTAGCTCCTCTGCGTTTGCCTTCGAGGAGGGCATGACCGACCAGTCGAGCACCACTCATCCCGTAAGGATGTCCTATAGAAATGGAACCGCCATTAACGTTGAGCTTTTCCATAGGTAAGCCCAGCCTATCTCGGCAATATACTACTTGGACAGCGAATGCTTCGTTTAGTTCCCATAGGTCGACATCGTTTGCGGTAAGCCCATTTCGTGCGAGTAACTTGGGTACGGCGAACACTGGTCCAATACCCATCTCGTCCGGTTCGCAGCCTGCAACGGCTAGCCCACGATAGATGCCGATGGGGTCCAGACCGCGTCTAGATGCCAGCGCCGCGTCCATAACGACACAGGCGGAGGCCCCGTCAGAGAGTTGGCTAGCGTTACCAGCGGTAATGCAGTTGTCGACTCCAAGCACGGGATTGAGCTCAGCTAGGGCTTGGATCGTAGTGTCTGGACGGTTGCCCTCGTCCTGCTGCAATGTCACTGTCTCGTCCTTGGTCTCACCGGTTTGCCTATCAGTCATGACCTTGGTAGTGGTTAATGGCACGATTTCGTCATCGAACAGGCCGGTGTTTTGGGCTGCAGCGGTCCGTTGCTGGCTCACCAGTGCGTAGGCATCCTGCGCCTCTCGGTTTACGGAATAGCGTTTGGCGACCACTTCGGCGGTATCAATCATGCTCATCCACAATTCAGGCTTGTGCCGCATCAACCACGTTTCAGTAAAGTGCTCCGTGTTGAGATTATTCTGGACAAGACTGATTGACTCGACTCCACCAGCTACCATGATAGGAACGCGGTCGGTCACTACACGCTGAGCTGCGATGCTGATGGCTTGTAAGCCTGAACTACAGAAGCGGTTTATTGTCAGACCTGCTGTCGTGACTGGAAGCCCAGTTCTGATGGCGGCAAGTCGAGCCACATTGTGTCCGGTGGCACCCTCTGGCAAACCACACCCAAGGACTACGTCTTCTACTTCACCGGATTCGATCCCGGCTCGCTCAACAGCGTGAGAGATTGCATGCGCTGCTAGTACCGAGCCATGGGTTTTGTTGAAGGCTCCACGAAAGGCTTTTCCAATAGGAGTCCGGGCCGTGGAGACAATGACAGCATCAGGCATGTGAAACTATCCCTTTCTGTTCAGCCTTGCTACAGAGGCCAGTTAATACTAGCAGTCCGGAACACTGCGACACTTCGGCCTGCGTCTAAGGGAACTAATCAGTTTGAGGTATTGAGACGTAAGGTTCTGGCAGAAGCTGGTTCAGTGACTCTTATTACAGCGATCGCAGGTTACGCAGTCCTGCTGAGTTCCAGCCTGGCTACGGTCCGGCGATGTACCTCATCTGGGCCGTCGGCTAGTCGCAATGTTCTCGCGTGCGCCCAAGCTGCTGCCAGACCAAAGTCTTCACAGATTCCGGCTCCTCCGTGTAGTTGGATCGCGCGGTCAATCACGTTGAGCGCCATCGACGGTGCCATTACCTTGATCATGGCGATAGCGGACCTAGCGACTTTATTCCCTACCGTGTCCATCATGTACGCGGCTTTTAGGGTTAGGAGACGGGCTTGTTCAATTTCTATCCTGGAGTTGGCGATGGCTTCCATCGTGACGCCCTGATTAGCGAGAGGTCCTCCGAACGCGACTCGGGTTTTTGCTCGAGTACACATTGCTTCGAGGGACCGTTCTGCCAGTCCGATTAGTCGCATACAGTGGTGAATCCGACCAGGTCCGAGCCTGCCTTGGGCTATTTCAAATCCTCGCCCTTCACCCAGGAGAATGTTGGACTTTGGCACCCGCACGTTCGTGAAGGTGATCTCAAAATGCCCGTGTGGTGCATCGTCATAGCCGAACACCGTTAACGGACGAATGAGGGTGATCCCCGGTGCATCGGCTGGGACTATTACCATCGATTGTTGTTGGTATTTCTGGGCTTTTTGGTCGGTTTTGCCCATTAGGATGAAGACCTTGCATTGAGCGTTACCTGCTCCAGATGCCCACCATTTGTGCGCGTTGATGACGTAGTCCTCGCCTTCGCTGTCAATGCGGGCACAAATGTTGGTGGCATCTGAGGAGGCAACCTCTGGCTCCGTCATGGTGTAAGCGGACCGAATGGAACCATCCAAGAGTGGGCTCAGCCATTGGTCTTTCTGTGCATCGGAACCATACCGGACCAGCGTTTCCATGTTGCCTGTGTCAGGTGCTGAGCAATTACAAGCCTCGGCGGCGATCGGCGACCGTCCGAGGACCTCACACAGTGGAGCGTATTCGAGATTACTCAGCCCAGAGCCAAGTTCGCTGTCAGGCAGAAAGAGGTTCCATAGGTTGGCCGCTTTCGCTGCAGCCTTCAATTCCTCCATGATTGGGGGTGATTCCCACCGATTTCCTGCCTCAGCAAGTTGGTCGATGTAGACTGATTCATTCGGGTAGATAGCCTCATTCATGAATGTTTGCAGGCGTTCTTTCAGTTCGATGGTTCTGGTCGAATAGGCGAAATCCATGAATTTGTCCTTAATTTAGGGCGGCCGAGTCAAGAGCGGGGCAGTGGCTAGGAAGAATTCGTCTATAAAGATCAAGTATAGCCGTGTGTTGCGTTGGAAAGGGCGCTCACTGAGTTCTCCTCAAAATATAATTGGCCTTCTTGGCTGGGTGCAGCATTGCAAATAGCTGGACTTTCACTCAGGATGAACCATAATCGTGTAGAGAAGACAAGGGTACTGCCTTGTGGAATTGGGTTTTCAGGACGAGGCGCTAAGCGAAGGAGCATCTGATGCGAATACCGACGACCTTGGTTGGGTTAGTGATTATGGCGTTCGTGCTTGGACTGGGAACCGCGATTCGCGTGGATGCCGCTAACGGTGCTCCAACCTTTGCTAAGGACGTGGCACCTATCCTGTATGAAAATTGCGTGTCGTGTCACCGTCAGAACCACTTGGCTCCAATGTCTTTGATTACTTATGAAGACGTTCGTCCTTGGGCGCGAGCCGTCAAGGCTAAAGTGGTGGCTCGGGAAATGCCGCCGTGGGGCGCTGATTCGAGTATACGTAATTATCGGAACGATACCAGTCTGTCAGAGGATGAGATCGAGACGATTGTGGCGTGGGTCGATGGCGGTACGCCGAAGGGTGAGCAGGTCGACCTGCCTGAAGTGCCCGAGTTTGCAGAGGGCTGGTCGATTGGTGAGCCAGACTTGGTTTTCACCATGCTCGAACCTTTTGAAGTTCCGGCCGATGGCACAGTTCCCTATTCGTATGTGACCGTTCCTACGAACCTGCAGGACGATACGTGGATTTCTGCTCACGAATTTCGCCCTGGTGACCGGCGGGTACTTCATCATGTCATAGCTCATGTGCTTCAAGATGATGGCCAGCCTGCCACTGCCAAGGTGAGGTTGCGCCGGGACCGCACCCGTACGCGGGCCGAGGGTGCCAGTGTAGGTGGGTATGTGCCTAATCGACTCGGTACGATCTATGAGAATGGGGTTGCTGTCAGACTGCCAGCCGGTGCTGATATTGAGGCACAGATGCACTACACCACTATAGGTGAAACAGTCAGCGATCAGAGTAGCTGGGGAGTGGTGCTGGCGAAGACCGCGCCGACCAAGCGACGCCAGGCAGGTGGCGGGCAGGTTGCTAACTTGGCGTTTCGCATCGAGCCTGGTGACCCCAGTTACGAAGTTCGTGCGAGCCGCACATTCGACAAAGATATATACCTAGACAATATGATGCCGCACATGCATGTCCGTGGACGGTCGGCAAAGTACGTCGTTCGGTTTCCAGACGGTCGCGAAGAGATTGCGCTCTGGGTGCCGAAATATGATTTCAATTGGCAGCTTAGATACCAGCTTGAGGAACCGATGTTTATCCCGGCTGGATCCACGCTTGAAGCGGTGTTTACTTATGACAACTCTTCAAATAACAGGTTCAATCCTGACCCAACCGCAGAGGTGGGTTGGGGTGACCAGACTTGGGAAGAGATGATGCTTGGTTATTACGGTACTGTTGAGGCCTCCGAGGTCAGTCCTACCACCAATCAGGAATAGAGTTTTACCGATTGTTGTTGAGCCAGAGGCCGTCCGCTGTGAGCGGGCGGCCTTTTTTGCTGAAGACAGGATATGGGTAAGGTGAGTGTCACGAGCGTTCAATGAGATATGGAATGGTTTGGGGTCCTTCCGGCAGAACGCAGAGTCTAGCGTTTGGGCCTGACCGTGACAATGCATCGAGGGTGGCTGCTTTGATATCTTCGACAGGCTTGAGGTGGGCCGACCTGACTTGATCATCAGACAAGCCATCAGTTTTCAACAGTACCTCCGCGTGCTGTTGGATCTGGGCCTGGACTTGAACTTCCCACTGGTCGTGGCGGTTGTGACCTGGGGCGTTGATCATCTCAAGTAGACCACTCACACTGTCTCGCTCGGTTAGGATGTCCAAGTACTCCCCATGAGATGGATAGCCGTCTGAGCATTCAGCCGCACATACGATGACTCCATTTGGTTTGACCACTTGAGCAGCTGCCGACATACCTTTCACTGTCTGATACAGGTTTTGATCGAGTGGGTAACCACTATTGGTGGTCACTACTACGTCGAAAGGTTTGGTGAAAGCTTGCATCGCACTTTCCTTGACTATCGAACGAACTGCGCGATGTACAGCAAATAGTTCACCAGCCTTTACATGAGTGATTTGTCGGTCTTTGTTGATTGCCACGTCGATGCTGAAATCGACACCTGACCGAGCGGCTATTCGGCGGATGCCGTCATGGATCGGATTTCCGTCAGTGATGCCCCACCGGGCATTCGGATGTCTGATCATTTCGGCGTCATGTAGTCGCATGATCGTCTTGAAGCCTGCCAAGCCTGGAGCCACCATTTTCGGGCCACCGCTAAAGCCAGCAAAGAAATGAGGCTCAACAAAGCCGGTTGTAAGCCGGACATCGGCTTCGGTCCAAACACGGTTGAGCCAGACAGGGATGTGACTCTTGACTTCACCTAAGTTGACGAGCTGCGCCTCGTCGAACGCGTCATGTACCTTGATGCGATAACCGTTGACTACGTCGATCCCAAGGATGTCGACTAACTCTTTGTGTGTGGTGGCACGGTGGGTGCCGCTGGCGATCAGAATGGTGATGTTGTTTGTTGGCAGATGGGAGAGCGCCTGGAGAACTACAGGTAGTACGGTTGCGCTGGGCATAGGCCGGGTCACATCGCAGACGGATATGGCGACCGTTTGGTCTGAGCCTACCAGTTCGCTAAGCGGTGGTCGGTCCAGCGGGTCTTCGAGGGCAGCAGCGATAGCGGCAGGTTGGTTCGGGAGGCCCTGAACATAGGCCGGCTCAATCACGGTTGTTTGTTCGTCGGGGAACTCGACCGTGAGGCCACTTCGACCATATGCGAGATTGACAAGCATAGATGCGGTCCTTAAATTTGGGCGGTTAGGCCTTTCCTGACAGTACGAGGTGGATTTGCGAGGAGGCTTCCTGTGCCCGGGTGTGGATCTCCTCATCAGACAAAGTGCTGAGTGGATGAGTGATCACGACCGGTTTGAGTTGTTCTGCTCCAAGTGCAACCATTTGGACTTTGGCTTCATGGATGAAAGCTGTGGTGACGATGACTGCAGTCGGAACGCCCCTTGTTTCTAGCCCGATCGCATCGTGCAGACTGCACGATGTGCAGGACCCTCAATCACCGATCGCGGTGACAACAGCATCGGTTTCTTCGGCGATCTGGTCGAGTAATGTTTCAGGTGCCAACCGCGAAAAGCTAGGCTTTGTGTAGTGGCGGATTGCGATTGGTGATATCTCATGTTCGAGCTGTTTCACGACGTGGCGCAGTAATCGGGAAGCATTCCACTTTGAGTTGTCCAGCACTCCAAGTCTGCAGTTCTTTAACAAAGGGAGCCGTGAAGCAAGTTGGAACGGGTTTACGTGGCGCTCACCTCTGGGGTCGAAGACGATTTGTCCTGAAGGAAGAGTCGAACGGCAGGTCATGATAAGTGTTCCTAGAGTTCAAGGGAGTGTGTCTATTCGGCTATCATGAAGTGATACCGAGACAGAATGCAAGGGAGTTTAGCCATGAAATTGCAGAAAATTGCTCGTAGTGCATTACTGATAGCAGTAGTCGCCTTCATAGCACTGCCGTCACAGGCCGAGACTCTCGAGCTCGAGACGGTCAAGTTTTTTAGTCCGGCTGTGGGTCGGACGATGCATTACAACATTTTGTTGCCCAGAGGCTATGAGTCCTCTTCCCAGCGGTATCCAGTGTTGTATCTCCTCCACGGATTGGGGCAGAACTACACGACTTGGGGATTAGCGAACGGGTCACCCTTTTATGCAGGGCTTTATGATGATCTTATTGTGGTGATGCCTGATGTTGGCAATTCCTGGTATGTCAATTGGGCTGAGAGTGAAGGTGGTCAACGGAATAACTGGGAGGACCACATCATCCAAGATGTGGTTAGTCACGTTGATTGGAGTTTCCGGACGATTGCGCGTCGTGAGGGAAGGGCAATGACAGGTCTTTCGATGGGTGGCTACGGGGCGATTACGTTGGGCCTTAGGCACCCTGAGATGTTCATATCGATTGGGAGTACCAGTGGTGCTCTTGAGCATGGTCGACAGGCAGCTAGCCGGCTTCGTGGCGAAGCTGACCCCAGGCCGCGGCGTCGTCAGTTGACTGCAGCCGAGCAGGCCGAGCGAGCTGCACGCCGCCGCCGGCCAAACCCGCTCATTGGTGTTCCCGGGTTTAGTAGTCAAGTGGAACGCTCACCGCAGGGGTTGGAATTTGTCACCGCCGAAGATGCAGACGCATATGATCCATTCAAGCTGATTGATCAAGTGTCCGAGGAGCTCCTTCCACACATTTATCTTGATTGTGGAACTGAAGATCGACTTATTTCCGGCGCGAGGGAACTAGCATCGATTCTGGTAGGGAGAGACATCCCATTTGATTATATGCAGATGCCTGGTGCTCACAACGCCTCGTATTGGATTCAGTCGGTCGGTCGCATTATGGCCGTGCAATATGAGGTGATGCAGCGAGCTCTAGGTCAGCGGCCGTTCGGCCGCCAGCGACGCCTTAATTGAGACGACAATTGTGTTTTGAGTCAAAGTTCGCAGCTGCCGTCGATGCAGCGGATGTGTCCCTCTGGTGCGTGTCCATCAATCGCGCGGAGAACAGGCGCGGTCATGTGGCCCCAGCCTGGGAGGAACGCGGAGAAGCGGCCAGCGTCCCCCCCGGCAACGAACAGGTGGATATCATCTGGTGTAGGCACGATTGGTATCCGTGCGCCAGGTTCTCGCCGGTACCACTTTGGTAAGTTCCTGTTATAGATTTTGCCGTAACGGTTCTTAAAGCTGATATCGTCGTAAGTGTTGGTCGTTTGTGACCATAGATATCGGCGCACATCGCTCCTAGTCCAATCTTTTCCAGCGATGGTAGCGGCGTGTTCAGGACCGATCACGACAGCGCATGATCCGCTGCTGACAGCGTTGTTATGGGCGATTGTGCTCATGGCTGACACTAGGCTATCGAGTATTCCTTCTGGGTCATCTGCGACATGGTTGGTAACACTGTGGGGTCCCTCGGTTGCGATGCAGAAGACGGTGCTGTCATTTGGGCCGAAGCCTTGTTCGACGTGATAGGGTGCCCAAGGGCTTGCCTGCTCATTTTCGGCGATACAGAAACTGTATTTTCCAGGATGGCCCAAGGTGCTCTTGTCGAGGTCGCCCGGCCAGGCACCGCCGACATTGAGCAGTATCAGTCGAATAGCGCGGCCAATCGTTGCATTGGCCCGGTTGCCTGAGCCAAATACGTTAGCGCCAGCGTTCATGCCAATTTCGTCTCGAATCGGACCGTTCACCACCATTAGTGGGGCTGCCATGTGGGTAGTGGACTGCACCCCCTGCAGATTGAAGTGTGCGCTACAGAGGGCCAGCATCGCAGCCCGGACCAGAGGGGCGTAGGTGGGTAGGCACCCGGCTAGCACCATGTTGGTCGCCAGCACTTCTCGCGTAAGACTGCCCCAGCGTGGAGGCACACGTGCTTCGAGTTCACCGGGATTCCCCCCGAGGGCTTCGACCATGGCGTCGACTTTTCTAGGGGTCGGCGGCACCACCGGGAAGCCATCAGTCCAGCCCTGTGTGAAATACCATTCGACGAGGTCGACAGGGCCTTGGTCTACGGATGCTTCTGTTCGTGGTGACGTCATCTCTTAATGATCGACCATGGGCTGCTTTGTGACAAGGAGGATAGGTCACATTAAACCAACCAGAAGCCTGGAGAAATTGGTTAAGAGGCGACGATAGTCTCGTCAGAGGCGAAGGCGAAGCAATGTCCAGATTGCCGACACAAAGTCACGCCAGTTGATTTTCTTGCCCTTGCTGTACGAGCGCCCAGTGTAGGAGATTGGGACTTCGATGATTTTCAGACCCTGTTTCAGTACTTTGGCAGTGAGTTCTGGCTCGATGTCGAAGCGGTTTGAAGTCAGATTTAGACTACAAATTAGGTTTTTGTCAAAAATTTTGTAACAAGTTTCCATATCGGTCAGCGACGAACGGAAAAGTAAGTTCGTCAGTTTGGTCAAAGATGCATTGCCGGCCCACTGAGTGAAGAACATTCCGTGCTGTCCCCCAAGAAACCTGGATCCGTAGACAACCCGACTTTGGCCGTTAAGCAGTGGTTCGAGTAACCGAACGTAATCATTTGGGTCATATTCTAGGTCACCATCTTGAATGATTACGTAGTCCCCTGTAATTTCTTGGAGTGCCGTCCGGATTGCTGCTCCTTTTCCACGATTTCGCTCGTGGTGACACAGGGTCACCCCTTTCGACTGCTGGGTCACCCAATCTTTGAGCCACTCGGTTGTTCCATCGTTTGATGCATCATCGACGATAACGATTTCAGTCTTGAGATCAACTGCTTGCACACGCGCCAATACCTCGGTGATAGTGGCGCGTTCGTTGTAAACGGGAATGATGATGGATAAGCGCATTGGTTCGGCTATTGTGCCGATTGGTTTGAACGTGTCAGGTAGTTGGGCTCAATTGTAACCAACTTCCAAGCCAGGTGAGCAGCTCTCGTTGGTTTTGGTGTCCAACCCATGAGATTAATCGTCAAGGCCGAAAGTGTACACGACGTTGCCGATAGTCATCGTTACAAACTGTTGTCCGTTTACGGCATAGGTCATCGGTGAGGCGTGTACCGGACCTCCCAACGCGATATCCCATAAAGGTTGTCCGTTTGTAGCATCAAGGGCATAGAAATATCCGTCTACGCTGGCGCTGAAAACGACATCGCCGGCCGTAGCCAGTACTCCGGCTCGACTCCTGGGTGTAATTGGGAACTCCCATTTGATGTCGCCAGTGCTTGGATCGATAGCACGGATCGCACTAGCGTAGTTGTCGATAGCGAGTGGCGTTTCGGTTCCACCTCCCGTAAAGGTGTTCCCTTCGACATATTCTTGTTCTCTGCTAAAGAACAATGCTTCGCCGTCGAAGGCGTTGACGTAGAGTAGACCGGTGCGCGGGCTGTATGCAGGTGACCACCAGTTTGTTGCTCCTCCAGCGATTGGCGCGACTAGGGTGCCTTCTTGGCTTGGGAACGTTCCTGGCCGGCGGATAGGGCGTCCGTTTGAGTCGAGTCCTTCTGCCCAAGTTTGTCTGGCGAATGCTTTTCCCAATAGAAACTCGCCGGTCTCGCGATCGAGCGTGTAGTAGAACCCATTACGGTTGGCCCATAGCATTGCCTTGCGGGTCTCTCCGTCGAGTTCGATGTCTGCTAGCACCGGGATCTGAATAGCGTCCCAGTCATGGACGTCGTGCGGAGTGAACTGGAAATACCATGACATCTCTCCCGTATCGCCGTTGAGTGCTAGCACCGAATCCGCGTAAAGGTTGTCACCTTGCCGAACATCTCCATTCCAGTCAGGCCCAGGGTTACCGGTGCCCCAGTAAACCAGGTTTAACTCGGGGTCGTAGGACCCTGTGATCCAGGTTGGTGAACCACCAGTGCGCCAAGAATCGCCTGCCCAAGTTCGATTATCTGGATGGTCTGGTCCCGGAATAGTGTAGGTGCGCCACTCTCGCTCGCCGGTGTCAGCGTCGTAAGCATCGAGGAACCCACGAATGCCATATTCGCCGCCGGCGATACCTGTCACAACCCGGTCTTTTACGATGAGTGGTGCTGCGGTCTTGCTGTATCCGCTTCGATGATCAGCTACTTCTTGGTTCCAGAGCAAACTTCCGGAGCGGCCATCGATCGCAACCAAGTGTGCGTCAAGCGTACTCATGTAGAGGGTTTCCCCGAGAATTGCGACACCCCTGTTGTTGCGTCCGCAGCAGATACGGAGATCGTCAGGTAGGGGATGATCGTAACGCCAGAATGGCCGTCCTGTGATCGCGTCTACCGCTACCACATTGCTTGGTGATTCGGTAATAAACATAACTCCATCTACAACAAGAGGGGTTGTTTCGGCACGATCGAGTTGTGGAATGTGGTGGGCCCACTTGAGTTTAAGGCTTGCGACGGTAGAAGTGTCAATCTGGTCGAGTTGGCTGAAGCGCTTACTATCGAGTGTGCCATTGTACATTAACCAGTTGTGAGGTTCGCTGCCTGCATTCAGCAGCCGTTCCCAGGTAACTGGCGAGAATACGGCTGGGCTCTCGGGTTCGGCGGTAGGTTGCGCGGTAGTAGGTCGACCAAGTGTCAACAGTAGGGCAAAGATGATTAATCGCGTTAGGGTCATCGGTCCCTCCGTAGAGAAAAGAGATAGGCCACCAGGTTATTACGCTCCTCTGGTGTTAGTGATTGCGTGTAGTTTGGCATAGTAGAACTCTGAATCCGCTCGTATGACCAAGGTCCATATTTTTCGAAAGAGCGGAGGTTCTCGTCAGCGTCCATGATGCGGAACGTGAATGTGTCTTCATGCATGCGAAGGCCTTCGAATTGCCGACCGTCTAACCCTGAGACTTTCATTGTCCACCAGCGGGGGGATACTTCGTCATCTGGGTTAACAAGGTCGGCTAAGAGTTCGCTCGGCCTGCGTCGTTCGCCAACGAAGGATAGATCTGGACCGAGTCGGCCTCCTTCTCCGTTAACCATGTGGCAGCGGTTGCAGTTGCCCTTGCCGTTGAATAGCTGTCGCCCGATGACTGGGGAGCCTCCTGGGTCGTCTGCGGTTGAGCTGAGCGAGTGGAGATACGTAACTAGCTGCCAGATCGATTGATCTGGAGGTTCTGCGCCGAGCCCTATCATTGCAGTACCTCGGACTCCATTTCGGATGACCCGATAAAGGCCGACATCGGTGTCGGCATGGCGGAATCGACCGGTTGTCAGGTCCGGGCCGATGCCTTCGTTCCCCCCTGTGGCGTTAAGTCCGTGACATGTGGTGCACTGTGTTTGGAATAGTCGCTGACCCATCCGCAGGTCTATTCGACTTGTGAACGGGTTGTTTGTGTCTTGGGCTATTGTTTGGGTTGTCCAACTTGGCCCGGTCAGTGTGATGACTAGTATTACTAGCAGACATTGAGTTAGATGTTTCCGCCTCATGCCGTTTCTCCGTCCCTTGATCTTAGTCATGGTTAGGTAGAGCTAGCGCAATCAATTCGCTCGCCATATCGTTCCAGCCCACTGTTGCGACGATATACTGACGACCCTCCACCATATAGGTCATTGGCGCACCGCTCGTGCCGCCAGGTAGTTCTATTTCCCAAACCACTTTGCCAGTGGCCTTGTCGTAGGCTCGAAACATCTTGCCGCCTGGACCGTTCCACCATTGTTGCCTTGAGGCGACACCGGTGTTGCTGCCTTCCCCCAAGAATACAAGTGACTTCGTGACCAAGACAGAGGCACGTCCGCCTTGACCGAGTTTGGGCAAGTCTAGATGCCTGATGGCCGGGTGATCTTGGGGACCGTCGCCATTGGCGACCTGCCAACTGATCTCGCCTTCATTCAAGTCGATGGCTGTGAGTCGACCGTAGGGAGGTTTGAACATCGGTAGACCTTGTGGCCCTGGAAGTGCTGTGTATTTCTCTCGAACGAGCCGAACGTTAGCTCGGGGATGTTCAGAGGGAACCAGTGCTACGACGTTCTGGCTGTAGGTTGACGGTACATAGAGTGTCCCGCTTTCGGGGTCGACTCCGGCACCGCTCCAGCTTGCGCCCCCGGCCGTTCCAGGGCTAAAGATTGTGCCTTTTTTCCCAGATGGGCTTGGGTCGAGTACCACGGGGGGGGTGAATATCGGTCCCCAGATATATTGGTCAATCAGTTCGATCGCCTCGGCGCGGAGTTCTGGGGTGAAGTCGATCAAATCGTCCACCGTGACTCCCTGAAGTTCGAAAGGTGGTGGCTTGGTGGGAAAGGGTTGAGTGGGGGAAAGCCGTTCGCCTGGGACGTTGGACGGAGCAACGGGGCGCTCTTCGATTGGCCAGACAGGTTCACCGGTGCTTCGATCGAACACGTAAACGAATGCTTGCTTACTGGGTTGGGCGACAGCCCGGATTTTCCGGCCGCCAACGGTGATGTCCATCAAAACGGCCGAAGAGGCGAAGTCGTAATCCCATACCCCATGATGAATCGCTTGGAAATGCCACAGGCGCTCGCCAGTTTGAGCCTCGATGGCGACGAGGCTCTCAGCAAATAGGTTGTCTCCAGGCCGATGACCGCCGTAGTAATCGTTGGTTGGAGTTGACAGCGGGAGGTAAACGATCCCCAGCTCTTCGTCGCCGGTTGGGTGGGCCCACATGTTGGTGTTGCCACTGTATTCCCACGATGCCCGATCGTCGACGGGATCGATCCCCCATGTTTCAACTCCGAACTCGTTTTCGCGTGGAATAGTGTGAAACGTCCAGATGTGCTCGCCGGTGCGGATGTCAAATCCACGAACATCACCTCGGGGTGATTCCTTGTTGGCTATCAGCTGATTGGTGGTGATGTCCTCGACGTAGGAGCCGATGATGATGACGTCTCTTACGACAATAGGGGCCGCATTCCAGTAAAAATCAGGAAATGGACGCAGTAGTCCTGACCGTAGGTCGACCTCGCCTTCGTCGCCGAAGGCTGTGTCGTACTGGCCATCTCGGGCATCAAGAGATACCAGTCTAGGTCCCAAGGTAGCGATGACTCGCTGTTGGGTATCGTTACTCCAGTAGGCGATTCCCCGTGTCTGGCGGACACGAATCCCATCCCGAGGTCCTGTATTCCAGAGGACCTCGCCGGTTGTAGGGTCGAGTGCAGCGATTGTGCCTAGCCCTGTACTGAAATACAGACGGCCATCCGCCATCAATGGTGTGGTTTGAGATCCAACTGGGCCCCGTGTGGTTTCGCCATTGCGGATAACGTCAGGGATGACCGGCTGGCGCCACACTATTCCGAGGCCATCCACATTATCCGCATTGATTTGGTCCAACGGCAGATACTTTGTACCTGCTTGATCAGCCGCATAGACTGGCCACTCCACGTCTTGGCCACTGGCGGCGCACGGGATGGATAGCGTCATGGTGATTGCAGTGATCAGGGTCATTCCCCGTGCTGAACGCCGTTGCATCCGTTGCCTCCTGTTTGGAATTGAAGCCAGTTTACCGCAATCCGGTGCCCTGGAGGGCTTCTGGTCATTACACATCCATTTGGTGGCGTCGCTAAAGCGGAGTAAGAGAGTACAATCAGGTTCATGGGTATGGCTATGTCACGGAGAATGCCGCTGGTCACGTTGACCGCCAGCATGGTGGGGCTGTTTGCTACCCAGCTGGCCGTTGTTAGTGCCGGGTCGCTACAACCGGCCGAGTCACAACCTGATTCGTGGCAACATGGTTTGCTTGATCGTTACTGCGTGAGTTGTCACAACGGTCAAGTGCGGGCTGGCGACCTGGTGCTCGATGACCTTGATGTTTTGTCGGTGCATGAGGCGCCGGCGACTTGGGAGACTGTAGTTCGGAAGCTACGTGCAGGTGCGATGCCGCCCCCTTCCCGCCCGAGACCGAACGTGGAGACCTACGGTCGCTTTGTGTCCTGGCTTGAAAAGGAGCTTGACCGGGTTGCCGCGGATTCTCCAAACCCCGGTCGAACTGAAGCGTTTCATCGACTGAATCGTACTGAATATCACAACGCGGTTAGGGATCTGTTGGACTTGGAGGTCGACGTGACCGAGCTACTGCCGGCCGATGGCGGTAGTTATGGTTTCGACAACATCGCTGGTGTGCTCGGCATCTCGCCGACGCTACTTGAACGGTATCTGGGCGCAGCGCGAAAAATTAGCCGGATTGCGATGGGTAGGCCGGTGCCGTCAGCCACCACCGAAACGTTTCGTGTGGCGAATGATCTCTCGCAAGAGGATTGGGTCGAAGGCATGCCGTTCGGGACGCGGGGTGGAGCAAACTTTCACTACAACTTTCCACAGGACGGAGAATACGTGGTGAGGGTGCTGCTAGCGCGAAATGCCGGTGGTCGACTCGCAGTATTCGATGTTCCGCATGCCGTTGAAGTCAGTCTCGATGATGAGGTTGTTAAGTCCTATGTGGTGGGTGAGCGGCCTCCAGTGGATGCACCAAGGGACAGTGATACGTTTCGTGATTGGCAAGCTAGGCAGCGTACTGTAGATAGTGACTGGGAATTTCGTTTGCCTGTTCGTGCAGGCCCTCGGGAGATCCAGGTGACATTCGCTAGGAGGACATGGGCTTATCCGGAAACAGTACGTGAACCCTATCTGCGGCCGTACACCGGAACGGATACGCGACATCAACCCTATCTTGGCCAAGTTACCGTAACGGGCCCTTACGGGGTAAACAGTGGGTCACCGGTGGAGCCGACTCCAAGCCGACGGCGGATCTTTGTCTGTGAGCCATCTGAGACTGACTCGGCGCTTGAGCAGATCGCATGTGCTCGGGAAATCCTGTCCACACTTGCCAGGCGTGCCTATCGGCGTCCTGTAACCACGGGTGATCTAGATGTCTTGTTGGGGTTCTTTGAAGATGGCAGCGCCGCCGAAGGGTTTGAGGCTGGTATTGAACTAGCCTTACGGTGGGTGTTGGCCAGTCCGGAGTTTCTTCTACGTGTTGAGCGAGATCCAGGCGGACTTGCCGCGGGTACCAATTATGAGATTACGGATCTAGAGTTAGCTTCACGGCTCTCGTTTTTTTTGTGGTCTAGTTTGCCTGATGATGAGTTGATTGGCCTTGCGAATGCAGGCCGACTCAGAGATCCAGAGGTTTTAGAGCGACAAACGCGCCGCATGCTCGCCGACGATCGAGCACGTGCTTTAGTTACAAATTTTTCAAGTCAGTGGCTCTATTTACGAAATGTGCCGGCGGTGTATCCTGATGAGGACTTGTTCCCGCATGTCGGTGAAGCCTTGCGACAGGCTATGCGCCGAGAAACAGAATTATTTGTCGAAAGTATTTTTCGTGACGATCAAAACGTTCTGGAGTTATTGACTGCAGACTACACGTTTGTCAATGAGCGTTTGGCCAGGCACTATGACATTCCAAACGTATATGGCAGTCACTTCAGGCGCGTGTCGCTCGATGGGTTGACGAATAATGCACGGCGTGGGCTCCTCGGACAGGCCAGTATTCTTGCGGTGACAGCGTATCCCAATCGTACCTCTCCAGTTTTGCGTGGGAAGTGGGTACTAGAGAACCTATTAGGCACACCTCCAGCGTCTCCACCGCCGGATGTGCCGTCATTGGAAGAGACGACTAATGATGGTGAGGTTTTGTCCATGCGGGAAGCCACAGAGCGTCATCGAGCCAATCCAGCATGCGCGAGTTGTCACCGACTGATGGATCCTCCTGGTTTTGCACTGGAGCAATTCGATGCTGTGGGTCGATTTCGAACCCATACGGCTGCGAATACGCCAATCGATGCGACCGGAGAGCTGCCTGACGGTACCCAATTCGACGGTGCCTCTGGTTTACGGGATGCCTTAGTTTCGGATCCCTGGCGTTTTGTAGGTACGCTGACGGAAAAACTCATGACCTATGCTTTGGGCAGAGGATTGGAATATTACGATGCTCCAACCGTTCGGGATATTCTGCGAGGTGCGGCCGAAGAAGACTATCGTTTCTCATCGATCATTCTTGGTATCGTCAAAAGTCCACCGTTCAGAATGAGGAGAACGGAATCATGATCATTACGAAGAAAACTCTTGCGCGTCGGACTATGTTACGTGGTGTGGGTGCAGCGCTGGCGTTGCCAATGCTCGATGCGATGGTTCCGGCGTTGTCTGGTATTTCTGGTCGGGCGGCTGAGCCGGTCCGGCGTTTGGGTTGGGTCTACAGTCCTAATGGTATGGCGATGGATGCGTGGACGCCTGCCGCAACGGAGTCCCTGGAGTTGTCTACTGTGTTGAGTCCACTTGCATCGTACCGTGAGCAGACGGTCGTGGTTAGTGGGTTGGCTCAAGGCCAGGCTGAGGCGCTTGGGGACGGAAATGGTGAGCACACACGGGCGACCGCGACATGGTTGAACGGCGTGCATCCTCGTGAAACAGAAGGTGCTGATGTCCGCGCTGGCAAGACAGTTGATCAGATCGCGGCGGACCAACTTGGGCGTACCACACCGCTCAGTTCGCTGGAACTCGCTATCGACCAAGACTTTCTGGTCGGGAGTTGCGATAACGGATACAGCTGCATCTACATGAACACCATTTCCTGGCGAGATGAAACGACACCGCTGCCGATGCAAAACAATCCGCGCGTTGTTTTCGAGCGACTCTTTGGCGAAGCTGGCTCTACGGCAAACCGACAATCGGAATTCCGGAAGGACCGCAGCATTCTCGATGCCATCACGAGTGACTTGGCGCGGTTGCAGCGTGAAGTTGGTTTGAGTGATCGAGCTCGCGTTACGCAGTACCTTGATGCAGTTCGCGCCATTGAGCGTCGTATTCAACTGTCAGAGCAGAACGATACAGAATTGCCAGAACTTGAACGTCCCGTTGGCATTCCGGAGTCGTATCGGGAGCACGTTGAGCTGATGTTTGATCTGATGGCCTTGGCGTATCAGGTTGATATGACTCGGGTCTTCACTTTCATGCTGGGGCGTGAATTAAATGGGCGCGCTTATCCGGAGATCGGAATTCCTGAGTCACACCATGGCTTATCCCATCATCGTGATGACCCAACAAAACTTGCTCAGCTTGCCAAGATCAACGCCTACCATGTCTCTCTATTTAGGCACTTTCTTGATCAGCTGGAAAATACCCCAGATGGCGACGGGTCCCTTCTGGACCATTCGTTGCTGCTGTATGGTGCAGCGTTAAGTGATAGTAATAAGCATTTGCATTTTGATCTTCCACTGTTGTTGGTAGGTGGGGGTGCAGGGCAGCTCCAAGGTGGACGTCACCTCCAATACCCGCGAGACACCCCGATGACGAATCTGCTGGTTAGTCAGCTTGATAAAGCGGGTGTTCGATTGGATGACGGTTTAGGTGACAGCACCGGCCGGCTTGTGGAACTGGCCCCCTTGGCAAGCGTCTAAACGAACTGCAATATTGAGGTTGAGCGAATGACTAATCGGCTCGGCTCGCGAGGGTTGTGGCGTTGCATGAGAATCCTGAAAATTTCTGTGGCTACGTTCTTGATGTCTGTCTGCGTGTTGGGAGTTTCTAGTCATTCGAGAGCCCAGTCTGGTAACTCAGATGAGGTTAACGCTCACGCCGAACTACATCAGGCAGCGCATAGTGGGGATGTAGTGTCGCTTCAACTGGCGCTTGATGAAGGTGTGGATCCAAACATGCCGAATCGTTTTGGTGTCACGCCCTTGGCGTTGGCCTGCAGAGGCGGCCATGCTGCGATTGTCAATCTGCTGCTGGATGCAGGTGCAGACGCCAATCAGGCCTCGCCCACCGGTGAGACTCCATTGATGGTGGCTGCACGGACTGGGGTAGTGGGCAGTGTGGTGTCTCTGTTGGAACATGGTGCCGATCCGATGGCTCGAGAGAGTTGGTTGGGGCAGACTGCGTTGATGTGGGCTGCTGCCGAACGGCATGCCAGTGTCGTGGCGCCATTGATCGAGGGCGGTGCTGACGTGGATAGTCGCTCAGATGCCGGTTTTACGCCGCTCATGTTTGCGACGCGGCTCGGGCACATTGAGACAGTGGACGCGTTGCTTGATGCAGGGGCAGATATTCACCAAACTCTGCCGGATGGTACCAGTGCGCTGGTAGTGGCCGTTATTAATGCGCACTACGATTTGGCGGTCCACCTGTTAGAGCGTGGTGCCGATCCGAATGCTTCTGAACAAGGTTGGACCGCGCTGCACCAGCTTGTCTGGACACGACGACCAAATACGAACAAGAACCAGCATAATCCATCCCCACGGCAAAGTGGACGGGTAACAGATCTTGAGTTGGTCAAGTCTCTGGTCCTGCACGGAGCAGACGTCAACGCGCGGCAAACGAAGGAACCCCGAGACGGTTATCGGAATAAGTTGAACCGTATTGATGCGACGCCATTTCTGCTCGCAGCGAAGGTTGTCGACCTCGAATTGATGGGTCTTCTCCTTGACCTTGGTGCTGACCCTCTGTTGACCAATGAGGATGGCACGACGGCGCTGCTTGTGGCTGCAGGTGTTTCAGTGTGGCCGAATGAAAGTGCTGGGACGAAGGAAGAAGCACTTGAAGCCGTGAAGTTGATGATCGAACTTGGAGATGAAGTGACTACCATTGATAGTCACGGCGATACCGCACTGCATGGGTCGGTTATGCGAGACGCCAAGGAACTGACATTGTTTTTGCTTGAGCAGGGCGCGCCGCTTAACCACATTAACGAATGTGGGTGGACACCGTTGACGATTGCCCAAGGTGTGTTCTATGGGAATCTCGGACGACGTTTCCCCGAACTGGAGGTGGAGTTGCTTGAACTGGGCGCCATTTCACCCAAAGCTCCTGGAAGCCCAACGCAGTTTCTGGAACTTGGATATCCAGCAAGATGTAGTCGCTGATTTCTAGGGACTTCGAAAGCTAAGCTGGCTGAGATATCCACCGGGAAGACTAGGGCCTTCGATTTTGTTGAATGGTCTGGTGAAGGGTCTTTCTAGGGCATGTGGTTCAACTTGCGAGCGAGGTGGGTCACTGTCATCCTCGGACAGAGGGGCGGACTTCCCGAAGTTGGCGAAACAGTCAATAGTGCCAAGCACTCCATGCCCTGGGCTGGGTCAGTCCTGATCTGCAGTGAACCCAGGTGAGCCTCTGCTATCTATAATTGTGGTTCATTTGTGTCCTGGTTCCAGCAAGAGGGTGGTGCAAAGCTTGGCCGGAGTAGAGTCGGTGATATCTGTGATGGGAGGGAGCAATGAGACGTACTGTGTGTCTGGGAATCCTTACTTTATTGGGGTAGCCGTAGCGAGCAACGAGGCTCGGCAGGAACGGGCGAATCTTGTGGTTCACCAAGTATCCGAGAGTCTCTACATGGTGGCCAATGACCCAGAGGAGCAGGGGATGCGCAGCGGTGGGAACACCGCCGTATTTGTGATGTCCTCCGGTGGCTCGTCGATACAAGAATCTTGGGCTACGGCCAGGACATTCTGGCCGTAGTCGACCAGATTACCGATAAACCCGTGACAACAATCATAAATACACACACTCATTATGACCACAGCGGAGGGAACGTCGAGTTTCCGGACACAGTCGATTTCGTGGTGCATGAGAACACAGTGGCTTTCAGGTGACTGAGGATCGGCTGCGTTCAGTTGCGCAACATGTATTCGACGGGCAGTAACTTGCAAAGCATCACTGTTGTTAGGTAGCTCTGCTGAGAACTTAGAGGTCTCCGAATCCTTTGCCGGTTTTGGCCAATTGCTGCAGCAAGGGAGCTGGTTCCAGCCATGCCCCATGTTGGTCATGGAGGCGGCTCATGCCGTCATAAACCACCTTTAACCCGATCGTGTCGGCCCAGTGCATCGGGCCGCCTCGATAGCGGGGAAAACCATAGCCGTACATCCAGATGATGTCGATATCACTGGCTCGCAAGGCTAAGCCCTCGTCAAGGATCTTTGCGCCCTCGTTAATCAGAGGATAGAGACACCGGGTGAGAATTTCTTGTTCGGTTACTGGGCGCCTGGTGATTCCCTGTTCTTCGGAAATTGATTCGATAAGCTCTCTAATTGCATCGTCAGGAATCGGTGTTCGGCTTCCGGTTTGGTATCGGAACCAGCCAGCGCCGGTTTTTTGCCCGAACCGTGCTAGTTCACAGACTCGATCAGCCAGGGTGGAATACCGGAGGTGGGCGGGTCTGTTTGCTGCTTGCTGCTTGCGTATCCGCCAGCCCACATCGAGTCCAGCTAAGTCCCCCATTGCGTAGGGGCCCATCGGCATGCCAAAGTCATATATCACCTTGTCAATCTGTTCGGGGAGTGCGCCTTCTTCAAGCAAGAAATCAGCCTGACGACGATAGGCATAGAGCATCCGATTGCCGACGAAACCGTTGCACACGCCAACCAACACTCCGATCTTTGAAAGTCGTTTGGATAATTTCATGATCGTGGCTATGGTTTCTGACGACGAGTGGTCTGTGCGAACGTTTTCCATCAGCTTCATCACGTTGGCTGGACTGAAGAAGTGAGTTCCGATGACTCGTTCAGGTCGGTTGGTAGCGGCTGCGATTTCGTTGATGTTGAGGGTTGAGGTATTGGTTGCAAGGATCGCTTCAGGTTTGCAGGCGCCGTCCAGCCTTCGGAAGACGTCTTTCTTGACAGCCATATCTTCGAATGCCGCTTCGATGACGACATCAGCTTGGTTGAGGTCACCAGGGTGAAGTGTAGTTTTGATTAGTCTGAGCCGGCTATTCATATCGCTTTGTGCGAGCCGTCCCTTGGACACAGTTGCCGCGTAGTGTTTCTTTATGAGGTCCAATCCTTTATCGAGGGCCTCTTGTGAGGTCTCAAGGATTGTCACCGGGATATCGGCATTAGCGAAGTTCATCGCGATACCACTGCCCATTGTGCCGCATCCGACAACCGCAGCTTGCTGGACGGTGCGAGTTGCAGTGGTCTTGGGTACATCAGGAATTTTGCCTGCCTCGCGCTCGGCGAAGAATGCGTGCCGCTGGGCCCGTGATTGATCCGAATTTACCAATCGCAAGAATGTTTGTCGCTCGGTAGCGAGTCCTTCTAGGAACGGCTGGGATACCGCTGCTTCTATACAGTCGATGCAGGCGTAGGGGGCCTCAAAGCCTCGAGCCCGCTTAGTTAACTGTTCTCGAATCTGCTGAAAAACATCAGGGTTCCTGCGGATGTCATCAAGGTGGTTGTCCAGATCTGATGCCCGACGGATCAGGCTGGGGCGTTCGACCATTCGCAACGCTTGGGCAATTGCTTGGTCGACGATAGAGCTGTCGACAATCTCATCAATGATACCGAGCTTGAGTGCTTCACTGGCTGTGACAACGCGACCGCTGGTGATGAGGTCCAAGGCTGCGGTGATCCCTATAAGCCTAGGCAACCGCTGGGTTCCTCCGGCGCCAGGGATAATGCCCAGGGTCACTTCAGGCAAGCCCATCCGTGTGTCAGCTGTTGCCAACCGCGCGTGGCAGCCGAGAGCTAGTTCGCATCCGCCGCCGAGCGCGACACCATGGAGGGCGGCGACGATGGGTTTTTTGGATGCTTCGATTAGAGTGATCAGTTCTGGAAGAGTGGGTGTTTCTGGTGGCGGTGCCTGTCCGAACTCACGAATATCAGCGCCACCACTGAACATCTTTCCAGTTCCCACTAAAACTAGCGCTTGCACGGCACTGTCGTCTAGTGTGAACCGTAGTATCGTCATAAGGCTGGTGCGTAGCGCGAAGCCCAGCCCGTTAACTGGCGGGTTGTTTAGTGCGATTACGGCTACACTACCTCGCTTCGACACGGTGACTGAGTCAGGCATCAATGGTCCTTCTCGGTGGATGATTGCTCGGAGAGCTTCAGGTAGAAGGCTTTTTGGCCAACCGAGCTTCGGGTTAGCAAAGACACGGCCGGCACAACGAACAATGGAATGAAGAAGGTTAGATATGATGGGTCAATGGTTTCTTCCCAAGCTGTCAAGCTGGAGATAACGAGGCGGAGTAGAGTGCTTTCCGAACCTGCCGGTGTGGTGGTTTGCAGGACAAGCGCGGCTTTGGTGAGTGCGAACCAGACCAATCCGGCAGCGTAGCCGCTCAGCATGCCCCAGTAAACCCCTTGTTCCGTGGTAGATCGCCAGTATAGAAGGAACGCCACAGAAACAGCTGGTGGAACCACCATTGCGAATCCGAAGAGCAGTAAATCAAGAATGGACACCGTAGTATAGGTAGCGACAATCCAGGCAGCCAACGCAGCGGCCAATGCGTAAACAGTTGTGGTAATACGATAGGCCTTCAGTTGTTGGCGCGGCGAAGATTGCTCGGAGACCGGCAACCAGTCTCGGACGATCATTGTTGCACTTGAGAGCAGGATCGGGCCACCGGATGAGATAACGGCTGCCAGTACGGCAGCTAGGGCTACTCCGCCAATGACAGGGCTGATTTCAGTGGCTAAGGTGGTGAGGTTCCGATAGCCACTGAGGCCCGTGTCGAGACCATAGCGAGCAGCCGTGAGAATGCCGATGAGTCCAGCAAGCATCGGCATTAGGGCTGCAATTGTTCCTGCAAGTAAGAAGGCAGGTGCTATATTTCGTTCATCTTTGGCAGCGGTCGAATAGTTTGTGTAGACGGAGGCCGCTGGCGTGTGCACGACGGTAGCAAAGAACATCCCAAAGATTGGTAGCCACCCGCTACCTGTGAATTGCCACCAACTTGCGGCGTTACGTGAGTTACGGACGAGATGATTGTCGACGGTTGAGACCACGGTGGTCCACCCGCCTAGGTGTTCAATTCCTATCAGTCCCACCGCAAGCAGACCGACCAATACTACTGTGCAGTGAATGACATTAGTAATTGCCGTTCCCCATAGTCCTCCCATTGAGACATAGCTTGCGAAGACCATGGCTGCAACGATGACTCCACCGAACAGGGGTAGCGGTGTCAGCGTGCTGAGGATGACAGCAATCACGTAGGCTTCGATGAGATTGACAATGGCGTACTCAGTTTGGACGCACAGGCTCGTGAGCCGCTGGCATCGCTTCCGACCAAATCGGATTGAGAATAACTCGCCGACCGTATGCAACTTTAAGCGGCGGTAATAAACTCCAAAGAAAAGACCAACGATAGCAAGAGCTAGAAATGCATTGATGCCATACCACCACAAATTCCACACTCCGCCGCTAATGACATCTCCAGCGACACCGTAGGTGCCTGCGCCGCCAATTCTAGTGCCAGCGACGCCGAAGGCAACCATCGTTGTTGACATGCCTCCGCTAGCCACGGTCCAGCCGTGAGCATTCCTGGCTCTACTGGTCATCAGGGTGCCGATACTGGTAGCTAGCACCAGATAGATGCCGATGGTGGCCAGCAAGATACCGTCCATGAATGGTGAGTGTGGCTTTGAGGGGAGTTAAGTCTTGGTCGCGAACAGGCTATGGCAGATAGGATACGCCAAGATGGTGGAATGTTCGCTGTCTGTGATGTTAAGGATGAGTAGTGAGTGAAGCAAGTATTAGTCTGATTGCTTCGCGTGCCTTCTCGCGCATTTCCTCGTCAGTGGCATCTTGTATTGGGTGCTGGACGAACACGGACCCAGCGGCGAGTTCTGGGAGGCCTAATGCAGCGGCCTGAGTTTTGGCTGCTGCTTTGAATTCTGAAGATGCCACCATGACCGTCGGAATGCCACGGCTTTCGTAGTCGACTAGGTCGTGCACACTGCACGACGTGCAAGATCCTCAATCGGCGAGGGCTTGAATTACCGCCTGACAGCTGGCTCCAACCTCATCGCGTAAGTTAGCTGGTGTTGGTTTGGTGTAGGTTGGCTTGCGCAACCGGATGATGTCGAGTGTGGGCAGTTGCTGCCTGACGAGTCGTTCGAGCTCGTCGCAGAAGACGTCCCCCCGTGGTTTTGAAATGTCAATTATGCCCAGTGTACCCTGTAGCTGATCTGGACGTGTTGCAAGCTGCCGCCCTATTGGTTCGATCTCGTTAGTCGGGTCGAGAATCACAATTGAATCTTTCATGCCTACCCCTCAGTTCCGAGCCTGTCTGACGATCACTCTAACATCTCTCAGGTTGTGATTTCCCGCGTCACAGCTGTAGAACCAGTAGTTCCGCTTGCCCATCCCCCCAAGACTGCTGAGAATTTTCCTGCTGTCCCCCCGGCTACCACAATCAAGATGTTGTCTTCGTGACTGAATTTGGAAAGTGGTGTTTCGAGTGCCACGGTGGTAGGTCGACCGTCCTGACCGATGAACTCCTGGGGCAGAGCTCCAATTGCCATACCTTTCTGACATTCATCGTCTGGGAGCAATGCGCGGAGAGGTCTGGCCGTTACTTCTTGGATACGGTGCCGTAAATCTGATTTGCTGTATCCGTCCCGGCCAAACGTCCGCGCATGCTCTGGACTCACTACCAGTAGCACTTGGCCCATGCGGTGCAATTTTGGGTGCGCCATAGTGTCAAGGCACATTCCCATGCTGGCACCTAGGGAACGTGCTGTCCTTGACAATTGGTCTCGAATGGCACGAGGGGCTTCTCCAGCAAACACCGTTACGGTGCTTGTCTCTGGTGAAAATCCCCTTTCCACGTGAAAGGGTTCCCAGCAACTCAACTCTTCATGTTCACCAATGCAACAGGTGAATTTTCCAGGTTGACCAAGGGTTGACATGTCTATGCCTCCCGGACGTCCGCCCCCGACGTTTCGTACCAGTAGCTGTAACGCCCGGCCGATAGTGGCATTGGTCCGAAACCCTTGCCCAAAAACGTTGCCTCCGCAGTTCAGTTCGATGCGGTGCCGGATCGGGCCGTTTATGATGATGACGGGGGTCGCGAAATAGGTGGTTGCAAGCACCCCGTGCAGGTTGAATTCATCGTTGCAGGCCGCTTCGGTGGCAGCTATGACGACTGGTAGATATTCGGGTCGACACCCAGCCATTACAGCGTTTATAGCAATTTTTTCGACAGTGGCTGGTGCGAGGTTGGGTGGGATGTGGGCAACTACTTGGGAGGCGGCACGGGTGGTTCCGCTGAGCATGCGCAGGACGCGTTCTTCGGTTGGCGGGACAACCGGGAGGCCATCATCGAGACCCTGTGATGCCATAAACTCAAACGGGTCTTCATCGATAGGGATGCGAACCTGTCTGGCGCTCAAGGTTGCTCTATTCCTCCGCACAGCTAGTCGTCTGGCAATCTCAGGGTCGTGTACGCGTGAGCCGCAGCCAGGTCGGTGCTCTGGTAGTTGGTCTTCCGTCCTTACGATTTCAGGAGGAGGGGTGCTGCAGGAGGCTGCGGTCAGTCGGATCAGTTCGAGTAGTTCTTGTTTGACGAACCCTTCGAAGCTAAAGCCAACTTGGCGAGATCGATCCGCCAAGACCACTGCCGGAACTGCGTCAAATCCATAATCGGCCGATACTTCCAAGTTGGTATCTAGTACGACCTGGAAGGTGAGCTGATGTTGCTCTATAAATTCAGTGGTTTCCGATATCGGGTTCTGGGAGATTCCGATGACCTTCAGTGCTTGCCCTGCCAGTGCTTGATGCAGCCGTTCTATCAACGGTGCTGTTAGGCTACAGGTCTCGCAATCATACTTGAAGAAAAACAGCAATGTAGTTGCGGTTGGAATCTCGCCGTAGGCCAGAATGTGCCCGTCTCGATCTGCCAAAGTGAAAGCTGGAGCTTGTCTGCCGACATTGATGAGCGTAGACATGATGGTGCATTGTCTCAGAGTTTCAGGAGAATCGTCTTCGTGGCGCTGCTATTCAGTCGTGCCCTTATCTGGGGGTTGCGGTGCAAATGAGAAAGCGTTGGTTGCTATTGGCCCGCAGACGTTCGATTTTGTCAGAAGGTTTTCGTACATTGCATAGAACTTATCTACATCTAGGCCAAGCATTACGTCCACAAGTCTGACATTTCTTGCAGCTGATGAAGTGACCCTAGTTGCGCCGTAGGTGGGCCCGAACTCGGTCTCGACGGTTAAAGGGAGCCTTTCGACTGCCGTTACGATTGAAGGATCAATCAACCAGGCTGCAGTGATGCAGTCCCACGCATAGTAGTAAGCGTCTGGTTGGGAGATGAATCGTGGGGCTAAGTCGTGAAGCATTAGCCGAGTGAGTGGCGTGTCGGCGGTTACGATTCGGTTGAACAGGTCCTGCTTGATCGGTGCCTGGTTTGTGATGTCGAGTCCGAACATCACGACATGTGGGATGGTCGATCGGAGTACAGCGGCTGCTGCTTCTGGATCGAACCAAATGTTGAACTCGGCGGATCGGGTGGTGTTGCCAGGTACACGGACATTTCCTCCCATAAAGACAAGCTGTTTGACGGTCGATGCTAAGTCTGGTCTGGCAAGGAAGGCCATTGCTAGGTTAGTCATGGGACCCAGAGCAACTATGGTCACCTCGTTGGGGTAGTGCTCGAGCGTGTTGATTATGAACTGTACAGCACCGGTGGTTTGCGGGCGGACAGTGGCAAAGTGACCTCCGTGAGGGGGACAGAGATCGGGTTTAGCATCGAAGGCTCCTTTGAAAGTGATCGGTCCAAACTCAGCCTCCTGCTTTGCTGCCAGGCGTGGTGTGTTGAGTAGCGGGGCCTCAGCACCGAGGTAGAGCGGGAGATGGGTGGCGCCGGTTACTTCAAGCAAGTGAAGCATGTGTTCTGTGCCCTGAGCAACCGTGTGGTTGCCAGCGACGACCGTGATTCCGAGAATGTTGATTTGGTCTTGATGGGGTAGCAGCATTGCGAGCGCTGCTGCGTCGTCGTTGAATACTGCGGAATCAGTATCGAAGATAATTCGATGGTTCACTATAAGCTCGTGGGCAAGCAGGGAACAATAGACGCTCGGCCTGCCTGGTATGCCTAGGCAGGCCGAGACTTAGGGTTTTTCTCGCTTTACTCCGGCAGCGCGAATGCAATCAGTTCTGGAACTGGAGACCCCCCTACTGTGAGGGCAATGAACTGTCTACCATTGAGCAGATAAGTCATTGGTGTCCCTATAGCACCACGTGGGATGTCTACGGAGGCGATTTCTCTCCCGTTTGATTTATCGACCGCCACAAGCCGTGGACCGCCGGTAGTCCCACCTGTGGTAAGGGCATAGATAAGCATCGTTGGTGTTACAAGCGGACCACTTCGGCTTCCATCCCCGCCGAGGGGGGGCAAGTCCAGATCTCGAAGCATCGGGTGGCTTCTTATCCTCTCGCCCGTGCCTAGGGGTTGCATCCAGACATGGTCACCGGTGTTGAGGTCAATCGCGGTCATCCGTGAGTAGGGTGGTTTGAACAATGGAAGCCCTTGGGGCATCGTTGCTGTCCTAGTACCTCGTCCTCGAGCCTCAATGATATTCAGTGTTGCACCTTCACCGGCCTCGGGATCACGGTAGTTTCTGACACTATAAGCATTAACGGAGGGTACGTAGAGGAGTCCGGTTTCAGGATCGACTCCGGCGCCGGACCAGTTGGCACCGCCACCAGTGCTAGGACGCTGAATGGTTCCGCGTAGACTCTGTGGAGTAAAGAGTGGTCCCAGTCTGAAGCCTTCGACGGCTTCGATGGCCATTTGACGGATCTCCGGTGTGAAGTCGGCAAGGTCGTCGAGTGTCACCCCTTGATACTCGAAGGGAGCCGGCCTGGTGGGGAAAGGTTGAGTCGGCCAGATCTGTTCACCGGGTATGTCTGTATCAGAGGGAACCTGGCGCTCCTCGATTGGCCAGATCGGTTCACCAGTGACACGGTCAAAGACGTATAGGAAACCCTGCTTGCTTACTTGGGCTAAAGCCTTGACCGGTCGACCATTAACCTCAATGTCCACTAGGTTGGGTGCTGCAGGGAAGTCGTAGTCCCACAGGCCGTGATGGACAGCCTGAAAGTGCCACTCACGCTGTCCGGTTTCGATGTTTAGGGCCACTATACTTTCGGCGAATAGGTTCTGTCCGGGACGATGCCCTCCGTAGTAGTCTGGTGCCGGTGTGTTTGTCGGGAGGTAGATCATGCCCAACTCTGTGTCAGCGCTCATCATCGACCACACTCCGACCTTACCTGTGACCCGCCATGAGTCGCCTCCCCAAGTATCGTTGCCGTATTCATCTCCTTGTGGGATGGTGTGGAAGGTCCATTTTGTTCGACCGGAATGGACGTCGAAGCCACGCATCCAGCCTGGCGGGGCTTCACGTGTAATGTTGTAGGAGGAGATGGAGGACGGGGTGATGATGGTATCTCCAACAACCAGTGGCGGCGATTGGACTGAGTATAGTAACGCGTTCAACCAGTCGCGATCACCGCGGTTTGCACGGGGCAGGTCTCGAGTCAGATCGACTCGACCGTTTTCGCCAAAATCCAAACAGGGGCGACCGGTTGTGGCTTCAACGCACACTAGGTAGCCGTTGCTTGTCCCCCAGAAGACCCGTTCGGCTGTTCCGTTGGTCCAGTAGGCGACTCCTCGCTGATTCCAGCGAGCACTCATCGTGGTGGTGCCGGCTTCGTATGTCTTTGGATTGTAGACCCAGAGTGTCTCACCTGTGCCAGCGTTGATTGCGGCACCTTGAGAGGTCGGCATATTGATAAAGAGGCGTCCTCCTACCATCAGCGGTGTGGCTTTGAGATTGTTCGTGTAGGGTGGCTGTCCGTCACGCCAACGGTCTGGGTCGTCCTGGTTCAGGGCCTCGAAAATTACCTCAGACTTGGCTCGCCATTCCCCTCCATCTGGGGTAGACATACTTACGAAGGCGTCTGCTGATTGCCAGCGCCAGGCTATTTCAAGGTCGGCGAAGTTTGTCCTGTTGACTTGATCGAGGGGTGAGTACTTGGTGCTGCCAAGATCTCCTCCATACGTGGGCCATTCGCCATTCGCCGGTGCCCCACTTTGGGCGAAGATGGGTATTGCCGCCAGGCCAGTCAGTGCCAATATCCAACAGGTCAGATGCAGTGATCGATTCATGGTTTCACTCCTCGTAGGTGCCATACTCCCATTGGCTATGGCCTTCATCATACAGCGCTGCTCCAAAGGCAAACGAGCTTGCCTCGAAAAGTCTTATGTCGCTCAAGTGCCCCCAAAACGATAAAATGCGCTTCAGCATGCGAGAAAGAGTTGCTGTTGGTGGCCAGTGTGTAAGCTTTTGGCTCTTGGGGATTGTGGGGGCGATCGCTCTTTTGCAGGGGAGTGTGACGATAGAAGGGCACTTCGAGCTACTCCAAGGCGGACGTCGACCGGCCCCACAGACCTTTCATTGGATGCTGCCAGCTCAGTATACCGGTGTCGAAGTGACCGAGTTGCATTCGGGTGACTGTTATGTAATCCAGCAGGTTGAGGGCCTTGTGTATTTTGCTGAACCTGAGCCCGAGGTTCTTGAGCTCCAAGAGAGGCTTGGTGGGCCATTGGCCCATCTCGTCGAATCTCCTAAAGGTCATCCAGAATGTGTCCTTGCCAAGTGTGTCGAAGTTTCGAATGTAACCAGAGAGCTTATAACCCGACTTCTCGAAACTGGGAATTCTCGTGCTCAGCGCTTGGCGCGTCATCGACCGTCTCCACTTGATAATATGCGTGGAGGCGTCTATTCCGATGTAGGGTCAGCCGATCGGTCCCGTTACAGACAGACCCCAGAGCAGCGGATGGCGTATTTACATCTGCAGACAGCTGCTCGAGACAACTGCTATGAAGCTCAGGCGCCGCGGACATTGACAATTCACATTCGCGACCATCAACTGAGGCCGGATCGCACTGGTGTTTACAGTGGCTACTTGTATCTGGAGCATCATCATGACCCACTTCCAGGGCGCGTGGTGGTGAATGCGCCACGGAGGTTCCTGCAAGAACGCAGCAGGAATCTCATGACCCATAGCTGGCCCAAGCGCCTGAGCCCGGACAGTGGGCGCGCACCGTCGTGGGTCTTGACCTTTCCCGAATTGACCAGAGATGTTTGACTAGATCCTAGTGCACCGATGGTCATTTATGACCCTGGAGGTTAGATCGATGAACCGATTTCTAATGACTCTTTCCGTTGGCGTCCTAGCGTTGTTAGCAACGGAATGGCAGACTCGTGGCGCGGCCGTCCAAAGCCCAGATGGTAGCCCGAGTCACCGCTTCGAGGAACTGGCTGATGGTGTGTACTTCGCGATTGGGACCGGTGTCATGACCGTGATGAGTAACTCGCTAGTGATTATTAACGAAGACCACGTGATGTTGGTCGACACGTCAGTGACCCCAGCTGCGGCTCGCGGGTTGGTGGCCGGTATTGAGACTTTGACGGACAAGCCGATTAAGTATGTGTTCAACACGCACTATCACTTCGACCATGCTCACGGAAACCAGATTTTTGGAGATGACGTCGAGATCATTGGTCACGATTTTGTGCGAACGATGTTGTCGTCGGATGTGCTTGCCCAGCGTACTCATCGATCGTTTACGGAGCGGATGCCTGACCAGCTTGAACAGATGAGAGCGCGAGTTGCTGGCACAAGCGACGCAGCCGAGCGTCAGGAACTGGCCGCGGCGTTGCGAATCCAGGAAGCTCACTGGGAAGCGCTACAGGAAACTAAACCGACTCCGCCAAACGTGACCTATAGCGACACCATGCGGCTGGTGAAGGGCGGGCGTGAAGTGCAGCTGCACTTCCCCGGGCCCGGGCACACCGGTGGTGACACGCTCGTGTTTCTTCCTGAAGAGCGCATTGTATTTACAGGGGATTTCTTCGTGGGAAGGCCTGGTGGCCACGGCCTTCCCTATATGGGTGACGGTTATGTCGAAGAATGGCCTTCGTCGCTAGATCGGTTGAAAGCTTTAGAGTTCGACATCATTGTACCCGGGCATGGGTTGCCTTTTCGAGAGCGTGAGCAAATCGACCATCTTCAGGCTTATCTTCGTGACCTAAACCGACAGGTCAATGCTCTCTACGCGGCCGGTGTGTCCGTCGAGGATGCAGCTGGTCGTGTTGATTTGAGTGCTCATGTGCAGCATTACGGTGATCGGGTTGTCAACGCTGACCCGAGGGCTGTTGTCCGGATGTACGAACGTTTGCACATCAAGATGCCCAGGTGATGCGCTGAGAAGCTGGGCGGTTCGCAGGGTGACTTCTGGTCAGTGCGAGTTTGTGAGAAAGGACAGGATAGTAGCGTTGAAGGCGCCGGCCTGTTCTACATTTGACAGATGGGCTGCTTCCAGGGTCACTACTCTTGCCCCCCCGACTCGGGTTTGGACGAGATTCCCAGCTTCGGGTGGGGTCGCTTCATCGTTTGCTCCATTTATTACCAACACTGGGGCTGCTATGCGTGCGAGAGCATCATTCAGGTTGGCGTCTCTTAGTGCTGCGCAACAGCCTGCATAGCCTTCGACGGTGCAGGCGCTGAGCATCGAGCGAAACTGTCCGACAATGACGGGGTCGGTTTGACAAAATCGGTCAGTGAACCAACGTTTGGTTAACGTATCAGTCATGCCACTTAGACCAGAGGCCTGTACAGCTGCAATCCTCTGGTTCCAGAAGCTTGGGGTGCCGATGGTTGCACCGGTGTTAGCTGCTATCACGCGGTCCACACGCTCCTGTGCGTTTGCGGCTAGCCACAGTGCGACCATACCACCGAGGGAAATACCGCAGACATGCGCACGAGGGGCATTGGCTGCAGCTAATACGGCCAGTGCGTCTCGGCCTAGGCGCTCCAGCGTGTAGGGTCCTGGTGGCGAATCAGATAGGCCATGTCCACGCGTGTCACAGCGGATTACACGGAACAGTGGTGTCAGTTGATCGACTTGCTGTTTCCATAGATCAGTCGTTGTGCCGAGTGAATTCAATAGAAGCAGTGGAGGTGCTTCTTGCGGCCCTTCTACATCGAACGACAACCGACATTGGTCAACTTGGAGCTTAGTCATCGGCTGAGATGGGGACCCTAATACTATCAAGGACGCGTTGGATGAATTGTCTTGAGGCTCCGAGGTATCTGTCTGGAGTTAGCAGTTGAGCGATCTTGGTAGGGTCGAGATGACGAGTGACCAAAGGTTCGTCCGTCAAAACCTCTAAAAGCGTACGGTTTTCGGACGCTGCACGGCGACAGGCATTTGCGACACAAATATGCGCCTCGTGCTTACCGATCGAGTCTGCTAGAGCCATCGCGATTGACTCAGCAAGTAAAGTTCCTTTGGAGATTTCGAGATTAGTGCGCATTTGGTCCGTGTGGACCGTTAGCCTTTCTAGGGTGTCTGCAATCGCTCCCGCCCCGCCAGACGAGGCGATTACTAGGTCGGGTAGAGTGTCCCATTCGGCTTGCCAGCCGCCGACAGCTCTTTCGTGTTCTTGGACCATAGCGGCAAGCAGTGTCGCGACAAGACCGGGCGCACGACACGCTGCGGCCAACGCCACAGAAGCTCCGACTGGGTTCCGTTTCTGCGGCATCGTTGAAGAACCACCTCGACCTTCCACTGGTTGCTCATTGGCTTCCGCAACTTCGGTTTGAGACAGGAGGGTTAGATCTCTTGCAATCTTGCCGATGGCTCCTGTGGCAACGCCTAATGCGCAGCCAAGTTGTGAAAACCGATCTCGGTTCGCATGCCAAGGTATGGCTGGTGCCCTGAGCTTGAGAGATGCTGCCAGAGCGTCTGTAGTCGCCAACCCCTGTGAGCCGAGTGAAGCCAGAGTGCCGGATGCGCCTCCGAACTGCAACACCAACACGCCATCCAATGTTCTGTTGACTTGTAGACGGGTTCGGTTGAGCGCGTCAGCCCATCCAGCTGCTTTGAGACCAAATGTGATGGGGGTTGCCTGCTGTAGCCAGGTTCGACCTGGCATGGTGGAATCAGCGAAACGTTCCGCTAGGTAGGCCGACGTTTCTACACTCCGTTCAAGTTGGGTGAGGATTATTGTTACAGCTGCACGCAGCTGCAGAACTAAGCTGGTATCTAGAATGTCTTGGCTGGTTGCCCCCCAATGTACATACCGAGCGGCGGCAGGGCTGCTTCTTGAGACGGTCTCTGTCAGGTGATGCACAACTGGAATAACCGGATTTCCTGCTTCGGTTGTCTCAACTGCCAGCTGGTTACAGTTGTAGAGCTCTGCTCGGGCGGCAGCTTTGATAGGTTCCACACAACTGCTGGGAATGACGCCGATTAAGGCCTCAGCTTCGGCTAGGGCACTTTCGACATCAAGCATCGCTTGTAGCTGATTGTGGGCGGAGAACTGGTTGGCGACTTCAGCGTCGCCTAGCAGATTATCGTGAATTCTGGATACCGAGGTCATAGTGGGTTACACGTTGAAGAATACGGTCTCGCCTGGTCCTTGTAGAACCACTTCGAATCGGTAGCTTCCTGGAACCACGGATGTGGCAATGAGTGTTGGACGTCGGTTTGGAGTCACGAGAGCCAAGATCGGATCGTCGGTGTTCGATGATTCATCATCAAAGTAAATACGTGTGACGAGACGCGTGAGCAGCCCTCTGGCGAATAGACTTAATAGCAGATGTGGCGCTTGCATCTTACCGTTTGGACCAGGGACCCTGCCTGGTTTTATTGTTTCGACAACAAAAGACCCTCGGTCGTCGGTATGTGCGCGGTCGAACCCTCCAAAGGTGCCATTGGGTTCTTTTGTGCGTGGATCTTCAGGATGGTTGCAGCAGCCTGAGGAATTGGCCTGCCAGATCTCAATCAGCGCGTCGGTTACGGGTTGGCCAACACCGTCGTGTATGGTTCCTTTAACCGAGACAGCTTGCCCGGGTGTTTGCTCTTTTCGCAGCAACGCACAGTATCTCTCGGAGGAGAGTAGCAGGGAAAAAAACGGACCAACTGTTTGAAAGGGAGTTGGAAATCGCATCTGTCAGCTAAAGTCCAGTTGCCGTGGCGTGTCGTCCACGCAACACGATGTCAAATCGATAGCCGAGGGCCCAGCCAGGCTCGGTGAGTTCCAGATCGAAGGCCGCGATTAGGCTCTGGCGGGATTGGTTGTCCTCGATAGCGTTGAAGATTGGGTCAAATTCAAGGAGTGGGTCATTCGGGAAGTACATCTGGGTCACAAGACGAGTTAGGAAGCTCTGGCCAAACACTGAGAAATGGATATGGGCGGGACGCCAAGCATTTACGTGGTTATCCCAGGGATAGGCTCCAGGCTTGATCGTTATGAACCGGAAGTGTCCATTTTTGTCAGTTAGCATGCGTCCGGCACCGCTGAAATTTCGGTCGAGAGGTGCAGAGTGGGTATCCCGTCTATGCGCGTAGCGACCTGCGGCATTGGCCTGCCAGATCTCCACAAGGGAGTTGGGAATAGGCCGATCTTCTGTGTCGAGTAGGCGCCCGGAGACTATGATCCGTTCGCCAATAGGCTCGGCTGGATGCTGGCATGTCAGGTCACTGTCGGTCGGCTCGATTTGTCCATAATCGTAGACTGGTCCCGTGACCTCAGATAAAGTCTGTGGAATTATGACGAGCGGTTGTTTTGGGTGACGGTTAGTCGTGGCTCGGTATTTGGGGCTGTTATTTGGTGGGTCATGGCTAGCTAGACGATTCTGATAACGGTTGAGCTGTACCTTTGAGTCTTCCATGGAACTACGCCAGAGCGATGGGGAACCAGCTAGATACCACGTCTAGTTTCACGATGATGCCTCCCGTCCAGGTTCTCAGTTTAGACCTCAGCGATCTAAACGCATAGTATTCGAGGAAAGCTGGGTCTCCAACCGCTTTTGTCTAGGTGGCCTGACTGGTGAGCGAATTAGAAAGTGATTGTTGAGTCGTTGCATCCGTGGCGCGTCACCTTTGAACAGGCGATAGCAATTCAGACAAAGCTCGCTTCTCGGGTTGTGACGTCTCTGCTACCGACCAACCCTCAGTTGGTAGCTGGTGCCGACGTTAGCTACTCCCGGCGGACCCATCGTGTGTATGCTGCGGTAGTGGTTGTCGAATTCCCGTCGATCGACACTGTTGAGACTGCAGTCGTGACTCAACCGGCAGTGTTTCCCTATATTCGAAGATTGGTGTCGTTGCGAGAACTTTCCCCCTGCTCGATGTATTCAAACGCTTTCGGCATTGTCCAGATGTTCTGGTGTGCGATGGCCAAGGGCTGGTCCATCCGAGCTGTTTTGGCTTAGCTTGCCACGTGGGGTTGTTGTTGGATTTGCCATCGATTGGTTGTGCGAAGACCAGGTTCCTTGGTGCCCATCGGCCGGTTGGCGCTGTGTCTGGCTCGGCATTTTGCTCTGTCTTGATGGCGATCCTGTTGGTGCGATCATGCGAATCAGGAAGGGTGTAAAAACGGTTCTTGTCTCACATAGGTCATCGTGCAGATATTCGTTCTGCCGTTGCTCTTGTACAGGAGTTGCCACTCCTTTCAGGTTACCTGAATCGCAACGACGAGCTCATCTTTTGACAGCAGACGTTTACAAACAAGACCGTGACCGGCCGAGACTGCCGGTTAGGTGATATCCCAACTTTGTAGTCGCCCCTCGATAGAGATTTCACTCTCGTCATATCCGACGGCCGACCCATCGGAAGTCGTGTATGTATTGATACATTTACAGAGACTTAAATCGGCGACGCTATAATCAGGCGGCGTTGGTTTGTCTAACACTTGGTCTATAGGTGTCGGTGGACTTATGTGTGCTGCTACGAAAGGCCATTTCGGCTGTTGTCAATCTTGGATTGGGCAATCTGGATGATGACGTCTGTTGCGCAAGTTTGACTGAAGGCAGTGGAACGGTTAAACCTTGCTGCTGAGTGGCCACGACTATGACCGGCCTTTGGCGGTGCTATGGCGGTAGACTGAGCGGGAACCCGACCCCATCCGACATGACCGAGAAGGTCCAATGGTGAAGGAACCGTTAGCACCCTGGTATCGGCAGGTTGACCGCCAGCAGTGGCGGGCGTTCTTCGCCACGTTTCTCGGTTGGTTGCTTGATGGTTTCGATTTCACCATCACGACGTTTATTCTCATCGATATTCAGAATAGCTTTACTGTCGACAGTGCTCTTGCAGGTGCACTCGGCACCGTCACACTCCTTTTTAGACTGGTGGGTGGATTAGGCGCTGGGGCGATGGCCGATCGGTGGGGGAGGAAACTTCCATTGATGTTGTCGATTTTGTGGTTTTCACTATTCGCGTTTCTTAGCGGATTCTCTACCTCATATGCGGTGTTGTTTGCCTTTAGGGCTTTGTTTGGGATCGGTATGGGCGGGGAATGGGCGGCCGGTATGCCGCTGGCACTTGAGCATTGGCCGACGAGGTTGCGAGGGATAGCGTCTGGTCTGCTGCAGGGTGGTTGGTACTGGGGCTACATTCTTTCTGCGGTGACTTTCTCTTACGTGTATCCGATGTTCAGTGGAGTGCCTGACCCGCTGAGTGATGTTCCTGGTGCAACCCTGGGCTGGAGGGTGATGTTCTGGATTGGTGTACTGCCAGCTCTTTTAGTGCTCTGGATCCGAACAGGTGTGAATGAAAGCCCAGTCTGGTTGGAGAGGCAGCGTCGTTTGAGGCAGGTAGGTTGCACTCGAGAGGATCGCACTTCGGTGCTCAGACTTTTCCAGCCAGATCTGATTTGGATCACGATCCAGAGCTCGCTGCTTCTGTCTGCTTTCATGTTCAGCTATCACTCGATCTCGTTTTGGTATCCGACTTTCTTGCTTGGCCTAGGCCTCGATCCGTTGGGTTACGTCGTGGCATTTAATGGAGGAGCTGTCGTTGGAATTGCGTTGTGGGGGCGTGCATCTGAAGGCTCGCTTGGGCGTCGCGGCGCGGTGACCGTGGCCGCTCTGTGCGGGGTGATCTCGGCTCCGCTATTCTTGGCAACTTCCAGTGCGGGGATATTGTTGGTGGGAGCCGGGGTGATGGGTGCGACAGGTGCAGGTATTTGGGGCATGGCACCTGCGTATTTGACCGAGCGGTTCCCGACTGCGGTTCGTGGGGTTGGGCCCGGTTTGTCATATCACCTGGGGGCGGCGGTTGGTTCGGTAACACCATATGTCCTGGGGCAGCTGCAAGATGGCGGTATGACAACCGGTAATGCGATGATGTCATGTATTGTGATCTCAGGTCTGCTGGTGGCCGGCTTGATCTGGTTGGGTCCAGAGACGCGTGGTGTCAGCTTGGATGCTGGTGATCATGATTGAGCGAGGTCCAGGACGGACTGCTTCTGGATTTTGTAAGGAGGCGGCATGGAGAGGCAGGGATGGTTGATCGTGGCGGTGCTGATGACCTCGATGATGGGCGGTGCGCTGTCGAATGCTTGGCTGACAGTGGGGTTAGGGGCGCAGGGGGGCGATGTGCTGACCGCATCTCAGGTCAATATTGTGGATTCAAGTGGCCGTTTGCGGGCAGTTATAGCCGGTGAGGATGAGCGAGGTCTGACGTCGCTGGCCTTCTACGGCCAGGATGGGGCCTTTCGTGGGGTTTTGGGTGCTGATGCTAACGGTGACCCGGTGTTGCAGTTCAATAATGCGGCCGGATTCTCTAGACTTTCGGCAGGTGTCCAAGATGACAATGCCCTCGTCACTGTTGGTGATCAGGGTGCCGGACATGTGCTGGTAGGCTCATTGGGTGGCAGTCCGATAGTTGGATTGGCAGATATGCAACGGACGCCACTGCGTTTAACGTTAGGGCAAGGTGGGCAGCCTCAAGTAAGCCTGTTCAACGGTGCCGGACAGCGTAGTCTTGGTCTAGCTGTTGGAGCAGATGATGCCCCATTTGTCTCTCTTTTCGATGGTGCAGGCGCGCAACGGGTTGCGATCGGTGCGGTAGAGGGTGCGACGCTCATCAACCTGGGAGATGGCATTCGCCCTCGGCTGGTCCTAGGGGTGGCTGATAATGGTTTGCCTAGTGTCGGCTTTTATGACGAGGAAGGGACGTTAGTCCGTTCGGTAGCAGCAGGCGAACAGTGAAAACTATGGTTTCTCATGCCGCTGTTCAGAAATGTCGAATGGTGACGTGGGGTATGTAGGGAGGTCGTGAGTATGCCTGGGACGATGATTGAGTTTGGGAATACAGAGAACAGGAGTAACGGCTATCTTGCAGTGCCGAACTCCGGGTCCGGACCAGGAGTAGTCGTGTTGCAGGAGTGGTGGGGACTGGTTGACCATATCAAGGATGTTGCGGACCGCTTTGCCTCTGAGGGTTTCGTGGCTCTGGCGCCAGACCTGTATCACGGAGAAAGCACTACAAGTCCAGACGCAGCGGGAAAACTGATGATGGCTCTCGACATACCGCAGGTTGAGCGTGACTTGGGTGGCGCTATCGAGGCCCTTTTGGCAAGAACTGAGGTGAGCACCACACAGGTCGGGACTGTAGGGTTCTGCATGGGAGGACAACTTTCGCTCTATGCAGCTTGCGAGAACGAGTCAGTTGGGGCCTGTGTGATGTTCTACGGTATTCATCCCAGAGTGAAGCCCAACTTGAAGGCTCTTGCCGCTCCCGTATTGGGGTTCTTTGCTGAGCGCGATGAGTTTGTTCCGCCTGCCGCTGTCCGTCAGCTTGAATCCGAGCTCCGTGCGGTTGGAAAGAGCGCAGATTTTACGGTCTTTGAAGGAGTTGACCACGCCTTCTTTAACGATAGCCGCGCTGAGGTCTACCACGAGCAGCATGCAGATACTTGCTGGTCGAAGATGTTGGGATTCTACAATGAGTGTCTCCGCTAAGCAGTGGTTGTTGGGACTGCGTTCTTGGAAGTTGTTTATGCTCGCGGTGACTTTGTTTTTTTATGGATTTTCTGGTTCCGGATCTGCTTCTGTTGGTCGATGAGAGCCTATTGGCATTCACTACGTTATTGTTATCGCAATGGAAACGACAGTGAGCGTGAAAGCTGATCGAGCAGCTCGGTGTTTGAAGCAAAGAGGTCTTGTGGCCGGTGTGCTCGGGCTAGTGGTTGTGAGTAGTGTTGTGGGGGTTGACGCATCAGGTGATGTGTCGGCGGAATGGACGGCCTTCGCACGGTACAAGGATGTGACAATTTATGACGGACATTTCAGAAAGTACAGCAAGCGCTTCTTTGGTGTAGGGTTTGATTGGCAGTTTTTCAAATCCCAGGCTGTGGCTGAGTCTAACTTGCGTGGGGATGTTCGTTCTGCAGCCGGGGCGGTTGGCCTGATGCAAATTATGCCAAGTACCTTTGAAGAGATTCGAAGCAAGAATCCGGCTATTACTGGCCCGATCGATCAGGTGCGTTGGAACATTGCTGCCGGTATTTGGTATAACCGCCAACAGTTTGTGGCCTGGGAGCCGGTGAGATCTTCTTACGAAAAGCTCAAGTTCATGCTGGGGTCTTACAATGCAGGTAGGACCAGCATCCTTAGGGCTCAAAACGTAGCTGTCGAGAATGGCTTGGATGGCACGGTCTGGGAATCAATTGTCATGGGATTGCCTGAGGTTACGGGTGAGCGCAGTTCTGAAACTTTGTCCTATGTGGATCGTGTCTTCAATATTAGGGAGGCCATGCGGTAGTAACTATGGACTTAACGATCATCTTACTTAACTTTACCTATGCGGTCTTGGGCGCTGGCCTTACCATATTGTTCATGGTGGTGGCGTTCCATGTCTTTGATCGACTGACACCCTTTGACACTCATCAGGAATTAGCCAAAGGCAACATAGCGGTAGGTATCGTTTCGGGAGCCATTTTTGTTGCAGTGGGGATCGCGATGGGTTTGGTCATTGGTATGGGGCTAAATTGAGCGACCTTTTCCAGGAACTGGGTTCCAGGATTTTTATGACGACAGAGCAAGTGGTAGCACTGGGATTCTCTTAATGAAAGAGAGTATTGTAAGGATTGCTGCAAGCCTGAATTCCTGAATGGCGGGCTTCATTTATGTTCACTCTAAGTTTAATGGTGGTGCTGCGGTTGTTCAGAAGCACTGCATCTCTTTCTTCACCCGTTTGGTGGTCATTTTGATTACCCGTTCTGGAGGGAAGCGGTATCCCGTGCGTGTTGATGAGCGTCGCTTGGGTGATGGCGTAAAATCCAGTCATGCCAGGTGATTCGTTCGGTCACAGTTTTCGTGTCACGACTGCCGGAGAATCGCATGGTTCGGGTTATGTGGTCATCGTCGACGGGTGCCCCCCTGGGGTGGTGTTGAGCGAGACAGACCTGGCGGTTGACTTGGCTAGACGGCGTCCAGGACAGAGCAGCATCGTTACCTCACGGGATGAACCAGATGAGGCAGAGATTCTATCCGGGGTATTTGAGGGGTTAACCACCGGCACGAGCATTGCCATCCTGATCCGAAACAGAGACCAGCGCAGCCGAGATTATGCGGACATTAAAGATAAATATCGACCGGGGCATGCTGATTTTACCTACGATGCAAAATACGGCATTCGTGACTATCGAGGCGGCGGACGGTCGAGTGCCCGTGAGACGAGTGTCCGTGTCGCGGCAGGGGTAGTTGCGAAAAAGTTGATTGCGTCCAGCTTTGGTGGTCGCGTGGTCGGCTATGTGCGTCAGGTCGGTAGCATAGTGGCTGAGGTGAAAGACCCAGCGGCGGTGACGCTCGAACAAGTGGAGCGACTGCCTGATGGAGAGGCAAACGTGATTCGTTGCCCTGATGTCGAGCGGGCAGCCGAGATGGTGGAGCTAATCGAGCAAGTGCGAGAAGCCCGAGATTCGATTGGAGGTGTGGCTGAGATTGTAGCCACCGGTGTGCCGCCTGGACTCGGTGAGCCGGTTTTTGACAAGCTGAAGGCAGATTTGGCGAAAGCGCTGTTTAGCTTGCCGGCTGTGCTTGGGGTTGAATATGGAATCGGCTTTGCTGCTGCTGTGCTGCGAGGTAGCGAGAATAATGATTTGTTCTATGCTGATGGAAGGGGAGGATCGGAGGTTCGTATTTCGACTCGTTCGAATCGTCACGGCGGAATGCTAGGTGGGATTTCGAGTGGTATGCCTATCGTGTTGCGGGCGGCGGTGAAACCGACGAGCAGTTTGCCCCAAGAACAGGAGACGGTGGATCGGAAGGGCGAAGCGGTGAAGGTCAGAACGAAGGGGCGCCACGATCCGTGCCTTCTGCCACGTTTTGTCCCGATGGCGGAGGCGATGGTTGCGATTGTCCTTGCTGACCATTGGTTGCGATGGAGTGCATCAGGCCGGACGACACGGGTGTCTGGCGAGGGAGAGTGAAAATGCGGAATATTGGGTTAGTGTTCGTCGCTGTTGCCTTGGGGAGCGTGCTTGCTGGTCCGGCGTTGCTGCAGGAGCCCCCGGCGCCAACGCGGCTCAGGGACCTCGCGCCTGTTGTCCCAGTTGCCTACGAGATGGTGCCCGGCTGGCCGAAACCGTTTGCCGAGAGTGGCTTCGCCTTCGGCGGTAATTCCGGGGTTGCGATCGATTCCCCGGATCGGATCATCGTGGCTCAGCGAGGTGAAACGCGGCTGCCAGACCCGTTACCGTCCGGGTTTGAGGGTTGGGCGGGCTCGATTGGTATCAACACGCTGCGGGAGACTGAGATGAGGGTGTTCCAGAACGTTATCTATGCGGTGAACCCTCAGGGCGAGGTGATTGAGGTTTGGGACCAGTGGGACCACTTATTCCAAGGGGCTGACGGACCCGGGCCGCATCGTGTCCGGATTAGCCCCTATGACCCGGAGCGGCGTGTGTGGGTCGTCGACGAGTCACAGCATCAGTTTTTCGTGTTTTCGAACGACGGCAGCGAGTTGTTGCACACATTCGGCGAGAAAGGCGTTCAGGGTAGCGACGAGACCCACCTGGCTGGTCCTCAGGATGTGGCGTTCACGCCAGACGGTCGGGTTTTGGTTGCCGACGGCTTTATCAATGGCCGGGTGATGATTCTGGATGCCGACCTGAACTACATCACCGAGTTCGGTGGCGAGGCCGGATCCGGGCGGGGCAGGTTCGATGTGGTGCACTCGATTGCTGTGGGTCCGAATGGGCGGATCTTTGTGGCTGACCGGAACAACCGGCGTGTTCAGGTGTTCAACGAGAGCACCCGCTCGACCTGGTATCACCCGAACATTTCACCGATCGGCACTTGGGTGGGCTTCGATCTCCCGCTTGACATCATCGTGAACGAGTACGAAGTGTGGGTCACCGATGTCGGTCCGGATGGTGCGAGCATCATGAAGTTCGATCTCAACGGCAACCCGCAAGCGATCCAGCAGCTGCCACGGGAAGGGTCGAGCCGATATACCGAGATGCACTCGTTCGCGGTGGACAGCAACGGGGTTCTCTACGGTGCCGACAACCAGCAGGGCCGCATCCAGAAGATGGTGCCGAAATCTGATGCTGATCCGACTTTGCTGATCGGACAGCCGTACGTTGTCGCCCCAGCGGACCGCTGAGTTGTAACAGAGTAAGAAGGAGCCTTGTTCAAGAGCAGGTTCTCTTCTGCTCGGCCTGCTGGGGCACAATCGTTTGCCGGCGTCAGTGGTGCAAGTCCTTGGGGCGCAAGTTCTGAGTCAGCTGATTCTGGATCGTCTTGTTCTGATGGTCGGTGTTTCCTCAAAGGCCGTCTTTCGTCAGAGTCTCCAGGGTAGTACCCGCCTCTTTCAGAGGCTGGTGCTGCTGCGTGTGGATGCGGTCTACCCATTTCTCGTAATAGGGAAGTGTCTCTTTAAAGCCTCACCCGGCGTATACTTCCCGGATGCAGAAGATTACTGGTATTGCATTGGTATTTGCGGTTGTTGGTCTGACGATGGCTTCGTTAGCGGCGGCTCAGGGTGGAGCCGTGGAAGGGCAGTGGCCAACCTATGGAGGCGATCTTGGTCACACCCGCTATGCGCCACTGGACCAGATTACAGCAGAAAATTTTGCAGAGCTTGAGATAGCCTGGCGGTTCAAGACTGATAATTTAGGTCCGATACCGGAGTATCGGTTTCAATCGACCCCCCTGGTCATCGATGGCATGTTGTACTCCACGGGCGGATCTCGACGCGCCGTTGTAGCGCTCGATGCTGAGAACGGGGAACTGAAGTGGGTATACAGTTTGGATGAGGGTGCTCGCGGTGCAGCTTCCCCTCGTCAACTATCTGGACGAGGGTTGGCGTACTGGCCAGGAGATGATGAAGGCACAGGGGCTCGCATCGTCTATGTCACGCCAGGATACCGGTTAATGGCACTGGATGTGGCCACAGGTCGTCCGGTACCTACATTTGGAACAGAAGGCCTCGTTGATCTGAAGACTGATAACGATCAGCAAATTGATCCGACGACCGGAGAAGTTGGGCTGCACGCTACGCCAATTGTGGCGGGCGATGTGATTATCGTCGGTGCGGCTCACAGGACCGGAGGAAATCCACGCAGCAGGAGTAACGTCAAGGGCTATGTTCGAGGCTACGATGCTCGAACGGGTGAGCGCTTGTGGATCTTCCACACAATTCCCAGACCAGGTCAATTCGGGCGTGACACTTGGCTGAGCGACTCGGCGGTATATACCGGGAACACCGGTGTTTGGGGACAGATTTCGGTCGATGTGGAGTTGGGGCTAGTTTACTTGCCGATAGAGGCTGCGACCGGAGACTACTTTGGTGCCAATAGACCCGGTGACAATTTGTTTGCTGAGAGTTTGGTGGCTGTCGATCTCCACACTGGAGAACGACGATGGCATTATCAGCTTGTGCATCATGGCATTTGGGATCATGACATCCCCTGTGCCCCGATTCTTCTAGACATCACTATCGATGGCGAAGTGGTGAAAGCGGTTGCCCAGCCAACTAAACAGGTTTTCTTGTATGTTTTCAATCGAGAGACCGGGGAGCCAATCTGGCCCATCGAGGAACAGCCAGTGCCTGCTGGTGACGTACCGGGGGAGTGGTACGCACCGACTCAACCGATTCCTACCCGTCCCCCCGCATATGATCGTCAAGGGGTTACCCTTGATGACCTGATCGATTTCACGCCAGAACTGCGGGCGGAGGCTGAGGAGCGTGCGTCTTACTATCGCCTTGGACCTATATTTACACCCCCAACAGTGAGTCGACTCGAAGGCCCACTTGGCACTTTGACGGCTCCGGCCCAGGGGGGAGGGACGAACTGGCCTGGTGGGTCATATGATCCCGAGACCCAAATTCTCTATGTGTCGTCCAACAGTTCTCTAGGGGCGCTGGGTTTGATGCCTCCTTATCCGGGGCAGTCAGACATGGATTACATTCAGGGGAATGCCGTTACAGGACCGCGAACTAGTGGCGGCTCTGGTTCGTCAGCGGGTGGTGGCCGGAGCAGTTTTTCCGTACCCCCGAGGCCCAGGTTATCTCCCGAGATTCGACGCCGTGCTCAGTTGACCGTGCAGGGGCTTCCCCTGCTTAAGCCACCCTACGGTGTCATTAGCGCTATCGATATGGCTCGTGGTGAGATTGCTTGGCAGATTCCCCATGGAGAGACGCCGGACCATATCCGGAACCATCCTGCGCTTGACGGGCTTGATATCCCGCGCACCGGCCAGCCCGGGAGCGTCGGAACCCTCGTGACCCGCGCGCTTTTGATTGCTGGAGAGGCTCAGGCTCATACAAATGCTAGTGGGGACCGTGGGGCTATGCTTCGGGCTTATGACAAGTCCACTGGTGATGAGGTTGGGGCGGTCTGGCTGCCGGCACCACAGTCGGGTTCACCCATGACCTACATGCTCAATGATGTGCAGTATCTAGTGGTTGCTGTTAGCGGCGGTGGATATTCGGGAGAGTTGATAGCATTCAGGGTGCCAGAGGCGTGACTCTGAATCTAGAATTTTCGTTCGTACTCCCATCCGCTTTTTAGCATCCAGATGCGGTGACGAGGGCCTTTGCAATTGACAACTCCGTTTTGGTAGCCGCAGTCTTCTGCATAGAGGGCCACCCGACCGCCGTTGACCGGATGTAGGCGACCGAGAAGTTGCTCTCGGGGCCAGGTGTCGATGGAAGCCAATGCTGCAGAGACCGAGGACTTGTCGGCTAGGCGGGTGCTGAGTGCGAAAGTGGGATTTGCGAACTGGATCACTCCCTCGCGATGTGCGAGGAGGGCCGCTTCTGGCCGCCACCACCGGTGCTCGTGAATCTCGACTCCGTCTACCCGAATTCCGTCTAGGGTCATCGCAGCGGCGAAAAACCAGGTCGAGAATCGGATTGGGCTCGACTCTGGTGTCGTCCATTTGCAGATTGGGTGCAATGTGCCAGGATCCAGTTTGATACCAGCTTCTTCGTGTGCTTCGCGGGCGGCTGTATGTCTAGCGGTGGTCACCTCGTTTGTAGGTGCATCGAGCTGTACATCCTCTGGGTCGACTCTTCCCCCTGGAAACACCCAATAGCCACCCATGAACCGTAGGTCTGGGTTTCGCCGCAAATACAGGATCTCTGGACCGCTGCTGGTGTCCCGCAAGAGGATCACTGAAGCTGCCGGTTTTGGTTTAGTGTAGTTAGGCACGACAACAAGTGTATCTAGTTGGAGCGATTTCGGTAGGGACTGACTCCAGACCCGCTTGGTCAACCGTGCTACTCTGAATACCCGTTGTGTCCTTTCTGCTGACCATGTCTCCGTCCGATATTGTTATTGTCGTCTTGTGTAGCGTCGTTGGTTTCACGCTTCAAGGTGCTGTTGGGTTTGGGATGGGGATCCTTAGTTCGCCCATTTTCGTCTTGATCGATCCGAGACTTGTCCCGGGGCCAGTGCTTGCGTCGACCATGGTGTTCACACTAGCGCAGACGGTTCGGGAACGTCGAGCCATCGATTTTAGTGGCTTACGATGGGCTGTCGCCGGAAGATTTATCGGAACGTTTCCGGCTGCTGCTCTCCTCGTTTTTTTGCCAACCGATCAACTGGGTCTGCTGTTTGGGGTTATTGTACTTTTCGCTGTCGGTCTCAGTGTATCCGGGCTAGATATTGTGCCGCGGCCACCTTCGCTGTTCGTGGCTGGACTGTTTTCGGGAATCATGGGTACGGTCGCCGCGGTCGGTGGGCCGCCGCTTGCGCTGCTCTATCAGCGTTCTTCTGGGGCGACGGTCCGTGGAACTTTGTCAAGTTTGTTCTTAGTTGGCACGGTAGTGTCGCTGTTTTCTTTAGTACCTGTAGGGCGTTATGGTTACGATGAGCTGTTGCTCACTGGCCTTTTGTTACCAGGAGCTGTGTTTGGATTCCTAGTCTCTCGGCGATTTGTGTCACAGTTGGATAGAGGTTATACACGTCAGGCTGTCTTAGCCGTTGCAACGTTTGCTGGACTGGTTGTTATCTTTAGATACTTTTCGGCTTAGATTAAATGGGTAATGAATTTACAATAGACCTCCGATATTGATGGTTGGTGTCTAAATCTGAATCTAGGAATAGCTGAGGTGCAGACAGTTTTGTTAACGGCTGGTCGGAATATGGTCACTCGCGGTATTTGGGCTTTGTTGGGTTCTGCAATTCTGTGCGGCAGCGTTTCGGCCCAGAGCCTCCGAGGGAGCGCTTCTTCCCTTGATCGGCAGGTTCTCGAGGCCAGGCGGCATGATTACAGCTATCTGTCTGATCCTGGTGAAGTGCGACGGTTTGTGAACGCAGGGCTGCTGGTGCCCGTGAATGGAAACCAGAACTACAGTCTAAAGGAAGTGTCGTTTCCATTCGCTCGTCCTGCTGTGCTGCTGTTTATTGAGCGCCTTGCTGCACAGTATCGACAAGCGTGTGGCCAGAGGTTGGTCGTGACCAGTCTCACCAGACCCCAGTCCCATCAACCGAGGAATGCGTCTACCCGCTCGGTGCATCCGACTGGTATGGCTCTCGATCTTCGTCGCCCTAGATCAACATGTCGAAGTTGGTTGGAACGGACGCTTCTCTCGCTTGAGCGACAGGCTGTTCTAGAGGCAACAGCTGAACGGAGGCCTCCTCACTACCATGTGGTTATCTTTCCAAAGCCCTATATGGCCTATGTGGATCGCCTTGAAAAGGGAACGCTAGTGACTGCCACGGCCCGAGTGCATGTTGTTCGCCGTGGTGAATCGCTTTGGCGAATTGCTAGGAGACATGGCTTGTCTGCTGGTTCGCTCCGTCAGTTGAATGGGCTCACTTCGTCTCGTATCCATCCCGGTCAGACTCTTCGGTTGCCCGCGCTGGATTGAAACATCGCTTTATCCCTTCTTTTCGGCAAGAGCTCACTTCATGAGGTAGTTCCTGGAATCTCTGGCTGTGGCTAGAGCCGCCAGTTTACAATACCGGTATCGTTGGCGAGTAGGCGCATTATGGCGCCAGGTTTTCTGGAGTGACGAATGAGAGTACCGGTCAGTGTTTTAATCCAAGCCTTGGGAGTGGTTGTTGCGGTTGGGTCGGTGGGTGCGCAGGAGCTTCCGCGGTTGTCAGATGGGCGACCAGACATGAATGGCATCTGGCAAGTAATCAACGAAGCGAACTACGACCTTGAGCCCCACATGGCACGTCATTCCATCCAACTACGAGAAGGTCCTCTGGGTCCACTCCCGGCTATCCCCACGCTACGTCTGGGTGCGGTCGGTGCGGTGCCAGGTAGTTTGGGCGTCATTGTTGGTGGAGGAAAGATTCCCTATACTCCTGACGCTCGAGCATTGAAAGAGGAGAATGCGGCAAATTGGATCGACCGTGACCCTGAGGTTAAGTGCTATATGCCAGGCGTACCACGGGCTACCTATATGCCGATGCCTTTTCAGATTGTCCAAAGTGAACGGGACGTGTTTATCGCCTATCAGTTTGCCGGTGCAGTGCGTGATATCTATATGGACAATCCTGGACCTTCACAAGTGGATTCATGGATGGGCTGGTCGGTGGGACATTGGGAGGAGGATACTCTCGTAGTTGATGTAAGTGGTCTCAGTGATCAGACTTGGTTCGATAGAGCAGGTAGCCACCACAGTTATCAACTCCACGTGGTGGAACGTTATACGATGGTTAGCCCGAACCACATAGCTTATGAGGCTACAATTGAGGATCCCCTGGTTCTCACTGAGCCTTTTACCATCAAGATGCCGTTGTATCGTCGGCTTGAGGAAAACGCAAGACTGATGGATTTTCGGTGTGTTGAGTTTGTGGAGGAGTTGCTGTTTGGAGAGTGGCGCAGGAATCCACTGCCTCGATAGGCTAAGGAAGGAGACTAAAGACAATGGATAACAATTCTGCGAGACGACTCGGCTTGGCGGTGCTTGGGCTGGTGTTGACTGCGTCAGCAACTCCGCAAACTCAAAGTATTCCTCGCACTTCGAGTGGGCGACCCGATCTGTCAGGGACCTATGATGTTTCAACTCTAACACCGCTGCAGCGGCCCATTGAACTCGGAGACAAGATGTCGCTGACCGATGAGGAGGCTGCTGAAGTCGCCGAACAAGAGCGCCGACGGATGGCAAATCGGAATGCGCCTAGTAATCCGAATCGTGGTGCCCCTCCTCGGGGTGGGGATGGTTCTCAGGGTGCTGCCGGCAATGTCGGTGGCTACAACTCGTTCTGGATTGATCGCGGAACAGGTGCTTATCAGATCGATGGTGAGTGGCGGACGTCGATTCTTATCGATCCTCAAAATGGCCGGTACCCCACGACGACAGAAGCGCGGCAGGAAGCCGTGAGAGCTGGGCTTGGGCGGCGGCCACAGAACGACGGTACGGCGTACTGGTTAGAGGCGGGACTTGATAATTCTGGTCCTTACGACAACATGGAGCAGAGGCCTTATGCGGAGCGCTGTATTCTCAGTTTCGGATCGACCTCTGGTCCCCCGATGCTACCGGCACTTTACAACAACCATAAGCGAATCGTGCAAGGTGAGGATACTGTTCTAATTCTTATCGAGATGGTGCACGACGCGCGCATTGTTCGGATGAATGCCGAGCATGACCCTCCAGAGATCAAGAAGTGGCTTGGTGATTCAATAGGATGGTGGGAAGGTGATACTTTGGTTGTTGAGACCACTAATTTTGTGGATCAGCCTGCATTCCGACAAGGTAGCGGAAATATGATGGTTACTGAACGTTTCCGAATGCAGGATGCCGAAACTTTAATCTACAGTTTCACAGTTGAAGATCCAACAGTCTGGACGGCTCCGTTCACTGGTGAGTATGCATGGCCTCGCAGTGATAACAAGGTATTCGAGTATGCCTGCCACGAGGCGAATTACGCGCTGGAGGGAATCATGAAAGGCGCCCGGTTGCTAGAAGCGGATTTCCGTGGGGAAGAGCCAGAGGGGATCGTGAATCCGACCCGCTAATTTACGGAACCTTAGGGACAGACTACTGTTAACTGTTAGGAGAAGTGTGATGCGCAATGAAACTAACGTACTGTCTAGGCTTGGACTGCTAGCCGGCTGTCTATCGGCTGTACTCGTGTCCGTAGGAGGGGAGGTAGTAGCTCATCATGCCTTCGGCGCTGAATTCGACCCCAATCGGCCTGTTGTGCTACGTGGACCTATAGTGAGAGTGGAATGGGTGAACCCTCACACTTGGATCCATGTGGAGGTTACTGGAGACGATGGAAGCAAGCAGGTCTGGATGGTTGAAGGTGGTACACCAAATACACTGCTACGACGTGGATTGACTAGAGACTCCATTCCTGTCGGTGCCCAGATTGTAGTTGATGGCTACCAGAGCAAGGACCGTAGTGCTCGAGCCAATGGGCGTGATGTGACCTTTGAGGATGGACGGAAATTCTTTATGGGATCCTCCGGTACTGGGGCCCCGCTTGATGGTAGAGATCCAACCGAGCGCGGTAGATAAAGGAAGGAAGACTTTCGTTCTGCCGAACTGTTGTGGATCTCGTGATTTTGTTTTACGCCCGGGGAATCCCCGGGCGTTTTCATTCTGGGTGATGAGAACGGCTGTTCTAAACTGTTCTAGCCTGTCGTGTCTATAATCCGTCAAAGGTTCACGCCGACCGATGCGCTACTCTTGCTAGTTGTTACTATCTGGGGCAGCAATTTTTCCCTGGTCAAAGCATCGCTCACGCAGATGTCGCCATTGGCATTCAGTGGGCTGCGGTTGGTCCTTGCGTGTGGCGTTCTGCTAGGTGCGGCTCGACTCTCTGGCTTTGGGCTTCCTCGTAGATCAGATTGGTGGCAGTTAGCGATCCTGGGTCTGTTGGGTCACTGCGGCTATCAGCTATTTTTCGTGCTCGGTTTGGTGCGGACTAGTGTGACTAACAGCTCGTTGATTCTTGGGTGTTTGCCCATCGTGGTTCTTTTGTTTAACAGTTTTAGTCGCCGAGGAGAGGTGGTCGGAACTTGGCAGTGGACTGGGACCGCGCTGGCCTTTTTGGGGCTTTATCTCGTGGTTGGGAACGGTGATGTGGCAGCTGGTGAGACTGCGCTTGGCGATGTATTCATGTTTCTTTCCATGTTTTGCTGGGGCTGGTACACGGTAGGCTCAAGACATCTCTTTCAACGCTATACGCCACTAGAGGTTACTGCTTCTACGACGGTAGTGGGGACGGTGGGCTTACTCCCTTTCGCGGGGCCATCGTTGATGAGACTTGATTGGACTGGGATAACTTGGTGGGTTTGGCTAGCAGTCGTTATGTCTGGATTGCTAGCGTTGTCATTGGCATATGTACTTTGGTATATCGGGGTACAGCGCTTGGGTAGTGCTCGTACGGCAATTTATTCAAACTTGGTGCCAGTCGTTGCTATGGGCGTTGCGGCGATAGGGTTAGGTGAACCGATTGGGAAGGCTAAACTAGCTGGTGCGACCTTGATATTGACGTCACTGGTACTAACTCGCATAGACGATCGGCGTGAGGTTGTGGCCTGAATAGGAAGGATGTGGTTCTGGCTAACGAAGCTAGGTGCTTGCTTAGTTCAGTGTTGTGGGTGATGAAGGCACTGCCAGAAACGATTGGAGGCCAGTCTACTGGCCAAGGGTGTCCATGGCGTTGAATGGTTTGGCGTCGGGCGGTAGGATACCTAGGTTGATACAGGGCACGTCACCCCGTGATTCGGGGCTTGGGCATATGACGTTAGTCCACTACCAGGGGAGAAATGAATGGCTTGTCGACTATGTATAGCGATAGGGATAATTGGTACAGCGTTGGTGTTCGCGGCACCGGTAGCGGCTCAGCCGAATTCAACACTGCGGACGCCGCACGGAGATCCTGACATTCAAGGGGTTTTCACTTTTCGGACAATTACGCCATTTGAGCGGCCTGAAGCGTTAGGCGAAAAGACGACATTAACAGAAGAAGAAGCAGCGGTTTTTGAATCTTCAGAGCGTACCCGTTTAAATCGTGACCTTTACGATCCTGAGACGGGTGCACCTAGCGCCGGGTATCAATCTCGCGCCGAAGGTGGAGTGTTGTCTTACAATGAGTTTTGGTATGAGCGTGGGGTTGAACTGACCAGCGACAAGCGGACTTCGTTGGTCATTGACCCGCCGGACGGACGGCTACCTTGGCGAGAAGAGAGTCGGGCTGCTCGGGCGGTTAACCGGCTAAATTTGCGAAATGGTTTCGCGGATTCATACACCGACAGAAGTTTGGCAGACCGATGTATCATGGGGTTCAATTCAGGTCCCCCGATGTCTTCCGGAGCTTACAACAACAATGTACTCATCTTGCAGACGCCTGATTACGTTGTGATACAAAACGAGATGGTGCATAACGCTCGCATTATCCCAATTGATGGGCGTGAGCATGGCCCGCTAAGGCAGTGGGTTGGCGATTCTCGAGGGCATTGGGAAGGGGAGACCTTAGTGATCGAGACGACTAATTTTCTTCGCGAAACAGCCGCGCGTGGTTCGAGCGAAGACAGCCTGTTGATTGAGCGGTTTCGCCGTCTCGATTCTGACACGGTGATGTACGAATTTACCTTTGAAGACAAGAACAATTTCACTAGGCCATGGACGGCTGCTATGCCGCTACGGCGGACTGACGGTCCGTTGTTTGAGTATGCCTGTCATGAGGGTAATATCGGGATGCATGGCATCATGGCTGGAGCTCGTAACCTGGATACACAGGCCGTCGACAGCAGCCGCTAGCATTCGTGTGAGGACTGCCGGCATTTTCCGGCGGTCCTCTGTTCGTTGGCGACCCTACCTCCTCTGAACCGAGACTACTTCCCATGGAATGGAGCGCGTTCTCGGAGTTCCTCCGCGTCCAACTGCAGGAGCTTCTTGGTACCGAGCTGAACCAGGTGCGGTTCACGGATATCGGTATGACCTATTGGCTTTCGATGTCGTTGGGTCTGGTGCTGCTCGTGACCCTGACGCGGGTGTGGCTCATTCCTCAGAGACATCATCGGCTACATTCGGGTCATTTGATCGAGCAGCGCTTTCGTCGTGGGGCCTTGGGTCTTGGGTTCTACCATTTGCCAAAAGCCCTTTGGGCACTAGCTCTGTTGTTACTTTTTGTTGCTATGGCTGACCCGTACTTAACTTCCACTGAAGAGGTGGCTGGTGAGATGGAATCGCGCATCCGGATCGATCTAGTCGACACCTCGCTATCTATGGCATGGGAACTGCCTGGAACCGGGAAATCTAGGGCCCAGGTAGCACGAGAAGCCCATCTGCGATTTTTGGAGATGCGTCGGGAAAAGAACGATCGGGTGTCCTTGTGGTTGTTTTCCTCATTCCCGTACATGGTTGACGATTTTGTTGTTGACGACGAACTGTATTACTTCCAGGTGATGGACTCTCCTTATGCGATTGTCCGAATTTTGGCAGCGCAGTCAGGCACCCCGATTGACCAAATGTTTGTACCCCAAGATAAAGTTCGTATCATCGATAGTGAAGGCAATACCAATATCATCCGGGCACTGCAGTCGGTGTTGAAGCATTTTGACAGTGATGCCGCTCTCTTGTCGGCCGGGGCTGCTCCTCATCGGGCTGTGCTTATCGTGACTGATGCGGACGTTGACGAAATCCCGGAAGCCGAGTTTGCCGAACTGAGTCGGCGGAATATCGTTCCCTACATGATCTTCATTAATGCGGAAGATCCTGCGCGAACATCGAACAGACCGAGGCCTGCCTTCGGAGGTCCAGTGGGTAACACTCAGGGACTCATCGAGATGATCCGGGCCTTTGGTGGAGATTATTTTGATGTGACTGATTCAGATGGACTTGCGCGGGCTTATGAAGCCATTGACGAAGCAGAGACCGTAGCGATGGAATTGTCACATCGGGCGGTTCGTGTGCCAATTTTTCCAAGGTTTTTGTTGGTCAGTATTGCATTGCTTGTGGTGGGTATTCCTGCTGGGTTCATAACTGAATTATTGTGGGGCACACACCCCTGATTCTAAAGCTGGCCGGTAGCACCCTGGACGAGGTGCGCCTCAAAAAAGCAGAGTTGGGAGAGGTGAGATGATATCTCGAACTTCCCCCAATTCTGGCTCAGTGGGATTGTTAATCGTTTGTCGTTTCGTAATTGGCTTCATGTTTGATCAGGGCAGCTTTGATGGTTGCAGCCCAAATCTTTGTGCCCTTCTGGTTCAGATGTAGACCGTCGTCGACGAAAATGTCATTCATAACCTTCCCATCATTTCTGAGAAACGGTGTTGCGACGTCGATATAGGCCAGGCGAGTGTCACTAGATACGATGTCTTGGTACAGCGTATTAGTCGCTTGGGCTTTATCCCAGACTTGCTCACGTGCGAGGCTTGGCTTCACTGACATGACGTATATCCGCGTGTCGGGAAGGGTTGCGTGAATCTTTGAAACGATTTGCTTGAGCTCACTCGCGATGGTCGCTGGAGGCACTCTGAACCTACCGGTGTCGTTGTCGCCCTCATAAATTACTACCGCTCTGGGTCGATATGGGATGATGAGGCGATCAACAAAATGTAGTACGTCCGCCATGGTGCTACCGCCGAAGCCTCTGGGAATCACCGTCAGAGGTGCCAAATCTTCTTGCATAGAGGGATGCCATCGTCTGATGCTTGAGCTGCCCGTGATGACAATTGCCCCTGTGGGCGGCATCACCTTGCTGTCCTTGCGTTCGAATGCTTGAACTGAGTCCTCGAAGCGCGTGGGGTCAATAGTTTCTGTTCGCTGAGCCTGAACGGTAGCTGCGAACACAAAGCCGATGACCAAGGTAGTGACTGTTGCGACTGATAAATGACGTGCTGTCATCTCCATCTCCTTGTTGGCTATGCCTCTTTAGGCCTAATATGAGCGTTGGTAGTAGGCTGGTCTATGGTTGTAAACATCAATAGAACCGAAGGATTTTGCGAATTGTGTTTTCAGTCCGTCACGAAAATGTGGCGTGTTGTCAGAACAGTTCGAGAGTGGAAACTCACTCTAAGGAATGGATTACGCATTTCACGCATCGTATCGACGGCCCAATGTCACTGATATCAACAGTAACCATTAGAGAATGACTACCTCCCTAGGTAGTCCGCGTCACTTACGGATCCCTGCCAGCTAGTCTGACCGCTGCCTATTGTAAGTTGGACCATGTGTTGGTCTGGGGAGGCACCGTGCCAGTGCACCACCCCCGGTCCGGCGTAGTGAGGTTCGCCAGGCAGCATATCCTGCAGGGGCCCGCCGCGCACTTGGGTCCGCCCCAGACCCGCTTCAGCCATGATCACCTGAAAGTTTCCATGGCTATGCCAGTTTGAGCGGGTACCTGGCTCGAACCGGAGGCGCAACGCTCTAATGTCTGATGCGTCAGGGCGTGTCGGAGTGCCTCCAACAAAGTTGCTTTGAGCTGCGCTAGCGGATGTTGAAAGGTGTGATAGCGCCAAACTGCAGACTGCGCAGAGAATCAACACCGACAAGAGACCGAAGCGAATGTTCACCCGTCTTACCATATTGTGCCTCCTTGAATTCTCTACAAATACCGTATCACGCCTGCTCTCACCGAGTATGGGCGCTTGATGCTTGGTGCTTCCGGTGAACGGGATGTTCAAGGAAGAGCGTTAGAGGCTTGCTATCGGATGCAACATGCTTTGCTGAACGACTCCACCGGATTGATGTAGCCCTGGGGATGCGTCGTGGGAATGGTTAATTCGACCCACTGAGCGAAAGCTTAGAGAATTTCTGGGATGTACTTCTCTCGTGCTAGTCGCCAAAGGGAGGCGAGGAAAGCAGTTAATGGAATGGCAAGTACCACACCAAGAATTCCCCCAAGAGCGGTACCCCAGAAGAAAATCGCTACGATAATCGCCATGAAGTGAAGTCCGGTTCGTTCGCCCATGATCTTAGGGGTCAGGAACCAGGTCTCGAACTGTTGGACAGCTAAGAACACGAGCAGCATGAGTAAGCAGGTTGTTAAACCTCCATCAGTCTGAAAGAGGGCAACCGGAATGGCGATGGCAAGTCCGATGATACTGCCGAGGTAGGGGATGATATTGAGAAGCCCAAGCACGAGGCCAATGACAAAGCCATAGTGTAGTCCCACCAGGCTAAAGCCTGCCGAGAATAGTAATCCTTGCAGCCCGGCGATGATCAATTGTCCGCGAAAAAATGCAACGAGAATTCTTACGAATTCCTGTACAAGATAGACGACATCAGACCGGGTTTCCGATTTCAGAAACGGTAGCACTGTTTTGGTGTTAACGGTGAGGCGTGATGTTGTCAAGAAGTAGACAAAATAGACCGGAGCAATGATCCAGGAAAATAGTGTGCCGAGCCCTCGAGCTAGCCCAAGACCGGCTGTGGCGGCTCGGGTGCCGATAGTCTGAATCCAGCTGAATAGATAACCTTGCTGCGTCTCAAATGTTTGCTGGAGTTGTGTGGCGACAGCTGAACTGTCGATGACTGCTAGTAGCTGGTCTCCAAGCCAATTCCGTCCTTGAAGGATCCACCAACTTGATATGTTTGCTGCTAGTGCGCTCAATTGGTCAACTGCTAGTTGCCCAAAAAAATATAAGAACAGGCTGGTGGGAACAAGCCCTGACAGAAAAACGGTTACAACTGCGATGGGAAGCGGCAACTGTCCATTGAGGCGAAGCCAGTCATAGTAGGGACGAAATACCAATGCGGCAACAGCACCGACGGCGAGAGGTAGGAAGACATCGGAGAACGTCCGGAGAAAAAGAGCAGCCAGAATGGCCAGGATGCCGATACCTACTAGAATTACCAAAGCCGACACGGTTGTTATCGCAACGGCAATAGTCCGAGACTGTCGGTCAGTGAAGTTGAGGGCCATTAGAAAACTCCCAGCACAGTGGGCTCTGATCAAATCCTACACGAAGCTGACGATGGGGAGGGGCTGAAAGGGAGACCGTTGTCGAGGCGGTGCACTTGCAGTTGGGTTGCCTGCCGCTCTTGTTCAAGCGATCATATGGCGTATTCCAAGTCGAAGCGATAGCGCGGAAGGGAAGGTTTCAGATGGAATGTCGATACCTCACTGTTTGTCTACTGCTTGCGGTCTCGGTGTGGATGCCGATAGAGGCGGCTTCTCAACCAACCAGTAGTCCAACACCACCACGAACGCCATGGGGTGATCCAGACCTGCAGGGAATTTGGAATAACGCTACTCTGACGCCACTGCAGCGGCCTGACGAAATGGTCGACTTGGAATTTCTTAGCGAGGAACAGGTGGCTAACATTGAGCAACAAACGGTAGGCCGGAATGCTCGCCTGTTGACTGCCCCAGCTCAGCGGACCCAGGCTGGTGGCAACGTGGGAGCTTACAACAATTTTTGGATGGAACGTGGGACGACGGTGGTGCCTAGCCGACGGACGTCGCTGATCGTGGACCCGCCGGACGGCAAGTTGCCGCCCTTAACTCCGGAGGCCGATCGTCGGCTCAATTCCATGGAGTCGAGACGGATTGCTGATATGAGGGGAGGGCGAAGTCCGGTGGATTCTTGGGAGGCGCTCGATCTCGGTGACCGTTGTCTCTGGTATAGAGGGATTCCGTCTTTTCCAACCGGCTACAACAATAACTACCACATCGTACAAACCTCGCAGTTTGTAGCGATTCTCCAAGAACACATACATGATGTGCGGTTTATCCCATTGGACGGGCGTCCTCATGTTTCCGGCACTATAAGACAGTACGGAGGAGATTCTCGCGGTCGATGGGAGGGTGACACTTTGGTGGTCGAGACCACGAATTTCAACGACAAGGCTTTTATCAGGAACTTTAACGGACAGTTGAGCGAGGCCTTGCGCGTGGTTGAGCGTTTTAGCTGGGTGGATGCCGATACGCTCGGCTACGAATTCACAGTTGACGATTCACAGACCTGGACTGCTGCTTGGAGTGGGTCCTTGCCGATGGCACGTGTTTCTGGACCGATGTTTGAATATGCCTGTCACGAAGGCAATTATGGTTTGATGAATATGCTTGCTGGGTCTCGGGCGGCCGAAAGAGAGGGTTCGACAGGAAAATTTTTGATTCCCGGTAGTATTCAATGAGCTAGGGTACGCAATCCTGTATTTTTGTTGGATAGTTGGAGTAATGGGCCTTCATGTTGCCTGCCCAATAGCGAATTGCTCCTCTCTCTCGGTGCTACTGGTCATGGTCGGTATGTGGTCTGAATCCGCCACGAATAGCACCAGGAGCAGTATTCCCGAAATGGGCCTGAAAGCAAGGTGCTATGGGACGACTATTGGGCATGGACAGCCAGATGCGTAACAGGTGTCTCTGTGTCTTGGAGCCAGGAACATCGGTAAAGGCAGATCGGCGGTGGAGGGTTGTCCAGTTGTTCAGCAGTAAGATGTCGCCGGGTTGCAGGTGAAGCTGGACATGGAATGACGGGTCTTCGGCGAGTGACTCAAGCGCGTCAAGGGCTTCGCGCTGGGTTGGGCTAAGGCTAGGGGCATTGGGCGATCGGTCTGCTCGGTCGATCAGGACCCTGAGGAAATGGGCTGCAAAATGTCCGTTATGTTCTGAGAAGATGGGTAGCCGGCAGAAAGACAATGGATTGCCGGTGTCGACGGTATGACGCAGGTAGGGAAATGGTTCACAGAGGATGGTTAGTAGGTCTGGTTGATTTTTCCGCAGGTGCTCATACAGGCTCACTGAGCTGACGATGTAGGTGTTGCCACCTTGGTTAGCCTGGTGGAGACAGGCGAAAGCGATGACATCGCACCGGTCGGTATGAAAGCTCAAGCGTTCCCGAGATGCTGGGCCTCTAAAACGTGGGTCGTATGGAGTGTAGCCCCGGTCTCGTACATGGAAGAGCATCTCCCCGTCAGCACTTTGACATAGCGGAACACCAAGTTCCAGAGCGATCGCCCAGAAGGCACTGGTGCTTCGCTGCTCTCCCCATTCCTTGACAGGTAATCCCTTGGCCAATACGACGCCACTCCCATCTTCGAGTGCCATTTGCCACGCACAGAGCCGCTGCTTTAGGGCCGACAACCGCACATCAGCCCGCTGGGTGTCTTGTAGCTCTGCCCCGATAGAATCAGCGACGAATTTGAGTTCAGTTAACTCTGCAGTCTGGAGCCTGACGTTCCATTCTTTGCTGGCGAACAGTTCTGACCCACGCCATGTGGCTGACAAGTTGGCAAACGAACGCATCTTCATCAACAAAGCCGATAGTAACTTTTACCTTGCAGTAGTAGCTCTAGAACCGCAATAGGCGAGTGACCTTCACGACAAAAGCTCGATTCTCGAGGACAGGGTAGCGCGGAGTGAGGGTATCGCGCTCATCGGTGTAGACGACAAAAAGCTCACTGCCAGGTTGGTATTCCCACCGGAAGCGAATATTCGTGCTCAGTGACTCAGCGCTCGAGTTGTACTGCACGATGGCTGCGGTGAACATCCGAGGTGACAGAGTGTAGGTCGACCGCACCGCAACGAGCCTCGTCAGGAACTTTCCCTGAGGAAGGTTGATCCAGTTGAATGACACCGATGGTTCAAAGCTCAACGTTGACGTGAGTACTGCCCGACCGTTGGTATATCCTAGGCTAGTTCGACTGCCGCCAAAGAATCCACCACGATCAAACGTTAACCCTCCGGATATGGGGCGATTATTTGCTATCGCGTACACGACACGTTTGTTGAGGAATGAGTAGCCTCCAACGGGAATCGCAATGTTGGGAGTGATTTGAAATGGTGCCTTCAAGTACTCGAAGTTGTCGGTCGCTCCTATGAACATCCGGTCCCCGTTTTCGAATTCGGTCGCGAATAATCCCTGTTGGATTCTTGTGACGAGTAATCCTGCTCCATCTACGGTGTAGTCGATACTCCCTTCCCACAGGAACCTCCGAACCATATCGAGTGAACGAGGGCGCGGTGTTACGCGAAACGACGCAAAATTTCTGTGGAAGTCATTACGGCGCACAAATCCAACTTCTGGGTTGAAATTCTTCCCGACAGACAGGTGGTCGGCCGTCATTCCCCATTTCTCTCCGCTGTAATCAAGTTGTGTCTCGTAGCTCAAGTCATCACTTCGGTACTGGGAGGTTTCACTTCTTGCCAAGTAGGAGTTGATTCTCAAGTTGTCATAGAAGCGAAAATCACCGTCGACTCCATAAACTTGATTACTACCGTTCTGGTCTATGGAGATAGACCTTCCCGTAAAAAGGGTGCCAATCGAACTTCGTCTCAGTACGTCTCGTTTGAGTCGAACTACCGAGAAATTCGTCGGTATTGTTCCCGTGCGCGCTTCAGTGCCGGTCTGAACATTGAGTAGCCCGACGCTATAAGCACCAGTCTTGCCCGTGAGGCGGCCGCCACCTCGAATAGGCACGGTTTGTCCTTGGTTTAATCCGATGCGCCGGCTGAAAAATAACACCGGCGTGACGGTCCCGTACCGTTCCCCCTTGAACCAATAGGTGCTCGCCATGGGCCCAGAAAGCCGCCCAGGTCCAAAATCAAACAGACCTTGTCCTTCGAGGAAAAATTCCCGCTTCTCTGGGAAGAAGAGACTAAATCTAGTCAAATTGACCTGCTGTTCGTCCACCTCTACTTGGGCAAAGTCGGTGTTATACGTGAAATCTGCGGTCAATCCTTGAGTGATGCCGTATTTAATATCCACACCGGTGTCGGCTCCAATTTTAGTCGAGGCCGGATTGGTGGAGCGGAAATCTGTTGTGGCATCGGAAATTGCATACGGTTTGATCTCGAACCGACCTGCAGATTCAGGAACCTCGAGATCGACTAGGGTTGCTGCTAGAGAAAATGCGTAAACGGCAGAATAAGAGAGGGCTGCTGGCATAGGTGTGAGGAACGAGATCTCGTTCTTGGAAGCCACGCGCCGTTGAACATTAATTCCCCAAACTTGAGCTGCTCCTGCGCGGTAGCGCAGCGTCTTAAATGGGATGGCCATTTCGATGGTCCATCCTTGATCGAAATATGCCGTTCTCACATCCCAAACACCGTTCCAGTCTCTATTGGAATTCCGTTCGCCGACGATCGTTCCATCGAATAGGCCACCCATGGCATTTGTCTTAAATTCAAACCCATTACGTCGGTCGTAGAACGTATCCAACAAGATTGATATTGTGTCATTGCCGAAAACGCCTTGGCCGTCACGCTGCATCTCGTTTGCGACGATCTGGTCCGGGTGCTCACTCCAGCAGCGTACCGCAAAGTAAACCGTGTCGGCATCGAACAAAACCCACAGTTCGGTTTGGTCCGTAGCGGGCATTCCCTCGTCCGGTTCTTGTTGGAGGAAGCCAGTAGCGGGGTTGAAGTCGCGATAGACCGCCTCATCCAATATTCCATCAAATTGGAGAGGTTCTGGTAAGGCGATGGCTCGTACTGTCATGTCGACCTTAGATGCGGGAGAGGTGCCGCCAATTGAGGGTGACGTTGGGACACGGTCACGACTCGCTGCCACAGCGTTGAGACTGCTTGGCGGCCTAGGGGGTGCCATTTGTCCTTCAGTGGGCCCGCGTTGAGGTCTGTTCGTTGTTTCTGTGAGAAGGGATGTACTGAGCGAAGCGATGGTGGATAGGGAGTGTGCCAGGTATGCAGTGAGCTCGTCTTGCAGGGTGAAGAGGTCCGATAGTTTGCCGTCGAGTTTTACAGCATCTACTATTGTTCCTGTTGAGATTTCGACGAGTTCAGCTGTGATGCGAAGGTGAGCGTTAACGTGCTGATATCCTCCCCGAATGAGCCAGCTGTTCCCTGTTCGATCCGATTGGGTATCAAGGCGAAGGTCGATCACGAGAGCTTCTGTGATGCCAATGCTAAGCCACGCATCCGACGGTTCGGCAGTGATGTTTATGAACGGTGCAACAGTCACCGACCGATTAATTTGAGAAGAGCCAAGCGACGGGTTCTCTTGAGCAACGACATGCGTTTGAGAGAGGTGAACCAAGCAGACCACTACCCATGTCGAAGGGATTAAGGTTCGGGCCGTCTTCATAACTCTTGGCAAAAGGCTCAGAACAAGGTGTAGAAGGAACGGGTAGATTCTACAACGCCTTTATGCTTCACCAGGCTTCTGAATCAATTTCTCGACTATTGAGAGGTTTTTTGCTGGTAGTCAAGTTTGGCTCTCTGGTTTCAATGCTATCTACTCAGAGTTAAGCTTGACTCCAGTATATCTGAGCGGCACTATCCATAGGATGGAACAGATGAAAGTACTGAAGTGGATGATTGGGTTGGCCGTGTTCAATCTCACCCAGGGACTGGGTGTAGAGGTTGTCGTTGCTGATGACTGGGAACAGTGGCGAGGGGCTGACCGACTCGGGATTTGGCATGAAGACGGTATCGTCGATCAGTTTCCTAATCGCGGACTTACCGTCAAGTGGAGAACGCCACTTCGCTCAGGCTACTCGGGCCCAGCTGTGGCAGATGGGCGAGTATTTGTGCTGGACTGGTTAGAGGATCCAGAATCCCGGACTCTCGACGGGACGGAGCGGGCTGTGGCACTTGACGAGGAAACCGGAACGGTGCTTTGGACTCATGAGTGGCAGACGACATACCGAATGCTGATGGCCTCTTATGCGGTCGGTCCCCGTGCCACCCCGACGGTGGATGGAGACCGCGTCTATGTGGTTGGTGCTACTGGGCGTCTGTTTTGCTTGAATGTCCAGACGGGATCTGTGATCTGGAGCAAGGATTACGTCACGGAATATGGAACCAGTATCCCGACTTGGGGTACCGCGAGCGCTCCACTCGTGGATGGCGATAAATTGATCACTGTCGTTGGTGGTGAGCCTGATGCATTGGTTGTGGCATTCGATAAGCGAACTGGGGCGGAGATCTGGCGTGCGGTTGAAGTGGTCGGGGAAATGGGATACGGACAACCCGTCATTTACCAGGCCGGTGGTGTTCGTCAATTGATTGTGTGGCATGCGAATGCGCTTGTGTCGCTCGACCCAGAGACTGGTGGTCTCTACTGGGAGCAAGAGTGGGAAGTGGGTGCGGGTATGTCGGTAGCAACGCCGGTGAAGAGTGGTGATTACCTGTTGGTCACGCAGTTTTACAACGGTTCGATGATGATGCGACTGAACCAGGACCGCCCGACGGCGTCCATGCTTTGGCAGGGTAGCAGCAGAAGTGAATTGCCCGATCAGACTGATGGATTGCACTCCCTTATTACGACCCCGCTCATCATTGGCGATTATGTCTACGGGGTGGGTAGTTACGGGGAACTACGCAGTCTGGATGCTCGCACGGGTGAGCGGCGTTGGATGAGTGATCAAATGACGGCACAGACGCGTTGGGGAGCCGCATTCTTGGTACGCCACCGTGACCGCTACTTCGTGAATAATGATGACGGATATTTGATGATTGCCCGTTTTACTCCTGAGGGTTATGTGGAACTGGATCGGACGCGGCTTGTCGTGCCCGATGGGAGCTCTGGGGCGGCTGATCGGGGACGAGCTCGGTTTGAACGGCCAATCAACTGGTCACATCCAGCATATGCGAACAGGCATATCGTGCACCGGACCAATACAGAAATCATCCGAGTCTCTCTTGATGCGAATGATTATTGAGTTGGTTGGACCTGCTCTTGGTGTTGCTTGGGTAGGGAGGATGTCGGCAATGCGTCAAGATCTTGTTACGGCTGGGTTGATGGGATTGTTGTTGGTGGGATGTGGAGACCGTACTCCTCCTCGCTTGGATGAGTTTGCGATTACTCCTCCTAACGAACGGGCTCCGCTGGCAGCTGTGTTGTCCCTGACCGCCAACGAACCAGTTGCTGTGAGGGTTGATGTGTCCGGTGTTTCAGGTGGGATGACAGATGCCAGGGAGGTAGTCTTCAAGACCTTTCACCAGGTTTTGGTGCCTGGACTCGTTCCTGATTCGACACATCGGGTCACAGTCACAGCTGAAGATCGAGCAGGCAATCTGGTAAGTACCGAACCTGTCACCATTACCACGGTTCCGCTGCCAGAGGTTTTCCCAACTCTTGATGTCAAGGTCAGTGATCCAGATCGGATGGAGCCCGGCTTGACTATATTTCCGGTGTATCGCTGGCCCGATGAAGGGAGCATTGACCAGCAAGCTGGGCTGATTGTGGCGCTCGATGCTCAAGGACGTGTTGTGTGGTACTTCCAAGCAGGACACAGCATAGGCGATGTGATTCAACTCAGAAATGGCAACTTGCTTTATAGCACTACGGTTGATGGAGTGCGAGGACGCTTTGTCGAGATAGACGCCTTGGGCCGGACTGTAGCGAGTTGGCACTCACGTTCACTGGAAGAGGCTGGGTTAGACAGCAGTATTCTTGTTGATGTTGATTCCTTCCACCATGAAATGATTGAGCTCCCTAGCGGAAGCTTGATAACTCTTAGTACTGAGATTCGAACCTTCGACGATTATCCGTCTAGCGACGAAGATCCTGATGCTCCCAGAGGCACGCAGGATGTCGTGGGGGATGTCATTGTTGAGTTCAATCGTGAGGGGATTGTGGAACGTACAACGTCGTTGTTCGATGTTGTGGATCCCTATCGGTTAGGCTATGACTCCTTGGGTCTTGGTTTCTGGCGTGTGACATACCAGGCGCTTATGGAAGATGAACCAGAGCTTGCGGATTGGGCGCACGCAAATTCTCTCGTCTATGATCCCGGCAGTGACAGTTACATCATTGGGTTACGCCACCAAGATGCCCTCGTGAAACTGAAGCGGGAGGCTCCAGCGATTAACTGGATACTTGGTCCTCACAGTGGGTGGCGTGAACCTTGGGTCAGTCGATTGTTGAGTCCAACGGAAGGGACTGAGTGGGCCTACCACAGTCACGGCGTTGACCTTACGCCCCAAGGGACGTTTTTGCTATTTGACAATGGGAATAATCGGGCGAGTGCTTTTGAAGAGCGGATACCCGCAGAGGATGCTTACAGCCGGATCGTCGAATTTCAAATAGATGAAGTCGCAATGGAGGCAAATGAGGTTTGGAGTTATAAGGGCATGGTCGGAGAAGGTTTCTACTCCAGCTTCTTGAGTGATGCTGACTGGTTGCCCACAACCGGCAATATTCTGGTCGACGATGGAGCGCGTACTAGGTTGGTTGAAAATGGAGATGGGGAAACCACTGACCACAATTGGGCAAGAATTCTTGAGTTGACTCATACCACTCCGGCCGAGGTGGTGTTTGAGGTGGTGATTGATAGTGAGCCTCCGACCGGTTGGCGTGTCTATCGTGCGCAGAGAATAAGCGAGTTGCAGGCTCCTTCAGGTGATCTGGAGCAATAGGAGTGAGTGGGTAGAGGATGTAGAGGAACGGACGCTGAGAACCGTTATCAACAAAACCTAATTCCTATTGAGACCTCATGTGGCCTTCTGGTGCCATTTCCAGGTTTTTTGGGTCTATGCCAAGACCTTGGGCCCATGGAAATGGGGGATTTGTTTCCAGACATGAATACCGCGTGTTGATGGGCGCTTGGTTGGGAGCGAACCCCTCCTGGAGAATTGTCCAATAAGCACATATGGAGCAGTTGCAAGAGGGTATGAATTTCGAATCGTCTCGGCTCCTGGAATCCCGCCAAACTCAGTCGGATGACCAGGTGTTCGTGTTCAGTAGGTCGCATAGGGTTGTGGCAGCTGGCCTCTTCTTGTTCTCGCTCATCTTCCACCTTTTGAACTATGGCCTTGTGGACGATCACTTTGATCGGATATCGCGAGGCCGACAGATTGCCAAATACGGAGAACTGCCATTTAAAGATTTTTTTGACCCTGGTTACTTTTTAACATTGTTTAGTTCTGCTGGGGTTCAAACTCTGTTTGGGGACAGCCTGGTTGGGGAGGCTCTACTCAACGGGGTGGGGTTTTCCGTTGGCTTTGCTCTGACTTTCTTGATGCTGGTTCGAACCACGACCTCACTGCCGGTGGCTGGAGTGGTGACCGTGCTAGTGATGTCAGCTGGCACACGCTTTTATGACTATGACAAGGTCTTGTTTTATCCGCTGGGTGTCTTTTTGTGTTGGCGTTATTTCGATCGCACCTCTGTGTGGAATCTGGTAAATCTTGCCCTCGCCACGACCTGTGCGTTCTGGTTTCGCTACGACAACGGGATCTTTATCGCTTGTGGAACTGCAGTGGGATTGTTTGTGGTGCACTGGCGTAGCCGGGTTACGTTTGCTTGCCGACTAGCACTCTATGCAGTGGTAATTGTGGTGATGTCGCTGCCTTGTCTGGTGTTTCTCCAGGTCAATGGTGGCGTCCTGGATTACATTTACCAGATAACAAGTTACGCCAACCGGGAAGGAAACCGAACCAGGGTATTCGAGTTGCCACAACTGCAGGTCGACGACAACGTTCCTTTGTTCATAATCGAACCGCCAGCAGGTTACCCGATAACCGTCAGGTGGGTGGAGGGACTGAGCAACTCGGCTCGGTCGGCTTTGGAACGACAGTTCTTGTTGTCTGATCCGGAATTTGACGGAGAGCGAACCTGGTCCTACGTGCTCCATGACAATTCTTCTGCTCATGTAGGGGCACTGGTAAGAAATTCTTCTGTCGAAGACACCGGTTCAATTGACAGAGGTGCCATGCGAGTGCTCTCCGCTGGGTCTCTAAAAGAAAGGGTGCGGCGGGTCGTTCCGTTCTTGCGCATGCAGGTGTTACCCGGTGTACTCTCTCTCAGCAATATTTTCGTTTTCGTGTATTACCTGTTTGTTGCCATTCCGGTCTTGGCGGTGGCGGTCGTTTGGCGCAAGTGTTTGGAGGGCCGGCGGTCATATCGATGGGAGCCTGAAGCTGCACGGGTTCTCTGTCTGACAACGATCTGCATCTTGATCGAATCATTTATCTTGAGAGACCCATTGACGGCCAGGATTGGTGCTGTAGCTGCACCGGTCGGAATCTTGGGGGTGTGGATTCTTGCGAGTGTAGGATTGCCTCGTCGGTGTGGCGATTGGGTGATTGGGGTGACTGCCAGGCTAGATCGCTGTGGAGTGTCGGTTAAGCACTTTTGGCAGCAAGTTAATGCCATGGTGTACCTCAGGCGCATCGTCTGGACTGTTCTTGGCCTTGGGGGACTGTTTTTGGGACAGAGTGGCTTCTCTACCGCCCAGTCAATCGTTGCGACTCTAGACCAAAAGCTTACCGCTCTTGCGGTCTCTCCTCCGTCAATGGCGTTGCTTCCGAATGGTCGTGATTCAGGGATGGTGCGGTATGTTCAGGAATGTACAGGACCAGACGACCGCATTCTGGCTACTTGGTTTGTGCCGCAGTTGTATGCCTATGCCGGCCGGGGTTTTGCTGGAGGCATGGTCGTATTTTTTGGTGGGCACTGGTCAGATCGTGCATGGCAGGAAAAAACACTAAGTCGTTTAAGAGAGCAATCAGTTCCCATCGTGTTGGTTGAGACAGATTCTTATGCCAGCTTTGAGCGGGACTACGATTTGATTGATAGCTTTATAAAAGCGAATTACCGCCTTGCCGGGATGTCTAGCTTAGGTAATCCGGATGTAGACGAAACTGCTTATCGGATTCTGGTGAGAGACGGGCTGACGCCAGTTCGGTTTGATGATTCTTGGCAGTTACCTTGTTTTAGTTGAGGTGTTCTGCATCTTACCGGTGCAGGTGCTATCTACTTGTCGCGCTCGGGGTAAATTGGGTCCGCGGAACAGTGCCGAACCCTGTTGGGCTGTCGATTTACTGATTGAACCATCTGATTGAACCGAACGAGGCCGATTGCTAGGCAGGCTACTGTTAGGGCCCGCGACAACACGTCCTCTGAGCACCCTTGTCCTGGGCTTAGTGTAGGAAATCGCAGCTGCCTAGTCAGTCTGGGACTTGACCTTGTCCGTTGATGGGGGCATCATCGGCACGAGATTCCGATTGCATAAACAATGGAGTGGGTAATGATCCTTTCAAAAATAAGGTTCGTCATCCCGCAAGGCGTCTGGTCGCTTGCCGTGGTACTTAGCGTGGCGTTATTTGCTGGCGGCACTGTGCAAGCTGCTGTGCCAGGAACCGCAACCTTGTCTGGGATGGTTACGGCCGCGCAGCCGTTCCAAGCAGCCCAGGTCTACATCCGCAATCTAGACCGAGGGATTGTTTATATGGTCTACACCCAGGGTGGACGTTTCAGGGCTGTTGCTCTGTTTCCCGGAAACTACGAGATCAGTGCGAGCACGAAACATCTAGAATCGGACGTGCAGGCCTTTGTGGTCGAGGCGGGGAATGCCGCTGAGGTGAACCTGAATATGCGAGAGCTTGAGGGTGACATACCTCCTCTGGTCATTCCGTCTGGTCGGACTGCGATGGAGAGCGGGGCCTCCGGGCCGTTTGCCTTTGAGAGCTACGATGAAATTTATCCGCCTGGCCCTGGCAAGGAAGTTGCCGAGCAGGTTTGTATGGTGTGCCACGGAGAGAATTTCTTCCCCTCGCGTCCTGGAACCGAGCGGCAGTGGATGTCCCGCATTGACCACATGGTTGGCAGTACGCTCGAGAATGAGGACCCCACTCGATACGGGCAGGGTCTGCTGTCCTTCCGGGCGTCGATGTTCCGTTTCGGGAGACAAGACCGGGATGATTTGCTTGCGTATGTGGTCAAGAACTTCGGGCCAGACAGTGAGCCTCGTCGCGTCCGTATCGAGCGGCAAACACCTATTGATGAGGCCGCCCTCGGCAAGGCTATGTATATCGAGTATTACCTGTCTGTTGACGGCCAGGGAGAGGGGAACAATGATCCTGAATGGTCCAGGGACAGGACGAGTCGCTATGGGCAAGATCCCCGTTTTGACGCCGACGGTAACGTTTGGCTTGTCGACCGGGGGATTCCCCATAGATTGGTAAAGTTAGATCCACGCACGGGTGAGCAGAAGGAATGGCTCTATCCCGATCCAAGGAATGGCAATCACGAGATTCTTATTGACCCGACAGGTATGATTTGGCTGCCAGAGCATCGGGGACGGACGGGAGACAAAGAGAAGCGGCTGTTGGGGTTCAACCCGAAGACAGAGGAGTTTGAATATCAAATTCCGATGGACCCAGACAATGTTGTTCGAAATCCGACAAAATTTCTCCAGTCGTTGGCTATGGATTCGAAAGGGAATATCTATGTGGGTTGGATTATGGGAGGTGCTCTGAGTAAGTGGGACCGAGCCACGGGCGAAGTGTCGGTTTTTCGGATACCGACACCCCACGCGATTCCCTACGGAGTTGTGGCTGATCGCGATGACAACATCTGGATCGCGCTCTGGAGTGGTGGCAAGATCGTGAAGTTTGATACTTCAAACAATTCCTGGACAGAGTTCACGGCGCCCACTTACCCGGCTCATACCCGGCGTCTGAACGTCGACGCTCAGAACAATATTTGGTGGGGCATCTATTCTGCCGGGAAGCGGTCAGGCAAACTGGTTAAACTCGATCAGGGAAGCGGTAAAATGACCGAGTGGGACATCCCGCAACAAAACGCTGAGCCATATGACGTCGCTCCTGATCCAGAGGGTAATATCTGGTCTGCTGATGTTGGACAGCGTACCGATGGCGAGTATGGTGCTTCGCTGTGGAGATTCGATCCGCAATCCGAGCGTTTCACCTTTTATCCAAAACCTCAGCGTCACGCCGATTCGCCTAAGATCCAAGTGACCAGTGAGGGGGCTGTTTGGTACTCGCCGCGCGGAAGCCGAGAGGCGCCAGCCTTCGGTGTCTTATATCCTGATATGGACAAGATCGATTCCCTTGGGGCCTATTACGAATTTGGTCCCCCTGGGTATCCTTTCGAGGTTCCAGCTCCGAGGACCTCTGACGAAGGACAGTAGTACTAGGGCATTTTGACGAACTGATGCTAGGGGTGGAAGAAACGGGACGTGGCGGTTGCCGCGTCCCGTTTTTGACGACTGGTTGGTGAATTTCGTTCGCGTTTGGTGTGGTTACCCGAGTCCGTTTGTTGGGATTGGTCCTGTCTATAGTCTGGGATGCTACCGGAACCAACATGGCCTCAGGCGGCACTGCGTCTGGTGTGTTGCCAGCTATGATTCAATGTGGCTAGCGGCTGCCGGCGGTTTTGAACTGAGCGATGGGTTCCGAGGCTTCAGTGACTGTCACTTTTCGGAGCTGGGTAGTGTCGCTGAAATCTGTGACTAGTGATGACTCTTCTCGCAAATAAGGCATAAATAAGAACGAAGGAGTCTGGAAAGGGTTTCTTGGTTTGTCCTGCTTGGTTAAGCTCCAAGGAACTGCAAGCAGGTGAGCGGATAGTGTTCATACGTGATTGGGAGGGACCATGGGAAAGTTGGCAACGTTTGGTTCACTGACCCTGTTGCTGGTACTGGCAGGGTCTGAGGGCGCAGCCCAGACCGTTCGGAATGACCATTTGGTCACAGAGGAACAGTATGAACGGTGGAAGACCGAGCTGTCTAATTGGGGGCGGTGGGGTGATGACGATGAGATCGGTGCACTCAATCTGATCACGCCGGTCAAGCGGCTGCAGGCTTTTGCGTTGGTGGAGGATGGAGTCACTGTATCGCTGGCCGGTGATGCCGATACCGTGGAGGCCGTGGATAACCCTTCTCCGTACGAGCACACGATGTTAGGGATCGCGTCTGATCGAATCGCAGTGAGCTATCACGGAATTTCACACACCCATCTGGATGCGCTGGCTCACATCAACGCAGGCGGGGTATTTTACAATGGGTATACGCCGGATGCTGAGACGGTGGTCGAGCGTGGCCACGAGAAAAATTCTATCCACAATTTGAAAAGCGGTATCGTGACGAGAGGGGTTCTCATTGATATTCCTCGGCTTAAGGGTGTGCCTTATTTAGAGCCAGGGACTGAGATCTATATTGAAGATCTGGAAGAATGGGAACGATTAGCCGGCGTACGTGTGTCATCTGGGGATGCTGTATTTGTTCGAACCGGAGTATGGGCTCGCCGTGCGGTCGAAGGCCCCTGGCTTCGAGGACGCCGTCCGGGAGGACGGTCGGCTGGACTGCATCCATCCGTGATTCCGTGGCTCAAAGAGCGAGATGTTGCGCTGATGGGTAGCGACCATCCGCAATATGTTGCGCCGTCTGAGCTACCTGGGGCTGTGCATGACTTTGCGCTGTTGTACCTCGGGGTGCACCTCTTCGACAACTGCGACCTCGAGGCGCTCGCACGAGCCTCTGCTGAACGTAACAGATGGGAATTCCTTCTAATGGCGGCGCCACTCCCGATTCAAGGTGGCACAGGATCGCCACTTAATCCGATCGCGGTGTTCTAGGATAGCCGTGTCTTTTGACGTGGTAAGGGCCACTTGAAAATAGTTCCTTCGGCTCCGTCTGTCCGACAGGGTGACGGGTCTGTCCAGATTAGCTGGCTGCGAGTGGGGGTCTATTTCCGACTGCAGGCCGTTCAGGGTGTAGTGTGAAATTGTCATCGCGGGCTGCTTTCTTTGGCTCTTTTTTGGCTGATGTGCCATAAAATTGGGGTCACTGTATGCGCCGACGTGTCATTTTGAAGGTGACACTACCGTTTGCTATGAGTTCAATCATGAAGAAGCCTGTTCTCTACACCGTTGTGGTCGGCCTGCTCCTCCTGGGAGACAGTCCAGGGGCCGCCCAGCAGTCGCGGGGCGGAGCAGCCCAGGCGCTGCCTGAGATACGTGCAGTGCTCGACCAGTATTGCGTGACGTGTCACAACAGCCGTCTCCGCACGGCCGATCTGGCGCTGGACGCGGTCGACCTTGCTCGGGTGGACCGGCACGCGGAGACGCTCGAGAAGGTTGCCGCCAAGCTGCGCGCGCGCGAGATGCCGCCCGCCGCCAGGCCGCGCCCCGATGAGGACGTCTACGCTGCTGTGACGCGTGACCTGGAAGCCGCGCTGGACGCCGCCACCCAACCGCAACCGGGACGGATCCCCGTCCATCGCCTCAACCGCACCGAGTATGCCGCCGCCATTCGAGACCTGCTCGGGATTGAGATCGACGCGCGTGCTTTGCTGCCGGGAGATGAAGCAGCGCAGGTCGGGTTCGAGAATGTTGCCAGCGTTCTCTCCGTCTCTCGCGGCCTGCTCGAGGACTACTTATCGGCAGCACGTCGCGTGAGCCGGCTGGCCGTCGGTGATCCAAGCCTTAACCCCGGGGTCGAAACCTTCCGTTACTCAAAGACGTTGGTCCAGGAAGACTCGCGGATGAGTGACGATCTGCCATTTGGATCCCAGGGCGGTGTCGCGGTTCCCTACTACTTCCCAGTCGACGCCGACTACACGGTCAAGGTGCTCCTGAGGCGTCAAATATACGAGTACATCATGGGGCTCGGAGAGCCACAGCGTCTCGATATTCGCCTCGACGGTTTACTGCTTGGGCGGTTCGATGTTGGGGGCGAGGCCACTGGCATGACGATGCCGGAGAGCTTCGCCGGTAACACGCAGGGGGACCCTGAGTTTGAAGAGTACATGCACACGGCCGACGCGCACCTTGAGGTGCGCGTGCCGGTCTCGGCCGGCCGGCACGTGGTTGGCGTGTCGTTCGTCAGGCGCTCGCGCGAAGCCGAGGGTGTCCTGCAGCCACCCATTACCGGCTTCGGACGCGTGGCGAATGAGCTTTATCACGGCTATCCGGCCGTCGAAGTCGTCCAAATCAGTGGACCATTCGGAGCGGCTCGCCC
>DEAE01000024.1:607415-625116 GCA_002347025.1 Acidobacteria bacterium UBA2990
CTCGCCCTGGGGACTCGCCGAGCCGGCGAGCCATCTTCACTTGTACGCCCGTCGACGCTGCCGACGAGGAGCCGTGTGCCACCTCCATCCTCTCCTCCCTGGCTCGACGAGCTTATCGCCGGCCAGTGACCGCCACCGAGATAGACACCCTGCTCGACTTCTACCGTGAAGGACGGGCCGGTGGCAGCTTCGACGCGGGCATTCAGCGTGGGCTGGAGCGAATTTTGGCGGCTCCGAGCTTCCTGTTCCGGATCCACCGGGAGCCTGTCGACCTGCCGGCGGGCTCCGTGTATCCGCTCAGCGCGGTCGATCTCGCCTCGCGGATGTCCTTTTTCCTGTGGGGGAGCATTCCTGACGAAACCCTGCTCGACCGAGCGGCGGCCGGTGACCTCGAGGAGCCAAGCGGTGTTGCCCGGCAAGTGCGCCGCATGCTGGACGACCCTCGCGCCAGCGCTCTGGTGACGAGCTTCGCGCACCGCTGGCTCGAGCTGAACAAGCTGGCTGGCATGGTGCCTGACACGCTCACCTATCCTGAGTTCGACGAGAACCTGCGAGAGGCGATGGAGCGCGAGACCCATCTTTTCATTGAGAGCCAGGTGCGCGACGATCGACCGGTCACTGAGCTGCTCACGGCTGACTACACGATCTTGAACGAGCGTCTCGCCACACACTACGGCATCCCCGACGTCTACGGAAACCACTTCCGTCGGGTGGAGCTCGAGGACAGTACCCGGGGAGGGCTCCTCGGTCAGGCGAGCGTGCTCAGCCTGACGTCGTATCCGACCCGAACGTCGGTCGTGCTGCGTGGCCGGTGGCTGCTAGCCAATATCCTCGGCGCTCCGCCACCGGCTCCGCCTCCGGACGTACCAGCCCTCGAGCCGGCTGACGCACATGGTCGTCCACGCTCGCTACGTGAGCGCATGGAGCGCCATCGCACAAACGTCGTCTGCGCCTCCTGTCATCAGCAGATGGACCCGCTGGGTTTCGCGCTGGAGCACTTCGATGGACTGGGTAAGTGGCGTACCGAGGCTGACGGCCTCCTGATCGACGCCTCGGCCGAGCTGCCAAGTGGCGCCTCTTTCGAAGGGCTTCCCGGCCTTCGTGATCTGCTGTTGGAGCGCGACGAGGACTTTGTCCGCGCGTTCACCGGCAAGCTGCTCGGCTATGCGCTAGGCCGTGGCCTCGACCACTACGACCAACCGGCTATCCGCCGGATAGTGCGCGAGGCCGAGCCGAACCGATATACTTGGTCTTCGCTCGTCGCCGGTATCATACAGAGTGCGCCGTTCCGTCTCGGAATGGTCGCGGAGGAAGAGAACCCATGATGATCTTCAAGAAGTCACTCCCTCGTCGGACGGTTCTGCGTGGCCTGGGAGCTACGCTGGCGTTGCCATTGCTTGACAGCATGATACCGGCCGCCTCTGCCATCGCCCGGACCGCAGGGCGCCCGACAAACCGTTTTGGCGTGGTGTATGTCCCCAACGGCATGATCATGAAGGAGTATCTGCCGACGACCACGGGGACTGGCTATGAGCTGACGCCGACGCTCCGCGCCCTGGCCCCCTTCCGTGAGCAAACACTGGTGCTGACGGGACTCGACTGCATCCCGAACGTCGAGCGCCCCGGCGGCGCCCATGCCCGAGCGTCTACGCGCTTCCTGACGCACATTTCGCCACCGCTAAGCGAGACCTGGCTCGACGCGGGGCCTTCGGTCGACCAGATCCTCGCTAGGGAAACGGGCGGTCAAACGCAAGTCGCCTCGCTCGAGTTGTCCATGGAGGCCGCCGACACGAGCGGCTCGTGTGACACTGGCTATGCTTGTGCTTACTCGAACACCATCTCTTGGGCCAGTGCGAACACGCCGTTGCCGATGCAGAGCAACCCGCGGGTGGTCTTCCAGCGGCTGTTCGGGGATAGCAGCAGTACCGACCCGCAGGAGCAGCGGGCTCGGTTCCGCCAGCAACAGAGCCTTCTGGACTCGGTGACCGCAGAGGTGGCCCAGCTGCAGGGCGCACTGCCGGCCGGCGACCGTGTGAAGCTCATCGAATACCTGGATGCCGTCCGGGACGTAGAGCGGCGGATCCAGATTGCCGAACGGCAGGTCGACCAGGAGGTCCCCCGCCTCGAGCAGCCCCAGGGTGCACCGAGCGACTGGCAGGACCATTTGGAGCTGATGTTCGACCTCCAAGTTCTGGCGTTCCAGAGCGACCTCACGCGTGTCATTACTTTCATGTTGGGTCGTGAGCACAGTGGGATGACCTATCCCCAAATCGGAGTGCCTGACGCGCACCACCCGATCTCGCACCACCAGCAGGAGCCGGTGAAGGTGGCGAAGGTCGCTAAAGTCAACGCCTATCACGTGGAAATGTTCAGCTATTTCTTGAAGCGTCTCCGTGCGACGCCGGATGGCGACGGGACGTTGCTTGATCACTCGACGCTCATCTATGCCGCCGGCATGGCCGATAGCAACAGCCACGCGCCGTTTAACATCCCGGTGGTGCTCGCCGGCGGCGGCGCTGGCACGATCAAGGGGGGGCGGCACCTGGCGTTCAAGGGCGAGCGTCTGGCTAACCTCCATCTGACGCTCATGGACCACATGGGCGTGCATGTGGATCAGATCGGCGACAGTACCGAGCGGGTTGACCCGCGGCTGCTCACGCTGTCGTAGGCGGGAGGTCTGACTGATGTTCAGCGCACGCGCAATTCTGGGTTTGCTCGCCTCATTGACTGTCGGCATGGCCTCGTCGTCCGGCGTAAGTCTGGCCGGATCGAGGGGGCATGACCTTCGACTCATCGACATAGTCAAGGGCCAGGACCCGGCGGCAGCCCGCCGACTCATCGCCGAGGGCGTGGACGTTGATGCCCGGCAGGGCGACGGCGCCACAGCCCTCCATTGGGCCGCTCACCGCGATGACCTCGTCATGGCTGAGCTGCTGCTCGCGGCCGGGGCGACGGCTACCATCGCAAACGATCTGGGGGCAACGCCGCTGCAGGTCGCATGCGCAACTCGAAGTGGAACGATGGTCGAGCGTCTCCTGACCGCCGGCGCCGACCCCAATGCGCGCCTACTCAACGGTGAGACGGTGCTCATGGCCTGTGCTCAAACCGGCCATCCGCTCGCGGTACGAACGCTTCTCGAGCACGGTGCCCGTGTTAACGAGCGCGAGGTCAGTCACCAGCAGACGGCTCTCATGTGGGCTGCCGCCCGCGGCCATGCAGACGTCGTTCGCCTGCTCCTCGACGCTGGCGCGGACCCACGGCTCCGCACCCTGACCTATCAACAGACCGTGGTTGACGAGCAGACGCAGCGTGCGGGCCGAGAGGAATTGAACTACACGGTTCTGCGGGGTGGTAGCACCGCACTACTTTTCGCTGTTCGCGGCGGCGACGTCGCTTCGGTCCGCGCTCTTCTCGTCGCCGGCGCCGAGGCTAACGACGCGATGTCCGACGGAATGAGCGCCCTCACGCTCGCGGCGCACAGCGGACACGGCGGCATTGGCATTAACCTGCTAGAGCACGGCGCGAACCCGAATAACATCGGGATCGGCTATACCGCGCTCCACGCGGCGGTCCTTCGCAGCGAGCTCGACCTCGTGGAGGCGTTGCTTGCGCAAGGCGCCGATCCTGACATCCGGTTGGTCAAGGGGACCCCGCTCAGGCGTCAGACGACCGACTACAACCTCCACAAGACGCTGGTCGGTGCTACTCCGTATCTGCTGGCGGCCAAGTTCCTCGAGCCCGAGATCATGCGAGCCCTCGCCGCCGGCGGTGCGGACGTTTCGCTCGCGATGCCCGATGGCACCACGGCCCTCCTGGCGGCAGTTGGGTTAGGGCACCGGCGGGGGAGCCGGCGTGGGATCGCTCCTATCGACGTGGGTGGCACGTCGCCCACCGAAGGCGAGATTCTGGCCACTGTCGAAGCGGCTGTCGATCTGGGCGCTGATGTGAACGCCGCCACAGATGGAGTGACCACGCTGCACGTGGCCGCCGTGAACGAGTATGCCCTGGTTGTGGGGCTCTTACTCGAAGAGGGTGCGGACAGTACCGTCCGGAACTCTGCCAACCAGACCCCGCTGGAAGCATTGCTGGAGCGTTTCGAGAGCCGGCAGCCGACGGAGGGGGATGGCCCGGTGGAGACGTCGGAGACGGTTCGAATCCTGCGACAGGCGACCGGGTCGCGCTGAGCCTCCGTCACCAACCTATCAAAGGGGAATCGCTCCCGGCGACGGCTTGCAACATCAGACACGATGTCTTGGGTTTTGAAAGGTAGAACCTCTAGTCTGGCATGGGTTCGACCGCGGACGTGTTTCGGTCCGGGCATCGCGTTTGGCTGGACGTTTCACCTTCCAGCTTTCCTCATTTGGCCCGCAACCACGACACGGGCGAGCTCAGGCCACCAATGGGCGGTTTCAGGTCGCTACCAACATAGTTATTGAACCACAGCAATACCTTCATATTCGAAGTGTGCTGTCTCGGTGAAGAGTGACTGTATGCCAAGCAGTGTAGCGGCTGGAAAATCTTCAGTGGGGTACAGGTTCGCCTCTCGGGCTCCAGCGATGCCTGTGTTCCCTGGCGAATAATCGGGCAGGTAGTAAATTACCTTAACCAGATCAGCAGGGGTAGCATCAGCCAGTGCCAATCTCTGCCGCATGCCCCTAAGTGCCTGTTCCGCCTGACGCTCGAGTGGATCACCAGGTTGGCCAACCTGTCCGGACACATAGATCGTTTTGGCCCCGTTGCCCTGGACCGTTACGACTTGAGTAAACCCGCCAGCTGGGTCGAGGAACTCGATCCTGACTGGTTCTTCGTATCCCTCTGTTTCGACGACTGCCACGGCATCAACCTCGATCCGTATCTCGTCGCTGACCAGTCGGTCAACCCCAACGAGTGTACTGGATGGCGGATTCTCTCTAAAGATGGACGACCGACCTTCTCTAAACGTACCCATCTCGGTGGTCGGCTGGAAGTTGACGATGTAAGTGTTGGTTTTGACCAGATCTGCCAGGGTTGCCCCTGCATCAGCGAGTCTCTGGGATACACGGTCGAACACGACCTGAGTTTGTCTCGTTAGCCCCTCGCCGCGACCCACCTGGCCGGCGACCCAGATGGTCTTGACCGACCCATGCTTAGCTATGACGACCTGACTGAACCCGCGTGAGGGCCCCAGTCGGGTCAGTTCGAAGTCGGCGTCCGGTGCTGCAACGACCGCAGTGGCTTCGACTTCCACGCGGAGTTCTTCTCGGGCGAGTGCGTCGACCCCAAGCATGGTGCTTACTGGCCACGAGTCTTTCGGAAACGCTGCGAGTCTGGCGTCGGAGATGATGCTATAGTCGGCTGGTTCGAAATCAGTCACATAGATTCTGATCTTGACTACATCACGCATTGAAGCACCGGCTGCGGTAAGTTGGTCAGCCAGCCCGGCGAATGCCGTTTCCGCATGTGCCCGCAGGTCGCCTCCACTGCCCACTTGGCCGGATACATAGATCGTCTTCACTTTGCGGTCTTCTACGGTGACGACCTGGGTGTACCCACCAGCCGGATTGATGAATTCACGCTGGATTTGTGCCCAGCTAGATGGGGTGGCACCGGCGACTAACGATAGAGCCGCCGGTATGAGCATTGATTTTGCAGCTACCATCTACGTCTCCTTGATTCTTGATTGCAGGGCATAACCTCAAGATGCGGAATTCTCTGGAAGCACTCAATTCACTAACCTAGGTGGTTTATTGTTTGGGCTTGGCATTGTCATTACAGGGTGATCAAGGCGTTTAGTGTCTTGAGAACGCCACTGCTGCAAGCTGTTCGATTGCTCCATTATTTCCGGCTGCCCAAACGATATACTGGGTGCCGTCAGTCAGGTAAAGGACACGATTTGAATGTCATTTGCTACCCTAAATGTATTGTTCGGTTTTCGCGAGTGTATCACCGAGGGCTGTCGACAAATCCGATGACCAATTGAGAGGGCGGATGTAGGGTGTGGTAATCAACTGCTTCTTGGGGGACCGATGACTAGATCAACTGCAGGCTGGGTCTTGGTGAAAACAGTCTCTCTAGTCTCATTGGGGTTGTTGACTTCCTCGGCGGGAGCTCAGGTCCCCAGGGTGTCGACCGATGCTGCAGGTGATGTCTTGGCCTTTGAGCGTCAGATCGAGGCTGCGGTTCTTCAGTCTGATGTCGTCTTTCTTGATGGTGCTTGCGCTAGCGATTTCACCTACACCCATGGAGATGGCTGGACCACCGGTGGGCCTATCTTGGGTACCGATACGAAATCAGAGTGGCTAGCATCCCTACCTGGACGATACTCTTCGCGACAGGTTGATTCACAGCAGGCTGAAGTCCATGGCGATATTGCCATTACCATGGGTCGAGTGCAGGCTCGCACTGGGGGACCGGGGTCGACCCAGCGCTCGTTCAGCTTTTGGTATGTCCGTGTCTACGCATGGCGAGATAGTCGGTGGCAGTATCTCTCACATCGCACAGTGCATGGGCCTATTTATGAAGAGTGAGTTCTGGCGTGGGCCCACTGTAGGCGTTTAATCGATTGGTCCCACGCTTGGCGCGTTGACGAAGAAGTTGACTCAGTGCTCGGAATTATCTAACCTGATCACTTTGTTTTTTCGGTCTTGTACGATTGTCACCCTACCGAAATAAACACGGTATGAGCTATGGACCGGTTGGGTTCTGAGCCTTCCTTTAATTGGTGAGAGGTTATGACACAAGAAGCGGCAAGCCCAAGAGGCACGCTCGATGGACTCAGGCGAAACTGGAAGGCGGACATGTTGTCCGGTTTTCTGGTTTTCTTGATCGCGTTGCCTTTGTGCCTCGCGATTTCACTGGCTTCGGGATATCCGGCTATAGCGGGTATCTTTACCGCAATCATTGGCGGCATCTTGTCCGCCTTCTTTAGTAATTCCGAGCTGACCATCAAGGGTCCCGCAGCGGGACTGATCGTAATCGCGTTGGGTTGCGTTACCGACTTCGGTTTTACCGCCGGTGCCGATCCTGAGGCGGACATCCAAGCCTATCGGTTGGCCCTCGGTGTCGGGGTCGCTGCAGGTGTGATTCAGATTCTGCTGGGGGTTTTTCGCTCAGGGATCTTGGGCGAGTTCTTTCCCACCGCAGCGGTACACGGGCTGCTAGCTTCCATCGGGGTCATCGTGATCGCCACGCAGTTTCCAGTTGTGCTCGGGGTAATGACCGCTGAGGGCGGCCCCCTAATTCGCCTGGCAAGCTTTCCCAGCTATATTATGGCGATGAATCCTGCAGTAGCGGTCATCGGACTCGTGAGTTTGGCGATCATGTTTTGCTATCCGCTGATCAAGAGCCCACTCCTGAAGGTCGTTCCCGCGCCCATGGTCGTCCTCCTGGTTTCGATACCGCTGGGTATCTACTTCCGCTTACCCGAGGAGCACACTTACGCGTTCGCGGGAGCCTCGCACGAGCTGGGTCCGAGGTTTCTCGTCAACGTGCCGAGTAACCTGTTTAGTGCTTTGATCTTCCCCGACTTCTCTGGGATCGCGAGTTCCACCGGTCTGAGATACATCATCTTGTTCTCGCTGATCGGAAGCTTGGAGTCGCTCTTGAGTGCCAAAGCTATCGATCAGATCGATCCATACAGGCGAAAGACCAATCACGACAGGGACCTTGTCGCGGTTGGCATCGGCAACACCTGCTCCGCGTTCGTTGGTGGACTTCCTATGATCTCGGAGATCGTGCGTAGCAGGGCCAACATCGATAACGGCGCGAAGACCCGGTTCGCTAACATGTTCCACGGGACCTTCCTCTTGGTCTTCGTTGCGCTCGTCCCTATGCTGATTAACCGGATTCCCCTCGCCGCTTTGGCTGCCATGCTCGTCTTTACCGGATTTCGACTGGCCTCGCCGCAAGAGTTCAGGCACATGTACCACGTGGGCCGAGAACAGCTCGTTATCTTTGTCTCCACCATCCTCGGTGTGCTGGCCACGGACCTCCTGAGTGGGATCGGCATCGGAATCCTGGTGAAGGCAGTGATCCACATTGTCAACGGCGCTCCCATCAGCTCGCTGTTCAGGTCCAGCATAGCGGTCGAGGAGGAAAGCGGAACCGTACGCGTGGAGAAATCAGCGATCTTCAGCACTTGGATCCCGCTCAAGAACCGAATCGAAAGCCTCGAGGGTTCCCCTCGAGTCGTCGTGGACCTCTCCAAGACGGCGCTCGTCGACCACACGGTGATGTCGAATCTGCATGAGCTGTCTCGGGAGTTCGAAGAGAGCGAGCGGGAGCTCATCGTGTCAGGTCTGGACAATCACCTTGCTACATCGGAGCATCCTCAGGCGGCAAGAAAGAATCAGTGAACATGAGTGAACCCTGCAGAAGGCTCGAGTCGAGGGGCTCTTGGTTTTAGCGGACGACGGCCTCGGGTTTTGATCGGGTCGGTCTAGTTTTACCTCGCCGGCCATTCCACACCTCGAGGACGATCTTCTGGAACAGTCGCAACTAGTCAGCCTGTGGAGCCCTGCTAAAAAACGTGTTAGCTGCTTGCTTGAGAATCCGCAACGTAGACTGGTGCTCAACGCGCTTTTCCACGGAGATCGCGTAAAACACGTCCAAAACCTCTGGGATGCGACCGACGAGAGCGACTTCATATTGCTTCTTCACGCGGTCTTCAATCGCCGTCGGAACTGGGAAGACCCCTTCACCGGCTTGGCCAAACACCTTGAGCAGTGCGCTGTCGTCGAACTCCGCCACAATCGTGGGGAACAGATCGCGCTCATCCAGCCAACGGTCGAGAGATCGCCGCACGGTTGTGTGTTGACTCGGCAGCAGCATGGGTGCGTTTGTCAACGTTTCGGGAAAGCCTTTCTGCAACTGCCGTGCTAGCGACGAAATGGCCAAGAGGGACAGACCACATTCTCCGAGCTTGTGGCTGAAGACATTGAAATCAAGCGTCGTCGGAGCCGGCGAATCCGACAGCACAAGATCCAGTTTGTGCTTCGCCAGATCTGTTAGCAACTCCAGCAACTTACCTTCGTAGCATTCCGTGCGGGGGCGTTCGGCACCCTGCAGGGCTGGTTTCAGCAGTTCAAAGGCGATTAATTTCGGCAACACGTCCGGCATGCCCACACGGAAACGCCGCCTCGTTCCTGGATGGCCTGTTTTGACGAACTCGCGCAATTCGTGGCCAACCGAGAAGATCTCATCTGCGTACTCAAGGACTTGCTGACCGAACTCCGTGAGCACCAAACTGCGGCCCTTCTGACGGAACAATTGTTGTCCCACCGCTTTCTCAAGCTCGCGAATCTGCCCAGTTACGGTAGGTCTTGCAAGATGAAGTTGTCTCGCGGCTTCCGAAACGGTGCCCTCGTGTGCGACGGACCAAAAGTAAAACAAGTGGTGGTAATTTAGCCAATCCATGTTTCGGACAATATGTCAGTTTAATCTACTGATTGGGTATATATTAACTACTATACCTTCTGATTGGTACACCTGTATAAAATATTAGGGCTGACTCAGCCTAGCCTTTTCAGGACTGGCAAGAGTTACTTCATCAAGATCGCCGTAAGAAAGCAGGATTTCGAGCAATAACGAAAAATGGAATGGAGTTCATCTTGAGTTACTACCCGGTTCTCATTCCTTTGGCGCCTTTGTTGGCAGCGGTTTACAGTGCCCTTCCGAGCCGCAAGGCGGGCGACCGAACCTACGGCGTCGGCGTGGTTGCGCATGTCGTGGCAATGGCGGTCTCGGTTGTGACGTTGTGGCAGGTAGCCGCTCCCGGCTACGTGGCTACCCGCCTGTTGATCAGTGAAACACCCTGGAGCTTCCTGCCGACGATTGAACTGTCCATCGATCGATTGAGCGCCGTGATGATGGTGGTGATCGCCTCGATCGGCTTGGTTCTCTATCGATACTCCGTCCGCTACATGCAGTCTGAACAGGGACAGTCGCGGTATCAGGCCTTGCTGGCCCTCACCATTTCAACGCTGCTGGTGATGGTCTCGAGTCGTGATCTCGTATTGCTGTTTCTGGTCTGGCAATTGCTGAGTTGGTTGCTGTGTCATCTGGCTTATAACTACGCTCATCTGCCCACCGCGCGCAGTTCGTTTCGCACCTTCATCATGTTGCGCTTGGGCGACATCGTATTTCTTGCGGGCATCGTTCTTGCTTATCAACTTTGGGGGACCGTCGAGTTTTCAGAGCTATTTAAGCAGGCCGCTGAGAATCCGGTAACGTTGCAGCTGTTCGGTTTGGTCGATCTCAGTGGGGCCACGGTGGTGACGCTGCTGATCTTCGTTGGTGCCATGAGCAAGTCGGCCCAGTTCCCGCTCCACATGTGGCTACCGGAGTCGTTGTTCGCGCCGACGCCGATCCATGGGTTGCTCCACGCTGGAATCATCAATGCCGGCGGCTTCCTGCTGACACGCCTTGCGCCGTTGTACGTGCTGAGTCCACCGACATTGCACGTCGTGTTTGTTGTAGGCCTAGTGACCGCGGTCCTGGGAACAAGCATGATGCTGGTTCAGAACGACATCAAGAAAACGCTGGGATACTCAACTATCGGACAGATGGGCTACATGATCATGGAGTGCGGGGTAGGCGCCTTCTCTTTGGCGATTTTCCACCTCATCGCGCACGGCATGTTTAAAGCCACGATTTTTCTCAACTGCGGTAACGTGATTCACGAGACACGCCACGAACCAAGGCGGCCGGAGAAACCGGCAGATGGGCCGTCATTAAGTGTCGCGAACTGGGGGGTCGGCTTTCTTACGTCTCTTGCTTTGCCGCTGCTCATTCTTTATGCAGCGCACGAGTTGCTGCACGTTCCACTCCGTGACTCCCAGGGACTGGTGATTTTCCTGTTTTTCAGCTGGGTCACGGCGTCGCAGGCGATGTTGACGTTGTATCGGTTGCGTGGGGCGGATTCGATCAAGGAGCAAGGGATCATGTTGCTCGTGGTGACAGCCGCCACGCTGCTGTATCTATTCGCGGCAGAGCTATTTACGGGCTTCCTGTATCCGACCCCGGGAACCGTAATCGCCTACTACCAGGCCGCCTCTTTGCCAAGCGGCTTGTTCATGGGAATCCTTGTGGTTGCTGTGGCGCTAGTCGTCATCGGGTGGGCCGGGGCGTACTCCAAGCGGCTGGGGCGAACCCTTAATCGCCCGCAGGCGATTACTAACGTCCAAACCACGCTGTATCTGTTTTTCGTGAACCGCCTTTATCTGGACGGGGTGGCACTCAGACTGCGGCTTATGGCCAAGAAAACGGTGGAGTCGTTGGACCGCGGTCGGGTGTTTCTAGCGACCGCAGCTTTGGTCGCAATCGTGCTGGCTGGGCAAGAACTGACTTCACTTACACTCTTGTCGTTCGGAAACCTCGCGTTACTGCTTGGTACGGCCCTACTCGCACCGCTCTTTCCTCTCCAGAGCGCCTATACCCGTGGGCTCACCAAACTTCCCGGCGCAGGGGGCATCGTGCTGGCCGCTCTGATGCCAATCGCCGGTGTGTACTGGATGACCGTACTTATCCCCAATCTGCCGTCGGCCCTTCTGCCTGGTTTGGCCGTGCTGGCCTTGGTTGGCGCTATCTACGCTTCGATAAAGGCAGTTGCGCAAACAGGCGTGCCGCATCTGATCGCTTACACGGGTGTTGCTCTCTACTCGATTCTTTGGTGGCACGTCGCGAGTGTCGGCAACGTGGCGTCAGCAGCGATTGTGTATGCCAGCGCGGTGATGCTGGTTACCGTGGGAATGATGTTGGCCTGGGATCGCGTACGGGTTCGCTATGGGAATCTGGACATAAACAAGATTGGTGGGCTTGCCCGTCCCATGCCAAAGTTTGGCTTGTGCCTGGCGTTGCTGGTGATGGCGGCGGTCGGATTGCCGCCTTTCGGATTGTTTTTCGGCTACGTTGGAATATTGCTCAGCTCGTCAGCTATGTCTGTCGGACTCGTTATCGTCCTGCTCACGTGGTTTGGCGTATCCTGGTATCTGTTCAAGTTGATGCAGCGACTCCTCTTTGGGCCGCACCGTGCCGATTTTCGCTATGACGATCTTCGTCCCGCGGAGACTGTGGCCCTTGCGGTCGTACTCTTACTATTGGTTTTACTTAGCGTAGTGCCTCACGGATGGCTCGGTGCCGGCGTGACGGAAATGGCACGTACCGTCGTGGAGATCAGATAAGTATGACATCCAAGGACATATCGGACTCTGACACCAAAAGCCGGGAAATCAGGGAATTGGTTTCGCAGGCGGCTGGGGTTATTGGTCAGTATTGGCCGCTGCCGACCTTCGTTTATTACAATCCGTTGCATAGCTTGGAGTCGATGCATTTCGAGGAAGCCGTACGGCTGGGTCGCCGTTTTGTCGGCGGAAATGGTTATCTGCCAAATGAGACCTTTCGAGAATACTATCGAGCAGGTAGGATCCGACCCGAACATGTCGAAGCTGCTCTTCGGTCAAGAGAGCAGGACCAACACGTGGCGCTGAGCGAACGCACAGTGAGCCACCTCGACGTTTTGCGCGTCCATCTCCTGTCCGGCATTACGGCACCTGCAGATGAGACCCTCGAGGCCCTTGTCGATCGCTCCGTAGATGCAAAGTTGCTCCGCGATCTTTTCCACCGGCTCACTCCGGTGTTGAAGCCACGAGAGGAAGAGCCAGACCCGCTCGGCAGAAGTATGACTCTCGCGACGTGGTGCGACCGGACCTTGCACACTCGGTTGACGGATCCGATCGACCGGGAACTCATCAAATGGTGCGAAGCGTTCTTAGATGAAGGTCACGCCGTTTGGTCGATGCCAGACAGAAAGAAGGGTTTCTACCAGGCGTGGAAGTCTCTCGCGGCGAGGGAATGGTCGCCATGCGGCATCATTGATAGTGGCCGGAAGATTGGGGATCTGCCTGCATCGCCTGACGAGGCGTTGCTTGAACATCTGGATGCGCTCGGCATTCCTAAGGAAATCCGGCAGGACTACTTATCACTTCAACTGACCGGCTTGTGCGGTTGGGCGAGCTTTATCAACTGGCGGGGCGAGTCGAGTGAGGGATATGAATGGCAGGAGGCTCATCCCATCGATCTGGTGCAGTATCTTGCGGTTCGTTTGTGGTACGAGCGAGAGCTGGTCAGACAGACTTGTCAAATTGAGGTCGGTATTGATGGCACGCTCCCAGCCATCGCGTCCTGGAGCCAGCGCGAACAGAACGCATCGGATGGGAAGCACCGCGCCCAGGCTGCCGGGCTCTCGGCGGCAGTTCGATTGAATGACCTGGCCCGTGGGTTGCGGATCGCGCCCACAACACTAATGGACGCGTCGCCCGACTGCTTGCAGATGCTGTTGGACTGGCTCGACGCCTGGCCGGAATCCGAGCATGGGCCGGTATGGCAGAAAGCGTTTGAGGCCGGGTATCAGGAAGATTTGCTCAGCAAGATCGCGGCCGGCGTCAATGGTTCGCAGTTGTCCGCTGCTACAAAACCACGGCCGGACGCTCAGGCGATGTTCTGTATCGATGTCCGCTCTGAGCCATTCCGGAGACACCTGGAGGCTGTCGGGAGCTACGAAACCATTGGTTTTGCAGGATTCTTCACAGTGTTCATCCGCCACCAGGCGCATGGTAGTCACCACTTAACCGAGCAGTATCCCGCGATCGCTGAGGCCGGGCACACTGTATTCGAACTGGCCAGCGGCAATCAGGACGAACTGCTCGCCAAACACAAATCCGGAAAGGCGTTCTTTCATACAATCCACGAGTTGATTCACGATCTGAAAGCGAACGTGCTGACGCCGTATATCACAGTCGAGTCGTTGGGATGGTTGTTCGGCGTGCAGTTGTTCGGTCGGACGCTTTTCCCGCGTTGGTATCGCAAGTACCGCGAGAAGTTCACTGACATCTTGGCTCCCGCTGTCGCTACTAACATGACGATTGACGAAATGACAGCGGACGAAGACACCAAGCTTGGACTCGCGCTGAGCGAGCAGGTGTCGACGCTGGAGACGGCGCTGCGCACGATCGGACTGACCAGCAATTTTGCCCGTCTTGTGCTGGTGTGCGGGCATGGTAGTTCATCGGATAACAATCCGTTTGAGGCGTCGCTTCACTGCGGTGCTTGTGGTGGCCATCCTGGCAAGGCGAATGCCCGCGTCTTCGCATCCATCGCTAATAAGGCGGAAGTGCGTGCCCAACTGGCAGACAAAGGGATCGTCATCCCCGAGGATACCCATTTCATCGCGGGACTCCACGATACCACGACCGACGCGGTTGTCATTTTTGATCAGGAAGATATTCCCCACACTCATCATGAGGACATTGGGAATTTGACGGAGGGGCTTCGCAATGCGGCAGTGAGAACCAACCAGGAGCGATGTGCCCGGTTGCCGCTTGTGAAGAAGGACCCGTCACCAGCGACGGTAGAGCGTGAGATCAATCGCCGAGCCGGAGACTGGAGTGAGGTTCGACCGGAATGGGGACTGTCCGGAAACGCCGCTTTCATTATCGGTCGCCGAGAACTAAGCAGGCAGCTCGATCTGAAGGGTCGCGTTTTCCTAAACGATTATGACTACCGTGGCGATTCATCAGGTGCTCTGCTTCAGGGGGTATTGGCCGGCCCAGGCGTCGTTGGGCAATGGATCAACAGTGATTATTACTTCACGGCGACGGACCCGGAGGTCTATGGCAGCGGCAGCAAGATTTATCACAACGTGGTGGGGCGTTTGGGAATCATGGCCGGGCCACAGAGTGATCTGAGAACCGGCCTAGCCAGGCAATCCGTGATGAACGGCCCCATGCCATACCACGAGCCTCTCAGGTTGCTCGTCGTAATCGAAGCACCGCGGGGTCGCATCACCGAGGTGTTGCAGGAGCTGCCCCACGTACAACAGCTGTTCGCCAACGAATGGATCCATCTTGTTGCTGTGGACTGCGAGGCTGAGGGTCTACTGTATCGCTACGAACCAACGCAGAAGTGGACGAAGGTTGCATAATCCTCAAAAGCACTGTCGTGGCTGGGGCTTGGAGTGGTGCTCGTCGGCCGTGCTGCGCGTCTCATTCAACGAGTCGAGCCTAGGGTGATACAGCAAAACCTTCTCAGTATCAGGTCGTGGCTCGCTGCTGCTCTCAATTCTTTTACTGAGGCAATGCTCTTGACTCGCCAAGACTCTTGGATTGAAACGGAGACTCTATGGGCGCAATCTTCGCCAACCACCTTCTGAGGTTTGATGGTCGAGGTGCCGTTCATCGGCATCGTCAACCCCATCGCGCCGGAGACCGTTGCAAGTACGCTGGATCGATGAGGTGGGTCGTCGCCGCGGTCGGAGCGGTCGTATTCTTTGGGGCAAGCGCCTCGGCGCAGCCCAACGAGCGAGAAACCGTGTCGAACGGTCGTGCCTGGTATATGTACTTTGGCGACCACACCCTGGGCGAAAGTCGCTGGGGATTCCATTTCGACGGGCAGCTCCGCATGGAGGGTGCGTTTGATCGTCGCAATCAGCTCTTGCTCCGGCCGGGTATCAACTATGATGTGAGCGACAACGTACAGTTCTCAGGGGGCTACGCGTTCATCAACACGAATGGGCTGATTGGCTCACCGCCTAATTTCGATGTACCGGAGAATCGTTTGTGGCAGCAGATTATTCTCAGGCAGCGGGTTGGTGAGGTCCGGCTCACTCATCGCTACCGCCTGGAGCAGCGCTCCATCGGAAAGGTAGCAGAGAGCTCTCTGGGCGAAGGCGAGGTGGTGGGCCATTCTTACGTCAACCGCTTTCGTTACTTTCTTAAGGGCACCATACCCCTCGCCCGAGACGATCGCTATTTCGCGTTTTACAACGAGCTCATGGTAGGTTTCGGTGAGAATGTTCAACAGAACATCTTCGATCAGAACAGGGCCTACGCTGCGATCGGCTTTCGAACCGGGCCTGCCACGAGCTTCGAGATTGGCTATCTGCTCCAGACCGTGCAGCGACCGACCGGAAACATGGTTCTGTTCAACCACACCTTCCAGCTCGGCTTCTTCTCGTCGCGGCCCATCGGTTAGCTTCGCCGAACGTTCATTTCTGAGGTCTGTCAGTGAGCGCTTGACCCACGCTGCTTCGGTCAACTTGAAGAACTGATGAGGAAGTTCTCTGCTGACTGCTTGGCCTGGTCAACCTGTGGTCTGCTTTCAACAACCTCTGGCTGTGTCGAATGGTCCTTGGAGTTCGCTGTGGCCGTTGAGCGTTTAGGGTTGTCGTGTGCTTTTTTCGCTGGGCAGAGGCAAGGCGTGTATTTCAGCTAGGAAATTCTGGAGCCGACGAGCGGACTCGAACCGCTGACCTGCTGATTACGAATCAGCTGCTCTACCAACTGAGCTACGTCGGCCAGAAAGCCGCAACCTCTGTGACGGGTGGCGGGTCCCTGTTAGCAAGGCTGAGGGATCGTAGCATACGTCTGTAGCTGCCCATCTATAACTGATCCTGCAATTGGTGGTGGGAGGCTACGGCAGGCAATCTGGACTTGGCATGAAAGCTAAACGTTAGCTGTGTTGTCTTAGGAATAGCTGGGTGCAGTCTCGATACAAGCGGGTGGATCGGCCTGGTTTATTTCTTGATTGAGAGTCTGATTGGACTGGAATGTCAAACCAACGGTACACTGGACAGTTGCTGTATCGCCCTAACTAGTTAGGAGTGACCGGGTGGGTCACGAACTTGCATGCCACGAGATTTAGCTAGCGACGGTCACTTTGTTATTCGAGGGGCCAGGACTCATAACCTCAAGAATGTCGACGTGACGCTGCCTGCTGAAAAGCTGATTGTGGTTACGGGAGTCAGTGGGTCCGGTAAGTCATCTTTGGCGTTCGATACCCTGTATGCAGAAGGACAGCGCCGGTACGTGGAGTCTCTTTCGGCCTACGCGCGGCAGTTCCTTGAACGCATGAAGAAACCTGATGTTGACCTCATCGATGGCATTTGTCCTGCCATTGCGATCCGACAGAAAAATAGCTTGCGGAATCCAAGGTCTACCGTTGGTACCACGACCGAGGTTCACGATTACCTGCGCTTATTGTTTGCCAGAGTAGGACGAACCATGTGTCGTCAGTGTGGCACCGAGGTTGTTCGTCAGTCGCCGGAAGTTGTAGCTCGCGAGTTATTGAAGCGGCCCCTTGGCACACGGCTGTTGTTGGGCTTCGAGTACGTCGTTGGGAATATGTCTGACGTGGCTGTGCCAGCAGAGACAGGCATGGGTCAGGGTGCTGGGGTGATTGGTGCGCTTCGCAAGAAGGGCTTTGGGCGGGTGGTTGTCGATGGGCGAGTAGTCAGGCTGGATGATGCAGACGTCGATTATCTGACAAGGCAAGAGATTCTTCAGGTCGTGGTCGATAGGCTAGTTGTAGCTGACGACCTTCTGGGGCGCATCACAGATTCAGTCGAAACTTGCTATGCAGAAGGGGCTGGTACCGCGTTTGCGATGGAGGTTGAAGGAGGCGGTGCTGGAGAGTCGCCTGTGTTGCATCGGTTTAGCGAACGGTTCGATTGTCGTGATTGTGGAATAGCCTATGAGCGCCCGCAGCCGCGGTTGTTTTCATTTAATAGTCCATTCGGGGCGTGCCCGACCTGCCACGGATTTGGCAACGTCATTGAGCTCGACATGAACCTTGTTGTGCCTGATGAGCAGAAATCCATCCAGGAGCAAGCGATCGAACCATGGGCGAAGCCTCATTATCGTTCTCAGTTGGCTGCGTTGAAGCGGGCAAC
>DEAE01000015.1 GCA_002347025.1 Acidobacteria bacterium UBA2990
TGTTGCGGGTGTCCTGGTCCATGTTAGCTCGCCGTCGATTTACGTCGTCGACGTGCCCGAGTGCCACCCGCTGGCGCCGGGGCTTCCAGCAGGCTGGTCAGAGCGGCCTTCACACCCGGTCTGCTGCGTTTGTCGATCAGTTTTTTGATCACCGGTTCCCAGCCGCCTTCGGGTGGCTGACGTTTCTCCCACTTCTCGTCGTCGTCCTCGTGCCAGAAGTCGTCTTCCAGTCCATGTGCGATGGCCAGGCTGCGGTCGTCCTGGCACTTGGGTACCACCCGCTCGGGCCAGAGGTGCATGGCGAGGTGCGCCCAGTCGTAGTCACCCTTGACGAGCTTGTCCCAACACTTCTTGCATTCCTTTTGCCAGGACTTGTTCTGTGGGACCAATCGCCAGAGCGGAGCGAAGTTGATGATCACGCCGTCGTTGAGGTTGGGGTTCCACAGCGGCGCGATCCGCTCAACCTCTTCGACCATCGAGGTCAGTTCGGTGACAAACTTCTCCTGGTCTTCGATGTCTTTTTGCTGTGATCTCGTTGGTTCGATCCCCGCTTCACCCCGCAAGCGATCCAGCTTGGATCGCTCGTGGTCCAGCTTGGGTTTGACGTAATCGTTCAGGACCTGGAAGAAGGTGTCTTTGGTGAAGCGGTGATAATAGAGCCAGACTGAATAGGACGCAGAGGGGGTGGCGAGCTGCCAGTAGATGGGGGCTTTGCGGCGGGACTTGCTGTAGCCCTGTAAGTGATACGCGAAAAAACGACGGGCAAGCCATGTTCTAAGGGGCCCTCCCAGCTCGCTCTCGATGGCCTCCAACAGGCCAGCGGTCGGCCTTACATCGAATTCTGACTTAATCCTGCCGCCAAGGTCTGCTTCGTGGCCTTCGTCGAGAACCAGAACTTTCGCTGCGCCGACCTGCAAGGATTCTCGAGGAGCCATGTCCACCGAGTGCTCGAACGGCGACTGGGCTCCTTTGGAGGGAGCCCAGAAGTCTGACATCCGCCAGCGCCCCAATGCGGCACCGACAAACCACGACACGAGCGCGCGTGCGAAGTCACCTCGAAGGTCAGTGTCAGAGAAGCCGACGCGTCGACGCCAGTCGACAATGTCGACCGGATTGAGATTGCATACGTACGAAATCAACTCTAAACGCCGATCCGCTATCCACGCCTGTTTGATGAAACGTCGCTTCCCGCCATGGGCTTTCAGGAGGAGTTGCGACAACTCATCGTTCGACCTGGTGAAGGCCTCCTCAGGACCGAGTAGTGGACTTAGGTCGGTATGTGGGAGCGCGAATGGATGGGGGCCCAGATAGTCGACGATCGGGCCTAAGGTGGCGTTCGAAAAACCGTACGCTGTAAATGAGGCCAGCTCAATGGTTGCGTGAGACCGGAGTGATGCGAGCACACGGGTCTCCTTCGCACGCAGCCGAGCCTCCAGCATATCCTGCAGACTGCCCAGTGCGAGCTCAGGCTCAAATAGCGACGTCGTCTCGTCCCAGCGCAAGTCCTCCGCCGCCGCACGCCAGAGGACATCAACAGCTTCTGTGGGTACAAAGCTCAGGTCGGAGGGCACGGGAACTTCCCTCAATGTACCCACTTCATAGTGCCGAGCAGCTGTTCCGCCTGCTGAAGAGTCGATTGACGGCAGCGTGGCTTCCAATAAGTACTGAAAGGGAGCGCAGGAGGCGTTCACAAGTACAGCGCTCAGCTTCTCACGAGATTCGTCGTAAACGAGGTTTGCCAAGTCACTCACGCGAACACCTGCTGGCAATGATCGGAGACTAAATGAGCTGGTTGTTCGCTTCGTGAAAGTAAGCCCGACCGAACTATGGTGGGTTTCGGGATGGAGTACCCAACCAGCGTCGCCCTTGAGGTACGGATACTTGGCGACAATGAGGGCCTCCATCTCGCGGCCACTATCAAACCACTTAACACAAAGATGGATATCGGAAACAAACGGTCTGTAGGCACCGCCTTTCGCGTATGGTTGCCAGCCTGTGACACCAATCCCTTCTTGAGGAACTTCGAAGTGAAGCCTAACGAAACGCATGTCGTCAGTCGTGGACATTCCCTTGTCTACATTCTCGACGCCGTCCAACAGTGTTGGTAGGCGTTCAAATGCCTCGGCGGCGTCGTCTGGTATCCAATATGCGATCCGGTAGCCAGGAATGTTCAACAGCTTTCGAGCATCGCAGAGATCCGGCCCCCAATGCACCAGCTTCTCTAGAGACGCTTGCTTGTTGCTGGTGTTGACAACGCTAAACGTCTCGATGTGCCGCAACATCCCTTGCTTTTGGAGGACGTAGGCCACGGCCTCCACTAAGGCCGCATCCAGCACTCCATGCCCCAGGTCCGCGAGGAGTCTCAATGAAGAGTCATCTTGGCCAAGCAAGAACCGCTTGCGCCAAGCTTCGGTCTTCGCCGTGAAGAATGGCGTCCTATTTGTCAGGCTTCCGACCATCCCTCGCTCAGAGCCGACGGACACCGCACGCTGGACGAAAGCGCAGAGAATATCGGCCTTGCTGTCAATATAGAGACGGTTGGCAGCTGTCTTCACGACCTTAGTGAATTCACCAAATGGTGGATTCATCAGCACAGTGTCGTAGCGATTCCTGCAGAGGTCAATAAAGGCGAATCCCAGTGCGGCGTCTTGGGCAAAGAGCCGCCTGTGAAACGCACCGTCTGGCGACTGTTCGGAATAACGCCTCAGGGAGTCATAAATGCTCTGTTCGGCATGCTCCCAGAAGTCCTCTTCGGTGATGCCTGACACGTCAAAAACCAACTCACCCTGGACAGCCTGTGGCTTGTCACGTGCAAAGAGAGACTGCTGCACCTCGTTGGGCTGTGCTGACCAGAGCTTTTTGGCCTCGGCGATGTCACTGGCAATCTCTTCTTCGATCTTCAGCAGTGAACCGGCTTCACCGGCCAGCTGCATGGCGTCAAAGACCCGCCGCACCAGCTGGCCGAGGAGGTCTTTTTCGGGCGTTCCAGAAAGCTCACTCTCGATGAATTCGTCGAGCATCGATTCTTCGCCGGGCATCGGCTCGGCGACCACGATGTTCGAGCGGGTAATCAACGGTCGCTGATCTCGATCAATGTTCTGATCGCCATAAGCCCGTTGGGCTCGCATCCAGAGCGCCAGCACGCCGATTTGGGCACAGCGTGGATCGATATCGATCCCGTGGAGATTGTGACGGAGCACCAGGGCGGGCAGGGCGGTGTGCAGCTCGGCAAGCTCGCTGTAATCGTCCCGTAGGCTGTTGCCGGTCACCTCAGAATCGGGGCGGTCCGCGTCGTGCCACGCTTCCTCGTAGATCGTCACCAACAGATCAAACGCGTAGAGCAGGAAGTGACCACTGCCGCAGGCCGGGTCGAGGATCTTCAGGTCTCGCGGGTCTTTCTTTGCTCGATGTGGAATGTGGACCGTCTTGTTGAGCAGTTCTTCCTGGCTGAGGTCTGTTTCGGTGTCCTCGTCCTCCTCAGGCGGATCCTGCCCCTCGTCCAAAAACACTTCGCTGGGGCGTCGGACCAGGTACTGGCACTCGTTAGCCAACCGGGTCTCGCCCTCTTGCATCTCGTACCAGATACGGCCCAGAGTGTTGTCGGTCAGGAACTGGACAACATAGCGAGGTGTGAAGAACTGATTGCGTACGGCCAGTTCGCGACTGTTGCGGGGAGCCTGCGACTCCTCGCGCATCTTCTTGCGTTCTTCGCTGCTGTTGAAGTACTGGTAGACCCAGCCGATGGTCTCGTCTTCGTTCCAGCAGGTTTCCAACTCTTGCTGGGCCAGAATCTCAAGCACTTCGGCAACCGCCGTGCGCCGTGGCCACAGCAGTGTGGTCGGATCACGACGGTCGAACAGGACCTTGATCTCAACGGTCAGTTCGTCACACAGGCATTCGAGATAGAGTCGATAGCCATCGTCGGGCAGTGCCGAGATCCCCGGCACCAGCCCGCAGAATTCCTTGAAACCACCCGACTGATCACCCTTGGAGACGCACTCCTGGAGTAAGCCACGAGCCTCCAGCATCCGCAGCGCCACGAAGCGATTGAGAAACGTAAAGGCGGCCTCTCGCGTGTACTCATCGACGGCTTCTTCTGCCGATTTGCCACCGGATTCAATATGCGCGATGGCGTCGACGAGCTTCTGACGGACAAGCCGGTCCTGTGCATCCAGGTGTGCACCCGCGTCGGGCAGA
>DEAE01000004.1:0-33270 GCA_002347025.1 Acidobacteria bacterium UBA2990
GACCGGTTCCAGCGCGGGACACGCATCGATAACACCGTGTTTCCAACAACAGCCCTTCTGCGTACAAATCGGGCCGTCTTTGCCAAAGTGGCCTACCTGTTCCGGTATTGAAGTGGCAGGGTGACCGAATGTTGCAACCAAGCAAGTCCGAAGGCCACAACGGTCGTCAATCGCTTGAAACTTTCGACCGATATTATCTATCAGTAACCAACTGATTTTAGATCATGCCTGACACTTTATTGCCCATCGTGCTGGTGAGCCCTGACCAAGAAAACCAGATGCGGGTACAGAGGGCTCTCGACTCCATTTACCAAGTGCTAACTACTAGCGACGGTCCACACGCCCTAAACATGGTGCACTGTGCTGGTGCTAAGGCCATCATCACCGACCAAAGGCTACCCACCTTGGGTGGAGTCGAACTATTGCGGCGCTGTGAAAAACCTGACACTGCACGCCTTCTTGTAGCTACTTCTCAAGATATCGGACACCTGCAAGACACGACCTCTCTTAGTCATGTGCATCGTATTGTGAGTAAACCAGTCCAATCCCCTGAACTTCAGACCGCCATGGCAGGAGCCATACGAGAAGCGGCCCTTGAACGCCGCAACTCAAACTTAGCCAGACAGCTACGAGACACCAATAGCCTACTGAACACAGCCTTATACCGTGTGCGGTTTCACGAGCAAGAATTACAGCAAGCTATAGATGCTCGGACTAGAGACCTACAGACCGTCAACAGTAGGTTACAGACCTTGACGGCCATGGACAGTCTGACCGGACTAGCCAACCACAGAAGCTTGCATCAGCACCTCTCCACTGAATTGAGCCGGGCAGCCAGGAACAAACACCATCTGGGCTTGCTCTTCATCGACGTCGATTATTTCAAACATTTCAATGACAAGGCCGGGCACCAAGCTGGAAACATTCTGTTACAGCAGCTAGGACAAATATTAAACACTACCGACCGAGGCCAAAACCTGTCACTCACCGGTCGTCGCACGGACATTGCATGTAGATATGGAGGAGAAGAATTTATAGTGATCTTGCCCAACACAGGCGAACTAGGGAGTCTAAGCCGAGCCGAACGTATCAGGCAGACTGTAGCCGAATACGCATTCAGCAACCGACAGGTCCAACCGGACAATCGGGTCACTGTCAGTATCGGAGTCTCGGTATATCCAGATGATGCCCGTACAAAATCGCATCTGCTCCAATCAGCAGACGCGGCCCTCTACCGTGCCAAGCAGCTAGGTCGGAACCAGGTCCAGCTAGCCCGCCGAGACGATGGAACACCCGCAAGACACGTTCCTTCGAGAGCCACCCGGTTGTCGTCCTGCGCCTAGGCCAGACACATCAGCGAGGTCAAAGAGTCTCACCCAGAGTCTACGAAGTGGGTCTGGCCTGCCCATTCGGAAAGGCTTCCGCCTCCGTCACATGTAGCACTTACCCAGTTCTTGAATGCCTTTTAGCACCCTATAGAAATTACTCACAGCTAGTTAGAAGCCTGCTGTGAAATGGTTCCGTACATCAGACCACGATATTGACCATGGTCCCAGGTTCCAGCGTATCGGCTGTCATAGAAAACAACCCGAGCACCAAACTCGTCGCCCAACCCCGGTATAGCAAAATCGGTGATGCTGACCATCGGAGTATCGCCAGCCCACACCACCGGCACGACCACAGGAAGTGTGACATCAACACTACCGTAGGTAACGCGAGCATCGAATCTCCACCGATCTCCATCGAGTTTCGTCACCTGGGCAATTTCATAACGTTCTGGGCGGCGGTCGCCAGAACTGACGCCTTCGATAGTAAAGTTTCCCTCGAGCACCACGTTACGCATTCGCTCTGTAAACTCGCGCTCAAGTTCGGTCAGGGAACCTACCGGGACCTCCCGACCTACACCCGTGGAAGACATGAGCCAGCCGAACCCAAATGAGACCACGACAACACCTACACCGACACCAACTTTTAATAAACCCGTCATCGACACCTCTCCACATTAACTTCAGGATGCGATTATAGTTCCGCTTGGACTCAGATCTAACGGTTCTCTCTAGGGAAGCACCCAAACACGCCGACTTTGTAGCAATGCCAGTGTAGACCTCCTGAAAGAAGAAACCTTTGAACCTCGACACCCTGAAACGAGCTCTCTTGAACAGAAGACCATTGCTCAATCGTCTTCACGGTGAAGAAACCAACTGCTATCGGCTATTTCATGGGGCAGTCGAAGGTTTCCCCGGGTGTAGTATCGATCGATACGGAGACATACTTCTTATACAAACATGGCGAGAACCACTTGAGCCACAAACGCTTGACCTCATCTCATCAGAAATAGGGCAAGCACTTGGATGCCATCTCCAACCTGTGTGGAACCATCGAGCCCCTAGTCGGCTGGGTGGGAGGCCATCCTTTAATGACTGGCAGGACCCAGGACCTTTCTCGGAATGCATCGGTCGAGAACTGGGTATCCGTTATGATGTCTGCCCAAGACACGGCGGCGCTGACCCGTTGCTTTTTTTGGATTTCCGCGTCGGGCGACGAAGAATCCGAGCTGCAGCAGCACACTCAGTTTTAAATCTTTTTGCTTACACCTGTGGAGCCGGTATTGCCTCAGCTTTGGCGGGGGCTCATGAAGTCTGGAATGTAGACTTTTCAGCAGGGGCTCTAGCAGTAGGGACACGTAACGCCAACCTCAATGACATAACGGTAGGTCAAGACTTCCGCCTTATCCGTGAGGACGTCTTTCCTGTCATCCGACAATGTGCAGGACTGCCACTGGGAGGCCGACTTTCCCGAAAACGCCGTCAACCATTGACTGTCCCAAGAAGATTCTTTGACCTCATCGTATTGGATCCGCCTCGCTGGGCCAAAAGCGCCTTCGGAACAGTCGATGTGATGCGTGACTACGCTAGCCTCTTTAAGCCAGCAGTACTGGCGACACGTCCAAGTGGGGCCATTCTCGCGACCAACAACGTTGCTGCAGTAAACGCAGACGACTGGGTGAACACGATGGTTAGATGTGCCAAGAAGACAGGACGTTCTATCCGGTCAGTCGAGATCTTAGAACCTGAACCTGACTTTCCTAGCCCAGATGGCCGCCCAGCCACCAAAATAGCCTGGCTCATCGTCGATTGAATCTCAACCACCTTATTTGGAATTCACAACAGCTTCTGTATTACATTGTTCCTGTTACCTTTCTTGTCTCAGACAAGTCTAGGCCGCCAACTATCCTTTGCATCTGAACTAGGCCAATGCTTTTTGACCGACATCTAGCACAAACTCCACCACCTCTTCAGACCTGCGTGAGTCATAGATGTCACACAAGGCTACACGATGGATGAACTGGATGAGTTGTTCACGGCTATCCGTGAACACTGCTCGACTACGACCTGGTCTCGCGGTATCGAACTAACGCGCTCTGGCGCCATCACCCGTCTAAACCAAGATAAAGACGGAGTGGAACTCCAAGTTCGAACAGCTGGCAGCCGCACCAGATTCACGGTGACTTTGCACCCTGCAAATGCGGAATGGGAGTGCGAATGCGAGAGCCCGAACGATGCATGTGAGCATGTAGCCGCAGCGGCAATCTCGTTACGCCATGAACAGCGCACAGGCACCAGTCTGCCTAGCACACATACTCCTGTTGCTGCGGTCCGATACCGGTTGGACCGAGACGGTAACCGGATCAGATTGACCCGGTGTCTGGCAGACCCTCATGAAACTAACATTCCCGTGACGATCCCTCTGGAGGAATTCATAAACAGGAAGGCGTCACTTTCCTGCCCAGAACCTGAACAGATTGATTTCCGCATCGACAAGTTCCTTCAAGTACGACAACTCGATTCAATGCCTGGAGATCTTCTGGTTACACTGATCCCCCTACTGTCGAAAGTCACAGAATTATATTTGGGTCATGAGCGGATCGCTGCTTCGTCAAAACCTGTCCTCCCACAAGCCGTGCTCAGCGATTCAAACCACGGGTTTCTCCTACAAGTCAGCAGATGCGCTGACGTGACCGAAGTCATAACCTCTGGCGTAGCACTGTGTCAGGGGGAACCCGCTTTGTTACGACCGTTGGGAGAAACGGCACTCACCGGAACGAGACTGGAACGATTGCCCAATCAGCGCACTTTCAATCAAGGCCAGATCGGAGATCTTGTGGGAGAGGTCTTGCCTCAACTAAAACTACGTATCCCGGTGGAAGTCAAGAGTGCGAAACTCCCTGTGTTGCGTCGAGACCTAAGACCTCACATCATGTTGGAAGTTTCTCAACAAAGTGAATGTTTAAGCGTATTACCGACAATGGTCTACGGCGAACCTCCAACAGCTCGAATCGAACAAGACAAGCTCATCCATATTCGCGGCCCCCTTCCGATTCGAGACAAGTCAGCCGAAATCCGACAGGAAGAACATTTACGCGAAACATACGACATGACGGTGGGAAGACGGATGGATGCGACAGGCCCAGATGCGCTGAAGTTGGCACGCTCCCTCGATAACTATCCAGGGACTATCCAAGGTAACGCCCATCGCCGGTTATACCCGGAACGCGCCCTCATTCCACGAGTGACCATAGATGGGCTTGGGATAGAGATCACATTCGCACTAGATAGTGATGGAAGTCAGCCGATCCAGGCTGAAGCGACTGACGTGTTACGCGCTTGGGAAAACGGCAACAAATTGGTACCCCTCCTCGGGGGAGGGTGGGCTGCACTCCCTGACGAATGGCTGAATCGACTCGGACCTCAGATCAGCGACCTCTTACTTTCTCAAAAGGATGACGGAACATTCCCACCGGCCGCCCGACCCTCACTTGCCCAATTGTGCGACGACCTAAATGAAGTCCGTCCTCCAGAATTGCAGAAGCTCGCTCCGTTGCTTGATGGATTCGAGGCTATACCGGCTACTGCCCCCCCGTGTAACCTCGGGACCAGATTGCGTGACTATCAGCAACGGGGTGTCGACTGGCTCTCTTTCTTACAAACAGCCGGGTTAGGAGCCATACTTGCCGACGACATGGGCCTAGGCAAGACCCTCCAAGCCTTATGTGTGATGGATGGCCGCTGCCTTGTTGTTTGCCCAACCAGTGTGATGCACAACTGGGCTAACGAAATCAGCCACTTCCGACCAACATTGACATGCGAGATGTATCACGGTGGGGGAAGAAAACTCAATTCCGCCTGCAATGTCACCATCACTAGCTACGCTCTCCTACGCATCGACGCAGACTCTCTCTCCAAAGTTCACTGGAAGGTGTTGGTGCTGGACGAAACTCAGGCAATCAAGAACCCCGATAGCCAAACCGCCAAAGCGGCCTTTCGGCTATCTGCGTCCTTCCGCATTGCCATCAGCGGGACTCCGGTAGAAAATCACCTTGAAGAGCTATGGAGTCAAGTCCACTTTACCAACCCTGGCATACTGGGCAGTCGGGCACAGTTTCGGCAAAGATATGTAGACCCTATCGTGTCCGGGGACCAAGCTGCAGCAGAGCGTTTACGTAATCGCGTGCGCCCGTTCATCTTGCGTCGAACAAAGCGAGAGGTCGCACCAGAACTCCCTCCTCGAACCGAAACTATTCTGTACTGCGTCCTAAACGAATCAGAGCGAACCCTATACGACAGTGTCTTACTCGCAACACGTCGTGATGTCGTTGAACAATTAGCTACTGGTCGAGGAATCATCGGAGCACTCGAGGCTCTTCTTCGTCTGCGGCAAGTCGCTTGTCATCGTGCATTGCTCGAAGAGTCAACATCAGGTTCCCGTGAACCCCTAATGTCGAGCAAAGTTAACCGACTACTACTTGCCCTAGAGCAGATAAGCGCATCTGGTCACAAAGCGCTAGTATTTTCACAATGGACCAGTTTTCTGAATTTGCTTGAACCACATCTTCACGGTGCCTCGATTTCGTTTGAACGCTTGGACGGGAGCACCAGAAACCGATCGGCTGTGGTAGCAAAGTTTCAAGAAGATGCCGGACCACCGGTAATGCTGCTCTCACTTAAAGCAGGAGGGGTTGGTCTGAACCTGACCGCTGCCGACCATGTCTTTCTGCTAGACCCCTGGTGGAACCCAGCCACCGAAGCTCAAGCAGCAGACCGCGCCCATCGTATTGGTCAGCACAAACCAGTCATGGTCTATCGCATGGTGAGCCGAAATACTGTCGAAGAACGCATTGTGGAGCTACAACAGAGAAAGCGGGAGCTGGCTTCTACGGTTCTTTCAGATAGCGGTGCCGAGACCGGCATTACACGTGATGACCTACTGGCCCTGCTCCAGTGACTCAAGGCTTTGTTCATTGGACACACTCAACCAGGGTTTTGATAGTCGATATCCCATTCTAGAGCGATAGTCGGAGGACTACTGACCCGAAAAGGTAACCCGAAGGCGAACGCCCTGGACTCGACGGCACGCTCTCAAAATAGGCAGATTTCAGAAACCTAGAATACCCGACGTCAACCATCATTTCGTGAATGGGCCGCAATCTAACTCTTGTATCAATGTGATGCCCCACAAAATTACCCGATACACCGGCTAGATCTTGCAATCCCGTTTCAACCCATAGGTCACGAGCTTCCTCCAACCAAACAGTTCGGTAAAAAGCTACTAAGTTCACCCACCTCGTGGGATTCGTGAGCAAGCGCAGACCCGTACTCTTAAGATTCGCTCGCGCCAGAGGGCCATAGATTCCTGTGGGACTATACTCGAAAGCACGAGCCCCAAAAAGCGTATCGAATTGACCAGATCGTCCATCATCTGGAGCCTCATCCCCACTCGCATAGTCGTAGTGTACGGAAAGACGGGGCTCCCAAGCAGCAGCAAAGGTGTAACCCAGCTGCAGGTGGTGAAACGACGCCCGGTGCAAGAGATTGCGATACCTACCGAACTGTTTCATGTACTCAAAATCCAAGTCAAATCGCCTCACAGTTGGTTGGCGGTAGAACCTCGTACCTGTTGTCGAATAGTGCCGCTCTGAACCAGCGTGGTCATCAGATCGAAACCCGAAATAATACAAATCGACCTGACCTTGGTCGAAGAGTGGTTTTTCAAAATACGCACCCCAGAAATCCCCTCCAAGTCGACTTGAATCCAGCGCAGTTGTGGCTATGACCACCGGGCGCGTCACAAGCCCCTGGAACCTCCACTCCCGAGGTCTACCCAGCTGCCAGATCACACCATCAAAGGCGTTTGTTGTATTTCTCATTACATTACGAGCAACAAGACGTCTGCTTCCTATATCCGTTGTCACCCGACCTATCTGCAACTCTGTCTGCAGATCCCTACCAAGGAAACTCTGCGATGAAAATCCTAAGCCAAGTTGAAGGATATCCAGTTGATTCACTTGGTCTTCAGGCTCAAAAAAGAGGCCATCCGTGAGGCTGTCTCTAGCGTCCTGCAGTTCAAGACCCATTCGAAAAGGCCCTAACCCGTCTGTGATCTCAAGTGCCAACCTCGTCTGGGTCACCAACGTCCGAGTTGCCCCTTGGTTCCTCGCACGAAACGGGGCCGTCAGCCATTCGGAGCGAATCCGCTGCTCGAACCCAACCTCCAGCCATCGCCTTCCTACCGGGCCATCAGTTTGGGCCTGTGCAGCCAAAGCCACATGAACCCAGATCACCGAGATAAGGGACGCGAGAGGGCGAAGGTTAATACAAGCCATATCAACATCGCCTTTTGGCTAATTCCCGTGACTGTTTCTCCAGTCCGCTCACCTACCAAAGCCCCTCGTGGCGAACAATAGGCGCACTTAAGAAAGCCAGTTAGTTTGTATTCGTGTCTTGAACCCGCAGCATTCAACTGACGGTATTTCACACAGCCCGAGGCTCTTTGAGAAAAGGGCTATTTTGCAGGGAACACAACACTGAAACCACTGTAACCCCAGCCAAAACGGCTGGTGTCCTACAGGCGACAACTGATTCTGAGTTAAGAGGACCGCCTAAAGATCTGGATCTCCGTTTCACCCTCTTGTCGCTCTCCAGCTCCAACAACTACAAACACATGACCTGCTGTCACTGCAATGTCACGCGCAGGCGCGTCTGTTTGAACCGTTGTGAGCAACTGAGGCGCTGAAGGGACCGTAATGTCCACTACCAGAACTCCCGCTTCTGCATCCGCTACGAACACGTATGGACCCAACATCGCGACACGAGCTGCACGCCCAGGCGTTTCAACAGTCGCCGCGCGAACGGGGTTAGCTGGATCGGTAGCATCGTATATCTGCAAGTCCCCCCCTCCAGCACCGGCCAAAATACCTGATGGCTCCCCCTCTTCGTGTTGTACCTCGATTGCGCGCGGTGCTGCAGGTGCGTGGAGCACGCCAACTGGCTCCGGAGGCCCTGGCTGTGACAAATCAAAAACATAGAGGCCAGTCGGTGAATCCGTAGCATAGGCCATGCGGCCAGAAGTCACGACATCGCGGGCATAACCATCCAGAAAGAACGAACCCGCACCAGCAGGCTCCGACTCGTCAGAAACGTCTACCAGTACCATCCCTTCCATGTGGTCAATTAGCACCACCCGGTCTTCATAAACCGCACCTATCTTAGTTTGTCCGAGCGTTTCGTGATTCCCCATTATGGAGGGATCAGTTGGGTCAGAAATATCAAGAATTGCTACACCGAAAAAGTTCGCCCCTAGATATGCACGGTCACCTCTAACACGAAACCCCCAAATTTCTTGAGGCAAATCAATTGTCCCCATTTGGACCGGCCTTGATGGATCTGAGACATCCCACACGCTGAAGGTGGAGTGGTGAGATACATACACATGATGCCCTAACACCCGAACGTGCTCAGCTGGCCCCGGGATACTACCGACCAAATCGAGTGACATCTGGGCCTGAGTTAACGCCGAGGCTGGCCCGACCAAGACTAAGATGACAAGTGCTATGAAGATTCGCGGAAGGCCAACGTCAGCCAGAAAGCCCCTAGATGTAATCTTCATGGTTGTCCTCCCCTTGTGATTCGGTAAAGCTTCGACTGAGTACGCAGGATCAAACTTCCCTGCGCCACGGCCGGCGTAGCCAATGTCATTTCGTTCAGGGAGTTTTTATGCAGAATCTCAAACTCTGGACCCGCCTGAACAACGAACGTTTCCCCATCCTCACTCAACAGAAAGATTCTATCGTTGTATCCCCACGGTGACGCAGTAAAACCGTTGCCTATCTCAATTCTCTGTCGGCGGTAGACCTCGTCACCAGTCCTTGCATCGTGAGCCACCAGAAAACCTCTGTCGAGTAGGGTGTAGTAATAATCACCATAGACCAACGCTGAGGTGTTGTAGGTGCCTAGCAACGGGTAGGCCCAGGCCACATCCTCCGATGTAACCTTCTCACCAGGAAAACCCGACGACAGTCCTGTCCGCATATCATCTGCCGACCAGATAGAAATATCGCCGGAAGCTCCTGGCCTAACCACATAAACAGGGCGAAGCCCGCCACCAGGATAGCCTGAACTGATGTAAAGCAGACCATGCTTAGCAAACGGGGTCGGAATCGTAAGACCTGACATCCCATGGATTTCCCATAGAATCTGACCATCTAGATCGTAGGAACGGACACCCTGAGTCCCAGCAGTAACAATTTCGGTTCGCAAGTCGTGTTCCCACACGAATGGCGTTGCCCAATTCTGACCGCGCTCAGGTCGGTCCACCCGCCACATTTCCTGTCCTGTGTTCTTGTCGAGTGCCACCATGAACGACTGTGTCACATTATCGTTCACAACATACAAGCGGTCGCCGTAGAGGACCGGGGAAGCCGCCGATCCGAACCCACCTGTGGTCTCGTAGGCACCCAGATCTGTGATCCAGACAGTTTCGCCACTCATGTTGATGGCTCCAACCACACCAGCAGTCCCAAAATAGGCATACACACGTCGCCCATCTGTCACCGGAGTTTCTGAAGCAAAGCTGTTCTTGATGTGTCGAGCTATACCAGGCTTCTCGGTCTGTAACTCACGTTCCCAGCGTATAGCCCCACTGTGAAAATCAATGTTGTAGACCACCCAGCGATGGACCTCCGACGATCGGGTGGCACCATTGTCATCTCCAGGATCATAGAGCCCAGGAATAGGTGCCGGTTCTGCACCCGCGCTAATCGCAGAAGTAAGAAATATCGTGTCCTCCCACACTACTGGCGAACTCCAACTCAGTCCCGGCACATCAATCTTCCACACGACGTTCTCTGTTTCACTCCAAGTTTCTGGCAATCCAGGGTCATCCCCAACATCGCCGGCGTTGGAACCACGAAATTGCGTCCATTGTGCTCCGGCTGAAATCGGGCTCATCGCCACCAGTGCCAGACTAATCAAAAAACCGAGATAGGGATGTCTATGCATGCTGTTTCCTTACTATTTCCGAGGCATCTACTACGGTCTAGACAGCAACTGTAATACCGATAAGGTCGCCACGAAGATTACTTGACAGCTAGTTAGCGGTAATCAGAATCGAGGCGCCCCCCACATGTCAAGGAGCTTAGCCTGCGCGCGGACTATAGAACGGGCCTTCCGTCTCTCTCACACAAGATTTGACAGCGCTCCCAGAGACCACCACAATAGCCATATACGGGCCCGCTGCTGCCAGAGGTTGTGGGGGCCCAGACTCTATCTACGTAAGGAATGACAGTCCATGCCAAGAATCCCGGTATTGGTGGGGGCGATATGTGTGGCACTCGTCAGCTCACACGCCAAGCCAGCTGTCGTGTCTGCCCAAGCGACAGTCGGCTCAGCCAACGAACAGCAGGCGCTGCTCGACCGCTACTGCCTCAGTTGCCATAACGACCGTCTCGGCACTGGAGGCCTTTCGCTCGAAGGGCTTGACTCCAGTTCAGTAGCCGACCACCCAGAGGTCTGGGAAAAGGTGGTTAAGAAGCTATTAGCCGGAGCTATGCCACCCCAACCGAGGCCGCGTCCCGATCAGATCGCCTATGACGGGCTACGATTTTGGCTTGAGGCGGAACTCGACAAAGCCTCAGAGAACTCGCCTAATCCTGGCCGCACCGAGGCCCTGCACAGACTCAACCGGACCGAATATCGAAACGTCGTAAGGGATCTCTTGGGGCTCACGGTGGATGTCAGTGACCTTTTACCCGCTGACGACACTAGCTACGGCTTCGACAATGTCGCTGGCGTCTTAGGTATCTCCCCCACCTTGATGGAACGTTACTTGGCAGCTGCAAGGAAAATTAGCAGACTGGCCGTGGGCGCACCTGTGCCATCAGCCACAGCAGAAACTTTCAGGATAGCGTCTGACTTGGGCCAGGATTTCCATATCGCAGGCCTTCCGTTTGGCACCCGAGGTGGAACACTAATCGACTACAACTTCCCTGAGGATGCCGAATACACTATCTCGGTAGTTCCAGATGGCCCCCTCTACATAGAGCCCCACCAGCTGGAAGTAACCCTAGACGGTCACCGAATCGAACTGTTTACCGTTGGCCGCACCCTAGAGGCCGGCGAGCGCCGCGGACAATATTCTGAAGCAGACTCCCGCGACATACGACTCCGAGTCAGCGCAGGACCTCATCAGGTAGGAGTCGCGTTTCTTCAGAAAACCTCCGCCGAACCAGAGCGGACTCGCAAACTCTACCAGCGCCCGTTTACCGGCGAGGGTTCAGGTGGGGATTCACGTTATCAGCCGTATATCGAGAGCGTTACTATTGCTGGCCCCTTTGAATCAAGTGGCTCAAGGCCTGCTGTTGACACACCAAGCCGGAGATACATCTTCACCTGCAAACCCCAACCGTCAGACACAGCGGCTACTACCGCCTGCGCGACAAAAATATTGTCTGAGCTAGCTCACCGTGCGTTCAGACGACCAGTGACTGAAGAGGATGTTCAAAGGCTTCTAGTCTTCTACGAGCAAGGGTCGCAAACAGGCAGTTTCGATGCTGGTATTGAACTAGCACTCCGACGCCTGTTGGTCAGTCCCGAATTCCTGTTCAGGATCGTAGAGGATCCTGCAGGCCTTGGACCAGGCACTGCATATGCACTGAGCAACCTAGAGTTAGCCTCTCGCCTATCGTTCTTCCTGTGGAGCAGTATTCCCGATGAGGAGCTACTTGCCACAGCGACACGCGGTGAATTACAAAACCCGAAGATACTCGAGGAACAAACCCGCCGATTACTAGCCGACCCTCGAGCTTCTGCGCTCGTCACAAACTTTGCTGGCCAGTGGCTGACACTCAGAAATGCTGCTGCAGTTCAGCCAGATGAAGACCAATTCCCTGATTTTGGAGAACACTTACGACAGGGATTTCGCCAGGAAACCGAGCTACTCTTCGAGCATGTGTTGAGAGACAACCGTAGTGTGATCGAGTTACTAGAAGCTGACTACACCTTTGTCAATGAGCGCCTGGCTCAGCACTACGACATCCCAAACGTACGCGGCAGCCATTTCCGCCGAGTAGCAATCGATGACCCTGCTCGTGGCGGATTGCTAGGTCACGGTAGTATCTTAACAGTCACGTCATACGCCAATCGGACTTCACCAGTAGTTCGTGGAAAATGGATACTAGAAAACATTCTCGGCAATCCTCCCCCCCCACCGCCGCCTGATGTGCCAGCTCTCGAGGACACCACTACAGGTCAACGATTGACAATGCGCGAGGCCATGGAACAACACCGCGCTAACCCGGTCTGCGCCAGCTGCCACCAAATCATGGACCCCTTGGGGCTGGCCCTCGAACCCTTTGACGCCATCGGTCGCTGGCGCACCGCAAGCCAGACCAAAGCCCCTATGAACTTGTCCGGGATACTTCCAGACGGTACAAGTTTCGAAGGTCCTGCTGGGTTAAAAAAGGCCCTACTGGCCCACCCGGAGCGTTTTGTAACCACAGTTACGGAAAAACTCTTAACCTACGCAATCGGTCGGGGCGTTGAATACTATGACGCCCCAGCCGTCCGAGCCATCACCCGCTCAGCCGCTGACGATAACTACCGTTTGTCAACACTCATTCTCAATATCGTTAAAAGCCGACCGTTTCGGATGAGGAGTACGCAGTCATGATCATCACTAAAATGTCATTGCCCCGCCGTACTTTCCTGCGCGGCATAGGAACCGCACTCGCCCTGCCGCTACTTGATGCGATGGTGCCGGCTGCCTCAGCCCTCTCCACAACTGCGGCTAGTCCAACAAAACGATTGGGCTTCATCTACATCCCTAATGGAGCCAACATGTCCCAGTGGACCCCGGCTTCAGATGGCTCACTTGAATTGTCTCCCATCCTCAGCCCGCTAGCTCCTGTCAAGGACCACATAGTTATTCCAACCGGGCTAGCCCATCGACAGGCCGAGGCTTGGGGAGACGGTAACGGAGAACATTCTCGTGCAAGTGGAGTCTGGCTCAACGGAGTGCACCCCAAACGTACTGAAGGCGCAGACGTACGAGCCGGCACGACCGCCGACCAAATCGCGGCAGCCAAGCTAGGCCAAGACACGCCATTACCCTCATTAGAAATTTCCCTCGAGAATAGCTTTGTCGTCGGCAATTGCGATAATGGTTACAGTTGCGTCTACACCAACACCATAGCCTGGCGGAGCCCAACCACGCCATTACCCATGGAGCATAACCCTCGCGTGGTCTTCGAACGGCTATTCGGTGAGGGAGGAACCACGGCCCAACGACTTGTAAGACTTCAAGAGGACCGAAGCATTCTGGATGCGGTTCGAGAAGACATGTCCAGGCTCGAACGAAAGCTCGGGGCCAGTGACCGCGCAAGAGTCAACCAATATCTCGACGCCGTACGGGAAATCGAGAGACGAATCCAGCGAGTAGAGGCTCAAGCCAACGACGCAGAACTACCTGACACCCTCGCCCGGCCGGTTGGCATCCCGAGTTCGTTCACCGACCATGCTGAGCTCATGTTCGAGCTACAAGCACTAGCATTCCAAGCCGATATCACAAGGGTATTCACCTACTTGATTGGCCGAGAACAATCTGCCCAAAGTTATCCCGAAGTTGGTGTGCCTGACGCACACCACTCGGTCTCACACCACCAACTAGATTCTGCCAAACTTGAACAATACGCGAAAATCAACACTTATCATGTCGACCTATTGGCAGGGTTCCTAAAACGACTGCAAGCTACCCCTGATGGAGACGGCTCCCTGCTAGATCACTCTCTGGTTCTATACGGTGGTGGCATCAGTGATGGTGACCAGCACTCGCACATTGATTTGCCACTCATTCTTGCCGGCGGCGGAGCTGGCAAAGTGCAGGGAGGACGTCATGTTCGCTATCCAAGCGACACCCCGATGGCAAACCTACTTCTAACCATGCTTGATATTGCCGGAATCGAGACACCGGACAAATTCGGTGACAGTACCGGGCAGATCAGCCTCGAACCCCTGACTGTGTAAAACCAGGAGTTTGTCAGAGCAAGAGGTAGCGGCTGGAGTAAGACAATGGCTGCTACTAACCTCTAAAGGTCGTTTCGTCACACTTGGGTTGAATCAGGTGGTAACCATATGCAACGTGTAGCTATCGCCCCCGCGCTTCTCTTACTTCTGCTGGCTACAGCTGCGACTGCCCAGCCTACGTCCACTCCACTCATCGAAGCGATTAAAGACGCTGACCTCGCTCAACTTCAAGCACTCATCAACCAAGGCGTGGATGTGAATGAATCGACAGTGGACGGCACCTCGGCGCTACACTGGGCGGCCCATAGCGGCAACAACGCTGCAACGGTCCGTTTAGTCGAAGCAGGGGCTGCAGTCAATGCAACCACGCGCTACGGGGTCGCGCCGCTCACGCTCGCAGCCATCACTGGGAACACGGCAGTAATGCGCACGCTTCTGAAAGCAGGAGCAGATTCCAACAAGACCAGTGGTGATGGTGAAACACCGCTGATGACGGCTACCCGGAGCGGCGTGGTTGAAGCGATCCGCGCACTGATGGACCACGGCGCACAGGTTGATGCCGTGGAGGGCTGGCGTGGTCAGACAGCGCTCATGTGGGCTGCAGCCCAAGACCAAGCCCAAGCTGCCGCTACCTTGATCGCTGGAGGCAGTAGCTTACATGCTACATCGACCAGTGGTTTCACACCTTTGCTCTTTGCCGCTCGCGAAGGTAGCCTCACAGCTCTCCAAGCCTTGTTGAAAGCAGGGGCCAATCCAGACGACACGCTCCCAGATGGCACGAGTGCGCTGGTCTTAGCAACCTACAATGCACAGTATGAAGCTGCCACGCTGCTTCTTGAAGCGGGGGCGGATCCCGACGCACGAGAGCAGGGCTGGACAGCTCTGCACCAGGTGATCTGGACGCGCAGACCGAACCTCGGAAGAAACCCGCCTTTTCCCGTGCCACTCGGCCGGTGGGATGGACTCGATATGGCACGCATCCTGCTCGCCCACGGAGCTAATCCCAACCTGCCGCAAGAACATGAACCTCGTGACGGCAATCGCAACATGCTCGACCGGACCGGAGCAACACCTTTCCTACTTGCAGCAAAGGCCGCAGACGTTCCCATGATGAGCCTATTAGCCAACCTTGGAGCCGACCCAAGTATACGTACCGCAAATGGGGCAACTCCAATGATGGCAGCAGCAGGGGTCGGCATCTGGAAAATCGGCGAGAACCCGGGTACTAACGAAGAAGCCCTAGCTGCCGTTGAACTAGCCTGGAGCCTTGGCAACGAGGTTAATGCGGCTGATGGCAACGGCGACACCGCACTGCACGGTGCCGTGCATCGGGGCGCGGATGAAATCATAAGGTTCCTCCACAAGAAGGGAGCCAACCTGGACGCCGTGAACCAAACAGGATGGACAGCCTTGTCGGTCGCACAGGGGGTGTTCTACCCCAACACCTTCAATAGACATCCGCAAGTTGTCAACCTGCTCGAATCGCTGGGCGCAAACTCCCAAGCTGGCTCAAGACGACCAATTGACTTGGCACCCTGGGAGCGGCAAGCATTGGCTAGCAGTAAACCTCAACCCTAACAACCACTGCAACTTCGGTCCAACATAAACCTAGAGCTAACCAGAAGCTCAACACAGGTAAATTATCGACAATGAGTACAGAGCAACATACTTTCACAGCAGAAGTTCAAGAGCTATTGAACCTGATGGTTCATTCGCTCTATTCACAGAAAGATATTTTCCTCCGCGAACTAATATCGAATAGTTCTGATGCCCTTGACCGACTTCGGGTCGAAGCCCATACCGATTCAAGTTTGCTTCCTGATAGCGACCTTGAGATCAGACTCGAACCGGACTCTGATGGCCGCACGCTCTCAATTTCTGACAATGGTATCGGGATGAGCCGCGAGGAGCTCGTAAGAGACATTGGCACTATCGCTCGTTCGGGAAGCCGTGAATTCTTGACAGCACTCAAGAACAAACCCTCGTCACAGGAACAAGAGTCAGCTGGGGCCACCGCTGACCTAATTGGGCAGTTTGGGGTCGGGTTTTACTCCACCTTCATGGTGGCTGACCGGGTATCCCTAACAACTCGCCGGGCCGGGTCAAACTCCGCAACCTGCTGGGAGTCAACCGGTGATGGCACTTACACATTGGCCGATACGGACCGTAAGCACTCCGGAACAACCGTCACATTGCATCTTAAAGCCACCGATGAAGAAGATGGCCGACGAGACTACACGGACACCTTTGTGCTGAAGGACATAGTCAAGCAGCATTCGGACTTTGTTGGTCATCCGATCCGAATGAAAGTCGAACGTCAAGAACCAGTGCTCGACAACACCGGCCAACCGGTTAAAGGCGTTCTACCCAAAACCGTCGTAGAAGACGAAGTCCTCAACTCGATGAAGGCAATTTGGACCAGAACTCGAAGTGAGGTAACTGACAAGGAATACAACGAATTCTACCAACATCTCTGCCACGATTGGCAGGACCCGCTAGCTACGATACCGGCAGCTATGGAAGGCACATTCAATGCCAGAATTCTCCTGTTCATTCCGACCAAAGCACCATTTGATCTCTACCACCGTGAGCGCGTAACCAAAGGCGTCCAGTTGTATGTGAAACGTGTTCACATAATGGATGACTGGAAAGCGCTATTGCCGGAATGGTTACGATTCTTGAAAGGGGTGATCGACTGTGAAGACCTATCCCTTAATGTATCTCGTGAGATCCTGCAGCATGACCGTCAAGTTAAGGCAATTCGTAATTTCGCTATTAAGAAGACCCTCGACGAGATCGAGCGTCTCCGAAAAGATAAACCAGATGTCATGCTCAATGTCTGGCGTGAATTCGGCGCCGTAATGAAGGAAGGCCTAGCCTCTACAAACGAATTCCGTGACCGGTTGCTGGGTCTCCTCTTTTGTGCCTCTACCCATGACACAGAACCAACGTCTCTGGATGACTACCTAAGCCGGATGGACGATTCCCAAGAACATATCTATTACCTAGGGGGCACGTCGCTAGAGGCAGCCCGCCAGTCGCCACACCTGGAATCCTTTACTCGACGAGGCATTGAGGTGCTCTTCTTTGCTGACCCGGTAGATGAATTTTGGCTTGAAACTGATCTGAGCTATCAAGGCAAGAATTTCGTGTCGATTAGCAAGGGAGAGCTCGATCTTGAGAAGAGCCAAGACTCTGAATCGAACAAACCTCAAGATGACACAGACAAAGCACAATTCGACGGACTGCTGGGTACTCTGCGAACCCATCTGCAGGACGACATCAAGGAAGTGCGCTTGTCTGGACGGCTTACCGACAGCCCAGCCTGCCTAGTAGGGGACACAAACGACACTAGTCCCCAACTTGAGCAAATGATGCGACAGCTCGGCCAAGACCCGCCTAAAACAAAGAGAATCTTAGAAATCAATCCAGAACACCCGTTTATAACCCAGTTCAGCTCCCTCCACGCGAGAGACTCCGAAGATCCGTTACTGAAGACATACGCCGAACTGTTACACGGCCAAGCGATTTTGGCAGAGGGAGGAACCCTCCCAAACCCCAGCGCCTATAGTCGCGTTGTTATGGAAGTCGCCAAGCAAGCCATTAGCCGCAACGTGGAGACGGGCCCTGGCGCAAGTTCGACAGATAATTCTCAATCCGAGAGCACCTGAGGAACTAACCCATGCGAATCAAGACGCTCATTCACCTTCAAACGACACTGCCCCTCCTTCTCTTGGCCGCCTGTGGCGGCGGTTCAATGGCCCCGGACACCTCGAGTGAGGACGTGGTTCCGGCACAAGCTACGCCGCCACCATACAAAGCCTACGTGACCAATGAGGGCTCTGGAGACCTGACCGTGATCGCCGGCGGAACCTACGACGTCTTAGCCACGATTCCACTCGGAAAACGTCCTCGAGGTATAAAGGTAGACCCTGCCGGAGAACGCTTGTTCGTCGCTCTGAGTGGCTCACCTCCGGCACCTCCCGGTGTAGACGAAGACACATTGCCACCGCCAGATCGATCCGCTGATGGTATTGGCATCGTAGACCTGGCTGAGGAGCGGGTGGTCACCGTACTCAATGCTGGAACTGATCCCGAACAAGTCGCAGTTAGCGCAGATGGAACTCGTGTCTTCGTAGCCAACGAAGATGCCGCACTGGCTAGCATCGTGGACATCGACACGGCGACGGTCCTCGCTGAACTACCAGTCGGAGGAGAGCCTGAAGGTGTGACGCGAAGCCCAAATGGTCGTTGGGTTTACATAACCTCAGAGAACGATAGCCAGGTATCGGTCATCGACACCGAATCGCTCGAAATTGCAGCTGTGTTTGATGTTGGCGCAAGGCCACGGTCTTCAACCTTCTCCCCAGATAGTACGCGGGCATACGTAACCGCAGAAAACGGAGGCAACGTCTCAGTGGTCGACACCAACGACCACACGGTCATTGAAACCATCCAGTTGACTGGCGAAAACGTCAGACCAATGGACGCCAAGGTCTCCCCAGACGGTAGCCGTCTCTACGTGTCGACAGGTCGCGGTAGGACTGTCGTAGTTCTTGACACAACTAGCTATGAGATCGTCTCGTCAATCGAAGTCGGGACTAGACCTTGGGGACTAGACCTAACAGCAGACGGGCGCTATCTTTACGCCGCCAATGGACCGTCCAACGACGTCTCGGTCATCGACACCGACACTCTCACCGTCGTAGCAACCGTAGCCGCCGGCGAACGTCCATGGGGAGTTGCCATAGTTGAAGGACCATAACTTAGGAAGTAAGTTCATCACATACTTGAGCAGATTTTCGAGGTGTCTCATGCATAAATGGTGCCGGCTTGGCTTACTAGCAACTCTGGTAGGAATCGGTTCGGTTTTTACGCTAGCCGGGGGTCAACAGCGCCCAACTTTCACCCCGGAGCAAGAAGCCAGGCTTCAGATTCGTGAGGTGGCTGACGGCCTTTATGTCATCCCTGGGTTCGACGGTGGACAGTCTGGTGGCAACGTAGCTGTCAGGGTAACCAGTGACGGAGTTATCATCGTCGACAACAAGTTTCCTTATAGCTTCAGTTTTATAACCGAGCAGGTCCGGAGCGTCACCGACCAGCCAATCAAATACGTGCTCAACACCCATCACCATGGAGACCACGCCGGCAGCAATGCCGACTTCATGCCATCAGCCGAAGTCATCGGTCATAAGAACGCACGCACCAACATCATTCGCAACAATCAGACTGGTCCCCCTCGTGTCACCTTTACCAATGAAACCGCCATCTTTCTTGGTGAAGCCGAAGCACAAGCGCATCACTTCGGACGTGGCCATACCAATGGAGACGCCGTCATATATTTTCCCGACCTACGCACTGTCCATACCGGGGATCTTTTTATCTATGGCGAACGATTAGACGGTAGCACTCTGGCACCATTCTGGGACTTCGGCAACGGTGGGAGCGCCATTGAATGGCCACAGACACTGACCTCATTAATGACACTCGACTTTGATACCGTCATACCAGGACACGGTCCGCTAATGACCAAAGCCGACATCAGAAACTTTCGAAGCAAGCTCGAAACAGTAATTGATCGGGTCAACAACGCAATCGCCGCTGGTGCTACCCGAGACGATGTCGCCTCAAGAGTTGACACAACAGACCTGGATTGGCCACTGGCGCCAGTTCGCATTCAAAACGTGTTTGACGAACTGACCGCACCCTAACCCAGGTGCTGCATGCATCCTCATCGGTAAACACGGCCTCGACCACTTCTGCCTGAAAGAGAACTCGGAACTAGGAGTCCTCCTGTGAGCACACTTTCTAGAGGACTCGTTGTTGAACGAACCAGAGGTCCAGAAACTTGTAAAGAGAGTAGTCTGATCTGAAACAACATCTCTAGTAACAGATCCGACCGGGCAATCAACTAATCACCGAACCAAGATAAAATAGGCCTGTCCCTCCAAGTAAAACAATTCCTGTCCAAGACACAACAAGCATCGCTCGGCCTGGACGGTGTTGAGGCGGCATCTCATCTGACGTGACTGCTCGCAAATTGAGATATCCCAGGAGTGGACCGGTCAAGAATGCCAGTGTTGTAGCAAAGTCAACCATGGTAGTGAGATCTCCAATGAAGACCGCCATCACGATTAGAGTCAAGCTCACTAGAGCCACAAGGCTCCACCAGTAAACGGGCCCGCAGGACACTGGTGGTCTGACAGGGTTTGGAGTCCTGAGCACAAAGATGGTTCGCTCGATCGCACGTGGCCCGCCATCGAGTACTGTCAAAGTCGTTGATAACATCGTGGTCACCACAGCTACCAGCACCACCGGCCTAGTCCACCCACCAAGGGTCGAACTATAGAGCTCAACCAATTGGGTCGAAAACAAAGTCCCTTCCTGGGCAAACATCTGTTCAGACCCAAACATCACACTAGCGCCTAATGTCACAAAGGCAAAGGCGAGCACCGCGGTACCGACATATCCAACGAGAAAATCCTGCCTTGCAGTCTCTACCGAGCACACCCGACCTGAAGTATCGTTCTTCGCAAGGGTCCACAGAGAACTCCACACCGAGATATCAATCGCCGATGGCATCCATCCCACAAGGGCTAAAAGAAACGCAAACGGTAATATCGAGCCGACGAGATTTTCAGGCCATATGGCCAAGGTTGAAAATTGAGCACGAGGCACACTGACTGTTGCTGCCAACAAAGTCGACAGCCCTAGAAGCAGCACAATGACCTTGATGGCAAAATCGAGCCCCCGAAAACGCCCCCACCAGAGTAACGCTGCACCAGGTATCATCACTCCGGCCGCCAAGACAGGGAGGTGCCATTCCACTCCTATGGCAAAGCCGAGGAGATATGCCGTAAACATCACCACTGCTGACTGAATCACTCCCGTCGTCAAAACCGTAATGAACAAATAGAGCCAAAGAGCCCATCGACCGACCTTAGCGTAGCCTTCAACAAGGCTATTCCCCGTCGCAGCGGCATATCGGGGGCCATACTCAAAAAAGGGATACTTCAGGATCAAGGCCAGCAGGATTACACCACACAATCCAAAACCAGCTGACGCCCCAGCACGGGTGGACTGCACCAAATGAGACACACCAATCGCTGTGGCTGCCCAGAGTAGACCTGGGCCAAAGGCAACCCACAGGCGGCTTGGGGCTATGGCACCTCCGCCTTGCCCGGATGCCTCTGTCATCTCCGCTCCATCTCACTCTTGTCCCAAACTCCACTGGTAAACACCGCACAATCCCGCAAAGGAGGCTTTAGACCAGAACCGAACTCTACTGCAACTATTCAACTACGCTCTCCTGGTTTCGCATAGCAATCAACAGTTGCCGAGATTCGTTTCTGGGAGAGGGCGACGTTCTCTCGCAGGATTGAACGAAACAACACAATTACAGTTCCATACAGGAGGCCTAGCGCCTGCCTCTCATGTCGTCCAGAAAAGTTTAGATACCCTTTTCGATGATCTTCTAGAAACTGGCGCTAGATCCCCAAACAGGGACTCAGGCTATGTCAAGCAAACAAACATATCTCACGGAGCAACCCGGTTTTCCGCCTCCTCAATACGCGCATTACGGAGAATATTCTCAAGGCCATAATTACCTTCGTGGCAGGCATACTCAAACATTGGTTGGTCGGTCTTTTTCATTGGAAACATTACCGTCCACGAGGCTGTCCAAGTAGCCGGGTCCTGAACCGTCAATTCGTAATCGATGGTGGCAGGCCCCACACGCGAAAAGCGCTCAACAATCCTCACTCCTTCGGTGGAACCACGAAAAGCTCCAAGACTCGGGTAGTTCCTTGACGTAACAACAAGGGTATCGCCTTCCCAGTACCCTCGCGCCTCCCCATGCCACTGGTCAATATCAGAGTACGGACGACCATCAAGCGGAACAACCCTGGCATCGTGCACCATCTCAGATACGATGACCACCTGGTCTTGGGTCTGCAGAATTTGGTAGTTATTGTTGTAAGCCCCTGGTAAGCGAGGAGTGCCGAAACTCAGGCAGCGTTCACTCAATGCTCGATAGTCGGCTCCGTCGGCACCATTAGTACGCCGGCGATCCGCTCGCGCTGCTCCACGAAGCCTAGCCTCCTCGGTTAAAGGGGGCACCCGACCGTCCACAGGATCCACAATAAGAGAGGTACGGTGGTCATCGGTCAACTCTTTGCCATAATCGAGCCACCACTTGGCATGAACGCTTGGGGCTAAATCGTAGTCAGCCTGTTCCACCAACTTGCGAGCTGTATATTCAGCGGCCTCCTCCTCGCTCATCACAGCCTTCCCTGCAAACTCTCGAGGGCGCTCAAGTGGAGTCATAGTCCGGTAGTCCCAAATTCCCTGGAGATCGGGTGCCCCCCAAGCAGTCCGTGGTGTAGACCACCCGTGGGTTCCATGCCCGTCGACTTGAGCTCGAACAACCCCAGTCCCCATCAAGAACAACCCAGCAAACATCGACACGATCTGAATCGAAACACCCGCATCTCGGTGAAACATATCAACCCCTCTCCGTATTGACTCACAACATAACACCGGTGGGCCATGGTGTCACGCCTATCCGACCCATTCGCCCCCTTGAACGATAGTCGCCGCAGTGCCACAATCCCGCAAGCCCCAAACCCGAACAAAGGAGATCGCGATGCGAGGAGTCGTTCCGTTTCTATTTACAGTGTTCTTGGCATCAGTAGTATCAGCTCAGGACAGCCCAACCGCCACAGCTATCACATCCGCCGACATACAAACCTTCATCAACGAATTACCCAGGGACGCAGTAAGCGACCGACCCATCAGAGTAGTAGACGTGACGGGTGACTATCGCGTGGGGGTCTACGGAGTATTCCGGCCAAAAGACAATCTTGGCGGTGCCAATCTCCACGAGGTAAATACCACCGAGATCTACTATATGGTCGAAGGGGTCGCCACCCTTGTCACCGGTGGCGAATTGACGAACCCAAGTCGGACTGAAAATAGCACCAGTGTTCGTGGAGCCGGTATTACCGGAGGAGTATCCAGGCTAGTCACGAAAGGAGACGTGGTCATCATACCGGGCCACACGCCTCACTGGTGGAGCGAATTGCAAACCGATATCGAATACTTGATCTTTCGGCCAGACCCAGACAGAAGACTCCCAATACGCTAAACCAAACCGCGTGGCATAATGGGCACAGCCACAGTTCATGTAGCCAAACATATGCTTACCTCGGACAGCCACTGGCCTGCTTTTCCGGCAGCAGGCTTTCTTATGCCAACCAGCCGCGATCATTCTAGCCAATGCCTAAACACACACAGTTCGCCAGGATCACGCACACTGGGCCTGTTATCTCAGTTCTGCTCACCGGTGGCATCGCTCTATTGATACTCATTGGAAACCCTTCACGAGCAGTTGGTCAGGACCACGTCGGTCAATACGAACAGGCCGACATAGAGTTCGGAGTCAGGCTTTATGGTGCTAACTGCCTACGCTGTCACGCGGAGACCGGCGACGCAGTTGCAGGAGTCGACCTGCGAAGTGGAGCATACAATCGAGCTAGCTCGGACAGGGAACTCATGGAATTACTCCGAACTGGAATTCCAGGCACAGCTATGCCCCCTAATAATTTCTCTGACTCTGAGCTGACCGGGCTTGTGTCCTACTTGCGAACCATGCGGGATATTGATCTAAGTGCTGTTGCTCTTGGTGACAACACTCGCGGCAGTGTTCTATTTACAGGGAAGGGCGCCTGCGCGACGTGCCATCGGGTCAACGGACTCGGACCGCGGACGGCACCAGACCTGAGTGATATAGGGTCTATTCGCACCGCAGCTACCCTCCAACGGTCTTTACTAGATCCCACTGGTTCAATGTTACCTATCAATCGACCCGTCAGCGCAACACTGAGTGATGGCACCGTAATAAATGGCCGGAGACTCAACGAAGACACCTACACCATCCAGGTAATCGACCAAGACGAACGCCTCAGATCACTCGATAAATCTGAATTACGAGAACTGAGTGCCCTCACAGAATCCCCAATGCCACCGGCAACCGAGCTGCTCGACACCGAGGAAATCGCCGATCTCCTTGCATACCTACTAACCCTCAAGGGACTTGAATGACCGCACTCTCTACAGAGCATCCCGATCAACCCTCAACCTTAGGTTCAACACACTTTAATCACCGCGAGCGTATTGTCATGACCAGACAGACCCTAATTACCATGCTCTTAGCGGGGCTCCTATCCACACCAGCAGCTGGGCAAGTCACCTTCGAGAGACTATTAAACGCCGACCAGGAACCACAGAATTGGTTAACCTATTCGGGTGGATACTCGAGCAACAGACACACGACACTCGACCAAATCCATCCTGGCAACCTTGACCAACTTGAACTGGCTTGGATCTTCCAAGCTAACTCTCTCGAAGCCTTCCAGGCGACACCGCTTGTTGTCGACGGCATTATGTATTTGACGGAACCAGTTAACAATGTAGTGGCCCTAGATGCCAAGCGCGGAAACGTCTTCTGGAAATACGAGCACACCCCATCTGCAGAGGCTCGTCCCTGTTGTGGTGCCGTCAACCGTGGACTTGCTATTCTCGACCAAACACTATTCCTAGCCACAATAGACGGCCATCTGATAGCTATCGATGCCGTGGCTGGTAAGCCTCTATGGAAAACTACCGTGGCAGATCCTGCCGCCGGATACGCCCTGACCTTGGCACCCTTAGTAATCAAGGACAAAGTGATTGTGGGTGTCGCCGGCGGCGAGTATGGCATTCGTGGATACATAGATGCTTACGACGCAAACACTGGCGAGCAGGCATGGCGGTTCTACACTATTCCGGGTCCTGGAGACCCAGGTCACGAGACCTGGGAAAACGATGCCTGGATGACCGGCGGTGCTTCAGCCTGGCTTACCGGGTCCTATGATCCAGATCTAGATCTGACTTACTGGGGCATCGGTAATCCTGGACCTGACTTGAACCCAGCTCAGAGACCAGGAGACAACCTCTATTCAGACTCAGTCGTGGCGCTTGACCCAGATACGGGTGAGCTCGAATGGCATTTCCAGTTCACACCAAACGACCCCTATGACTACGACTCCGTTCAGATCCCCGTACTGATGGATGTGCCTGATAACAGGGGAGGCACTCTGCGGCTCATGCTCTGGGCCAATCGTAATGGATTTTTTTACGTGCTTGATCGAGAAACCGGCCGATTCCTTAATGGAGACAACTTCGTCCCGGTCAACTGGGCTAGCGGCCTTGATGACAATGGGAGGCCAGTACAAACTCCCCAGCCCCCAGGTGCTACAACCTTTCCAGGAATACAAGGAGGCACAAACTGGTATTCGCCCTCCTATAGCCCGCAGACCGGACTGTTCTATGTCTCAGCTTGGGAAGCTTACGGTTCTGTATTCGAGCCCCAAGATCAAGAATATCAGGTCGGCCGAACCTTCATGGGCGGAAGACCTGCCAACCCATTCGGAGCTGGCGCCAACGTACCGGGCTTGCGACGTGGCCACGTCAACACATGGACCGAGGCTGCTGGTGGTGGTGCAGTTATTGCGATCGATCCTCGAACCAGTCAACAAAGGTGGCGCCTACCCATGAGTGACGTAACGAGTAGCGGCATCCTCACCAGCGCTTCCAACCTTCTATTCACTGGAAACCGAGAAGGCTATTTTCACATCCTAGATGCCGAAACAGGTAACATCCTTTGGCGAAAAGCCCTGGGCGGCATGATAGCCAACGGCCCCATGAGCTACATGGTCGATGACAAACAATATATCGCGGTGGCAGCTGGGCACTCTATGTTTGTCTTTGCCCTGCCACATTGACAGTCTTTCAATCAGCGCCAGCCGGCACCAAACAAAAAAACTGAGTTCTTGCAATCAGTCGCCTTGTAGTCTGTCTGGCTTTCAGCGACCATCACTTAACCCGGTATCGGTCGAGCAAGTCCATATTGAGTTCGAACCCGATCCCGGATCGGTCAGGAACCGTCACATAGCCATCTGAGTCTGGGACCAGTCTCGGCAAAAACATCTCCGCTCTCAGTGGATCGACCGCGACCGGGTAATATTCAAGAAACTCCCCATGTGGAATGGCTGCGGTAAACGGTAACTGCAGTTCCTGACACCCATGAGGCGCAATAGAAATATCACGTCCAAGTGCAAAATCAGCTATGTTCTTAGCCACGTCATAGCCTGGACAAATGGTGACATCTACGTTGAGGATATCCGCCCCGTCGTGGTCGAGCAGAGTTTCAAAGTGAGCAAAGTGGTAACCATTTTCTCCGGTTGCAATCTTCACATTCGAAGCTCGCTTGAGAGTTCCGTGATCCCGGTAGCGGTGAATCGGTAGTGGCTCTTCAAACCAGTACACCCCATACTTTTCCAGCTCTTGTACAAAAGTTAACGAAGTTTGCAAATCGAGAGCACAGTTCGCATCAACCATCAACACAACGTCGTCACCGATGGCATCTCTAACAGCCTCGACCCTTCGCATGTCGCCGATTACACCCTCGTTGGGATCGCCAATCTTGATCTTCACAGCCCCGGCATGCATCTCTTCAACATTAAAACGAACCTCGTCCTGCAATTCCTGCAACCCCTTCCCTTCAGCGTAATACCCCCCAGCAATATAAGTACGGACTCGCTGTTGGGCGCCACCGAGAAGCTTATGAACGGAGGTCTCCAATGCCTTACCTTTAATATCCCAGCAGGCTATGTTGATCGCAGCAAGCACTTGAGTGTTCACTCCTGCCGGCCCAAGAATTTTGATATGTTTCTCACCCAGGTCCTCAGAGATCCCACTTGTGTCCATCGGGTCACGGCCAATCAGCAATTCTCGAAAATATGAGACAAACGGAGGAAATACAGTCAGGGGACGTTCAGCGGCCGTACCTCCGTTCCATCCATACCCAACAATGCCCTCGTCGGTTTCCACTGTGACTTTATGAAGCCTCCCAGGTCCATAGAAATGTCCTCCATTCCAGATCCCGGCTCGCTCCCACTCGAATACTTCGCTCCGGACATCAGTAATCTGCATATCTGGGTGAACACCTCCGACAGCTAAGTCCACACGGAATCACTCATAAAACTCCGGCGCAGTCCTTAGTGTCTCGAATAGCGCAAGATCATGCTCGATCCACATCGTCGCATTCCTCTCGGCAACCAATGTTTCCACTCGATCCATTGAGGCCAACGAAAGCATCGGATCAACATTAAACACTGGGACACGACGATCTTCCCTACTCAGACGAAAGTGATACAGATCCCCAGACAAAACAAGCGGGCCAGTTTCAACAAGATCTAAAAACAATACTTGGTGACCTGGAGTGTGTCCAGGAGCTGAAATGAGCTGAACGCGCCCATCTCCGAAAACATCATGGTCACCGTCCAAGATTAAATAATCGCCATCCCGCAAATTCGCAAGAAGCTCTGGTTGAAGTGCCGGAACCGTGGCGGGTTCAGCAAATGCTGCGTCAAAATCACCTCGCTGAACCAGCCATCTTGCTCCACGCACTTCATTGGCTACGCCGACATGGTCATAGTGGATATGGGAAAACGCCATGTAATCAAATGAGTTCAGATCAAAGCCGAGCTCCAACTCACTAAGCTGTTCAGCCAGCGTTCGGTCAAGCTGAGCGGTCCTGCCAATGCGCTCGTTGTCGTGCCACCCTTCCGTGTCCGCAACATAAGATGGCAAACCACCGTCCCAGATCATACGACCAGCCGGATGATCAATGATGTAACAGGGAACAACCAAATCACGCACGTCAGTTTCATCGTTGCCAATACTGAAATTTTCGACAGTATCGAACCGCAATCGACCGCATTCAAAAACATACAGCTTAAGTGTTGTGTCCACCGTTTGGGTCGAGTCTTGGATTGATGCCTCACCAGTCCCAGAGGCCGAGTCGCTACCATCGCACGCGACTGAAACAAATAGTAGCAATAACACTAGTCCCCTAGTAATGAGCTGAGATGCTTTCATCACAACCTCCCTGCCAACCCGCTCCTTCATAGAGCAAGGGCACGTTACCGATTCATTGCGAAATTCAGTCCAAGCTGAACAATAGAGCGGCAACCTTGTCATTGACACCACTCTCATCGAGGACAGCCCTATCACCTACCAAGCACCAGACTCGTGTAAGATCACAACCGACGCGAACGATATGCCAGGCCGACGTCACCGATTTTAGCCCAGGCATCTGCTAGTTGAATGAACAACACTGAAACCGAACAAATTCGGGCTCTCCTAGAACAAAACCATGAGTTTCCTACGAATTACCGACTTCGTATAATCCTACGGAATTTACCTACAGCTACCACTCGCGTAGTAGCCGAATTGGAAGCCGCAGGAATATCACTGTCGGCACCGATGACTGCCCCAAGGCCGAGCCAAAAAGGAAACTATCTTTCCTTAGGACTGACTTTCAGCGCTCGTGATGCAGACCACGTCCTCGAGGTCTACCAGCTTCTCCGCGGTGTCGACGAGGTCATTATGTGTCTGTAAAAGGCACCTGTGAAACTTTTTAGATACGACACAACCTCCCCAGACCAACTAATTTGATAGAGCCTTATCCACCTTCTCGCGCAGTCCTCTGGATAAGCCTTCAGTCGCCGCCATTCTCTCCAACTCGATCCGCATACGTTTTCCTCGGTCTCGTTCTAAACGCCGCCACTTAAGCATCGGGTCGAATAGACGTGAAGCCACCTGGGGGTTGAGTAGGTCGATCTCCAGCAGATGGTCGGTGAGGAACCTGTAGCCGGCCCCGTCCTGGCGGTGGAAGTGCGCATGGTTCAAGGAACCAAATGCACCGAACAACGATCGAGCACGGTTAGGGTTCTTCAAAACAAAATCCTCATGTTTTGATAGCTTCATAAGCCGTTCAACCGTGTCTGGAAGGTCGCTAGCAGCCTGCAAGCTGAACCACTTATCAATCACAAGGGGCTCACCACACCAACGTTCATGGAAGGCAGCCAGTGCAGCTTCCCGCTCGACTCCATCATGATCGCAGAGACAACCGAGAGCGGCAATAGAATCGGTCATATTGTCAGATTGACGTAGATGGTCGACACAAGTAGCAATGTCACCCTGGGCGGAAAGATATCGGAGACAAGTATTCGCGACTCTCCGCCGTCCTATACTCTCCCGGTCTGCTGCATAACACGCACCCGTGTGGTTTTGCTGGTAGAGCCAACTAAGACCATCTGCATGGACCTCGGCCAGCTGGCAGACAGCGGCCAATCGTGCTTTATGAATAGCTCCAGGGTCCACAACATCACAACGCTCTGCCAAATAAGACTCGCTAGGAAGCGTGAGCATCAAACTCATCAACGACCGATCCGAACCCTCCTCGGTTAGCAGAGCTCCCCAGGCCTCGACAAACATGGGCTCGAGCACCGGTTTCTCAGAACGTGTTACGGCTACGATCATGTTCTCAAGTAATTCAGCCGCAAATTGTTGTCCAGCTTCCCACCGGTTGAATGCATCCGACTCGTGCCTCATAGCGAAAGCATGGGCAGCATGTGACCGCTTACAATGCAATTCAACCGGAGCCGAAAACCCACGAAGATAGCTGGGCACACTGTCCGGCGGCACATCCTCAAAGACAAAGTCCTGAGATACCTCAGTTAACTCAAGGACACGGGTAGTCGCTCCTGGCTGCTCCTCTCCCACAAGACGTAATGGTCGATCTACTCCATCAGGACCTATCAAACCGAATGCAACTGGTATATGCAGCGGTAAAGCTTCACCTGATTTAAGCCTCGCCGGAACCATTTGGGTAAACTTAAAAGTTCGACGCTGTGACTCAGCATCATATTCGTCTGAGACTTGCACCACTGGCGTACCGGGCACCAGATACCATCGTTCAAACTGAGTTAGATCGCGCCCATTTGCTTCAGCCATCGCCAACCTAAAATCATCGCAAGTCACAGCCTGCCCATCATATTTCTCAAAATAGAGGTCAATCCCCCTGCGAAATCCATCTATTCCAAACAGAGTCTGGTACATCCTAATAACCTCAGCGCCCTTCTCATAAACCGTAGCTGTGTAAAAGTTATTCATCTCCTGGTAGGCATCAGGACGGATGGGATGAGACATCGGCCCCGCATCCTCAGGGAACTGCCGCGTTCGGAGCTCCGCCACGTCGTCGATCCTCTTAACTGCAGCAGAGGTCATCGCCGCCGTAAATAACTGATCACGGAAGACTGTCAGCCCTTCTTTCAGAGTCAGCTGGAACCAATCCCGACAAGTCACGCGGTTGCCTGTCCAGTTATGAAAATATTCGTGACCAATGACTCCTTCGATCCGCTCGTAATCCGAATCAGTGGCTGTCTCTGGCCGAGCCAATACAAATTTTGAATTAAAGACGTTTAGGCCCTTATTCTCCATCGCCCCCATATTGAAATCATCGGTTGCAACGATCATGTAGAGGTCGAGGTCATATTCAAGCCCAAATGTTTCTTCATCCCACCGCATAGCCCTTATAAGACTAGCCATGGCATGGGCACACTTATCGGCATGGTGATGCTCGACATAGACCCTGAGCTCAATCTTCCGCCCAGACATCGTTGTAAAGCTATCTGAGAAGCAATGAAGATCTCCGGCAACTAGAGCAAAAAGATAGCTAGGCTTTCTGAACGGATCTTCCCACTTCGCCCAATGCCGTCCCCCTCCGTCGTCGCCTGAATCAATTAGATTCCCGTTAGACAGCAAGATTGGATAGCGGCTTCGATCAGCTCTCACGGTCGTGATATATCGCGCCATCACGTCCGGGCGATCTAAGAAATAGGTAATCCTCCTAAAACCTTCAGCCTCACACTGAGTGAGAAACATCAGTCCTGATCGATACAGTCCCTCAAAGCAAGTATTTGCTTGAGGTTCAACCAACACCTCTGTCTCCAGAACGAACGTGGAGGGCAATCCAGTCAATGTTAGGGTCTCTTCGTCGACCACATACTCGTCCTTCCGCAACTCTCTCCCGTCAATCACGACTCGGACAAGTTTTAAGTCCACTCCATCTAAGATGAGTTCGCCGGTGTGGTTTTCGTGCTTGGGGTTAGAATGAAGGGCCATTCGAGACCGTACGCAAGTGTGCTCGTCAGAAAGATCAAAATCGAGCTCAAACGTGTCAACCAGGTGCGTCGGTGGCCGATAGTCTTTGCGATACTTCGTAGTGAACTTAGCTGGGAAGGTATTTACAGTGTCTTTCATCATCACCCCATCTTTGGCACACGATACAAGCAACCTATTCGTCTTTCCGAAAAGATCTCCTTCACAACTGCCACACTACCGCTTAGCGATTAAAAAATAGGATGCCCTCTCCCATCGAAATAAACAATGCCGTTACTTGATTCCTTCTCTCAAGATACTTTAACGCCAACACGGCTCTGGATAGCACTTGACCTACCAACTCGTGAATTGGCAGCCAAGGCAGCGATGGACAGCGACCCAGAGACTCGCGCCCAAGCCATACATGCAATTTCCTCGACTCTCAATTTTCGCCGGGCTGGAATTCTAAAACTTCCAACCGACAAGCAGGTTTACTACCTGACTAGCCGGGTCAGACCCGATCATGAACTTGCATCCTCGCTACTATTGGCACTTCATCTAAAATATCGTCAGAACCTCTTGGGGAGTTTCCTCGACCAACTGCGGATCCCGCACGATAATGGCCTAGTCACCACGGAATACAAGTTGCAACCAATGGATACCTCCACTCTCAAACCGGCCGTTCAGTCCCTTCGTGAACAATTCGACGAAATCGAGGTAGAGCTATACCTAGCTACCCTTGTAGCTCTTGACCCAGACACATGGGGAGCACTAACCCACATCATTCTGCCTGGCAGCTAAAACCTATATGACCTGGACCCCTGGGAACCGACTGATCCACCGCTTTAACCCTGAGCTTGGCCCAGGCCTTATTACGGCGGTAGAACAGCGCACACTCGTCGTTCATTTTCCTGATACCGACACTGTACTAAGACTAGCCGCCGACTCGGACGCCATTTCGCCACTAAGATTTCTAGCTGGAACACCGGCAGTAATCCTATCCAGCCTCGAGCGGGTAGTCATAGCAGAAGACAGTGGACCAGATCTAGCAACCTTGACTGACGGGCGAGTAGTCACTACAGCTGACCTATGGCCTGCAAAGATCGGTGAGTCCTTGACAGAACGACTTGAACTCGGGGATATCGACCCATTCGAATCCTTCTCACTCCGCCTCGACGCCCTGCACCTAGCAGCCCTGCGGGAGGCAGACGGACTAGGTTCGTTTCTCGGTGGCCGGGTCCGCCTGTTCCCACACCAGCTCTATGCGGCAGAATCGGCAACAAAAAGTGCCCCGACGCGGTGGCTACTTGCCGACGAGGTTGGTTTAGGGAAAACCGTGGAAGCCTGCTTAATCCTCAACCACTTGCTACGTACCGGACAGGCCGCCCGAGTTCTAATCATCGCTCCGGATACACTGACGGTGCAGTGGCTGGGTGAATTATGGCGCAAGTATCACCAAGTGTTTGTCCTACTTGACGAGAAGAGAATGCTCGATGTGGAAAAAGAATACGGACCAGGATTCAATCCATTTCATGCCTATCAGCAAGTAGTCGTCGGTCTGGACTTTCTCGTCGATCATTCTCGATTAACCACGCAGGCAGTTGAAGCAGGTATCGATCTTCTTATTGTCGATGAGGCCCATCATCTAAAACGCCAGCTCGGCCATCCTGGCAATCGTGCGTATCGAGCAATCCAACCTATTACCCAACTAAAACGACATGTGGTACTCCTGAGCGCCACCCCCCTTGAGGAAGACGCATTCGGCTTCTTCCGATTGCTAGAACTGCTACGACCGGAAGAATTTTCAAATGTGCCAATCCCTGATCGAATAGAGGGAACCGAACCACTACCACCGTGTACAAGTTCGGCG
>DEAE01000004.1:33568-83080 GCA_002347025.1 Acidobacteria bacterium UBA2990
CCGTGTACAAGTTCGGCACGTCGAGAGGCCATTAAAGATCTCCCGCCACGAGTGCCAGTCCCGGTTGACCTCTCCGAAGACAGAGACTGGTCCGCTCAGTCAGACCTCGAGATCCAACTTCACCGACAACCCGCCCGCAGCGCGGTTAGGCGCAAGGCAAAACTGAGACGACTTCGCCGAGCTCTGGAATCAGGGTCTGCACTCATTGGAATACTGGACACTAAGGACCAAGAACTCAAGCAATTGGCTGTAGCAACTGACAATTCTGACCCTCGTCTTGCATGGCTGTGCAGAATGGGGCCCAAATGGAAACAAGCGGGACAAAAGACACTAATCTTCGCTGCGCACCGAGAAACGCTCGAGCTCATCAAAACCAAAATGCGTCAGCAGGCACAATTACGAGTTGGCCTATTTCATGAGGACCTATCTCCGGCACAGCGTGACATTGAGGTGGCCCAGTTCAGGGTCCAGGATGGACCATCGATCTTAGTTTCAACTGAATGCGGCGGAGAGGGACGTAATTTTGAGTTCTGCACGAGATTGGTGCTCTTCGATCTGCCATGGAATCCAACGACGGTCGAACAACGAATAGGGAGGCTTGATCGTATAGGCAGACGCGTCCCAGTTGAAATTGTGTATTTCCGGCCGTCCTCAAGATTCGGAGCAGCAATCGCCAGGTTATACGAATCCCTTGGTCTTTTTCAGAAGCCACTGGGTGGAATGGAGCGCCGTCTGGACCACGTTCAACCTGCCATCGAAGAGATGGTGCTCTCCGATACCCGATCCGTAAATTCATCCATCCTGACCACAATCGCAATGGAGGCACAACAAAGAGGCGACAAGATGAATGACGCCGCCCTACACGAGTTACACCGTCACCCCTATCGATCTGAGATGGCCGAATCGATACTCTCTCGGCTGCCTGATGACTTGGAGGAGTTAATTCAAGAAGTTGTCTTGGCCTCGGCGGAGGACCTTAACCTTGATGTCGAAGAACATCAAGGGGGCCAACGTTATTCGATCGAGTTGGGAAGCAGGGCTCGGGTGGATAGCCTACCTGGCGTACCGGCCGGATCCAGCTTTCTAGGTACATTCGACCGCGAAGAGGCTGTCCAGGACGAAAGCATCGATTTTTTCAGTTCTGGACACCCTCTGGTAGAGGGCATCCTTGAACATCTCGACGACGCGCGAACAGGCCGCGTCGCCTTCTTGCACCTCAGTGGCCCAGAAGAAGGCTTTGGACTTCTAGCTCTTTATAAAAACGGGCCAACGTTCAATGCTGTGGCTATCGATCACAACGGTCGCCAACGTCCAGAATGGGCCAACCTACTCACTCAGCGCCCCATCAGAAGCCGTCGTATAAATGCCAAACGCTGGATCACACAATCAGAATGGCCAGCTTTAATCCGCCGCATGGTGGATCAATTAAATGGCCAAGCTAAACCGGTAGCAGTTGCTGCCTTCCGGCTAGATAAAAGATTGGCTGCGCCTAAGAACCCGACTTCCTAACTGAGCGACTCTACAACCGCCAACGCATAACCAGGATCCATCTGGAGTCCAAGGACCAACAAAATCTACACCTAGGACTCCTCGATATCCTCAATCACCTAAGATGACCATTCCAGACCACACCACCTGGCCCAAAACACCAACACATGGGAGCAGACAGACGACACACCACTGTTAGGCTTCTGGTGGTGTGCTACAGTGTGTTAAATAGAACCCGCTACAATTGTAAGCAGAACTGAAGTCGTCCAGTTCTTTTCAGGCACATTGCCGAGGGAGAGTAGCGATGATGTTATGCCACCGCCTGTTCATACTCACAACAGTGTTCACGGTCGGGTTAATTCTGAGCCCTCTGCATACCCAAAGTCAGACCACCGACAACACCGCTTTGCCGTTCAATGAAGTGACACCTGAACGTCTCCTCAATGCTGAAGATGAACCTCAGAACTGGCTCATGTACTCTGGCAGCTACAAGAGCCAACGATATAGTCGTCTTGACCAGATTCAAGGCCAGACCGTTGGCGACCTTGAAATCCAATGGGTCTACCAACTTCGAGTACTCGATCGAGCCGAAACCACACCACTTGTGGTCGATGGTGTTATGTACATAACCGAATCGCCAAGTACTGTGATCGCGGTTGACGCCGCCACAGGACGAACCTACTGGCGCTATCAGCACGAATTGCCAGACGACATGGTTTTCTGCTGCGGAAGAAACAACCGCGGTGTCGCCGTTCAGGGCGACCGTATAATTATGAGCACCCTCGATGCACATTTGGTGGCACTCGACGCTAAAACCGGCAGTGTTCTCTGGCAGATCCAAGTCGCGGAAGCCTCTTCTGGTTACAGTAAGACCGCTGCTCCACTCATCGTAGGCGACAAGATCTTCACCGGCATCGCCGGTGGCGAATATGGTATTCGTGGCCTGATCGATGCCTACGATCTGGAGACCGGGACCCGGACATGGCGGTTCAACACGACCCCTGGACCAGACAATCCAGACAATCGCACTTGGTCTGGTGATTCATGGCGTACAGGCGGAGCAGCAACTTGGATGACTGGCTCCTATGACCCTGAATTAAATCTCGTCTACTGGGGGACCGGCAATCCAGGACCTGACTATGACGGAACGGTGAGAGAGGGAGATAACCTTTACTCCGATTCGGTTGTCGCTCTCGACGCCGATACCGGAGAACTCAAATGGTATTTCCAGTTCACGCCACACGACATCCATGATTGGGACTCAACACAAATTCCTATCCTTGCGGACACGACGTTCGAGGGAGAGCAACGGAAACTGATGCTCTTCCCTAACCGCAATGCCTTCTTCTATGTGCTGGACAGAGAGACAGGGGAATTCCTATTAGGCACGCCCTACGCTAAACAAACTTGGGCCGAGCGTCTAGACGACGATGGACGACCTGTGCTCATTCCCAACATGGAGCCCACTCCGGAAGGCACGGTCGTCTCTCCAGCTATCACGGGCGGATCAAACTGGTGGTCACCAAGCTACAGCCCTCGCACGGATCTCCTGTATGTGATGGCCTATGACGCCGAAACCCGCTATTTCCTCCGCAAAACCGCTTACGAGGAGGGCGACAGCTTTCGCGCAGGTGGTGGACTGTCACCAGAACCAGTAGAAAGTTATCATAGAGCTGTCCGCGCTATCTCACCCCAAACCGGCGCCAGGCGTTGGGAGTTTCCAGTTGATCCCCGTTCAACATCGGGTTTGCTTTCAACAGCAGGAGATCTCGTTTTTGGTGGCACCGCAGACGGGTCTTTTTTCGCCTTAGATGCGTTTACTGGTGAGGAACTCTGGTACAAAAATATCGGCGGCCGGGTCCACGCTGGACCAATGACATACGCGGTCAATGGGAGACAATTTGTCGCTATTGCAGCCGGTAACGCAATTTTCTCATTTGCACTTCCTCAGTAAACCCGAAGGGCGTATCAAGCACGCCACCGGAGTGGCATACCTATCACCGGGAACCTTTATGAAACCTATGCAACTTATTAGCTGGTCCGGAACAACTTTGCTCACGCTAGCCTTAATAATGGGTGGGGCTACCTCAGAACTTTTTGCACAACGGGAAGCTCGAGACAACGAATATGCTGTCAACGATCCCCGCGTCCAGCATCGCTCATATGTAATGGATGACACCGGCGAAACGCTCCCTTACGGCCTGTTTATTCCAACCAGCTACGACCCCGCTAAGCCGATTCCATTGATGGTCTCCCTTCATGGAGCCGGACGCCAATATGACTGGCTTATGAACTATGCCGGCTTTCTCGATTTAGCCGAGCAACATGAATACGTGGTGGTTACACCTCTTGGCTACACCCGGCGTGGAGGCTACGGTTATCGTGGCAACTCGACACAAGATCAGCTGGCAGAGCAGGACGTCATGAATGTCTTGCGGATGGTCACCGACGAACTCAACATCGATGAGCACCGGATCTATCTTTGGGGCCACTCCATGGGAGGAGCAGGCACCTATTATCTTGCAAGCCGATATCCAGATACCTGGGCAGGTTTAGCAGCGGTCGCCGGAGGCAGCCTCACCGCAGACTACGTGGATGCCCAAGCGATCCGCCACATTCCGTTCCTCGTGATCCAAGGAACCGATGATCAAACAGTACCTGTAGCAGGCGCTCGTAGTTCAGTCAAGAGAATGCAAGAACTGGGGATGCAACATCTCTATATTGAAATACCCGGTGGAGACCACTCACTTTTTATCTCTCGGGACCCGGAGGTTGTCGAACACCTGTTCTCGTTCTTTAACCTCGTAGCAAAGCCACATACCCACCCCTAAAGGGAACCAGCCTAAGGGCGATTGCCCTCAGCCTGGTCACCTTGTTCGATAGTCCCGAACGCTCCAAGGCAAGAGAATCAGATCTGAGGCACAAATTGTGGCAAAACATAGGCGAAGATCATCGTCACTATCGCCATAGAGACTGCCAGAATGATGCTATGTCGAAGTGTTATTCGGAACAGGCGACCTTCTTCTGACGATGCCATACCGGTCGCCGCAACCGCAACAGCGATACTTTGAAGCGAGATCATCTTACCCATCACTCCAGTGGCGGCATTCGTAGAGGCCGTCAGGACTGGGTTAAGGCCAAGGGCATTGGCAGTGACAACCTGGAGCGTCCCAAACAGCGCATTCGAAGAGGTATCGCTTCCGGTCAGAAAAACACCGGTCCAGCCCAGCATTGCACTAAAGAAAGGAAATACCACACCGGTTTCTGCAAAGGCTAGCCCCAACGTCGAGGTCATACCGGCATAATTCATCAAAAACGCCAGTGCCAACACTGAGGCGATGGTCAGCAAAGGCTTTGACAGCTGCTTCAACACCGCCGCCACAATGTCGAAAAACTTCCTTGGCGACATGCCAAGCAGGAGAGAAGCTGCGAATGCGGACAAGAAACAGGAAGTTCCAGCCGCCGACAGCCACGGAAAACCATACACAGCCGGGTAAGGTGACGGCTCGGGAGTCAGTGGTGGCACTCTGGTAATCAGGTTATGAAGACCAGGCACTTCAATCGCAAGACTCAACGTATTCAAGGCAGCCTGGACTGGAGGGAAACGCCAGACAAGCACAAAAGCGACAAGTAGAATATACGGGCTCCAAGCAGAAACAATATCGCCAGTGGCATGGGCGCGGCGTTCTTTAGTAACTTTGACATCCCCTTCAAGACGAAAAACGTTTGCCGGTTTCCAAGCCTTCATAGCTAATACCATCGCCACCAGAGCCGCAATCGAAGCCAAAATGACAGCCAGTTCTGGCCCCATGGTATTTGTCACCGCAAACAAAACCACAGCAAATGTGACCGAACAAGCGGCAACCTGTGGCAGCACCTCAAGAGCGCGACTGAAACCCGACATAATCACAACCATGTACGCTGGAATGATGATAGCTATCAGGGCACATAAACGCCCTGTCATGGAACTAAGGGCATCCATCGGCAGCCCTGTGGTCCCAGCCAGCGTCACCACAGGAATTCCCAGTGAACCGAACGCCACTGGCGCTGTGTTGGCCACTAAACAAATAAACGCCGCGTAGAAAGGAGAGAATCCAAGACCGGTCAGCATCGCAGCTGCAACAGCTACAGGTGTACCAAATCCAGCCGCCCCTTCTATGAAAGCCCCAAACGCAAAGCCGATCAGCACCGCCTGTAGTCGGCGGTCGTCACTAAGCGACCCAATCGAATCTTTGATGATCTCAAACTTACCGGTCTCCAACGTGACGCGATAAAGGATCAAGGAGGCGATAACAATCCATCCAATCGGAAACAAGCCAAAGGCTGCTCCGTAGACCATTGAGGGAGCGGCCAACTGAATCGGCATCTCAAACAGAACAACCGCCAAGACCAAGGCCACCCCAAGTGCAGTAAGCCCAGCAATCCAGCTAGGCTTACGCTTAACCCCCAACATATAAAAGAGAATAACTAAAGGTATGGCCGCTATCAGAGTGGACCAACCAAGGCTATCTGCTACAGGTGAGTAGTTTTGTTCCCACATGCTCAACATGGTCAACATGCTCCGAAGGTTTGTGGCGGGCCGAAGCACCGCGTTGCAAGGATCAAGAGAAACCCAACCATCCGTCTGCTTTTCCTACCATTCCAGATGACCACGACAAACTGCAAAAAAACGGCTGTGTCCCCCTTACAGAAACTTACTTTTGGAACCCACAAGTTCAAGAATGTCGATTATAGGTGATCGTTGAGCCTTCAACTGTTCCATTCCGCTCACGCCGTCGCCTAGCGGGTCTCCTTACGACGCTCTTCAGCTCGAGCCCCTCTAAGAATCAAGGGCATACTGTAGTTGCCTTCATGACAGGCATTTTCGTAAACAGGGCCAACCGCACGCCTGATCGGAAAGGCGACAGTCCATGGCCCTGCAAACGATTCGGCATCATCCATGGTGAATTCGTACTCTAGAGTATTCGCATCGCCCACACGAAATCGTTCGATGACTCGCATATTGGGACCACTCCCTTGAAGCGTCCAAGCTCCATTGAAGTTTCTGGTTTCCACCACAAGGGTCTCGCCCTCCCAGTAACCCCGTGAACGCCCCTGCCACTGACGAACAGAGTCAGCCAATTTACGTCCACCAGTCAATGGAATCAAGCGAACATCTGAGTTCTGCTCGTGAAGGATAGCAACGTAATCTGGTGTCTGAAATATCTGGGCAAGACGGTTTGGAGCCACAGCCAGCAAGGGCACCGTACGCCCCATGATGCACCGTTCGTAACGCTCCCGATCCTCAGGTCCGTCAGCTTGCCGCAGGCGAGAGGCAATTCCGAGGACCTGCTGGCGACGTTGAGCAGCTGTCGTCATCCGCGGGAGCCTACCGGTTGACGGGTCAACTACCAACGAGGTCCGACCATCTGTTAGTTCCCCAGGTTCCCACCAATCCGCGTTCAACTGCAGGTCTCGCTCGCGGCCAATAGAAGCATGTCGTTGGACGAGATATGCCCCAATTTCTCCAGGTCCCAATACTGGCTTACTCGCAAGTGACCGAGGACGCTGCAGCGGTGTAGTGGAGCGATATTCCCAATACCCGCTGAAATCCGGCACTCCCCAGGCCGTACGACGGGGCTCAACAGACTGGCCCGAGGTCGCCACAGGCAACAAAAGTATAAGCCCCAATAAGGTTCGCATCCTAGACACCTACAGTCTCCACATTGAGACAACTACTTCGTAAACCTAGCCTAGCCTACTCGATTGCACCTTCTAAACACAGGAAACGCTCGGACTCACCTATATTCCCCAGCTATTCGGCAGCCCCTTCAGCCTGCCGCATCACCCTCAGAACGTTGCCTCCCATCACTTTCCCAACATCTTCATCTGAAAATCCTCTGGCTCGCAGGGCAGCAACAAGGTTCGGGGTTTTCCCGATGTGCTCCAAGCCTTCAGGCACTCTGAGACCCACGCTATCGTAATCACAACCCACACCAACGTGATCGATGCCAGCGGCTGTCGCGGCGTGCTCAATATGATCCACCAAACGACTCAGCGGGACCTGTCCAATCAACTCAACTCCAGCCACCTCGAGCTTCCAAAGCTCCTCAGACAACCTCCGTTTGTCTTCGGCGAATGCCCTTCGCACGGCACCTTTTTGCCTATTGATCTCTCTCAACTCTGACATACGGTTTCGGAACTTGTCGTCGAGCATGCCCGCATAGTAGGCCACACCGAGTACACCGCCATTCTGAGCAAGAGCCTTAAGCATGTCATCGCTGAGATTTCTCGGATGGTTCGACACCGATCGGCACGCGGCATGGGTATTAAGAATCGGGACGTTAGATGCGTCAATAGCGTCAAAGAAGGCCCGGTCTGAAGCGTGCGACAAATCAACCATCATGCCAAGCCGATTCATCTCCCGCACCACCTTCCGGCCAAAGTCAGTCAGGCCATCTGGACCGTCGTCATATTCAGCCGACCCGACCCAAGGGGTGTTACCGCTGTGAGTCAACCCCATATAGCGAGCACCCAACCGGTAGAACTGACGCAACACTTCCAGACTGGAATCGATCATATGTCCACCCTCGATCCCAATCAGGATAGCGACCCTGTCCTCCCGAGATGCTCGACGCACATCTCCAGATGTGGAAGCCAAGAACAGATCATTCGGATGGCGTGCGACTTCTTCTACGATCACGTCAGTGATGCGCAAAGCATTCTTGACAGCAGATAACGGCGTCTGGCTGCGTGCAGGAGTTGAAACAGCAAAGAATCCTCCAGTGAGGCCGCCCTGCCGCATCTTGGGGATATCGACGTGTGTATAGGGTAGGCTCTCCGATAAATTGAGCCCCTCGTTAAGAAGTCTACCCGGCGTATCAACATGCAGGTCAACGTAAAGCAGGTCGACCAATTGGGAGGCTTCAGTCTCAAGAATCTGGGGCCTCATATAGCTACCAAGCAATGCAACAGAGGACATCCCAAATTCACGCCTAGTCAACTTCGCAGTCATATCGTCATCCCTCTGGCTGGATAGGCGTCAATACATTAGCAACCCTATTCCACCGCAAGGCTAGGGCAACGCCAGTGCCACCCACTCCCCGGCATGATCCAATGACCCAATCGGCAACACGATATATTGCTTGCCTTCATGTATATAGGTGATTGGAGAACCTACGTTACCTGCCTCAAACGAGGTCTCCCAGACCACGTCTCCGGTCTCCTTGTCAAAAGCACGGAAACCTTTACCCGCATCAGGCCCAGCTCCTGGCGGCGTTCTAACCATAATGGGGTCACCTTCACTGACGAAAAGTAAGCTTTGGGTTAAAAGGGTCATTGCTCGGCCAGGCTGCCCCAGTGGAGGCACATCTAAATGGGCAATGTCTGGATGCTCTCGCGGCCCATCGCCATTAGGTACCATCCACATATGCTCACCAGTATTCATGTCAATGGCGGTGATCCGACCGTAAGGGGGCTTGAGCAGCGGAAGCCCGCGTGGGCCTTCGGGAAATGCCCGAGTTCCACGAGTATAGCGAACGTTCATCCTATCTGGATTTCCGGGTGTTAGGTCGGCCGCAAACGTACCGGTTACCGAAGGCACGTAAAGCATGCCTGTCACCGGATCAAACCCGGCACCGCCCCACTCAGCTCCACCCACAGACCCAGGCAACTGCAATGTCCCCTTTCGATCACCATCTCCATCACCTCGAATCGAAGGCGGGGTAAAAATCTCACCTAAGACAAACGGCTCTACAATCTCGAGAGCCTCCGATCTCAGTTCTGGTGTGAAATCTATTAACGTGTCTACCGAGATACCGTGCACATCAAAGGGCGCAGGTTTGGTCGGAAATGGCTGAGTCGGAGAGATCCACTCTCCCGGGGTATCTGAACCTGGCACTGGACGCTCCACAATAGGCCAGACCGGCTCCCCAGTCACCCTATCGAACGTGTAAGCGATAGCCTGTTTCGTCAGCTGTACCACAGCCTTTATCTCACGACCGTCAACTGTGATATCCATCAAGATCGGGGCCACGTTATTGTCGTAGTCCCACAAATCGTGATGGACCGTCTGGAAGTACCAGACCATCTCTCCGGTATCAGCCCGTAAACAAACTAGACTGTTCGCATACAAGTTGTCACCTGGACGATGTCCGCCATACATATCATTGCTGGGTGCCCCGGTTGGTAGATAGACAAGCCCAAGTTCCTCATCGGCACTCATCATTGTCCAGACGTTTCCCATCCCAGAGTACTCCCAGGAATTATCAAGCCATGTTTCGACGCCTGGTTCGCCTGCCTGAGGAATGGGGTTCCAGGTCCATCGCAAAGCGCCGGTTTGAACATCATAGGCCCGAACATAACCAGGCCTGTTTTCTTTGGTTCGCGGATGGTCCTCCATCGCCTGACCGACAACCACCACGTCTCGGACCACCAACGGCGGGGAACTATAGTTGAAATCGACGAGATCGGCAGTGTCTTCAAAGATACGCAGATCGACTCTACCTGAGTCGCCAAACTCGGTCACTGGCTGTCCGGTTTCGAGGTCAGTCGCCAAAAGATACGGAGGGCGCACTGAAAGAATACGACGACCCTCACCATCTTCATTCTCCCAGAATCCGACGCCGCGATTAGCAGCACCACGAGGGGTTTCGTCGTCAGCCAGCAACGACAGATCCTGAACCCACAGCGTCTCACCCGTCGACGGATCGAATGCCTCGACTAGACCGATACCATTGGACGCATAAAGTACTCCATCAACCATCACCGGAGTGGACCTTAGGTTGTTCGAGTATCGCAGGTTGGGCCACCGCGCATGAAGGCTTGCATCCACAGCCGGTCGCCGCCAGATGATCTCAAGGCCCTGCACAGTATCGGCATTAATCTGATCGATGGCCGCATAACGAGTGAAGCCACTATCTCCACCGTGTACCCGCCACTCACCGTTTGTTCCGTGCTGAGCCTCTATGCTTACAACCATACTCAATGCACACAACAGCGTGACCAAAACACGCCGTTCTCTGCAGCAAATTTCCGTCATGTTGGTCACCATCTTTCCGTGGTGTGTTAAATCCACCGCACGGGCACCTATCTAATCTTAGAGAACTCGGTCGGAACGAGCATTCTTGCTTCAATCGTGTCTACCAGTTTCCGGTCTTCTGAACGCTCAGCTGAGACAATAATCCGCTGAAAGTCAGGGTTCTCACCTAGCGTTCCCCACATTTCGTCGCGAGCTTCGAGCGAAGGATATCCCAGCATATAAACAAATGTATCGTCTGTGTCATCGCCTGTCGCGGCCGTCCAATAACCCACATTCTCCATACCGGCCTGTTCAAACATCGCCGCTGTATGATCGCGGAACCGGTCTGAGAGTTCTGCTCGCTTGCCGGCTACGGTCTTATAAACACGCAACTCGAAGACCCGTGACTCAGCTTGCCGCGCAGACAATCCCCACCCTGTTCCCAGTATCCCAAACATGCAGCTAACAAGGGTCAGAAGTTTCCATTTCATCATCTTTTTCATATCTCCCTAGTTGTGGCATGACCTGATGCAGTCAATCGGTCGCACCGTTGTAGTTCACCGCATTGCAAGCAATTACGCCTTCTGTGTCAAGCGCGGGCTTGAACTCAAACAGTAACCCGAGTCTCATGCAAGGAGGCACAAGGCCCTCAGCCGGCTTGCCTCGATGATATTGCCAAACTCTATCCCTTATCTTGGCAACCTGCCCAGTCTCCACCTGGTCTTCGGGGGACTTGAAAACATGGGTTACCAAGTCTATCGGCTAGCATCATTGCTGATGCGATAGAGTTTTGATTGTGTTCGAAGAATCAAACTACCTCGGACCACCGCCGGGGTCGCCAAAGCCATCTCGTTCAGCGAATTGGTGCGGATTAATTCAAACTCCGATCCGGCCCTGACGACAAAGGTGTCACCATCTTCTCCAAGCAGGAAGATTCGATCATTGTATGCCCAAGGGGAGGCGGTAAACCCAGAACCAGGTTTGACCCGGGTCCGTCCGTAAATCTCACGACCAGTCCTGGCATCGTGACTCAGCAGAAACCCCCGGTCGAGTAGGGTGTAGTAAGCACCATCGTAGACCAGGGCAGACGTGTTGTAAGTGCCAAGGCGTGGTTGGTACCAAACCACGTAGTCGTTTCCATTCTGACCCGGCCGCAATGAAATATCCCCAGAAGCCCCTGGTCGGATAGCGTACACTGGCCGCGGCATTCCCCCGGGGTATCCGGAGCTGATGTAAACCAACCCGTCTTGAGCAAATGGCGTTGGAACAACATTGACGGTCATTCCAGAAAGCTCCCACAACAATGTCCCATCAAGGTTGTACGAGCGGATTTGACGAAGACCCGCGGTAACGATCTCTGTCCGCAAGTCATTCTCCCAAACAAACGGGCTGGACCAATTCTCAACCTCGTCTCGACCGACCCGCCAGACTTCCTCACCACTCGACGCATCCAAAGCGACCAAGAACGATCGTGTCGTATTGTCGTTGACGATATAGAGTCGATCCTCATGGAGGGCTGGTGAGGCAGCAGTTCCAAAACGCTGACGCCCATTAAAGACCCCTAGTTGTCGAGTCCAAGCCACATCACCATTTAGTTCCAGTGCGCCCACGAGTCCAATCGCTCCGAAGTAAACGTAAAGTCGCTCACCGTCAGTGACCGGTGTCTCCGAAGCGAAGCTATTCTTGATATGCCGTTCGATCGCAGGGACAGTCGATCCAAGTTCCCGCACCCACCGTACTGCACCTGTTGCAAAATCCAAGTCATAAACAAGCCAGCGGTGCGAGGCATTCGACCGTGTGGCCCCGTGATCAGCGCCTGGGTCATAAAGCCCTGGCTGAGGAGATCGCTCCTCACCTGCACTGATCGCAGTGGTCACGAAGATGTGATCATCCCAAACAACTGGTGAACTCCAGCCCAGCCCAGGGATATCGGCCTGCCATACGACATTCTCGGTTTCACTCCAAACTTCAGGCAAGCGAGGATCATCAGCAATCGCACCAGCATCAAGCCCCCTAAACTTTGGCCATTGCCCCTCCTGACCATGAACAGATGCCACACTCACTGACAACATCAGTACGAATATTCCGAACAATGGACCCCGCATTATTTTTCTCCCTATCCTGGGTCACTGCCACTAAAACTTGTCTATCGTCTGCCGCAGCATAAAACAGCCTGCCTCAAAAATACGAAGCCTCTCCCTGGCGCAGTCCTCAGTACTTATCCAACCCCTCAGTCAACTCGATATAAGTCCCAAAAGGATCGGTAAGAAAAGCAACCCCAAGATTCAAGGATGGTATTTCTGTGTAAGGTCGGTCAAAGATGATTCCCCTAGCCTCAAGTTGCTCACAAAACTCCCGGAGGTTATCCACTTCAAAGCCTATGTGGTCCAGCGCAGCACCTCGGGTTCCAATCGGCTCCACTGCCGATGGTGAATATGTCAGGTTCACTCCAGGCAAGTCAGCAGCTTCGAACGACCCTCTGTTGCCAGGCGTGGCGTTGAAAGTGTCGACGTACCAAGATTTCATATCGTCAACCGGACCAGCAAAGTGAATGTGATGAAGTGTCATCGGAGTCGCCTCCTGATTCTGTAACAATTCGACCTTCACTCCATCTGGCGCCATGGCAAAAGCGATATAAGTGTCCTGATCCGCAATGTAAGCCAACCCGTCCTCCACAGATAGGGCTGGAGGCAGCTCCTCACGGGTCACAATCGGATAACCTGCGGCACGAACCCTATCCACTGTCGCCCGAGTACTTGGTACCGCAAAACCGATGTGGTTCACCGTGGTTCCCTTGGTCCCACTGATTGGTTCCGCCTCCCGAAGAAAAACCAACACATTGGGAAACTTGATCAATTGAAGATTGCCGCGAGTCAGCAATTCTCCACCGAGTGTATCGACCCAAAAATGCTTGTGCTCCTCAACGTTCGTCACGGTTAAATGGTGGTGCCCATACACAATCGGCCCTTGCTCGGATGCAGTTAACTGGGCCAAGGCGAGCGGTGCCACACCAAGTGCCAGTAAACCAACCAAGATAGTCCGCGAGGCGACTTTAATCATTGGAGTCCTCCATGTCATTGAATAGAACTGCCATCGTATCAGGCTTCACTAGGCCGTGGTGCGACGCGGAGAAGTCTGAAGCTCTGACAGTAACGTAGCACCCCTAAGTCAGCCGGAAATTTTAAGGGTCACTTCTGGACGTCTTCGTCCTGACGATAGTGACCACGCAAGTCGTTGTAGCGCAAACGGACCAAGTCAAAAAGCATTCTCAAGGAATCGCGTATTGGGTGAACCCGGCTTGAGGGGTCATTGACCCAGACAACTGGCACCTCTACCACCCGATAACCCAGCTTCCTACCGATCCAGAGCACTTCAACATCAAAACAGAATCGAGCTATCCGCTGGCGCGAGAAAATACGCCGGGCGACATCGCGCCGAAAACACTTGAAACCACACTGCGTATCCCGGATACCTGGCAGCACGACCCCCCGAACAAGCACATTGAAGAACCGTCCCATCATTTCACGCCACCAAACCTGTCGTAGTCTCACGTCCGAACCGCTGAGCGCCCGCGATCCGATGGCTATATCGCAGCCTCTCCCCAAAGCAGCGATCAACTGCTCCACCTCCTCAATTGGCGTCGAGAGGTCAGCATCAGAGAACAGCAGGTAACGTCCACGGCCAACCAGCATGCCACGGCGCACCGCTAAACCTTTGCCAAAATTGGACTCATTGTGCAGTACCGTGAGTGAGTTCCAGTCACTCGCTAGCTTCCGCACTAAACTTAAAGTCCCGTCGCTGCCACCATCAACAACGACCAATACCTCACTGGAGAACGTTTGTCCATCGAGGTAAGCCCGAACTCGACGAAGTGTCGGCTCTAACCGGGCCACTTCTTCAAAGGCAGGAATCACAACAGTGAGATGCACTTCTTCCTCAGTCACCACATCTCGACGAGCCTTGACGAGGTCTCTCGCGTTCGCCTCCAGATAGTAGTGACCTGACAACGGAAGACTCTCTTGGGGATTAAGGTTGTGCCCAGAGGCGTCATCGAATTATGGCGCCAATATTCAGAATGACTCAAAGAACCCTTTAAGTCACACAGAAACGCCGCCCCAGCAGTATCGCTCCGGAGCGACTAACGGACTAAGATCACTTGCAAGTTCCTGAAACTCGGCCAAGCAGTCAAGCACTGAGCCGAACTCCGTCAACGCCAGCTGTCTCTGGACTCTGTCCATGCCTCATTAAGGCGTGACAGTCACGGTCACATCAGCCGGGGTAAAGAGATAACCATCATCAGCCATCCCACGAAGCACATAGGTTCCAGGTTCGCTAAAACGGGCTGTGGTCACGATAGTTCCGTCACCAGGAAGTTCTGGTGGCGTCCAACCAGGTGTGTGATCGGCCATCGGCATGGTAAACGGATCGAACGTTACCGTGCCCGGCCCTCGGAATTGAATCCAAGCCAGACGGAGCCCAAGCGCATTACGTCGACCAGGAGGTCGACTGTTCCTGGCAGGACGCATCTCCGGCACACCATCGTCTTCGATCACCGCAGTGAGCATCAGTGCCTCTCCAACCACCACCGACCGCTTCAGACCCTCTGACAGTGTGATAGCCGGGGCCTGGTTGACAACCTCCTGAGTTCCCCCACCGCTCCGGTTCATCGATATGACCTGGTTGTCGATGATCTGTTCAGGCACAAGCCAACCCACTGCCCGATCAGTCCTGCCATTAGCGGTAACTGTCCACACCAGTTCCTTGTCTCCCCAATCGGCAGGCACCCGCACTCGCCACACAAATCGGTGCCGCCGTGGATAGAAGTACGCAGGCTGCCCTCTATCTGGATCACCCGGTTCAAAGAAATTATTTGGACCAACTGGAATATTCAGCTGCTCCTCGTAGTTTCGGTTTAGGTATCCAAACACCATATTGAAACTACCATCTGGGTTCTGCTCCCAGCCCTCAAACACCGGCTGCACATTCTGTCCGCTGTGATACGTCTGGGCTGCTGCTTCAGACGACATCGTCATCACAAGCAGACACAAACAAACAACACTGACAATTCGAAGCTGGCTAGACACAGTCATAAAGTTCACCAGACCACCTTCTCCCAAAAGCGGGAGAAGGCAACAGAATAGTAAGGCACCGGCCAAATAACCCCTACTCGCTGCTCATACGCTTCCGACGGACCAACTTCTCCTCGTAAATCTCTTCTGGCATATGAAAGAAACTCATCCATGCGAAACTCATGTCATCAATGGACCTGTTCCCGAAACCGACCCAATTCTTCGGGTCTGGATTATAGCGATTAGATGCTGTGTTATCGTGCCAGCCTATGACATGCAGGATCGTACCGGCTGGCAAGAGAGGCGCGACCTCGTCTGCATAGTTGTAAACGATGTGCCAGCCGAAATTGTGCCCTGTGCAACTCAGGGTTTCAATCGTCCCATTCGGATGAATCGCTTCAACACACATCCGCTTGCCACGAATGTGCATGTGGGGCTGAAACCCCGTGACTTGCGTCGGTTCAGGGAGCACGTAATAACCGTCGCTCCGGACATTGTCAGCACCAGCCGGAATGTCGAGGGTATCGAAACTATCTCCAACGTGGCGAGAAATTAGCACGCGATCAGGGATATACCCTTTCGGATACAGTTGGAAACCCACTCGGGTTCGGTCAACAATTTCCTCACCCACTGAGCTGTAATGCATATTGAACCTGATCTGGGTGCCAGCCTTTATGAGACGCCCTGTTCCGTCAGGAAAAATATCCCCGTTTTTACCCATTGCATATTCATTCAGGAATCCACCACCTTCCTCACCATTTTCGTCTTCCCATCGCATGGACGTAGCTACGTGGTGAACAACCCGATGCCCTCCTGGTGAAGGCTTGGTTTCGACCGCCTTGATGTATCGATCCTCGGCAAAACCTGAGTCTGCCCAAATATCCAGCCACCGGTCAGCGTCGACAGCCCCTATGAGTTGCTCCTCAGGAAGCTCTACGATCCACTCGGGGCTACCAATCCGCCAGTCGTCCAACGCTGCCAATTCTATCGGGGCCGGCGCATCGCCGGGGTTCCCTCGAGGAGCACCGGCATCAACCCACTGCCCTATCGTTGCGATCTCCTCGTCTGAAAGCGAGGCATCCTCCTTGAAACGACGTACCCCCACGTTGCGCTCAATAAACCAAGGCGGCATCTCGCGCTGGGCTGTCTTATCTCGAATGGCTCGAGCCCACGGGCGCACTTCCTCGTAGGTCAGCAGTGACATCGGTGCAACTGAACCCGCCCGATGGCATTGCTGGCAAGCACGCTGCATGATAGGCAGTACATCCTTCGCAAAGGTAACCTCAGACACCGCACTCTGTCTGGCCGCAGCCATCTCGGGTCCAAACACAGTGAATCCGGCAAGAACCATCATCAACATGTGAAAGCTAAATTTTCCAGGATGCCGATTCTCGATATTACTCATATCAGACCCCTCAGACCCTACAGTCGCTTCTCAACACTCAAGACAGCTCCAACCTGTAGCAGGTGGCAAGGTCGGTAGCTCCCTTGGGATTGTCTGTTACTGGCAGTGGGCGATCAACCCTCAACCACCCACAAGGTCTTATCAAGACCCAATTATCCACCTTGAGCTCATCAAAACAGAAACTCAACTGCTGAATTTGTTTACAATTTACTTGGCAGCACAGTCTTGGAGATATTGCATAGCTGCCGAGACCCCAGCCCGTTTGACTGAAGTCCCAGTCAAGCCGAAACTCATTTCTACCCCAGCTAGTGTACCTAGCAAACTAAGATCGTTAAGGTCCCCAAGGTGCCCGATACGGAAGACCGTTCCCCCGAGTTTCGCTAAACCAACCCCAAGAGACAAATCAAACTTGTCGAGCGCAGTTCCACGCAGCCTGTCGGCATCCTGACCTGGCGGCATCAGGACTGCCGTAATCGATGCGCTGTATTCATCTGGATTGCTACAAAGAATCTCAAGCCCCCAGGCACGAACAGCTCTGCGTGTGGCCTCACCATGCCTGGCATGACGCGCAAACACCTCTGATAGGCCCTCCTCACGGAGCAACGTCAGCGCCTCTCTGAGACCGTAGAGTAAATTGGTTGCCGGTGTGTATGGGAAAAACCCTTTCTCATTAGCCGTCAGCACGGAGCTCCAGTCCCAGAATGAGCGAGGCAGATTTGCCTGACGATGAGCGGCAAGAGCTTTTTCACTTACAGCATTGAAACTAAGGCCAGGGGGAAGCATCAAACCTTTCTGCGACGCTCCAACCGTCACATCAACACACCATTCATCGTGGCGATAGTCGATCGAACCAAGGGACGAGATAGTGTCCACCATGAACAAAGCTGGATGCTGAGCCTTTTCAATGGCTTTCCGTATTAGAGGAATACGGCTAGCAACCCCGGTTGAAGTCTCGTTGTGGACCACACAAACAGCTTTGATCGTATGGGCAGTATCCTCAATCAGGCGGGCCTCTACTGCTTGGGGATCCACCCCCTGCCTCCAGTCCCCAGGAATCCAGTCCACCTGCAGTGATAGATTCTCGGCTATCTGCTTCCACAGACTCGCAAAATGGCCGGTCTCGGCCATTAGAACCCGATCCCCTGCCGAGAGCGCATTAACTAACGCCGCCTCCCATGCTCCACTTCCAGAGGCCGGGTATATGACCACCGGACGTTTGGTCTGGAAGACCCCACGAATATCTTCCAACAGCTCAAAGCCAAGGGCCTGGAATTCCGGGCCACGATGGTCGATAGTCGGTTGGGCCATCGCTCGAAGGACTCGTTCGGGGACATTGGTCGGTCCTGGAATCTGTAAAAAATGGCGCCCAGCTTTATAAGACATACGGAAGGCTCTCTGAGATTGCGTTCATTAAGGCCACACTCCATAGGGCACAAGAACCCCGTGGCAGATTATACTCGCCAGATGAGCGAAGGGCTGCGACATGACCTAGAGGCGTCACTAGAGGGTGAAGTTCGATTTGATCCGATCACTAGGGCCCTCTACTCCACCGATGCCAGTGTTTACCAGATCAGGCCAACCGGGGTGGTCATCGTCAGGAGCCGGCAGGATATTCTCCAAACAATCAACATTGCTAGGCGCCATGGCGTCTCAATCACCGCCCGTGGGGGCGGGACCTCGCAGGCCGGACAGGCTATCGGGCCTGGTCTACAGCTCGACATGGGCAAGTACTTCAACCGCGTTCTCGAGATCAACGCCTCTGAACGCTGGGCTCGAGTCGAGCCAGGTATCGTTCTGGATGAGCTAAACGCACAACTACTTCCCCACCGGCTCCGTTTTGCCCCTGACATTTCTACCGCTAACCGAGCCACTGTTGGAGGCATGATCAGCAACAATTCCAGCGGTGCCCGCTCTGTGCTCTATGGGAAAACAATCGACCATGTGCTTGATCTGCATGTAGCGCTGAGCGACGGTTCGATCGTCCATTTCAGACCACTTGATTCTGAGACGCTACAAAACACCTCTCAGGCAAACACCCTGGAAGGCCGCTGCTATAGAGCTTTGCGCCACCTTGGCAAAGAGCACGTTAAAACCATCGAACGCCACTATCCCAAGATTTTGAGGCGCGTGGGAGGCTACAACCTCGATCGGTTTACCGATCCGAACCTACCTTTCAATATGGCCCATTTGATTGTCGGTTCAGAGGGTACCCTCGGACTTGTGGTAGAAGCTCGCATAAACCTAGTACCTCTGCCCAAGGCAAAAGCGGTACTCACAATCGAGTTTGATAACTTGCTCGAAGCGCTGGAAGCTACCCCAGCTATTCTCGAGCACAAACCATCGGCTGTCGAGGTTATGGACCGCTTTATCCTTGACCACTCTAGAGAAAATCCAGAATTCGACGGACTCCGTCAAGCTGTGCTTCAAACTAAGGATTCACCAGGTGCTCTACTCTGCGTTGAGCTCTACGCCGACAACGCCGACGAACTCCCTGACCGGCTTGGGGCCATCGAAAAAGACCTCGCATCCAGTGGCTACACAGTGCGAACCTCTCGCGCTACTGAACCTGCCGACCAGGCTCGAATTTGGAAACTGAGACAGTCATCACTTGGTCTCTCGATGGCGATGAAGGGGGATGGCAAGAGTATTTCTTTCGTCGAAGACACAGCAGTAGCTCCAGAGCGACTTCGCGACTACATTGCTAATTTTTTGAAAATTGTTGAGCGCCACGGAAGCACCACAGGTGTCTATGCACATGCTTCGGTGGGTTGTTTGCACGTACGCCCTGTCATCAATCTCAAGACCGAAGCTGGGGTCAGACAATTTGAAGCCATTGCTAACGACATCGCCGACCTAGTGCTCAAATTTGGCGGTGCTCTATCTGGCGAGCACGGCGACGGACTTGTTCGAGGACCCTTCATAGAGCGAATGTTTGGCACGGAACTCTACACGGCATTCAACAAAATTAAGCAAACATTCGATCCAGAAGGACTCTTCAATCCTGGGAAAATTGTCGACTCACCCCCGTTAACCGAGAATCTCCGCTACGGCCCCTCCTACCGCACACCTAACCCTCCAGCTTTTTTCGATTATCAAGAGCACGGGGGACTCGGACGCGCCGTAGAGATGTGCAGCGGCGTCGGCGCCTGTCGTAAGACCCTTGACGGAACAATGTGCCCATCCTACATGGCTACCCGCGATGAAGCGCACTCGACTCGCGGTAGAGCGAATGCTCTCAGGCAGGCTATGACGGGACAACTAGACGCATCGGCACCGACTGATGAGAGCGTCTACCAAACGCTTGACCTGTGCTTAGAATGCCGTGCCTGCAAGGCCGAATGTCCTGTTGGCGTTGACATGGCAAGGTTCAAAAGCGAGTTTTTGGCGACCTATCACGAGCGCTACGGCACACCGCTGCGAGCCAGGATCCTTGGGCATATCCACAACCTCTCAGCCGCAGCCAGCCCGATCTCCTCACTGCTCAATCCCTTACTTAAACAGCCGTGGCTTCGGGCTCTGAATGAGCGATTATTGGGACTTGACCGACGGCGAGCTCTTCCTCAATGGGCAACACGCACCTTTGCGAATCATTGGAAAGAGCGACCACAAGAGACTAATTCCCACTCAGTTGTGTTGTTCAACGACACATTTACCAACTATTACCATCCGGAAATCGGACTAGCCACGGCAGCCCTCTGTGACCATGCCGGCATCGGGGTCAATCTTGGTCCAAACGTCTGCTGCGGCCGTCCACTTATCTCACAGGGATTATTGTCGCAGGCACGCCGCTGCGGGACTGACACTGTTGGGCAGCTACATTCACTCGCCGCCGGACGAAAAATAATAGTTCTTGAGCCCAGTTGCCTCTCAGCCCTTCGCGATGACCTCCCCGCTCTCTTACGAGGACATGCCCAAGAGCAAGCTTACCAAGTAGCCGAAGCCTGCATGCTTTTTGAAGAATGGCTCGACGCCGAGTTGACGAGTGGCTCCATAACACTTGACTTCAAACCTGGACCTCGCCGAATCGTCCTTCACGGACACTGCCATCAAAAATCACTCGGGCTAGTTCCGCCTGCCCAAAAACTGCTTTCACGCGTGCCAGGTGCAGAAATCGTAAACCTTGACGCCGGCTGCTGTGGCATGGCCGGCTCCTTCGGCTACGGCAGTGACCACTTTGATGTTTCGCAACGAATCGGAGAGAGACGGCTCCTGCCAACCGCACGAGCGCTCGAACCCGATGAACACCTCGTCGCCGCCGGTGTCTCTTGCCGACATCAAGTGAAAGACCTCGCAGGCGTCGATGTACAGCACCCGGCTGAGCTACTAGCAACACTCGTGGGGCGATGACAGCAGCCGTCACTACGGTACAGTCGAGGATATCGATTCTGGCCAGTCGTCTTTGTGGCACCCTATCTATATAATTCTCAAGCTAGATTGAAAGCTGAGCGGAATAGAGAAGACCCAGGCTCGAACCATTACCGTCTTGATGAATTCAATGAAATGTGACTACTCGCCGCCCCTTCTCACACTCTTGGCCGTAGGGACCCTGTTGCCACTGCTGGCAAGTCCGGGGACAGCCCAACCCGCACCAGAATCCCAGGCTTACCTCAGGCTCACGGCGCTCGATCCAGCCGGCAACCCAGTCAATAAGCTAACGCTCGACGAGCTTACCCTTCGCTTGAACGGTGATGAACTCCAAGCGTTGTCTATTCAACCTATAGCCCCGACCACACAGATCGTTGCAATCTTCGAGGGCCTCGCAGTAACGCAGAGACAACTTAATGGCGCCATCGGCCAGTTCATCGGAAGTCTCGACGACACCAGCACCCTTGACATGCAAAGTGTCGACGGCAACCTCGATGCAGCCATAATCGAAGCTATTGACGATTTACACGCCCGGGGTGCTCAGCGCCCTGTAATAGTATTGATGGGCCAGCCAAGCGAAATGGCACCTTCCGCACTACAGTCGTCGCAGGTGCGTGGCCGCCGACGCGCAACCGACCTCTCCGGCGATATTGATGCACTAGGTCAGCTACTTACTGACCATAGCATTCTTTTCTACGGCGTCTCCATTACGGACGTCGAACTTCCGCAACTGCAAGCACTTGCTGCTCATACTGGAGGACGTTTCGAACGTCTGCCAGATGCTACTCGACTAAATGCGGTAGTCAGCAGCATCGCCTTAGAACTAAGCACGCAACACCTGATTTCATACATGCCCACCGAAAGCACTGACACTTTCCCGAATGTAGAGCTCGCTCGTCCCGGCCTAGTTATACGCACAGCACCCGCAAAACTCACCCATTAATTTCCCGAGGTCGGCAGCAATTCGACCATCTCCAACCGCTAGACCAAAGCGTCATCGGTCGCGAAGACCTATGAAAAATCAGGCACTCTTCTTGACTGTAAGCAGTAGGACGTCTCGAGCCAATTCCGACTCAAACACCTCAACATCGAATGACGGAACCCCTGGGGCGTTTGCAAATGCCCGCCGTGCCCGGCCTCGCCAATCCTTTTGCCTACGCGCATGTTGATAACAAGCCAAATAATCGCCAGGACGAAGTACTTCAAACACCGCAGCCACCTCAGCCGATGCCACATGCTCTAGCCCAGCCTGGTCAGCGACCAACCCAACATCCGGGTCGAGAAACACTATAGCCGGGGCGCCTTGCGCCAGAACCCGCTTGTGAACCGCGGCAAAATAGGCCCCACGATCGACAAACGGCTTCTTGAACACTTCAATTGCCAATCCGGTGTCCCCTGCCAGGCGTTGGACATCGTCCAAGTCGCGAAAATGAGTAAGAACCGACTTAGGCAGTTCTACCACCCCCCGTGACGTTTTGAGGGAAGCGGGAGGATCATCAACACGATACATCGCAATATATAACACTCTGGAAATGGCTTCTCGTTGAGCCAGATGCACCAAGGTGCTCCACTTCACTACGTCACGGTCGTCGCCATACCACCTGTCTCTCATCGAACAATCAGCCGCGAAAATTTCCGCGACGCTCTTCCAAGACTTCCCAGCGACTATAGGCGTGGTCAAGTTCCGATCGAATTTGGTCTAGGCTGGCCAAAGTAGACTCGATTGTCCCACGTGTCTCACGGTAGAATCCTGGCTCAGACACCATCCCATTCAACCGTTCTGCCTCAGCCTCTAGCGCTTCAATCCGCACTGGCATGTCCACCAATTCTCGCTGTTCGTGATACGAAAGACGCTTCTTGGCATCTGACGGACTTCTCGAGTCAATAGTAGTCTCGTGAGACTTTCGTCCTCGGACCACTGACGGATCGCTAGATTTCTGGACTGTGCTTGGTCGTTGCCTAGCCCAATCACTGTAACCACCGACATATTCGGCCACCCTCCCTTCACCTTCAAACACAAGTGTGCTTGTTACAACGTTGTCCAAGAATGCACGGTCATGACTTACTAAAAGCAAAGTCCCAGACCAGCTGGCTAACCGTGCCTCCAAAAGTTCGAGGGTTTCAACATCGAGGTCGTTAGTCGGCTCGTCCAGCACCAGCAAATTAGCGGGACGGGTGAAAAGCCGGGCAATCAACAACCGGTTACGCTCACCGCCAGACAATGCCTTGACCGGAGAACGCGCACGATCCCTAGTGAAAAGAAAATCTCGAAGATACCCATAGACGTGACGAGACTCCCCGTCAATCATAACCGTGTCATTGCCATCACCGAGTGTTTCAAAAACCGTCAAGTCTGGATTAAGCTGCTCCCGCTGCTGGTCGAAATACGCAACCTGCACGTTGGTCCCTCGATGAACCTCCCCGGTAACTGGCTGCAGCTCGCCTATCAACAAACGTAGCAGGGTTGTCTTCCCAGCCCCATTGGGTCCTACAAGCCCAACCCGGTCTCCGCGCAAAACCCGATTAGTAAAGTCAGCGATTACCACCGTGTCACCGAATGAATAATTGACCGCTTCTGCTTCAACCACCATCCGACCTGACGGCTTCGACGAAGCAATCCGCAGGTCGACATTACCCTCAGCAGTCCGACGCTGCGCCCGTTCAGCCCTTAGAGCCATTAGAGCCCTGACCCGACCTTCATTGCGAGTACGCCGAGCCTTGATTCCTTTTCGCAACCAAGCTTCCTCAGAGGCCAGTTTCTTGTCCAGTTTCACTTGTCTGACCGCTTCACCGGCCAACCGTTCGTCAAAACGCCGCAAATAATTCGCGTAGTCACCTGGCCACGAGGTAAGTTGGCCCCGGTCAAGTTCAACGATGCGAGTAGCCACCCGCTGCAGGAAAGCACGGTCGTGAGTCACCACCACAACCGCTCCCACATAATCAGTGATCAGAGTTTCCAGCCAGTCGATTGCCTCGAGGTCAAGATGATTAGTCGGCTCATCCAGCAAAAGGACATCAGGATTCGCCACAAGAGCCTTTGCCAACAACACTCGTCGGCGCCATCCACCGGATAACGTATCCACCACCGACTCAGCAGGTAGTTGCAACCGCTGGATAATTTGTTCCACCCGTTGTTCTAATCGCCAACCGTCTCGATCTTCAAGAGCCTGCTGAAGCTTCCCCAAAGTCTCAAGGGAAGTCGGGGATGACACCTCAGCAACTTGAACGGCCGCATGGTGATAAGCAGACGCAAGTCCGCCGAGTTCGCCCAAGCCTTCAGCGATAACGTCAAACACCGGTTTACTAGATGAAAGCGGTACGTCCTGTACCAGATGGGCTGTCTCTATTCTAGGTGTGCGGTGTATGGTTCCACTATCTGGTCGCCTAGAACCCGACAAAAGCTGGAGAAGGGTAGATTTTCCACTCCCGTTGCGTCCGATAATACAGACACGCTCTCCAGACTCCAACCGCAAGTTGGCGCGGTCTAGAAGCGGCAGGTGCCCGTAAGCGATCGAAACTTGTTCCAGCGAAAGAAGTAACACCCTCCCAACTTACCATGGGCTGCCATCCCTAGAGACCGGCTAAAAACCACCTATTGGTCACCTGTCCGAGCTGGCAAACCTGGCATTTCATCATCGGCAAACCGAGGTAGCAGCTCCTCTCGCATCGCCAGATGGTAGACACCAGCCGCTACCACAATGGCAGAAGCTACAGCATCCTGCTCAATCACCCTCTCATAGGTATCCAGATTGGTGTGCCACGTGTAGCTACCATACTGAATCGGATCTTGCTGCATGCTAATGCCTGGCAGGCCGGCTTGGTTAAAGGAAGAGTGATCAGAACCAGCTCGACGTCGACTGGCTGTCGTTCTGACACCCATGACACCAAGGTCACGAAAGGGCATTAACAAATCGCGGAGCACTGAACCGGCAGCATCTGGACCAAACACTTGGGCCCCTCTGGCACGACCGGTTCCAGCATCAATATTGAAATAGCCACCAAATTTTGCATGCTGAGGCGTCGGCATCTCAACTGAACCAAAGTGCTTTCTGACGTATGCTTGGGACCCCAGCAACCCCTGCTCTTCTCCACCCCAAAGCGCCACCCGGATCGTACGCCGTGGTTCAATTCCGATGACTGCTAAAATCCGGGCCGCTTCCATCATCACTGCAACACCAACAGCGTTGTCGGTAGCTCCCGTCGCAGCATGCCATGAATCCAGGTGTCCACCCAGCATAACCACCTCATCCGCCAGGTCCGTCCCAGATAACTCCGCAATCGCGTTATTTACGGTCCGTCCTTCGGGGTGAGTCAAATTGACAATATCAATTTCCAGTTCGACCGGACCTGAACCAAATTCAATCAATCTGACTATCCGGCCATAATCTTCGTTACGCATCACCATCGTCGGCACAGCTTGACTAACATCGTAAGTTCTATTCTGAAAAGCCCGGATCTGCCCATGGTCTCGGCCGGCATCGTTTACCCGCGCAACGGCACCTGCTTCGACCAAAAATGCAGTCACCATGCTCTCGATTTCGCGGCGAGTCAATCGTATTACGGCGCCGTCTTCAGCATTACTCGAACGGTTCCTCTCACTAGTTCGTGAAGTCGGCCGTCTGGAAACAAACTGGCGCGTCAGTTCAGCATCCTCCCTGCGACGAGCTCTACCAGTCATAGTGACGCCTACTTCAGCGGGTGCCCCCACAAAGACCACCCTCCCAGATACCTCAGACCGCACCAACCCAAAATGATCGTCGAGACTTTCTGCTGTTGGCTGCTCAGGCAACACAAGGTGATACACCTGGGCTCGAAGGGGACCATCGGTTCCTGGAGTCCAGGCTAATGCCTCTGCAACCAAAGAATCAGTAACCGGGGACACCAAGTGGACGCTGAGTCGCTCATTCGACCACCCTGGGTGTCCAAAATCGAACGGCTCTAGATGCCCATTAGTCAAACCCCAAGCCGCCATCTGTTCGATAGCCCAAAGCCCGGCACTCTTGAGGTTTGGAGAACCGGTCAATCGTGGCCCATACACGTCCGTCAACCAGTGGAGAGTCGACATAATGTGAGAGTTGGTAGTCGCTTCTTGGCGAATTTTCCAGTTGATATCAACTTCAACTGGCTCTTGCCCAACAGTTACCGCTCCACAAAGCCCAACCGCTACAATCGCCACTAGACATCTAGCCATGAATCTCCCCTCTAGCCTGTCCGGCCCCAGGCCTACCACGGACGACTCAACTCGTAGAGGTTTCGGTCCCAGGCAATCCACACGTCCGCCCATGGATAAGCCCACGTCAGGTCTCTGCCGCTGTGCTTAGTTGTGAAAGACCGGCCAATCCAGTCAACAAGGTCAGAGATGGCCACATAGTCACCATTTCTCAGGGGGGGAGCCCATTCTCAAGCTCGCAGTGGCACTACCTATTGGACCGGCACCCCTCTCGGCCACTACCTTCCTCATATTGTGGCTACGGTAAGAACTATCCGAGCAGAGCCAACAAAGTGCCTGCGGCCACAGCGCTCCCGATAACGCCGGCGACATTGGGACCCATCGCGTGCATCAACAGATAGTTGGTTGGGTTATTGTCCTTTCCCACCTTATTGACCACCCGCGCCGCCATAGGCACCGCTGACACCCCAGCTGCACCAATTAGCGGGTTCATCGGCTCAGCGGACACCAGATTTATCAGTCTAGCAAGCAAGACACCTGCTGCAGTCCCAATGCAAAAAGCTACTAACCCAAGTCCAAGAATCCCCAAGGTCTCAATCTGTAGGAACCCATCGGCACCTAATTTACTCCCTACGGCTAAACCCAACAGTATTGTGACAATGTTGATTAATTCGTTCTTGGCTGCGCCAGCAAGGCGGTCAGCGACACCAGCCTCTGTCAAAAGGTTGCCAAACATCAGGGCTCCAATTAGTGGGGTAGCATCCGGAAGGAGCAACAAACATAGTCCAAACACCGTCAATGGGAACACGATCTTTTCGACTTGTCGAACCTTCCTTAGTTGCTTCATCTCAAGCTTCCGCTCAGCCTCAGTCGTCAGCGCATTCATGATCGGAGGCTGGATAAGCGGAACCAGCGCCATATAGGAATAGGCTGCTACGGCAATTGGACCAAGCAAATCCTCTGAGAGTCTCGATGCCAAGAATATTGCGGTCGGCCCGTCGGCGCCCCCAATAATCCCGATAGCCGCGGCATCCTGAACCGAAAAATCAATTGCAGGAATGTACTGTGACAGCAGCAGCGCCCCAATCACAGTCCCAAAAATACCAAACTGCGCAGCGGCCCCCAGCAGTGCTGTCTTTGGGTTCGCCAAGAGCGGACCAAAATCCGTCATGGCTCCAACCCCCATAAAGATCAAAAGTGGAAACAATCCGTTGGAGACACCAAGGTTGTAGATGATACCGAGAAAACCTTCCGCCTCACTTATTCCAGCTATTGGAACGTTAGCAAGCAATCCGCCGAAGCCTATAGGAAGCAGCAACAGTGGTTCAAACTCTCTCTTTATTGCAAGGTAGATCAGGGTGAGACACACCCCGATCATGACCATGTGGCCCAACGTCAGGTTCGCAATACCCGTAGCCGTAACAAGCTTGTCGACGCTCTCCACTACGCGACCACCGCCAATAGGTCTCCTGCAACTACAGTCGACCCCACACGAACATCGAAGCGGGTAACGGTGCCACTTGCCGGGGAACTCACCTCAATCTCCATCTTCAAAGCTTCAAGAACAAGCAATGTGTCTCCACTTTTGACGGAATCTCCCTCGTTGACAACGAGGCGAACCACCTTGCCTGGTAGCTCGGCTAAGACATCGGTGCCGTCACCGGCTGGACCTGCTTGACGCTCCTCGGAAGCCGTACCCACTGCCACATCGAACGGATAATCGTGGCCGTTAACCGTCGCAGTAGTCCCCTCAATAGAAACGTTATAGACCGTGTCCTTCACCGTGACAGCATACCTATTGGAATCTGGGGTTGTCGCTGTATTCTCCTCGGGGCCAGACTTCCGGACCATCAAGGCACCCTCCCCTTTGAGAAAGGCAACGCCTTTGTCCGTGAGACTCGCAGAAATAAAGATATTCTCGTCCGTTACCGGAAGTCCCGCAGCTACCAGCCGGCTGGTAGCTGCCCCAATGCCTTTCGTCGAATCTGCATCATTCAGTGCACGGGGATCTTCGGTCGTCGGCGGTAGACCGCTCTGCTCATGAGCGATACGAACCACTTCGGCATCTGGTGAGACTGGGGGTTTTCCAAAATAGCCAAGGACCATCTTCCCGTACCCGTCAGCAATTCGCTTCCAGGGACCAAAAATAACGTTATTAAAAGCCTGTTGGAAATAAAACTGACTAACCGGAGTAACGGAAGTGCCAAATCCACCACGGCGAACCACCTCACTCATCGCCTTAATGACTTCAGGATACCGGTCAAGAAGGTTGTTGTCCCGCATCATCTGGGTGTTGGTGGTCAATGCGCCACCAGGCATCGGCGAATATGGGATCCAAGGGTCGACGATCTTCGACTCCAGTGGCAACAAATAATCTTTCATACACTCCTTGAACACCTCTGAAGCTTCCAGAACCTTATCGATGTCGAGTCCAAGGTCATAGTCAGTGCCTCGTAGGGCGTGCCACATCGCGATAACATCAGGCTGTGAGGTCCCACCCGAAACGGGAGCCATACATAAGTCAATACCATCTGCGCCAGCATCGAGGGCCGCTTTGTACTGCATGAGACTTACCCCGGCTGTCTCGTGGGTATGTAGACGGATCTCCACACTATCGCCAAGCAGTTGTCTGGCCTGTTTGATCGACTCGTAGATCTTGCTAGGTACAGAAGTACCACTCGCGTCCTTGTAACAAACGGAAGTAAACGGCACGTCGGCGTCCAAAATTGATCGCAAAATACCCGTATAGAACTCGGGCGTGTGAGCTCCTTCACCCTTCGCGCCAGGAGGCAATTCCATAAGCGCGACAACCACCTCATGGTTGAGACCTGCATCCGCGATGCATTGACCTGAGTAGGACAGATTTCGCACGTCATTCATCGCATCAAAGTTACGAATCGTCGTAATGCCATGCTTCTTGAACATCTTTGCGTGCAACTCAATGATGTCCGAGGGCTGGCTATCAAGACCGACAACATTCACGCCGCGCGCTAACGTTTGCAGGTTTGCATCTGGACCGGCGGCGGCACGAAACGCATCCATCATGTCAAAAGCGTCTTCGTTACAATACAGATACAGACTCTGGTATCTGGCCCCACCTCCAGCCTCGAAATGAGTGAAGCCGGCGTGGCGAGCCGCCTCGACGGCCGGAATAAAATCAGCGGTCAGCACACGGGCGCCATAGACGGACTGAAAACCGTCCCTAAAAGCAGTATTCATCACAGCAATGCGACGCTTGGCCATGGTCTATCCTATCGCTGTCTGTGAGCTTCAACTACAGCCAGCACGACAGCGATTTCTTCTTTCCCTGAAGAGCCAGAGAGATTCTCCGGCGAACTCGGTGCAATTACCTGGTCAGGCCACTGATCGCCGAACTCCTCAAAAATTCGAGCCGATCCCTGGAGCACAGCTACCAACAATGCCAGAAAGCTAAACACCGTCGTCATGCCGACCACCATTAAGTTCAATCCTTCTAGCAGCATTGAAGGTCCCTTCCAGAATGTTTAGGGGAGGTTCATTTTGCCACACTTAGCCTTAATGAGCACTATGAGCCTGGCATGCTTCCCGTTAACTTCTTGGTACTGTTCATCCCCCTAGGCAACTGTCGCAACGTGACCTTGAACGACCCAATTAGTCCACGTGTCGATGCTTAATCACCTGTGCCCAAAGTACAGAAAACAAACAGTAGCCAAGAAAACAATAGAACCCTGGCCCAAGCGTCGAGGTCACATGAGTCTCCATCTCGACCTCAATTGGAGGCAAAATGGCAACGGATACACTAAAACTGGTCGCTTGCACTTGATCCCGAGTGGCCAGAAACGCCAAAAACACCGCTACCACAAACACATCGGCCATCGACCACTTCCCAATAAGGTCCACCACCCACACCAACCACTGCCGGATCCTGTCTGTTGCCGTGTAAACCGCGAGTAGCAGCATCGAACCCTTCGCCAAAGGCACGATGATGCTGAACAACAAGATAAGAAAGGACACCAGTTGATCGCCGGAGTTCCACAATTCGTCGACTGTACCCAAAATGGAACGACTCTGTTCATACACCGTCACCATCACAGGTTCCGAGATAATCTCAGCCGCAACCTGCGACCTGATCACAACACCATAAATAGGCAGAGTCACGCCAGGAATGAGCAGAAGAACATTCAACAAGGTGAGTGCTACGATGCCTCGCTTCACCTCACTCTACTCCCTCTCGAATGGATTCGATTTTCTTGTCACGAGACGAGGCAAGCTGCCGGAGATCACGTCGATGGTTTGCTTCGAGCTCCAGCCGAGCATCAGGCTCAAACGTTCCCACCAACGTTGACCGATAGAGTATTTCAGCCTCAGCCACTTTAGCCTCATAGTCTCGCCGCGCTTCGCCAATGGCCGTCTTCTGCTGTTCAGTTAACGCTGCGGATGCTTCCCCCTGTTCGGCGTCCTGTCGGCGAAGCCGATCCATTGCCAGTTCGATTGCACTTTTTGGAGCTTCGTGTGACACTGCTCTCTTCTCCTAGTCTCAAACCCAGCATTTAACCCTAGTTCCAACCCGAAACGACCAAAATTATAGCTTGGGTTACCATAAACTCCAGTTCCTGCCGCTCTATCTGAGGCCACTCTGTTCTTGGTCTACCTCTTAGCTCCTGCACATCCATAGCCCCTAGCAAGGTAGGATAAACAGGATGAGCACCATTCCGCGTCGAGTTCTCCTAAAGTCCCTCTGGACCCCAGTCCTAACAGCGAGACGTGCCCGAGCACAGGCACCAGAGGTTCACCTTCCCAGGCCACTCTCTCCAGGCGCCACCACCCACGACTGGCCATCATTTCTTGGCCCGACTCACAACGCGGTGTCCACCGAGACCCATCTCAGTCGAATACTCCCTCCGCCACTAGTCTGGGAGATGGAAAAAGGTGCCGGCTACACCTCACCTGCAATAGCTGGAAACCATCTCGTATTCTTTCATCGCGTAGACGACCGTGAAGTAATTGAATGCCGCCATCCAGAAACAGGAACACTCCAGTGGGATTTCCGCTACACCTCTGAGTACCGGGATCGCTATGGCTATAACAATGGCCCCAGGTCAAGCCCTGTTATCGCCGGACACCGAGTCTACACAATGGGTGCTGAAGGGAAACTCTTCTGCTTCGATCTTGACACTGGTAGCGGCTTGTGGAGTCGAGATCTTTCCGAAGACTATGGAGTTCGCCAAGATTTTTTCGGTACAGCATCAACCCCTCTGGTGGTCGACGACCGACTAATAGTAAACGTGGGGGCTCCAGAGGGCCCCTGCGTGGTTGCCTTCGACGCAACTACTGGGAACGAGATCTGGCAGAGCGGTGAATGGGGGCCGAGTTACGCGTCACCGGTCCCGGCTATCATGCACGGCGAGAAGCGGGTGTTCGTTTTTGCAGGCGGCGAATCCACCCCCCCAAGTGGTGGTCTACTCTCAATCAATCCAGCCAATGGTGCTATAGACTTTGCATTTCCGTTTCGAAGTCGAACCTACGAGTCCGTCAACGCCTCCTGCCCTGTTATCTTTGACGATCGAGTGTTCATCTCGGCCAGCTACCGTACGGGGGGTGCCTTGCTTCGGGTACTACCAAATTTCACGCACGAGGTCGTATGGACCACCCAAGAGTTCGCCCTCCACTTCAACACGGCAATCTACCGTGATGGGTACCTCTACGGCTTCGACGGACGCAACCAAGGTGACGCGTCTTTAGCATGCGTCGACGCAATCGATGGGACAGTTATCTGGCGTGAAGCCCCACAGTGGACCGAAACCTTCGATCAGGGCGGCCGACAACGCCAGGCAATTCTAGGAATGGCTAGAGGATCCCTACTTGCAGTCGACGACCAATTCTTGGCTCTGGGAGAGCTAGGCCACCTATCGTGGCTAGACCTGAGTCCAGCTGGCTATCGTGAAGTCGCTCGGACGTGGTTAGCCGCTGCCAGTGAATCCTGGACCTTGCCTGTCTTAAGCCGTGGCCTCCTTTATGTTGTGCAGAACACCAGAGACCTGCTGACTGGGGCTGGTCCTTGCCTACGCTGCTTTGACCTCAGAGCATAACTTGCAGCCATGATGTCGCTTCCGCCCCAAGACCGAGCCAGAACACCATAAAGAGACCACGGCAAGGCAAATGTCTCTTCTACCCTTGAGTAGTCCTTCGGAGGCCGAACAAATACAAACCACCAGAAACAATTCCTGAACAGAGTTACACCTGATACGATTAGTCCATCTACCACCGCAAGGGTAAGAGACCATCCGGTTAGAAATCGAGTAACCTCTACTCCTGAGGGTATCTTGGAGCCTTGCAGAGACCAAATTCGCAGGAATGCGAAAGGTATGCATAAAACACTAAACAGAAATAACCACCTTTCCATCGTGCTACAGCCACAAAGGCATACCAGGATACCTAGTAACCTCATTTCAAAACCAGGCCTCCTCGTCACCAGCAACGAGCATTACTAAACGTGCATCCACAACACACTGAACCACGAGCCGCTCACCCTCCAACGCTTGTGTTGATCCCAACCGCAGTCGAACAGCAGCACCTAGCCCTGCAGCCGGACTTTGGCAAGGATGCAATCTACGAGTTGTGTGGGTTTGGACCAGTCGCCGCCGCAGCCTCTACCGCCCACCTGCTCGCACAACATAAGCCAAATCGAGTAGTCCTTCTAGGTATCGCCGGGACCTTATATCCTCGCGGTTTACCAATAGCGACAGCAGCGGTCTTTCCGTCAGTCACACTAGACGGTGTGGGAGTCGGCACCTCATCCGACTTTATTTCGGCTACTGACCTTGGGTTTCATCATTCCAAGGCCTCCGCAACTGATCATGCGGATCCTTTAGGCCAGTTGCCTCTGGAAACTCCCGCTTCGACCGCAGCGGGCCACCTCGTCACATGTTGTGCCGCCTCCGCTTCTCCAGACGAAGCGAAACAGCGACGAGAGCGGTTCCCAGAGGCGGTGGCAGAGGACATGGAAGGGTTTGGGGTCGCCCTAGCTTGCCGAATAGCCGGTATCCGGGTCACCATCGTGCGGGGAATCTCCAACGAAGTCGGAAACCGCGATCGTGAACTCTGGCAAATCTCCGATGCACTCGCCGCGGCTTGGGCAATAGGGCGTGACCTTATCAACCGTCCTAACTGGAGCACATAGCGACAAGATGAAATAACACTCCCCCCAAAGGAGTAGTCCCGTGCAACGGATTCATTTAGGGATTTCTACATGCCCAAACGACACCTTTGCCTTTCACGGTATTCTGACCGGAAAGGTCTCTCTTCGCGGCCTCGACCTGCGCATTGAATTGCTCGATGTCGAAGCTCTGAACCGACGCCTTTTCGCTGGTGATTTTGACGTAGCAAAAGCCAGCTTTCATGCGGCACTCCTGCTGGCCGACGAACTAGGAGTTTTACCTGTCGGCTCTGCGCTGGGCTTCGGGGTCGGCCCTCTACTATTGGCCTCTAAAACTGGAACCCATCCCCGTGCTCCAATTGTCGCCGGTGGCAGTACTCGACCAGCCAAGGTACTGGGACCGGGTCTGCACACCACCGCCACTCTTCTCTACAAACTATTTCACTCCGGAGAGGGCCAACTCCAGCAAACTGTCTTCTCGAACATCATGCCGGCCCTGAAGGCTCATACAGCCGATTTTGGGATATGTATCCACGAAGGCCGCTTCACCTGGAAACGACATGGCTTAGCCCTAGTTGAGGATTTGGGCACAGCCTGGGAGAAAACCACCTCCGTGCCTCTCCCACTCGGAGGAATCCTAGCACGCCATCGGCTCGGAGATGAAACCATTCAGAAGGTTAGTAACATACTCAACGATTCCCTCGACTATGGCCTAGCCCACCGCATCGAAACCATCCCCACCATGCAACGATATGCGCAGGAACTCACTGAAGAGATAATGCTTCAACATGTCGATCTTTACGTTAATCAATGGACCAAGGATCTTGGTACACTCGGACGGAACGCCCTACTCCAACTAAATCAGCAAGTGACCACTGCGGGACTGTTGCCACCCGGGAGCCTAGCCTTGAAAGTGTTCTGAGAAATTGATAAACAGGATCAGTAGAACAGTGGTTCTATTCCTGCCGCTACCTGCTAGCCCCAAACCCACTAGCTAGCCCGAAGCACGCCAACTACCAGGGCCGTCCAACCGGCCAAAAAACACAGCCCCCCGATAGGAGTGATGGCACCCAACCACCTGGTGCCCGTGAGCGCCAGTAAATAGAGGCTTCCCGAGAAGACTACTATACCGGCCAGCAAAAACCATCCAGCAGAACTAGTCCAAGCATTAGGCCACCGAGAGACAGCCCATGCGACGGCTAGTAACCCGAGTGCATGATTCAGGTGATAACGCACCCCAGTCTCATAGACCGCCAGCATGTCTGGGGTCAGCCGATCACGTAACCCATGAGCTCCAAAGGCACCCAGTAACACCCCCAGCCCGCAAAGCGTAGCCCCAGTCACAAACCAACCAGCTACCATGACAACCTCCTAGCAGCCTCACCAAAATGGTTCTAGAGTCACGCCAACACCGTTCCTGCTGGCTCTAACTACTGGCTGTTTGGTTTTTTACCACCTCGAGGGTATGTTCTGAATAGAAAAGCAACCAACATGAGAGGGCAAAGAACCACCAAATTTGGACAGCAAAATCAGTCAAAAGTGCGTCAAAAATTGCGGTTCTCCCGCACTGTAACTCGGCGCTTCAGGTAACGGTCCAAGTTTCACCGGAGTTAAAGAGCGAAGTCAGGTCCCCTTCCCCTCGCTGATCCCTTGCAGCAGTCACCTGAGTATTTAATACCTCTTCGTAACGCGGCGCATCAACCGCCCGCAGCACACCAATCGGCTCTGGAAACCCGTCTTCGTAGCGTAGACGGCTCAACAGGTAGGCAAGACTTGGTTCAACCGCCGCCTCATCATGAACCAGTAAATCTGATTCACTATATCTATCACCCAACTCGACGATCTCGGGCTCAAGACCGTTCAGACGAATACCTCGCTCTCGATTCTTGCCGAACACCAAAGGAGCGCCATGTTCCAACTCAATCGTCTGATCGGACTTAGTCTGCCTGTCGGTAACGTAGTCAAAAGCACCATCGTTAAAAACATTACAGTTCTGATAAACCTCAACAAATGAGGTGCCACGATGTTCAGCAGCCCGCTGTAACACTCCACCGAGATGCTTAATGTGGGTATCAACAGAACGAGCTACAAATGTCGCTTCGCAGCCAATGGCAATCGATAACGGGTGCAACGGATTATCGATGGCTCCCATAGGTGACGTTTTGGTCTTTTTACCGATCGGTGAAGTCGGCGAATACTGACCTTTGGTAAGCCCGTAGATACGGTTATTAAACATCACAATGTTGATATCCAAATTACGGCGAATCGCATGCATCAAGTGGTTACCACCGATACTTAACCCATCGCCGTCTCCAGTGATAACCCACACCATCAGGTCCGGCCTCACGGCCTTCAGCCCGGTCGCAAACGCCGGTGCTCGCCCGTGAATACTGTGGATCCCGTAGGTGTTCATGTAATATGGAAACCGGCTTGAGCAACCGATCCCAGAGATGAAGACAATCTTCTCGCGAGGCATGCCTAGCGAGGGAAGCGTCTTCTTCATTTGCGCAAGAATGGAATAATCGCCACAACCTGGACACCACCGAACATCCTGGTCGCTCGCGAAATCGGCTGCCTTCAATACGGGTAGTTCAGTCCTCATTGACTCTACTCAGCACTCCTGGCTAACCCAACAACTGCCTGATCTTATCCGCTACCTCAGACACGGTGAACGGCTTGCCTTTGACCTTATTCAACCCAACAACTTTACGAACATATCGCGCCTGCACCAGCAGACGAAGCTGGCCCATGTTCAGCTCTGGCACCAACACTTCATCATACGCCTCAAGTAGCTCTCCCAAATTCCGAGGAAATGGATTCAAGTAGCGTAAGTGCGCATGAGACACCGACAAGCCATCAGCCTGGCATCTTCGAACCGCAGTCGTACAAGCTCCATACGTGCCACCCCAGCTAAGAACAAGTAACTTGCCCTTCGACGGTCCCTGAACTTCCTGAACCGGAATATCATCAGCAATTCGAGCAACCCGTTCGGCACGAAGGTTAGTCATATGTTGATGATTTTCAGGATCGTAACTAACGTTACCGGTCACATCCTCCTTCTCGAGGCCTCCAACGCGATGCATTAGCCCAGGAGTGCCTGGCAGCGCCCACGGTCGAGCCAGCCATTCATTCCGCTGGTACGGCATGAACGGCTCACCGTCGGCCGATGCTACAGGATGCTCAACAGGGATCTGCGGAAGCTCATCCACGGACGGGATTAACCATGGCTCAGACCCGTTGGCAATGTAGCCGTCTGAAAGCAAGATAACCGGCGTCATATATCGCGTGGCCACTCTCCAAGCTTCTTGTGCCACCTCAAAGCAATCCCCTGGACTTCGAGCCGCAATAATAGGCAACGGAGACTCGCCGTTTCGACCGAACATAACCTGCAATAAATCCGACTGCTCGGTCTTGGTCGGCAACCCGGTGCTTGGTCCACCCCGCTGGATGTTGATGATGAGCATCGGCAATTCAAGGATCATGCCCAGCCCCATGGCCTCGCCCTTTAATGCTATTCCTGGACCACTTGAACTCGTTACGGCCATGGCCCCACCGAAAGCCGCCCCAATTGCTGAACACATCGAAGCAATTTCATCCTCAGCTTGCACCGTACGAACGTTGAAATGCTTGAATGCACTAAGTTCTTCCAAGACAGGGCTGGCAGGCGTTATGGGATATGAGCCACAAAACAGCTCCTTGCCGCTTAACTTCGCAGCGGTGATCAACCCCCACGCCAGTGCCTGATTTCCCATAATGTTGCGGTAGGTGCCAGGCTCAAGCTGGGCGGGCTCGACCTGATAACTATGATCGAACGCCTCGGTTGTCTCCCCATAATACCAACCGGCTCGCAGCGCTTTTTCATTCGCAGCTACGATCTCTGGCTTGGTGCCGAACTTGGCTTCTACAAATCTAAGAGTGGCCGCGAGGTCACGCCCAAACAACCAATAAATCAGGCCAAGCGCAAAGAAATTTTTACAGCGATCCTGCAAACTAGAGGTAAGACCTTCTATATCCTTGACAGCCTCACGGTTCAGAGTGTCCAAGCGAACCTTAAACAAGCGATATTCATCCAACGAACCGTCTTCCAACGGGTTCGTTTCCAGTCGAGCAAGCTTGAGATCTTTGGGCTCAAAGCTTTCCGAATTGACAATCAGAATACCGCCCTTCTCCAAATCACTCACATTAGTGACCAGAGCCGCAGGATTCATAGCAACGAGAGCATTTAATGTGTCACCTGGGGTGAAGATATCCGTCGATGCGAACTGAACCTGAAAACCACTGACACCAGCCAGTGTTCCTCTGGGGGCTCGAATCTCAGCGGGAAAGTCAGGAAAAGTAGCCACGTCATTGCCATGCAAGGCGGAAGTGGCAGTAAATTGGCCACCAACCACCTGCATACCGTCACCGGAGTCACCGGCTAAACGAACCGTCGCTCCGTCGAGCACAACTGTCGATTTACTGGATGTAGGTAATGGCTCAATTGACACAGGCATCTTTACAGTGGCGCCTCAACGATTAACCGGGATTGGGGGACAATAGCAGACCAGTGTCCCCCAATTCTCCGCAATATGGAGTGGGATGGATGGGTGATGGACCGCCGAAACGACCTGCACAGAGCAACGCATAACAACCAACGAATCAATGCTGCGACACCGGCACAGCAGGAAGGAGAGCCGGCAAACTCCAACAGCCAGCCTATAAACTCAGTGATGATCATGTCGGGGAGGGCTTCCATACACCCTACCCTCACCCAAGAACTCAGTCACCGGCCAAGGCAGCCCCACAATTATACGCTTCTCTGCCTCCTTGTTGGGGTTCTTTTTACTCAAAATCCTCCACAATTTGCTAGCAGGAACCCTGCCAGAACATTATTGCCCCTATAAATCCGCTTCCACTTTTCGCAGACGCAATTTCAGGTCAAAGGGAAAACTTAGCTTGGGTTCTCTTTGTAATCAATGTAGCTAGTCTCCCAGCGAAAGGCCTAATTCAAAGCGGTGACCCAGAATATCAATATCGCGTCAGGCATCCTCCGCCCCCATTGGAGCCCTGCCCATCTTCAGTGTCTAAAACCTGGTTCTCACCGTATTCGAACGAACTCCGCCAGCGTTGATACTGAACCACCACATGTGGTTGCTAAACAACAATTAGGCTGGAGTGTGACCGACTCCCAGGTGATTCCAAGTCCGTTCTTGAACTAGAATCAAACAAACAGGTCGTCCTTGTTTAACTCACTGGACCCAACATGGACCGAATGGCTCGTTTCTTCGTTGGCCAACTCGTTCATCACCAACGATTCAACTATCGAGGGGTGGTGTTTGACGTCGATGCTACTTTCCAAGGCACCGAAGAATGGTATGCACAAGTAGCTCTCTCTCGACCACCCAAGAACCAGCCCTGGTATCACGTGCTCGTAGACCAAGCGGGCTATGCAACCTACGTTGCCGAGCGCCACCTCAAAGCTGATACAGCTAATACCCCGATAACCCATCCGCTACTCGACAAACTATTTGGTAATTTTTCTCAGGATCGCTACATGCTTAAGGAGACGATTCAATAAAGCATCCTTCGCCAACTAACACAGGCGGCTAACCGCCAAACTGGTCCCTTTGTCGCACAGGATCCCTCGAAAAACATCACGTTGCCCTATGATTCACGGTCCTGTAAGGCGAAAGACTCGAAAAAGAAAATAACCCAGCATGCCTATGTACCGCGTACCTGCTAAGATTTTCCAGTGAACCTATTGAATTGGGTCTTGGGCTTTCTCGAGCCGTTTCGAAGGCGAATCCTGCTTATTGTGGTCCTTGTAGCAGCCGAACTTTTGCTAGCAGCACTCGCACCATGGCCACTTAAAGTCCTCGTGGATAATGTATTTGGAAACGTACCACTACACCCGATCATAAGCAGCTTAGTTCCTGACTCGGTCCTGGCAAGCACCACCATATTCTTAGTGTCGGTCGTCACAGCCGGCGTGATCGTCCAACTTAGCGCCGAATTCACCCGCATGGCTCACACTCAGATGCAGGTCGACATGGGGCAGCGTGTAGTCTACCGGCTCCGAGAAACCCTGTTGACTCATCTGCAGGCACTCCCACTACGCCACCATCTCAACACAAACACTGCAGACTCGATCTATCGACTCGATGCAGATGCCTACTGTGTCGACGACCTTGTAATTGGTGGTATCTTTCCGATGACGGTTGCTGGTCTCAATCTTAGCCTGATGTTCGGCGTGCTTGTTTATCTCGATCCTACGCTTGCAGCGCTCTCCCTTAGTATCACGCCCTTTCTTTATCTATCCCTCCGGCATCACGCCGGAACAATGACGAACCAAGCCGAGATCGTAAAAACGCTCGAGTCCAACCTCATCAGTCGAGCGCTAGAAGTGCTGTCTTCAATTGCAGCAGTGAAGAGCTTTACGCGAGAAACCCACGAACTCAGACGATTCTCCGCAGCTGGAAGCCTGACAATGCGTGCGCGACTAGACCTCACTTGGCAGGAGTCACTCTTTTCGGCCACCGTAACCACGATCACGCTTATGGGCACTGCTCTAGTTCTAGGTGTCGGAGGCCTTCATGTAATCAACGGGCAGCTAACGATCGGAAGCTTGCTAGTGGTAGTCGCCTACCTTGCAGCCGTTTACACCCCCATCTCCGAGATCGCACGAACCACAGGGTCACTACAACAAGCAATAGTCAGTGCACGTCGGGTTCGGAAAATTCTCACGATCACACCAGAATTATCTGATGCTCCTGGCAGTATTGACGCGAGGTCCATCACCGGCCATATCCGGTTCAGCGCCGTTGGTTTTTCTTACGGTAACGATCGAACCGTTCTCAAAAACATTACCTTCGAAGCCAACCCAGGTGAAGTAATCGCCCTTGTAGGACCAACTGGTGCTGGCAAAACCACGGTCGCCAATCTAATTCCCAGACTTTTCATCGCAGAGACAGGGCAAATCCTGTTGGACGGCGTCGACATCTCACAGTACTCCCTCGGGTCTCTTCGAAAACAAATCGCTCTGGTTCCCCAACATCCAATACTTTTCACTGGCACAATCGCGGACAATATCCGCTATGGTCGACTAAATGCCACCGATAGTGATGTTGAAGCGGCCTCACGCGCAGCCCATGCCCATGAATTTGTGTCAAAGCTTCCCTCGGGTTACCAAACAGATGTCGCCGAGGCTGGTGCATCACTATCTGGTGGAGAGCGCCAGCGCATCGGTATCGCACGAGCCTTACTGAAGGACGCCCCTGTGCTCATTCTCGACGAACCGACCTCAGCGCTAGACGCCATTTCCGAAGCCGCGGTATTCGACACGTTGAAGCAACGGCGCGTCGGCCGAACCACCCTAGTGATAGCCCATAGGTTGTCGACCATCCGCGACGCAACGAAAATCATAGTGCTGGATAATGGCTACGTTGTGGCAGAGGGGAACCACGATGAACTGATGGCATCGAATCCGCTATACCGAGATATGTGTAGCCGCCTGACGGTTGGATGGACTCGAAATGAGATTCAGAGTGATCGAGCCACAGCCCCCTGATCCTCATGAAGATCCTGTTCTCGAGCATCATCGGTCGCTATCCGTTCGGCGGAGTTGCCTGGTGTTCCCTTATGTATCTCCTCGGCTTGCGAGCACTCGGCCATGAAGTCTGCTATATCGAAGATACTGGGGAATGCATCTACGATCCTAAACTCAACACACTATCTCCGGACCCGTCATACGGCACCAGACACATCCACCACACTCTGGCACCCTTCGGTCTGGGAGACCGCTGGTGTTTCGTCAACTACGACGAGTCCTATCATGGCCTATCCCGACAAGACATTTTGAACTATTGTGCGGATGCTGAACTGTTCGTGAATCTCTCGGGAGGCACCTGGTTTTGGCGTGAGGAGTATGCAAGGATCCCGAGACGGATATTCATCGACTCAGATCCTGTTTTCACCCAATTAGCGATCGCCAAGGGTGTTCCCTGGTATGTGGACTTCTTCCGCCAATTTGACCATCTTTTCACCTTCGGCGCCAACATCGGCACCCCTCGATGCAACGTGCCAACTGGCGAGTTCACCTGGTGGAAAACTTGGCAGCCGGTAGTAACCGAACTCTGGCAAACAGGCGCTCGAGCTACAAGAGATCGATTTACAACAGTGATGACATGGCGCACCAATAGCTTCACCGATATTGACGGTAACAAGGATCGAGAATTCCTCAGATTTCTCAACCTACCCCAACAAACCCCAAGCCGGTTTGCCCTCGCTGTAAACGGCCCTCAAGAGTTGCTCGCCCAGCACGGCTGGGCCCCTCTGCAAGCAATGCGTATCTCAAACACGCCTGCGAATTATCGGAAATTCATTCAGAATTCCAAAGCAGAATTTGGAGTAGCGAAGCATGCGTACGTCACCCATCGCTCAGGGTGGTTTAGTGACCGAACCGAATGTTACCTGGCCGCTGGACGACCCGCCCTTGTACAAGATACTGGCTGGAGCGAACATCTTCCAGCCGGATCTGGCCTCTTAGCATTTTCGACTCCAGCAGAAGCAATCGATGGACTCGCCCGTATAGAAGCCGAATATTCAGTTCACGCTCAGCGCGCCTCCGGTATCGCTCAAGAACACTTCGAAGCCAGACGCGTACTAACGCCGCTGCTAGAAAGGTCGAGTACATGACCGAACTAGCAAGCGAGACTACTGCTACTCACACCCCACTACGCATTGCCTTGGTTGGACCAGTGGCCCAGTCGATTCCCCCGGAACGCTCTGGGTCAGTCGAAACTGTTACCGCCATGCTAGCCGATGGCCTCGTAACTCAAGGGCAAGACGTAACGTTATTTGCCACCGGGTCTTCGGAAACTGAGGCACAACTGCATGCCATGTTTCCCAACGGCTACCACCACGACAGTTCTATGTGGCCATGGGAACTATGCGAGCTCTTCAACCTAGCCGCTGCCGTGGAGCGCGCTCATCAATTTGACCTGATTCACTATCAAGCTGAGTACTCACCAATCTCTCTGGCCTACACCCACGTGTCCCCCATCCCCCTCCTACAAACCCTTCACCACGCTCCAGTCTCAACGGAGATAGCACTTTGGTCACGGTATCCCGAGGCCCCATTCATCGCCGTATCACAAACTCAAGCACAGCTGATGTCAGGGCTGAATGTAGTCCAGACGATTCACCACGCCGTAGACCCTGATCTCTTCACGCTTGGCGATGCCCCTCAAGATTACTTGCTCTTTCTGGGTAGGTTTACCGAGGGAAAAGGCATATTGTCAGCGATCGAGGTCGCGAAACAAACGAACCACCGACTAATTATCGCGGCCGCGGAAAATCAGTACTACCGAGATACAGTACGACCATTGGTGGACGGTCAAACCATTGTTTACGTAGGTGAGGTTGACCTTGCTGCGAAAATCAGTCTCCTACAAGGGGCACGCGTCCTCCTGTATCCGGTTCAGTCAGGAGAATCCTTCGGCTTAGTCATGACTGAAGCAATGATGTGTGGCACACCGGTAGCTGCGCTAGACCAGGGCACAGTCAGCGAGCTGGTTGACGACTACGTGACCGGACGGGTATTTCAATCACTGGAAGCACTAATCAGGGAACTCGACTCTGTCGTAACCTTGGACCGCACGAATGTCCGATCCAGAGCACTGGACCGATTCAATCCAGAACAGATGGTAGACAAACATATTAAGGCTTACAAGAAGGTCTTATCCTCTAAGCAGTCAAGGCAACCGCGTGATTGACAAAGCACCCCGGCCAACCGATCAGGCTAAAACTGGCACCTCGTCACCCTCGCTGCTAGTTGTGCTTGCACACCCAGACGACGAGTCGCTTGCCTGCGGCGGGCTTATAGCGTGGTGCGCCGCAACCGGCATAAAGGTATCGCTCCTCTGTCTGACACATGGAGAGAATGGACAGACTAACAACCTCGACTTGGTCGCCCTCTCCTCATCCCTCAAGTCGGTACGTAGGGCTGAGCTCGAACGCGCTGCAGCGGTCTTGGGAATCACCGAGGTGATCGTTGGCAATCATGAGGATGGGATGTTGCCCTGGATCGAACCCGAGCTCGTCGAATCTGACATTCTTGAAGCCATTAAGCGCCTACACCCAGAAACCGTAATCACCTTCGGAGCTGACGGCCTTTACTGGCACCCAGACCACATCGCCGTACATGAACGAGCAACGGCGGTTGTCGCATCACTCGGAGACGATGGCCCAGCCCTCTATTACGTAACCCTGCCAGCCGGAGCAATGCGCACAGTGGTCAACCATGCCATGCAAGTCTGGGACAAGCAGAACCTTTCAACTCCCCGTCCAGAATCCATCCTCGGTGTAACCAATATCGACGCCTTCGGTGAAGGGGCGGCCACGCCTACCCTCGTGATCACAACCCGTAAGTTCTCGGTCCCCAAACTAAAAGCTCTCGTATGTCACCAGAGCCAACTCCGCGACTCCGCTCTGCTGTTCGTCTCTGAAAAGGACGCGCCTAGACTACTTGCTACAGAACATTACAGGCGAGCCAATGTTGGAACCAAGGAACCTAGCTTTCTCGAGCAATTTAGATGACCGAAACCTTATTGCAACTTCTTCGTTGCCCATTCTGTGGCACAAGCTTGCAGTTAGTCGCTAACAGTGCCTTGACGCAAGAAAGAGGCCAGATCACATCTGGAGTATTAGGCTGTGAATGTTGTGCCTTCCCGATCGTTGCCGGCATACCTGTACTAATTGCCGACGATCGCACCCGCCAAGCCATGCATACCCTAGAGGCCGGTAAGCATGACGAAGCTCTCGCGATGCTCCTCGGCCTAGGCACCATCAAAGATGAAAAATCATGGAGGTTGTTGTCTCCTGACACCGAAACAAACTTGCGCGAAGCCCTGCAACTACTGAGCCCAAACGCGGAAGGCTCATATTTTCTGCACCGTTTCTCAGATCCAACATTTGTTCCGGCAGAAGCCCTGCTCCGTGCTGTTCTACAGGCCGAGACCACTGGCCCGCTACTAGACCTTTGCGGTGGTGTGGGTCACCTAACCCGCGTCCTAGACACTGCTCGACCGGTTCGACCAGGTGTCCAATCCACCATTACAGTGGACCTACACTTCTGGAAACTCTGGATTGCGACTCGGTTCACCCTACCCGGCTGCACCGCCATTTGTTGCAGCGCAGAAGACCCGCTGCCATTTGCCAGCAACCTATTCCCTATCGTCACTCTAATGGACGCTTTCCCATATATCTGGCACAAACGTTTGTGCGCCAGCGAGATGGCTAGGGTTGTCCGACCGGACGGCCTCCTCGCCCTTCCCCACCTCCACAACGCGCTCGGAAACAATGTCAACAGTGGAGACCCACTGAGCCCAAGCGCCTACCGTAACCTCTTCGCTGGACAAGAACCCCGTTTATTTAGCGACAAATGCCTACTAGACGAAGTTCTCGAGCACCAAATGGTCGACCTCTCAAACATCAAATCTCCTGATCAGCTCGGCAGCGAACCATCACTAACGCTCATCGCAAGCCAGGATCCATCGCATTATCGTCAACTCCCTATACCTGACCAACTAGAGGTCACCGGGGAGCTGCAGGTGAACCCGCTTTATAAGATCGACCACCGTAATGGCCAATCCTACCTGCAATTATCTTTCCCCAGTCCTGATTACGAGGCGGAATTCGGCGCTTGCCGACGTTATCTTCCAGACACTCTTACTATCGACTCCGACCTCAGAAGTCCCATCTCACCTGCGAGTCTCGGAACCCGTTACGCGGAACTGCGACGATCCCGAGTACTGATAGATGCCCCACCGCGGTATACCTAAGCTTCAACGCTACGAGCAGCAGCATGCCACTTCCAGGGTGGCACTAAGGGAACAGGTTCCGGTGGCATTAAACTTTCAGTAACGACCATGAATGAATTTATGGTAATTCCAGCTGAGCTATAACAGGGTAGTGATCAGACGGATACCGACCAGTGTTGCTATGGGACACAGTCTCAGCAGTGCGGACCGTGACAGGCCCACCAACAAGAATCCAGTCAATTCTCCACACCTCATCCGGTGGCGGCGGATTGAAGCCGTTACTCGTGAACGGGGGACCAAGCCTCTGATCGGCAACAACCCAAGCGTCACGCAAACCTTCACCGGTGGCAATCTGCCACGTTTCGCTATCTTCCGCGCTTGCGTTGAAGTCACCGGTCACAATCACCGGACTACCCTTAGGCAACGCCGCGACCCGAGAAGCTATCAAGCGCGCCGACTCGTGTTGATTAGGCCCCTCTCGTAATGTGAGATGAGTGTTGAAAACATAAATCTGTCTAGCCGTCTCACGATGATAAAAACGAGCCCAAGTGACAATCCTGCCGCCTCCACGGCGACGGCGGCGACCAACCCTTCTTGGAGGAGGGACGTCTGGCGTCGCGGTTAGCCAAAAAGTACCTGACTCGATGGGACTTAGCTCAGAATGCCGGTAAAAAATAGGGGTGTATTCACTAAGCCCGGTGCCTCCATTCAAACCACGATCAACCCCCAACCAGCGATACTCCGGCAGCATCGCGTCCAAGTACTCAACCTGCTCATCAAGCGCCTCCTGTAACCCAACAACTTGTGGGGAGAAACGAGAGATCGTTTCTACCACCACCTCTTTCCGGTTGGGCCACGCATTCTCGCCATCCCGGCCATTCGCCGTCCTGATGTTGAAAGTCATGACATTGAAAGACACCTGGGCCTCAGCTACATCCCCGATCTCTGTACATAGAAAACAGGCAACCACTCCAGCCAAACCAAACGATCGAGCCACTAGATTCCGTTGCATAAAGACATCTTTAACGTTTGTGAATTAACCTAAATCCGTCGAATACAATGCCAGCTGAATCATCAACGAAAAACAGCTTATCCCTAGTTTAGAGAACTTACCTTCCCATACAGGAGTCTCACGTGTTCCCGAAGGCGTCCAGAAGTATCGGCAGTAATGTATCCATGCGTGATACAACCGGTCGGCTCGGCTTCAACCCCTCAACGAATCGATGTCGCGACCGAAATCGGTCCAGAAGAAGCTCATCACTCGCAATTACATGAACCGGTACTTCCCATGAAGCTCCCGCACCAGTAACAAGGGCTGGAGGTTGATGGTCTCCCACGAGAATCATGACTAGATCGCGGTCGGCTCTCAGGCGCAAATACCCTCCGAGATTCTCAAACGCATAGGTAAGAGCCTCCAGGTAACTAGGACCAAGATTTGTCCAGTCTGGCCAAGCAGACCACGCTCGGTCGAGCTCGTCAGAATCATACGGCGTCGAAGTCAGTATGCGGCCCCAATCCGGTTGATAGGGTGGAGTTGGAACGAAAGGCGCATGAGTAGTGATCGTCGTGAAGAACACGAACACAGGAGGTCGCTCAGCAGGGGCAATCTCATCCGCATCAAGTCGGGCTAAGGCGAACTGATCATTGACACCCCACCAACCAAACGGTGGGCCTTGGTAGCCAAGTCGTTGGTGATTATAGATATCCTGAAAGCCATAAAAAGCACCTTCAGGCCAACCAACCAACAGGCCAGGCATGAGGGCTAGCGTCCGATAACCCTGACGCTCAAACACCGTGACCAATGTGTCACGCTGCTGCGCCATTAACCGCACGTTGGTCCCTTGATCACGAACCTCTGTACCTGCAAGCAGGCTAATATGAGCCAACCATGACTCCCCCCCGAAGGTGGTCGAGTCCACAAAAGCTGACACAACGTGCCGACCTGTTTCAGTGATGTCTGATTCAAACTGAGCGCGTGCCGGACCTAGGTGATCGGAAAACTCGGCGCGGTCCCAACTCACAGCACCGTAAGACTCAAGGAAAATCAAAAACACGTCGGCTCCATCGAGTCGAGACAAATCGGACCGCATCTCTGGGGCTTGTCCGAGATCACGCAAGCCGGCACCGCTGGCCTCGTAAACGAACTCCCCAAGCTCGCGGACATAGGCCGACGACACGGGCTGAGCAAACTGCACCACCTCCAGTGACTGGACACCCAATAACCGCGCGGCCGCCAATAGCAAGACCCCAGTCGCTACCCCGCCCATCGCTCGTCTGATTCGAAAGTCATGAAGAAGCCGATTGACCTCACCAAGAGCTAATCGAGCCATGGCATAGAGCGAGAAGGGGACAAGGACCACTCCAATCGCCAGACCGACCTTCAAGCCAGGCTCAGCCACAAAGGAAAACATCGCTCCAACGTTCGGTACGTGCTGAAGGTCCCAATAAAGGTTCACGTCCCGACCATACAGCGAAGCCACCGTAACATCGGCATAACGTCCAAGCACCAAAAACACCCACAACACAGCGACCCATCGAAGGCTTCTATGGGATACCCCTCCCCGCCAACTCTGCAGCGCTACGAGAAACACCATGCACAGAGCCACCTCTACGGACAAGGCACTAGTGACCCGAATCCCAAGCGTCGGCCAGATGTTGGTAAAAGTAAGCGAGACATTAAGGACCATAAGTCCGGCCACAAGCCCGCACAAACGCACCACAGTCAATCGGCAACCTCCGCGTCTGGCCCACTATGTAAATAATGCGTGTTCACGTAAATTGGTACCTTGATAGACCAAATGGCAGTTGCTTGCCACCCACCACCAATCCAAGCAGACCGCCAACCACTGGCAGTCCATCGCCGTTCGTCAGGTAGGCAGGCTCTAGCAGCAGGCCCATCGCGAAATGAAAATTCAGTACCATGACCAGTGCTAAGCTAGCAGCTAGCCGTACCCGATAGCCTAGGACCAAGGCTACGCCAGCGAGGAGCTCTCCTGAGACCACCATCCGCGCGAACAACGGCGCACCAGGAATCGCCACCACATCGAGGTACAACTGACTTACCGGTGGTGCGAATTCACGCCAGCCTCTAAGCTCAGCAGCCAGAAAACCACTATCCATAAACCAACCCAACTTGCTGAAACCCTGACAGAACAGGAAGATTCCCAGCGCGAGAGACAGAACCCGTAAACCCGCTCCACCTATTCTCTCCATAGTTGTGGCATTGTAACCGGGCCGCGTTCACCACAAAATGGTTAGCCATGGGATCAATCGCACCATTCAGACGGTTCTTCGGGATAATTCGCTCCCTGGTGGTCTATCATGGCCTTCTGGGTCGGCAGCGCCGTCTGCGGAAACTTTACGCCCTGTTCACGCAGCCAGGTGATCTGACCTTCGACCTCGGCGCCCACGCCGGCAATCGGACCCGCGCCTTGGTCGCACTCGGCTGCCGCGTGGTTTCGGTCGAACCACAAAACGATTTTGCCTGCCTTCTTCGCTTGTTCTTCTCACGTCAACCCAGTGTCCTAGTCATCCAAGCGGCCGTTGGGGACCAGAATGGTCGGACAACATTGTCGGTGAGCGACACCAACCCCACAATGACCACCATCGCCACAGAATGGCAACAAGCCAGACAAAAAGACCCATTGTTTGCTGGAGTACACTGGAATCGTAGCATTGAAGTCGACCAGGTCACCTTAGACCTCCTCATCTCAAAATTCGGTCGACCCGCGTTCGTTAAGATTGATGTGGAAGGTGCAGAACCCAGAGTACTCGCTGGTCTCAGTCAGCCAATCACCGCGCTATCGTTCGAGTATCTACCCGACGCACTCAACTACGCGGAATCCTGTATCAGGATGCTCATGAAATTGGGAATATACCAGTTCAATTGGTCACCTGGAGAGTCTTATCAGCTAGCATCAAACCATTGGATGGACGGAGACACAGTGCTCGAAGCCCTGAAAACACTACCCGCGCAGCGCCGATCTGGCGACATCTACGCACGCTTAACTGAGTCACTGCAACGAGACCTACACGACAAATAGTGTGGACAGGTTATGCCTAGATTTGACACGGCCGATGTACA
>DEAE01000021.1 GCA_002347025.1 Acidobacteria bacterium UBA2990
ACGACCACTTCGGTACCTCTCCGTATACAGACCTAATTTTCACCACACCCTTATGCGGCTATTACCTAGCACCCCATCCGACGTGAAGCGAAGAAAGCTTGTATCAACGTCCGGCATTCTGACTCCAGCACGCCACCAGTCACTGTCACGTGGTGGTTAACCGAAGCATGATCCAATAATTGCAACACCGACCGCACTGCCCCTGTCCTCGGCTCCATAGCACCATAGACCAGACGGGCAATACGGGCGTGCAGCAGCGCCCCAGCGCACATGACACACGGCTCGACCGTGACGTACAAAGTCGCACCGGTCAACCGGTAGTTACCAATAGCGTGCGCCGCGTTACGAAGCGCAATGACCTCGGCATGCGCAGTTGGGTCCACACCGTTAATGGGCTGGTTCCATCCACGGCCCACAACATTCCCGTCCACAGCAACAATCGCCCCGACGGGCACCTCTTGACAATCCCGAGCCCTCAGAGCTTCGGCGATCGCCTCGCGCATAAGCAATTCATCGGCCATGCGGACTTCAGTCGCATCTTCCATAGGTCAACATTTCGATTTGGCCATTTCCACAGATAACCAAAGTCACCGAAAGCCGAACAACTCACGCAACATCACTCTCCTATATCGTAACTGATCGGTCGGCCTGACCCTGCACCTGGCATACTGGGCTAGGTTGTTCTCGCCACAAACCCATGTCTCACTGTCCCGGTCAGCGACAGACGCTACCGTCCAAGAACACTAGTCAATGCACCAACCTATACCTGACTTCCTCGTCCGCACCCGATATAATCCCACTCTTCGAAGGGACGCACCGGCGACAATATCGTCAAGCTGCCCCGAAGACCGCCTAGGCTGCCTCGCAGATCGATGGTTCAAGTTGATTCAGAGGCACAACGGCTGCAGCATTAACCAAGGTTTGTCCAGGCGGCTGCCACCTGAGAAACGGGTCACCATAAGCTCACGATGCCGCGCTTGCTAGTAGGAATCGCCCTCGCCATTGGGCTCATAGCGCTCGGACCTACTCGTCCAGCGGTGGCTCAAGAACGAGTGACTCTAAATGTTGACCTAACCTTCTATGGCGACAATACCGAATTCTTTAATCCCTGGCGTGAAGGGGAAACACTGCTCGGTAGTGAGGGCCGACTTTTTCTTGATGTCGACTTTAATGAGAATGTAACGTTGCGAAGCGGATTTTTCGGCGACCATCGTTTCGGTGATGCCAACCTATTTCACATTGTGCGTCCAGTATTAGCTCTTCATCTACAAAATGACTTCACTCGATTCATTATCGGTTCACTCGAGAGTGGAACCCAGCAAGTTGGTAAAGGCCCTGATAGCTTGGGACCTCATGGCCTTCTTCCGCCACTTCAACGCGAGACCCTGGCATTTACTCGGCCAGACGAAGCTGGGCTCCAGTGGACCTTCGATCTAGAACAGTTCGAGCAAGACACTTGGGTCAATTGGCAACGCCTAAACACCCCGGAAAGCCGGGAATTATTCGACGCCGGAATCCGCGGCCGTCGCCATGTTGATCTAGGGTTATCAGCATGGCTCAGTTACCAGTTTCATATCGTCCATCAGGGTGGACAGCTGTTCGATGCAGGACCAGTGGGCGACAGTTGGGCCGGCGGACCAGGATTGATAGTTGACTTGCCAGCGGGTCGATTCGATCGACAGACCGCTGAAATTCACGGAGTGGTATCTCGGGATGTACCCGATAGACTAACGGCGGAAGATGCTGACTCAGGTTTTGGACTTTTCACCCGCTACGCGGTCGAACAGAAGGGCTGGCGTGCTCATTTGATCGCCTGGCGTGCGCGGGACTTCGTCAAAATAGAGGGAGACAAACACTATGGATCGCTCCGCGAAGACGGCGACCTTACTGGCCTACGTCACTACTTCGAGACCGGCTTGACCCGAACCTACTATCCCGCCAACGAGGTGGGATTTGAATTCTCAGCCCGCCTCCACAGAATAGACACCTACCACGACTATTCGTTCCGCATCCTGGCCAAAGTGGATTTCGGCTTTAGGCTAGACAGACCAGACAGGCCATAAACGTCGAAGCTTCTGGCTCACAACGCTGCGACAAAACGATCCACCAAAGACCCTGCTGTAGACCGATTCCACGTTTCGTTCACTCCCACCAAAAAGCTCCCACCTGCCCGGTTACCTCCCAAATCGACTCCTATGTCCCGTAACCGAGCCCGGTAGGCAGTCAAGTTCGGGCTAGCTACTCGCAACCGGAAAAGATTCGTAGGCAGCTGCATCCTCTCGACCGAAAATGCCTCGTGCTGAGTTAGCTGGTCAATGAAAGATTCAGAAACGGCGACTGCGGCTCGAAAGCGGTCGATGAAACCAGGAAGATAATGGAGAGCAACTGCAGCAAACGGCCAGGCTCCGGGGAGCCCTGCCCCGAACATACGGCGCGTGTGATACATATCGTCCAGCAAGGCTTTGGGTCCGGCCAACACCGCACCAGATACGGCATTGAAGTATTTGTAGAGAGATACATACACCGTATCAAACGGCCGAGCGTACTCATCCACATCAATCCCTGTGTAGGCACTTTGAAGAAAGAGCCGAGCACCATCGAGGTGCAGTCCGATCCCTGCCTGGCGCGCATACGTTGTCACCTGATCCATATCCACCGGGTTGAACATCTCGCCAAACCTCCGTCGAACTGGGGTTTCAATCGAGATCACCGACACGGGCCGTCGCACCCGCCCACTTGCCGTTCTGTCAGCAGCTTCCCGCACCTCATCAAGCGTGAAGGTCCCACTACCTGCCGCCAATGGCATGAGAGTTACCGCACTTAACGTTTGCAGGCAGTCTCCAGAATCATTAAAGAGGTGACTCTCAGCCTGAACGAGGGCGCGGCTTGGGCCACCAGCCAACGCTCGCACAGCAAGATGATTCGCAAGGGTTCCTGTCGGCATAAAGACAGCACGCTCTTTACCGAGCAACCTTGCAAACATCTCCTCCAGTTTCTCAACCGTTCCACCGTTTGAATAAGAATCTCGATCTATCTGACCCTCATCTGCCAAGCGAGACAACAAATGTCCCTGCTCTGATGGACTCAGACCCAACCCATCTCCCACCATCCTGACCCGGGTTGATGCCGACCGCCCAGCACTGCTCAGCTCGAGGCCGCCTTGGGCCTTCAACGCCGCAGGACTGAACCAGCCCGCACCAAGTCCCAAGCTACCCGCCTGCAAGAACTTCCGTCGAAGAATGCCATGCATCGAATGTCATACTCCTAACCTGCCTATTCCGGAGGCAACCGATAGGCCAGCAACTGCCCAGACATACCACTACCACTAACAGCAACCACAATATACTGAACACCGTCGAGCACATATGTCATTGGCGACCCAGATTGCGGTGCCGGCATATAGACCGCCCCCACCTCAGCCCCCGTCAGCTTGTTATAAGCTCGAAGCATGGCCCCTGGCTCACCAGACGGCGTCGTAAACATTCCTCCCTCCCCAGCAATGAGGAGTGTTTTGGTGTTTAAAGTCCCAATACGCCCAACCCGCCCAGTTCTAGGAATATCTACCCCCGCTAGGCGAGGATGATTGCGAATGTTATCTGGTGTCTCACCGTGCGGCACCTGCCACAAGATTTCCCCCTGGTTTAAATCAATGGCCGTAATACGACCCCATGGCGGCTTGATGATCGGGATTCCGTCGATCGTCAGCGCCGCATCGCGAGCGCTAACCTCCGAGGCGCGGCCGCGAATGTAGTTCATGTCCGACCGCTCCGGATCATTGATGAGTCCGAGGGACACCACCTGCGTGTACGTATACAGATAGATGATGCCTGTCTCTGGATCGAGGGACCCACCGGCCCAATTAGTACCTCCGGCCTGGGAGGGCAACATCAATGTGCCCCATGGTCCGCCTGGCTCCGAGACGGTCGGGGGCGTAAAGATAGGGCCGATCCGGTAGTTGGCCGCGATACGCTCGGCCTCAGCACGCAATGCTGGAGTGAAATCAATGAGGTCGTCGATACCCACTCCCTGCCTATCATAAGCAGGTGGCTTGGTCGGAAAAGGCTGAGTCGGTGCCAGCAGTTCCCCAGGAACGTTCGACGCTGCGACTGCACGCTCCTCAATCGGCCACACCGGCTCACCAGTGACCCGGTCAAACACATAGAGCCAAGTTTGCTTACTTGGTTGTGCTATTGCCTTGATCTCCCGGCCATCGACCGTAATGTCGACGAGAATCGGAGCACAGGGCAGGTCCCAATCCCAAACGTCATGATGAATGAACTGGTAATACCAGAGACGCTCCCCTGTTTCTAGATCGACCGCTACAAGACTGTCCGAGAACAAATTGTCGCCATGCCGGTGACCCCCATAATAGTCATTGGTCGGCACCTCCGTGGCGAAATAACCGATACCGAGCTCCGTATCAACTGTCATCTGCCCCCAGACGCCAGTGTTGCCGGTATAACGCCATGAATCATTGAGCCAAGTATCATTGCCAAACTCGTCAGCCCCAGGAATTGTGTGAAAGATCCACTTGCGTTCACCAGTGCTCGCATCAAAGCCACGAACATAACCTTTGACATTCTCCATAGAGCGTGGGGCGCTGCCAGGTAAATGGGCAGCACCGATTAAGATCGTGTCGCCAGCGACAAGTGGTGCAGCATGCAAGCCGACCTCGCCTGTCACCAAATCCATGTCTTGGTCCATATTCTGCTTGAGATCGACCACCCCATCGTTTCCAAAATTGGCGATCCGCTGCCCAGTCGCCGCGTCAAGTCCGATCAACTGGTATCCCGGGGTCACATAGAAAATCTCGCCCCCAGCACCGTTATCACGATAGGCCAACCCACGCCCCGAGAGACGCCTCGGAGCTGCGGCACCACGCTCTCCCTCCTCGAAGCGATGCACCCATAGAAGCTCCCCAGTTTGGGCATCCGCCGCAATCACAGCACGTCGTGACCCAACAGTGGAATACAGTACCCCCCCGACCATCAACGGGGTCGATTGAAGGTTGTATTCAGGTTCGGGTCCAAAGTTATCCGTCGACAGGCTCCACGCAAGCTCTAAATCGTTGAAGTTGTCCCCATCTATAAGATCTGCTGGTGAGTAGCGGGTGCTTGCCAAATCACCACCATAGGTTCTCCACTCCAGGTCGCTCGTTTCTTGTGCCCAGACAGATGCACAAGAGATTATGAAAACACTCGCGAAACCATAAAACCGGAAATCTGACACAAGCCCTCCTCCCACTAATCCACAGCAAGACGCGTTCCACTCGAACCCGAATCACGGACCAAGCTCACCCGAGCGGTCCCAACTTAGTCACTACCTTGGGGTTTCTCAAGAATACTACCGCCAGTCACCAAGGCATTCAATAACCGGAACGATGTTCCGAAGAAGCTTCTGGGTCATCAGGCTGATAGAATCCCATCAAGTCACTAGGGCACTCTCGAACGCCAGCCCGCTAGAGTCAGCAGGAGGTGAAAAGCGATGAGGCAATTACTGGCAATCAGTCTGACCATGATCACTGTGTCCATAGCTACTCTTGGAGCCCAGTCTTCGAGTGAAGAGGGAGCAAACGCTGTCCTCCCCTGGGCCTACGTCCTCAACGAGCCAACATCAAACGACACCACCGCTCCAGACCCAAACGAGGTAGTAACGGTGCCTGGCTCAAGCGTGTCCATGCCGCGGTCGGAAATCAATATAAACAACGGCCCCCCAGACTGGCACCCTGATGGACATCCCACCATGCCGGAGGTAGTCGCTAAAGGCGGCGGTGATGGAGTAGTCGCATGCGGCTATTGCCACCTACCCAACGGACAAGGCAAGCCAGAGAACGCCAGTCTCGCCGGCCAACCCTACAGCTACATCGTCCAGCAGATGACCGACTGGCGAAACGGTCTGCGCAAGACTGGTGAACCAAGGATGGGTCCTCCGTCTTTCATGGAACGTATCGGTCTAGCTGCAAGCGATGAAGAAGCCCGGATCGCAGCAGATTATTTCTCATCATTCGATTTTAAACCCTGGATTCGAGTCGTAGAAACAGACATGGTGCCAGAAACACGATTCTCCGGCTGGATTCACAAGGTGATAGAGGGTGGCGGGATGGAACCCATCGGCACAAGGATCGTAGAGACACCCGAGGATCTCCACCGGACCGAACTCCGTGATGACGCCTCAAGTTTCATCGCCTACGTACCCACCGGTGCCGTAGCTCGAGGTGAAGACCTGGTCAACACAGGTGGAGGCGGAAAAACAGAAACCTGCACCGTGTGCCATGGCCCCCAACTGAGGGGATTAGGCCCAGTCCCAGCACTCGCGGGTCGATCTCCTAGCTACATTGCACGGCAACTATACGATCTGCAAACGGGCGTGCGAAACGGGACATGGTCTGATCTCATGGACGAAGCAGTCAAGAACCTGTCCGTCGAAAACATCGTCGATATCGCTGCCTACACGGCGAGCCTCGAACCATAGAGTCTGGCCAGTCGTATTTTGCAGGTCATAGGCAACCAAAGGTCATCGCTCGCTGCCTCATCAGAGCTCTAGCGTCAGCTAACCTCAAAGAGGCACCGGGCGAGGGTCTGCAGTTATAAGACTAGCTATCCATACCGATGGATCGAAACCAGCTGTTCGCCACGAAGCCCCCTAGAACCAGGAAGACTTACACCGGCCACGGTTCGGCAACATCAGACCGAGCCGCCCATCTCAAGACCAGGAAACCAGTCGTCAGCAGCACAAACGACCACATTCCTCGACACGGTAGCTAAGCAACGCAGCAATGCGACTTCTAGGTCTCAAACGCCGGGTTGGACAGGTCTTTATCGGACAAACACGTCCAGATCCGGAAACTTGTTTCCGAAGGTTCGCTCCGCTTGCTCTTGTAGCAACCGGTGTTTTACTTGTTGGCTGCAGCTTCGAGACAAGTGTCAAATACTTCAGCGATGAACCAAAGCAGTCACAAACACCTACAAAGGTCATGAACCCGCCGGTGAAATCCACACCCAGTGCATCACAGTCCTTGTTGTTGCCACCAGCTAACACCCAAACTGACTCTGAACGGGAGCCAACTATCACTTACTTCGTTGTGAAAGGCGCCAGATTCTTCGATATCTTGGTCGCTCGGATAGGCTCTCGCGAACACACCATACTGGGTGAAGTCGATGACATGTGTCTCGATTTACCCGACCAAAGAGACTTCGACGGTGACGGCACAGAAGATGCGTTGGTGTTTCAGAGCCCGGCCTGCCGCGGGAATGTCGCTCCAGGACTGCTATTCTTTATTTCTGGCAACACCTCTTTTCAACGATCTAGTCCGTTCCGAGGTCATCAACCACGGATAGAAGCGTGGGAGGGACAATGGAGCGTCATAACGAACTCAAACCGATACATCCTCAGAGATGGGAAGGCTGTGCTCGTTGAAGAGCACTGACCGAAGGTAAATTCGATGGAATTCCTGTCACTACTCTTTGCCTTAGTATCCGGCTTGTTGGGAGGCTGGTTTCTCGGACACAAACAACTCAGTCGCACCAGGGAAGAGTTGGCTGCGCTCAAAGCGAAGGCCCAAGAACGTGCCAGCGTGGCCACCCGAGAGAAAGAATTCTTTGATCAGTCACTCAAGGAAATGAAATCAAAGTTTGTTGATCTCGCGCAGACCGCTCTTCAAACGAACAATCAGCAGTTTCTACAAAACACTGAAGTCAAACTCAAGCCTCTGTCCGATGCGCTCAAGACCCTCCACGAAAGAACCGGGGAGATGGAAAAGAAGCGGGAACAGGCATATGGGCAATTAAGTCAACAAATCAGAGACATGGCAGAGGCTGCTAGTGGGATGCTCAAAAGTTCTGAGAGGATGCAAACTTTGCTGAAGGGTTCCAGCCAAGTTCGCGGAAACTGGGGAGAATATCTCCTGCGTAATGTCGTAGAGTTTGCCGGCATGCAAGAACATGTCCATTTCGAGGAGCAACCAACACTAGCTGATGGCTCGAGACCGGACATGATCATCCGCCTTCCTGGTGGAACTGGAATCCCTGTAGACTCCAAGTGCCCATTTGAAGCTTTTCAGGAAGCTAAAGAAGAAACTGACCCGTTACGAATCGGCCAAAGAATGGAAGATCATGCAAGGGCCGTAGGTAAGCATGTTGACGGATTGGGCCGGAAGGACTATTCGGCGGCCGTCGGTGGCGATATCGATTTTACAGTCATGTTCATACCCGGAGATCATCTGTTGGAAGCCGCCTTAACGGTGAATCCGCAACTCCAAGACGAAGCACTCAAGAAACGAATCCTAATTGTGAATCCAGTCAGCCTCGTCGCTCTACTGCGAACTGTTCGCATTTATTGGAGGCAAGAAGAGACCGATCGCAACTCTCGGCAAATTGCAGAAGCCGCTCGGGATTTATATGACCGAACCACCGTTTGGATGAAACATGTAGGAAAACTTGGCAAGGGCTTAAGTTCAGCAATCTCAGCCTATAACGATTCAGTGGGTAGCTATCAACGGCGGATCGTCCCGGCGGGCGAGAAGCTCAAAGCATTTGACGTCCCAGGACCTGAGAGCACCGCCCTCGACGATGAAAAGACTGCCCCGGCTCTTGTTGAAGAAGGCCTCCGCGAACTGCCAGGAATCGGAGACCAGGCCCCATGATTAGTCTGAGACACACGGCAAATGACATATCTGGTTATTTTGCCAGCTTCGGATAGGTGTCATCGTTCAACGAGAAACCGTCTAATCGCGTTATTTAAAAACGCAACATCGTCAGGATTGACACCGATCCCAGCCCTGTGCCCCCAAATGGATGGAATCTGCGAAAGTTCCACATCAGGTATGAACTGGCTCTCATATATCGCATCTTCTGGAGGAAAGTAGAGGTCCGTTTCGGAAGGCATCAAGAGCACACTGGCCTTTATTGATTGCAGTGCGGCTTCGAAATTGCCAGAGAACCCTTCAGTATCACCAACGTTATGCGTCTGCCATGTGGTTGCCTGGGCCAAGAGATCATTCGCGTCGTTAGTCAACCAGTAATCTTCAGAATCTTCAACCCACTCGTAGACACTCGCGGCACCCTCTTGACGAAACAACTCCTGTCGCCACCATTCCTGCGAACTCCCCCACGCAGCCCAATGTCTCGCCAATGCCCTAAGACCAGTTTCCGGCTTGGTTTCATATCGCCCACCATTCCATGCCGCATCAGCCATAATTGCGGCTTTGGCACCTTCCAGACGCGCAATGCCAAATGGATATTCCTTAGCATTACCACAGTAGGCCACCACGGCCTCCATCATGTCAGGATGACTAACCGCCCACTGTAATGCTTGTTGGGCGCCCATTGAAAAACCAACTACAGCTACTAATCGATCAATCCGAAACAGTTCGGTCACCAGTTGGTGTGTGGCCGACACATTGTCACGTATAGCGATCTGTGGAAAATCTGCTCCGGCAAACGGAGGAGCCGTATTACTGGGAGACGAGGACAATCCATTCGAAAACTGGTCAGTCGCGATGATGAAGTAATTCGCTGGATCAAGTGCTTTACCTGGACCAATCAAAAAGTCATAACCGTGATGGTCACCACCGTACCATGAATGAAGCAAGACTGCGTTCGACTTCGACGCGTTCAGTATCCCATGGGTAACATACACAAGCCGAGCGCCTGGAAGGGTATCGCCGTTTTCGAGAGTAAAGTCGCCTAATTCAAATTCTTGATGATCACCATCCAGTGCACCTGCCACCCGAGGAGTCAAAAATAAAACTACAGCAAACGAAACCGCCAAGTAACAGAATCGACTACTGCCTTGCATGTTTCCTCCCGATTGATTGAAATGTAGACGATAGCGGATCGATCAGACTATTCAGATACTAATCATGTAAAACGTTCGGCAATGATCGCGTAGCAAGCATTGCGGTCAGGTCTCAGATGACAGCGCAGGCAACCAGCGGCACCGCTATCGGCGGGCAGCTCGACCCACATATCCTTGAAACACCTGCTCCACCAAGTCGTCAGCTCCTGGAACAAATAGAACCGCCAGCACAGTTGCAATCAGCGCAACAGCAATGCACTTGTAGAAGTACTTCATAAAGCCAGCTCCTCAAACCGCTAATCACGTGGTGCCGCCTCAAATACCCAAGCCTCACCTGCTTCGACCGCAGCCCTAGTCGTCCGAGAAGAATACTTTCTTCTGATGGCCGCACTAATACCATCCAGCACATCTCCTGAGTGTATCCGAACCAGCTGCCGCTCGTATCGCGTAGCGTTGACACGTATCACCGCACGACCGTCTCGTTCAGCCTGCACCGGCCACCGTTTCCACAATCGTCCGACTGCTGTGCCCATGTAGCCTGACCAAACATAGAGCTTCCCATTAAATTCCGCAGTCCAGATTCGTCGAGACCGCGGAGGGTCTAGTAGTTGCAACTCAATGGTCGAGACTTCACTCACGAAGCTCCAATCTGGTTCACCACCGGTGTGCAATTCGCCAGCCACCAATGGCCCTCCGGAGAAAACCCGATTTGGACCATCGGCAAAACGTTGCTTTACAGCAGCCGTCGCGACGGCTGTCACCGGTATGAGCAAAATAGATAAGATAATAATTATCGCTCTTTTGACTATCTTCATAGCAAGATCCCGGATTAACTTACTTCAGGTGAAACACATCTGAAATGACCGATCATCAACTTTCGCGGAGCAGCCAATCATCGTGGTAGCTTTCCAATCCTAACGTTTAGGGCTACGGAAAGGAAGAGTCATGAAGTCCAGTCACTACAGAGAAGAGCGCTCACCGAACAACGGATCCCTCGACAGGTGTGGCACAGCCCCCATCCGAGACGACAGGAACCAGCCCTTTCATCAGGCTTCACCTCCTTACGTTGAAGAGATCATTGGCCCAGTCACAGGCACGCGACCTACCCGACCGACTTTCACCGCGCGAGATTAAAGAATGCGTATCGGTTATGA
>DEAE01000027.1 GCA_002347025.1 Acidobacteria bacterium UBA2990
GACAATGTCCTCTTGGAGCTTTTTGAAGTTGATATCGACGACATGTCTCCCGAGCTCGCTGACTTCTTTAATTTGGGCTGAAGCCGCGAGAAATGTGCAAGGCTTAAGAAATGGCAGTTGAACAACTTGACGTCGAACACCTCTTCACCCTCGATCTTCAGGTCGCTGAAGGAGCCCAAATAATTAAGGGTGGGCCACATGGCACAAGAATTATTGCAGAGGTGGCGGGTGGAACCTTCACCGGTGAACGCCTCAATGGCAGCGTTGTTTCACCAGGTGGTGACTGGGTTACGGCACGCGCCGATCGGAACATTCAGTTGGACGTCCGTCTGACCCTGGTTACCGACGACGATGCAGTGATTTTGATGCAGTACAAAGGCATCGGGGAACCTGCGGCAGGGGTGGCTAGGTCAGCACCCCAGTTTGAGACGGGTGACGAACGGTATGCCTGGCTGAACAATGTCCAAGGAGTTGGAATTGGGCAACTTCACCCTGGGGGTGGAGTGACCTACGAGGTCTACGCACTGACTCAGGTTCCCTAGCGCGCTTTCGGCGATACCAACCACACAGTTGGCTCACTCAAATAAGGGCGACGTGGAAGCACTATTGGTTCGCCGCTTCCCAGACGCCACATTGGGATTACTGAGAATGTGGCAGCCAAAGACACGAAAATCGCGCCGACAATCGCCACCGTGTAGGAGCCGGTTGCGTCAATGATGGCCCCGGCGGCGATTGGGCCGATCAGCGCGCCAACCCCAGCTGACGTGTACTGAACTCCGAGAACACCACCTAAGCCTTCAAGACCAAAAATTCCGGCCATCGCGACTGGGCTTAGGGCAACGAATCCGCCGTATCCCACACCCAGTAGCCCGGCGAAGAGCAGTAGCAGTGGATAGTTCGCTCCGGCGATCAACCACACGATGTACGCAATGGGCTGGATTCCAAAACACATGATGATCAGCGGTAGAACGCCGACCCGCATGCCCAGCACTCCAAGACCAAGTCGACCAAGCACACTACCGAGACCGAGTGAGGTGATAAGAAATGCCGCTGTGCTAGACGTGATCCCTTGCTCTTTGGCGTACTGAACCAGAAAAACGAACGGGATAAAAAGAGCAACCGACATGAGAAAACCTGCTACGTACAGCCGCCAAAATTCTGATCTTCGAAGAGCTCGACGTGCTGCTGAAATGCTGACCGATACCGAAGCCGGCGGAGTTGGAGGCCGAAAAGAAAACAGAGCTACCACGCCATAGACGATGATGCTTCCGATCCCCATTAATTCAAAAGCGCTGCGCCACCCGGCTGTGCGGATCAGCCATTCTGCGACAGGAACCAAGGTCAGAGTGCCAAGTCCTATGCCAACTGTGTTGATACCTAGGGCTAGCGTCCTGTGTTTTTCGAACCAAGCTCCAGTAGCGACACTAAGAGGCACTAAGTAGGAGCCAATGCCTAACCCAACTCCGAGTCCGTAGATCAGGATTCCTGCGAACAGAGACTCGACTTGAGCGGTGAGCCACAGACCCCCACCCATGAGGAGGGCACCTACAGCGATTAGCCGTCGAGCACCGAAACGGTCCGCTAGCGGTCCGGCGAGCATGCCGGTCGCGAAGAAGAGAAATGTTGTGACCGAAAAGAAAGCAGCAATTCCCGACAGGCTGGCGTTGAACTCAGCGACCATCTGCTCTAACGCTGTCGCGAACGCGTAAAAGACACCGAATGTCCAGGTGTTAATTAGGCATCCAGCAAATGCCACCACCCAGCCACGACCGCTGTCGATTTCGTGAGTCCCGGCCATGAACTCACCCTAGAGCAGTCTCTAAGAATGAGGCCTGACTGAGCGGCGCTTTACGTGTCAGGATGACCCTATGGAAATCGAAAAAGGCCTTAACTATGTCCGCGACAACTCGCGAGCCGTTCTAGCGACTCGCCGTCGAGACGGTTCCCCTCAGATGTCACCTGTGAACATCGCTGTAGTTGATGAAGAAATCATCATGAGTACGAGGGAGACTGCAATTAAGACGTGGAACATGCGTCGTGACCCCATCTCCTGGCTCTGTGTGTTTCCAGACAAGTGGCTTGGTCGATGGGTGCAGTTGCAGTGCCGAGCGGAAATTGTGAATCTGCCCGACGCTATGGATCTCCTAGTGTCTTACTACCGAACCCTGAGTGGGGAACATCCTGATTGGGATGATTACAAGAGGGCGATGGTTGATGACCAAAGGTGCATCGTTAAGTTTGAGATAGAGGCCGCCGGTCCCGACATTCAGGGTTAGCTGTCATGAATACGAACGGCGTTAGCGACTATTTGGTTGTAGGTGCCGGCGCCATGGGCATGGCCTTTACCGACGTGCTCATGACCGAAACCGAGGCTACGGTCACCATCGTTGACCGGCATGGGCGACCTGGCGGCCACTGGAACGACTCTTACCCATTCGTGCGCCTGCATCAGCCATCTTCGTTTTACGGGGTCAATTCGCGAGCATTGGGAGTGAACCAAAAGGATTCGATCGGCTTAAACGCTGGTTTATATGAGTTGGCCTCCGGTAGTGAGGTTGTGACGTATTTCGAGCAGGTCATGAACCAGCAGTTCCTGCCGACAGGAAGAGTCACATACCTCCCCATGTGCGAATACCTCGGGAATGGCTCAGTCAGGAATCTGGTATCAGGAGTTGAAAAGACTATCGAAGCCGAAAAGACCGTTGATGCGACATACATGAATGTGACGGTTCCATCGGTCACCACCCCGAACTACACAGTGTCGCAAGGAGTTACATGTATCCCGCCTAATGGGTTGCTGAACCTTGACGAGTTCCCAGGGGACTATGTAGTGGTTGGCGGAGGAAAGACTGCGATTGACTCTTGCCTCTGGCTGCTCGGCAATGGTGTCAACCCGGATGGGATTAGATGGATCGTCCCGCGAGATCAGTGGATGTTGGATCGAGCGTCCATCCAACCTGGAGAAGAGTTCGCTGCTCCGGCCCTACTTCGTCAGGTCGAAACGATGGAAATCGCCGCTGAG
>DEAE01000028.1:0-27898 GCA_002347025.1 Acidobacteria bacterium UBA2990
TCTGGCGACATCTACGCACGCTTAACTGAGTCACTGCAACGAGACCTACACGACAAATAGTGTGGACAGGTTATGCCTAGATTTGACACGGCCGATGTACAACGTTATTACGACCGATACACTGACAATTTCGTAAGCCATGGACCAGGCAGCCGTGTCGGAGCTCTTCACCGGGCGGTCTGGACCACCGATATCAAAAGTCCTGAACAAGCCTTCCGGTATACAGAGAATCGACTCCTTCGCTACCTAGACACCCTACCATTAGATCAGGTTCCCCACATCGTAGACTTGGGTTGCGGAGTAGGGGCCAGTCTCTGTTACTTAGCCACCCAGATTTCACTCAAAGGCACTGGCCTGACACTTAGCCCTGTCCAAGTTCAACATGCAAAACAACGAATCGACAGAGCTGGCTTAGCAAACAGGATCACCTGTATCGAGGCTGATTATTGCGCGCTACCGGACACGCTACCAACTGCGGACGTCGCTTACGCAATCGAGTCATTCGTCCACAGCTCGAGCCCTGAGCGTTTCTTCGCTGGATGCGCAAAGTGCATCAGAACTGGAGGCCTACTAATGATCTGTGATGATTTCCGGTGTTCAACCCCAGACCCTCGAGCAAGCCGTGAAGTCGCACGCTTCCAGCAGGGTTGGCATCTTAATTCCCTGCTATACCACGATGAATTAATCGAGCTAGCCCATCAAGCAGGCTTCGAACATCTGTCGACGGACGACCTTACTCCTTACCTACGACTCGGTACACTACGTGACCGCTTCGCCTCCCTGTTTGTGAAGACATGCGGCTGGCTTCCGCTGGAAAATACCCAGTTCGGACACCTGGTTGGAGGAACCGCACTGCAAACCTGTCTGGCCAAGGGGTGGATAGGCTACTATCTTTCGCTGTTTCGTCGATCACAGTAATAGAACGGCTTTCTAGCCCCATTCTCGTCTATACACTCCGACACGAGGACCACATGACTTTTGATTCGATCCACCCATGGCAGACCATGACCACTGTTGAAGCGGAAGCCCTAAGGAGGCAGGACCCTGTGGTCATCCTACCCGTTGCTGCCATCGAACAACATGGCCCACATCTTCCACTCTCCACAGATCTCGAAATCGGCCTCGGCTTACTAGCTGAGGCATTCACCCAACTCGGGGATGAGGTCCCAACGTGGACTCTACCCGCACAGGCAATCGGGACCAGCGCCGAACACTTAGGGTTTGCTGGCACGCTCAGCTTGACGCCAGAAATCTTTGCTGAAACTATTTTCCAATTGGGGTCTGCGATAGCGCTGTCCGGAATTCGACGCCTCCTTGTTTTCAACAGCCATGGAGGCAACATTCCTGCGATAGAAACAGCAAGCTTGAGGCTACGGAAGGAACATGGCCTCCTAGTGGTTAAAACCAGCTACTTCCAGTTCCCCCACCCAGATGACACCGGCATTCCAGGTTCTGAGTGGGACTACGGGCTTCATGGAGGCACTGTTGAAACTGCCATGATGCTCCATTTGCGCCCTAACCTTGTGCGCACTGAGGCGTTACAACGATTCCCTTCGTTTGGAGAGGAACTAAACCAGGCCACTGAGCACATCGGCCCTGCAAAGGCCGCATCCTTCGCATGGCTCGCCAAGGACCTCAACCCCCAAGGTGTCGTGGGCGACGCCACGCTAGCGGAACCAAAGCTTGGAGCTTATTTGGTGAGCCACTACGGCCAGGCGCTGGCTAGGGTCATTGAAGGCACTAAAGCTTTCCCAATGGACCGCCTGCTGTAGCATTCCCGCACACCAAACTCAAAAGGGAGACTGCGTATTTTCAGATTATTTATCAGAAATCCCACCAGCGAGCATTTCAGTCAACCAGTGACCGGCTCGATCGATCTTGGCCTTAACGTAGGGCAGATTGTAGCGATTGAGCTTACCGAATAGCGGTTGCCGATCGACCACTGCTATCCCCCCATCGACCAAGGCCTGCACCTTAGCGGGATTATTGGTCAACAACTGAACTCGTTCCACCCCCAAGTGGCGAAGCATCGCTACGGCAGCATCATAGCGCCGCTCGTCATCACCGAACCCGAGCACGCGGTCAGCATCAACCGTGTCGAGACCAGCTTCCTGCAAGGCATACGCTCGCATCTTATTCCCGAGCCCAATCCCTCGGCCCTCCTGAGCCAAATACAGCAATAGTCCACCACCACGACCAATAAACACCCCAAGGCTGCCACGAAGCTGTTCACCGCAATCACAACGGAGACTACCAAAAAGATCACCTGTCAAACAGGCAGAATGCAACCTAACTGGAACAGGGTCCTGCCACCCCTCTGGATCGCCAATGAGTACGGCAACATGCTCTAGCAATCCAAAGGATTCCCGAAACACCATGAACCGTGCGTGCTCGGCATGCTCCAACGGCACAGGACCATCACTCACATGGGTCACATCGACTCGGGTGTCTGCTACCATATTTTCGATCTGGTCTGTCGTCACGCTGAGAATCGAACCACTCGACAGTCGTGCTGCCAAAGTTTCTGGCAGAGTCTGGCTAACCTGAGCTCCCACCACGGCCGGCAGGACTCGACCAATACGAGCCAACGTCAGCCCACTCACCTCAGGCACACTAGCCGGCCTAATATCTAGTTCGAAATCTTCATGTTTACCGGCAGTAGTGCACATAGAGAAAATTTGTGAAAGTTGAATCTCACTGTCCAACTTGAGGCTGAGATCCTCGGAAGAATCATCATTCACTAGCCCCATGGCTTTGGCTCTGTGATGAGTCACAGCCAAACGCAATGGATCGGCATTGACCTGTAGCAAACACTTGAGTGTTTTCGGGCTCAGGGTATCGACAGTCGCTAAGAGCATCCCTGGCTGAGTCAGGCCTCCGGGCGACTCGGTCACACAGAGTGGCCGGCCTTGCCGCAATTCGAACAGTCCGCGTTCAGCTTGATGCATACTTCAAACTACTATCTCGCGTCTACATCGCCGAACACGATAAGGTTACAGGGCGATGGGAGAAGCTGGCGTGCCTACACTTGTGAGCGAAGCTACTGCATGGACTCTGCTAAGAAGCGTGTCCGTTGAAACGGCAGCCGCAAGCACCAGTAAAAATCATCATGACAGCCGAGGCGTCCGACTGCAAGTAGACACCACAGGTAACTGGAAGTTGTCGGACCAACCCAGCGAGGACGCCCGCAACTTACTTAATCTCTATGCCCCTCTTCAGGCGAACCCAGATCTCGTCATCGGCCAAATTGGACAGAGCCTTGACGGACGAATCGCAACTGAAAACGGACGGTCACATTACATTACAGGAAGAGCAGATATTCGCCGACTTCATCGCTTACGCGCTCTCGTAGATGCTGTAGTCGTTGGAGCCAGAACAGTTGCAGCCGACAACCCACGCCTCACTGTACGGGAAGTTCCTGGACAAAATCCGGTCCGAGTAATCCTCGATCCAGATGGACGCCTCGCCTCACACCTCTCAGTGTTCCGGGACAAGTCTGCTCGCACACTGGTGGTGACCCGAGCACCGACAGGTCGGAATGTTTCTATACTCAAAGAGGACCGAATCGAACTACCAACCAGCGATCCAAACCAGTCAGGTCATTCCGGTTTCACACCTCAAGAAATCCTGGAAGCTCTCCGAGGACAGGGCCTCCGACGAATTCTGATTGAAGGAGGAGGCCTCACGGTCTCCAGGTTCCTGGAGGCCAGAGCCCTGACACGACTCCACGTTACGGTTGCCCCACTACTCATCGGCTCAGGCCGGCACGCTCTCACTTTACCAACCATAGACTCTTTGGACCAAGCACTGCGACCACCCTGTCGGCTATTCCACCTAGGCGATGACCTTTTATTCGATCTGGATGTTGGGGTCCACCGCACCAACAACTAACAGCTTTCAATCACATCATGTGATGTCGTCCGTCTGATTCAAAAAGCAATCGGCAAAGCAAAAAGTCAACAAATTACCGGCTTCGAAAAAGGGACCGTTCTCCCGTCGCCAGAAGCAACACAGCCCCGGGGAGACTACCGAGTAGGACGAGTAGGCCATAAGCAACCGACACAACCACCCCATCACCGGCCGTAAGACCAGCGGCCCCCCACAAAACTGCAGCCACCCCTTCCCGGAGGCCCCATCCAGCAACGGTGACTGGAATCAACATGGACATAAGCACAGGCCCAACTAGAGGTAACAACACTAGCACGCTAATGTCCACTCCGATTGCTTTGGCCGCTACCAGATAAGTGGCTAGATAAGTACTCACGACAACGACCGCTGTAACCGCTTGTACCGTAAACGCCGGAAGCGATAAGTGCGCCGCCCCAACCTCACTCATGACTCGCCCAGGCAATGACCCTACCAAAGACTGACGGCGGGTCCAGACCACAGCAGCAACAACAATGGTAGTCGCCAAGAATCCAGCGGCGACGATAATGGACCAAGAACGCTGGTCAACCGCTATCGGTAGAAACAGCAGCGACACAACAGCCACTGTAGTCATGACAGCCTGGGCCGACAGTCGCTCAAATATTACAGCTCGCACTGCCGGACCACCGGGTTCACGCAGGTGATGTTGCGATCTTGCCTGACGCCAGGCACGTGTTACATCCCCAACGACACCGCCTGGGAGCACCTGATTGAGAAAAATAGACAAATAATACTCTTTCCATGCAACCAAGAATGGAAGGCTTACGCCAAGCCGTTGGGCCGTAAAGCTCCACCGCCAAGCCAGCACTGCTACCTGAGCCACAGAAATCCCAAATGCCAATAGCACCCAGGGTAGCCTCAAAGCTGCTAGCCTAGACACCAATACCCCGAGCTCCAACCACCACGCTAAACCTGCCAAGAGTCCGACACTGACCACAACACGCAGCACATAATCGAATCGGTTCATACCCTACCCGGCGGCAGCGCCAGCAAATCGCTGTGCCCTACCCGCAATATACACCTACCTCTAGACACGTCCTCCAGACGTTCATCAGCCCAAACCTGAAGCTCTGAAACATCCCCGCTGTACAAGTCAGCAACGGCCGATACCCAACCCTCGAGGAGTCGACGCACCATCGGCGCATCGGCAGCACCCAAGAGCCAAGGGCTCTCCACCGATAGAGTCCAGTAGCCGGCCTCCCGAAACAACCGCTCAGCCTTTTGTACAGCTAATGGACCCAAAGCCGGCCCAAGGCCCTTATCCGTTAACTGATGAGTATTCACTGCTTCACGCACAAGGTTGTCGTTTACAACGGTGTTCCCTCCAGACTCCGTTGCGTGTTTCGGTAACCAGTTGATTCCACCGTTATAATTCAGCGGGAAGTAGGCACCACACCCGGTGGCTAGGCAGCAACTCACTATTCGCTGTAGCCAACCTTCAGAAACAAGGTCCAACATTGCCGATGCAGTCACCAAGTCGGTGTCCTGGACAGCAGTCAGTCCTTCTTCAGCAACATCACCACAAATAATGGTCAACCCGGATACCAAGGCAGGTCTCTGGAGACGGGCCAATTTCTGGGTGTGACTACGGTCGTGATCCAGTAAAACCCATACCTGTTCACCGGGTAGCCGTGGAGCTAAATACCGAAAATTCGCACCGGTGCCACTTCCAAGATCCAAAATACGTGTCCATGCACGTTCCTCCCATGCTCCATAGAGATGCTTGAGCAATAGTTCAGCTCGTGAACGCCCATCAATCGGCTCGCGAAGCGCCAACCACGCAGCATCAAATATCTCCATCAGGCATCAACGTAAGCAAAACCGCATCAAAGCGAACCGCTGCTTCATCCCAACTTGGCAGCTGGGCTGCTCGATTCCGGGCAGCCGACGCCAATACCCTGCGCCGCTTACTTCCTTCCACTTCTGAGAGCAGCCCTCGGATAGCAGCGGATAACGCCAGGGCATCTCCGGGTGGAACCAGAACAGAAGCCTCTGCATCCACTGTGTCTGGAATCGCTCCACCAGTCGTACTGACCACGGGCAAGCCGCGAGCCATCGCTTCAGCTAATGCCATCCCGTAGCCTTCGTAGTGCGAGGGCAGCACAAACAACGATGCATGATGATAGAAAGCATCTAGTGGCCCTGCCTCACATTCTCCAACAAATCGAACCCTTCCGGTCAATCCCATTTGAGCATTTAGTTCCTGCACTGAACCAGAATAGTCCGGCGCCCGATCAAGGCTACCAACGCAGTGGCAGGTCCAAGGGAGATCCATCAATTCTTTCAACGCCAAAACGAGTGTCTTGTGCCCTTTTCGTGGAATCACCGATCCAACGCATAGGAGGCTTGGCTCTTGCACGTTTACAGGACCAATCGCATGACGGACGACATCGACACCGGGAGTAACAACTCCAATTCGTTCGGGTCCCACCCCATAGATTCCTAAACGTCTTGCCGTAAACTCACTAGTGACTACCACACCAGCGCAGGCACCTAAGCCCGCACGCTCAAGTGCACGAAGTCGCGTCCGCTCTGATTCTCCGATTCCCACTTCATCAGCTAGAGGATGGTGAACTAGCGCCAGCATCCGAAGCCGACCGCTCTCTGCTTGCAGCAATTCAGGGAATCCTCCCATCGCCAAGCCGTCGATGACCACCCGACAACCGTCAGGGATACCAGCCAGAGCAGAGGTCAAGCTAGACCGAGCCTCAGCGTCTCCTCCTGGGAAGTTTCCAGTCAAATTATGGACGTCAACACGCCAACCAATGTCGCGTAACCCAGCAATTACATGGGCATCGTAGATATAACCGCCCGTGCACTGGTCGAGTGCACCAGGTACGACAAAATGCAAGATAGGATTCGTCAAATCTTGCCTTCGTAGCTGCCCCACGCAACGTGTGATTCATGCAAGGTCACGCAGATAGCGGACAAGCCGGAAGCACCGCCACCCAAGCCACCCGCACCTATGGCCTCCACAAGCCGATCGAAGACGACCCTTGCAAGGAACTCAGTTGTCGTGTTCTTGCCCGTAAATGCAGTGGCTTCATCCAAGTTTCGGTAGCCAAGGTCTCTTAAGATCACGGAAAGGCACTGGCTCGCCAGACCTATATCGACAACCAAACCGTCAGCATCCAACTCTTGACGCCGGAAGGTTACATCCACGACATAGGTCGCACCATGGAGACGCTGAGCGGGCCCAAACACCTCCCCTCGGAAGCTATGTGCGATCATGAAATGATCCCGAACGTTCAAGCTGTACATGGCAAATCACTCATCTGCGGACTAACCAAGCAGGTGCGAAAATACACAGTCTCTCTTGCCGGGTGCAGTCGACCTGTACCACACCATGAGCCCCGCCAAAAAGACAATGTGTTTCACACAAATACCAGGCTATCCGCCAGTCAGTAAACTATCCGATGGCACAAAGTTGAGCCAGACCCCTGGCTCAACTTCCCCATAAGAACAGGTAACTCCTCAAATCGACTCTCTCCGGTGATCAAACTATCCAGCTGTGGTTCTTGTAGCAAATTCAAGGCCAATGCCAAACGTTTAGCGCGTGTCCAGCGAGGTGTTCGATGACTGGGCAACTGCCCGACTTGGCTACTCTTGAGTATCAGGCGGCGCGCATGAAACTCCTCGCCTAGTGGGAGTTCTACGATGCCGTCACCATACCAGCTGGCTTCGACAATCGTTGCCTCCATCCCAGCAACCTTCAAGGCCCCAACCAAACCCTCTGGCTGACCGCTAGCATGGATAACCAGGTCCGCACGCACATGAGGTTGAACCTCAGTACAAAAATTCAGACCCAGAACCGAAGCTACCGATTCCCGGCTGGAGTTCACATCCACGAGGGTCACCTCAACCCCGGGGACCTGTGCGCAAAGCCATCCGGCCAGCAACCCTACAACCCCTCCCCCAATTACGACGATCCGATCTCCGACACCAGGACAAGCATCCCAGACCACATTTACGGCTGTCTCCATATTCGCAGCCAGCACTGCCCGCTCCGGAGGAAGGCCTTCCGGAAGCACTATCACCGCATTAGAGCTGACAACATATTGACTTTGATGGGGGTAGAGACAAAATATCACCCGCCCAACAAATTCGGCAGGACCATCGACAACCTCGCCGACATTGCTGTAGCCATATTTCACTGGGCCTGGAAAATTCCCCTCCTGAAAAGGAGCACGCATAGACTCGTACTGAGAGCGTGGCACCTTCCCCTTGAAAACCAGAGACTCGGTTCCCCGGCTGACTCCAGAATAAATTGTTCTGACCAAGAGTTCATCATCCAACCTAGGTGACAACCCTGCCTTAACGATCTCACCGTTTTGGGGAGATATAACCCAGAACTGACTAGTAGTGATAGGCTCGGCCATACAGCCAAACGATACTTCATGACCATGACTCCAAACCAGTCATCGCCACGGTATTCCAAAAGTCGACGGCACCGAGCACTCGCTGAACTGGCGGTCGGCCTAGTTCCCTTAGCGCTAGTAACCACTGGCATTACTCGTTGGTTCGGACTACCCAATAGTTATGTTCTGTTAGCTTTTCTGAGCTATCTGGTCATAGCAGGTCTAGTCATCAGCTGGCTACCCTCTCAAGACTGGCCTGGATTAGGCGCAGGCAACCGAGTCACTGCCGGCCGTGGCACTCTTGTCGCCTCCTTGGCAGCACTTATACCCTACCCGCAAATTCTGTTCGATGAAGGTTACTGGTGGATTATAGGCTTGGCAACAGTCGCCCTGTGCCTTGACGGCCTAGACGGGTTACTTGCCAGAAAAACAGGCACAACGACCGCTTTCGGTGCCCGCTTCGACATGGAACTCGACTCTTTTCTGATGCTGGTTCTTGCGACACTCGTATGGCAAAGCGGCCGTGTTGAACCATGGATCCTGGCAATGGGTCTCCCTCGGTATGGCTTCGTTGCCGCTGGATGGCTTTGGCATTGGCTCAGAGCCCCATTACCGCCTCGACTAAGACGGAAGACCGGATGCGTCGCTCAAGGAGTCGCACTACTTGTTTGTCTCGGGCCGGTCATACCCCCATTTGTGGCATCCACCTGGGCAGCTGCCACGCTCTGCTTCCTGCTAGCCTCCTTCGCAGTAGATATCGTTTGGCTGTTTCGAAGACGATAACAATCTGAGGCAACTCACTCGAGTTTAGGGGTCGTCTTGGCGAGCCCAGCGAAGGGTACCAAAGTTCACAAATGGTTCCCCATCGTGAGATATACGCATCCGCACCTCGAAGAAATACGGAGACACAATAAAGGTCCGACCAGTTAGCCTGACCGTCTGGCCTAAACGACGGATTGACGCAGCCTGCCAATGGTGTGAAAAATATCCGCCCGGGTCTCCACCCACCCGCCCGTACTTCAGCAACTCAAAACCTCTGCTGTCATTTTCGGTGCGAACCAAGTAATTCAGTCTGCGATCGTAGACCATCCGTGATTCGACCGTAAATTCACCAGCTACTTCGTTGGCCTCTATACGGCTGTCATACGTGCAACCATCGACATGAGTTACCGTCTCAACCCCCAAAATTTCATTCGACTCGCCAAAAGCGGAATCAGGCAACACGCCCTCGACCTCCCAAGTGCCAATGAAATAATGAGGATCAAAGGGAGCGGAATCATCTCCTTCACCGTCACCTTCGAGACCCTGAGTGGGACGACGTAGAGCATTCAAACCGGCAATCAAATCAAGTTCTTCTCTGGTGAGACACTGGCCATCTACCAAGGTCTCTCCAGGCTGGAGCTTCACTATTGGTTCAGCCTCAATCTCAGCTGGGGTTTGCCCAGCAGCTAGCGAACCAATAAGCAACAGCAACGCTGCACCTTCCACCGACCTAATCATTGACCTTTCTCTTCTAGCCGCAAGTATCTGAAAGACCCACAACCGCCATCAGATTGATCAGGCGAACCTCGTCACCCTCAATGAGTAAACCTTTCACCACAACTGTCCGCCCTGGACGCAACTCGCCAGTAGCATTGGCCTGTTCTGGCGTCGTAAACAACTCCCGCTGGGCGCTCGCCAACAAACCCTCAACATCCAAGAAATCAGCTACGCCAATAAGCTGAAATCTTTGCGAACCCAGTACCATCTCATCCGCAATGTCGCTGATCTCAGATTCATTGAACAGGCCAGGTCGAGCCTCGGATGGCTCAACGGCGCTCGATAGCCACCAAGTTGGCTCTGGCCCAATCCGCTCGACACAACCAACAGACTGAACCAGTTGCACCTGGGGCTCCGTCCGGGGCCTTTGCGCTCCTGCTCCGGAGGTTTCCAACGCCCCCCATATGGTAGCCAGCCAAACAAGCAGTAGAACAGCCAGGGCCTTATTCATTACTTGGGCTTTCCACTTAGTCAGGGTTCCCCTTAACCCACCACACTGGAACAGCTGGACCGAAAGGTTCCCTTGCAGGGTCTTTGTCAACCAAATCAAATAATCGCTAATCTTCGGTGCTCCCCTTCGGGCTCTCCTCAGACAAGATATAACGCACGTTGGTCAAATACATATCGTCCCAACTCTGCTCAGACCAGTAGACTTCCTTGTGGGGCGCTGGGTTTCGCCTGTTGCTGCGCGAATTGTCATAGCGAGCGATCGACTTCACTGTACTGCCTGCTGGCACCTGAATCGGCTCAGCCAGCTGATACTCAAACTGCCAGTCAAAGTCGTAGTTCGGGACTCGAAGCAACACCTCTTCCCGACCATCGGGATAGGTCAAAACCCAAGTAAAATCCTTACCCCTTACATGAGCATGGACGAAAAGCGACTGGATTACTGCGTCGTTTTGGAAGGCCCCAATGCCAGTAACCGTCCAATTGGCGTCGTTTGGACCAATAGGGGCCAGCAATGGGTTCAAGCCCTGGCCCGCTTGACGAGACCGAGAGGCTACACGCAGTTCCTCGCGAGACAGTGGTGGCGGAGCGACAAGCTGCCTACCTTGCGACGTGTGTTCCCGAAGGCCCAGCGAGCGCTCCCTCTGGGTCTTTGATTCGTTCGATAACCAAGCACCGATAGAGGGCCTGGCAGTCTCCGGCTTACCTGTGGCCTGGTAATGCAGGTTCCAAATGATGTAGTCGAAAAGATCCCCGCGCACCTCACGAGCCTGCCCTGGCAAAGCCGTATCTGCACCCACACCCGGAATGTAGGGGCCAAACCCGGCTCGTTGGGCGGCCGCCTCAGCCCTTGCCTCCGGATCCAATTTTCGGCGGGGAGCCCTATTATCGTCCCTGGGTTCGCTCAGCAAATCCGGGTCGGCCTCAGGATCAGGCACCGGAACATAATCCACCTCTGGCCCCCCGGGCCATGCTGGCCCGCTACCAAGAACCATCCCGGTCGGCATATTAACCAAACCGGTCGTTATGTGGTGCGTCGCAGCATAGTTTCCAGGACGTACCTGAGTCGCCGAAACCAACATCACATCATCAAACGGCAGTGGGGTATACAAGTTGAAGTTGGGAGTCTCACCATCAGCTTCAAGGTGCCAAGTAATCGGGAACTCTATGACATAGTCCGGATCTTCACCCGAGGGATGGCTCCACCCAGCCTCGGAAAAACTCACTGCTTTAGGAGCTGGCCCGTCACCCTCTGGAGCACCCGCATCCACCCAAGCCACAATTGTGGAGATGTCCTTGTCGCTCAGACTAATGTCGTTGCCGAAAGAGCCAAATCTAGGGTCTGCAAACCAGGGCGGCATCTCTCTGGCAGCCACCTTCCGTTTGATTGCCCTGGCCCACGGGCGGGTGTCCTTATAGGACAACAACGCCATCGGGGCAACCTGGTTAGGTCTATGGCAACTCGCACAATTTTCGAGCAAGATCGCTCCAACATGCTGATTGTAGGTAGGAGCATCTTCCGCTAACGCCGGCTGAACACCTCCAAGTGCCGATGTAAGAACCACTGCCACCGCCGTCATTATCGCTAATCGCATCATTCAATCTCGCCCTGAGTCAGGCACTGTGGACACCACCACAGCTCTAGACCCGCTGAAATCTACATACACAATCTAGTAGCAGAGAAGACGTTGCCACCCCACAACCGAATCGATACAAGCTTGGCTCTACAAAAAAACCTACCTCGCCGCGGGAACAGCAGGGGGCGCAGACCCACCCAAGAACAACCGCTCTCCATCGGCTAGCAGAAAGTTCCGCCCCACCCCTTTCGGAGTACCGTCCTTCGCATGGTAGCCCTCAATAGTAAGCTCGATCCCTATATCCAGAGTATTCTTGGTTACCCCGTTGCGAATGAGCTCGTTCGGGCTACCACCTTCTATTTGCCAGGTCACCGTCGTCCCGTCGTCACCTTCAATGTCAATGTGGAACCAAGAATGAGGGTTGATCATTTCCCACTTGACGAGCTTCCCAGTTAAATTCAACGGCTTGTCAATATCGAATTCCGCCGAGAACGCATGGTGAGTTGAAACTGGAGTAACCATAAGCAGGACTCCAAAACCGATAAAAACACAGGCTATTTTCGTACGCATAGACTTTTCCTCCTGAATTTCATTTACCTGTTCTCGCCGTCTGGCTGCTTGCGGAGATGCCCGTAAATAAGGTCTTCAACAAACTCGACACACCTAAATTCCAGAACCCGAACATTTTCGTCCACCCGTCTATAGAGCGGCATACTCATCGTCCAAGGCCTGGTGAATATGCCTGGGTCTTCGATCGTTACCTCGTACGACAAGGTCTCCGGGCTTCGCGGGGTAATACGCTCCACCACGTGTAACTGGTCACTATGAAAGTTCCCCGACCGGTCAAACCATGTCTGACCATTAAACCCAGTCGTATCGATCACTAATGTCTCACCATCCCAATGTCCGTTCGACCACCCCATCCAACTGTCAGCAGGGGCATCCACCTGATCCTCCATGTAGACGGTCCTGACAGCCCCAGCAAATTCATGAAGAATCATAATGTGCTCTTGGCTTTGAATGATCTGAACAGGAAATGGCATATACATTCCGCGAGGCACACCAGGCAAGTAACACTTAATAGCCGGGTCTCGCTCGAGCCGATTGGTCCGGTTTTCATTTCTTTGGGCCAATGCCTCAGGACGATAGGGAATGGCACCGCCACCAACCACACCGAGGCCTCCAGGGACTGCCGACAACGCGCCTAACTCGCGTACAACGCTCGGCCCGGCACTGTGCGGCTCAACGTCCCAATGTGCTGACCCGATAGTCTGCCAGATACCATTCAAATCAGGATTCCCGTCAGGGGCTCGCGGCGCCAGATAATCTCCGGTCTGTGCAAAGGCCGCCGCCGTGGCCATTACGCTCGCAGTCACGAAGTTGATCAAGAAAACCCGAGTGCGCATTGGATCCTCCACTTTCCTATTTGGGCTGTAGTGACGCTTCAGCTGCTTGCTGCTCCTCAAGACGCGCCCCAACAAGGGTGTTGTACAAACCGTAGTTTCCCTCGTGGCAGGCGAACTCAAACAGCGGGCCCCGTGTTTTCTGCATCGGCATCTCGGCCGACCACGGCTGGTCCCAAGTCCCCGGATCGTCCACCGTAAATTGGTATCTGATGACGTCATCAGCTACACGGGTGAAGCGCTCGGTCACTCTCATCCGTTGTCCTGAACCCTGGAGAGGATTCTTTCCATTGAAGTTGGTGGTTTCAACCACTAAGGTTTCGCCATCCCACCGCCCCCGGGATAAACCAACCCATTGATTAAAGCTATCTGGCGGGTTGGAATGCCCTTCGAGCGGGATCACCCGAGCATCGTGGATCATCTCGGACAAGATCATCACCTGCCCTGGGCCCTGAACGATGTGGTAATTGGCGTTGTAGCCACTATTTAGCATTGGGGGGCCCACTCCGCGCATCATAATGCAGCGGTCATCGAGTTGGTTAGCCTCGGCCGAATCCCAGCGGCCGCCTAACAGAGCCTGCTCGGCTTCCCTAATTTCTGCCTGACGTCGACCCGAGGCATTCACCGGGGGAAGACGCCCATCAGGTGGATCAACAATCAACGCAGTGCGAAGATTCTGGGCTCTCGCCGCCTGACTGCGATCCAGGCCGAACTGGGTGAAATCGTAGTGCACGTCAGGAATTGTGCCCGGTTCGGTCTGCGCACTTTCACGTACAGCAACTCGCCCTTCACGCGCAGCAAGTTCCTCTTCGGTATAGAACGCCGAAGTCACGCCCTCAGGTCTCTCTAATGGGGTAAAAGTTTGGTTCGACCAGAATCCCTGCAGGTCAGGTTGACCGTCAGGGGTCCGAGGGACCCTATAGGATTGGTTTGAGGAAGTCTCCTGGCCGGCACTCCAAGACGGTGAAGCGAGCCCCACCAAAACCACAAAGGCAAACCAGCGAAAACAGATGCGAGGCCGAAGACGCATATCAACGCTCCTTAACTATCGTCCGTCCGTTGAGCATCTCAAAGGGACGATTCAAAAACGGCAGCCTGTAACTAGACAACTAGTGAGTCTTTATGTCAGTCACAAGTCACGGACATTATCACTCAACCGAATCCTAGCCGCGACAGCAAAATTACTAACACCCAGCATAGAAATAGTAGCTGCCCTAGATTCACCCTAAGGGTGATGATGCTTGTCCAGAACAGACCTCTCCCAAAAACCAGCCCGCTTAGCTGGATAGCCGAAGCATGTTGCTTGAGCCCCGTAAAAATGTTTTCCAGCCTATTTCTGGCTGAATACAAGGGGAAAAAGAGCCATATCTCAAGCAGGTCCAACAAGCCGTCGTACCGAATAAAGACGCAGAAAGAAATATCTCGGTATAATGGAGGGTGCGACTATGACTGACTCGTCCTCACAGAGACCCCAGGCCGACGATCCCCTCGGCGCTGTCTCTCCTATTTCAGACGGCGACCCAGCGGCAACAGCTGAGCCTGATGGAACACTAAAGCTAGTCGGTTTACCCAGCGGAACCGCCGTTACTGGTGGCGCTGTTCTCGGAGCCTTGCGAGCATGGAAACGTCGACGGCGATCACGCAAACGCGGACAAGAAGATCACCAGAGTCCGGCTGCTACCAGTGGGAGCAACTCAGCCGGCGAAACAATCGCTCGAACAAATCTTCAGAGCCAATCAGCGACTGAAGAAACGTCTGCCGAAATGGGCAACCCGAGAGACGGACTACAGGTAGCTGCGAATGACCTGACCAGTAACCAGCCTTCAAAGCCATCAGTAAGTGCTGACCCGAATGCAGGAAACGCCTCGAACCACAAGGCAGATCCACCCACCTCGAGTCCAGACAACAGCGCAGCTAACGTAGTTGCCCCCAAGAGTGAAATCAAAACAAGCACTAACGACTCGCTCGAAGGTGTCTCCGGGCTAGACGCAGTGGCAGCTCATCGGTCTGTAGCCCATCAAGGCGGTGGACAAAAGCGAATCGATGCTCAGCATGCTCGAGGCAAGCTAACCGCTCGCGAAAGAATCAACCGCATTCTCGATCCCGACACATTTGAGGAGCTAGCTCCCTATATCAAACATAGACACAGTGGTTTTGGACTTGAGAACAACCGCCACGCCGGCGACGGTATAGTGACAGGGCTTGGACTGATCGACGGACGCCGAGTTGCGATCTTTGCGCAAGACTTCACCGTGCTCGGTGGATCTTTCTCAGAGGTTCACGCACTCAAGGTCGGTCGTCTGCTAGAAACGGCCACGAATAGCGGACTCCCTATCATCTCTCTCCTCGACTCGGTCGGGGCCCGCATCCAAGAAGGTGTCTGGAGTCTGGCTGGATTCGGTGATCTCTTCTGGCGAAACACACAAGCCAGCGGGGTCGTACCACAAATCAGCCTTATGTTAGGGCCCTGCGCAGGCGGCGCAGTCTACTCTCCTGGTCTGACCGACTTTGTTGTTATGACTCGCGGCAATAGTTTCATGTTCATCACAGGGCCCGAAGTCATAAGAACCGTGACCGGTGAAGAGGTTGACGTCGAAACCCTCGGAGGCGCCGCCACACACGCAGCAGGGTCAGGGGTTGCCCACTTCGTTGCTGATGACGAAAACTGCGCATTCACTTTAACCAGACGGTTGCTGAGTTACCTTCCGTCGAATAACGCGGACACCCCACCAGCACTTCCACAGAATGACGCACTTGAACCAGATGTGGAACGCCTCGACCGACTCATTCCCGAAGAGTCCCAAGTTCCCTATGATGTCCGAGACGCCATCAATTTAATCGCCGACAAGCAATCATTTCTGGAAGTTCAAGCGGACTTCGCTCCGAACGCGGTAATTGGATTCGCGAGACTGTCTGGCCGAGTTGTCGCATTCGTAGCCAATCAGCCATCTCATCTGGCCGGCGTGCTCGACATCGATGCATCCGACAAGATTGCCAGATTTATCAGATTTTCAGATTCATTCAACATTCCCATCGTCACTTTGATTGACTGCCCCGGGTTCTTACCAGGTAGCGGCCAAGAACATCAAGGCATCATTCGCCATGGTGCCAAGATCGTGTATGCCTACTCGGAGGCCACTGTTCCAAAGATTTCTGTCGTGTTGCGCAAAGCCTATGGCGGAGCCTATATCGTGATGAGTAGCAAGATGATCCGCACAGACATCTGCTTTGCGTGGCCAACTGCCGAAATCGCTGTGATGGGACCTAAGGGAGCCGTGAATATCCTATATGCCCGTCATCTTGCCTCCGTCGACCCAAGCAAACGAGATGCCGAGCGGACTAAGCTCGAAAATGAGTTCCAAGAACGTTTCAATTCACCGTTCGTCGCGGCATCGGCCGGACATATCGACGATGTGATCTACCCGCGTGAGACCCGTTCACGTATCAGTGCAGCATTGGACTTTCTGAAGGACAAGCAAACCACTCAGGTGCCGAAGAAACACGGCAACATCCCACTCTAATGTCTCCCCAACTCGAGACCGTACTCGAGATATCGGCATACGGCACCACGATTCTGTTTGGAGCGTTGATCGGCCTAATCGGCCTAATGTACCTCCTTACCTCCCAGCGGTTATTTAACTGGGCATCACAACAGCCAGTTAAACCAGTAGCAGAGCTACAGGAACAAGCTAAACTTGAGAAAGAACGCCAGTATCGTGCAGTGGCGCTGGCAGTCGCAGTTGCGGTCGCGAAAACCCACAGAACCCCCCTCCTACAATCGGCGACCGCCTCAGACTGGCGTCGTTTGCACCACACCCGGCGACTGAACCAACCCACAACCCGCATGAAAGCCCGGTTATGAGCCAATATCGTGTCACTGTCGACGGACAACATTACGAAGTGGACGTGGATGACCCGCGAGCCCGCCCCGTAAAAGCCACTATCGCCGGTGTAACATACTCGGTCGAGCTACGATCAGCTCCACAGCCCCACCATGAATCATCCGAAGAGACCCCAGCCGCAGCACCAACACCGTCGCCGGCATCCAGCAGTCCGAGCACTGATCCTGATAAATTGACCGCTCCGATTCCAGGTGCCGTGGCATCTGTCTCAGTCAAATCCGGCCAGACAGTTAAGCGCGGTGAAGAATTGCTTACTCTCGAAGCGATGAAAATGCTGAACGTTATACGGTCGCCGCGTATCGGTGTTATCGAGGCCGTCCATGTGACAGATGGCGGGCAGGTATCGCAAGGAGATCTTCTGATCACATTCGCAGGCAAATAGTCAGTGTCGTCTGAGCTACGGTTCTCGACAAGAGCAGGCTGCCACCCATTCTCGTCACACCTTATAGTGCGAACATTATGATTCCATCCCTTGGTCCAGAAACGCTGCTAATGTTCGCCATCGGAGGATTGCTCATATACCTAGCAATCGCCAAGCAGTACGAACCGACCCTCTTACTACCCATAGGGTTTGGAGTGATACTCGGCAATCTCCCGAATTCGCCAATGAACCAACCGGAAGGGATGCTCACTCTTCTGATCGAGTTCGGCATCGAAACAGAATTATTCCCACTGTTTATATTCATCGGAATTGGGGCCATGATGGATTTTCGGCCCTTGTTATCCCAACCGATCTTCGCCCTCTTGGGAGCTGCCGGTCAGCTTGGTATTTTTGCAACCCTCATCTTAGCCACTAGCGTCGGTTTTCCCTTGAACCAAGCAGCTTCAATAGCAGTTATCGGAGCCATCGACGGTCCCACGAGTATCTATGTGTCCTCATTACTCGCACCAGAGTTGCTGGCCCCCATCGCTGTCACCGCTTACTCCTATATGAGTCTCGTGCCGATCATTCAGCCTCCACTCATGCGGCTGTTCACCACTAAAGCTGAACGTCGCATCAGGATGGAATATGCCCCTCGGGCAGTACCCCGCAGCGCAGTCATCGTATTTCCTATCATCGTAACCATTGTCGTCGGAGTGCTTGTCCCTGCATCAGCCCCACTTGTAGCGACCCTAATGTTCGGTAGCCTCCTCAAAGAATCCGGCGTCGTGCCTCAGTTAACCAGTACCGCATCGAACGAACTCGCCAACCTATCCACTATCTTTCTCGGACTAACCGTAGGTAGCCTGATGCAAGCAGAGACGTTTCTCCAGACTCAAACTCTGTTCATCCTAGGTCTCGGGCTCTTCGCGTTTGCACTGGATACCGTAGCTGGCATCCTATTCGGTAAAATCCTTGCGGCTATCACAGGCGGAAAAATTAACCCCCTCGTTGGCGCAGCAGGCATTAGCGCCTTCCCAATGAGCGGGCGGCTAGTTCAACGAGTAGCACAAGAAGAAGACTTTACCAACCATGTCTTGATGCACGCGATGGGAGCTAATACCGCAGGACAGCTTGGCTCGGTCATTGCCGGTGGCGTCCTCCTTACCCTCGTAACGATGCTAGGCTAGCTCACGTCACACACAAGGTCCCTCTCAACAAAGCTTGAACCAACCACAACTGAGTCACCAGCAGGCCAATTGGAGACCTCTACTGGCAACAACCTTAGTTGGCAAAATCAAAATGGCTTTCCTCAGAAAGCCCCACTTCGGTGTAAGCTTCATGTGGTTACAGCAACAGAATTGGAAAGGGGACACAAACCATGCACCATGGCCCACTGGCAAGAATCATTCTGGCCTGCGGTCTCGCTATAGCCACAACGACAGCGACGATCAATGCCCAGTACAGCCTCACAGTCAACCGAGATCGACTGGTTAATGCTCAAAACGAGCCACAAAACTGGCTGATCATGAACGGCGATTACAATTCAATCCGCTATTCCAAGCTCACCCAAATCAATCGCGAAAATGTGGGCGGTTTGCGCATGGCTTGGGCCCTCGCTCTGGGCGGCATGCAGGACACTGGCCGAAACGGGCCTGAAAGTGAGGTGAATCCGCTGATCGACAACGGGTTCATGTACACCACTGACGGATGGGGTACTGTGTATAAGATCGACGCCCGCAATCCGAATTACGGAGATTTTGTCTGGATCGCAGACCCAGGTGTTGACCACGAAGGGAACACCTCCCGCTCGCGAGGTATCGCTCTCTGGGAGGACCGTGTAATAAATAACCTTCCAGACGGACGGGTCATCTCTATCGACCGCGATACCGGAGAGATCGTGTGGGATGTCGAGGTCGCTGGCACAAACGAATTCGGGCGCCGCGAACGCTTCCTCACTGCCCCCCTTGTCGCTGATGGGAAAGTCCTCGTACACAATGGCGCCGGCGACGGCGGAACCAGGGGTTGGGTTGCAGCATTGGACGTCAACACTGGCCAAGAATTGTGGCGCTTCTATGTGGTACCCGAACCAGGACAGCCAGGCAGCGAGACCTGGAAGGACGACCACAACGCTTGGAAAACCGGCGGCGGTGGTATCTGGCAAACGGGATCATACGACCCAGAAACTAATCTATATATCGTCGGAACCGGCAATCCATTCCCCGGCTATGATGCTGAGTTTCGTCCAGGGGATAATTTGTACACCAACGCAGCCATCGCGTTAGACATCTCGACCGGTGAGTTGGCCTGGCATTTCCAGTACACACCCAATGACTCGTGGGACTACGATGAGGTTGGCGTTCATATGCTTTACGACATCAACATTGATGGCCGCCTGCGGAAAGTTGTTTCTCATTACGGACGTAACGGATTCTTCTACACCCTAGACAGAACTGACGGGAGCTTCATTAAGGGCGCGAAATATGTCAACGACCTAAACTGGACTGCCGGCCTCGATCCGGTTTCCGGTATGCCTCTCGAATACGACCCAAACCTCGATGTCCAGATCTACAACCCAGAAGCACGAGCACTAAGGGCTGACCGAGACGAAATGAAGCGTACCTGCCCCACTTGGCACGGTGGCGTCGCACACCAGCCACTCGCCTATAACCCTGAGAAACAAATCGCTTACGGTGTTGGGACGGAGGGTTGTTTCGAACAAAACGGAGCCGCCATGGTCCCAGCATCTCCCGAAGGCAACATTGACACACAAGCGAGTGAACGACGTCGCTACACCAGTGACCTCTATTACGGGGCCCTCACGGCCGTCGACGCTGTTGATCACAACGTCATCGGGAAGGCTGTCACCGACATAGAGATCCGCTCTGGCGTCGTTGCAACCGCAGGAGGCTTGGTGTTTACCGCCCTGCAAGACGGCTGGGTAGTCGCATATAACGACGAAACACTCGAAGAGATGTGGCGATTTAACGTCGGCACACCACTTAAAGGTGCACCCGTCACCTACGCTATCGGTCCGAAGCAGTACCTAGCGGTGCAATCAAGCGGCCGCCATCTGCATCCGGTAAATTACGACAACCTCGAGACTTCAAGCTATCTGTTCGTGTTTGCACTGGACTGATCAATTAGGTTTCACCTGGTCCGGTGCCTGCAGTTCAGATTTTCACTGTAACGCACCGGGCCAGGCGAGTTCCACCTTCAGGCTGGATGGGAGAAATCGACCTACTAGCGCAGGCCTCAACATATCAAAACGAAGCAGGCAGCGAACGTTATCGAGGGCATTCGCCTAATTCTGCAGAAACTTGAGGGCACTGTCCCACGAAAGTCTAATTGCGTGGCCCCGCGTAGTCTCCGCCATCCGTGTCTGACTCCTGCTCTGGAGTAAACAGCGATTCAAGATAGCCAACCACGTCACGTACTTGATCATCCGACAACTCCCGGCTCGAAATCGGCGGCATCTGACTATAGCCTTCGCGCACCACTGCAAGTACATAGTCAGCATCAAATACTAATGGAACCAAGGCTGGCGCTATATCGCCTCGGGCCCCGGCACCATGACACAATTGGCATACTTGCCTATACGGCTCAGCGCCAGGGTGTTCTTGAGCATCAACAGCTATTCCCCCAACAAGCAACAAACCGAGCACAAACACTAGACACATGGCTAACACCCACAACAGAACATGTCGCAAAAAAGAGCCGGTCGCAGTGATACCAGAGGCCAGTCCGACCTGAGCTGAGTAAGACGTACAAGTCGGCTGTTCATACCGAAGAACAACTAACGCCTAAGACTGCCGTTCGCCAGTTCCTCTGCCCGGTGACCAGCAAGAATACCGTCCATCCCATAGTTGCCCTCGTGACACGCGTATTCCCAGACCTGGTCGTCTGAACGTGCCATCGGCACCTCAACGGTCCATGGCATCGTCCAAGTATCTTGATCTTCGACGGTAAATTGATAAACCAGGGTATTGGCATCAGTCCGGGTAAAACGTTCGACCAGTTGCATCCCCGGGGTGGACCCATGGCGCTCAGTGAAGGAATTCTTGTTATAGAAATTAGTGGTATCAACTACTAGGGTCTCGCCCTCCCAACGCCCCAGAGACTGTCCCATCCACTGGGTCACAGTATCTGGCAGCTCCACTCCATGGGCAATCGGAATGATCCGGGTATCATGAACCATTTCGTTATAGATCACGACATAGTCTTGAGTCTGAAACAACTGTAGATGGTTGTTATACGCACGAGGTTCCATCGGAGGACCCGAATTGAACCCCAGCACACATCGCTCGCCGACACTCCGGTCCTCCCAAGAATCCGCCGGATGGTCCCGTCGATACACCTGACGGGCATCTGCTCGCTGCTGACCTGCCTCTGACAAAGGAGGAATCTGTCCGTCTGGAGGGTCCACGATAAGCGACGTTCGTCTCGACCCAACGGTACGTGTACCCCGATCTAGCCAAAAGTTGTTATAGGCGCCGACGTTGCCACCAGCCTCAGTCCGCCGAGCCGCCTCGTTCCACAAGCGCGTCTCTCGGTCGACAGCTGCCTGCTCAAGACCAGCGGCCTCCTCAGCCGAAAGAAACGCCTGGTCCCCGAGGTCTTCCGGACGTTCCATCGGAGTAATGGTGCGAAAATCCCACACACCTTGCAAATCGGGGTGTCCCCAATCGGTCTGCAGCGCAGTCGACTGGGCCCCTGCTCCTATAGGCCCCAAGACCATGATGACTATTACCGTAAGCGTCACCTTTGCCACGCCCTGTTCAGAATGGCTCATCTCTCACCTCCTGAGGTGCCCTTGATTCAATACAACCCGCGGCCGATTATAGCTAGTAATGCGCTGTCAAACCGCACGGTGAAAACATCTGTGAAGGTGACTGGTTTACTGGTCTCCTGTAACGTTCACTCGTATCCGATACAAACCAGTCCGAGCTGTCATATATAGGGTGCGACGGTCATCATCGCCCCACGCGACATTCGCCGGAACCTCAGTCGGCTTAACCGTGCCCAGATGCCGCCCATCTGGACTGACAACCCACACACCACCCGGTCCGGTAGCCCACAGATTTCCTCTGTCATCAACCTTAAGGCCATCTGGTGCTCCTGGCTCGTCAACGCCACTCGCATCCAGAAGAACCTCACCGTCATCCAAGTCCCCATCCTCAAAGACCTCATAGACCATCCAAAGGCCACTTGTGCTGTCTGCAACATAAAGACGGGTTTCGTCCGGAGAGAAAGCAATACCGTTAGGACCTGGCTGTTCGCCCAAAAGTGTCAAACTCCCATCAGGACTCAGTCGATAGATTCCATTCACCTCTTGTTCCCGGGAATCGGGGGAAGGCAACCCGTAGGGAGGATCCGTAAAGTAAAGGCTCCCATCGGACATATAGTCCAAATCGTTCGGACTGTTCAGCCTCGCACCTTCGTAATTGTCGACCACGACACTCCGGCTACCGTCACCACCGATCCTCGATATCCGACCGTTAAAATGCTCTGTGAATACAATCTGCCCCATAGAATCCACTGTGATGCCATTGGACCCGACCAACCGGCCTTCGTCGTAATCCCCTTCATAGACAGGTGATAGGTAATCACTCACCGTTCCATCTGGCGACCATCTGACAATACTGTTACCAGGAATGTCGCTGAACAAGAGGTAACCGTCCCCATCATCGATCCAAGTGGGTCCCTCAGTGAAGCCAAACCCATCTGCCAATTTTTCGATGACGGCGTCAGCGGGCACCAATTCATCAAACGCAGGATCCAGGCGCTCAATCACGCCAGAACTTAGAACCGGTTCAACCGGAATTTCCTGCTCGACCTGCTCTGAAGTAGTCCCACACGAGCCTACAAAGAACAGTCCTAACAACCACCATCTGGACATAAGCTGATTCCTCATCTTCGACACTCCTAAGCCGTTGCGATGTTTGTTCCCTTTAGGCATCGATCGCAACAGCCGATGTCCCTCTCTATCCAGTAGCACCAACTCTCGCCGTGGCATTTCTCCGTCGTCGAAACGTTGAACTCACTGGTCGTCAACATCACTCATCCTACCCCCTCCTTTTGGGGATCACGAGGCCATCCCTACTCAAGAAGCCCAGGAAATCTCCCTGTGAACTCAGTCAGCACTCCATTGCGTAACCATCATCAACGCAACATCTCGACAGCCACGCCCTCACGGGAGTGAAGTACAGACATCAACCTCTTCCCCCCAGAAGTCAATGCACTTGGCTTGGGTCATCTCGCCCTGGCGTACCACTTTCGTGAGCAAAAAATCCACAAGACGCTCCACTTCACGGTTCTGCAGAGTCGCCGCTGGATCAGGCAATTCGAGACCCATCCGCTGCAAATCGGAACGCGTTCTGCCTAAACAACGGTCATCGGTGTAGGAAAGTCGATCAAATGCAGGCATATCCCTCCCAGGAAGGCCACACTTGATCACAAGAATGAGTTGCTCACGAGTAAGCTGGCTGGTGCGCAGGTTTGCTCCATCGGGAGACTGGCTGTCCATCTTGACACCGTCCCCGGACCAACCGTGGCAGGCCTGACAATCAGCCTTTTGATGATAGAGTCTCCGCCCTGCGGAGACGCTGGCATCGCTGGGTTCCTGAGCATAACTCTCACTCGGCAGGCCCAACTGGGCCAAGGTCACCACCAACAGCGGGAGCAGCCGCAAAAAAGCTAAAACATTGTTTCCTCTAGCCACGAATCCTCCTCACGACAACAATAAAACCACAGTTTGTGACTCGGTCAACACCATCCCACCAGTCATCTCGCAGATACCACAGCATGATCGCCCAGGCCACTTAGTAGACGCAACTCCAGACGGCGTTTTCCAACGACCTGTACCCCAAAGCGCCATACCCAGAGCACCAAGCGTTGAACACCGGGCCACACAGCGGTAAAATCGCCAGACAACAAAAGGCATGATATCCGGCTAGTAGTTGTTATTGACACTACTGAGTTCAGAAAACAGGTCAAATTCATGTTTGGAGACAGCAAAATGATGCTCAAGAGTGGCCTCGGAGCAGCGTCTACTATCGTTGCGCTCTCCCTCATCGCTTCACCACTGCATGCACAAACCACCAAGCTCACTGGCGTCAACCGGACGCCTGAGGGCCTGCCTGATATCTCAGGCGTTTTCACCTTTCGCACTCTTACACCACTGCAACGCCCTGAAGCGCTTGAGGGCCAAGACCGACTGACTGCAGAAGAAGCAGCCGCCTTCGAGGCCTCAGAACGGACTCGATTGAATCGCGACCTGTTCGACCCTGAAAGTGGTGCTCCTAGCGCTGGCTATCAATCCCGAGCCGAAGGCGGGGTTCTCTCCTATAACGAATTCTGGTATGAACGGGGCATCGAACTCACTAGCGATAAACGAACCTCGCTAGTCGTCGATCCCCCAGATGGGCGAATTCCCTATACCACGGAATTCGCAGAGGAGAATAGACTGCGCCGACTCAATCTACGCAACGGGTTTGCCGACCACTACACCGACCGCAGCCTCGGCGACCGCTGCTTGATGGGGTCTAACTCTGGGCCACCAATGCGCCCCGGTTCCTACAACAACAATGTGATGGTGCTACAAACGCCAGGATATGTGGCAATCGTCAACGAGCACATCCATAACACTCGTATCATTCCCATAGAGAGCGGCCCTCACGGCAACATTCGACAGTGGGTCGGCGACTCACGTGGCCGCTATGAAAATGATGCACTGATCGTCGAAACACGAAATTTCAGACAGGCTACAAACTTTACCGGTTCGTCAGCGGAGACAACATTGATCGAGCGCTTCACACGCCTCGATCCGGACACAGTAATGTACGATTTCACAATCGAAGATCCGAATAACTACACGCGCCCGTGGACCGTGGCAATCCCCTTCCGTCGCACCGACGGCCCGATCTATGAATACGCGTGCCACGAAGGAAATTACGGACTAACGGGCATCCTGGCTGGCGCCAGGAGATTAAACACACAACCTGTCGAAGGGTCACGCTAAACCCTCGGCAACCGACGCCATTTTTGTTCTCATAGTATGAAATGAGAGCTTCGACTGTTTGTAATCGATCAGAAAGGGAAGTCGATCATGCGTAGGCTTATACTGGTGCTCTCGGTTATCGTAGGGGCAGGACTCGTCGCCAACCCGATCTCGCTACAGGAACGATTAATCGTAGGCGAGAGCCCCTACACCGTGGTGGACAACTGGCTGAAACCATTTGCAGATAATGGCTACGCCTGGGGCGCACACTCTGCGGTTTATGCTGAATCACCAGACCGAATTTTCGTGAGCCAACGTGGGGAAATACGGCTCCCTGACCCGCTTCCGTCAGGATTTTCTGGTTTCGTAGGTTCAATCGGCCTGAATCCTTTACAGCCAGAAGAGGGACAACGAGCCTGGCGAAATGTCATCTTTGTCGTCGACGGCAACGGCAACATGATCGAATCGTGGACCCAGTGGGATGAGCTGTTTGGGGACACAATCGCTGGGGAGCAGCAATACGGTGGCGGCCCCCACAAGATCCGGATTAACCAATACGACCCAGAGCGACGAGTATGGGTCGTGAATTCAAACAGGCACGTAGTCTACGGGTTTTCGAATGATGGGTCAGAGCTGCTCATGACGCTAGGCGAGGAAGGTGTAAGTGGCAACGACGAAACCCACTTTGCACTCCCGCAAGACATCGCGTTCATGGAAGATGGAACGATGTTCGTCGCCGATGGTCCAGATAATGGGCGGATTGTCAAATTCGATGCCGAGGGCAACTACGTCACCCACTGGGGTGGGCCTGGCAGCGGCCGCGGAGAATTCAACAGCATTCACGCCATCGCCACAGATATTCGTGGCAACATATACGTCGCTGATCGAATGAACAGCCGAATTCAAGTGTTCAACCAAACCACCCGTTCCACCTGGTATCACCCCAATATCTCGCCCATCGGTACTTGGCCAGACTTTGACACACCTACCGATATTTATATTACTGGGTACGATGTCTGGGTGTCTGGTTTGACCTACATGGTCAAACTCGATGTCAACGGTAACAGGCTTTTCTCGTATGACCTGGCAGGAGACGAACCGGGGCAGTTCCTAGGGTTGCACCAGTTCTCAGTTGACTCTGACGGAAACTGGTACGGAGCCGGCAATCGCCTCGGTCGCACTCAAAAATTCAGTCCTAAGGAAGGGGCGTCATTCGCAGAACTCATGGCTGCCCCAGACCCGCCGCTCCAATAACAACAGCCGATACCTCCTGATGACGTCGACGGGCCTGCTCGATCGCGAGCAGGCCCCCTTAATCTATTTGAAATATTTTATCCCCTGGGACACCGCGCCAGAACCACTTCTCTGCCACAACTTCCTTAACAAGAGCGTATAATTTTCCTTGTGGGAGATCCGCTTACTTAAGCGGTACCCTTTTTGCTACTTAGCGAGGAAATCAACCATGCCGAAGCGAAATCTCTTCTTGTGGCGCACTCTGGCGGCAATGGTGTGTATAGTGGGAACTTCACTCTCAGTATTCGGTCAAACTGACTGGACCCCACCCTTAACACCAGATGGTCAGCCGAACATCCAGGGTGTCTGGACCAATTTCGATCCGACACCATTCGAAGCACCAAATGACATCGACCTCGAGCGGCTGGCGCCCTTAGCCGCCTGGTTCCCCGGCACGAACCGCCCTCAGCGCCCACCAGCACCCACCGCTGAGCCGCAACCAGCCAGACAACCGAGTCCTTGGGGAGACGGTCCAGGTAGCGCGCCACGTAATGCACGCCGCCAGTCGATGATTGTCGATCCTCCGAGTGGGAGAGCTCCACTACGTCCGTCAGCCATTGCCCAACGTAATCAAAACTTGATTAACTTAACAGACGGTTGGCTCACCCACACACCTTGGGAACGCTGCATCACGCGCGGTGTTCCTGGAGGTATGTTTCCAGGTGGCTACGGGGCTGGTTACCAAATCCTGCAAGTCCCAGGCTACGTCGTGATTTTCTACGAGATGATCCACGAAGCTCGCATTATTCCGATCGATGAACGCGCTACGCTTTCCGAAGACATTCGTCTGTGGAATGGTGACCCCCGAGGACATTGGGATGGCAACACATTGGTAGTTGAAACTGGCAACTACAACGACCAAGGCACCATCGGCACGAACATCGCAAGCCGTGGACTCCGCGGCATCCAACAAAGTAACAAGCTAAAAATAGTTGAACGGTTCACCTTTATCGACCCAAATACCGTCAACTACGAGGTCACCATAGACGACCCAGGCCCATTCACAGCCCCGTGGACAGTAGCAATGCCGTTGAATCGAGACAGCGGCTATCAAATCTTCGAGTATGCCTGCCACGAAGGCAACTACGGCCT
>DEAE01000028.1:28196-28338 GCA_002347025.1 Acidobacteria bacterium UBA2990
CTGCCACGAAGGCAACTACGGCCTAGACAACAGCCTCAGATCTGGACGAGCCGAGGACCGAGCTGCAACCGAAGGACAATAGCAACCTCACACATGGCTTGGCCAGCCACTTCCTTCCTCCACCGAAGATGGAATCGGCTGG
>DEAE01000028.1:28655-76972 GCA_002347025.1 Acidobacteria bacterium UBA2990
GGCTGGCCAAGCCACTAAGGCCACCGCCAGACCTAAGGTAAGGCAAAAACAAAGAGACCATTTCCACCAACAGGCCGTGTCTTCTCTGGAGTCAGTTGGGCGGGGAGCATGCCACCCCAACTGGCTCCTCCACCACCGGTGGGAATTGCCACATACTGCTTGCCCTCGACGGCGTAAGTAATCGGGAAACCCTGCACGGATGTCGGAAGCCTGGTCTCCCACAAGGTCTCACCAGTCGCAGCATCAAATGCGAAAGCCTCGCGGTCCCACCCCCCAGTGATTGCCAGGCCACCGGCCGTAGTTAGAGCGGCACTGTTAATTGGCGTCCGAAATCGGCGCCTCCAAAGAACTTCGCCGGTACGCATGCTCATCGCTACAAACTCGCCGAGCTGTTCGTCGCTGTCAGGATGGTGGTGATTGGTCCTCCGAACCGGCCCAGTGCCTCCACCGCCTGCGACCCGGTCTACAGGCCCGAAAACCGCTGTCTCGCAATTCAGGTTGATCGGAATGAAGAATGCTTCCATGCCTGGGTGATAGGACATTGCACGCCAACTCTTGAATCCAGAAGTACTCGGACACCAATAGACTTCTTCTCCAATCACCGGGATAGTCCCATCTCGGTAAGTAACCTGTCCAGTGACCGGATCAATGTCGGCTACCGTTTGGTAGCCAAGATCATGTGCGTTCCGGAAGCGGCCAGTCTGGAGAGCCATCTCCCAAAGAACCCCGATCTTTCCCATCGTAAACACTGATCTACGGTCGTCGTAGTCAACCAGAATTCGCTCAAAGACCTCGTCCATATCGAGTGTCTCGCCTGGCAAATGCTGGTAATACCACTTCATCTCTCCAGTGTCCGGGTCAAGTGCTAATGTGGAATTGGTGTACAACGCATCCCCATCAGTCCCTCGAACTGCTCGAGCCCACGGCTTAGCCTGAGACGTCCCGTGGAACAGAGTCCGGGTCACCGGGTCATAGCTACCAGGAATCCAAGAATCGCTCCCGGCCCGAAACATGGGCGGCAGGTCACCCCACGTGTCGCCGCCGCGCTGGCCAGGTAACGCGACCGTGGACGTCCGCCAAAGTTCTTCACCCGTTTGAGCATCCAGCCCGACGATATAGCAACTCTCCTCTCTATAACGTCCACATCCGGTTAACCCGGAAACCACCTTTCCATCAGCGATAATCGACCCGCTCGAAAACTGATACCCGACTCCTTGGTCGATGTCACTGTCCCACACTTCCTCACCGGTGCGTGCATCGATCGCCACCACATGAGCATCAGCGGTATTCAGATAGATCTTGTCCTCATACATTGAGATATTGCGATGCATACGCCCGGGAGGTGGCCCACCGAAAGAATTACCCGGGGCCTCAGCCCCTCTCTCATATTGCCAAATCAGATCGCCTGTCGCCGCATCCAAGGCCTGCACGATCTCTCCTGGATTCGCGACAAAAAGAACACCATCATGAACCAGCGGCGTAGTTTGCTGCGGTCCAGACCGCAGGGCCCAGCTCCAAGCCAGTCGCAAATCGCCGACATTGGCCGGCGTGATCTGGTCTAGCGGGCTGTGAGCCTGCCCATCGAGAGTACGCCGCCAATTCAACCAGTCTCCTTCGTCTGGGTTCTGCAACATTGCATCTGTCACAGGGACATAACCCTCGATCTGCGCCAAAGCGTGAATCGGCATGCCCAGGCAGGCTATACCCAAGGCGCCAACCAAGAACCAATTCTCAACTCTGCCAAACAGCGTCATCGATGTTGTCATGGGGATATCCTACCTAAATCTCTCTAGCAGTATCAGTGAAGCGGCCCTCCGAACCGTGCAACAACCTCGGTTCAGACTATGTCGTGTATCTCGAAGCATCTATCCACTGACATACTCACAACCGCCACCTAACGGATCGTAATCTCAGGCCTAGGCAGATCACCAAGAGGCGCCTGGGACTGAACGTAAGCAGGTGCTGGAAAGTAACGAGAGTATCACCCGCCGCCATACAGTGACGGGTGATACCCTCGCCTTAGGCCACTATCTGTGGAATCAATGTGCCGTGCACGTCGGTAAGACGCATATCTCGCCCATTGTAACGATAGGTTAACTGGGTGTGGTCCATCCCCAATAGGTGCAACATCGTCGCGTGAAAATCGTGCGCCGAGATCCGCTGTTCCGCCGCCTTATAGCCGAAGTCGTCGCTCGCACCAATCACCTGCCCACCCTGGATACCAGCACCAGCCATCCAGCCTGTCATAGCGCCAGGATTGTGGTCTCGACCGACCCCACGCTGTGAGATGGGCATGCGCCCAAACTCTGCATGCCACACAACCAATGTCTCGTCGAGCATGCCTCGTGCCTTCAGGTCAGTCAGCAAGCCAGCAATCGGCAAATCGGTCTCTTTTGCGTGCTGCGAGTGATTTTCCTTCAGATTGCTGTGAGCATCCCATGTGTCGGTATTCTGTTGACCTAACCCACCGTGAAACAGCTGAACAAACCGCACGCCACGTTCCACCAAGCGACGCGCCATCAGGCACTGTCTTCCGAACGGCTCTGTCATAGAGTCATCTAGCCCATAGAGCTTCTTGGTCGCATCGGACTCAGCCGATGTGTCGACCGCCTCTGGTGCACAACCTTGCATCCGATAGGCCAACTCATAGGACGAAATCCTGGCAGCCAATTCCGAGTTGCCCGGATTCTGGGCCATATCGATCTCATTCAATTTCGCCAACGTATCGAGCCTAGCCCGCTGCTGCGATTCAGTCATCCCAGCCGGCGGCTGTAAATCAACAATGGGGTCACCAACCGCACGGAATAAGGTGCCTTGATACGCAGCCGGCATAAAGCCGGCGCTCCAGTCGGTTGGCCCTCCAAGGGGCCCGCCACGGTAATCGTTCATAACCACGAACGCCGGCAGACTGGAACTTTCAGACCCCAATCCGTAGGTCACCCAAGACCCCACGCTGGGAAAACCTACCCGGATCTGTCCGGTCTGCATTTCATAGGTAGCCTGAATGTGGTCATTCGAACGTCCGTACAAGGACCGGATAAATGCAATCTCGTCTACCTTTTTGGAGATGTGAGGAAAGATGTCTGATACTTCGATACCGCTTTCGCCATGCTTTTTGAATCCAAATGGACTCGGCATCAACGGTCCAGGGTGCCCCTGTCTAACGACAACCGACTCGGCCATCGGCTGGCCGGCGTAGTCAATAAGTGCCTGTTTCGGGTCAAATGTATCAACTTGGCTGACACCCCCACTCATAAACAGTGAGATCACCGACTTAGCCCGCGGTTCAAAGTGTGGGGACCTCGGGGTAAACGGATTACCCGCTACTGGGGCCTCGCATGTATCCGACTGGGCAGCTGCCAACAATCCCTGCTGATCGAGACTGTGGGCTAGCGCTAAACCAGCAATGCCCCCCCCGGATTGAAAAAGAAAGTCCCGACGGTCCCAGAACGTCCGCTTTTTGCAATGATGATGTTGATGAGACATGCTTGCTCCTTCGGCTTACCTGCTCACCTCAAATAGAGGAATTCGTTCAGGTTCAACATAACGTGGGTCAAATCCACCAAGGATTGGCCACCAACCAGGCTTCTTGCAACTTCGACTTCGGCATCCGTTGGAGACCGCGTCAACGCGATCCGGTAGGCCAAATCAATTTGCCGGTCGATGTCACCAGGAGCCTCCCGCACTAGCCGATCGGCAAACAACTCAGCCTGATTTAGCACAAATTCGTTATTCATCAAGGTGAGCGCCTGTGTGGCTACGGTAGACACGTTTCGAGCCGCTGCAGTTTGATTCTGGTCAGGTAGATCAAAGGTGTCAAAGAACGGGAACCCGAGGGACCGGCGCCTAAAGACATAGACACTGCGCCGCCATACCTCTGGGCCGTCAGTCTGATTGTCCCAATGTCCCTTGCCTTCAGAGGTCTTCAGAATGTCTTCCGGCACGTAAGGGAAAATTGGTTTCCCTCCGACTGACAAATCGATCCCACCACTCACGGTCATGATAGTGTCACGCAGGGCTTCAGCCTCAAGGCGTTGGGGCCGATACCGCCAAAGGTACTGGTTCTCAGGATCAGTGGCTAATGCCGACGGGTCGCCGTTAGCCGACACCATCTGGTAGGCCTCAGAGGTCATCATCAGCCGATGCATTTCCTTCACGCTCCAGCCCCGATTCATGAACTCTACAGCCAGCCAATCGAGCAACTCTGGATGGCTGGGCAGGTCTCCCATCTTGCCCAGGTTATCGAGGGTCCGCACAATGCCACGACCAAAATGGTGATGCCAAATACGGTTTACTGCAACCCGCGCAGTCAGTGGATTGTCTCGAGAGGCGATCCATTCAGCCAGTGCCAGACGACGGCCAGATGTTCGGCCACCAGGACGAACAATCTCTGTCGGCGGATCACCATAGGTCGCCACGGTAAGGAAGCCTGGTTCCATCTCAGACCCAGGGCTAAATGGGTCACCTCGGATTAGGAAATGATTAGGGGGAGCCTCGTAATCTGGTCCCCCAACCTCATGCAGGAAAGTGCCTGGTTCCTCTGGTGGTATCCGACACTCAGGGCACCCGATCACTTCGTCCCCTGGACCATCGGGCGCAAACCGGTAGTCACCATCCGTTACAATTTCAGCCATTGGTGGCACAGGAGGACGTTCGCGATCTAAGGCCTCAACCTGAGACATTAACTCACTGTGGCGGTCGGCTTCTTCTGCAGACAGTGCGTCAACAACCCTCTGTCGAGGCGGATTAATTGAGAGCACCTGCGCCGCGAGTAGCTGCTCACCCGCAGTTCGTTCATCAGCAGGCTTCTCAGCAGCAAGTTGCACATTCTCAGGAAAACGTTCACGAATTAATTCAAGCTTTAGACGATTGCGATGGGGCTCTTCGATAGCCGCAATCTGTACCTGAAGCGGCTCCACCTTCGCATCGATATCCGCATTGGCCTTACGATAAGCCCTCTCGTCAGCTCGATCGAGCAGGGGATGATCAATCTCTACGTAACCGAAGATTGATGCCTGTAGACTATAGTAATCCTTCTGCAAAATCGGGTCGAACTTGTGATCGTGGCAACGAGCACAGTGCACGGTCATTCCCAAGACACCGCGACCAAGTGTCGCCAGTACGTCGTCAAGGTAGTCGTGCCTGCGCTCTGGGTTGTCCTTTTCCCGAAATTGGACTCTGGGGCCAGCCCTTAAAAAGCCCGTGGCTATGAGAGTCTCATCAGTGACGTGGTCAAGTTCGTCACCGGCAATTTGTTCCTTCAGAAATTGGTTAAACGGTTTGTCTTTGTTATAAGCGTTAATTACGTAGTCCCGATAACGCCAGGCATTGGGACGCACGTAGTCTTGCTCGAAACCAGTCGAATCAGCGTATCGCGCAACGTCCATCCAGTGGCGTCCCCAACGCTCACCATAGTGCGGCGATTCCAGTAGTTTGTCGATCAAACGTTCCCAAGCACCACGTTCCGTGTCACTCAGAAACTCGTTCACCTGCTCGGGCGTAGGTGGCAACCCCGTGAGGTCAATATAGGCACGACGCAACCGAGCCAAGGGATTGGCCTTCGGCCCCGGGCTCACACCGACCTCGCGCCTTGCTGAATCTAGAAAACGATCAATGGGGTGCTCAAAGACTTTCGACGTCGGAACCTTAGTCTGAACCGGCAACTGAAAAGCCCAGTAGTTCCGAGCATTCGGTGGAAGCTCTGAGTTTTCGAGAGCTGATAACGCAGCACCGGCTGAAGTTGCACCTCCCTCATCCCAGTGAGCACCACTATCAATCCAAGCCCGGACCGCAGCCACCTCGACTTCACTGAGGCGGTCCCCTCCCATCGGCATCGGAGGGTCATCGAGGCCAGCCAGCACGCGATATAACCGGCTTTCGTCAGCACGGCCTGGCACCAGTGCCGACCCTCTAGTCCCCCCGGCAATCGCAGCATCTCTGGATCGTAAGTCCAACCCCGACAGCTGCGAGGCCTCTCCGTGACAGTTCCAGCAGCTCCGTTCGAAAATTGGTCGTATATCTTCAGTGAAGGTAATAGCCGAAACTGGCTGTGCCTCAACACCTGAGACACCCACAAACGCGATGAACAACCACACCCTCATCGTTAGGCCTAATAAACCAGTGATTCCACGCATCGTCATCCTCCACCCCGACGACAGACACACTTGCCCGGCACTCACCCAATGACCACCGGATACGTGCGGTCGAAAAAGACCGTCAGACTAGCAAGCCACAACCGTGTTGGCCCAATCGGCAACAGGCTGGGCTAGCCCCAGAAGCTGGCCCATAGCATAGCATTATCAGCACCTAGACTGACCCTACTAAGCCTGTTTACGCCACTCAAGTATGTGTTGGGCCGAGGCCCACTCCATTTGGAACAGCTCTAACCCAACCAACTTCCACAGGACTTTCGGCTAGGACTTGTCAAAAAGCACTCTAGAACACCGCTATCACATTCAGCGGCGACCCCGTTCCACCAGAGACTGGAATCGGTCCAGCTGCCACCATGAACGACCAACGGCCCTCTGCAGCAGCCGTCTCCGCCAATAATTCCAAATCCATGTTATCAAAAATGTTTGTACCCAAAGCAGCTATGAGCAGGGTGTGCATCGGCAGCGCAACCCCGTCGACACCTGACGGTTGGACATCGGTGGCTGCATCGCTGCCAAACAGCGCTACATCCTGTTCTTTAATCCAACGAATGGTCGATGCATGGACCCCTGCTGAATTTCCAGAAAGCTGCCACGGCCCAAGCTCAGCACGTCGAGCCCACCGACCGGTGCGCAAGAAGATCACATCCCCAGGAGCAACTGTCACACCCACCTGGTCTAACCAAGCCTCGATATCCTCGGTGTAAATCGCCGTGCCTGGCTGCAAGTAGGGCACCCCTTTTAGACGGGGAATATCGAGCAGTACTCCTCGGGTCAAGATGCCGTTCTTCAGGTTCTGGATCCCAAGCTTGCTACAACCGCTGCTTACTGAACTCGCATCGGCTGGAATACCGTTATACATCATCCCGTCGTGCAAAAAATGACACAGGGCATCGATATGGCTGACCCCATAACCGTGGTAAGAAAACTCGATCGTGTCCGACCGGAGAGTCTCGGCCATCGTGTGGTTGAAGGCCGAGTCAGGGTTATCCGGGGCCACGTCCGGCATCGGATTGTGGGACAGGGATACCGTCAGGCCACGGGTCGGAAGAGCCAAGGCCTCTCGGCGTTTCTCGTCTGTGATCAAGTTAACAGTCCCAAGCTCATCAGCCAGCCCCCAGCGTCCCCAGTTTTTCACCTCTTCAAACAGGGCATTAAACTCTTCCTGGTCGCGTGGTTCTGGTCCTGAGCCATTGTCCTGTCCCATGACCGGCACTAACATCAGTCCGAAAGTGACCATAAACGAAAATCCCACAGTCGCTCTAGTCATCATTCTGCTTCGCATCATCACCTACTCCCTCTGCCTGCGGTCGCCATGACCGGCCGAGACCTGACAAAAATTCTGTTTCAGCGACGTTCTAATAAGACACACAGTATCAAGCTCGACAGTCCGACGAGTTCCGTTCAAACAGGCTAAATCCCGTTTCTTCGGTCACCACCACCTCGACATCATCAGAACGAGAGACCTCAAGGAGCGCAGATTCAAGCTTCACAGGGTCAGCCTCAACAGTTCCAGTCCTGGGACGCTCAAGAAATTCCTGCCAATCCTCAAGCGTGGCGTAATGGAAAGCCAAGTCACGCTCTACCTTTGGTCCGGGTGAGAATACACCAGCCGTAATCGTAGCACTCAGCATGTCACTTGCCGAACGGATGTTACGCCGCCCACATCGCGTCTGCAGCACGCGACCCAGCGGCTCTCGGTCCCCCTCCCGGCTCACCTCAAGCCGCATCGGTCGCTCAGCCGGCTGGATGTTGACCAGCAGGCCAGCCGGGCGCAACCACGAGCACACTTTACTCAGAGCGTCACCTACGCTCTCTGGACTCAATCATCACAACGAGCGGGAAAACACAACAACATCAAAACTAGCTGGCTCAAGATCGAGAGTGAGTAGTTCGGCGGCGATATAACGGCAGTCGTGGCTGGGGTGCTCGGTGCCTACCTGACGGGCATAGGCCACAGCGTCGGCATCTGGGTCCACGCCCAATACCGAAGCCGCCATCCTCGCGAAACGCCGACTCGTTCGACCATCTCCACAACCGATATCAAGAACTGCCTTGCCGGTCAGTTCAATAAGGTCTTGCACTGCACCTAACTCCACCTCTGCCGGATCAACCACTCGGGTCATTCGATCCTCCAGTCAAATCTTATTTGGCCAAAACCATATGGCCAGACGCCATCTAAAATTGATGCACACTAGTAAGCCCAAGCACTCGAGCTTCGCAGAGCCTTGGGTCATCCAAGTTCAAGAAGCACACCAAGTCACAACCGAGACCTCATTCAACTCAGCGGATGGCAGCCGTCCAGTCACCCTTAATTGCCACCAGACTGGTAGAAGGGATCGAACAGATCAAGCTTGTGCTCCCTGACCTTACTAGTAGCTGCCGTTCCATAAGTAGCGAATTCGAGCCTAGGCTCACCTTCCCGATCATACTGCGGCCACCTGGGTAGGCCCTCTCCGTTCGGGTCCCCTGTCTTCGCAAAGTTCACCCAATATTGCGACATCTGAATCGAGAGCTCGTAGTCTCGGGCATTCCAATCCAAACCAACTAAACCAACGTTCCCAAAGGCATAGGCTAAGTCGCCCGAATGATACGCACCTGCACCCCGTCGACCGGCCGGGTAATCGAGCTGAGGACGGTCTGGCAGGTAGAGCCTGAACACCGGCGGTGCGTGGCTAAAGAAGTAAAGATAGACATCGCTAGTCTCCCCTATAGCGCGAGCCCAAGCACGCATCTGCCAGGTAAAGTTACGGTCGGCGGCAATTGCCTGACCCGCCGTTCTGGTCGAAGAGTCCAGTTCACGGGCGTAGGCTGCAAGTAGGTCACCCGTTTGATTTCCATACTGGTCTCGAAGGTCCGCCTCAAACTCCTCTCGATCGGGCTCAGCCATACCAACATAGAGAGTGCTTCCCTCATTCGACAACGACCCCACTATCACCGGTACCCGGTTGTGAGCCCCGACTCGGAAGATTTCATCGGCAGTATCCGATAGAAGCCACCCGTCGACAACCACACCCGTAGCCCGCCCGGAAGCTCGTTGGGCTTGAAGAACCTCAGCAGGGTCGGCAGCCCTAAGCGACGCAGCAGCCTCAAGACCTTGGCCAGCGATCCCAAGTTCGGAGGCAATCGCCAAGCCAATGTCATGTCCGGAAACTGCTGTCGCCGAACCGCCGGTCTCTTTCAGATGAGCCCGAGGCGAACCGAAACAGCCACCAGAATGGCCGATCGCCTTATGAAACAGACCTTCGGCCAACGTCGTAGCCTGAAGGGCACACAGACCATGACCCGGCCGACTGACCAAAAATCGTCACATTCGAGGGATCGCCACCAAACGCAGCAATATTGTCACGCACCCATTCAAGCGCCGCTATGTGATCCAAGATACCGTAGTTACCGGACGAGCCATGGGACGATTCTGCTGTCAAGGCCGGGTGCGCCGAGAACCCAAGGGGGCCGAGACGGTAATTCGCCGTCACTAGAAGGACCCCCTTGCGAGCCATATTAGTGCCGTCAAAAATTCTCGCACTGCCAACCCCAGAACTATGCCCCCCGCCGTGGAACCACACCATTACAGGAAGCCGATCTCCAGCATTAGTCGGAGTCCAGATATTGAGCGTGAGGCAGTCTTCGCTCCGAGGCAGGTCACCACGGCCGTAGGGGGAATTGTCACCGTTACGAGTCTGCCAACAGGCCGGTCCAAACTCAGCCGCCGATACCGTACCGTCCCAAGGCTCGACAGCAAGCGGTGGGCGCCAGCGGAGGTCACGAACCGGCGGCCTAGCGAACGCCACCCCACGAAAAACGGATACTCCACCCTCCGCATCCGCCCAACGTCCCTCAAGCTTACCAACGGAAGTCTGCACCACTGGATTTCGGGATGATGCTTGCGAAAGAACCAAGCTTTCACCACACACCAAGGCCACTAGACCACACACAACGGCCACCACTGTCTTGCGCATGTTGTATCTCCTGCCTCTGCTAAGGGGTATTCTACAAACCAAAAACCTTAAAAGGAGTAGGAACATGGTTAGAAAGATCGTCCTCGTCGCACTTGCACTCGGACTCTCGACGACCACGTTGGTTGGACAGATCAAAATCCTCAGCCAAGCCCCAGCTGACAGTGCTGCCGATTTTCCACTAGCCGAGATTGAAGCCATTATTGAGAATATGGATGAAGACCACCGGGAAACGACACGCTTGCTCGCGGGCAATAGCTTTAACGTGAACATCAGGAGACTCAAGGATGCTGAAACCGCTTTGATGCACCCAAGAACCACCGACGTCTACGTAGTTCGCGAAGGCTCAGGCGTCCTGGTAACTGGAGGGCAAATCGTCGATGAACGTGGTGAACCAGTTGACGGACAGAGAGGCGCCGCCATTCGAGGGGGGGTGGAAAGACGCATTAGTGCCGGCGACCTAATTTTCATTCCGGCTGGTGTGGCGCACGGTATCCGCGATACCAAGGGAATCACCTGGTTCAATATCCGATTCGACACCAAGTGATTCCGGTGGTCCCAACCCCAAGGCTCCAAGCCCGCCCGGTCGGCTCATGAGGCCGACCGGGCGAACACTAACCCTCATCCCTTCAGGCTTGACAGGAAAACGGCTTAGCCATTAACGCACTTGGCAGACGAAGTTCTCAGCTTCGTCAGTGCTCCCGTTACCGGAATACACGGCCTGTTGAGGATAGGGACATAGTGGACGTGTTCGATCCACCACTCCATCCCGCTCACGCGAAGCAAGAATAGAGTCCGGAGCCTTTCCTTCTTCAACCCACTCTTCAAGCGCTGTAAGCATGTCAAAACGGCTAGGCCCCTCACCGCCACCACAGTGCCCCATACCTGGCACCATGAACAGTCGATATGAATCGTGGACTTCTTCCGCACCACCAACCGTCTCGACGACCCGTCGATAGTACTGGGTCGCATTCGCTGGCGAAATCTGAGGGTCACTCCAGCCATGGTACGAAATCAATTTTCCACCCTGGTCAAAAAATGGTGCCAAGTTGGGATCCAACGCATTGAGGGTGTCATTATCCACTTCCTCAGCCTGGACAATGTCGGTCTCGAAGTTGAACTGGTCGACCGTCCATTCCGGATCGGCAAACGTAAGGTAACGGAACTGTTCAAGGCCCGTATCACGCGCTGATCGGGTCCAGCCTAAATCTGTCCACCCCAGTTCGCTACCAGGGTACAGCCCGGTGATAGGCCGACCCGAGCGGGGGTTCTCCGGTGACGAGTAGAGCATACGCACCGTGTTTACTTGCGACGCTGTCAGGCACGAATCGCTCTCAGTTCCGGAACACTGAAGCACAGCCGGGTCGAACGAACAACTTTCCGGGTCACTGACAACACCGTCCGTCACACCGTCATCGGCGTCACAGGCTTTGATCGCTGCTTCGTGTACCAGCTGGCGTTTTTCGACCAAGAGTCTGGCTGATTCATCAGCTTCGAGCGGCTTGGCAACACGCAAAGAGGCCCCTGCCCTGCCAGTCCAGTCGTTTCCTGGTGCTCCTGCAATGATGCCATCAAAATCCCCAGGAAATCGCTGAGCCTCCTTCATCGCTTGGCGCCCACCTGCAGAACACCCGTTCCAATAGGAATATCGGAGCCCCTCTTCGTAATGGGCAGCAATTGCCGCCTTCGCCATGACGGTCATCTCGTGCACTGACCTCCAACCAAAATCAGCGACCTTTTCTGGATGCCCGAGACCAAAACTGGCAGTGTTACCCTCATGCCCCGTATCTGTCGAACTCGTCGCATAGCCACGACTCAATGCAGCAGCCATAGAGTTGTGCCGAATAGACCCAGTGAAGGCGCCATTGCCAACCGCTTGATACTTGCCGTTCCAGTCGGCCACAGGCAACCAAACCTCAACCTTGATGTCTGAATCGCTAGAAGGCGTAAGGGTTGCAGTCACCCGACAAAAGGCTGGGAGGCTACCGTAGGTCCTAGCAGCTGCTGCCAGTGCTCGCTCCCCGGAGGCCCCAGGAGGGATGAACGCGCCCGCTTCGACCACCTCCGCACCCGTGATACTTGTGTCGACCAGCATCAACGACGCCAGACTGGAACAAGAAGCTGCTCCCTCTGGAGCCACCTGACCACCACGTGCGGTGGTCGTAGTGACTGTTGTAGCGACAGTCAGCACCGTCGCGATAATGACTGCCGTTGCAATTGTATAGAGCCTAGTCATAGTTACATGTCCTCGCTTAGTTCGAGCCTCCGCCTGCATCACCTTCAGCCTTCTCAAGTGCTCGAGCCCCTGCCATGATCCCTTCCATTCCAATGTTGCCCTCATGGCAGGCGTATTCAAACAGGGGATCCTGTGTAGATTGAAGCGGAATCATGGCTGTCCACGGTGCCACCCAAGTCTTCGGATCCGTCATGGTTACCTCGTATTGCAGGACTCCGTCGCTCACCAAAGTGAAGCGCTCTAGGACATGTAGGCCATCGTTCGCCCCCATGATTGACGCACGCGGCGAATAGTTTGCAGTTTCGATCACCAGTGTGTCGCCCTCAAAGTGCCCGCGGGAATCACCGTGCAACTGCCGTATGTTCTCACTGACATGTGGACCTCCATCGAGTGGAATCACACGTGCCCCCCCCATCTCCTGATACACGACGACATGGGTGGCTGACTGGAAGATCTGGATGTAACTGTTGTAGCCGGCACCAAGCCTTGGAGCACCCCAGCTGATACACCGCTCGCCGAGACTGCGATCTTCTGGGCCCCAAGCATGCCTCTGCCGGGCTTCGGATCGCTGCGCTTGTCTATCCAATGCTAACTGGGTCCGAGCTGGAAGTCGTCCATCCGCAGGATCAATAATTAAGGACGTCCTGTTGTCCCACTCTCTCTCCACCATCCAGAACTGATTGTAGTTTCCAGTCTGTGTATCGCGAGATGAGAACGTCTGTGCCTCGGCCAGTGCAGCCGCAAACACACTATCCCCAAAGGCAGCATCTCCAGAATCGCTACTAAACAACTCCCCCGCACGGGCCTGTAACGCAGCGACTTCTTCATCCGTCAGTGTCTCACGACCGCCCAGTATTTCCGGTCGTTCTAAAGGAGTCACATTGTTATTAGACCAAACACCCTGTAAATTCGGCTGGCCATCAGCCGTACGCGAAGCAGTCCAAGCACTAGACTGACCCGCAGCAGGCACAGCTCCAAAAATCACGACCGCGCACACACACAAGGTCACACCTAGAGAAATAACCGATTGCAGTTTCACAGTGCCCTCCCAACTCCGAGTACCGAGTTGTCCAACAAATTGTCAAGCCTTGCCAGTGAAGAATACCACTAGGAGCCTCTCATTTCGATGTTCCGTCGGCACCAGCCGCTCTACCGGCCTGTATCCAACCATTCGAGGATTCTCGGAGTGACATACTCGGGCACCTCATTGTGTGGCCCATGGCCCACCCCTGGCAGTATGTGTATTGTCAGCTCACCTTCAACCCACCCCCACATATCGTTAAGGGTGGCATTCTGAAACGGTCCACTGTCCTTCCCATAGATAAACAAGGTTGGCGCCAAAACAGGAGGAAATGCACCGAGCTTATATCCAAAACCCTCCGTATCGAGAGTCACGGGAGATCTAGGCCAGTTGGCTTTATAAAAATTGACAATGGACTCTGCATACATCCGGTCGTAGGCCTCGCTTCGCAACCGGGCCAGCTCTGAGGTGTCGTCCAGCCTAGCCGACCGACTTCGAAGCCGATCGCCGAACTCTGCCCCAGCACTCGGATTTTCCTGCATATTACGTTGAAAGGTGCTGGAACGTTGTTGATCGGGGTTATCCACCAACTCTCGAATCAATCCAGCAGGATGGATCGACCCCAGTGAGATCAGACGTTCGGTCCGATCGGGATACGTCATCGCAAAGTGCCATGCGTGCAATCCACCACTATCTTGACCGATGATAGTCGCGCGAACCTCTCCAAAATGGTCGATGATGGCATTGATATCGTCGGCAATTTTCGCCGAGGCATAGTGCTCGACCCCTTCGGGCTTATCACTCTCGTCAGTACCTCGCGTCGACATCGACACGACCCGATAACGCTCAGAGAGTGCCACCATCTGATGCCTAAAGTCGAACCAAGGTCCGGTGATACTGTGAACAAAAACAACCAGCGGCCCCTGGCCGGCTGTGTGGTAGACAATGTTGACGCCCCCGGAATCGACGCTACCCCTCTCCATGTCAGTGGAACGTCCCATCCAATCTGTAATAGTTACCTGTGCAGAGACCCCAATGGGCACAAACCCAAGCATCATGGCCACAGCAAGGACATAGATAGTTCTCACACACCGCCTCCGATCCACCGTAATCAACTCTGGGGAGGATCACCGCCCATCCCCTCCCTCTTTCTAGCTCTCAATCGAACCGACCAGCGCTAACATCAGAAGAGCCAACAGGACATGACGATACTACAGGGCCTAACGGTCAGCCCAGAAGAAACCGAGTGGGAAGTCTGCCAACATCCCAGAGACCTCCAAGAGCTCAATCAGGACGAATTCTAAGGTTCGAATGATATATTGCGGGTACTGGATCTGGCGTCAGGCCCGGCACCATCGATAGGTTAGCCGCTAGAAAGACAATTAACCAAACCTCGAACCTACGAGAGACATTATGAAGGAGAGCTTGGCGGTCGCCCTGGCAGAAAGCCAGGCTCGTGAATTTGCAATTTATCTTCTCGGAAACATCCCGGGTCTGCCCCCTATTGCACAGTCGGTCCATATCCTTGGAATCGCTGTCGTTATGAGTTCGACCATCATGGTCAACCTGCGATTCCTTGGTCTAGCACTGCCTAGCCAAAACGTCAGTGAGATGATTGACCGTCTAATGCCTTGGACGTTCTGGGCACTCCCTGTCAACGCCGTCACCGGTCTGCTATTTGTGGTAGCTCGACCAGATCGGTATTTCTATAACCCCGTGTTCACGTGGAAGTTTTCCTGCCTCGTTCCTGCAGTGACATTGGCTGTCATTGTTTTCTGGTTGAACCGGAGCGCACCGGGGTTCTGGGAAGAATCGCCTGGCCGCCGCATTTCGGCTCGCGCTATCGCCGCCGTTTCTTTAATACTTTGGATTGGAGTTGTGCTAGCGGGCCGCTGGATTGCCTATTCAGACTATCTGTATTTCCTCTACGAGTGAGAACCGCACCATGCCCTTCACCGAATTCTGGACCTGGCTTGAGTCACGACCACTTGCCGAGCACATTGGGTTTACCTGGTGGTTTCCATTCCTGGAATCGATACACGTCCTTGCGGTCGGCCTAGTGGTAGGGTCGATCTTGATGGTTGACCTGAGGCTTCTAGGTCTAACCGCGCTCCGGCTACCAGCCAGCCTGATGACCCGGGAACTCATCCCATGGACCTGGGGAGCTTTCATACTGGCGGTTATAACTGGAACAGGGCTATTCATGACCAGAGCTAGTGTCTACATAGAGAACCCCGCTTTCCAGATCAAACTCGCCAGCCTCGTCTTGGCCGGTGCCAATATGGGATGGTTTCAGCTGAAAACCTTTAAGGACGTAGACCAGTGGGACACGTTCGTAGTGACACCGCCAGCCGCCAAACTAGCCGGAGCAGCCTCGCTCCTCCTCTGGGTCATTGTCGTATTCGCCGGCCGCTGGGTTGGACACATCATCTGAGGGGAATTCATCGCAGCGCCCTAGGCTGCAATGAAGCTACATTAAAAGAAAAAGGGATGTGCCCTAAGACCAGCCCCCTTATCGGTTTACCCCGGCCTGGTGTCACACGCCAGTTAACGGCTCAAGCGGCAACCGACCAGTGCTGTGACCAAGAGAGTCAATCTCAACACCCATCTTGTCAAGCAAAGCTAGATGCAAATTCGCCAGAGGGGTGTCTTCGGAATATTTGACGTGACGCCCGCTACCGGATGGTCCACCTGCCAGCAAAATAGGTAAGTTAGTCGACGCATGGGCATTGCTGTCAGCCATCCCGGCGCCATAGATAATCATAGAGTGATCCAGTAGAGACCCATCCCCATCTGGGGTCTTACTGAGGCGGTCAACAAATTCAGAGAAGAGTTGTACATGATACTGGTTGATCTTGGTCAATTTGGCCAGTTTCTCTGGGTCTCTCTGATGGTGCGAAATCGGATGGTGAGCGTCAGGCACTCCAATTTCAGCGTAAGTGCGACCAGTAATCTCACGACCCATCATAAATGTTGCAACCCTGGTGAGATCGGTTTCGTAGGCAAGTGCCATCAGATCGAACATCAGTTTGGCGTGTGCTCCAACATTATCCGGAATCCCAGCCGGCTGCTCCACCACTGGCAACTCCCGATCACTTTGTGACTCAGCCATCTGGATCCTGCGTTCGACATCTCGCACCGCCTCCAGATACTGACTAAGTTTCGCTTGGTCAGCTACGCCGAGCTGCCGCGAAAGATCAGCAGCGCGCTCTGTCACTGAATCGAGCAAACTAGCATCCTTCGCCAGGCGTGCCTGTCGGATAACAGGATCCGTACTGCCCGTGTCACCAAACAGCCGCTCAAATACAGCCCGCGGGTTATTCTCCATCGGCAAGGGGGTTGTCTCATTCGCCCAAGCGATCGTGTTTGTATAGGCGCAACTAAAGCCATCATCACAGGAGCCGGCAAAATCACGCCCATCAAGGGCAAGCTCCAAGGTTGCCAACTGAGTCTCTCGGCCATGAACTCGACCTGCTATCTGGTCCATCGACACCCCACCGCGAAGGTCAGAACCGTCATCTGGCTTCGAGGGCATCCCAGTCAAAAACCGGGTGGACGACCGTGCGTGTGGACCTTCACTTTCAACGCCGTGCATCCCTGACAACACCTGAACGTGTGACCGGTAAGGCTCGAGTGGTTGCAAAATAGTCGGAAAATCAAAATCGGAACCTTCGGTCTCAGGTGTCCACTGAGGCATCATCATCCCGTTTGGTACATAAACCACTCCAAGACGACGCACAGCCCTCGCCGCCGAATTCCTCAACGCTGCAAAAGCTGGCACCATACCATCAAGAAGGGGCAATGCCAGTGAAGCTCCCAAACCTCGAAGCACAGTCCTACGACCTATCGCTTTTTGAGTAACGATCATGACTCTGACCTCCGCATGCGGAACGGCGTACTTTTCACAATACCAACAATGATAGACGACCAACGATAATTATTCGACGACGCGTTACGGACAATAGATCGAATTGTTGGACGATCAAAATGTTCCGGACCTCGTCCAAGCCCATAAGCCAACAATTTCTCCGTCAAGGTCGCAGCAAACTCGTCCTGCCTTTCAAGCAGCAGCGACCGCAACCCCGTCGGACCATGAAAGGTGGTCCCATCTGGCATCTGACCAGACGCATCGATGGGTAACCCTGCCTCGCCTGTCAGCCTCCAGCGGCCGACAGCGTCATAGTTTTCCAGAGCCAACCCTAACGGATCCATCGGGGCGTGGCACACTGAACATGCAGGACTCTCTCGGTGGCGTTGAAGCCTGTCGCGCACTGTGGCAGCCTGGCCATCCTCACCTCGATCTGGCAGGTCTGGTACATCTGCTGGCGGAGGGGGAGGAGGAGTCCCTAGGATATTTGTCAACATCCATTTTCCCCTTAACACCGGAGACGTTCGGTTCGGGTAGGAAGTTACCGTAAGTACGCTCCCATGTCCGAAAATTCCACCGCGACGCTCTGCCAATTCTTCGTCTAAAGCCACCCTCCTAAAATGGCTTCCATAGACATTGTCCATCCCGTAGTGCTCGGCGAGCCGCTCATTCACGTAGGTGTAACCAGCCCCAAGTAAATCAAGAACGCTAGCATCCTCTCGCAACAGACTGGCCACGAAACGCTCTGTCTCCTCCCTGAACGCTTCACGCAAATTCTCATCAAATTCCGGAAACGTAATGGCATCTGGGACTACACTGCGCAGGTTTCGCAGATAGAGCCACTGCCCTGCGAAGTTACGTACTAGTTCAACCGATCGCGGGTCGGCCAGCATTCGCCGCGCCTGTTCTTCAAGCACTGCCGGGTGATGGAGTCGACCCTCCTCGGCCAAACCAAGCAATTCCTCATCAGGTCCGGCCGACCAGAGAAAGAAAGACAACCGCGATGCCAGCTCTACATCACTAAGTTCGTAGGCAGTTGCCGGCGCGATGTCAGTAGGGTCACGTACTACACGGAACAAGAAATCTGGAGAAATCAGCAGCCGCTCAAGCGCGAGTTGAATACCGGAATCGAAACTTCCATCCTCACGGCCCGAGTGATAAAACCCCATAAGGGTCTCCACATCCTGGTCATCCAATGGACGGCGGTAGGCTTGCCGTGCAAGCGACCCAAGAATTGTTCTCGCGCAGATTTCTTCATCCTGCGGCGTATTACTAGCTGGTCGGCAACTGAAGATCTCCCGACGGCTAGGAGTATCCCCAGGTCCATCGCTGGTGTAGGGTCCGCCAATCACGACCTCCTCGACCGCTGCGTTACCATCGCGCATCTCGTTCACTGCTACCGCGAACACACTCTGTCGAGGCTGAAGGACCCCTTCTGGTTCAGTGAACTTGCGAACAAACGACACTGCCACCACTCGTGGACCGGCCTCGGCCCTGAAGCGTAGCCGCAGGTTGGCGTCAGCAAATAGCATGTACTCTTCCCAATCCGGGTCCCCGAACTGGTTACCTCCGTAGCTGGCTGGGGCCTGTACGCCTTCAGGCTCCTCACCGCCAAAGGTGAAGCTGCGAATCAGTTCGCCATCAAGCCGAACCTGTAATTCGTGACGGGAACCCATCCCCCGCACATAATTCACATAATTCCGATGCAAACGGATCGACAGGTCGTACTCCCCATCAACGGGGAAATAGTGGCGGATACCAATCCCGCCACGTGACCCAAATGGCAGATCCTCGCCCATCCGATCGTCTTGGAGCAATAGGATCGGAACCTTGTAGCTTTCTGTGGCCGGCCCCAAAGGTCTCTCCCCAACCGCCAACCTTCCGATCTTCCGAGCAGCCGAAAGGTACCGCTCCATTAACGACGAAGACACCGTCAAAATATCGGCGTTGTTATCGAAACCATATTCATCGAAATCATCGGCGGGCAACAGCCCATCGACATCAACATCGATCGCCAGCAAATCCTTAACGGCGTTCCGATATTCCGCTCGGTTGAGTCTATGAACAGCCTGCGTCCTACCAGGGTCAGGGTTGCCTAGAGCCGTTCTGTCGATTTCTGCTTCGAGCCAACTAGCAATTCGATCATAAGTTGCCACGTCGGGCCTCGGTCGCCCGACCGGGGGCATAGCACGGGTGCGCAACTTTGCAACCACGCCTTCCCACACGTCAGCATGACTACCAATTGCAGTAAGGTCTAGGCCCTCCAGACTCATATCGGCGGTACGCAGACGGTCATTGTGGCAACTGACACAAAAGCGCGAAAGAGTCGTTTCGAGCAACTCTTCTTCAGCTCCCACTGTCGCCTGTGCCTCAAGAGAGGGGGACCACACAGCCGCCAATCCGGCCACAGCGACAAGTAGCTTCGCCCTAACCAAGAACATCGCTAGAATACGTGACATCAGCCTGCCACTCTCCTCCTCCAAGTAGCCCAGTTAGACATAGTTTCGCGGAACAATTCTTGAGTGTCAATCTACAACTCCCTGCGGTAGCATGTAGGCTTATGGCTCGACGACTTCGAACAACTTGCTCACTGTTCATTTCTATCACCCTACTGTGGTCCACAAACGGACATACACAGCCGAAAGCCGGCGTGATCGATGCTGTCAAAGCGGGCGACTTAGTCCAACTTCAGCTACTAATCGCAGCAGATGAGGATCTCGATCTTCGACAGGGCGATGGAGCCACCGCGCTCCACCACGCCGCCCACCGAGACGACCTCGAGGCTGCTCGATTGTTAGTAACTGCCGGTGCCACTGTCAGGGCCGCCAATGAGCTTGGTGCAACACCGCTCTGGCTCGCGGCGAGAAACGGCAACTCTGCAATGGCCTCTCTGCTACTCAACGCCGGGGCCGACCCGGATAGCGCCCTTCAGATGGGCGAAACCCCTTTGATGACTGCTGCACGGTCCGGAGACCTTAAGACGGTCTCCTTGCTCTTGGATCACGGTGCAGCCGTCAACGCAGCCGAACACGAACGGCAGCAGACTTCATTGATGTGGGCTGCTGCACAAGGCCACTCTCGAATCGTCAGAACACTAATCGACCACGGCGCAAACATCCACGCGAGAACTGCTATCTGGGACCAACTTGAGAACACCGCCGGGAACACTAATCCCATCGGCAACTTCCGTATGAAACACGGTGGATCCTCAGCGTTAATGTTCGCCGTTAGACAGGGCCATCTCGAAACTGCCAAAACCCTCATCGAAGCAGGCGCCAACGTCAATGACCACGCCGCTTCTGGCACTAGTGCCTTGGTCGTCGCAGCTCACAGTGGACACGGTCCCCTAGGCATTTACTTGCTCCAGCAGGGCGCCGATCCGAACTCAGCCAATGCCGGCTACACCCCACTGCAAGCCGCAGTTCTACTAAGCCAAACTGGACTTGCAGAAACACTACTCGCCTACGGAGCTGACCCGAACACGGCCCTCGAGCACGGCACGCCTGGACGACGGTTCAGCGCTGACTACAGCCTGCGCTACCAAATGATTGGCGCCAATGCTGCGTGGCTCGCAGCTAAATATGGTGAGCTCGAAATCTTCCGGACGGTCCTTCGTTACGGAGGAGACCCTCTGAACACACCCCCGGGAGGAATGTCCGCGCTGCAAGCTTCAATGGGAGCTACTCGCGGCACAGAAAACCGACGCAACCGAGTCGGCATCCCAGAACCAGATGACTCCCGAGAGGAGGCAAACTCCCTTGAATTCGCCCAGCTACTTCTAGATCACGGCGTGCAAGTAAACACAGCTGACTCGCGGGGGAATACGGCCCTCCACGACGCGGTGCGGAAACGCTTCCGTTCGGTAGTGGAGCTACTCATCGCACACGGGGCAGATCCCCATGCCAACAACGAACGTGATGAAACCCCAATTGGCCTTGCCGAAAGCGACGACCTATCGCCCGGCACCGAAACTGACGATTCCATCATCTCCATCCTTCGTGGCCTCAAAGCCGCCAGCTAGTCGATCGGTTCTAGTAGGGTCCCTGTGACCCAACACTGGTCAACTATCGACAATCGAAAATGTCCGGTTGAGCACGCCCGATGAGTGAGGGGTGCCTGATGGCCCTCACTCATCCCATCGCAACGCCCACAAGACACCGCCAGTAATGCCTCGGCCAAGCGAAGGGCCCCATCACCGAACGGGCACCCTGGTCCATTTACGGCTAGACTTGCCACTCCTCACGAGGGTCTCAATAAATAACATTCCACGGAGGCCATCATCGACTGTAGGAAAATCAAGTGCCAAGGGATCTGGACGAGTCCGAGACAAGCGAGCTCGGATGGTATCAGTTGCATTTCGGTAGACATTGGCAAATGCGTCAAGGAAGGCTTCAGGATGTCCTGCCGGAAGCGCACTCGCCCTGGCAGCGGCGGGACTCACTTCGGCCACATAGGCCTGACCTCGAGCCCACCTCTCTACGGGCCCGTGCTGGGACTTGACCTCAAGCACGTTGGGGTCTTCTTGGCGCCACGCAAGGCCCTTCTGCTCACCATAGAGACGGATAGATAGTGCGTTGTCCTCTCCTACTGCGACCTGGCTGGCGTGAAGCACGCCACGCACACCCTTCTGCATCCGTATGAGTACATTGCCATCATCATCGAGCTGACGCCCGGCGACAAAAGTGGTCAGATCGGCGCACAGTTCAACAATCCGTAACCCTGTAATGTACTCGGCGAGGTTACCAGCGTGGATCCCGATATCCCCCATGCAACCTGCCGCTCCACTCCGAGTGGGATCGGTGCGCCATTGAGCCTGCTTCATCCCTGTGGCTTCAAGCCGAGTCGCTAACCACCCTTGCGGATATTCCACCACGACCTTTCGAAGGCGTCCAATTTCTCCTTGACGAACGAGGTCCCGCGCCAGTTTCACCATCGGGTAACCGGTGTAATTGTGGGTTAGTGCAAATACCCGCCTAGCCTTGCGCACCACCTGTTTCAACCGACGCGCCTCACCCACTGTGAAGGTCATTGGCTTGTCGCACACCACATGGAACCCCGCCTCAAGAAAGGCCTTGGCAACCGAAAAATGCATGTCGTTGGGTGTAACGATCGAAACGAAATCTATCCGTTCTCTAGGGTCTCGACCCAGTTCTCCCGCGAGCATCTCGTCATAGGATGCGTAGCTTCTACTCCTACTCAAACCGAGTTCACGACCTTTGCGCTTCGAGCGTGTCGGGCTCGTGGAGAAAGCGCCCGCCACCAATTCCACAGTGCCGTCAAGGCAAGCTGCACGCCGGTGAACATCACCAATGAAGGCACCAGGACCGCCACCGACCATACCCATCCGAAGCCTTCGGGACAGCACACTATTTGCCATGTTTCTCTTCAAAAGCCGCATCAAAGGCCATTCCGGAGGGTGAAAAATCGATCTCTCTCACATACTCACACGATTCTCGGGCTCCGTGCTCACGGTCCATACCCGAGTCTTCCCATTCAACCGACAGAGGACCTCTATAGCCTATTTGGTTCAACGCACGAATGATGGCTTCGAAGTCAACATCTCCCCGCCCCACAGATCGAAAATCCCAACCGCGCTCCCCAGCACCAAACGGCAAATGGGACCCAAGGATGCCCGTCCGGCCATCCAGTGTCACCGCTGCATCCTTCATGTGCACGTGATAAATCCGATCCTGAAATTCCTGAACAAACCGTGCCGGCTCCATCCCCTGCCACTGCAAATGGCTGGGATCAAAATTAAACCCAAATGCATCACGTCTCCCGATCGCTTCAAGGGCCCTATTAGCACTAACAATATCGAATGCGATCTCCGTAGGATGCACCTCAAGTGCAAAGCGCACCCCGCACTCGTCGAAGACATCGAGAATCGGGTTCCAGAGTTCGGCGAATCGCCGATACCCGACATCAATCATGTCAGCCGAAACCGGCGGGAACGAATACAGCAGGTGCCAGATAGAAGACCCGGTGAATCCAGACACCACGTCCACACCCAAGTTACCGGCTGCCCGAGCGGCATTCTTCATGGTATTTATCGCCCACTCTCGTTTTGCTTCCGGATCACCATGGACCGACTCAGGTGCAAACGCATCAGACCGATCGTCATTGAGGTCACATACCAGCTGCCCGGCCAGGTGATGCGAGATCGCCCAACAACCCAGCCCCTCATCGGCTAATACTTGCCGTTTAGCGTCACAGTAAGCTTTATCGACAGCGGCGCGGTCGACATCGAAGTGATCTCCCCAACACGCCAACTCTAGGCCATCGAAACCAAACCCGGCTGCCTTTGCTGCCAGTTCTGTCAGTGGCAAATCGGCCCACTGACCTGTAAATAAGGTTACCTGTCGAGGCATCGTTGCTGTCCTCATCTCCTTGTGTTTAAACCATTAACCCAAGCCCATCTTGGCGCTCCCGCAGTCCACCAGCTTGAGTCATTCCTTGCCTGCCAGCGTCAGCAGAGTGCTTCACCAACCACAGTCATACCACAACCACTCTCCCAGCAGGGAGTAGAGCCCAGTAAGATGGACCGTCTCAAGACGGAGGCCCAACCACCCGATGAACTTTACCCCCCTAGATTGGATTGTCATCTGCGGATATTCCTTGGTACTCCTCGGTATCGCAGCGTGGGTTACACGCCACCGCCAGCAAACCGCTTCTGATTATTTCTTGGCTGGACGACATGTGGGCTGGTTCGCTATCGGTGCATCACTCTTCGCCTCTAACATTGGGTCCGAACACGTAGTTGGCTTAGCGGGATCTGGAGCCAGCACCGGCATTGTTCTGGGTCACTATGAACTACATTCTTGGATTATCCTGCTGCTTGGCTGGGTCTTCGTTCCGTTTTATCTGCGGAGCGGCGTCTTTACGATGCCCGAGTTCCTAGAGCGCCGCTACGATAAACGCAGCCGATGGTTCCTCTCAGTTGTTATGTTGGTGGGCTACATCCTTACCAAAGTTTCCGTAACCGTCTACGCAGGCGGCGTCATGCTGCAGGGTCTCATAGGCGTCAACTTCTGGACAGGAGCAATCACAGTTGTCATTTTGACTGGCCTCTATACAGTTCTCGGTGGCCTACGCGCCGTGGTTTACACCGAAGCCCTCCAAGCGGTCGTCCTCATAGGCGGCTCAGCAGCAGTGACCGGATTTGGACTGATCGAGATTGGTGGCTGGAACGAGTTAAAGCGACTAGTAGGCAGTGACTTGTTGAATATGTGGAAGCCACTTAATCATCCCGAATTCCCATGGCTAGGGATGATATTAACTCCCCCGATCGTAGGCATATGGTATTGGTGCACCGACCAGTACATTGTGCAACGAGTGTTAGCTGCGAAGAGCGAAACGGTTGCTCGGCGTGGCGCTATCTTTGGGGCCTACCTCAAGTTGTCGGCGGTCTTTCTTTTCATAGTACCCGGGCTAATCGCACTCGGGCTGGCCAATAGCGGCCGTCTCGTACTCACCGAAGCCGACCAAGCCCTACCAGCACTCGTGGGTCTAGTGCTGCCGGAAGGGCTCCGGGGACTTGTCGCTGCCGGGCTTCTGGCAGCACTGATGAGTTCATTGGCTGCCGTCTTTAACTCATGCTCAACCCTTCTTACAATGGATTTTTATCGCCTGCTGCACCCCAAAGCCCACGATACCAGGCTCATTCGGGTTGGACGCCTTGGCACCGTTGCTATTGTCTGCCTCGGCATCCTTTGGATCCCGATCATGCGCATGTTCTCGAGCGAGCTCTACACGTACCTACAGAACGTCCAAGCATACATAGCGCCCCCGATTGCTGCGGTCTTCCTCCTTGGTTTACTTTCGACCAAAATCACCGCTACCGGGGCAATCAGCACACTGGTCGTTGGCTTCATAATCGGGATGGTGAAACTAGTGTTGGAACTTTGGCCAGGAGAGCTCCCTAGTATCCTGTCGTGGCTCGCCGGGATAAATTTTCTCTACTTCGGTTTCGGCCTGTTCGTGTTCTGCCTGGGGTTACTTGTAGCCATAAGCCTGACGACAAAGCCGAAGCCCACCACTCAGCTATCAGGCTTGACCTTTAAGACCATCAGACGAAACACTCAATCACGTAGCTGGACCCCAATGGACCTCGTGCACTCGCTAGTAATTATCGGACTCGTGTTGGCAGTGATGGCCTATTTCACCGGATGACAAACTCTTGCAATCTCGGCTAACGTGTGACTAAGCCAACGGCGCCGCAGGCATACCATTCAATGTTTAGGAGGCTATTGAACATGACGATACTTCTTCGAGGAACCGCAACCTGCCTCCTGGCCTTCTTCCTATGCATAAGACCGACTACCGCCCAACCGGTTCAGTCAGATCAACAGGTTCTCATCGAGCTTGAACGGGGATGGAACGAAGCCGTCTATAGACAAGATGCCGATTTCGTCGCAAACCTTCTAGCCGATGAATTCATCGGCACTTATGAGGATGGTACCCGCGGCGACAAGGCCAGAGAACTCACCCTCGTTGCTGAATTCAACCAACAGGTAGTGTCTGCCGTTCAGAACGACTTCACGGTCAAAGTCTACGGAGACACTGCGGTTGTGTGGTTTACGCTCAATCTTGTTGGCATGCAACAAGGCCAGAGAGCCGAACTGGCCTTGCGCTATACCGACGTCTGGATCCTACGAGATGGTCGATGGCAATGCGTGTCGAGCCAGAGTACCCGGGTTGACTAAAACCGCCGCCGCCAGAGTACGGTCAGGACCAGAAGTGTCCAGCCAGCACAAACCAAAAAGCGAAGCCTCGGAAAAGCACACAGCTTCACTGCCCGGTTAGGCGAGTATCTCTCGAACCACTCGAGCCTGTTCCACACCAGTCAATCGAGCAGGTAAGCCACGGAAATCATGGGTAAATCGCTCGTGATCAATGCCAAATAGGTGCAAAATCGTCGCCTGAAAATCCCTGATGTGGACAGGGTCTTTAACAATATTGTACGAAAAATCGTCTGTTTCGCCGTGCACGACCCCACCCTGGACACCTCCCCCCGCCATCCACAGACTGTAGCAGCGTGGATGATGATCTCGACCGTACTCGGTAGGTGTCAACCGACCCTGTGAATAGATGGTTCGTCCAAACTCACCGCCCCAGATGACTAGCGTCTCATCAAACAGACCACGCTCCTTCAAATCTTGAATAAGAGCCCAAGCCGCACGGTCAACATCCCGCGCTTGGGCTGGGAGCACCTGTGGGGCAAATGAGTGCACATCCCAACCACGGTGATAAATCTGAACAAACCGCACACCCCGCTCGACCAAGCGCCTAGCCATCAACGCTGCATTCTGGAACTTGCCAGCCTGTTTGGCCTCCTCACCCCAGCGCTCGAACGTGCTCTCCGGTTCACTCGACAAGTCGGCCATTTCCGGCACCGAAGACTGCATCCGAAACGCCATTTCGTACTGTTCGATCCGAGCCAGCGTCTCAGGGTCCCCTACCTGCTCATGTCGAAGTCGGTTCAACTCTCCAAGCCCGTCTAACATTTGTCGACGCACCTCAGGGGACACCCCACTTGGATCACGCAGATAGAGCACTGGGTCAGCTCCCGTCCGTAGCCCGACGCCTGCGTACTCAGGCGACAGGAAACCGGCACTCCATAGCTTGGCCGAGATTGCTTGAACTCCAGCTCTCGGATGACTCCGTTCCGCATTCATCACCACAAAGGTCGGCAGATCCTCATTCATACTGCCCAGTCCATAGGAGAACCAAGCACCAATACAAGGCCGCCCAGGGATCTGTTGCCCAGTCTGAATGAAGGTGATCCCGGGCTCGTGATTAATCGCGTCCGTGTGCATCGACCGGATGACCGCAATATCGTCAGCCATACTGGCCGTATGAGGTAACAGTTCCGAAAACCAGGCCCCACCTTCACCGTGCTGTGAGAACTCGAAAATGGATGGGGCAATTGGAAAACGTGATTGCCCGGAGGTCATTGTCGTCAACCGCTGACCCTGGCGAATCGACTCTGGGAGGTCCTGATCGTACAAGGCCTTCATCTTTGGCTTATAGTCAAGCAAGTCCATCTGAGGCGGGGCACCCATCATGTGAAGGTAGATACAGCGCTTAGCCTTCGGCGCAAAATGGGGCAATGACGGCAACCCTCCGACAGCATCACCACCCTGACCTGGCAGCGCATACAGGTCATCCGCCAATAGATTGGCTAGCGCAAGCCCACCAATTCCCTTCGCAGACTTAGTAAAAAATTGACGCCTCGTTTCAGCACGAATAGCTTCTTTGTATGGGTGCATCGCGTCCTCTCGAAACTATACAAGTAACAAAAAATTCATTTGTCCCAGATGTTGCCCCAATGAAGAGGAGGCTTATCCTGAGCCTCCTCCTAAATCACCCACCAATCATTTATTAAGCAACTCGTCCAAGTTCATCAGCTGGCTAGCCAGCATCGTCCACGCTGCTGACTCTGAGATTGGCAAAGCAGCGTCGAATGGTGAATCTCCGACATCGAGAAGACTGCGGGCACCATCCATGTCCGAGCTATACAAGTCGACAAAGCCTTCAAACGTCTCCTTCGCAACCACCCGCTCCGAACCAATGAAATCCCGCGCCAACAAACGGGTGGTCAGATAATCGAGCCGCCGATCGAAATTGTCTCCAGCCTCTCGCATTGCCCGTTGAGCAAGATACCGAGAAGCTTCAACGAACTGCGTGTCGTTCATCGTCACCAAGGCCTGAAGCGGGGTATTGGTGCGCTCACGGCGTACAGTGGAATGCTCACGGGTAGGAGCATTAAAGATATCCATAGACGGAGGCGGAGCCGACCGCTTCCAGAAGGTGTAGAGACTTCGCCGGTAGAGTTTGTCACCAGTATCTTGCTGATAACGACCCGTATTGCTCTGCGGCATCGCGACCGTCGACCACACCCCTTCGGGCTGATAAGGCTTCACGCTGCCCCCCCCAATTGTCCGGACTAGCAAGCCACTAGCAGCCAAAGCGTAATCTCGCACCATCTCCGCATCCATTCGAAAACGGGGGCCCCTAGACAGAAGCTCGTTGTCTGGGTCACGCTCGAGCTTTTCCGGAGTCATGGTAGCTGCCTGACGGTAGGTCGCTGAAGTCACCAGCATGCGAAAGAACCGTTTGACGTCCCAACCGGATTCCCGGAAATCGAAGGCTAAATGATCCAGCAGTTCCGGGTGGGAAGGTATTGCGCCTTGTGCACCAAAGTCTTCACTAGTCGCCACCAGTCCAGTCCCGAAAACCTGCTGCCAAAATCGGTTCGCTGTCACCCGTCCAGTGAGGGGGTTCGCGTCGTCCACCAACCACTTCGCCAACCCTAGTCGATTCCGAGGCAACGATTCAGCCATCGGCGGAAGGGCGGCTGGCGTCCCAGCCACAACCCGCTCAAGTGGCTGATCATACATACCGCGATTTAAAACATGGGCAAAGGCCTCACTACCAGGTTCTTCTTGCATCACGTGAGTGATGCTCCCGCGTCGACGGACTTCACGCCACTCTCGGTCGATCTCCTGCCGTCTCGCTATCAGCGCTTGGTATTCATCATCCTCGATATTCAAATACCGCAACTTCAGAGTGTTGTGCTCTTTTGGGCTCAAGGCTTCCGGTGACTTCTCTGCAGCTTGCTGAACCAGATGCCACCCAAACACCACGTTCGCCTCCTCCACGGTCAAGACGCGGTTAAATACCCGAAGATCAGCGATACCTCCCCCTGCGAAATAACGATCCTCGAGCTGTCCCCTATTGATACCAGCGCCACGCCCAAGATAGAGCGGCTGGTCAGTCAGAATGCTTCCCTCAACCTTCGCAAAATACTCACTGCCCTGCTCCTCTACCAACTCGCCGTTTCGGTAGATGTGTAAGCCACCACGCTCAGCCGATCCATCATGCGTCAAGACTATGTGAGTCCATTCACCAGTCGGCATCCGCTTCGTATTTATTGGCCCCACCCTCGCCGTGGTAGCTCCGCCCCCAGGCCCAGTCGGGTCGCCGGTCAGCCTGAGACTAAGTTGCCTTTGGCTAATGGAGACGGACCAACCGCGAGTGCCGTTCTCGTGGTCCTCCTGACCTACCACCACAAAGTTGCCCTCGTCCTCCGGTTGATACACCCACATAGCAATAGAGAACGGGGTATCGCTATCTAGGCCCAACGTTGGAAGCTCTGCCCAAGCCTGTGCGTCAAACATTAGCGCAGCATGCCCATTTGGCCCGTCTTCCACCACCGAAACACCAGGCTCCACCGTAATCGGGTGGTGTTCCCCCGCTATCCAAGCCGCTGGTTTGGCCACATTTTCAAGCGACAATCTGAGCAAGTCAGCCGACGGCTCAAGCGGGGTTTCGATCTCGCGATGCTCACCACGAGTCAGCCATTCCACGAAGTTCGGGTCAACCGCCGACGGGTGTGATGCGATCCGTGCGTCAAAGACAGCGGCCTCTCGTCGTAGCAAATGCCACAGTTCACGGTCTTCCTCCTGCGGAACCACCAGTATGGGCGGTGGATCCGACACGTTCCCATCCATGACATATTGCGTCGTATTACGGAAAAACGCAGTCATTGCGTAAAATTCGCTTTGGGCGATCGGATCGAACTTATGGTCGTGACAGGTGGCGCAACCGACTGTCAACCCAAGAAACACATTTCCAATAGTTTCCGCTCGATCCTTCGCGTAGACGGCCTCATATTCCTCCGGCACCACTCCGCCTTCATTGGTGGTGATGTTATTGCGTTGGAATCCAGTCGCAATTAGCTGATCCAAGCTTGGTTCTGGCAGTAAGTCGCCCGCAACTTGCTCCACCGCAAACTCGTCAAACGGTTGGTTCTCATTGAATGAGCGAATCACCCAATCGCGGTAGGCATACATCTCGCGATAATTGTCGATATGAATGCCATGGGTGTCACCATAGCGTGCAGCATCCAGCCAATAACGCGTCCGGTGCTCTCCCCAGTGCTTTGATGCCAAGAGACGGTCAACCAACGCCTCGTAGGCCGTGGATGAGGAGTCGCTCATATAAGTGGCTAAAGTGCCTGGATCTGGTGGTAACCCGGTCAAATCAAGGGCCACACGGCGTGCCAAGGTTGCCTTGTCGGCCTCGGGGGCTGGCTCCAAGCCGGCCTCCTCCAATCCATTGAGAACAAACCGGTCAATGGGGTTCCGGACCCACGCTTCATTCATGACCACAGGCGGCACCTGCCGGTCGATCGACTTAAAAGCCCAATGCTGATCCCACGACGCACCATCTTCGATCCACCGACGCAACACGTCGACCTGGCTCTCAGAAAGCGAGTTATTGGTCAACGCCGGTGGCGGCATCCGCCGGTCCACCACCGCATGCGTGATTCGCTGATAAAGTCGACTCGCCGCAAGGTTCCCTGGCACGACTGCGGCTCCCAGTGGCCGGTCCCCCAACGCTCCATCCTGTGTATCGAGGCGAAGACCCGCTCGGCGAGTCGCCTCATCCGGCCCGTGGCACTGGAAACAGTTATCGGCCAAGATCGGACGCACGTCACGCTGAAAGTCAACCTCAGCCACCTCGGCCTGGCGCTGATTAGCAGCACTGGACGCCGTAACGCACACGACAAACACAACCGAACCCACCAGCATTAGGGGGAAACATGAACGGCGAAAAGGCATGGCATCTACTCCGAAAATTTCCAAAAAAACAAAACGAAATACCTGCTAGGACTTTATACACCGAAAGTGGCCCGAGCGCACTGACCGGAGCAACCAAATCTCGCTCTAAAACTCATTCAATCGCCCAAAATCTAAGTAATCTAACTGACACCACAAGTGCCTCATTCCAGAGCATGACGAAATTTCATCCCAATTCTGTGTCATTCTGGCGGCCGTAAACACTAAACAAGTCACTACTCGCTGACACTCCCACACAGGCATCCATGGCGGCTTAAAGACCTGACGGGTTACACTTCCTCAGTTGAGACAACCGTTGGGCGTCGCAATACCCCAAGACTAGAGTCTTTCACAGTAGACGAAGACGACTATCCTGGGAACGCCTTGCAAGCATCACTGGTGTCAAGGGAACGAGGACGACATGGCGAGATTAGTATCGAGAATTTCCATCCTAAGTATGTGTGCCGGCTCCCTCGGCATTCCATTCCAATCCCCCCTTAATGCCCAGGAGTCCGCAGCACCCTACACTCCAGTCACCGATGCGCGCCTGGAATCGCCTGCACCAGAAGATTGGCTGATGTACCGCGGTAGCTACAACAGTTGGGGCTACTCCCCTCTAGACCAAATCACCACCGCCAACGTGGCAAATCTGGTGCCCGTGTGGTCGCTCTCCACAGGTGTCGTGTCAGGGCACGAATCACCACCGATCGTCAACAACGGTGTCATGTTTGTGACAACACCAGAAGACCAGGTAATCGCTGTAGACGCAGGAACTGGAAATCAACTATGGCGCTACCGACGCCAGTTTCCAGAAGACATGAGTCACCCGCACCGTACCAACCGAGGCGTCGGGCTCTATGGAGATAAGGTCTACTACACCACCCACGACGCATTCGTCGTAGCCCTCAATGCCAGCACAGGTGAGTTAGTCTGGGAAACCGCCGTGGCCAATTATCGAAACGGCTACTACATGACGATGGCCCCACTGGTCGCAGACGGCAAGGTCATGGTGGGTGCCTCAGGAGGTGAACGAGGCATCAGAGGATTCGTCGCTGCTTACGACCCTGAATCCGGTCGGGAAGTCTGGCGGACACACACCATTCCCGGTCCAGGAGAACCTGGCAACGAGACTTGGCCGGGTGACTCCTGGCAAACGGGTGGAGCTTCTATTTGGGTAACCGGCTCATACGACCCCGACCTAAACCTCACATACTGGGGGACTGGCAACCCGGGCCCGTGGATCGGCGACCAGCGCCCTGGTGACAACCTCTACACCAACTCAGTGGTCGCCTTCGATGCCGCCACTGGTGACATCAAGGGCTACCATCAGTATCACTGGAACGGTTCCTGGGATTGGGATGAAGTCTCGGCCCCGCTCCTGATCGACATTCCTCGTGACGGTCGCACCGTCAAGTCACTTGTGCATCCAGCCAGAAATGGATATCTGTGGATCCTCGAACGCACAGCAGGTCCGATCAACTTCGTCGATGCCAACCCCTATGTGGACCAAAATGTTTTCACCTCCATTGATCCGGTCACGGGCCGACCTGCATACGACCCGGAACGGAAACCTGGCACCAACAAGCCGGCTACCTTCTGTCCATCACTGTGGGGCGGGAAGGACTGGCCGCCAGCAGCCTACAGCCCTCAAACCGGTTACCTCTATATACCGGCCAACGAGAACCTGTGCTCTACCATTGTCGGTCGAGAGGTTGAATACCGACCTGGCGCCGGTTTCACTGGCGCCACCTCACAGGTCTTCGTAGCAAACGGCGCAGACCACCTAGGGGAACTGCAAGCCTGGAACCTCGCCACAGGCGAACAGGTCTGGACTCACGAATTCCCTGAATCTCAAAATTGGGGTCCAATTCTCACGACAGGTGGTGGGTTAGTCTTCTCCGGCGGTACCAACGACCGCTACTTCAGAGCGTTCGACGCCGCAACAGGCGCGGTCCTGTGGGAACAGCGAACCAATTCAGGAGTAATCGGTGTTCCGTCGTCTTACGCGATAGACGGCGTCCAGTACATCGCGGTTCAGTCAGGGTGGGGTGTCGACGCCCAAGGGATGCAACGCGCCGTCAATCAGCACCTCGACCGAGAGGTCCAAGTCCCCCAGGGAGGTGTCATCTGGGTGTTTGCACTCCGGGAGTAGCTCAACGAAACCAAGACCACAATCCGAGGGAGGCTCTATCGCACGCCGCACAAGATTTCGATGGTCAGCTGGTCTAGTTGTTCATAGCGGAGTTCACGGCCTCCCAGGGCTGCCCGATCCAATCGGCACAGCTTCAGTGACTCAGCTCCCCCTTGACTGTACCGCCCCACTGGCGGAGCCGCTTGGGAGGATTCTGCCAACCCTGCCACTAGTGCACTGATTTCCGGATCAGCCCGCCACCGTCGCGCCTTGTCCTTCAGAATCAGGTAAGTCCGCATACAGCCACGGGCAAAATCCTTCACGCCCTCATAGCCTTCAGTTCTGTAGGCATGTGCATCGAAGTGTCTCGGCCCATCGTAGCCAACTTCCTCCAAGAATTTCACCAACCAGAATGCCGCTTTCGGGTTCGCCGCTCCAAAACGAAAATCCTGATCAAAACGACCCACCAGCTGGTCGTTCAGATCAATGTGAAACAATTTGCCGGCATCCCAAGCCTGCGCCACCGAGTGGGTCATGTTCAAACCCGCCATGTGCTCATGCGCCACCTCGGGGTTAACCCCCACCAATTCCGGATGATCCAGCGTCGCGATAAACCCAAGATAAGCCCCTGTTGTAGGCATATAGATATCGCTGCGGGGTTCATTGGGCTTGGCTTCTAGGGCGATGCGGTAGTCATAGCCATTCGCCACTGAATATTCACAGAGAAAATTCACGGCCTCCCGCAACCGCGCTATCGCCACGTCTGGACGTCGACAGCCATCGGTTTCCGCCCCTTCTCTCCCGCCCCACATCACAAATATCTTGGCACCTAGTTCTGCGCCCAAATCCATGGCGCCCATGGCCTTTTGCACCGATAGGGCACGAACTGCCTGATCGTTTGCCGTAAAGGCCCCATCCTTAAATGCCGGGTCTGTAAACAGGTTGGTGGTAACCATGGGCACAGTTAGACCATTGCTCACACAGGCCGTCCGGAACTCACGCACGATCCCGTCCCGAACGGAAGCATTGGCGTCAATAGGAACCAGATCATTGTCGTGAAGGTTAACCCCCCAGGCGCCAACTTCTCCGAGCAACTCGACAAGCTGCACTGGAGACAGACGGTCGCGAACCGGTTCCCCAAACGGGTCTCGACCGGGGTTGCCAACGGTCCACAGGCCAAAAGAAAACTTGTGCTCAGGCGCCGGCAAGAACGGGTCAGTAGACATGATTTTGAATCACTTCTTTCAGGAGTTCGCACCCGAACTCAGATGTCAGGGCTCCCTCAATTTATTGTCTAGGGATGCAATGCCCTGTAGAGACGCTGAAACCGCTCGTACTGGCGTTCAAGAACCCTCCTCTGCTGAGGAACAGGAATACGGGTCTCGGCTACTCGTGTCACAACCTCGGACGCCTGGTCCACCGAGCTCCAAAACCCAGCTCCCACCCCAGCGAGCAGAGCTGCCCCATACGCCGCACCCTCATCGGCCTCAAGCAGTTCAACCTCCTGACCATAGACATCAGCCTGGATTTGACGCCACAGTGGCGAACGTGCGCCGCCGCCGCCCAAACGCACCCGGTCAGTAGAAAGTCCCATAGCCTCGATGATTGTAAGGCTGTCTCTCAAGCTGAAAGCCACCCCTTCGAGCAATGCTCGGCTTACGTGGGGCCGCCCGTGGGACGCTGACAACCCGACCAGAGCTGCTCGGGCATGCGGGTCCAGATGTGGGGTACGCTCGCCCATCAGATAAGGGGCCCACATAACACCATCCGAACCGACCGGAGCCTCCTTCGCCACCTCACAGAGTCGGTCGTAAGGATCAAGAGGTTCCCCCTCTTTCAGATCACCAACACCGAAAGTGTCCTTGAACCACCGCAACGACAATCCAGCCCCCTGAGTCACCCCCATTACATGCCAGCGGCCAGGCACAGCATGGCAGAACGTGTGTACCCGACCACGATCGTCAAGGGCAGGTCGATCAGTCGCGGCAAACACAACACCCGATGTGCCGATGGTGGCGCTAACCACACCAGGGCGAACCACCCCCATCCCGACAGCACCGGCCGCTTGATCCCCCCCCCCGGCCACCACCGGTGTACCAACGCGCAGCCCGGTCGCCTTTGCACCACTGGCACCGACCTTTCCAGTGACAACAGGGCCTTCATAGGCAACAGGCAACAACTCAGCGTCAATATCAACCGCTTCGAGCATCGCTTTCGACCAGCAACGATGGGCTACGTCAAAAAGCAGCGTGCCCGAAGCATCAGCGACATCGGTAGCACGCTCACCAATCAAACACCACCGCACGAAATCCTTTGGCAACAAAACCGACCGGACTCGATCCCAAACAGCCGGTTCATGATTTCGAACCCAGAGCAATTTCGGCAGGGTAAAACCTGTGAGCGCCGGATTCGCCACCAATGCAATCAGACGATCGGCACCAATCTGGTCAGTCAGAGCACAACACTCCGCTTCGGTCCGCTGGTCACACCAAATGATCGCAGGGCGAATAACCGAGCTGGCGCCGTCTAGCAATACCGCACCATGCATCTGACCAGACAGCCCAACTACCTGCACTTCGGCTGATGCTTTAGACAAAACCTGTTGAATCGCTTGTTGAGCTGCACGCCACCAATCGTCAGGCTCCTGTTCGGCCCAACCAGTTTTCGGTGAAACAAACGGTGAATGAGCCACGGTGGCGGCTGCCACCACTTGTCCCTCGTCCCCAACGAGCACCGCTCGCGATCCACCTGTCCCGATATCAAGCCCAAGAACTACCGTTGACATCAATTCGCCGATGGAAACTGTACCATGAGCGATACAATGAGGCCGACATCATGACTAAGCTATTCCCAGACCGGCGCCAAAACCTAGCTAGCCTTCTCTTAGCTTTCCCAATTCTCTCCGTGCAACCAGAACTAGCCCAGCGCGACTTGCTCGCTGCCGAGTCCGCCAAAGTGCTCTACGTGACCCAATCAGCTGGCTTCGCCCACCCAGTGCTCCCTCACTCCGAAGCCGTCCTCCAGCGGATCGCTACCGAGACGGGCATCTTCGACATTACCGTCACCCGCGATGCCAAGACCATCAATCACCACGGTCTCGAGGACTACGACGCGGTAGTCTTCTTCACCACAGGCGAGCTTCCCTTGGACCAGACGCAGCAAGAGGCTCTTCTCGCCTATGTCCGCCGAGGAGGAGGGTTCGTCGGTGTGCACAGCGCAACCGACACTTTCTACGAGTGGCCGCAATATCTCTCATTGATCGGAGGGTATTTCGACGGACATCCGTGGCATCAGCAGGTCACAGTCTCCGTCGAAGACGAGACTCACCCCTCCACTCGCCACCTCGGGACATCATTCGAAATCTACGATGAAATCTACCAGCACCGGAACTGGTCACGCGACCAGGTGCACGTGCTACTCAGCCTAGATGTGACCTCGGTAGACATGACCGCGCGAGGCATCAAGAGGCAGGATGGGGACTTCGCCCTCGCCTGGACCCGTCAAGAAGGCGCTGGGCGAGTCTTCTACACCGCCTTGGGGCATCGTCCAGAAGTGTGGGACGACACCCGCTTCCAGCAACATCTACTCGAGGGGATTCGTTGGGCCATGGGCAGTAAATCAAATGCAACGACACTCGCGGCTCACAACACACTGAGTCCCGAAGAAATTGCAGACGGTTGGACATTACTATTCGACGGTGAGGACCTCTCGTCTTGGCGTGGATACGGACAGCAAAATCGGCCGGACGGATGGCAAGCAGTCGATGGAACACTGGCCCGGACCGGGCAAGCCGGTGATCTTGTCACTGTCGAGCGTTTCACAGACTTCGAGTTGCAATTCGAGTGGCGAGTCGAAGAGGCTGGTAACAGTGGTGTGATGTTTCGAGTCACTGAGGGGGACGGTCCTCCCTGGTACACAGGGCCTGAATTCCAGGTTCTTCACAACGCGGGACATCAAGACGGCCGGGATCCAATCACGTCGGCCGGCAGCAACTATGCCGTGCACCCTCCGTTACGTGATGTCACGCTCCCAGCCGGAAGCTGGAACCAAGCAAGGCTGGTCGTAAGGGGCCCCAGAGTCGAACACTGGATGAACGGCGTCAAGCTACTTGACTACGAGATCGGGAGCCCAGACTGGACACGCCGTGTGGCAGCCAGCAAGTTTGCCGATCTACCCAGCTATGGTCGAGAACCTTCCGGACACATCGCTATCCAAGACCACGGGGACCCCGTAGCCTTTCGAAACATTAAGCTACGACGACACTAGTAACCCCTAACGCAAGGAGCCCGGTCGCAGAATCCGGTCCGCTCCAGCAAGAAACGGACTAATCCCTAAGGCAGCGAGAAAACAAACAGATTGTTCCCGTTGCTGGGTCTAAGCTCTGGAGTCAGCCGCATGTTGTCCCTCGAGCTGAGAGAATTTCCGGTGCTGGCAACAACATATTGGACACCATTAACAGCATAAGTGATCGGAAATCCCGTCACAGATGAACCAAGGTTAATCTCCCAGAGCACCTCACCCGTTAGGTTGTTGAACGCCCGGAATCGCCCGTTGCCATCACCACCAAACACCAGACCACCCGCCGTCGCGACCAACGAAGTGGTGCCAGCGCGCTGCTCGTAAACCCAAGCGATTTCACCGGTTTCAGCAGAAATGGCCTGTACGGTACCAACCTGATCAGTTCCAGGTGCAATCTGATCACGCTTCGCCAGAGCATAGAGCATTACCCCACCCTCGGTACCCTCGGTGGTAGCCAACATCCGTGCGCACGCATTCCGGAGAGGGTAATACATCAGGTTCGTCTCCGGACTGTAAGCACCTGCCTCCCAGTCCTTCCCTCCTGTTACAAAGGTGGGGCAAACCAGAACTTCATCTCCTTCTCGCTGAAAGACCAACTCGGCATTCTCGGAAACCGCACCTGTGGCTCCATCAATTGAACTGATCACATTCTGAGCCACCGTTGGTGTCGCCCACAGGAACTCGCCCGTCTCACGATCCAACGTGTAGACGATTCCAGTCTTACCGGGAATACCTGTCATGACCCTCCGTCGTTCACCGCTCCGCAACCGAGGGTTGATCCAACTGACCTTAGCAGGATTTGGCGCCACCGCGGTGTCGACCAGCAGCCGTTCAAAGGGGTGGTCGAGGTCCCAGTGATCGTTGAGATGCTGGTAGTACCAGACGATTTCTCCGGTGTCGGCGTCCAGCGCAAGCGTCGAATTATGGTAGAGATGGGTGTTCTCGATTCCACCGATCAAAAACTTCGGCGCAGGAGAGGTAACCGACGTTCCGATGTAGACAAGGTTCAACTCTGGATCAAAGCTAGGCACCATCCAAGCTCCAACGTGTTTGCGGTCCTCAAAGGGCACGCCACCCCAAGTCTCGTCACCCGGTTCACCGGGCCCAGGAATCAACCGTCGGCGCCACAGCTCTCTACCATTGGTGGCATCATGAGCCACAATTACACAAGCGTTGGGTCCTCCTTTCGGAGCGCAGCTTCGCCCTGAGATCACCTTGCCATTGGCGACAATCGGGCCCGATGTCTGATTCGCCGGATTTACCTTGTAGTCGAGAATTTGGGTTTCCCACACCAGTTCGCCGGTCGTAGCATCGAGGGCAAAAACGTAGTCATCGGCACTGGTGTCGATGATCAAATTTCCGTAAATCGCCAGATTCCGATTCGTGTCGATCAAACTTCCGATCATGTACTCGGCGAGGTCATCAGGACGGTCACGCCGATATTCCCAGATCAGATCGCCAGTCACAGCATCGATTGCCTGAATCACATCACGCGGATTTGGCATATACATCACACCCTCATAAACTAGAGGTGTTCCCTGCTGCAAGCTGCCTTCTGTCAGACCACGGGTCCAGGCCAGCCTGAGGTCATCCACATTGCCCTGATTGATTTGGTCGAGCGGGCTGTAACCCCAACTGTTAAACGTTCGCCTCCACATCAGCCAGTCTTCCGGGTCCGGATCTTGAAGCACCCCATCACTGACTGTAACGAACTCGGTCGCTGGTTGAGCTTCCACCGTCGTGGATATCAATAGACACAACATAAACACCAAAGTCGACCAACGAGAAAGAACACGTGTGGACATCCTAATAACTCCTTTGGCGAAGCCCCTACTGCGAGCTTCGACTCGTTCTACTGACGGAATCCCCATGCAGGCAAGAGTTGCTTCGCGCTAGGTCAGATCACAGCACTAGACCCGGTCAAGATACACCATCCTGCTTCAAAGACACTTATACACTACGAACCAATTTCAGAGTCACATCCCGTCCACTGACTCAATAGCTCTTGGCGAGTGAGCATTGTCGCCAGACGACTGTCAGCTGTCGAAGATTATCGTGGCACTCAAACCGGTTCTCGAACCCAATATGAATTCACAAAAAGAAAATTTATTTTCTCTATAATAAATTCCAAGAGCATCACGACGATGCTTCAACGAGATTCCTGCAGGCAGCCTAAACCATTAGAACCAAACTGCTAACACCACGAAATCATGGAATATCGAAAATCTGTAACCATCCAAGCGCCCCGAGATGAAGTGTTTGCCTGGCATACTCGCAAGGGGGCCTTCGAGCGGTTAGCCCCACCCTGGCAACCGACTACCCTCATTGGGACTACCGGCCAACCGCCCGCGGCTGGTTCAACTGTGGAACTGCAGGTCAAGGTCGGCCCACTCTGGCGCCCCTGGAACGCAATACACGAGACCTACATTCCTGGCAAACGTTTTACAGACCGCCAAGTCACAGGGCCATTTGCTTCATGGTTACACACCCATCAGTTCGGCGCGATAGACCAACAGACCACGAGGCTTGAAGACCTTGTCAGCTACGAGCTCCCATTGGGTCCACTGGGTGCACTCGGCAAGGGGTATGTTCAAACTCAGCTGGAACGGCTGTTCAGATATCGGCATCGAGTCACCACCCACGATATTACCCGGCATCAAAGTACTAAGCTTGCACCACTCCAGATCGCAATGACCGGCTCTAGCGGCCTGGTTGGTTCAGCGCTGACCGCATTCCTCAGAACCGGCACTCACCGGGTCCGCCAACTAGTCCGACAACCGACAACCGAACCAGATGCAATTGGCTGGACACCCGACACACAGACTTGGCCGGCCAAGGCCTTCGACGGGGCACAAGCCGTCATTCACTTAGCTGGTGAAAACATCGCCAGCAGCCGATGGTCTTCCACCCACAAACAGCAAATCCGTAACAGCCGTATCGACGGAACGCGCCGGCTCTGTGAAACCCTAGTAGCATTGCCGGCACCACCAGAAACACTCATCACGGCATCTGCCATTGGATTCTACGGGGACCGAGGCTCAGTTCTACTCGATGAAACATCTGACCGTGGAGAGGGCTTCTTACCAGAGGTCTGCCACGACTGGGAACAAGCGACAGAACCTGCCAGAAAGGCTGGTATCCGGGTGGTGAACCTGCGACTAGGAATTGTCCTGACACCAGCTGGTGGAGCACTGCAGCAGATACTCATCCCCTTCAAACTCGGTATGGGTGGAGTCCTCGGTTCAGGGAAACAGTTCATGAGCTGGGTCGCACTGGATGACGTTCTCGGGGGAGTACTGCACGCACTTGCGGATACCCGACTGGAGGGACCCGTTAACCTGGTGGCTCCCCACCCGGTCACGAACCGCGAATTCACCAAAGTACTGGGTCACGTGCTAGGTCGTCCGACCTTGTTACCAACACCGGGTCCAGCAATGCGCTTACTGTTCGGGGAAATGGCAGACGCCATGTTACTAAGTGGTAGCAGAGTTCACCCAACCCAACTCGAAACAAGCAACTTTGAGTTCGAATTCGAAACGCTCGGGCCAGCGCTCGAACACGTGCTAGGACGCACTAGAACAGACTAACTCTCATCGGTATGGCACTGTCAGGCGACACCAAGTAGATCAAAAGCTGCGGAGTCCTTCCGTCAGGATGATCGATGTGCCCCACGGATCGGTCAGCACTGCCGTAGCTACACCAAGCTCACCGCCGACTGTATAGGGCTGTTCGAGTTGCACTCCCTGAGATTCCAAGCCCTGGCAGAACGCCTCCAGATTCGCTACCTCAAGACCAATGTGGTCTAGCATCCTTCCCCGGGTAGGCATGCCAACCTCGGGTCTACTAGAAAAGTTGAAATTAATCCCAGGTAGGTCAACCGCAGCATATCGCCATCGATTGCCGGAGATCCCTCCAAAAAGTGACGAGTACCATTGCTTCGCTCGTTCTACCGCGCCTTCGGGTAGGTAAAGATGGAGGTGATGTGCAATGACCGGCACCGCGAGGCGCTGGTTATGCCGGTCGGTCACGGGATCAAAGGCCCCGTCATCGGTAGTGAACGCTAGGTTTGTCGCGGAATCATCAAACAACTCAATCCGCTCACCCTCCGGTGTAAACACCGACGTCACTCCACGGGACAAATCCTCTCGATTGAACTCGAAGCCAGCAGCCTCAACGTCAGCCAGGGATTGGACCCTGAAGGCTACGTGATTCAAAATCGACCCTTCGGTGCCACCAGACGATCTTCCTTCCGTCAGCAACACCAATACATCGGGAAACCTCACAACAACCGTCTGGCCTACGCGTCCCGCCTTTCCCCCCAGCGCCACCCAAAATCTGGTATTGGCCTCGATATCACTGACGTAGTAATGCAAGTGCCCCATGGCAACCCCCGCCTCATTGGGCAGCGCCAGCTGCGCTGAAGCAACCCTAGCGAGTGAGAGCACCAGAAATACGGTTACGATCTGTATGCACTTAAGCATAAAGGCCTCTCTACAGACTCGGCTTCACCGACCCCACACTAGAACAGCGAGAACCTCGTCAAGATTTTAACGACCGTCACCACAGCAACAGGAAGAAACAGCAGCTGCAGGACGATGAAAATGGCTCCTGACAGCCCACTCGGAATCTTGCTGAACAACAACAAGGGCCGAAGGCCTCTGGGTTCCCCGGAAACTGGCAGCTTCCTATCCGGCCGATCTTCTGAAACCGTGCTCAAGCCACGACGTGCCAACCGTGACAGAATTTTGCCAACGCTGATGTTTTCATCACCAGCCATCCGTCGCGCAGCTTGAAGCACGTCCTCATCTATCTTTAGGGTCGTCCGCATGAGCCGAGACTAGTACCGCACCAAACCACTACCAAGATACGAGCGAGAACCATCATCTCACATTGAGCCTGACGGTTGTCTGACCAAAGGGGTCTCAGCACCACCTACCGGAAACAAGGCGCGTAGGCAGTCTCAAGCGACAACCGGCGAAAATTCACTTCATTCCGTAACCTGTTGCCCCGACTAGACTGGAATTCTCCGACCTGTTCCTGTCATAGATTGAGATATCCGGTCGTTCCAGCCACCACAAAAGTCAAACGACTCAGAACCAACCAAACAAATCAACTGCAACCAGCAACACAGAAGCAAAAATAAGGCCGGCCAGCAGATAACTGAAGTTCCACCGCACGAAACGTGTCGCCGGAATACCGAAGCGACCCTGCATGGCAAGTGCCGTGCCGGAAAACGGCGAAGCTCCTAAAGCTATCGACCAGGCCATCAAGATCACCATGGCCACCAAATCTGGGCGACGTAGTTCAGCTGGAAATAATCCTGCCAGAGTCGCCACACTAATCACCGGATGCACTCCAATCATCGTGAGGCCAGCCAGGGCCAGAAGCAACGGTACACCGTCAACGCCACGCACAGGGTCAACGACCAAAGAAATGTCGATAACTCGAGCCATAGCACCCACTCCAGCAGATAGGACACTGGCTCCGAGAAACAACGCGAATTCACCTCCCATACGAGGTAGTTCACCATCAACGTGCTGCCTCAGTAAAGTGCCAGGCCTAGATCCAGGACGCCACAGCAGCAAAGCCAACACAGAGCTAAGCGCAGCCACGACAATGGTGGTCAAGACTGGCCACCCTGTGGGCAAACTGTAGAAGAGCAGGGCAAAGGCACTAAGTACACAAGGCACTCTCAAGGCCTCACGATGGAAGGGATAACCGACAAATTCCCCCACATTTTCATCGTTACGCAGATCCACCGCGCAAAAAAAGAGTAAGGCAAATGCAAGCAGGATATTCACTCGACTTACCGCAAGGATGTCCATGTCAGGCACGTAATTGAGGGCTACCGCCATCGAAGCAAAGAGTGGTGACCAGGAAGCTGCAGAAACGAAAGCCCGAGATACGACCTTGGCCTGCAGTGAAGTCAACCTCCCTGCTCGAGCAATACGCTGACCAATAATCATAGCGGCCGAGATATTTGTAACTGCAGCAAAGAGATGGGTTGTGACCAGCGTCTGGTAGACTGCCCCACGCCCGCGTGGCGGCACTTCAGGCAAGCTTCCTTCGGTATCAGTGACAACCCTGAGAAACGACACAGTCGCCAGCATCGCAAGCAAGGCCTGATTGCCGACAAGAAGCCGAATTGGCCATTCCTGATCGCCGTAATTGGCCGCATACCCAAGGGAGGCCATTCCAAGAACTACCAGAACGAACACCTGCGTCCGCTGAAAACGCGAGATGCTCGGAAGCAGGAGCACGCCAACAACCCAAGCCACGACCCCAGCTGGCCATGCCGGAAACCGCCCCCCACTGATCCCGCTGGATAGGGACAGCGCAATCATGCCGCACACAAGGCACCCGGCGAGACGGTCTCGCGAAAGCCACCAAAATGTTTGGATCATATTGCCGCAACCACCGCGCACATGACGAATTGCTCGGTATCCCTGTCCCATGGGAGGGTTGTCACCCCACAGCCACGAGACTGGTCTAAAACTTCAACTGACGTCAGATTAATGGTCGAAGATATTCCGAACACTCGGATAAGAATGAGCAGGTCCGCAGGCTCCGGGGAACACAAGTTGCGAAGATTCGGCCTTGTAGAGAGGAAGAGAAAACGACCTCGCCTGAATCAGGGTTACGCGTTTAGCTCCACAATTGTATAGGGTCCAAGAGAATATTGCTCGCTAGTGCGACTCAATACTACTAGGAAAGGAAGATACAAAACCCAGACAGCCAGTTCACAAAGAACCGAGTCAACCCGCCTTTGCATGAAGATTCGGACCCACCTACTGACTCATAATTTCTGCCCCTGGAAAGGTTAGCGAAAAACCATACCAACGGCTGAACAGCTGTTGAGGACGTTCCACATCTAGCCTTCGACCATCTTGGTCGTACAAGACACCCATGCGAACCACTCCGCCGGTATCCAAGCGAACTTCCCTTTCCCCAAGGACCGCATCCGATGCATCAACAAAGAGCGCGGCCGGTGTGAAGGTGGTGGGATCGGCAAAAATAAGCACCATGTCCCCGTCGAAATCATCGACGAAGGCACCGTTCTCCTCAATCAGGTCCATTGGGTAGAATCGAACCAGTCGCTCACTGACAACCCCCAACCCCATCGTCATCCGTGGCAACCGGGCATCTTCGTCGCCAAGCGTCTCAATAAACATGGATGAAAGCTCAGCGCTCTTGTTACTTGGCCGATAGCGACCTCCGGCGTCGGCCTCCGGTCTGTTCCCTTTGTTATATGGCCGAGTCGAAACAGCTAACTCGATGTTAGGGTCTATCGCCAAGGCCTGCTCGGCGCTCATCTGTAGCATATTGCCAACAGGACCCAATGACTCTCCTACATGAGGTCCGTACATAGCATCGCCGGTTATGTGATTCCAAAGCGTTCGGCTTTCGGTATCCTGCATGACAAAAAGCCCATCATAGAGTCCTACAGTTTCAAACCGGTGCCCGGCGCCACTAACGGTAGGAACCAAACTGGTTCCACTGTTACAAACCACTCAAAACGTCGCCAACCAGTCCTTTCCACCAGCGACACCTTGAGCTATGTGATGGTAGGCCATCTGGTCACGGAGCAAGGCGACCCGGCCAGCAGCAGTCTGGATAACAAGCACCACCGTGTCCTCACTAACCTGCTCCTTGGCAAGAACCTGACTCAGTGCTTCGGTTGTTTCTACATGAAATGTTTCAAACAACCCGTTCGCGACGCCACTGAATCTCGACAAGTCGAACCCACTGGCGGCCGGGCCATCCGGTAAGTCGAGCGGTCGGGTATTCCGCTGGGCACCCGCGTCCACCGCCCAGCCTCCCATAACAGCGACGGCAACCACGGACACTGCCCACACTCGTAAGATTTGCTGATCACAGTTTAGCGTCACCATAGCCCCCACCAATATCAATAACCTATACCGAGCGCTCGCAATGCTGTCTGGCCGATGCTACTACAGCTAACAACTTACGTTTGACGAACCATTTACTCGAAGCATTCGACTCCTCACAACGGCAGGCCAGGTTAGTTGTGTGAGACAACTAAAATTCGGCCATCCGCACTCCAAATTCTCGTCCTTCGGCATCCGAGACGTGCGGTAGCCCCCCTAAGACGGGGCCTCATTCATCCGGCAAGGCAAAAACGAACAAGCCATTCCCTGCACTGGGACGCCGCTTCTCCGGTGTGAGTTCAACCGGAATCGTGGTCCAGCTTCCACCACCTATGCCAGCCGGAACGGCCACATACTGTTTGCCGGCAACTGCATAAGTGATTGGAAACCCCTGAGACGACGTCGGCAAACGAGTCTCCCATAATTGTTCACCTGTTTCCACATCGTAAGCGTAGGCCTGTCGGTCAAAAGTTCCTACAAAGACGAGCCCACCTGCGGTCGTCAGAGCAGCCGAAATATAGGGTGTCCGTTTCCGGTGAGACCAGAGAATCTCTCCACTAACATGCATCGCAACGAACTCACCAAGGTTACCCTCACTCTCTGGATGCAAGAAATTTCGTCGACCCAACATCCCGTTACCCCCACCACCTTCTCTCCACTCCACATCGCTATAAATGCTGCGCTGACAATTCAAGGTGAGCGGAATATAGAACGCTTCGGTATCTGGGTGATAGGACATCGCACGCCAACTCTTGAGGCCAGAATGGCTAGGACAGAACTCAAGTTCAACATCCAATTGAGGCACCATTCCGGGACGAAATGACATGCGTCCACTAGCTGGATCGATATCTACAATGTTCTGATACCCAAGATCGGTGGCCTTAATAAACTGCCCGGTCACACGGTCGAGCTGCCACAAAACCCCAAGCTTGCCCATCGTAAAGACAGACGGCCGACCATCAACATCCACTAGCACCCGCTCAAACACCTCATCCATATCGTGTGACTCACCTGGCAGGTGCTGGTAATACCAGCGCATCGCACCGGTGTCTGGGTCAAGCGCAAGCGTGGAACTGGTATAGAGGGCCTGCCCATCTGTTCGACGACTCACCTGCGCCCACGGCTTTGCCTGAGCCACACCCCAAAAAGTCAGGTCGAGATCAGCGTCGTATGTCCCAGTAATCCACGCGTCACCCCCACCTCGAAACATCATGGGTAGATCACCCCAACTGTCTCCTCCTGGTTCACCGGGTCGAGCCACTGTCGATGTGCGCCACAATTCTCGACCAGTGCGTGCATCGTGAGCGGTGATAAAACAACCGTCATCCCAGAACCGCATACAACCGGCCATCCCTGAAATCACTTTGCCGTCGGCTACAAGCGCCCCACCAGTGTAGAAATATCCCTTGGCAGAATCCCCAACCTCAGCCTCCCAAACGATTTCCCCGCTGCGCACATCCAGAGCCACTATGTTCGCATCTGCAGTATTCAGAATAATCTTGTCTTCGTAGATAGCGATATTGCGATTCGGACGGCCTCTGCCACGCCCGGTCGGAAACTCTCGCCGGTGCTCCCACAAGAGGTCTCCCGTGGCTGCATCAAGCGCCTGTACGATGTTTCCCGGACTGGCCAAAAACATCACTCCATCGTGCACAATTGGAGTGGTCTGCTGGGACCCGGCCTCCATCGCCCAGGACCACACCATCCGCATATTTCCCACGTTGTCGCGCGTGATTTGGTCAAGCGGACTGTAGCCCCACCCGTCACGAGTACGGCGCCAGTTCAACCAACTTTCCTCTGGCGGGTCGGCCAGTACAGCGTCGGTGACTGAACGAATCGCCGGAGCCTGGCCTGCTGCCGGCAAGACTACGCCAACAAAAACGAGTAAGAAACACATAGCAAGACGAACCATCTCGCAACCTCCCAGTTCTCCGAGGCCTGCCTGGACTCAAAGGAAGCCAGACGGACCTCAATCGATTCTATCTGCCGAACCTTACCATGGCACTAGAAACACACAATCTCCTGCTGTCCCCGGCACGGTCAATGAATGAGAGAAGGAGGGAACCGAAAGAGACCACGGGTCGCGCCTGGTGCGTCTACCTTCAGTCTAGTCTGGAGATCGTAGGTTAGAGCTCCACAACACAATCCGGTAGTGCCCTTCGTAGAGCCGTCAAGCCCGTCATAGTAACGAAAGTGCCACTGAGATCCAGTTGTTCCAAGCGTGACAATCCCATCAGATACGTTACTCCGGTATCGGTAACCTGAGTGTGAGCAAGTCCAAGGCTTTCCAATCTCGATAACTTCGCCAGATGCAACAGGCCCCCGTCAGTGATTTGAGTACTATCAAGATTGAGACGTTCCAGCTGCGATGCTGCCTCAAGATGCGACAACCCCGCATCCGTAATTTGGGTATAACCAAGCCCAAGAGTACCTAATGACGGCAAACTTGCCACATTCGCCAAACCCGCGTCGGTGACCTGGGTCCCAACAAGACTAAGAGTCTCCAGTTGAACCACGCCAATCAATGTCCTTAACCCGACGTCGCTAACCTTGGTAAAGGACAGACCAAGCTCCCGCAAACCGGATATCTCCACCAAATACCCCAGCCCCGCATCCGTCACCAGAGTATTGTTAAGATTGACGGACACCAAACCCGTTGCCCCGGCAAGGTCACTCAAGTCCTCATCAGTAACCTGGGTAGAGGACAGATCCACACGCTCCGCCATCCCCAGCACATCTTCGCTTATCTCACCCCCAAGGGTTTCAACCAGAGTCTCTAGAGGATCAAGTAACGCTTCGGGTAAAGGCTCTTGCCCCTCCACGACCTGCAAACCCAACGCCACCAGGCCAGCAGCGACTATGCCAACCGCAATACCCCCTCCTACCCGAAAACCAACCATAGTTCTTCTCCAATCAACGCAATAATCAGTGAGAACCACTCGCCACCTAGGGTGCTTTTCGGACCCACATATCAGCCTGAACTTTGCTTTGACCAGGTGAACCGCCAGCCACGTAAAGCCGCCCATATAAACAAATGAGGCCAGCCCACACTGGCTGGCCTCGCATTGGTTCCACGCTAAATTCAAAAGCTACAATCCGGACAGTCCTTGGTAACAGAACTACTTACTGTCCCCCAGCCGCAGCCT
>DEAE01000009.1:0-1763 GCA_002347025.1 Acidobacteria bacterium UBA2990
TTCATAGACCCAACCATTGGACTGGGGCCATAACGGAGGCTGAAATCCATGGACCCTGGGTTCAAATCTCGGGAATCCAACTAACAGCGGACAGCCCAGATGGTGCTTCCTAGAAGTATCATCTGGGCTGTCCGCTGCTTGGGATTTATTCAGGAGTTGGTTTCGTCAGGAGGGACCTCTATTAGGGCTCGAAGCTGGGTTCGGCTGATCTTGTCCGTGGGGGTGTAAGGCATTGAGGCGATGCAACGAATGGTGAGATGGCCTGTGTCTACCTCAACCCGCCCGGCTAAATAGGCCAGGAGGGATTGGTCCTCAAATTGAGGACTATTGGTAGTGACAAAGGCAACCGGTCGGGTCCCCAACTGAGGATCGGTGACACCAACCAGAGCTGCCTCGTTGACGTCAGGATGTTCAAGTAGGGCTTCCTCAAGATCGCGGGGATACCAGTACTCGCCAAGGACTTCGAGCCTTTCGCTAAGGCGACCCCGGACGTATACGTAGCCTTCTTGGTCCATGACGCCTACGTCACCGGTATGCAGCCATCCGCCACGCAGTGTTTCGTCAGACTTTTCAGGCTGTTCCCAGTAGCCGTTCATGAAGCCACCCGAGATGACGATCTCGCCGGTTTGCCCAAGCGGAAGCTCAGCTTCCCCGTCGCCAAAGATTCGCACATCCTTATCTGGAAGTTGCTGGCCAACGGCCGAAAGCCGTTCATCAGGGAGGGGATCGGGTGAGGCAAGGGCTACGAACCCGCCTAGTTCACTCTGGCCATAACTTTCGGCAAGGGAGATCCCTAGTTCGTCGCGCCAGGCAAGCTTCAGTGCGGGCGGAACGGGACCACCGCCGGAGACGACGACCCGCAGAGAGTCTGGGAGTCGGTTCCCTCGGCGGGTTGCCTCCAAGACATCTGTCAGGATCGGTGGATTGGCCGACAAGACGGAGACAGACCGTTCGTTCATTACCTGAAATGCCCCTTCGGCGTCCCACCGGCTGGTGACGAGAGCAGTTGCCCCGCGGTGCAGCGCTGGAAGCAGAGTCGATACGAAGATGTAAGAACTGCTTAGAGCAGTGGGGCCAGAGATCACATCGCTTTGGCTCACTCTCAGGCGTTCGGCGATACAGCGAGTTGCTCGTATCGTCGGCTCATGAGCGAGACATGCGCCCTTTGGGTTACCAGTCGTTCCTGAGGTATAGGAAAGGTGGGCACTATCACTCTCACTGGTGGTGTCGGCCGGGGCGGGGTTGGGATTTTCGATGATCTCCGACCAAGAAAGGGCTTGATCCTGTAGGCCGTCGAGGCAGACGTAGGTCTCGATGCTCACAAGACTGGAACGGTGGTTTTCGATAGTTGAGAGGTGATCACCCGTATAGATGAGAACCTTTGGTTTGCAGTCGTTTAGGTAGTAGTCGAGATCTTCTGCATACTTCACATTCACAAGAGCAGCGATCGCCCCAAGGCGAAAGGTGGCGAACATCGCCGTCAGGTAATCCATGCCGTTATGGGCGAAGATCCCAACCCGGTCGCCCTTTTTGACACCCAGTCCGGCGAGGGCACCTGCTGCCCGTTCAACCGTCTCGGCAGCTTGGGAGTATGTAAGAGTCGTGCTTCTGTCAGTCCAGATCCAAGCAGGCTTATCCGGGTGACGATTTGCTCCATCCTGAAGAAGTTGATGAATCAACATGACCTGGCTCTTCCTTTCTAATCAATTGGCAGTAGCACCGATAAGACCACGAGCAGGCATGACCGTAGTGAAAATCCAGGC
>DEAE01000009.1:2170-6101 GCA_002347025.1 Acidobacteria bacterium UBA2990
TTTTCGGAAGCGCAGGGTGAGCATTGGCTGGCTGGCTGGCTGGCTGAACTACTGCCTTATCTCGGATCTTTGGCGGTGGTGGCTCAAAAGTTCAAGGCTCTACAAGATGCACACTAGAACTAAAGACTTAGTGGGTCATGGAGTGGCGGGTTCCGTGACCATCTTTAATCAATCTCTCTCGTGGGGATTCAGCCATGTGGTTTCAACTAGTGTGCTCACCTATGGCACATGTAGGCGATTCTGTAAAACCAGTCGTGTCGTTCTCGGGCATTTCAAAGGTCTATCCAGACGGAACTAAAGCACTGGAAGACACTAATTTTGACGTTTTACCAGAAGAGTTTGTCACAATCGTTGGGCCATCTGGGTGTGGCAAGTCAACTCTGCTACGGATTGCATCGAACCTCGTAAAACCCAGTGATGGTTCCGTAGACGTGTCAGTGTCTAATATTGGCTATGTGTTTCAGGACGCGACGCTCTTGCCTTGGCGAAATGTAAAACGAAATGTCGAACTGTTTCTTGAGCTGGATCACGAACCGAAAGAGAAATGGTACCCCCTCGTTAGTGATGTAATTTCACTTGTAGGACTCGAGGGTTTCGAGAGACACTTCCCCCGGCAACTGTCTGGTGGGATGAAGATGCGCGTGTCGTTAGCCCGTGCACTCACCTTGAACCCCAAACTATTCTTGTTTGATGAACCGTTTGGAGCATTGGATGAAATTTCTAGAGAAAGATTAAATGAAGAACTACTCAAGTTGTTTATCTCTGAAGGGTTTGCAGGACTGTTTATCACCCACTCCGTTTATGAAGCGGTCTTTTTGTCTACCCGGGTACTTGTCATGTCCCCCCAACCAGGGCGAATTTTCGCCGAAATTGAAATACCATTCGACTATCCTAGACATCCAGAATTACGCCATTCGAAAGAGTTTGGCACTCTGACGGGAGAGGTTTCAGAGGCTCTTCGTTCAGGAATGTAGCGAGCCGTACGTTGCGTAATGTTACAGCTACAAATATTTCGAAATAGACGACTGAAATTCCTTCAGGTAATTTAAAAATAGCAAGCAGAAATAGGAGGCGTAACGATGCACTCTCGCCATCTAGCAGATCTTCGAGCCTCTGAAGTAGCCGGTCGTATTACAGGGCAGGCAATCTTCGTACTACCAGTGGGTGCTGTGGAACAGCACGGCGACCACCTTCCTCTTTCCACGGACCTCTTGATAGCAGAATCCTGCGCGGAGTCAGTGGTCGCTGAAAGAGGCGAAGAGTTGGATCTCTGGCTCCTACCTTCTCTGCCCTATACAAAATCTAATGAACATGCTTGGAGCGCTGGAACTATATGGCTTGGCCCACAGACGATGTTGGCGCTCCTCGATGATATTGGCCGTTCTATCGCAGCGACTCAAGGACGCAAGATCGTGTTTGTTAATGGACACGGTGGGAATACTGCACTTCTAAATGTGGCATGTCGTGAGTTGAGACTTTGCCATGGACTAATGACCTTTTTGATGCATCCAAGCGTTCCGCCTGATCATGGTGGAGCGGCATCAGCAGATGAAGAAGGTATGGGGATCCACAGTGGTAAAGAAGAAACGTCAATGGTGTTGCACCTTCGGCCAGATCTAGTTGATATGAATCTGGCCACTTCCAACATTCCAAAGTGGTTAGGTAGGAATAGTCAAGTCAGGTTTGGAGGAGAAGCCAGTTTTGGCTGGCTCTCGAATGACTTTGGTCCCAGCGGGGTGATCGGTGATCCAACTGGTGCAACAGCTGAACTTGGAGCAGAGTTGTTTACGGAGGCGGTGCGGAAGCTTGGCGAGGCGATGAAAGAGGTTGCGAGCTTTGAACTCCCAGTCGTTGGTGGGTAGGCCAGGCAGGGTTCCAGCCAGGATAGTTACCGAGTTTCAGGCGTACGCCCGTGTGCTTGGAGCTTGATCTACTCAGGCGGGTGTCGACGGCGCAATTACCGGTAGGGAGAGAGTTGCGGCAAGAAACTCCACTGTTGCAACGACATGGTCAGCGGCTGGAGTCGATGACCATGAGCAGTTGGTGTGTGGGTTTCGGGAAAATAGTGGAAACCGACTGCCGGAGAGATCTAAGCGAATAGATTGGTCGCGGTCAGCGGTCCACCCCACAGGGCCAAGTGTGATCTTGACTGTCGTGTCGCCTGCAATCTGAACTCGGCAAATGCCCGTTGTTAGAGCTCTCGACTCGCCACTTTGAGCCACGACGAGGAGTGTTGCGACTATGTCGATTGATGGTTGGTCCGCTCGAACCTTTACTTCAACAGTTGGTGATCCTGCGATCGTCAGTGCTGCACCCAACCGTTCGCTGGTGTAGCAGATCACGTCTCGACGATCTTCAGACTCAGATTCATCCTGAAGGAATGGGATCTCACCGGGATATGGGTCGTGCGGCTGGACTACTAGTAGATCCATCAGTGGGGAGGCCGTTTCCTCGGTAGCGAGAGTGCCATTGCCGTAACGGCTGTTGGCATTTCCGTCGCTCTTAGCTATCCACTCTTGTATTCGTGCTGCTGGGGGTGGCCATTGCGGAGCTCCACTCCAGCCAAGTTGCGGAGACCACCACTGGATCTTCCAGTCGGGCGGTTCGCCGATTCCCTTGAGTACCCTGTCGAAGAAGGCTATGAGGCGTGGTCCAACGACAGCCGGTGAAACGCCCGGTCCCAGTTCGGATCCAGAAGCCTGGGTACTCCAGGGCATGTGTGCCCAGGGCCCACAGATTGCCTCGGCATCTAGCGCTTCGACTAGGGCTGCGGTCCCAGACGAGAACTCGTCAAACCAACCCAAGACGGAGAAAGCTGGAACCTCGATAGCGCTTAGGTTCGGTCGCCTCACTTCCCAATAGGGGTCTGTGCCATTAGAAAACTGAATCCATTCTTTGAACCATTCTGGCGGCTTCTCACCTAATGCAGCCGACATGGGGAGAGCAGCGAGGTCATATGGAATGGCTCCTTCCCGCAAGTCCTGTCCTGCCAGTTGTGCTGCCCAGAAGGAGATGAACGCCCACTTCGGAACCCCACCGTAATAAGTCCAACCTTCATAGGGGTCCGGACAGCACATCATCGGTGCGATTGCGCGAAGGCCCTCTGGTCGTTCAGCGGCAGCGTAAAGCTGGTTGAGGCCTTGGTATGAAAATCCGTAGGTCGCTACCTGCCCATCAGAGAATGGAAGGCTGGCCGCCCACTCAATTGTCTCAGCGCCGTCGCGAGCTTCGTCGAGAAAGGGCCGAAACTGCCCTTCGGAATCGCCCCTTCCTCGAGAGTCTTGAATGACAACGGCATATCCGTGTCGCGCAAACCAGGCAGGGTGGGGGAGGACAGGTGTGGAGGCGACGGATCGACCATAGGGAAGGCGCATTAGGAGAATTGGCCACCGCCCATCTCCGGTCGGTCTCCAACAGTCGGCGACCAAACGGATGCCATCTGCCATAGGCACCTGAAGTCCAACATCTCGACAAATAGAAGAAACTCTCGTAACCCCGGTCATTCTTGGTGCCTACGAGCGACCATTGTCTCGGTCCTCCCACTCTCCAGTGGTATTTGCATCACTCTTCTTGTGAAAATCGCACGGTGTTTGACAAGACTACAATTACTAGGAGTGGGCATGCTTAGTTTGGTAATGCTAGTTTTTGGTAATGCAGCGTCTCCGCAGCGCCCTTAGTTTTGTAGTACCACCTGTCTTGGTGGCTATAGTCGTGTTTGGTCTTTGGTACGCAGCACACTACCTTCTCTTAGATGAGTGGAGTCGATTTAAGCTACCAACACCTGACAAGGTAATTACTGATGGATTTGGAAATGATAAGGTAATTGATAACCTGTTAAGAGGCTTTATAATCACAGCTCGACTGTCCTTCCTCGGCCTTATTATTTCAATAGCGATTGGCGTAGTTTCTGCAATCCTTATGAGTCAGTCAA
>DEAE01000031.1:0-44349 GCA_002347025.1 Acidobacteria bacterium UBA2990
CTTCGCCTTCCGAGGAGCTGCCTTTGTAGTCGCAGCGATGCCCGCGGCGTTCATTACCTCGCCAGTTGGCTTGGACTTACCCCCACCTCGCCGAGTCGAGCGATAGGCCAACGTGAACCTGATCTGCTCGCCCACCGGGTGGTAACTCCAAATCTCCGTAACAGAAGCTCCATTTTGTTCGCACAAACGCTTGGCAACATCAGAAGTTCCTGCCGGAACATACAGGTAGAAGGCCCCTCTAACCTTCGCGAAAGGGCCCCATTCAGCCATGGCCTCAAGGCGATTAACCGATTCTGCTGTCTCGACCTCGATAATTCCGTGTAACCGCCGCGGACTTCCTGTGTTGACGAGGACTAGGTCAGGATAAAGCTCTCCACCACGGGTTTTAACACCTGTCGGCTCAGGCTCATCTCCAACGTTGGTGTAGACTGAGTAACGCCGACGGAGTCGCCCCTGAAGTAAGCGAATCACGCGGTCGTGCTCGATTTGTTCACGAATTGGCCGTAACACTACCGGACTCACAAAGCATCCCTCGGTTTTAAACCCTATTCAGGCATTCTGACTAAACAATAATCGTAGCCACTTAGGAATTCCTCTGTGACACTAGCATGAATCTCGATAGCCATTCAAACAAACGCTTCTCACGGAGCAACTTGACGGGGCTGCTTGTATGCCGGACAATCGGCCGGTCCGTGTTGGGATGAGACACTTTATCGATGATCCAGTGGCAGGATAGCACCAAGCTTTCAACACCAGAAGACATTAAAGCGATATGGTTACTCAATGGCCTTCCGGGAAGGCGAAGTGTCCAATTAGGTCTAGGTCCTGCCCTGCAGAGCCACTGACAAATCCAAGGCCGCAACCATCCTGCAGGAGCTGACCACGTGAACAACCGCTTTATTCAGGCATGCCGCCAACAACCTGTTGACGCCACACCGGTCTGGTTCATGCGCCAAGCCGGCAGATACATGAGTGCCTACCGAAAAATCCGAGCCAAACACAGCCTTCTTGACATCTGCCGCGCGCCAGAGCTTGCTGTCGAGGTCACTCTTCAGCCCGTCGACGCTATCGCAGTCGACGCAGCCATCCTATTCTCTGACTTGCTACTACCTCTCGTTCCAATGGGAATCCCTTTTGACTTCCAACAGGGGGAGGGCCCTGTTATCCACGAACCCATTCGGTCGACCGCCCACATCAAGCAGCTCCACAAATTCGACCCTCGTGAGGACCTAGCCCACGTCATGGAAACAATAAAGCTGCTAGCGTCTCCTCTGAGGGGCCGTGTCCCTTTAATTGGGTTTGCTGGTGCTCCTTTCACCCTAGCCTCTTATGCGATCGAGGGAGGGTCCTCCAGGAACTACGCCCACACAAAAGCTCTAATGTACGAGCACCCTAAAGCCTGGCATCAACTAGCGGATCTATTTGCCTCCATAGTCAGCGACTATCTAAGCGCGCAAATCGAAGCAGGAGTCCAAGCTGTTCAACTGTTTGATTCCTGGGTAGGCGCCCTATCGCCACAGGATTACTCTGAGTTTGCACTTCCCCACACTCGGAAAATCTTTGAAAACCTAAGCAAGCATGATGTGCCCACGCTCCATTTCGGCACAGGTACAAGCACGCTTTTGCCACTAATGCGGCAAGCGGGAGGTAATGTAATAGGGCTAGATTGGCGTATTCCCTTGAACCACGGCTGGACTCTTGTGGGCTACGATCGCTCCGTCCAAGGAAATCTTGACCCAACAATGCTACTTGGCCCGACCGAGCGCATGCTCCAAGGAGCCCTTGATGTTCTCAGAAGGGCTAACGGCCGATCCGGCCACATTTTCAATGTAGGACACGGAATACTTCCAAATACGCCGCTTGAACATGTCCAACTACTCGCAGACTTCGTACATAAGCAAACGGAATGACCTATTTCATTCTGCCATGCTTAGGATCTAATGGCTTCTGTTGACGTTGCAGTTATCGGTGGGGGGATCTCCGGCTTGGCCGTAGCCTACGAGTTGCATCGTCGTGGCGTGCATTTTGCCTTACTTGAAGCTACTCCCCGTTTGGGAGGGGTCATTCGAACCGACCACATCGACGGTTTCACCTTAGATGCCGGACCTGATTCCTTATTGACTCAAAAACCAGCCGGTATTCAGCTTTGTGAGGAGCTCGGCCTAGAGAACAGACTAATTTCAACTCTCGAACCCAGAACAGCTTATGTACTCCGACAGCGATTGCACCCAATCCCAGCCGGTTCGGTGATGGGTGTCCCAAGCACCTTCATGCCTTGGGTTACCAGCTCCCTCCTGTCTCCCAGCGCTAAACTCCGCATGGCTCAGGAACTCTTTTTACCAGCGGGAAATGCAAGCCAAGAATCTGTCGGACAATTCTTTCGGCGCCGGTTTGGACAGGAAGCCGTAGATTACCTCGCCGAGCCTTTATTAGCCGGTATCCACGCCGGGGATGTCGAAACACTCTCCATCGCAGCCCTCTTCCCTAGGCTTGTCGAAGCCGAACAAAACCACGGTAGTGTGATTAGGGCCCTGCAACATCAACGGAAACGACCGGTGGTACCAAATCAGGGGATGTTTCGTTCTCTAGCTGGAGGCCTAGAGGAACTCGTGCAAACTCTAAGAATGGCAATACCGTCCGAGGCCATCCGAGTTGATTCGCCAGTCATGGCCATCATCGGCCCATCACCCTACACTCTGCAAGTCCGTTCAGCCAGGCGACTCATCGCCCGAAGTGTCATCTTGGCGACTCCGGCTCACTCCGCGGCAGGTTTAGTTAGGCACCTCGATGAACGGCTTGCAGCGCTTTGCAGGGAGATACCTTACACATCCTCTGTAACCGTCCTATTAGCCTATCCAAGATCGGCGATCAGGAGGCCAAAACCAGGTTCAGGCTTCGTGGTACCCCGGCTAGAGCCCAACATCCCACTACTCGCTGGTTCCTGGGTAACATCAAAATGGCCCGACCGAGCCCCTGAGGACTTCGTCTTGCTGAGGGGATTCCTGGGAGACGTCCGCAACCCCGAAATTCTAGAATCCTCCGATGACGAGTTGGTCACTCGAACCCATCATACATTCGCCCAGCTGCTCGATATTAATCAGAAGCCAGTCTTGAGCCGTGTGTATAGATGGCAACAAGCCAACGCCCAGCACAACGTCGGACACATTGGGAAAATGGAAGCGATCGAGCACCGCCTGAAACGGCTGCCTGGCGTTTTCATCACAGGTGCCGGTTTTCGAGGAACAGGAATACCCGACTGTGTGAGAGACGGGAGAAAGACAGCAGTTCAGTCCGCAGAATGGCAGGCCGAATATGCCTAGGCTCGGCCGGCACCTCATGTCAAGAGGTCCCAAGCGAAGGATCTAGCCACCACTAGGGGCAGATGAAGCTTTCTTCGATGAAGCTTTCTTCGGTGAAGCTTTCTTCGCTGCCGCTTTCTTCTTGGCAGCCCCTTTACGCCCTCGGGAACGGGTGGGAGGAGCTGGCTCACTTGAAGGCTCGAGTTTAGCCAGCCTGATCAAGAATTTTCGGGCTGTGCCGTCGTCGAACTGAATACGAACAAAAGCATCCTCTACAGCGATGATCGAACCAAGTCCGTAGGTAGGCTCATGGACTCTTGCCCCCACGTCTAAGCGCTTCATACTAAATCTTTCCTTCGATTTGTTGACATTTCTGTCGGGACCAAGGGGCGTGCAATCGAGCTAATCTCAATGTTATCAAAAGTTTATCGCTTCCGTCAAGATAGCACCCAGACGAGATTCTCCGAACACCGAGTCAGGCGACAGAGGCCTACCGCCTCGCTCGGGACCGCACCGAACCACACGAGGCCATGTCAACGCTGATCATTATTTCCGAGGTCCTTCATTGCAAGGACCCGTTAAGTCCCCAGGCATCTCCCCTCACACCCAAAACTCCGATCCCCTCCACAATCCCTAGTGTTCGCCCGGTCAGTTCTCAAGGTGCTATCATGCTGCCAAGTCTAAAAACTGATTTCTTGTAATCTTGCATATCAACAATACGCTGGAGTCATTCTCGATGAGCTATTCGAAATCTCAACTTCTGTTCGGAATCACCATTACTGCAATGGTTGGGTGCGGAGGGGGCACCGCACTTGACCCAGAGCCTACAGAAGTATCCCCGTCACCTGATGCTCCGTCCCCGATAGAAATGTTGGGTGGCGGCGTCGCTACCCCTGTTCACGAAGGCCAGGCCGGTAGTCCGCACGTTAAAGTTGACTGGGATGTCGATAGTGCCAGCATCTCCATCACCTATGGCCGTCCATTCTTGCGAGGTCGCACAGTCGGAGACACCGTAGAGCCTCTCGATGGCTCTGTGTGGAGGTTAGGAGCCGATGAAGCAACAACCCTCAACACGAGCAGTGACTTAATGGTCGGCTCGGCTCATGTGCCAGCAGGCGAATACACACTATGGACTCTCACAACTGGTGACACCACCGAACTCATCATTAACAATGAGACCGGCCAATGGGGCACAGCATATGACGAGAGCAGAGACCTTGGACGCACCGCCATGACCGTCTCGACACTTGAAATTCCTGCCGACCAACTGACCCTAAGCATTGAAGACAGTCAACTACGTTTCGAATGGGGGGATATGGTTGCTTCGGTTCCCATCATGGTTCACTAACCTCACATAGGCACCCTCCCGTATTGAGGAGGAATCTTCTATGGCAAACTTATTTCGAATATCCCAAGATCCGGGCTCCTGACGGAATCTGCTTCGGTGTTATAGCAATCAACCATTCGGCCAGAGCAACACAGTCAGCCAGGTTACAGTTAATTAACGACACTATTGGCCAGAAAGAAATCAACATACCCCGACTCTGCGTCGTATTCTGGCCATAGACCGGCCGTTACGCCGCGGAGGTTAAGATACAGTGCCTTTTGGAATCTCAGTTGAAGGTAACAACAGCTCAACGGGCCGCTAGCTCAGTGGTAGAGCACCTGACTTTTAATCAGGGTGTCCCGCGTTCGATCCGCGGGCGGCCCACCATCTAAGCCACATATATATAACCACTTGCGGCCGTCCTGAAAACGGGCGGTCGTTGTGGTTTTGGGCTGCCTGGCAATTACCGGGCAATCGGGCAAATTTTCGAGGCGCCGCAAGATATAGCTATCAAGGGTGCATAATCCTCAGCTAATTATCCCGACGATCTGTATCGCATCGCCCTCCACGTCGCGTCGCCGCGTAAGCCTCAGTTTCGTGGTGGGATCGCCTACGGTGCGATTGGTTCCCTTTATCCTCCTCCGCAATTCACCTAAATCTGGATTCACATCTATCAATACCGGTGAGAAAGTTTAATCCTCATTTCAGAACCGTAAAGCTATTTATAATCTGTATAGTAATGGTCTAGACCATCCGGGTACTTCCGCTTTTAGGCCGCTGCGAAGAGGCACCCCAAGGTAAACCGGAGGACCAGTAACGTGAGCCTACAAAACTGCCTAATCTGCATCGTAGGCGCCTTGACGGTCTCTAGTCTAGGCGCCGCTTCCCAAGACACCAGACTGCTTGATGCCGCAAAATCCCCAAGCCGAGCTCAGGTAGATGCCCTGCTTGCCGAACAGGTCGACCCTAACGTCCCTCAGGCAGACGGCGCCACCGCCTTGCACTGGGCCGCTTACTGGAACGACGAGGCGATGGCCAATTCACTCATCAGCGGTGGTGCATTAGTCAACGTGGTTAATGACTTCGGAGTCACCCCGCTTTGGCTGGCCTGCCTCAATGGCAACTCAACTATGGTCAAGAACCTTCTGGACGCCGGAGCAGAGCCCAATGCCGCTCTTCCATCAGGCGAAACGCTCTTGATGACAGCTGCCCGCAGCGGTTCGGCTGAAGCCGTCAGGCTACTGGTAGCCCACGGTGCCAACTTGGACGCCCAGGAACACTCAAGAAGCCAAACAGCCCTCATGTGGGCCGTCGCCCAGCGTCATCCAGAAGTCGTAAAAACATTGGTTGACCTAGGAGCTGATATTCACATCCGTTCAGCTTCTCGACCCAGACGAATCCACACAAGAACCGCAGGTTTCAACCCGTCTGGTGTAATCGATGTTATCCAAGGAGGCTTTACTCCTCTGTTGTTTGCTGCCAGGTCTGGCGACATTGAATCAGCAGCATATTTAGTCGCAGAAGGTGCCGACGTGAACGACACGTCCTTCAGTGGAACTAGCGCCCTTGTCATAGCGGCCCATAGCGGCCACACCCGACTCGCTGTATTCTTGCTAAGGCAAGGTGCCGATGCAAACGCTAGCGATGCTGGTTACTCAGCTTTGCATACCGCAACACTACGGGGCGACCAACTACTCGTTAAGGAACTCCTCTCCCAGGGAGCCAACCCAGACAGTGTGATCGAGAGAGGGAGCCCAGGCCGACGCAATAGCCCGGATTACGTGCTCGAACATGATGTGATAGGCGCGACGGCCTATTGGCTGGCCGCCCAGTGGGCCGAACCAGAAATTATGCGAAACCTAGCCAATCACGGCACAGATACACACATGGTTATGCCAGACGGGACCACTCCACTGATAGCGGCTATACGAGCCAGACGGCGTTCCGAACCCGGCCTCACCTCAAACCAGACCGAAAACGAAAGTCTTATCCTTGACGCCGCCAGTGTGGCCATCGCAGAAGGTGCAGACCTGAATGCATCTGATGAGACAGGAAATACTGCCCTCCACATCGCGGCCTCCCGTCGACTCGACGCCGTTATCCAATTACTGGTAGACAACGGTGCGGACCTCGATATAGAAAACGACGAAAATCAGACACCCCTAACTCTAGCGAATGGACCGGATAGCGCCGAGAACAGCACGATCGAACTTCTACGGACACTCGGAGAAATTACCCACTAGGAGACTGCGGGAAGAACAAAAAGGGCCTCGGCGACCTATAACTACCTTGCTAGACTCTGAGGATAAAACCCACCAACGTGCCTAGCCTAGACCCCCGGCAACGGCTCTAAAGGTAACCGGCCATCGCTCTCCCCGATCTTGTTCACTGGCACTCCAAGCTTGGTCATCAACGATACCAAGAGATTGGGCATCAACGGGTCATCCGGATAACTAAGATGACGCCCACCCTTCAGCTGCCCACCACACCCACCTAGCAACAGAACTGGCAGGTCAAGGGGGCTATGCGAGTTACTGTCCGACATACCACCGCCATACAAAATCAACATGTTGTCAAGAAGCGTGCCATCACCATCCGCAGTAGACCCTAGTTTCGCCAGATACTCGGCGAATAGAGATACGTGGTAGGTATTGATCTTTGACATCAGAGCAATCTTCTCAGGATTGTATTCATGATGTGACAGTGGGTGGTGCGCATCCGGCACACCGATATCAGTGTAGGTCCTAGAGCTCACCTCTCGGCCAAGCATAAAACTACTCACTCGCGTCAAATCCACCTGATGTGCCAATACTTGCAGATCGAACATCATCCTTACGTGCTCAGCGAAAGTTGCAGGAATACCCTCCGGCTGCTCAACCGACGGCACCTCATAGCTTTCCCGCTCTTCAGCCCTTTGAATTCGCCGTTCAATATCTCGAACCCCTTCTAGATATTCATCAATCTTCAGGCTATCACCAGGCCCGATCTCCCGTCGAAGTTCTGCAACCTTATGGGTTACTGAATCAAGAATCGACCGGTCACGCTTCATGCGCTGGCGCCTCGTCTCTGGGTCGGTGCTACCACTGTCGCCGAACATTTGCTCAAACACCAGTCGCGGATCATTCTCCATCGGAAGAGGCGTCGTTCGGCTACGCCAACAGATCGTGTTGGTATAGACACAACTATGTCCTCCACTGCATTGGCCAGCGTTAGCCCTACTATCAATGGCAAGCTGCAGCGAGGCCAATTCCGTCTCCCGACCATACTCCCTCGCCAAAAGCTGGTCCATCGAGATACCCGCAACCGGAGCGGTCTCGCCAGCCACCCCAGCCGCGCCAGTTAGAAAAGTTGTGGAAGCGCCGGCATGGGCGGGTGTCCAATACCCCCTAAGTCCAGACACCACGGTCATTTGATTCTTGAAGTCCTCCAGCGGGTGCAGGATCGGTGTCAACTCAAAGCCAATCCCCTCCTCTACCGGCGTCCAATACTCCATAGCGATGCCATTGGGCACATAAACCGCTCCAAAACGCTTTTTCGGGCTGGCAGCAGTTTTCGATAATGCCGACAGTGCGGGTACCATCGCATCCAGAAGTGGCAGGGCTAACGCTGTACCCACCCCACGTAACACAGTCCGCCGTGACAGCGCCCTTTTGAAGATAGTCATTGGATTCAACTCTCAATACCCGTCAAGAAAATTAACCTCGGATAAACCCTCCGCCCAAACAAAGCCACCTAAGGCAACTCGGTCGACCCACTACCCCCAGACCGCCTCCATTGGAAGGGTACGCTCTCAACAATATTTACCACTAGTGAGGACCAGCTAAAACCATCTAGCGCGGCCTTCCGAGTGACCTGCCGGACCGAGGGCTGGTCATAGTACTCAAGCCCCCGCCCAAGAGCGTAAGACATTAGCTTGTCGATAACGGTACCAGCGAACTCCTCACTTCGCCCCATAAGAACCGACCGCAACCCTGCTGGCCCCTTAAATGTCTCTCCGCTAGGCATTCTGGCCGAGGCATCAATGGGCTGGCCCGCTTCGCCTATGCCACGCCAACTTCCAATCGCATCAAAATTTTCCAACGCAAAACCCAATGGGTCCATCGGCGCGTGACAACTGGAGCACACGGGGTTGGCCCGATGCCGCTCTAAACGGTCTCGGACCGATGCTGGTTCCCCTGTCTCTGAACGGTCTGGCAATCCTGGCACATTTGGTGGCGGCTCAGGCGGGGGCGCACCCAAGACAGTCTCAAGCAACCACTTCCCTCGTAGAACCGGTGAAGTCCTGTTCGGGTGGGAAGTCACCATGAGCAAGCCTCCATGCCCCAGCAAACCGCCCCGGGGATCTTCACTCTTGAAGGTTACTCGCCTGAAACGGTTTCCATAGACTCCCGAGATTCCATAGTGCCGAGCCAGACGCTCGTTTACAAAAGTGTAATTTGCATCCAGCAGGTCTAGAATACTCCGGTCTTCCCGGATGGTACTTTCAACAAACAACTCCGTTTCCCGCCGAAAAGCTTCTCGAAGATTTTCATCAAACTCCGGATACTCTGCTGACTCACGCTGTTGAGAATCAAGATTCCTTAGTCGCAGCCATTGGCCTACAAAATTGTCAATCAGAGCACCCGATCTCTCGTCAGCAAGCAGCCGACGAGCCTGCCGTTCCAGCTCAGTCCGATCGCTAAGCTCACCGCGGACCGCAACCTCTAAGAGTTCCTCATCCGGGACACTACTCCATAAAAAAAATGACAATCTGGATGCCAGTTCGAGATCGCTGAGACGATAGGGCGACCCAGGTTTGATACCCTCAGGGTCTCGCTCTATACGGAAAAGAAAGTCGGGGTCAACAAGCATCCGCTCAAGGGCAAACTGGACACCATCGTCGAAGTTCCCGCCATCAATCCCTGCCCGATAAAACTCCATCAACACATTGATGTCCGTTGCCGATACGGGACGACGGTAAGCCTTCCGTGCCAGTTTAGTAAGAATTCGCCTGGCGCAAGCCTCCGAATCCGCCCTGTCTTCCTCTACATCTGGCCGGCACACAAAGACAGCACGCCGACTCGCAGTGTCACCAGGCCCATCAACTGAATAGGGACCACCGATGGCGACCTGTTCAACAGCTGCATTCTCGTCATAACGCTCATCCACAAACCGGCCGTATCCTCGGTTACGGGGTTGCAGTTCGCCCTCTTGCTCAGACAGTCCTCTTACAAACGAAACCCCGACCAAGCGATGACCGGCCTTCGCTGGAAATCGAACTTCCAAGCCGGCATCACCCGTGTTCATATAAAACTCCCACTCTGAGTCACCGGCGATGTTACCGGAAAAACTCAACGGGGCCATCTGTCCCACCGCCTCGGCGTTACCAACCTGAAAACGCCGCACTGGTTCTCCATCCAACCGCACATCGAGCTCTTGGAGGGCCGAGAATCCTATGATGTAGTCAGAAAAATTTCTTTGCAGACGGATCTTTATCGTGTATTCCCCGTCAACTGGAAAGTAGTGTCGAATCGCGACTCCACCGCGTGATCCAAAAGATAGAGCCTCGTCCTGCTGGTTGTCCTGCAGCATTCCTGGATGCACACGATAGGTAGTCACCGACGGACCTACCGGCGGAATACCAACAGCGAGACGACTAATACGTCGAGCCGCCCCTAGATAACGCGACAGCAAGTCAGGTGAGATCGAAAGCAACTCGGCATTATTATCAAATCCGTGCTCATAGGTATTGTCTGCAGGCAGCAGGGAGCCAATATCCACCTCGATAGCGAGTAAATCTCGGATGGTAGAGTGATACTCGGCTCTGTTAAGACGATGGAACGTCCCTCCTCGTCCCGGATGGGGGTTCGACAAAGCGACGACGTCAATCTCTCGCTCCAACCAAGAAGTCGCTGCACGATACGTCGCATCGTCTGGCCTTGGGCTACCTCCGGGAGGCATAGTCTGTGCGTGCAACTTCACCAGCACCCGCTCCCAAACCTCAGCATCGCCGCTCACGCGATCCAAGTCCATCGTGTCGAACGCAAGCCCAGCGGTACGAGAGCGATCATTATGGCAACCAACACAAAACCGGGTAAGCATCTGACGCGTCGTTGCCGACGATCCCGATACCGGTGGAGTTCGTTCCTGGGCACCGACCAACTGTGGCCAGCAGACAGTTCCCAAGAGCCCACAAACAACCAAGTACGTTCTTATCACCAACAAAATTCTGACCAACCTCTTACGCCCCCAGTCAAGTCGGCTTGCTTCGATAACATGGCCGGCTGCTAAATCCGCAGCCAGCCGATCAGCCTATCAAGTGTCCTCAACGTAATCATAGCCCCGAAAGTCACCTACAGGAGCCTACATCACAAGCTTTTTATGTACCAGCTGGGCACACAACTCAATCGCAACCCATTCGGCACACGCTGCACGCATGGAATGCCTCGCCCCTCAAAATCTCTCCAGTGTCTCGTAATTCCAAGTACACTAGCTCCATGCAGACGGTTCAGAGGAATCATAGAACACTAAGACTCCTGCTCCGTATCGGTGGAGGCTCTATGCTTCCCGCAATAGTCTTCGTAGTTGCGCCAGAGCCCTGGATGGCCTCGATTCATGCGGCTCTTGACCTCGGTGAGCTACCAACCGCTCCCATAGTAGGCTATCTAGCTCGCTCCACCTCCGCGTTTTACACCATGTTCGGCGGGCTGTTAATTGCGACTTCGTTTGATTTCCAAAGATATCGCACCTTGCTGATCTACTTGGGTTGGGTAACATCAAGCTTCGGTGTTGTCCTTTTGGGAATAGACTGGTTTGAGAACATGCCGCTGTCCTGGACCCTCTCGGAAGGCCCTTTTGTTCTTATGTTTGGACTAGCCATACTGAGCCTCTCGATCCGTATCGAGACTACATAGGCCAACGCCTGTCTCATCCTTGAGCGAGAAGAGTATCCACTGACAACCGATAAGAGCCATGGCTCTCCGCAAACTAGGGTCACTCGAACTCTCATCGAGCCTAGACATTACAACGCCACGGCGAAAGGCAGCCGATAGGTCATACATCCCAAGCTTTCCATTCTCAGGAGTCAAATGACCAGGCGAGTTTGGTCGTTCTAGCAGTCAGTGAACTAAAGGAACAGTTATGCCTACCTCCAAGATCACCCGTCGCCAGCTAATGGGAGGACTTTCAGTTAGCCTGACCTCAACAGTCTGGCCACCGACCCCTGCTACAGGCGGGGAATCAACGCTCACGCAAGCCAATACCATGGGCCCATTACCGCCTAACGTCTTACCCCAGGGGCTACGATCTAGATTTGTCAGTAACGTTAATGGACTTCGTATGCACGTCTTGGAGGCCGGCTTCGAAAATCCAGGAAGACCAGCCATCCTACTCCTGCACGGCTTTCCGGAATTGGCCTTTAGTTGGCGGAAGTTGATGCCCAGCCTCGCCGCCAGTGGCTACCACGTCATGGCTCCAGACCTCCGAGGCTACGGTCGCACCGACGGCACTAATGTCGCCTACGATGACGACCTGCATCCGTTTCGAATACTAAACGAGATTAGAGATATGCTGAATCTCGTCTCCGCATTCGGCCATCGCCGTACCCATCTCATCGGCCATGACTTTGGTGCAATTGTCGCTTCATGGTGTGCAATCGCCAGGCCAGATATCTTCCATTCTGTCGTGCTCATGAGTGCACCTTTCGCAGGCACAGCCAGGCTGCCGTTTGACACCACCCGACAGGCGCCCAACTCCACAACCTCAGCTCCTGTCCCTGACATTTATCAAGATCTTGCCGACCTGAACCCACCGCGAAAACACTACCGAAGCTTCTACGCCTCGCGTGGCGCCAACGAGAACATGTGGTCTGCACCCCAGGGAGTTCACGCCTTCCTGCGAGCCTACTACCACATGAAGAGCGCCGACTGGCCCCACAACCGACCACAACCGCTCCAAGAGTGGTCTGCTGCAGAGCTGTCCCGCCTCCCTCATTACTACGTGATGGAACTCGACAAAGGAATGGCAGAAACTGTGGCATCTCGTATGCCGTCTAGTAAGGAGATAGCCGCCTGCGCGTGGCTACCAGACGCAGAACTTAGAATCTACAGCAGCGAATACCAACGCACCGGATTCCAAGGGGGATTGCAGTGGTACCGAAGCAACACCTCCGCGTCTTCGCTCTTTGGTCGCACTGGCATCAACAGCGACCTTGAGGTATTCGCGGGGCGCTCAATCGATCAACCTTCGTTATTCCTATCAGGAACAAGCGACTGGGGCATCTACCAGCGACCCGGGGCCCTCGAACAAATGCAGTCCAGCGCGTGCACCGACCTCAGGGGGATACACCTGATCGAAGGTGCCGGTCATTGGGTTCAGCAAGAGCAACCAGAGGAGGTCACCAGGCTAATTCTTGAGTTTCTCCGTCAGGTGTAAAGCCAAGCAGGTGTGAATCCTATTGGAGTCCTAGAAGCCCTATGCTTCTAGCAACCATCAGGCGGCTACTGCAGGAAACTTGCCAAAGGTCTCCGGCGGCGGCCGCCGCGATTTGGTATCGCATCATCCCCTGCTGGCAAGGCAGACTACGTCCTACCGCCTGCCGTCAGCGTCGAGGAACCGCTCATTCCGTAGCGCATGTTCCATCGCGTAGTTTCCCTCGTGACAAGCAAATTCGTAGATAACGCCAGTGCCTGGCGCTGGCCGCATAAACATGCGTGCTGTCCAAGGCTGCACCCATGTAGCAGGGTCATTTATTGTGTACTCATACTGCAACATTTCTGGGCCTACCCGGGCAAACCGCTCAGTTATCTTGGTATCAACCGTCGACCCTCTAACCCCACGTTTGAGATTGGTAGTTTCGACCACCAGGGTGTCACCTTCCCAACGCCCCACGGAGCTTCCGGTATTGCTAACTGGGCCGGGTTCGCCAGGTGCCACATCCCCAATTGGGATGATGCGAGTTTCGTGGTGCATCTCTATTTGGATGGCCACGTAATCCGCACTCTGGAAAATCTGATAATTACTGTTGTAGCCTCGCCCACTCAATACCGCACCAGCACCACGACAGCGGATAGCTGGGTCGACCGACGCCACTTCCTGAGCCAAGGTCAGGCGACCATCTGGACCAGGCTCATTACGTTCTGCCAGCTGTCGTTCTACCCGTGCCTGGGCCGAAGCTGTGCGATCCGGCAGCCGTCCATTCACAGGGTCGACAATTAGTGAGGTGCGATTATCAAACCAGCGATCAATCATCCAAAATTGATTGTAGCTCCTCGTCGACCGCCGGGTAGATCCACCACCAGCCGACCGGTCCTCCGCGGGCTGTTCAAGCGAGGCCAGCGCCCGAATAAAGGGCGTGTCCCCAAATACGGCGTCACCTCCGACACGGTCGTACTCGACCGCGTACGCCTGCATAGCCGCCACTTCTTCGTCCGTCAGTGTCGCCCGGTCACCCAAGTCATCCGGGCGTTGAAACGGTGTGGCAGAATCGTTCGCCCAGATACCCTGAAGGTCTGGGCGGCCATCGGCCGTTCGGGGCACACTCCAGCCTTCGGGTGCCTGTCCAGCCAATGCCCAGGGGCCCCCTGTCATAGCCGCCACTGCCACCATTGCTGCCATCGTGACTTGCTTACCCATTTGACCTCCCCCCAACTGCTTGACTAACAGAAGAAATGGGACCTTGCCCTTCGAACCAGACCCCACGACCAGACCCGATCGATACTATTGTTCGATCAGTGGCTGGGGCACTATGATAGACCAAGATTCTGTCTCATGCAGCAAAGGTCCATTCGCTTGTAGCGGCACTGTTAGCTCAAAGCAGCGTAGAAAGGTTGGGACATGACAAGACGCCTACTGGAATCATTCGCCATGCTGATTGCCTTTGTCACAATCCTGGGAGTTCTACACCTCAGCACAGTCTCGATGAACGGCCAAACCGGCCAGCTTACAGCCTGGGGACATCCCAACCTGGAAGGCATCTGGCTTGATGTCTACGCCACCCCATTTGAGCGGACCCCTGAGCTCGGCAACCGGGAGTTCACGACCCCAGAGGAGAGAGCCGCTCGAGACCAAGCTCTTCGAAATAGTGCGGGTCGTGACCGTCGAGGCCCAGCCGGAAGCCCACAGGATGTGTCTGGAGCGTACAACGCTGTCTATACCTCTGTTAAACCGACGGGCCCACGTACTTCACTCGTGGTCGACCCGCCGAATGGACGTATTCCCAGTCTTACCAAAGAGGCTCGAAGAGCCAATGAGAACAAACGAGCCTGGCGGGTCATGCTCATGAGGAACACCCCCACTTGCGAGCAGGGTGCGGCAGCCTGCGAGGGCGGACACTACGGCACGCCATCTGTGCGCCGATTCTCGGTTCCCCCTTTTTACAACACATTGCGAATGAACCGCCACGACGGTCCAGAAGACCAGAGCCTCGGCGACAGATGCATGCTTGGCACAACCCCAGACTTCAATGGTTTCCGGCGCATTACTCAAGGGGAGGATTCCCTCTCAATCGGCTACGACACAGGGCAAGGACAGGGCTACCAACGCATTGTCTACTTGAACGGGAACCATCCCTCTAGCCGGGTCCATCTCCGCCACGGCGACTCCCGTGGCAGCTGGCAGGGCAACACCTTAGTCGTCGAAACGACCAACTTTTCTCAAAAATTTCCGTTTCGAGGTTCAAGCACCAACCTCAAACTTACTGAACGTTACAGCCGAATCGACGCCGAGACACTTAGCTACGAGGTGACGGTCGAAGACCGAACAGTCTGGACTGCACCATGGACTGTTCGGCAAGAGTTGAAGCGACAGAACGAACAACAAAACCGGATCTACTACGAACCCCGCTGCCATGAAGGCAACTATGGGCTCGCAGCGATGTTCATCGGCGCACGACTTCGCGAGGAGGAATTTTCCGCCGGCCGCGGGCCAGACCCGTTTTCCTTGGATACCACCACAGGTGGTGGCGGTGCGAGGTAGAGCACATCAAGGCCCCTTTCGGATGTCGACTGCCGGCCGGTCCCTCGCTCCGGTGCAACACCGTCTGTGTGTCCCTGGATCCCACCAGACACCTGCGAGTGAAGCCCCAAGACGCTAACGAGAATGGTACTGCCCACTGACAGGACCTACATACAGGGGTTGACACCGACGGTTCAGGATCAGCTGAGCTCCCACCACCCAAATAATCAGATCCAGGCCCAGGCAGCCCTACCCTACACCCGACCAACAGACTCTTACCGCGGGTCAGCGGTGTCGACACCTGGCCTGGCCAATTCCCACGGCGCCCCGGTTCCCGAAGACCCAAGGAACAACTTGGTTCCGTCATCCAACGTAATATCCCGACCATTCGCGCGATTAGTGCCGTCTTTGGCTTGATAACCATCGACAAGGACGGCTGTCCCGGGCAGTAATGACCGTCGCGTGAAACCACGCCTAAAGAGTACGTTCGGAGTACCGGCTTCGAACGCCCAATTCGCTTGGGTGCCATCGTCCATGTCCACGTCCAAATGTATCCAGACGTGTGGATTGACCCACTCCACCTTCGTAACCGTGCCACTGAACTCGACGGGTCGGTCCGCATCGAATTCGGCCGCAAACGCATGATGAGCGGCCACCGGAGCAGTGGCTCCAGCGAGACAAACACAAATCGCGACGACCGCGACCACGCTTCCGATCACTCGTTTAGCACCCATCGCTTGCAATCTCCTTGAATTATTAGTTTCTCTCAGATCAAACATCAGTTACCTGCGATACCACTCATGCAGCCGATCACCAGGAGGAACCTTTCGGGTGATCTCCACAATCATGGTCTCACCCTCCCATCTTTTGACCAGTTGCTCACGGCGAAGATGCCCGTACATGAATTCTTCGGCAAACTCGATACATGGATAGTCCAACACGGTAGCGTTGGGCTCAAGCCGCCGGTAAAGGGGCATTGCTATAGTCCAGGGCTCCGTGAAAGTGTCGGGATCGTTGAAGGTTGCTTCGTACCAGATGGCATCCGACGACAGTGCTGTGAAACGCTCGGTTAACTGCAAGCCTTCACTGTGGAAATTCCCAGCCCTATCCAGCCAATTTTTCCCATTGAACTCAGTTACCTCAACAACCAAGGTGTTTCCTTCCCATCGACCTAACGAATGCCCCATGTAGGTGTAGTCTGGGGGCAGGTCGACCTCGTCCAGGTGGATGACGCGGGCTGCGTTCGAAAACCCAAACGTCATATGAATCTTGTTCGTGCCCTGAACAATTTGAAAGGGATAAGGCATATACATGGCTCGTGGAATACCTGGCAGATAACACTTCAGTTCCGGATCCCGATCGATCCAATTTTCAGCGTTTTCCCCTTTAAGGGAAAGTGCTTCAGGCTTATACGGAATCCGACCGTCCCCCTGCACGACCCCAAGTGAACCAGGCACACCAGCCGCGGCACCAAGAGCCAGGACAGGCGCCGCCGGCACCCTAGCATACTCATATGAGTAAACGCCCTGTTGCATCACCATGCCCGGAAGTGCTTCATGTGCTTCGAGGTCCCAATGCGCCTCGTTGTTAGCCTGCCATACGCCGTTAAAATTCGGCCTACCATCGGGGGTTACCGCCGGACGCTCAAACTCAACTTGCCCTTGGCCGGCTATGCCAGATACCGCGACGGACACCACTGCACCGAGAGTGGCCGCAGTAATTGCCGTCAAGACTTTCGAGCCTTTGAACCACTTTCCCATCATCGCTCCTTTACTTCAACGAGCTGCCAAAGTTCATTGCTAGCTAGACTCAATCCTGAAGACCACCTACACAGGTCGCAGTGTCCAAGGAAAACGGATTCGGTCCACGTCCTTCTGTAAATGCCTGCTCATCAACACGTCTGCCAACAAGCAAAGCAGGCAGACCATAGTTTCCTTCGTGGCATCGGGGCTCATAGTAGATTCGATTCTGTTCGTCACTCTGTCGTTTCAATTCCTGCCGGATTGTCCATGGAGCCGTCCACACGGTGGAATCCTCAATCGTCGCCTCATAGTCGAGCGTGTCTTCGTCTATTCGGGTGTACCGTTCAACAAGCCTCCGATTTTGACCCGAGCCACGAAACGGAAACTTCGGCGAGAAGTTAGTCGTCTCGACAACCAAGGTGTCGCCTTCCCATCGTCCACGTGAATCCCCATGACGTAATGTAATCTCACTATCCGGGTGACGACCACCTAAATAAACAACACGCTGAAACCCCTGCCCCTGTCCTGTGTCATAACCGATAGCTACCGAAGTATCCCCCTGCACGATGCGACGAAACCCATTGAAATCTGGTGTCCGACCGGTCATGCAGCGATCCCCTAAGCTCTGGTCCTCTGGACCATCATGACGATTCATACGACCCGTATTGTAGAAGGGCGCAACGTCGAACCTTCGAGGGGATGGCGGACCGTATTCTCCACCGACACAACCCCTAGCGCCTGATCGACAGGTCTCTGTATTCCGCAGGAGCATCAAACGCCAGTCTCGTTGGATTTCGATATCTCGCTGGGCTTCCGGCGTCAGAGAAGGAAGCCGGCCATTCCCTGGGTCCACAACGAGCGAGGTACGTGGACCAGCTGGTTTCGCTGATGTGTAGACAGCATTGTAGGCTCCCGCTACGTCTCGGCGTCCATCTTCGCCTCGCGCATTTCGTCCCGGATTAATCATCCGAGCCTCGTCTCGCCTAGTCCGCTCTTCTATCGTAGCAAGCTCCCTCTCACCTATCTCGACCGGCCGTTCGAACGGTGTATCGTAAACATCTAACCAGATGCCCTCTAAATTAGGGTGTCCCCAGGGAGTGGAATTCGGCGCTTGCCCTCCCAGGTGTCCAGTGGCCAGCAAAAACATCACAGCTGCGATCACAGTTGCCGCACCGCATGACTCGAGCAGTCGCCGCATCATTTCAATACCTCCAAGGTCGCGACTGGTCTCGGGGGCACAACACGACACCCCTATCCCCTGCCGCCTCAAGGCTCTTCTTTTCGAATTATCCGAACTATACGGGCCCAGGCTCAGACTGTCAAAACCATATCAACCGAAAGCCACAAGGGACAAGCCCGCTATCTAACTCAGTCGTCACCATTTTCCCAACCACATGCTTCTGGCCACTCTTGGCTACACGCCCGCGCGTAGAGTCCTGAAGGCGAAAGATTCTCAAGTGGACCTTTGGTACCACGCAGCACAATGGGCCAATCCACCAAGGTCGGAAGATCCTGTTGGAATTGACCAACTTCATCATTAGCTCCTTTTAAGTTCACACAGGCCGCCTCAAAGCTCAAGTCACAACCCTGCTGTAGCAAGGCTCTAACCTCTGCAAGGCGAATCCAGGGCCTCTCTGTGATGGGGTGGGGCCATGTAGAGCGAAGAATCCCAGCCTCATTACAAGCCCAACCAGAACCGCTATCGCAGAACCTCCGCTGCATATCCGTCAGGTATCGGCAAGCGCCTGGTCGTTGGTCACGACAGGCTTTCTGCCAGAACGGCACCCACTGTCCAGGATGCTCATCTCCCAAAGCCCGAGCAGCCGTCATCCCCGTGAACACCAGCAGCCAAATCCCGAGGCAAACCAAACCAGGCCGGCTTGCATCGGCCTTGTAGCCTCCCCAGGACAAGAATCCAGGCTTAAACTGCCATCGCCGAAGAGTGCTGGAGCGACCCAACCGGTCTAGTAATTGGACCGATAAATTCAGCACAGGCACCTGTAACAGCTTGTCGTAGACCGGGGGCACACCAGCCTGGCTGAGCAAGGAATAGAGCCCCACCGTAGTTAACCCATAAAGGATCCCAAACATTAAGCGACCTAGTTCCGTTTTCGGCGCAGTGGAGGGATCAGTAAACAACAAATGCATCCCTAGAAAAACGGCAATCGGAATATAGGAGTCGTAAAAAAAGTAGACTCCTGTTACTCCAAAATAGATCAACCCGAACACATATGTGGCCACTACTGCGGATAGTGTCATCGAGGCCACACCGAAGAAATATTGCCCAGGCAGTGCCACTAGAAACAGGACGAGATAAACGTGAGGCGGATAGAACTGCGATGTCGCAATGTCCTGAGCCCATGTAATTTCGGTATTCTCCGTAAGAATTAAGGCTAGTGAAAAGACCGCGAGTGGAAACGAAGACGGATTAAAGATATGGACACGCTGTCCATCCCTACTCCAGTGGATCAGCTCTTTCACCAAGAATCCGAACGCCACCAACAAGAATTGCAAATAGAACCAATCATCCCTGAACCAGAGAAACAGATTGACACTAAAAATGACAGGAAAAGGTCCGAACCCGAGGATAAAACGGTCCCGTCGTGACCAGCAAAGAAGCATGTTAAAGCCGTAGGCGAACACCAACTGGGCTAAGATTAGGAAGGCGGAGTCGTAGAGAGGGCTCCAGTACCATCCCCAGTAGAGGAAAAAGAGTCCCTGCGCCAAGGCTTGCACAAAGTGCTGTTTGCGTAGAGCGACCTTCAACTCAAAAGTACGGCCCGCCCCCTGCGCCGAGCTAAATAGCACACCCGCCCAGAGTAGAAGCAACAGGCTCGCACCGAAAAAAGACCACTGGAATGCTAGGTGCAGCCGAACAGCCTCTAACAACCCGAAACTGCCGAGCCACAGCGCACACACACCGACTAGGCAGGCGGCCTGGGTGGGCAACAATCGCACCACTTGGTTCTCGGCCTGCTCAGATGGCATCGAAGGCATGCAGTGACCTATGTTCTGGGGTTTATCGCTCACAGGGCCGTTGTCAGTCCCCAATTTGTTGAGCTAAGAGGTATATAGTGCCATGGTTGCGATAAGACTTACTTGCGACTTTTCGAGCCAGGATTAAGGAAGAAGCAACGCCATGAGAATATTTAAAGGCCAATGGGGCCATCTAGCAGTAGCACTCATCATCGTTGCCAACAGTAACCAACCACAGGCCACCGAGCAGCAAGCTCAAACGAGCGTAACAGGCGCGCCACCCACAATCAGCACCGCCGTTTCTAATACGGACTGGGCCAGTCACAACCTCGACCCGTATAACCAACGGTTTTCAGACCTCGACCAAATTGACACCAGCACGGTCAGTGAACTTCAGCCGCGATGGAGGTTCAACGTCGAGCCTGGGCTCAACGTTGGCCAAGTCACTCCGCTCGTTGTCAAGGGTGTCATGTACCTGCACGCCGGCTCAACCATATTGGCTATCAACGCAGAAACCGGCCAATCCATCTGGTCGCTCAAGGTAAATGGCCTTCCCGGTGGACCGGTCCGTGGCCCCCTTTTTGCTGCTGGCACCCTCTACACGTACCACGGCGACAAGCTCGTCGCAACCGACGCCCAATCCGGGCAACTAGTCGAGACCTTTGGCACTGGAGGTGTCCTTCCGATCTTCGGGCTCGCTCTGGAAAAGAAGTATCCGGACACCTATCCACCGGGCTTTGACGCCTCATCGCTTAATTACAGGATCAACAGCTCGCCCGCATATCACGACAACACACTCTATGTCGGTTCTGCTATTTCCGAAGGCAATATCCCCGGTGGGCTAGTAGTTGCCGCCGATGCTACAACCGGGGACATCAAATGGGTCTTCAATACCATCCCACAACGCCCCCAAGACGAGGGTTGGGACCTCGCTAACCCAACATGGGGCGACGGCAAGCGGGTCGGGGCAGGCATCTGGACACAACCCGCCATAGATTCGGAACTGGGCCTACTCTACTTCAACACCGCGAATCCCAATCCCCCCTATGACGGGTCTGCTCGACCTGGAGCTAACCTATTCACGAATTCAACGATCGCTCTCGATCTTGAAACAGGAGCCCTAAGGTGGCATTACCAGACGATCCATCACGACCTCTGGGACTGGGACAACGTGACTGGTCCAGTGCTCTTCGACATCAAGCATAACGGTCAACTCATCAAAGGAGTCGGCGCCGCTGGAAAAAACTGCTTGCTCTACCTCTGGCACCGAGAGACCGGGGAACCGATCAACCCCATGGTCGAAACTCTCGTCCCAACCGAAACCAACGTTCCAGGTGAGGTGGTCTATCCCACACAGCCGATTCCCCATAATGCCAGGGGCGTCCCCCTTGCACCATTCTGTGCAACATATCTCGACCTGAACGATCCAGAGTTGCAGACACAGGCTCGACAAATGTACACACCTTACTCGACAAACGAGCACTACATCGTCGCCCACGGAGGCTCCAGCTTCGGCTCCCCTTCATTCAGCCCCCAAACTGGTCTCCTGTATATCACTGGCAAGAATGCAGGGGTCTCGTTACTCGTTAAACCACTAGGTGACAGTCTGAAATTAGGCGAAGGCGGGGGCCACCAAAAGAATTTCACTGAAATCAGTCGAATACCCTCATACACACCCACAACCACACTGACCGCCTACGAGCCAGCAACGGGAAGAGACATCTGGCAACAGGTCCTCCCTGCAGTTACTTTCGGGGCTTCAAGCGGGAGTTTGGCCACTGCAGGAGGATTGATATTTCAGGGGACAGAGAACGGCGGGTTTTATGCATTCCACGCCGGAACGGGTGAGCAACTTTTCCATCACGACGCAGGTCGAACGCTTCGTTCTAGCCCTCTAACATATGAAATAAATGGAACACAGTACGTGGGGGTAGTCGCATCTAGCACAATTTTGGCGTTCGCGCTGCCATAGCAACTTGTCCCTGAAGATTAGGTATCACAACATCCCAATTCCCAATCATTGCGTCAAAGCGAAGATCCGACGTGAGCAAGCTATTCCCGGAAAAGCTCTACTTCAATATAATGGCCCGATAGAAATTAGAACAATGTAGGTCCACGGCGGAGACGGACACCATTTTCGCGACTTCTGATCGCGTCTAGAGAAGGAAACACTATGAAGAAGGCTATTCTCACCATGTTGGTGGGCTGTGGATTAAGTACCACGGTTTACACACAATCAAGCCCGGCTCCTTGCGGCCCATCTGGCGATCTATCCAACGAGCTGTCGACAAACGTCGCCTCAGACTCCCGCTGCTTCGAGATCCGGATGTACACAGCAGACACCGCACGAGACGGCGGCGGTGATTACGACCGAGCCATCGACGAGTTACATCAGCGCTTCCGTGAAAAAGAGGTCGCTATTTTCGAGAAACATGGCGCGGAAATCGTAGCGGTTTGGCAGAACCTCGACAATCCCAACACCTTGGTCTGGATGCTGGCCTATCGTAACCGTGCCCACCGGACAGAAGTCTGGGACGCATTTAGAGCTGACCCGGAGTGGGCGGCCCTACGAGAGAAATATCCCGTCCCGGTCGACGCCAACGTATTCATGCTAAGCGCAACAGACTACTCAGCCCTCAAGTAACAAGATCTTTGACTTGTCCCAAGCTGGCTCAAAAGTTGGTTTAGTGGACACGAGTAAACCCAGCCAGAGGAGAAAACTATGTGCGACGAACTCACTCAACAAGATGCTGACGATTTCCTTCGCCGTTCAGGTATGACCCGGCGCCAGTTTGGGAAACTGTCTGCCGCCGCCGGCATGGCGGTAATGTTTCCGCCGGTAGCCAACGCGCAGGCTGTTACAGAAACGGATATAGAGATCACCACTCCAGATGGTGTAGCGGACTGCTATTTTGTCCATCCAGCCAGTGGCCAGCATCCGGCCGTTCTCGTCTGGCCGGACATCCTCGGGCTCAGGCCAGCCAAAAGAGCAATGGGCATGCGCTTGGCACAGTCTGGTTACTCCGTGTTGGTTGTAAATCCGTTTTATCGTGACGCACGGTCACCAGTCGTCGAAGAGGGCGCTACATTTGGACAGCCTGAAACTCGCGAGATTGTCCTGCCAATGGCCCGCAACCTTAATGCGGACACCCACTTTACCGATGCTCGAGCTTTCGTCGGGTTTTTGGACCAGCAGGCAGCCGTGGATACGAACCGAAAAATGGGAACTACAGGTTACTGCATGGGTGGGCCCATGGTCATGCGTACAGTGGCCGCGGTACCAGATCGCCTTGGAGCCGGTGCCACTTTCCATGGTGGTGGGTTGGCCACTGATGCCGACAATAGTCCCCATCGCCTGATCCCTGACACAACGGCTCACATGCTGCACTGCGTGGCTGCCAACGACGACGAAAATAACCCAGACGCCAAGAATATCCTTCGGGATGCTTACGCATCGGCTAGCCTACCAGCAGAAATAGAGGTCTACGAGGGCACCCTTCATGGGTGGTGTCCTCCAGATTCAGCGGTCTACAACGAAGCTCAGGCTGAAAGAGCGTGGAGTCGCCTGCTGGTCCTCCTTGAAACGGCTTTGGGGTAGAAATTACAGCTTCCCACCAGAGACTGGCCAGACAGGCCGGCCAGTCTCTGGCCTTAACCTTTTAATTGATAGGGACATCAGATCTAGACCGGCATCATCGCCACATCGAGAGTGCCATTTCAAAACAGAAAGCACTACTTATGCCGAAATACGTAATCGAGCGAGAAATTCCAGGGGCTGGACAGTTAACCCCAGAGGAGTTACATGGGGTCGCTGACACTTCGTGCCAAGTCCTGAAACACCTCGGCACCGACATCCAGTGGCTACACAGCTATGTGACTGACGATAAAGTCTACTGCGTATACATCGCACCCAGTGAAGAACTAATTCGGGAACACGCTAAGCTTGGCAAGTTCCCAGCCAACTCAATCTCGGAAGTCAGCTCTGTCATTGACCCGACGACGAGGGAACCGAGACCCAACTGACCCAAAGACCTCCAAGACTCCCATAACTTCGCCACTCATCCTAAGACAGAACTACGCCGTTCTCTATCCGAACGACGCCGATAGTCTCAGTTAGTAGCGAATGGCGGCTTGGTGGCACAGCCAGTCCGAGAATTCCGTGTACTTCTTCTCTTTAAGGCAGTCGCAAGGAGATCAATTCAGGGACTTCTCCGCCGACGGTTACAGCTATGTACTGCCTCCCTTCGTGAAGGTAGGTCATCGGCGTACCTATCGCTCCAGCCGGCAAGTCCAAGGAACCAACAATCTCTCCACTTGCTTTATCCCGAGCAACTAGTCTCGGTCCACCATCTGAACCACCTGCCGACAACGCACTCACGAGCAACGTCTTAGTTAACAAAGGCCCTCCATGCCCCTCTCCACCGAGCGGGGGCAAATTGAGGTCTCGCAGTCGCGGATGGTTCCGCAGGCGGTCACCATCTCCATTTGGCTGCATCCACACATGGGCTCCCTCGTTGAGGTCAATGGCGGTCATACGCGAATATGGCGGTTTCAGAAGCGGAAGCCCCTGGGGCATCTGGGGCTGGATCCCGCTGTTGAACTCCGATTGGGTGTACCGCAAATTGCCTCCCTCTGCTGGGTCTGGTGTGTAGTACTTCAACACCGAGAAACGATTTTCCGAAGGGACATACAGGACTCCCGTCTCTGGATCGGCCGCCGAACCACTCCAGCTTGCCCCCCCGGCGATATGAGGCCGTTGAATCGTACCTTGTAGACCACCGTCTCGACTTAGCATCGGTGGGGTAAAAAGTGGACCCAACCTGAAATTTTGAACCGCCTCAATCGCCATCGCCCGCAACTCTGGGGTGAAGTCGACAAGGTCGTCAACACTGATGCCCTGATACTCAAAAGGTGGCGGCTTCGTAGGAAACGGCTGGGTCGGAGAAAGGACCTCTCCTTCCAAATCCGTATCAATCTCAACAGGACGCTCTTCAATTGGCCAAACTGGGTCGCCGGTCACACGATCAAACACATAGGTAAATCCTTGCTTACTGACTTGAGCAACCGCCTTTACCGACCGACCGCCAACCGAGACATCAACCAATGTCGGCGCCGCCGGGAAATCGTAATCCCACACTCCGTGATGAACGGCCTGAAAATGCCACATGCGCTGCCCTGTCTCCATGTCGACCGCGACAAGGCTCTCTGCAAAGAGGTTGTCACCCAGGCGATGCCCACCATAGTAATCACTGGTTGGCGTGCCCACCGGAAGGAAGACATAGCCTGTCTCCTCGTCGGCACTCATGGGTGGCCACACATTTGCATTTCCCGAATATCTCCATGACTCATTCAACCAAGTATCGGCACCAAAATCATCAGCCTGCGGCACCGTTCTGAACATCCACTTCGTATCTCCTGTTCGGGCATCAACCCCCTTCAACCAACCCGGTGGAGCTTCCTTACGGATGACAAAATCGGAAATAATCGTCGGGGTGACAACAACATCTCTGAGGACCACCGGTGGCGATTTCACCTGAAGTAAGTTTCGACCACGGTAGTTCGTGTCACCACGTTCCGCCCGAGGAACTCCTTCAGTCAAATCAACGCGTCCGTTGTCACCAAACTCTAGCACCGGGGCCCCTGTCTTTGCGTCAACGGCCAAAAGGTAGCCCTCACTGGTGCCCCAGAAAATACGCTCTTCACCACTGTCCGCATCGGTCCAGTATGCCACCCCACGCGACCCATAGCCGTGGGTTGGAGCCCCTTCCAGATAAACCTCCGGGTCGTGCACCCACAAGGTTTGACCAGTTCCAGCATCAATCGCAGCAGCCTGGTACATGGCGGTCGACAAGAACAGCCTACCGCTAACCATTAGGGGTGTGACCTGAAACCCTCTTATGGACGTCCGAGGTTCCCTCTCGCGCAATGATTCCAAGTCGAGGGAGCCATCGGCCGATTGCCACCGCCAAGCAATCTCGAGTTGCTGAAAATTGGTCGCATCGATCTCTGTAAGGGATGAATATTTCGTCCCGCCTTGATCCCCACCATAACTTCGCCATTCACCATTGGTGGCCCCATACTGCGCGGACACAGGGACACTCAGAAGGCAAACATATGCCAGCACTAGCCCTACGTCATTCCGACTCGCACCTTGCATGTTCTGTTCCCTCCCCCTTGTTCACACCGGCCCTGGTCCAGCTTTCTCTCATGAGTCCTAAAGAGTGCAAAACCCTACAGACCCTGCAACTCTTGAACCCATCAGCCGAATTTCACAGATCCCGCTCGGGCCAACTATAAGTCTTGCCATGGAGTGAACAACCTAAGTCCACCATCGCCAATTCTTGTGACAACTCTACTCCATAAGGAAGCCCAAATACCTTGCCGCTGAGTCTTCGGGTAGAACTAAACAAGACATTCTCAACCCACGAGGGTCATCTCACCCAGCACGACAAACAGCTCTAAACCCACTCCAAGCACCTGGCCCCTGTAGGAGAAACAAGTTTCCGACTAGGATCTAGACCACAGTCGGCACCGTTAACAACACAGATGCCCAAGCATTTACCAGCAACCTTACTCGAGGCCTGTGCGCACCTCTCAAACGTTGACCCCGTCATGGGACAACTGATCCGAGAAGTGGGTGATTGCCAATTGCACCTACAGGGAGCCCGTTACTCCGTCCTTGTTCGTTCGATTATCTCTCAGCAAATCTCTGTTCAAGCCGCCAAAACTATCCGAAAACGACTCCAGAGATCACTTAGCAACCGACACCTATCCCCAAGGACTGTGGCAGCACTATCCGACACAGACTTCAAAACGATCGGACTGTCACGGCAGAAAAGAGGCTACCTTCGTCACTTAACCGAGTTGACTCTCAACGGGACACTGAACTTTCGAAGCATTGCCAGAAATCCCAACGATGAGAGCATCATCTCAACGCTGGTAGAGGTCAACGGTATCGGCAAGTGGACGGCACAAATGTTCCTGGTGTTTGGTTTAGGCCGTTTGGATGTATTTGCATCTGGCGACCTTGGGCTCCGCAAGGCCGTCGCCACTCATTACAACCTACCCACATCAGCTACCTCGCAAGACTACGAAGCACTGGCTTTACAGTGGAGTCCCTTCCGGAGCATCGCCTCTTGGTACCTGTGGCGATCGCTCGAGATGTGAGTTCAAGAGATGATCCCTGAAATTCACACACATTGTGTCGCTCGTGCGATGGCCTTTGGCGAAGTGACCGACTCAGTCAGTATCGTCGTCGACATTCTCCGTGCCTCAACAACCATCATTACGGCATTGTCAAATGGCGCCAGAGCTGTAATCCCATGTAAGTCAATCGATGAAGCCAACACCATGGCCCTCAATTTCTCCGGGACACTACGAGGCGGGGAGCGCCAGGGATTGCCCATTCCAGGTTTCGAATACGGGAATTCGCCAGCAGATTATCTAGAGCGTCCCTTGTCACAACAGTCTGTGGCCTTTACAACAACCAATGGAACTGGAGCACTTCTCCGCTGCAAAGAAGCAAACCGTATTTTTGTCGGAGCTTTCTTGAACCTCAGTCATCTTGCACTCCACCTTCGCTCATTCGAGCGCCCTCTTCACATCGTCTGCGCAGGAACAGATGGCAAAGTCACGGGTGAGGATATCCTTTTCGCTGGAGCCTTAACCCGCCGTATCTTGGACAATGTCCGGTCCTCGCCGACCCTCAACAGAGCCACGGTCGAAGCTCTTCGTTCTTTTGATGAAGACAAGAACACTCCACTGGTTCAGCGACTCCAACAGACAGAGGGAGGCCGAAACCTGATCCAGCTAGGGTTAAAGGCAGACATCGAGTTTTCGTCGCAGATAGACAGCAGACCCGTGCTCGCAGAGTTCCTTCCTCGTGACAACCGCATCGTAAGAGTTTGACCGGCACCACGCCGACCACTGCCCAGACACCAATTGCACGAGCAATGCCAAGAGGAGTCTGCAACGCAGCTCCCCCTTGGCTACTTCAGCACCAGGCTAGCCTCAGCCTCATTGATGAGACGTTCTGCGTCATCCTGAAGCAAATATCGCCCTTTTACCAAACGTTCAGCAGCGACGCGGACATGAGCTACGTAGTTTTCGTGGCTACCATAGCGTTCCTCAAGAGATGGCCTGGGGTCACCCTTGACCAAACGCTCGGCTCTAGTGCGAGCAAACGGAATATATCCACCTGCATTCCTCCTGATCTCGCCTTTGTAGAACCCTTGCCGAATCGTGTTCCAACCGGTGTAGGTACCCAAGGGAACCTGATGAAGCACACTGGCAACACCGCTTGTTTCATTCCCATCGGCATCGACTGTTGGCACCAGCGTCGGCAAGACTTGCCGAACGGGAGGAGGTTGAATCGTGATGACACCAGACAGGTCCTGGTAATCGAACTCCTTCCCGTAATCATATTCAAATAACGGCACCAAGACCCCATCTGGCAATGGCACGCCAGGTATCGTTGGAAATCCCAATGTGAGGCGGGTTGGCGAGGACAATTCCCCCCGGTCGAGTCTAGGATATTGACTCGGCGGTGGCTGGGTCCCTTTAACGACCCACTCGATCAAAGCTGTCCTCAAGGCTCGCATGGCATACCTGGAGGGATTAGGATTCGGTAGTAACTCACAGCAATCATCCCTGTCCAATGTTGTGTCAAATCCACCTTGGCCACCACCGTGTCGCACTCCAGGAAAGTAATATCGCCGCACGTTTGAGGGAAGCGGGATATCAAATCTTGCCCCAGTACCAACCAACATTGGAGAAGCACGCAAGTTGTAGAATTCTGCTGAACCGAATGTTTCTACAATCTTCGGGCAGGTCCCTGTAGACATACATCGACCAAGGAGCGACCCCTTCCCCAAGCTTCTAGCTTCGTCGATATAGGACGACCACCACACAATGCCGTCACTCCCGGGTTCGTACATGCCAGCTGCACCACTGGGGGCCGCGAATCTAACATTCATGGCCAAAAGTCGAGCGGCAATATGTGGATTGCTCCCATCAAACACAATTCGCCCAGCCTCATCCTGATTAAAACCTAGGTGAATGAAACTCCGGAGAAACGTACCGGACTGGGAATTGCCCTGACTAACCGTAGCAGTGATCTTCCTCTGCAGGATGTGATCACCCTCTGGGTCATTTCCACGACCGTGCCGAAGGTAAGCAACCAGATCTCTGGTGGCGGCAAATCCTATCCCATGAACTTTTGGGTCCTTAGCAGTGTAGACAAGTTCATATAGGTAGCCCGGATCAAAGCCACCGGCGACGCACACCTTTCTCGGATCTGGCAAACCCGGAAATACGCGTGAACCACAATCCGCAAACGCCCATGCATCACTGTGTATCGGGATTACGACGCCGCCTTCTGAGGCTCGACGGGTCAACGTTGCCAAGCTCGTATCGAGACTAGCTGGGTCAGCCGTACCAACCATCCGCCCTCGCACGATTGGCAAGGTCATTGTGTCGGGTGGCATATCGACAAAACGAGCCAGTACTGGACCGGTGATAGTCGACCCATCAGCATGCCTAGCCACCGGCACCTCCAGGGTCTCCAGACCCTCTACTGGTGCAAGATCAGCCTGCCACCCACTCGCAACAAGGACCTGGCCCTGACGTCTAGCATCCTCGAAAAACCCACCTGATCTCAGGTTGACACGGCCCCGGTTTGGCACGACATACGGCAACACACCACTGGCCTGAGACATATCGACAGGCTTGAGGATGGTAAATGTCGACACATACTCCACTGATCCTTGAGAATTCCGTGGAGTCAGTTCCAAATCGGTGATGATACCGTTCAATGGATGCCTAGGGTTCACTTCGCCATAAGCGCGCCCAGACAACTCTTCGTATCCATTGGAGCCAATCGGCAGCCGGTGCTCCACCACCAGCCTCGTAATATCGGCCTGAACAGGTAAGGCCACCACAAGCCCCAATACCGTCACCATGAGCCTCAAAGACAAAAGATACATTTCGAACCTCACGTGCTAAAAAAAGAGTCATTTAAACAAAATTTTGCCTGACCAGAGTCGTGCCAGCGCCTTTGTACCTACCCTCTGCCCTCTTCCGGCTTCTGCATAGTAACTTACAGATTGCTCATCTACGTCATCCGAACACATCGACCGTCCTGAGTCAGCATGAGTGACAGTTACTCTTGTGTTACCCGTGTCAATAGCGCTGCAGAATCCTCTCAATTTCCACCATCGGTTCCACTAGCACTAGCCCTCCGCCGATCCATTCCCACTAGAACGTCACTGGTCAACCCCAAGAGCATTGTCATGCTACCGTGCCTTGACCATCCTGTTCGACAAGGTTAGATTAAGCGCTCACTCAGAGCTGGGACTTTCAAAGATTCACACCTTCTGAACCGTTGTCATTTCTCCGACTGGACTAGCCATGCCCCCACCTTCCCATGGAAATCCATTAACAGGTCTCATCGGCGGGTTTCCTGAACAGCTCTACGTCATCGTTCGATGGATGATCGCAATTCAGTTATGGAAGCAGGCTCTAGTCGCCATGCTTGTAGCTCTATTAATTGGTTTTGCATCCTTCGATCTCGGTTGGTTTCCAGGAGCCGCAACCAATCTCAACGCCATCACTGTTACATTTGGAACGGCGTTCCTAGTATTAATCAATCTGCTAGTGCCACCAGTCGTGGCCTTCTCCGTTTTTGTCGGAATCGTCAGCAACAGCGACCTTAAAGCGGTAAAGCGCATCGGCCTAACCGCAATCATTACTTATACCTGCACCACCATACTAGCCGTGAGCGTAGGGACTGCATTTGCCACACTGTTCATGCCATACGCCACTGCCCTCGTGGATCCTCAATTACTCGCAACGACCCTAGCCTCTGCAGACAGTGCACTTGCCACTAGCGGTCCGCCAGCGTTCATCGAAATCCTCGCCGCCATGATCCCGCAAGGAAGCCTGATCAATCCGTTTCTTGAGGGCAATCTGCTACAAATCATACTTATCGCGGTAGCGGCAGGTATTGCCACCCTCTCAATCCTGAACATGGCTGGCGGCGTCATGGTGGAGGGTGCTCAAGTAGCGGTCCAAATCGCCGAATACGGGATGGGCCTGTTTCTCAGACTCTTGTCATGGACCATGGTGCTCGTTCCTTTTGCTACCTTTGGCTTCATGTTTGACGCTATAACCAAACAGCAGAGCGTCAGTGCCATGTTCGCCATACTCGGATTTGCGTTCGTCATTTTCCTCGGCCTATTCACTCTTATGATTCTCTATGCACTGGCCATTAAGCTCATTCGACGAATGCCTCTTCGAAACATCGCCCAAGCTGCCCGTGATCCACTTCTGCTAACCTTTTCCACCGCCAGCTCCTCAGTCGCCATGCCATATACGATGAAAGCAGCAGAAGACAATTTCGGTGTGGCACCGGCCATCGCCCGCACCACTGTGCCTCTCGGCGCCACCGTCAATATGGATGGCACAAGCGTGTATCAGGTTATGGCGTTGGTGTTTCTAATATCGCTATTTGGTGAAACTGTTGGTCTCACTGTAACGCTAGGTACACTTGGAAGCGTCGCTTTACTTGTTGTTCTGTATTCGGTCGGAACCCCAGGAGTCCCTGGAGGTAGCGTTAAGGTAATCCAAGACGTACTCGCGATGTTTGGTATTCCGCCAGAGGTAATCTCCATTATCCTGCCAATGGACCGCCTCTTGGACATGTCTCGGAGTGCCGTGAATGTCAGCGGAGACCTCTTCACGGCTTCGCTGACCGACAAGCTATGTCGGGGACCCGAACATGTCGGTGACTCCGCAACCCCTTAAAATTCCGGATCATTTGCAGGCGCAATATTACGTAACCGTTCTTGCACTGTGCCAGGCAACCCAAGGCCGGTGTTAGCGCCCAGCCGCTTCAGTAAGGCAGCCGTCTCTGGCCAACTCTGGAACTGAAACGACTGCTTCGCCCCCTCCGCCATCCGGTAAGCAGTGCGGCCCCGAAAGTCTCTGGCATCGATATTCGCTCCCTGGCCAACCAAAAAGCCGACCACCTCATTCAACCCTCTGAATGTAGCGCCATGCAAGGCTGTGAAGTCGGCTTCGTTCACTGCGTTAACATTAGCGCCCGCTTCCACCAGAGCACGCACAGCCTCCTCTGCACTCCGTGACCTCACACCGCGCGGCTGCCTCGGGGTATAGGTAGCTTTGCCAAGCCCTGCTGCAGCCATCAGAGGGGTTGTCCCGTCATTTGTAGGCAGACTTACATCCGCACCACCCGCGATCAACGCCTGTAGCACTTCCACACTGCTGGTCTGGAAGCTCGGAATGATTGAGAAAATTGAACTCGGCGCACCGTTCAGTTCAAACGCAGCTACCCATAGCGGCGTCGCACCCCTGAGATCTCCAGTGCCCGGGGCAAACGGCTCAAATGCCCCCTTCTTCGGATACCCAATGTAGGACATCAGCATTGCCGAAGTCATAATCCTGGCGTTGGGATCAGCTCCGGCCGCCAACAGAGCCTCGACTAACTCAAGACGCTCGACTGCATTTAGTCGACGGCCACCGATGGGCCCGTGCCCACGGACCCAACTACGTAACCATGTAGCCACTGGTCCGGCGGCAGCGTGCAAGGCACTCACTCCCCCCATCCAGCTATCCGGGTCAGCCCCATGATCAAGCAAAAACAACGCAAACTCGCTTTGTCCGGCGGCAATAGCAAATGGTAAGACATGCGTGCCATCAGGGCTGGTGTCGTTGACATCTATCCCAGCCTCAAGAAGGACCCCGCCCATTTCTTGGTCTCCGTTCCTTGCGGCAAACATTAAAGGTGTGATGCCTGTGGTAGTTGCGATCTTTGGATCTGCCCCCGAATCGAGCAACAATCTCACTACCTCTCTATGAGGTGCTACAAGAGCCCACATCAGTGCGGTGCTGTTCGTCTCGTGGGTTCTAGCATCCACCACTGCACCGCGGTCTATCAGCGCTCTCACCACGTCTATATTCCCGGTCCTGGCAGCCGTCATTAGCGGCGTCAAGCCACTAACTCTCTGGACAGCTGCCTCAGCCCCTCGAGAGAGTAACCGCTCTACCATTTCGAGATTCGCATTTTCCGCCGCCCGCTCTAGAGCTGTCACACCATGGTCATCAGCCGCATTTGGATCGGCACCAGATCCAAGGAGCAGATCAACCAGCTCAAAATCGTTCCAGTGGACCGCCCACAGCAGCGCTGTGGTACCGTCAGCGCGCCTCACATTCACGTCCGCCCCTTCACGGATCAGTTTCTTCACGACCTCCCTATCCTGGCCAGCTGCCGCAGCTATGAGTTGAGGCTCCTGAGCCAACCCTTCACCTCCAAAGACCACAATGACCAAGCCAACCATAGTACTTAGGCACGCTCTCATTCGGTTCCCCTTATGTCTTTGAAGTGGCATCCGTCCATCCAAGATCTCGTGAGCCCCGTGAACCCTATTGCCCCGAACGGCAAACGGACCAGACCGTTTACTCGATCTGGTCCGTTTTTTGCAATCTGAGGGGCAGAAAACCGACCCCTAACCAATGCCTTAGACGAAGCGGTTAAGCACTACCTCTTCGCTGCCTCCTGGGCATCTTCTGCGCGACCGCCGGCCAAGATACCCACCATGCCCTCATTCCCTTCATGGCATGCGTATTCATACATGATGTCGTTGAGTGCCTCAAATGGAAAGGCGACAGTCCACGGTCGTGTATACATCTGCGGATCGCTGACCTCGATCTCGTATTCCATCCTATCTCCGACCCTGGTGAATCGCTCAACCAACTTCATGCCTTTACCAGACCCCTCGTGTGAGCTGAACAGCGACCACGGTTGCAAGGCGCTCGCTCGAGCGTCGATGTTAGCTGTCTCCACCACGAGGGTATCACCCTCCCAGTGCCCTCGTGACAGTCCGTTCCATTGAGTGATCTGGCCGGAGACCTGTGGACGCCCGTCCAACGGTACAACGCGTAGCTCATGCACCTGCTCCAAAAGCATCACCACATATCCAGGACTTTGAAATACCTGCATGTTGTTATTGTAGGAACGTGGAAACATGGCGTTCGGCATACCACCTCGCGTAACACAGCGCTCCCAAATGTGGCGGTCCTCCCAAGTATCGTCAAGCTCCATTCCACCAGGAGCCTTCAGCCGAGATGTGCTGGCACTTTCACCAGCTTGGGTCAGTGGTGGAAACTTACCGCTTGGAGGATCAACGAGCATGGACGTCCGGTTCGAACGGGCCCCTCGTTCCATCCAAAAGTTATTGTAGGCGCCAACACTACCACCTGCCTGTGTTCTACGAGCCTCTGCAAGCGACAATGCTTCGTTACGGGCGTCGGTCTCCGCACGGATCTCGGACACCTCTTCCTCACTCAGCGTCTGCCGCCCTTCATATTCGTCGGGCCGCTCCATCGGCGTCGCCCCTGACGAGTGCCAAATACCTTGCAAGTCGGGGTCCCCCCAAGGGGTAGTCGACTGCCCTGCGACCGCACCGGATGCGAAAACCGACAAGGCCGCCACCACAGTCAGAATACTGCCCACACGAATCCGCCGATAGCTCATTACAACCTCCCCTATATAACTCGCAGACACCAACGTCTCTGCTGCTAGTTCGCGCCCTACAAACGTGGCACATACTCCCCTCAGGATCAAGGGTTGATTCATCGACATAATGTCGTTTCTGCGTAATCGCACCCTACCCGGCACCAGGAAACACCATAAATAAGGGACTTTCCTCTATGGACATCACCCTCTCCCTCGCACTACAGGAGAGCACGCTCGGGCATCAATTGTCCCGGCCCATCGAATCGCTACTTCCAAATCAACGACTTGGTCGCTTGCAAACCCCTCTAACCCCAACTACCAACAAATGGTTAACCTAGGCTAGGATCGTGCTTTTAGTGATACAGATTAGTCACTATTGTGAGAACGTTTTAACGTCTCAATGCTAACGATGGCAACCACCTCTCCCAAGGAGGGCAGATGAGAGCGTCAATCCTTGTGCTGCTAGCCGCAGCAGTCATGACCACTTCGACCTCGACTCAATCTCCGACTGACGACACATTAACCATTTATCTGATAGACGTCGAAGGTGGAAACGCCACTCTCTTTGTGTCACCAACGGGACAATCGATGTTGATAGACACTGGTAATGGAGGGACCAATGCCGAACGGGACGTCGGGCGAATCATGACCGCCATTGAAGACGCTGGCCTGGAACACCTGGACTACCTGATCACAACCCACTGGCACGGTGACCATTATGGCGGCCTCTCTGAGCTGGCCGACAGGATACCGATTCACCACTACATCGACCACGGACCCACTGTCGAAGACAACCAGCAGGTGCAAGACTTCATCGCCGGCCGCTACCGTTCCCTCTACACCACTGCCATGCGGACAATCGTTGAACCCGGGGATAGTATTCCGCTACCGAGCATAAACGTACAAGTTATGGCCTCGGCCGGACAAGTACTTCAGCAACCTCTCCTCGGCGGCGGGCTCACCAATCCCTACTGCCCAACATTCGAACGTCAGGCCGAAGACCTCGGAGACAACGCACAATCAGTCGGTGTTCACATAGGCTTTGGATCATTTCGGGCCCTACATCTCGGCGATTTAACTGTAAATAAAGAGTTCGACTTGATGTGTCCAATCAACCCAATCGGCTCGGTCGATCTTTACATCGTGTCACATCATGGGTTAAGCACATCTAACGCCCAGGTGCTCGTCCACGCAATCGAGCCGAGAGTAGCCATCATGAACAATGGGACCAGGAAAGGTGGAACCCCAGACTCAATGACCACCTTACACACAGCCCCGGGCCTCCAAGACCTGTGGCAGCTTCATTTCTCGGTCTTAAGTGGCCAGCAATACACGGTACCTGGGGTGTTCATCGCCAATTCCGTTGATGACCAGCCAAGCACAATGCCGCTAACGCCAATGCCCGCACCACGCCGAGGGTCTAACGCAGGGCCACCACCGGCACACAGCGGGCCAGCCCACTGGATCCAGGTAAAAGCTCATCGAGACGGGAGCTTTGAGGTGGTGAATAGCAGAAACGGTTTCAGCAAATCGTACGCTGCCCTGCGGTAAGGGTGACGCGATTACCGTGATCACGAAATCCGTTGCAACGCTACACCCTTGTCCACTGGCGGTTCAAGACTGACCAACACTATTCCAATGCTCACGTCAGGAACAGCAGCAGGCCTGCAAAGTCAGAGCGCGTTTACCGATAAAGGGCAAGTGACTGTTCATCTGCCGTGCTCTTTTCCATATGAGGTTTAACTCAACAACTCCCTGAAGACGGCTCAGGCCCGCCAGTCCACAAACACCTCATTCGGTGGGGGCACCTGAGGTCCAGTGATTCCATGCGCACCTGTGAGGATTGTTGCTGCGAACCAGCGGTCGAATGGTATATCTGAACTCAAGATTCGCGATAACACGGTGTCCGGGTCATCGGCCTCTAAATACACAACTACCCAATCGCCTGCTGGTGTGGGCTGCAAGCTAGCGACCTCGCGACGAATACCCAAGCGACGCCGAGACTCATCATACTCTGTTTTCCGTGTCCCTAGAATCTCTTGGACTGCCGCTTTCCAAGCCTCTGTTTTTCCGGGTAAGATTGGTGCACAAAACGTCGTTACTGCCATTTTCCCTCCCTCATAGTACGGAGGCAGTCGACAAGTCACCTTGTAACGACGCTCTCCAGCCACAACACCGCTAATCCTACTCTTACCAAACTGAGGGTTCCAACCACCGACTACCATCTGACCACCCAAGACCCTGATGGCTAAACAGCAAAAGGACGTAGTCGCCAAATATCTCAAACACTACGCTGAACCTGAATCTGTTGTGGGCACAAGGCTTTCCAAGCTCACAGACCACCTCTTAGTAATTCCCGCACATAATGAATCCGCGACCTTCCTAGAAGGTATTCGCCCTGCCCTGACCGCTGCTCACGACCGTGGACAGCGGACCGTATGCATCGTGGTCGTCAACGCCACCGAGGCATCGTCCCAACGAATACATGACACTAACCAGAACCTACTTACATCCCTCAAGAGTCACGGCCCCACCGCACGTTTGCACACATTCAACGAAACGCCATGTTGGCATGTCGAGACTAAACACTTTGATCTTGTTTTGATCGATAAAAACAGCCAGCACAACCGGTTGCCCAAACGGGAGGGAGTCGGTCTAGCAAGAAAGATCGGATGCGACGTAGCGCTAAGCTACCTCCATGCTGGCTTAAGCAGAGCGAAGTTTATACACATGAGCGACTGCGATGTGCAGTTGCCTGACGACTACTTCACTATGACGGCACCAACCTCAAGTGCCGCTGTGGTCTATCCCTTTCGTCACGTCCCCTGTGGTAATACAGTGCTCGATGAAGCCCATGCCCGGTACGAAGCGTACCTCCGTTATTACATCCTAGGGCTGCGCTACGCGAACTCACCATACGCTTTTCACACACTCGGCAGCTGTATCGCTATCGAATCTAGAGCCTATGCAGGTGTACGAGGTATCCCGAAGCGAGAAGCCGGCGAAGATTTTTATGTCCTGAACAAGCTTGCCAAACTGGGAAAAATACACACGGCAAAGAGTTCTCCCATCACAATCCGTGCGCGCGTTTCACTGCGCGTTCCCTTTGGCACCGGGCGGGCAACGAGGGAATTGGTCAAGGATATCAATGCCTACCGTATCTACGCACCAAAACTTTTCGCCCTCTTAAGAGTCTGGCTTCTCGCGCTAGGTGGCATAGGATTGTCTAGTCCAGACAAGGTCTACGACATTGTTCGAAGAAGCCTTACCGCAACCTTACCACCTCAAGACTTCAAGCGGCTGGACACGGCTCTGCAAGCCATACAGGCCCCAAAAGCCCTCCGTGAAGCTACCACTCGGAGCACCCTGAATCAGGTTCGTCAGAAATGGGCCCACGATTGGTTCGATGGATTTCGGACCTTGAAGCTCTTGCACGCTCTGCGGAACACGGGTATCGAAGATCGTCCTTGGCGACAAGCGCTCTCGGAGGCCTCTTTCTGCAGGTCACCAAACACTGACCTAGATGCGTTGCTTTCAGACCAAGGCCAAACCTTCGAGACCTGTCGCTATCTGGCTGCCCTTGAGAACCTGAACTAGGATCGAACCAGCAACTGTCGAGGCACACTCTCAAGCTCCCACCCCATGACAGCGACCAGCCAGGGCAACTCTACTTGTTCATGTAACAAATCCTGCAACGGTGTACCAAAGCAAGCCAGATCAACTAAAGCGACCTCATCAATCTCTCAAAACAGTGCTCTTTCCTTCAGAAGGTCGACAGGACTCAAACACTGCGGTGAATCATGAGACGGATCGTTAACGTGCCGGCTGACCGGGACGGCTTCCATCGATGAGGCTGCCACCTGACGAGAGATAGAACTCGGCCTACCAACCTCGGTTTTAGCCGAAAGCCACTCCAGTCGACCTTCGCGATCGAGAATCACGGGCATACGCTGATGTATCGGCTCAACTAATGTGTTGGCAGCTGTCGTCAAGATCGTAAATGTTTCCAAAACCTGCCCCATGGAGTCGGTCCACCGGTCCCAAAGTCCAGCAAACCCAAACGGGACTCCCCCATTCAGCCGAACTAGAAAGGGCTGTCGGTCTCGAGATGAGCCCTGCCATTCGTAGAACCCGTCAGCCGCAACAAGGCAACGACGTCGGCGAAAACTGTCTCGGAACACTGATTTCTGAGCAACAGTCTCTATGCGAGCGTTGATGAGTACGTGGTTGCTACGTTCTTCCCCAACCCAGTGCGGCACCAACCCCCAGCGCATCGACACCAGGCGCCTAGTACCCCACTCACCAGCCACCACGACTGGTGCCATCTGATTCGGCGCCACGTTAAAACGTGGCGCTAGGGACTGACTATTATCCTCCCCCAGCAATTCATCCAGGACATCGTTAGGTTTTGCAATCGCGTAACGGCCGCACACGGGAGGAGCATACCACTGGCCAAGGCAATCCTGCACCGGCAGAGTCCAAGCGACACGCCCTTCCTGACTCTAGCCAACTGTTGCGAGGCGACTGCTCCTCACTCACTTCAGGACATCTACCCAAACACATGCAGAAGGTCACAAAAGCCACGTGCACAGAAACAGCGACCGCGCAAAGCTTAGTTGCCTTCTACAGTAAACAAGAGGTCCTTGGTGATCTCAGTGGAAGCTTCATTATCTATTACCGTCATCTCAAGCCGATAGTCACCAGCAGGAAACGACCCCAGCGGAATCTGCTGACCGGCCGGAAGTTGAAAACCTTCCGTAAGATTGAAAACAGCTGGAAGCGTTTCACTATTTAAATCCTGAGGGGGAGTCCGATTAAAGAACTCTTCTCCCCCTGTTCCAATCTGATAGAAATCGTAAGTCACCTGCACGTTCGGCATTCCGGCTGTATGCCCTGCATTGTAGATCTGGAACACAAAGCGGAGGGTACTCCCAGCAGAATAATTGCTGTCGAACTTCGGAGCAATCCTGGCACTGGCAATGGTATATGGGAAAAGAATCATTTCTTCCTGAGTGGGCGCCTCAGTTAGAGGCTCAATGTTTTCGACCAAGAAAATAGTGCTGGTCTCCAACTCGTCGTTCCAGAAGTCAGGAATGGTCAACCGCTCTGTTTTCAAAAGAATCGTTGGCTCAGACCCGATCCCTTCGGCCTCGACTCCGCCTTCGCTATTTAGCAGTGCCACATAAACGTCGTACTCTCCGCCAGGAGCTTGCAAAGCCCGAGCAATGTGAATTTCTTCGCCACTGACGGTCGAGACTGTAGAGTAAAAAACATCTTCAAAGAGAGCCATGGGAAGTTCCCCATCGCCACTCGGCTGTGCACCAACCGGAGTGACAGCCAAATAGGTGGCAATGGAAGGTCCGGTAATAACCGTAGAATCGATGACCAATGTAAAAGGCGTATATGTGTTGCCTTCGACACCCCTCATATAGCTAGGCACGATTTCAAAACCACTCACATCGTCTGCCCGTTCACCCATACGGGCCGCTGTAACAGTCTCAACCAAAGACCTGATCTCATCGACTTGCCAATCTTCAAAGTCCTCAACACCTTGCGCTCCGACCGGTTGGGCGGCCAAACCCGACAAAGCGATCCACGCCGCACTAACCAGCGTAACTGCAGGGAAACTTGTTATTGACATGACTTTCCTCATCAAAACCAAACTATCCAAACAAAACAACGGAATAAAGGTGATAGACGCGTTCAAACTCGTCCAGTCGGATCCAAACCCTGAAACTTTTCGATTCCCCGGCACATCCTATGCTCCAGATAGAACACGCTGAAACCGATAGCTCCATTAGAGCACGGGCACACCGGCATTTGGTTCCGCAAGCTTGAACATCAATGTTCTAATTATAGCCAAGTCAAAGACTGTCGTTTCGAGTCCTTGGTTTAACTAACTTTCCATCAATTACTCATGGTTCAACCCGTTTCGACATGCAGCCACAATCAAGGGCCCCATCTCGAAAAGAAAGGCATCAGAGCTGATGAATAACGTCACCGTCGACGACATCTTTACCATACATATCCCACAGCGCTTGGCTGACCGGCCGGCACTGGCTAAACAGATCAATGCCAAATTCCAATTTCATCTAGGGGAAGGTAAACCTCAGCACTGGGCCCTTGACCTGACAAAGCCAAACGAGCAGTGTAGCCAAACTGAATTGACCGACCCGGACGCCACAATCACAATGTCGGGCACAGACTTCCTTGACCTGGTTTCCGGGAGGTTGAACGGGCAGATCGCCTTCATGCAAGGCAAGCTTAAGGTCAAAGGGAAGCTAGCCCTCTTATTGAAACTCCAGCAGCTCTTCGATTGAAGCTAAGGTTCCCGCCGGCACATATCTGGTTCGACATTGTTGGACTATCTCCACGACCGAGGCAAAGCGCATTCATGACTGCACTCATTGGTGAGCAGAAGTCCCCGCAGAGTATCATCCATGGTTAACTGGACCCGTCTCGTCCCATCATGGAACCATCTTGCAGGATAATGACGTTCAATTGTTTACAGCTCCGTTCACAGCAAGGACATCCCATGCTTAATCATTTTTTTCGACTGACAGGGTTAACCATCGCTTTCACTTGGCTACTCGCTCCTCTTTCGGCACAGACCACCAATTGGCCATCTTTTCGAGGGGAAGATAGCATGTCAATCGCGGTCGATGACCCGCGGCTCCCACTCACTTGGAACACAACAGAGAACGTCCAGTGGAAGACCGCCATCGCCGGCCTCGGGTGGTCCTCACCTGTGATCTGGGGTGACCGAATTTTTCTCACCACTGTAGTCAGCGATGGCGAAAGCCAAGAACCGCGTATGGGTCTCTATTTTCCATTTGGATCTCCCAAGACCTTCGAAGAATCAGATGGGCGTTTTCGCGACCCCGAGCCCGGGGATCTCATGGAACGCGAGGAAGACCTCCACCACTGGCTGGTTTACGCGGTCGATTTTGAAACAGGCAATGTCGTTTGGACAAGTGAGGTCAACACCGAGGCGCCCCAATTTGACCGCCACCTAAAAAACACCTATGCCTCCTCTACCCCAGTGACGGATGGGGAACGCGTATATGCCTACTTTGGCAATGTAGGAGTGTTCGCCCTCGACATGAACGGTACCATAGTCTGGGAGCGTCGATTTACAGCGGAGGCCACACGCTTAGGCTGGGGCCCGGCTGCCTCACCGGTTCTTCACGGTGGCACCCTCTTCATCGTCAACGACAATGACGGTCGCTCTTTCGTCGTTGCTCTTGATGCAGAGACTGGTCAGCAGCGGTGGCAAATCGAGCGAGACGAAGGCACGAACTGGTCTACACCCTTTGTTTGGCAGAATGACGAGCGAACCGAGTTGGTTACCACAGGGAGCGACCAAGTACGGTCGTATGACCTCGAAGGGAAAGAGCTTTGGCACTTCACCGGTTTAAACTCCATTGCTATCCCACAACCCTTTAGTGCGCATGGACTACTTTACGTAACTTCAGGATATGTCGGAGACAACGTCCGGCCCGTTTTTGCAGTTCGACCAGGGGCCCTGGGTGACATCAGCCTAGAACCTGGACAGCTCAGCAACGACTCCATCGTCTGGTATAACGATAACGCCGGCCCTTACCACCCCACACCTTTAGTCTACGGGGACTACTACTTTACCCTGCTCGATCGTGGCTTCTTCACAGTACACGACGCCAAAACTGGAGCAGAACAGTACTTCACCGAACGCCAAATCCTAGATGAACAAGTCCGACGCCGTATCGCACCAGGGACTGGAGGCTTCACGGCATCCCCATGGGCCTATAACAACAAAATCTTTGTCTTAAGCGAAGACGGTGACACCTACGTGATCGACCCCACAGACAGTTTCAATGTTGTCGCCACTAATTCACTGGGGGAAGTAGCTATGTCTAGCCCAGCCATCGCCAGCGGCAGCCTATTTATTCGCACGCGTTCCCATCTCTGGCGCCTCTCTCAGGGGCCCAGCTCGAGGAAATAGACTCAGGACTCCGTTGAAAGCAGGTGGCTCCGAAATATCAAGACATAAGAGAAACCAAATAGGTCTCAGGGCTGGAAGGACATCCCCCCTTCCAGCCGGTAAGACTGCAAAACAAGAAAGCTTCGTCCTCAAAGTTCCGGCCTAGTCAAGCCAGTCAAAGCCTCGCATCACGTTCCCACGTAGTCTCGGTCCACACAAGGTTTGTCAAAAAGTACCCGGACAATAGCGTCAGCACTCGTGAAGGCCATTACACGACTCGCTTCAGTAACTCACTTTAACCGTCTCCCGCAAGTCAAACACCCAACGAGACACCCAACCCACGAATCTCTACTAATCTAACCGCCGAACTCACTGCCATTAACCCTATCGATCTGTATAAATGCGGTCGATACAACCAGTAGTACTGAAAACTCTCGACAGCCCAACCCAAGACGAAAGCGAGGCAGTATGGTTCGACCAGCAGACGAGGAACAGGACGTCATCTGTCACCAGTGCCGAAAGGTCGATGGACAAGATATTTGGACCATCTGGGTGGCTGGAGAAAAACAAGGCGAGCGGGATACTCTCGAAGGAGCGATGCAACTTGCACGAGACGTCGCTGTCACCTACAGCCGGTCGGCCTGGCTACTCGACGAAACCGGATACCCTCTAAAGCCCATCGAGCCCGTATTGCATTAGGACTCCCTAGCGACGCCAAGCACTCTGTAGCAGTAGTTCCTCCAAGCCTGCTGGATAGCCCAACTTTTCATTTTCCCGAGAGAGCTCAAGGCTCACGGCAGCACACCTTCCACTTGGCAAACAATAGTTCGACCAATGTAATACACTGACCTTGTCAACTGAGCGCAACATGGGGTTACTTACCCCAAACACTTACACGAGGGCGGGTTCATGCGGTTCTTTTTCTCACTGTCTACCATCCTCCCTGGAGCCTTGCTCAGTATCACCCTGGCATCAGCCCAACCAACCCAAACCCTCACGGTCATGACTTCTGGGGGATTCACAGCAGCCTACCAAGCCCTCGCCCCTGAGTTCACCAGGAACACTCAGATCAACCTCATCACTGTCTATGGGGCGTCAATGGGAGGTGCTCCCTCTTCCATCCCAAACCGACTAGCCCGAGGGGAATCCGCTGATGTCGTCATCCTCGCCGCGGCAGGCTTGGAACAACTTTTGTCGGAGGGACACGTCGTAACGAACAGCCAGGTTGCCCTCGCGTCTTCGCGAATCGGCATGGTAGTCCGACAGGGGACCAGGCAGCCTGACATCTCGACGGTTGGTCAATTCACCCAAACCCTCTTGGAAGCAGACTCAGTCGCCTACTCCGCCAGTGCCAGTGGCACCTATCTCGAAACAGAGCTCTTTCCTAAACTTGGTTTAGCAGGCCGCCTAGCCGGAAAAAGCAGTCGGATCCTCGGAGAGCGAGTGGGAGCCGTGGTAGCCAGAGGAGATGCCGAGATCGGTTTTCAGCAGGTCAGTGAACTGCTGCCAATTCCCGGTGTCACCTACGTTGGGGCCATCCCTGATGCAGTCCAGAAAATAACGACGTTTACGGCGGGGGG
>DEAE01000031.1:44657-49400 GCA_002347025.1 Acidobacteria bacterium UBA2990
CGGGGGTCACTACGCAAACCAAGGCCGCAATCGCGGCCAAGGCTCTAATTGACTTCTTCGCTTCTCCAGAAGCAGCCCCCATCATCACACAAACAGGCATGACACCAAAGGCAACCCCGCCGGCCCCTTAAATCAACACCCCTGTCTTCGCCACTCAGCTCGCATCACATCAACTCAGTCCTCAGGGGATCAGTATCAGAAGACCGCTATCGGGTTCAGCGGCGAACCAGTCCCACCCTCTACAGGGATAGGGCCAGCAGTCAGCATAAACTCCCACCGATTTTCACTCGCTGCTGTCTCTGCAAGGGCCTCGAGATCCATGTTGTCAAAGATATTCGTCCCGAAACCAGCTATTAGCATAGTGTGCACCGGCTGCGTAACCCCTTCCACCATCGACGGCATCACATCTGTGGCAGCGTCACTCCCGACTAATGCCACACCGCGCTCCCTAATCCAGGGCAACACCGATGCGTGAACCCCCGCGCTATTCCCGGATACAGACCAGGCACCGACGGCCGCCCGACGGGCCCAGCGCCCTGTGCGGATAAAGATTGCATCACCTGGAGAGACCGTGATCCCAGCCGCACGCTCCCATGCTTCAAAATCCTCTACGTAAATCGGTGTCTGCGGCTCCAAATAAGGAACCCCCTTAAGGCGGGCAAAATCGAGCAGAATGCCCCGGGTAATGATCCCACTCTTCAAATTCTGGATACCAAGTTTTCCGCACCCATCCGGCGTACTCTCAGATGGGGAAATGTTGTTGTAGAGCCGATCATTCCAGAGAAAATGACACAGCGAATCTATGTGGCTCACCCCGTAGCCGTGATAGGTGAACTCATAGGTATCACTACGAAACGTACGGCCCATGGTGTGATTGAATGCCGCATCAGGATTATCTGGCGCTTCTTCAGGTATGGGATTGTGCGCTAGTGACACGGTAATCCCTTTTTGAACAAGGGCGGCCGCCTCACGGCTCTTTTCGGCCGTCACCAAGTTCATCGTGCCGAGTTCGTCATCGTGTCCCCACCGTCCCCAGTTATTGATCTCCTGAAACATGGCATCAAACTCGTCGACATCACGAGGTGCCCGCGATTCCTGTGCCCAAATGGCCACTCCGGAGCTCACCAACACAATCACCACCAGCACTGTCGCAAAAAATGTATTGTTCTCCAGCTTCGTCATATCCCCCCCACATGTCGAGGCAGCGTACCTCAAATGCATTATGCCCAAAACAAGGACACCTCAGCAATGCAACCCCCAGTCAGCGCCTGACCAACAGCTCCCAATCAAGTCTAGGATAAATGGGTCATCGTCCGTATCATGGAAGCCACCAATGGGTACAAAATTCTTGATCGTTACCATCATGCTAGCCCAAGCGGGAACCTTAGCCGCTGCCCCTGGAGAGGAGTCCTTTCAAACGCGCTGTGCACTCTGTCATGGTGCCGATGCCGCTGGAACTGACCGGGCAATATCAATCCTTCCAACCCTTTACTCTCGCCAACCAAACCAACTGAGAACCATCATCACCGGAGGGGTTTCTTCAAAAGGCATGCCAGCCTTTAACATCCCCGACGAGGAACTGAGCACTCTCGTCGCCTATCTTAAGGACCTTGCCTCAACTGTTTCTCCCGCAGCCAGAGACCCCAGGGCGCCTGAACCAAGGGGTGGCACTCTCCCACTTATCAATGGAGGCACCCTTGAGGGGACCATCCTAAACATGAGTGGTTTTGATGCACAACTTCGCACTCGGAACAACCGGGTTCACCTGTTGAAACGTGAAGATGATGCCTACTGGGACCTGCCCATCGAGCCATTCCTAGACTGGCCATCCTACAACGGTAGCGACAGTGCCAATCGCCACAGTAAGCTCGCACAAATCGATCGCAATAACGTTGATCGGCTAGCACCAACCTGGTTCTTTCCAATCTCAGACATGCGAATGATCGAAGGGACGCCAGTGGTCATTGCTGGCATCATGTATGTCACAGCAGTCAATCAAGTGTATGCCCTCGATGCTTCCACCGGTCGTGAAATTTGGCGTTACTCCCAACCCAGAACTCCTGGTCTTGTGGGTGACCCCGCAATCGGTCTCAACCGAGGTGTCGCCATCAAGAACGACCTACTGTTCACGGTCACCGATCACGCCCATGTCATTGCCCTCAACCGATTCACTGGGGCCCTAGTGTGGGACAGTGAGATGGCCGATTACCGAGACCACTATGGCGCCGTCGCAGCACCACTGGTGGTCGGGGACTTCGTGGTGGCGGGCATCAGTGCTGGTGACACTGGCTTACGAGGATTCCTCGACGCCTACGACACAACAACCGGTGAACGGGCATGGCGTTTCTGGACCATTCCCGAACCAAACGAACCTGGCTCAGAGACCTGGGGTGACCCAGCCGTACTTCGCCGTGGATGCGGAGCCACTTGGCTGACTGGTAGCTATGACAAAGACCTTGAATTGCTCTATTGGCCCACCGGAAATCCATGTCCTGACCTGAATGGGGACCGACGGCCCGGAGACAACCTCTATACAAATTCGGTCGTTGCACTAGACCCAATAACTGGAGCCCTTCAATGGTATTTCCAGTTTACACCGCATGATACCCACGACTGGGACGCGCAGGAACCACTTCTACTAGTCGACGAGGAATTCCGTGGAAGGCCCAGAAAATTACTCCTTCAGGCTAATCGAAACGGATTCTTCTATGTGTTAGACCGAACCAACGGCGAGTTTCTGCTAGGGGAACCGTTCGTCACCCAAACATGGGCGGCTGGCATTGATGATAGCGGCCGCCCCATTGTGCTACCAGGCACTGACCCGACTGAAGCCGGTACCGATGTCTGTCCCGCAATCCGCGGGGCAACCAACTGGTGGGCAACAAGCTATCATCCAGGAACTCGCCTCTTTTACTTGCTAGCCCATGAATCCTGCATGACCTACACAAAGAACAACCAGGACTGGCAGCGTGGGCGCTCTTGGTTAGGGGGAACAGCCAGGCTAGCTGAGGGGTCACCAAACCAGAAATATATCAAGGCCCTAGACATTCAGACAGGTCGAACGGTCTGGAGCTACGCCCAGACCGGCAAGGCACAAACCTACTCGGGCGTACTCTCAACAGACGGCAACCTCGTCTTCTTTGGAGAAGATAGCGGCGCTTTTGCGGCGTTAGACGCAGAAACCGGCACACCTCTGTGGCATTTCCAAGCCAATCAGGACTGGAAAGCGTCGCCCATGACCTACCTGGTCGCCGGGCGGCAGTACGTGGCCATTGCTTCTGGGATGGGGTTCTGGGCATTTGCACTCCCAGAGTAGCTACCGTTCTCGGGAGGTCCTAGACAACCGCGCCCCTTGCCCGGAACGACCTTCACTGGTGGCCTAAAGAACCCCAGCCTCGCTCATCACGGCCTCCGCGCTCTCGCGGATCTCGCGCGCCAGCTCGTAGGGATCGTCGTCTTGATACAGGAAGAGCTCGACCGAGAGCGGTCCGGCGTAGCCCTTGTCTCGCAGCGTGCGAAGCATGTGGGTCAAAGGCGCGATGCCGGTGCCAGGAATGGCCCGCGTCTGGCCCGTCAGCAGCTCGCGAGGCACGTCGGGGACGTCCTGAAAATGGACGTGGGCGATCTCTCCGGGGCGGATCAGGTCGAGGTCGCCAAGCTGACTCAGTCCTGTGAGGAAGTGGTAGAAGTCGAGCATCGGTTGCACGTTGCCAGCCGCTCGAGTCAGGCGGAGCGTCGTCGTGAGGGTCGAGATAAAAGCCGAGTTACGGATGAACTCGACCATCATCTGCAGGTCGAACTCCGAGGCGACCTCACCGGCCTGGCGAAAGTTGTCCACCGCGGCGTCGTAGTCCGTTTCGGTAAACGTGCCGTTTGCGCCTGTAGACCCGTACACCTTCTCGAGACCCAGTTCGGCGAACATCTCGCACCGCCGCCGTAGCGTCTCTAGGGCGGCGGCATGGTCAGGATTCGGTTCCCACAGACCACCGCCGCCGACCGAGCCTGACACCGGGGTGAGGCCGTTGTCGGTGAGCACCCGTCGGGCAGCGGCCATGGTGTCGGTTTCCAGGAACTCGTCCACGAGGCCAGCGTTCAGCTCGACATGCCTAATGCCGGCCCGTGCCCAGCCTTCGAGCGACCCCCGATAGCCGGCTCTCGAGGAGGTGTTCTGGTGCATGGCCAGGGTCATTCCGCCCTGGGCGAAGGCGACTGTCCGGACCGCGGCAAGGGCCAGCGGCGAGAGAAGTGCAGCTCGTCGTGTCAACATTCTTGGATTATACTTCCAAACATCGCTTCCATTTCCGCCTACCAGATCGATCCCAGCGACCAAAGCTGCCATTCCTATTCAGAGAAGCCCATCAGACAGCGGTCCTACAATCAGTAGACTCCTGGCTGATTCCTGTCCAACCAGCATCAGACCACTAAATCTTCCACAAGAGTCGCCCCGTTATGCGAACTTCTCAGGCACCAGCATAATGACCCCATTTGTGGGTCATCGAGTACTTCGCCTATACTGTGGTGTTTTTGCCTTGCCGGTCCCCATCGTCCAGAGGCCTAGGATATAGCCCTTTCAAGGCTAAGACACGGGTTCGAATCCCGTTGGGGACGCCACACTAACTCGTTCCATTCCAACCACCTACGAACAACGTGTCCCTCGCCAGCTGTGCGCGGTGTGGTCGGTGTGCCCGTTTTTGTGCCCACCCGTGTCAACCGCGAGGCACTCTCCACCGCACGCCGCGTCTC
>DEAE01000031.1:49559-114636 GCA_002347025.1 Acidobacteria bacterium UBA2990
CGAATCCCGTTGGGGACGCCACATTAACTCGTTCCATTCCAACCACCTACGAACAACGGGTCCCTCGCCAGCTGTGCGCGGTGTGGTCGGTGTGCCCGTTTTTGTGCCCACCCGTGTCAACCGCGAGGCACTCTCCACCGCACGCCGCGTCTCGGCATCGGTGGGATGCGTGTAACGTTCCAGCATCCGCAACGACCTCCATCCACCGATCTCCTGCACCACCCGCACTGAGATGCCATCCGCCAACATCGACGAAGCGCCCGTGTGACGCAACGTGTGGTGAATCGCGTTTGCAATGCCCAACGAGCCATCACCCGCCGAAACGCCTGCGTTACGGTTGACTGGGTGGGCGGATGCCCCTGGTAGCGCATCTCACCAAACACATACCCGTTGGACGCCAGCGGCGACCAACTGATCCGTATATTCGAGCCGCCAGTTCTTGCCCGCCTGTGCTTTGGCCCCGTCCGGGGTCGTCGTCGCCATGGTGGACAGAGTTGCCACGCAAGCCAATTACCGCTGCCAGTAATTTTCTAACCCCATCTTTTTCAGGCCCTTTCTGACTGATTGCCAACGCGTTGCGTTGTCCTGTGCCAAGGTTTCCCGCGCTTGGATTACGTAATCGCGGATCGTTGCTCCATGTTCTTGCAATTTCTGACTGGCTTGGCCAATGGACATCCTGCCTCGCTCCACTGCCTCGGCAATCAGCACGCATCTGTCCAATACGTCCATGCTGTCCTCATACCGCACGAAACACCGCTCGGGATGGGCGCGATCGAAATCGAGATGCCTTACCTTGCCGCTATCCGCGTAGCGTGCCAGGTGAGGAAAGACATGCATAATGGCGAGCTGGTCATACCCAATCCACGTCGGTATCCATCGATCGAAAAGGAGACGCGCATCCCGCGAACAGATGTAGGACCCGTACACAAGCGCGTCGTGTGAACGCAGCAGATTGCGTTGCTGGTCTTCGAGCGGCAGCAAGCGCTCACGCGTAAACTCGTTATCGCGAAACGCTTTAAGAATGAGTTGAATGGCTGCTGCCATCCCTTGGAAGGTATGTAGTAATCCACGGGAATAGAGGGCATCGACGTTTCCGCCTGCTTGGGGTGAGATCCAGTATCGATCCCCGACTGTCTGTTTGTTTTCGTACTGAAGTCGTTTGGTCACCGTCCATCCGCGCACCGCCTTGGCGTCTCGGAACTGTTGTCCGATCGATGGGAATCGTCTCAGAAACACGGTCCACTCATCGGCGCCGGTCCGTTGCTTCTGGTCAGGGTGCCGATCCAGGTCCAGATTTAATCCAACACTGCAAAGCCTGTTCTTCGACCGCGGATGATTGTCGAACGGTATCACCCACAACCAGCCTCCATCAAAGAAGTGGTGCAGGGTGCCGTTGTGCCAACGATCATCCCTTGTGGGGCTACTGTAGAACGCATCGAACGGTTTGACATCGATCATGTGAGTGAACAGTGCTCGGCTGCGTGTTCGTAAGGACGGTCGTGTTTTCCTCAGCTTCAACTTCTTGGATAGTACGGATCCATAGCCACTTGCATCGGCAACAAAGCGAGCGCGATATGTGTGTCCCTGAGCTGTTGTCAATGCAATCCACGCTCGATGGATCTTGATCGATCGAATCTCCGTATCCACGGATCCCCGAACGCCGGCAGCGATGGCCTCATGGTAAAGATAGGCATCCACATCTTGGCGGAACAGATGTGATTCCCCGTAGCCACCTGTCGCAGCCCCCTGAATAGGGATATAGACCGAATGCAGAGGAGTAGTCCGACGCTGTCTGTGGTAGACAAAGCCAACGTTCTTCTTCATGCCTGAAGTGGGCGAGACATGTTCATTAAGGCTGGATGCGGTCGCGATGTAGTGCAATTCTGGTACTTTCCAGCGTTCGGCGATCAACTTCATCCAGAACGACGTTGTCGGCAGCGTGGACTCGCCGGTGGCAAACCGGGGGTGGGTGTGCCTGTCGATGAGATGGACATCAAGACCCTGGCGCCTCAGCGCGAGGGCGAGCGTGGTGCCCGCGATGCCGGCCCCCAGGATGATCACATCCGCGATACGCGTGGTCATCGCTCTCTGCCCTTCGCTATACTCTACCGATGCATGACGCGGGCTGGGCCGACGTGCCGCGCCTTTGCCGCCCTTCAGTCGTTAGCATCTCTTAGTGAACTTTCGCGTGGCGGACCATGAGCATTGTGAGTGCTTCCAGCTCAGACAGATTTTTCAAGTTGCCTGAATCCAGTCCAAGATGACGCATTACTTGCTTCATGCGCCTGGGTCTCTCACGCGCCCACCGCTCGAGTTGCCGTCGCTGCCGCTTCGTGCAAAGCTCCCTTGGTGACCGATTCTCGAAGGGTGGCGGATCATAGAGCACAGGGATTTTGTTCCGCATAAACCGAAGCGTCAGATCGAAGTTTCGGCCGACAAACTCGCCTTTGGGGGAATCGACGCAATGTCGCGAATAAAGCCTCTTGCATACTGCCATCACTCGTCGATATCGCTTCTCTGGGCTGGAGTGGCGTGCAAAGAACGCCATCAGGATCTCGTCCAAGGCTTCAGGATGATTCATGCAGCCCGTTCCCGCATCAACGAGCGTCGTGCAGAGATTCTGCAGGTAATACTGCTGGGGCAGTCCACTGAAAATCTGGTCATACGGGGTGCGGCCTAGGCGAAGTCCGAACGACATCCCAAAATCAAGATACTCGGTGTAATGCCACCACAGTTTCGGCATGTACAGGGTTTCCCCTGGATGCAGAATCGTGTCATAGGCATCGACGTACCTGAGAAACGCGCGCTTTTCCTCTTCAGAGTAATTGTGCAGTGCGATCGGACTGAAGTTTTCGATCGGAATTAGGTGCTTCGCGAAGCGAGGGGGAATGAGGACAACACGCTTGCGTCCAAATACCTGGGTGAATAGCACGTTACGGTGGTCAGCATCGAAGTGTATCGCACTCGACAGGTCCTTGCGTCCGATGAAGAGATTACACACGGCCGATTCAAGCGGGTTCGCTTTCGCGTAGGCCGGAAGCCGAAAACGGCTCCTGAAGCGCTTTGGTGCAATCTGATCCAGGCACAGCATGCGGAGCGTTGGATCTTCCTTGATCAGATGGCAATAGTCTCGAAATTGGCAGGCATGGGCTTCATCGCCAAGGTGAAGAGCATCCCAGAGCGGACGACGTGTCAGCATCCATTGGCCGCCCAGTGAAACTTCCGCGGCCCGTGCCGTCCTAAGACGACTGATCGGTTGTCCTCGGTACAGATTTCTCAGAATGACCGGCCGCTGCTTGGCGACATAGGACTCGTGGAACTGCTCTGCAGTGGGCGGTTTAATCCTGGCAACGTTGTCTAGCGACATGGCGTGCGTTTCGCAATAGTTTTCGAGAGTAGTACAAAGTCGTGCGGATAACCCATTCGTGGACCAGGGTCACCGCCAGGTTGAGTATTGAGAGGTCAGCTCAGACACTTCTCTTTCTTAATCCAACGTCTAAGAAATCTAAGATTCGTGTCAAGAAACGCGTCGCTGACATATCGCCCCCCAAGGAGATCGGCATTCTTCGCTATTTCGGCCATATACCAGAGCTGTCGTAGTACGACCAGCACTGGTACAGCGCACAGGTCCGCTTTGACCAGCGGTCTGCTGCTTCGATAGCCTCGAAGAAAGGCGTGCCAGATAGCATCATCTTGGCCGATCGCACTCCACCGGAACGTAGCCAGATCGTAGGCACGCCAAGAGGACCCACATTCATCAAAATCGAACATTGTGGCAATCCCGTCGTCTATACCGCAGTTGCCTGCGTGTACATCGCCGTGACACACACCAACGTCAAGCCGTTCCGCCAAGAACTCTGATTTTCGGTTACGGAGCAATTCCACCAGCTTCGAAATGTAGCATTCGTCGGCCTGCCGATGTCGCAAGAGCGACCGGAGGTGTTCGGCGGTCTCTTCAACCATATCGCCCAGGTCGTGGCCCGGCCTGGAATAGGGACTGGAAAAATCATCCATGGCGTTGTGCGCCCTGGCTACCGTGTGTCCGAAAAGAACGAAGTCTTCCAAATCATGGAACTCTTCTGCACCAGTCACGTAGTGAAAGAGAACCAGGTGCCGCACACCTTCTGGGGCCTTTAGTGAATGCACCAGGCGTCGATCTCTCTTCTCGATCGGGGTCGCCACCGGAATGCCCTGCCGATCTAGATACTTGACGAGATCAAGTTCGTACCGAATCTCGCCGCGAGTACGGTGGCCGGACCTGGAAACACGTAACACGTAACGTCGCGCGCCTGCTTCAACGATGTAGACGTCGTTCGGCCCTCGACTCCAGTACACGCACGCCGTGGGAGTGCCGACGTCGTACACACGTTCGACAAGCGCTGCCAACGCCCCCGTAGACAGCAGGGAACTAGTGACAGGGAAAGAGCGCTGGTGCGTTGACATCAGGAAAAATGGCCGGGCAGCACACGAGGCAACCCGCACCCACCCGCGTCACGACATGTGTCCAGCGAGCAGCCGTCTAACTGCACTACAGACGGGTTTTCTTCTTCCCCTTGAGTTGCCCGACGCCACGCTTCTTCGCCTGGGTGACGTTGGTAAAAAAACCGACTCCGAAGATGCTCCCACCCTTGACCTTCTTGAGTGCGGCCTTCGACAGCGTCTTCTTGGCTGACGCAGTTTTCTTCGTCGACACCTTCTTTTTCGTAGCAACCTTTTTCTTCGCTACGACTTTTGTCTTTGCAGCAGTCCTTGGTTTCGCTGGAGCCTTCTTTTTGGTAGTTGTCTTCTTGGTCTTGGCCATCGGTTAACTCCTGCCCTTCTCACTGTATATGTGTTCCATCCACGAGTACTCGTGCGCTTACCCTTAGTGACTCATGTCCGGATCCTCATCGTGGAGACAACGCCGGCAGCTTTCAGCGGCACCGGGATGGGTCACGCCGCCCGCTCCCTCATGCGCCACCAAGCCTTGGCTCGATACAAGGCTATCAACTTGAGTGCACCCAACTCTGTCAGTTCGTCAGGCCGATTTAAGTTATACCCCAGGAACGTCCACAACCGACGGGACGGCCGCGGTTCTTCCGATAGCCAGTCCGCCAGAACGCGACGTTGCCACGCAGTAATCGGCCCGTTGCCAGATTGTTGGCGGAACGGTACCGGGTTGTACTGCTTCCGCACTTTTTTCTCCGTGGCCGGAAGTGCCGGGTCGAAATCCCGGCTGATGTACGTGCCTTGCAATGAGTCTGGACAAAGCCGGCGGTAAAGGCGGCCGTACAGCTCCACCATCTTGTCTCGCCGCACCGCCGGTGAAGGATAATCAGAGAAGTACGCCCGGAAGATCTGATCGATCACGTCCCCGTCGAGAGTGGCCCCGGTTCTGTCATTAACGAGTCGCAAACTAATATTCTGAAGATAGTAATGCCGCGGCAAGGTGGCCAGCAGTTGATCATAAGGAGTCCTGCCGAACCTGACGTTGAAGGTCATGCCAAAATCGAGGTACTCCGTGTAGTGCCACCAGAGCTTCGGGATGTATACAGTGTCTCCAGGATTCAGAACCGTCTCGTAAGCGTGAAAATACTTAAGAAAACGCTTCTTCTCTCTTTCAGAATAGTTCTGAAACGCCGTGGCGCAGAAATGGTCAACGGGTAGTAGGCGCTTTGCATACCGTGGGTGAATCAGCACTACACGCTTGCGTCCAGATACCTGCGTCAGGAGTACGTGCCTTTGATCGCCGTCGAAGTGAATGGAGCTGGTCAGTCCCTTTGCTGCAACAAAGAAGTCGCGACGAATTGTGTCCGTGTTAGGGACCCGCGCGCACTCAGGAATCCGGTAGTAGCGCGTTAAGGTCCGTGGGGCCGCCTGCTCGATGCAGAAATAGGGTGTACTTGGGTCGTCTTCCGTCAAGCGATGGTAATCGCGCAGCGTGCACCGGTACTGCTGGATAGCCTTCCCATAGCAGTCATAGTAGTTCTTGCTGACCCTCAGGTCGATGCCACCAAAGTGCCGGTCCACATCGGCCCAACTTTGGACCTTTGCGATGGGCTGCCCAGCGTACAAGTTTCGTATCACGACTGGTCGGTGTACCCACAAATACTTCCGCCAGAAGGTCTGAGTACTAGGCGCGCGGATTCGCGAAATGTTGTCCAGGCTCATCGCTTTACTGGAGCGGCTCCCAGGCGACGTCGCCGTTGCCAGCCGCATCTCGGTTCCCCAAGGTGCATCGACCTTCCGCGCCATCATGACGAGTGGGCCCCGTAGGCTGCTCCCGATGATGCCCCAGTAGAGATTCAAATGCAAGAATGTCGCTCGAGAGTCTGTCGGAGGAGTCCGAAACTCGGATCGTGTTGCACAGGTTATTGCATAGAGAGAGCATCGGCAGGTCAACCGGCCAGGTGGGGTGCCACTATCGGAAAGCAGAAGACAGTCCTGTTCGCCGACCATGGCGTTTGCATCATGGCGACGCAGTGGTCACGGACGCCGTCGAAGACCAACCGGGCAAGACGGAGAGCTTATACTATCCTGGGGCTGGTTTCGAAACGGTACGACAATAGCCGAACCGCAGCGGCAAACTACAACGTATGGACCAGAATCAGAGACTTTTACTCCTCGGGCGGGTCGGGCTGTTTTCGATGCTCGACGACCGCATGAAACGCAGCGTTGCGAAGCGGCTCGACGAACTCGCGGTTCCATTTGGCGAGACCGTCTTTCAGGCCGGGGACCCGAGCGATGCCCTTTACATCGTGGTGGCGGGCAAGGCCCGCGTGGTTGGTCTCACGGCCACCGGCAAAGAAACGTCGCTGGCGGTGCTACGCGACGGCGATATTTTTGGCGAGGGCGGCCTGCTCACCGACTCTGCGCGGACCGCCACCATTCGGGCAGCCGATGACCTCCATCTGCTTCGCTTCAACCGCACCGATTTCCGTCGGCTCCTTACCGAGTACCCGGTGATCGGCAGTGCGATCGACCGCTACACCAGTGATCATAGCGTCCAAAACTTCCTGCACCAGTACACTGCGCTCGAATCCCTTCCGCCGCACGTCCTCCGTAACCTACTCACGGAGCTGGAAGAGCTGCACGTCAATGCGGGCCGGCGTGTGGTGCAGGAAGGCGACGTGGGTGAACGTCTCTACATCGTCCGCCGGGGGGCGCTCGACGCCCTTAAGCACGACGGGGAGGCGGAGCAGCTGGTCGGGCAGATCGGCGAGGGAGAGTTCTTCGGCGAGCTCGCGCTCTTCAGCGGCACGCCACGGGCGGTATCGGTCGTGGCCAGGACTGACTGCGACCTGTATGCAATCTCGAAGCCTGGCTTCGACCGCGCCCTGGCGTCCTCCCCGGCGTTCCGGGCGCGGTTGGAGCAGAGGGCCGCAATGTATCGCGCGGCTGGCGACGCAGAAGTCCAGGTAGAGACGACATACGAAACACCGGATGGAGAGAAGGAGGAGGAACCAGCAATACGGGGACCCCGCTGGCGCCGCTGGCTTCGCCGCTACCCGTTTATCCGACAGCGGGACGAGACCGACTGCGGTGCGGCGTCACTCGGAATGGTGACGGCGTACTACGGCGCGCCAGTCGGTGTAGCGCGTCTCCGCGACCTCGCCAACGTCGACGCCGACGGCGCCTCGATGTGGTCGGTAGCCCAGGCAGCCGAGACGCTGGGTTTTCATGCACGCGGCCTCCAGCTCTCGTTCGACGCGCTCCGGGACTTGACGCTCCCTGCCATCGTGCACTGGGAGGGTTACCACTACATCGTGCTTTACGAGGTGCAACGTAAGACCGTGGTTGTCGGGGACCCCGGCCTGTCGCTCAAACGCATATCGGTCGAGGAGTTTCGCCGGGGCTGGACCGGCCGCGCACTAGAACTGATCCCGACCGCCAAGCTCGGAAAAACCGAAAGGATCTCTAGCCCCTACCGGCGATTTTGGCCGATAGTCAGACCGCACCTGCCGATGCTGGGCGAACTACTCGGGGCGTCACTCGTACTGAGTGTCCTGGGCCTAGGAATCCCACTGTTCACGCAAATGGTCATCGACCGTGTGCTCGTAAACCGAACTGTCGAACTGCTGAATATGATGCTGGTCGGCATTTTGGTGGTCGCACTCTTTCAGGCCGTCATCAGCGTCGTCCGGCGGCTCTTGGTCGTCCATGTTTCGACGCGCGCCAACGCCCGGCTCGTCTCGGACTTCCTGCGGCACGTGATGAATCTTCCGATGCGTTTCTTCGATCTCCGGCGGACGGGCGACATCATCTCGCGCGTCTCTGAGAACGACACCATTCAGGAGGCAATGGTGAGCACGATCCCGGGCATCATCATCGACACGGTGCTCGCACTCGGCTACGTCGCCTTGATGGCTTACTACAACGTCAAGCTGACGGTGGTCGTTTTGCTCGTCATGCCGTTCTATGTCGGCTTGATGGTCGCCTTCACCCCTGCGATCCGTCGGAACCGAGCCGAACATTTTGCCCGCTACGCTGACGCGTGGAGCTACCTAATCGAATCAGTCAACGGCGTGGCTACGGTCAAGGCAATGGCCGTCGAACAGCGGGTCCGCTCTCGCCTCGACACCCTGTTCGTCGATTCGTTCATCGTCGCTAAGAAGGGCGCCCATATCGAAACGGCCTACTCGGGGCTGGCCGCGTTCGTGCAGACCGTGGCAGCGGCCCTGTTCCTCTGGTATGGCGCGCTGCAGGTAATGGAGAATGCGATGACCGTTGGCCAGCTCCTCGCTTTCGTGGCGCTAGCTGCAAACATTACGACCCCACTACTCCGGATGGTGGAGGCATGGGACACGCTGCAAGACCTCCGGAATGCCTTCGACCGACTGAATGACGTTTTCGACGCGCGCCCCGAGGAACCTGAGAATCGGGAGCTGCTTAACCTCACACATCTGGAAGGTCGCATTACCTTTGACGACGTCTCGTTTCGCTACACGCGCAGCCAGGACAGGCCGACTCTGGCGGGGGTATCGTTCGCGATCGAGCCGGGACAGCGAATCGCGCTCGTCGGCCGATCTGGCTCCGGCAAAACGACGGTGAGCAAGCTCATTCTAGGGCTCTATCTGCCGACGACGGGGCGTGTCCAAGTCGATGGCCACGACATCCGCATTCTAGCGAGGCGTACTCTGCGTCGCCGGATCGGTGTCGTCCCACAGGAAATCTTCTTGTTCTCGGGTACCATCCGGGAGAACATCGCGCTGGCAGATCCGGATTCACCGTTCGACCAAGTGATTCGCGCCGCCAAGGCTGCTGGTGCCCATGAGTTCATCACCGGAATGGGAATGGGCTACGAGACCAAGATCGGGGAACGCGGCATGACAATGTCTGGCGGACAGCGCCAGCGAATCGCCCTGGCGCGGGCACTTCTCCACGAGCCCGACATCCTGTTGCTCGACGAGGCGACCGCATCCCTCGACACGGAATCGGAGCGGGCCATCCAGCGAAGCCTCGACGAGGCGTCGCACAACCGTACTACCATAGTTATTGCCCACCGCCTGTCCACTGTACGAGACGCGGACCGGATCCTCGTGCTCGATGCCGGTGCCGTCGTCGAACACGGCACCCACGACGAGCTGCTGGCCCGTTCAGGGTTGTACGCGGCGCTCGTTGGGCAGCAGGTCACGCAGTAGCGCCAGGGTTGGAAGCCATGGACGCAACCGAGACACCCACGAACTACGGCAGCCAGCTCGAGGACAAGCTTCTTCCGGGCCCCAGCGTCCTTCTGGCGCGGAGCTTCTTGTATGTGGTGGTGTTGCTCGCTGCGTCAGCGGGCGCTTGGGCCACCATCACTGAACTCGACGTCGTCGTCAACGCACGCGGACGTGTGACGGTTGAGGGTGAGCCCATCCGGGTGACCCCCCCGGAGCCTGGGCTGCTCGTCGAGCTACCGGTCCAGATCGGCGACCGAGTTGTGGCCGGCGACCTGCTCCTTCGTCTCGATTCCTTTAAGTACAGGTCGGAAGTCGACCAGATCAACGGTGAAATCCTGACGCTTCGGGCGGAGGCTCGGCGTCACCGGGGGGCAGCGGAACAGATTCGCGCCACTGCCTCGTTCGTCCAGCGCGAAGGCGAAGAGATTCGCGCCACTGCCTCGTTCGTCCAGCGCGAACTCGACGCACGGAGCGCCATGCTCGTAATCATCGAGGAGCAGCTCGCTCGGGTCGAAGAGCTGATCGGCCTCGAGCTGGCACCGGTATCTGATGCGGACGAGAAGAAACTCGAGCTCGCCGAGGGGAGGGCGGGTATCGCCGCCCTCGAGACGCAGCTCCAGATCATCGAGGAGCAGCTCGCTGGGGTCGAAACGCAGTTCCAGCAGCGTGCCGATGAGGCGACCGAAAGGGAGCGACAGGCTATCGAGGCCGACGCCAGGGCCGAGGCGCTTGTTGCCCGGCTTTCGCAGCTCGGCGGCTTTGCCGAGCGGCTCACCGTTGCGGCACCAGTTTCGGGTACCGTAACCGACTTGGCGGTCCTGCACCCGGGGAGTGTGCTCGACACTGACCAGCCGGCGGTGGTGATCACGCCGCGTGACCAGCCGCTCCGTGTCTCCATCCAGATCCCGAACGCGTCAATGCAGCGCCTTCGGGTCGGTCTGCCGGTCCGGATGCGATTCGACGCCTACCCGTATCAGGATTTCGGGGACCTCGGCGGGAAGCTGCTCGAAATCGAACCGGACGCCGACATTAACGGCGAGTTCCGGGCGTGGGTCTCGCTAGCAGGCACGACGTTGGAGGGACCGCGCGGTACGGCCAACGTCGGTTCCGGCCTACAGCTGGACGCTGAGATCATCGTCGACCGGCGAACCGTAATCGACTTCCTCCTGAAACCACTCCGACGGCTCGGCGACCCGATCCGCGTGTCCGGGGGATAACCACCGCACCGACTCAAAGCAATGCTATGAGAGCTTACGAATCACCCGCTGCTACTCGAGGAAGCGGATCGGTTCCAGCGCAAGCATTCGGCGAAGCTCGACTTCACAGATCTCGGCGCGGATCTGTGCACGCAACTCCTCGTCCAGTTCCGGTTCGGTCCGGGCGATAACCCGGTAGAGCGCATGCCATCCTTCGTCGGTCTCGACCGGGCCGACCAGTGCGCCGGGGTCCACCGAGAACAGTTCGGCCGCGATCTCCTCCGGTGCGCCGCGACGCTGCAGCTCACCTGTGGTCATTCCCCCACAGCGAGTCGCGGCTTCTAGCCAGGATATCTCCCCTTCGCGCACCTGGATCATGAGTTCGGCCGCCAAGCCCGCAGATTCGACCTCGACCATTTCGATCTGCACCACGGCGTAGTCGTGTCTTGAGGTCCCATACTGGTGCGCAACCGTTTCTTCGGTTGCCCACAGGCTCCCGAGCTGGTCGGCCAGTAGCTGGCACCTGACGTGTGCCCGGATATCGTCCTCGGAGAGCTGTCGGCGGGCGCACCAGTCGGCGATTTGATCGTCTTCGAAGAGATCGCGCTCGGCGTAAAACTCGTCCAGTCCCGCTCTAACTTCGTCGTCGGTAACCTTGAGACCTCCAGCTTCGGCCCGCGCCGACGCCAGCCGGCGGAGTAGCAGCTGCTCGAACAACAAGAGCTCTGGGTCGAGCTTGCATTCCAAAAGGAGATCGCCGTCGGAGACAGAGACGCCACCCCCAACAACGAGTCGTTTCGTCACCACGCCTCCAGGGGGCCGCTAGCAGCCATTTCCGATTGTCGCTTTCTCCGTGTCGACGCACAGGGTATAAAGAGTTCGCAAAACCACTCCTCCTTCTCGATGTCTTCCGCTGGATTGTTCCTGCTTTTCCCCCTCAAGGGCAGCGAGCGCGAGAAACCGACGTTGCCAACCCAGTCGTTGAGCCATGCTTGAGTTGGTTGGAGTGTCTCGCGGTCAAGTCTCGCTTCGATGGACTGGCTTTAATGGTACTAGCAATCTGCCACAATTGCGGATCGTAGCCGTGGATAGAACTGACACAAGAGGTGCAATCGTGGGGCTTCTGTCTAGCGCGGGTGCGCGGCGTCCCACTCGCGGGCGAGGCGTTGCGCTTCGCCGAGTTGGTCAGAGGTCAGCATGTCTGCAATTTTGTCGCGAGCATTGACCGATTCCTCTCGGACCGTTCCGTCACTTCGTGAGGCCGCGAGGTTAAACCACATATGTGCCAAGACAGGGTCCTGCGGGACGCCTTGCCCAAGGGCGTACATGACTCCCAGGTACAACTGCGCGCCGGCGTCTCTCTGTTCAGCCGCCAGTCGATACCAGCGGACTGCTTCGGCATCGTTCTCCGGAACGCCTTCGCCGGTGTCGTACATGACCCCGAGGTTGAACTGCGCCGCAGCAACCCCTGCTTCAGCATCCGCCAGCAGAGAATCGATCTCCGGCGTTTCCGCCTCCGCGTCATACTCGGAGATGCTCAGCGTGCCGGAGATATACTCGCCAGGCTGGTACGACCCCACCCAAATGTCGTACTGCCCCTCTGGCGGATCCGAGAGAAGGACCTCCGGATCAAGACCAGCCCAGTCGTCGTTACAAAACCACGATCCGTCGGGCAGATTCACCAGTAGGGACGCATCTTCGGCGCCGGCCCCATTGAAGAAGATCCGAAGCTGAGCGCTGGTTCCGCTCCATGACAACCGAACGTCCGGCTCTTCTGCCGCGTGCCCGACGCACTCACCTCCCAAGTAGGAAGCGTCGACTTGCCCCCCACTCACAACCTCGATGGTGTGAGGATCCGGTGTGAAGCCTGCCGTGAGTTCCGCCGATCCGTACGTCGGCGGATTATTGAAGTCTAGCGTGCCACCCTCGATCACGGGCACCGAGGTCGCCCCACCAATCCGCGAGACATCCGTTTCCAGCCCAGATTCGAGTGCCGCGCGCACAGCGTTCACCGGGAGAATCCCGCCGAGACGACCGCCCGTGGACGATTCGGTTCGAACCGCCGTCGGGATACCGACCATCTCGCCCCGCGAGTTGACGGCCAACCCGCCGCTGTTTCCAGGTGCGATCTGTGCATCCGTCTGGTACCAAACCGGGAGCCGCGCGTCATTTAAGGTGCCATTGCGGATCGTCGTGACGGTGCCCTCGGTAAAGGCGAGATAACCATCGCCAATTGTGGGATAGCCGAATACGAAAACCCCATCCCCTCGGCGCGAGTCGCCGGATTGGGAAGAAAGAGCCGGCATGTCGATCTGACCGGCAGAGATCTGAGCTCCCCGATCATCCCGATCGATTTGGAGCACAGCAAAATCCACGTCCATCGCATAACCAAACAATCGAGCACGATACCTTGACACGGGGAGCTCATTCGGATTCTCCAGGACTTCGATGCTAAAGTCCTCCGCCCCGTCGACAACATGGCGGTTCGTGTAGATGCGCCCACCAGCGTCCACCACGGTACCGGACCCGCTGACCACTTCCTCGCCACCCTCGAGCCCCACGACTCGGACCACAGTGCGCGAGATCTGGTCGATCTGATCGGGCGACAGACCACTTTGAGCCGAAGCCTGCTCGGCACCTAGCCACAATGCGGCGGCGGGCAAGATGGCGACAACGAGCGACTTCATACGACCAACTGTGTCTGTCGACAAATCCACCTGAAAAACCACATTACACTCCCCTGTTGTTTGCAGTCTGGCGCTGGCCCACGGACCACCGTCAGTCGATCAATAGCCTAGATATTATCCGAGCAACACGGTTGCAGTACTACGTGGGACCTAGAAAGACCACATTAGACCCCGTTTTCAGGGCCTCTCCGACGCCAATAAGCCTGATCGTTCAAGGTCTTGCACCTGCCGAAACCACTCAGTAAGCTGGTTCCAACTTGGAGTGCTGTGGGACGCCATTCCGAGCTTACCCGCCATCATCCACTTAAGCGCAACCTGCCGCTCGCTTAGTCGACGATCCTCGACTCTGGCCTGGGCGCACCCGGATATGAATTTTTGAGTTTCCTATAGTTCAAGCTCACGCGAGTTCATTGCCCGCGCTCGGAAAGTCCTCCTAGCGGCTGGCCGCTACCCGATCACTTCGAAGCTGAATCGACCCTGTCGGCGCTGACCGAACTCGTCCACGCTGGTGACCTCAACGCGGTAGAGGCCGGGCGCCAAAGGGACCGGCAGGGGGTATTCCCAGATGTGTGACGAGCGGTGCGGTCGCCCATAGGCGTCGTCCGTCTCCGCGTATTGGGCGTGCAGCCGGTCGACATGTGGGTCGGTGCGCACCGCGTAGGTCATCGCTTCTCGGGCCGCCCCGTTCAGCGAGAGCCATACGGAGTCGCGTGGGCCGCCGTCGAACAGATTGACGACAACAGTAGTGCCGGGCTCCGGTGTGCCACGGTTGACGCTACCTTCCTGGGGGGCCGACAGTAGCGGATTCAGACTGATTCGCATCCGTTGACCGCCATCGGGGCCGTACGGAAACGGGATAAACTCGGGCGTCAGCTCGACATCGTCGAACCGCAACACATAGAACCCGTTCGGGTTGCCGTCCTCCATCATGGCGTCGCGCACGCCCCGCAGGTCGGTCGGGCCCATCGTCCAGCCGTTACCCCGAACCTCGGCCAGAGTGTGGGCAATCCATGGCTGGCCGTGCCAGCCGTGGGTATGGTTCACCTCCACCTTCCAGCTGTTGCTGGTGTCGTGCCCGGCCAGACCGTAGATGTGTTCGAACGGCGCCAGTAATTCCAGCAGCGGCGCCAGATTCTCGGTACCCGGTCCCGTGGCCACCGGCGACCGTCCGTCCGACGCCTCCGCGACTAGCGGGATGTGGGTGGCGAGGACGATGAGTCGGTCCCGCGGGACCAGCGCCAGATCGCGTTCAAGCCAGTAGAGCTGGTCGTGGGAAATGTAGCCGCGATACGTCCCGTTCTGCCCGTCTGTAGCGACACCGGCGTACTCCACGTTGTTCAGCGCCACGAAATGCACATTCCCGTGATCGAACGAGTAGTAGGTCGGCCCGAAATGCCGCTTGTAGGTCTCGTTGGCGAGCCGCTCGTCAGGCGACGCGTAATTCAGGTCGTGGTTGCCAGGCAGATACCACTGCGGTACGTCCAGTAGGCCCATCATCCGCTTGTGGCGGTCGTAAATGGCCAGGTTGTCGTTGGCCACGTCGCCCATCGTCAGCCCAAACTGCACGCCGTAGGGGTTGCCCATGAGCGTGTTGATCAGATCCTCCCTCAGCATGTCCTGGCTGACATCGAAGCGGGCCTGCGGGTCGGCAAAGCCATGCGCGAGGAACCGGTCCGACGCCGCTTCCAGCGGATACAGGGGGAAGTCGACGGCCGCTGGCAGCGGCCCGGTAACCTCGACCACGGGGAACCGCCACCCCACCGGCGCCCCATCGACCGTGGTCGGCGTGCCGCCGGGATAGTGCCGATAGAAGAACTGCGCGACGTTGTGCTCGTCCACCGCAACGGCGTAACGTGACGGCTTGGTGATGAACAGGATTTGACCCGGGGCGACCGCGACCGCGTAGGCGCCGCTGTCGTCAGTGACCGTGACCGCACAGCCGTTGCTGACCGCCACCCCGGACACGCCCGGTTCGCCGGCGTCCCGCACGCCATTGCCATTCGTGTCTTCGAACACGTGGCCGCGCGCTGTTTCGGAGGCGGCCGTCGCGCCGCAAGCCTCGACCGCCGAGGGTACCCGAACCAGCGCCGACACGGTCAGCAGCCCCAGGCCAACCAAGGCCACGCCACGCAGTGTGTCGCGCATACTCCTGCTCGCCTTGTTCATAGATCACCTCTCCGGCCAGCGCCAAGCCACCACGGGTGCTCGAGAGAGCGACTAGGGGGGTACTCATCAGTCTGGCCGACAGGCTTGTGGCTGCAGCCTCGCGCCATTCACTTCCCCCTCCAACTGTTAATCGCCGATACGATGTCGGACCCTAATCCGGCCGCTCGCTGGGAGGGGGCTCAACAACCACCATAGCCCATCTCACGATCTATCAAACACCCTACTGGCTCGGCAAGCCGAATACGACTAGCCGCTCATTACCTCGCGGCTCAGCTGTAGCCGGTGCGGAAACATTGATCGCAAGATACTGCTTCCGGTCACTGCCCTGGTAAGTAATGGGAATGGCCTGAATGTTATAGTCGAACACTTGGGACCAAAGCTCTGCTCCCGTACGGGAGTCAAACGCTCGGAATCTACGGTCGGTCGTAGCCCCGATGAACACGAGCCCCCCAGCGGTAACAATCGGACCTCCTTCGCTCGGACTGCCGACCTGGCGCTTACCCTCGGGTAGCAGTTCGTCAATTCCGAGTGGCACTTCCCAGGCTATATCCCCGGTTCGCGCGTTGACAGCAAACAGCCGAGCCCAGGGTGGCTTGAAGCATGGTAGTGCTCCAAGCCGCGTACCGTCGTCATCAAAGATCGCAGCTTCGAACGGTGGTCCGGCCTCCCGGACATACGGTACCTCCGTATCCGAATCAGGCCCATACTCCGGGTTCTCCCGCATCCAGCCGTTCATCGGCCGCTCCTTCGAGTTCACGAAGATGTAGCCGAGATCCGGGTCATACGCCGTACCTCCCCAGCTGACCCCCCCCTGCATGCCAGGAAACACCAATGACGGCGGAGTGTCATCATCCTGAAGCCGCAACGGTGTATACGGTCCTTCGTTGTAGTAGCCCTCGGAGCGCCAGAGCGCCAGGCAGGCGGCGGCATGTTCGACCGTGGTATCAGCGGCAGTCACAATATCGGCGATTCCGAAGCTAACACGAGCCAGTGGCGGAGGCTTGACTGGAATCGGCTGGGTAGCCGAGTACTGTTCACCCGGCACGTTGCCCGCGGCCACAGGCCGCTCTACGACCCCATGGACGGGTTCACCAGTTTCGCGGTTTAGGATGAACATGAACGCTGACTTGCCAACCTGGGCAAGAGCCGGGATCTGCTGCCCCTGCTGTTCGATATCGAACAGGACTGGCGCAGGCGGAAGGTTGTAGTCCCACAAATCGTGGTGAATGTTCTGGAAGTACCATTCCCGTAGGCCCGTCCGTATGTCAACGGCAACCGTTGAGTTCCCGAAGAGATTGTCGCCTGGGCGGTCACCGCCGTAGAAGTTCGCTCCCGGACTGCTCACAGGGATATAGACGAGGCCACGGGCTTCATCGACGGTGAGTGTGAAGGCCCACACGTTGTTGCCGATGCGATTGCGCCAACTCTCGGCCGCCCAAGTTTGACTACCAAAGTCGCTCTCTTGAGGGATAGTGCGGAATTCCCAACGCAGGGCCCCTGTTCTAGCATCGAGCGCGCGAGGGTAGGGATACGTGGGTGCACCGCCACCCCGGGGATGATCGAGGTGAGGGGCGATGTGTCGCTGTCCGGGACCGAAGACGTTAGATCCAAGCAGCAGAGTGTCCTTATAGACCACTGGCACTCCGTTGTAGGGGACGCGCAATTCGACTTCCCCCTGATCGCCGAACGTAGGGTCACGTTCGCCCGTGTCCGCATTTAATGCAATGACTTTGCCCAAACTGGTAAAAAAGATGCGCGGGCCGTAGGTCTCATTCCCAGGTCCATAGGCCACACCGCGAAATGACACCAATCCCTCCACCAGTTGATGCCGCCAAATCTCGTCCCCAGTTTGCGGATTCAGAGCCACGACCCGATTCCCCGCTGCTAGGTACATGACACCGCCAACAACGATTGGTGTCACCTGCTGAAAGAGTTCCGCCGGACTAGGTCCTTCTATGAATCCATCCTCGGGGTGAAACGCGTAAGACCAAACCTCCTCCAGTCGGCTGACAGTGCTAATGTTGATTTCGTCGAGAGGCGAATAGCGCGTACCGGCAAGGTCACGGTTGTAGGTCGGCCAATCAGCGGCCGCGCTTCGTTGGAGTGCCTGAGCCACGAGAACTTCTCCAGAGACTAACGCAATTAGCACCGCGGCGACGGTAACGAACCGGAGGTAGGGCGTCATACAAATCTCTCCGCGCAAAACGATGTGATGTGGATGACGATCCTACCGCTGGCCAGGAGAAGGTTCAATGTGTCTAGCGCGGATGCGCGGCGTCCCACTCGCGGGCGAGGCGTTGGGCTTCGGCGAGATCGGCAGGGGTCAGTAACGAAGCACATCGCCAAGAAGTCGACCATCGGAGCCTTCTTCGACGACGCGGAGTTGAATCCCCACGCGTCGCTGATCAAGGGCGTGATCTGCGGCTACCGCGTCGAGGAGATCGAGGACCCCTTGACCCAGAAGGCCCGCTACATGGACAAGCTCGTCGACGAGCTGGCCAAGGGGAAGAAGATGGAGAAGATCCTGCGGTCGTAGGGCGAGCCTGGTTCTAGAACAAGAGGTCGCCCCTTTTTCGTTCCATGCCACCGCCAGGACTACGCCGCAACCCGCGCTTTTCCCTTGATTTCAGGCTTCCACAAAAGTGGGTGTCCCGTCGGGGACCCCGATCCTACCGCTGGCAGGCAGGGGGTTCAATGCGTTGACGTCACGACCCGATCGGGTCGGCTGCGCGCCGCCTCCCGAGACAGCAAGCCCGATCCAACGAATAGCGCAACGAAAAATCCGTTAATGGCCACGATCTCCAGCGGTCCGCTAAAAGGGGTGCCCATCCGCCCGACTAACGCGATCACCGCAACCAGCGTCTGAGCAAGCGCCGTCGCGAACAACGCCCGGGCCAGTCCTTCGGGTTTGAAGCGCGCGATGATGGCACCGATTGCTCCGACAACGAGCACCCCGACATACATCAGATTAGCCTCGTTGTCCTCGGACCCGATGATACCGACAGCTGCGTTCACCCACCCGAGGAGCGACACTGAGCCGAGCGCGAGACCGACGGCGGCTCGGTGTGCGGCTTCGCCGGTCTTCCTTGATACCAACTCAAAAACAACACCAACTCCGATGAGCAGGGCTCCGGTTTGCGCGAGACTGTCCGCCCAGCTCACTTCACCGATGAACTGATTCGCAACCAATGCCAGCACCAGCATGAACCCTCCGACAACCAGCCGGCTATCCTCCAGCGCGGTCTGCCACCCTTCTCCGCATTCCCTGCCATTGGTTTTACGTCCGAAGCCACGTCTAGATTTGCCTCCACGAAATCAGATCGGAAACTCGGAGATTCCAGGGCGAGCGCGACAGGACCGCACCCGGGGGAAGGCGCGTGCCACGCTGTTTCCTGTTGACGACCAATTCGGAGGTTGGTAATCGAGGTCCTCTCTCCTGGTCGAATTAAAACTATCTGTTCGATGAGATAAGGAATTCAATTGCGTTACGAGAGGTCTGAGGGAGGACCCAAGTCGCTCAAAACTTAGTGAATTTTGAGTTTAGAAGTCGACGGCATCCCTGGCGGGAAAGAAGACGCTGAAATCAGGCCCACTACCGGTGACCTTGGAGAACACTGCGAACTCATTCTCGACGTTGTTCTCTTCGTACAGAGCTCGAATCTGCTGGAAGATTTCGGAAGCTTCATTGGCGGTGCCGAACTTCAGGTTGAAAGTAATCCCTCGATAGAATCCTATCTCGGCCTCAGGGACCCTTGGTGTGTTTGGCGTGAAGCTCAATTCGGGTCGCTGCTGTTGTATGGAAGTGTCGATGTAGTGAATGACTTCTCTGGCCAGCGTGGAGTCTCCTGCGCTCATGGCAGCCTCCTGGGTTCGCATCCTGTCCAGGTCAGCCATGTTCGACAATGGAATTTCTAGTAGGTAGATACCCCGTCCCAAGCGAAGACCTTCCTACCAAAGGCAACATTGGCCTCTGCCATCCCCGCATTTCTGTCTACCCTGACTTGTTCGTACCCAACTGCCTTGCCTGGGTTGATGTGGACCTGTTCCCAGAGAAAGAACTGGGGCTGATCCTGCTGGGCAGAGGCGCACGAGGGCAGGCTGACCATGCAGAAGGCAACAAGGGCGACAACCAGAGCGTTCAATTTCATCAGACACCTCACACTAGAACGATGGGGTCCGGACCGTTATCCGGAGAATCGATTGGGTTACCAGACTGCAATGACCGAATTACCGGGAAGAACGATAGCAGAAATCCACAACAAGAATGAAATCGGCAACAATAGCAGGGTCGCCCCACCTCCGATACAAGTGGGATCTGCATCTTACCCGCTCGGAGACGGCACCGTTATTCGCCGATCTCCTTCCCGCAGCGCATCATTCTCCGGCGTCTGCGCCTGTACCGGCACACACCCCACGAGCGCCATTAGCACCGCTGGAACTGCAATGAACCGGCGGTAGTGCGGCATACAGGTCTCTCCGCTCACAACGTTGTGCTGTAGAACCCGATTCTACCGCTAGCGGAAAGGGGTGCTAGTCATTCCTGCCGGGGACGAAGCCAGTGGATGCAGGGCCAATTTCGCAGGAACCTAGCAACAGGTATGATCGAAGCATCATGGAGATACCCGAACCAGTGTGTTGAGACGCCGCATGATTGAAACCATTGTCACGCATTCAGGCAGCGCCCATAAAGACGACCTTCTGGCCGTATCCGTACTCATAGCCCGGCACCGGGCCCCGGTGTTCCGCCGAGACCCCACCGACAACGACCTCAATGATGCGTCTGTAGCAGTCGTCGATGTCGGTGGAAGCCACGACCCGGCTAAGTCCAACTTCGACCACCATCATTTCAGCCGCGAGCACCAACCCACCTGCGCGCTGAGTCTTGTGCTGCAACATCTGGGCCTCTACGAAGACGCGCTCCATTTCTGCGATTGGCTCGAGACCGCCGAGTGGTTGGATGCACGCGGCCCCAACAAGACGGCCGATTGGCTTCGTGTCCCTCGTAGAGCGATCGCCCAACTCAACTCACCCATCGACATGACGTTACTTCGGCACTTCGCCCAAGCGCCGTCGCATCAGCCGGGTGAGCCGCTGTACGAGTTCATGCGGATGGTGGGTGACGACCTATTGACGCACCTGCACACTGCCCGGGAGCGCATCGCGTTCGCCGCCGCTCACGTCGAACGCTGGTCGATTCCGCATACAGGCAAGACCATCGAGGCGCTGTTTCTTCCGCGCACGGATCCGCCTAGCGACGAACCGAGTACGGCGGTAGGCAACTACATTCGATCCGAGGGCCTCGGCGAAGTCATTCAGGTCATCGTTTACCCAGACCGCCGCGGCGAGGGCTACGGCATTGCACGCTATGAGGACCATCCACGGTTCGACTTTTCACGGGTGCAGCAAGAGACGGACGTGCACTTCGCCCACAAGAGCGGATTCATGTGTAAGACGACGTCCACCGATCCCAACCGCTTGCGGGCGTTAATCGCGGGAGCCCAAGTCGAGACATTCGACTGATGACGCCCGCTGCCTAGGCGTTGGTAATTGGGGCACTTCCGTCGGCGGGTGAATATGTCGTCCGGTGTCCTTGTCACCCACCCGGACACGATGGGCGTCAACGTGTAACGCAGCGGCTATCGCCTCATAAAGATGCTTTTCGATGCACAGCTCGAAAATGTCGTTCATCTCACCGAGCACAGCCCAAGCATCATCGCGCCTGCCATCATTCGGAGCGCTACTCCATCGCCTACCGACTTTGACATGAGCAGGCTAAAACGGACGACGCGAATCGGCATTGCACTACTATCGCACTATGGTGATCTAGGATAGCTGGGCAAACACCCGGTAAGCCCACCCCCGTTGAACCGTCTAGCGTGCCGGCTACCTGAGAAGAGCGATGGCTAATAACCAACTTGGAAGAGACATAGATGTTTCAGAACCTGATCAGTCGACCGATCAACAGGGCAAGACGAAAGAAAAACTTCAGAGGCTCGACGTGGAGAGTGAACTAAGAAGCCAAATCTTGCCTCTCTGCCGCTTAAAGCCGGGTGAGGTATGGAACGATCCAGTAAACGGACACCGTGTCGGCTTGCTTGATGCTACATCGGTCGATCATGTTCTGAAGATCATGCAAGGTGAAAAGGCCGCGCTTCTCATTAATGACCCTCCCTATAATGTTGTGGTAGGGAACAGGAAATCCTCCAGTCTTTCCAAGGCCAATCTGCGTCAGTACCTCGATTTCACGCGCACATGGGTAGGCAATGCCCTCAGGATTACAGCCAAAGACTCCCACTTTTACCTCTGGCTTGGTGCCGATGGCAAGGATCACTTTCAACCTTTGCCTGACGTGATGGTCTTGCTACGCGACTTCTCTGAACTAACCTCCAGGAACTTCATCACCATGAGAAACCAGCGTGGCTACGGCAGTCAAAACAATTGGATGTGGGTTCGCCAAGAGCTTCTGCACTACGTGGTTGGTAACCCGCCCTTCAGAGTGGTCTACACGGATATACCGAAAATCCTAAGGGGCTACTACAAGGACGTCGATGGCCAGCGAACAGAGAACCTTGAACGAGGCAAGTCTGACAATATCCGTCCCGGTAACGTTTGGGTCGACATTCAGCAGGTTTTCTACCGACTCGAAGAAAACGTCCCTGGTTGCTACGCTCAGAAGCCGCTCAAAGCTATCGAGAGGATTATTGAAACCAGTAGCCACCCAGACGATCTTGTTGTTGACTTCTTTTCACATGCAGGGACCACACTAATTGCTGGAGAGCGACTTGGCAGGAGGGTTTATACGTTCGACAACGACCCCATCTTTGCAGAACTCACAATTCGGCGCTTAGAGCAATATTACAAAACCAAGACAACAGGATGGCAGTGGAACAATCCGTTTTCAGAAATAAAACGCCATAAGGTATAGATAATCCGTTCAATCCATTTTTTGCTTTACGACGATAGCGGGACCGTTGAGTAGACGTCGGCAGGCCTTTAACGGCGAGGTCCGTAGTGCGGTGCAGCGACACCGGCCTCCAACGCCCCGAGGTCTGGCGCGCTGCCCGTGAAGCCATCGGTAACCGACGCCAGCACCATACCCTTGTCGATAGCAGCCGAGTTGGACCTCAACCGAAAATCAAGATCATCGGCATCGTGGATATCTTGAAGCGCGCTCGTATCCCGCGCATCGAGTGCCGGGACGTTCACGAACACGTCGTATCCGACCTCGACACTGTTCCGATCCTGTCCGGTCGCCTCACTGTATTCCTCAAGCGTCGCGAACTCGCGCAACTCGAGCGCAGGAGTGTGACCCGGGGCGCGGAAATCTGCAAAAACGTCGAACGGCGGACTTTCCCATCGGAACGGCATCGCCGTGTCTGGAGCGGGGCCAAAGCCGTTGTAGTCCGACGAGGTGTAGTTCGTGAACGTCGCAATCCCGAACAAGTTGGAGCGTAAACGTCGAAAATCTGGCGCCGCATTCTGCCCCAGAATCAGGTTATTCCGCCAGTGCGTATTCGACATGGTCCCAGTGGTCTCTGACAAAATCGTGTTGTTGTAGAACACGACGCCGGCAGCACCAAAAAAGCGGCTCGATCCCCCCGGAAGGTTATACGCGATATTCCGGATCCAGTAGACCGGCCCGCCGAGCACCGGCTGACTGCAGAATGCGTGCGAAGCGTGGTTGATAAACATGTTCCGGAGCACCCGCACGTTGTGCAGGCTCCCATCGGTCTCGATCGGGTTGTCGTGAGAATTGGTAATGTAGTTGTTGTAGAAGTCGATCGCGACCGGACGTCGGTCCCAGTACTCGCGGGGAGGGTACCTAGGTCCGTCTGGCGCCCCCGGTGCGGACGCCACACTACCATCCGGATTCCCGTAGGTCTCCACATTGATCCCGTCGTGGAAGTCCGCGATGTGGTTGTAGGCCACTACGTGCCCTGGCCCGTAGAGCTTCACCGCCACGTAGGAGGCCATGACGGGCGGATGGACCTGCCCGTCGACGCCATCGAACCGCCCCCAAAGAGGCGCGTCGCTCCAGCCGATCAGGCGCGCCGGGTCGTTCCGGCCGTAGAACCAATTGTCTGCGATGTAGAAGTTGCTCGACCCTGCATAGTTCGTGAAGACCCCGACCCCCACATCCTCGAAACGAGAGTGTTTGACGGAGAGCCCCTTCGCCCCCGCAATGAGCTGCTGGCCCGCCCAGATGGCAAACTCCGTGTTACGAAACGTAATGCCCTCGAAATAGGTATAGTCGGCCGCCATCACGTTAAACAGGGCGAAGTTGCCCGATCCGTCGAAGATCACTTCGCCGTCACCGGCGGCTTTGATAACAATCGGCCTCGCAGGCGTGCCGTCGGCCGTCAGGAAATAGGTGCCCTCGTAGGGGAACGTGCCACCGGTTTGGCCGTACTCGTATCGGTTGTTTCTGTAGAGGCCGGCATGCACGAGAACGATATCACCCGGGCGCACCCGCGGACGCCCGGCCGTAGCGCCGTCTCCGCCACGACATGAGTAGTTGTACGCGCACATCAGCCCCGTGAATGACGGTTCGAGCCTGCTACCCTCGAAGCCACGGGGATAGACGTGAAACACCCTCCCATCCTCGGAGGGGACCGGCTCGGCGCGCGTCCGCACGGTCACAGTTTTACTGGCCTCCCCGACCACGCCATCAGGATCGGTCATCACGAACCTCGCCTGATAGTCCGTGTCAGGCTCCAAATCGAGAATGCTCCCGGCGAACATGTTCGGAGTCACGACGTCGAACAGCGCACTGAAAATCCGCTCACCCTGGAGGCGCAGGAGTGGAAGAGCCGGCGACCAGTCCGCCTCGGCCTGCTTACGAAACGAGACCTCCACCGCAGCGTTTCGGTTATCGTCGCCCTTGACGAACCATTCGAAGCCGAGGTTGATCAGTGTCGGCGGCTCGATCACGAGCTCTCCCGTCGAGACCGCGTTCGCTGGCGCATCGCCCCGTTGCGCCACGATGACCTCGTGTGACGTGCTGATCACGAACACACTCAACGCGACGACCGTAACGAGTGGCTTCATGGGGTCCTCTTCTGAGTGACAGGATGTAGACATCCATCCTACCCTTGGCTGGCCATGGGGTGCAATCGCAGTCAAAAGTCTCACCGCTGGTGTTGACCAGGCGGTTCCAAATTTTCCCCGTTCAAAAGACACCCCGTCTGGAAATAGAGCCAGCTGTAACTCCTGCTTTCCTATGACGAATTGGTTCAATTCAGGGAAATTTCTCTCTCGGTGCCTGATATGCGAACAGATCCTCCAAGAACTGGACGCCACTCAGTCGCCATGGATAGCCATGGTTCCTCGGCGTTACATTCGATTTCTCCTGACGCATCAGAAACTCAAAAACGAGACTTCCCTGAGATACACGATCGATAAATACCTGAATACTTGGCTGTTGGCAGTAAAGCAGCGTGTGGTATCGGAACTGCTCCTTACCTTTCTTTTGCCGGCAATCCGCCGTTACAAACACGGCCCGCGAGTGCTTTTCCAACAGTCGTTTTTCAAGCATGGCAAACGACCAGCAGCCAATTACATCCTCATTCTTCAGGAGATGAACTCTGTGACCGGTATTCAGGACTTTCAGCCACAAACCTAAATTGTTTGGCTTAGTCGTTACTTGAGAGTAGAGGGAATAGAGACCATTGTCACCTAACCGCCCGAGAACGCGGATACGATCCTTCCAGGGTATCTTGGAAGCCCACTGAGGCCCCTGCTGGAAGAGAGTGATCTTCCCAGAAGAAACACCCTTCTTGGCACGTTTACATTTGATTTCTATGCCTTTGTAATCTGCCTTCTGGTCATTGTTCTCCTTGATACCCAGAAGCCCCTCAAAAGTTTTCCCGACGCCGGTGTCCCCCTTCCGCATCGTATCCATCCAGCCCTGCGCCTTTATCCCATCAAACATCTGAAGCAATTCCGTTAGCGGGGCATCATAGACGAGTCCTGCAACCCCAATAGGTCGCCGGACATGCAGGCCTTGGACTGGATCGGCTTCGAGGCCAAAAATGAGCCGACAGAGTTCATCAAGCTCATCCTGGCGCGACGAACTCATGCAATCAACGTAGTAATCGCTGGTTCCATCCGTATGCGTGAGATGAGAACACGTTACCAGCCTTTGTGCATGGATGGTGTCATTGAGAATCGCCGGGAGCCGGGTGATCCTGCGTTCTGGATAACGTTGGTAATATTTGTAAGCTACGGTTCGTCGCGACGCCCTACCTGAGTCAAAGACCGTGAATGTCTTTGTGAAATTTTGTTTCTGGTCTGGAATCGACAGCTCTGGGAAAAACGAGTAACCGTTGCTCGGAATCAGGACGCCATGTCTCCCAGAATCGTCGTTGGGAGCCAGTATCTTTGCAAAAATTTCACCGGACTCAACGGACTTGCTTGCTTTTGCAGCAAGTGCAGAGACATAACCGTTTAGGTCGTTGTCGATGTCCAATCCAAAATGCTCCGTAGAGCGACTCTAAACACTCATTGACTGCTTGAATCCGAAATGCAACAATCATTCCCCATACGGTGCCCAACTCCACAATATCATCGCTTTTACTTCACGGTCTGCCTTTTTACACCGATGCGCAGCTCGCTAGGGAGCTTGGTGTTAGTCGATCGACAGTCTTTCGATGGAGGCGAGAAAGCAGAATCCCCCGTCGAGTACATCGCGATCGACTGGAAGAATTACTGAATCGTAGCGAACAAAGGAAACCGAGGCGCTCTAAACAGCGCTTTACGTTTATCGACTTATTCGCCGGTATCGGAGGGATGCGGCTTGGTCTCGAAGCCGTTGGCGGACGATGTGTCTATTCCTGCGAACGAGACAAATTTGCCCGGGAAACCTATCTGAGCAACTTTGAAAGTGGAGCACATCCTTTTGATCACGACATCAACGATGTTGACCCGAACGAGATTCGTGATCACGATCTGCTAGCAGCTGGATTTCCCTGCCAACCATTTTCCGTCGCTGGTGTATCGAAGAAGAATGCCTTGGGCCTTCCTCACGGCTTTAATTGCAAAGAACAGGGCAACCTGTTTTTCAAGATTCGAGACATTCTCATAGCAAAGAAGCCCGCGGCCTTCATCCTTGAGAACGTCAAGAATTTACAGTCACACGATCGCGGCAACACCTTTAAAGTGATTGAAGGAGTTTTGAAAAAAGAACTTGGTTACCAGCTCCAGACACGGGTAATTAACGCAAAAGGGTGGCTGCCTCAAAACCGTGAACGCATATTCATGGTCGGATTTCGCGAGGCGAACGATTTCGATTTCACGGGGATGCACGTCAAACACCCAGACAAAGGACCGACGCTTGCCAGCATTCTTCATACAGAAGACGGCACCGAATCTTGTGAGCCACCTTATACCAATGACGATGAGCTCAAAACGGTAAACCTCGAGAAATACCGCCTGACCAGACACCTCTGGACATACCTCAAGGACTACGCCAAAAAACACCGGGCGCTCGGCAACGGGTTCGGATACGGCAAATTCACTCCAGACCAAAAAGCTAGAACCCTTTCTGCCCGCTACTACAAAGACGGGTCTGAGATCCTCATCGACCGAGGAGGCAACAAATATCCTCGTCGATTAACCCCGCGCGAATGTGCACGCCTGATGGGCTTCGAAGACCCTTTCAGTATTCCCGTATCAGACACGCAAGCCTATAGACAGTTCGGGAATGCCGTAGCAGTGCCGGTGGTTACAGCCATCGCCAAATACATGTTGCGGTATCTCAGTAAAACTGTGGACAGCCAACAACCACCCTTGCCGAACATTTAGCCAGTAAACTCCCAATGACTGACATCGTAACGCCAGCAGTACGAAGCCGCATGATGTCCAACATCAAGGACCGCAACACCAAACCCGAACTGGCGGTACGGAAACGACTGTTCGCACGCGGCCTGCGATATTCGCTGCATTCCTCGTCGTTACCAGGGAAGCCCGATCTTGTTTTCAGACGTTATAAAGCGGTTGTCTTTGTCCATGGGTGTTTCTGGCATGGACATGAGTGCCATCTGTTTAAATGGCCAAAATCCAATCGGATGTTCTGGCGGAACAAGATCAACCGTAATCGGTCCGTCGATACCCGGACACTCAAAGAATTGCGTGCACTTGGCTGGAGAACCATGACCGTCTGGGAGTGTGCAGTACGAGGGGTGCCCCAGAAACGGCTGGACGTTGTTGCAGAACGGCTGAAACGATGGATTCAGGGCCAGACATCGTCAGGAGTGATCTCCTGCAAACCCAAAACATGACAACACCGAACGCTAGACTGGCTTGGCACTGAAAGCCTTGTACTTATCGAGCAAGCGTATCGGTTGTTTGAAGGCGTCACGACGAAACGGATCGGCCAATTCTTGCGTTAGCCGAAGGTTGAGTACCGTCGGTCGGTTCGCGGCCACGGCCGCGCGGAGCGCATCCCCAACCTGATCGGCATGATCGACGGTAATCCCGTCTGCTCCCATGGCCCTAGCAATTTCGGCAAAGTCCGGGTTGACAAGGTTCGTGCCGAGGAAGCGGTTGTCGAAATAGTCGATCTGGTTCCGTTTTTCAGCTCCCCAGTGCTGGTTGTCGAAGACCACAGCGACCACCGGGATGTCTTCACGCACACAGGTCATCGTTTCGGCGAGACTCATGCCCCAGGCGCCCTCCCCGACATAGGCGATGGCCGGACGGTCTGGTCTGCCAACCTTAGCGCCGATCGCAGCCGGAAATGCGTAGCCGCAGTTGCCCCAACTCATCGCGGCGAGGAAACTCTGGGGTTCTTCGAAGCGGAGATAACTGTTCGCGACCGAGCAGACGTTACCGATATCGGTCGAGACCATCGCACGGTCTGGCATGGCGTTGCTGAGCTCGGTGAGAGCGGTGCGAGGACTGATGTGACCTTCAGTTGGCACAGTTGGCAACTGCTGGAGTTCTTCGCTCCACGCTGTTTTGGCCACCGCGATCTCGGCTATCCGTTCAATATTCTTCTCCTGTGCTCCATTCGACGCGCGAAGATGGGTCAGCAGGGCCGTCGCCGCCAAGCGCGAGTCGCCACAGATGCCAATCGAGATCTCCTTGACCAAGCCCAGCGCTCGGTTGTCGGTATCGATCTGGATGATCTTGGCGCCAGCAGGCCAATAATCGATGCCATATTGCGGCAGCGTGCCAAAGGGACCGAGACGGCTCCCGAGCGCAAGAACCACGTCAGCTTTCGCAATGAGGCGCATGGCGGCTTTGGAGCCCTGATAGCCCAGCGGGCCGCAGGCGAGTTCGTGACTGGCCGGAAACGCGTCATTGTGCAGGTAGCTAGTAACGACCGGACAGGAGAGGTACTCCGCGAGCGCCTGAGTTTCTCCGACTCCACCCGCCATGACGACACCCCCTCCGGCGATGATCACAGGAAAACGCGCTTCGCCGAGCGCCTGTGCTGCTGCCTTCAGGGCCTCAGTCCCCCCAGCCGCCCGTTCGATCGTTGTCGGTTCGGGGATGACTGTGTCGATTTCACCGTAGAAATGGTCGCGAGGAATATTCAGCTGCGTCGGACCACGCTCTTGCATCGCGATCGTGAAGGCGCGATGCGTGAGCTCCGCCATTCGAGTCGGCCCGCTCACATGGGCCTGGTATTTAGTGATCTTCGAGAAGATCGGTATCTGGTCGGTCTCCTGAAAGCCCCCCAGCCCGGCCGTGAGACTGGCTGCCTCTGGTGTGATGGCAACCACCGGCGAATGGGCCCAATATGCAGCGGCGATGGCCGTAACAAAGTTTGTAATACCAGGACCATTCTGTCCGATGCAGACTCCATGACGGTCGGTCACTCGTGAATAGCCATCGGCCATATGCGCCGCATTCTGCTCGTGGGCGACCGGGATGAATCGGATTCCAGCGAGCGGAAACAGATCCATCGCGTCCATATAGGCCGAACCGACGATACCGAATACGTCTTTGACGCCGTGGGCGGTCAGTGTTTCCACGAAAGCTTCGCTTGGTGTCATCCGTAGTTTTCTGCTCATCGCTTTCCTCATTCGCACGGCTAGTCGGTTGGTTGCTCGGCTCGTAGCAGAACCAGCAGCGCGCGCCGAGTTCAGGACACCGATCAATCCCAATCCAAACTAACTGGATTCCTTTTGAGCCCGGGCTGTGCAAGAACACGTCATGATCTTGATTTCAGCAGTCAATTCACTAAGTCAGATTCCACCCACCGCCGCTGATGGAACATAGCCCATGATGCCGCGGGCGGAGGCGTAGCCTGTGCTACCATCGGCTCCTGCGCGCCTAGTCTTCACCTAGAGAGGTGCTATGTCAATCAGGGTGCGTCTCTCTCGCCCGATCGGGGCGCTTGACGATCGACAATGACACTCACGGCCGATCCAGATCACGCTGAGACTTACCGGCGCCGCGCCCAGGCGGCGCAGGTTCAGTTCGAGACATACGACCAAATGGCGGTCGACGAGGTCGTCACGGCCGCTTCTTGGGCCGGATATCACCATGCGGAAGCACTTGGTCACTTGGGATTTGAAGAAACCGGCCTAGGGACTGCGGCCGACAAGGCAAGCAAGATTCGACGTAAGACTCTCGGAACATTACGCGACCTCCGAGGAGCACCTTCGGTCGGCGTCATACATGTCGATGAACGTCGTGGGATCACTGAAATTGCCAAACCGGTGGGTGTCGTTGCGGCACTCACCCCGGTTACCAATCCAGCCGCTACTGCCGTGAACAACATCATGATCGCGTTGAAGGGTCGGAACGCAATCATCCTGGCACCACATCCAGGAGCCGATAGGACGTGCGCGGCCGTGGTGCAGTATGTCCATAGCGAATTCGACAAGGTAGGGGTGCCACGCAACCTTGTTCAGCATTTTAGTCTCCAAGCGGACAACAAAGCAGCAAGCAAAGACCGTGCAGCTGCGTTGATGCGTAAGGCCGACATCGTACTCGTTACTTCCGGGCCAGGAAACGTACTGGCTGCCTATCGGAGTGGAACGCCGGCGATAGGCGTTGGTCTCGGCAATGTGCCGGTCATCATCGATGGCACCGCGGATCTCCACGTTGCCGCGCACAAGATCGCGCAGAGTAAGTGTTTCGACCACGCGACCAGCTGTTCCTCGGAGAACGCACTGCTCATCGAAGATGCGGTCTATGGCGACATGCTCACTGCACTCACGGCGCACGGTGGGTTTTTGTTGTCTCCGGAGGAAAAGACTCAACTGCAGCAGACGATGTGGAACGGCGGCTCACTCAATCGGGCCGTCGTAGCCCAATCAGCGGAAACAATCGCTCACCTGGCCGGACTCAAGAATGCCGTGGACTCCGGGGCTCAGTTCTTGATGGTGGAGGAAGATGGCATCGGACCAGAGTGTCCCTTTTCTGGAGAAAAGCTCTCCCCAGTGCTTACTCTCTACCGGTATAGAACATTCGATGAAGCCCTCAAAACCGCTACCGAAATTCTCCAGTACCAGGGAAACGGGCATTCCTGTGGCATTCACTCTGAGAACGAGCAACACATCCTCGCTCTCGCACACTCCAGTCAGGTAGCTCGTGTATTGGTCAATCAGGCGCATTGTTTTGGGAACGGTGGTGACTTTGCCAACGGCCTAGACTTCACGCTTTCGATGGGAGCTGGCACCTGGGGTGGCAATAGTACCTGCGATAACATTACCTATACCCATCTACTCAACGTCACCCGCCTGGCCAGACCTATTGCTCCTGTGGAGCCAAACGAAGAAGAACTCTGGGGAGATTATCTGCGTCGCTACCCTCATCGGACTGAAGCCACGGGCAGCTGAAACGAAGCCGCAAAGGAGTGTGCCAAGCACATGGAGGTTCTGGATCGGTTGCGACTGGCGGCTCGACGGTGTCACGCCACGGTCGTTTTTCCGGAAGGCAGCGATACGCGAATCTTGCACGCGGCGGTAACCCTCGCGTGCGAGGAAATTATCCAGCCGATTCTGCTCGGCGCCCCCGATCATGTTCAGGCCGTTGCGGCCCGTGCCCAGATCCGCTTGCCTGAATCTGTTGAGATCGTCAATCCGGCCACCTCGGACAACAGGCTTAAGTTTGCTCAGTTGCTGCGGACGTCTCTCGGTCCCGGTGCCGAAACCGACACGATGGCCAATCAGACCGTTCAGGATCCGCTTATCTTTGGCGCCTTGCTGGTTACTACTGGTCAGGCAGACGGGTGTGTAGCAGGCGCGGTCCATTCGACAACACGCGTAGTGCAGACCGGTCTTCGTGTGATTGGCCACGCAGGAGCATCTGGTCTCGTCAGTAGTATGTTCTTAATGGTGTTACCGACAGGGGCCACTCTCACGTTTGCCGATTGTGCAGTGGTGCCAGCCCCTAGTGCGGAGGAGCTAGCCATCATCGCAACGACCTCTGCAGAGACACACCGCTTGCTCACTGGTGAGATACCCGTGGTCGCGATGTTATCGTTCAGCACCAAAGGAAGCGCGGAGCACGCACGGGTGAACCTAGTGCGTGAAGCGACACAACGAGCCAGACAGCTGGCTCCAGGTCTTATCATTGATGGCGAACTCCAGTTTGATGCTGCGTATGTGGAGGCCATCGGCCAGACGAAGGCGCCAGGATCGCCGGTGCCTGGTCGAGCGAACGTGTTCATTTTCCCAAACTTGGACGCCGGAAATATCGGCTACAAACTAGTCGAGAGGCTCGCGGACGCACGGGCGATCGGTCCTCTGTTGCAGGGCCTGGCGAAACCGATGCACGACCTTTCACGAGGGTGCAGCGTGGAGGACATCACCATCGTTGCTCAAGTCTGCGCGTTACAGGCTGAGGGGTCGGGAGCAGCGCCATCGGCGAGTGCTTAGTGGTGCTCACTTCACCAGATTGTCTCAGCCTACCAGCACTCTTCGCAGTGGAAGCCGATAGTAACCGTCTACCAGGCGGCCGGAGCGTCGTTAATTATTTGAGAAACATGGATCCCTTGAACACGTAGAGTCGATCGAGGGTCAGGACTTAGCGGCCACAAGTTCGATCAGTTTCAGCCGTTGAATCTTTCCAGACGGGCCCTTGGGAAGCGCCTTCAAAAAGTGGATTCGGCTCGGAGCCTTGAATGTGCCAAGGTGCCGCCGGCAGTGGTCGATGAGTTCATGTTCATCGACATGACAATGATGGCGGAGACAGACGCAGGCATGCACCTCTTGGCCATACACGTCATCCTGGGCACCGAACGCTGCAGCTTCGAGCACGGACTCATGCAGATAGAGGGCGTCGTCTACTTCACGGGGCGCGATATTCTCACCCCCTTTGATGATAAGTTCCTTCAGACGTCCCGTAATAAACAGATACCCCTCGGCATCGCGGTAGCCGAGATCACCCGTACGGAACCAACCATCTGGCCAGAATGCCGATCGGTTCGCTGCGTCATTCTTGTAGTAACCAGTCAACACATTGTCGCCACGTACCAGTAGCTCTCCAGTGACAAGATCTGCGACTGGTCGGCCGCGCTCATCGGCCACTTGCACCTCATTGCCAAAAGGGATTCCCGGCGAACCAGGTTTTCGAGTTGCTGGAGGTAGAGGATTTGAAAGAATCGGCGCACTGGTCTCAGTGAGTCCCATCGTCTCGATCATCGGGACCCCAAATACCCGCTCAAATTGCTGCTGCACCGATGCTGGTAGTGGTGCCGATGCGGATCGAGCGAATCGCAGTTGGCGAAGCCCAGGGGCCCGCAGAAAATCGATATGACCATCAACATCCTCCCTCGCGGCACGGTCCAAGAGATAGTTGATGATGGTCGGAACCACGCTAAGCCAGGTACATTGCTCACGCATCACTAGCGACCAAAACTCAGACGCCCGAAACCGGTGAGGCATAACTACGGACCCGCCGCTGACGAGCGGGCCCATCACGGTCACGATTTCTCCGTTGATGTGGTAAAGGGGCAAGACACACAAGGCTCGATCGCCTGGAGTCAGCGCGTGCGCCATGGCAGTGTTGTGTCCACCCGTCACCACAGCCCGATGACTGAGGCGGACGCCCTTGGGCACACCGGTGGTGCCTGAGGTATAGAGAAGTAGAGCGTCGTCACTAGGTTCGACCGAACCGTCGAGATGCGTTCGGGGAGTCAAGCGGGCCCAGCGCGGACCAGTCTCTTCATCAGTTTCGATGACGGTAAACGCCCTAGAGCAGGTGTCGATAGCGTCCCCGAACTCGGTTCGATGCTTCTTAGAACAGAACAAGACGGTGGCGTCGCAGTGCTCGAGGATATAGCGAACCGACTGAGGTCCAGCTAGGACATTCAAAGGCACCGCTACCAGGCCAGCATACATGGTCCCCAGCAAGAGGGACACGGTCCAGTGGCCGTTGTCCAGCAAGAAGGCGACCTTATCGCCAGACTTGAGCCCCATTGCGGTCAGTGTGGACTCTATCTGACGACATTCGCGTTGCAGTCCGGCGTAGTCGAGAGTCAGTGTCGACTCCGGTGCAACAAGGAATGACGAGCCACCCTGAGTCTCGGCTCCTCGGTCGACGCACATGCGGACGGTCATAGTGAGCATGATGCTTAGGACTCGAATAGATCTCATCAAGACGGCGACGGTGTCAATCCCGCACCCTACCCGTCGCTGGCAGAGGATGCACTCCGTGGTGGGGCGTCTGGACAACCTTCAGCCCGCGGACCGCTGCGACCGTTCTTTGACACCCCTAAGAACCAGCCGGGGGAACAGAACTCCCTTCTCCGAGGATAAGGCGGTCGAACTCGATCCGGCTCATCTTGCCCATCGCACCGACCCGCATCACATAAAACACGACTCCAAGTGTCAACCACCCCGCCAAGGCAATCCACGACGGACCTGCCATAAAAGCTGGAGTTCCTGGCACACAGAGCAACGCGATAAAGCCTGCCGACACGAAGGCTCCCATGGTGGCAAGCCTCCGTCCGCCCCCCTGCGGCTTCGCCCTGAGCAGCGAGGAAGCGGCAATGCAGGTATACAGAAAGCCCATAGCGATTCCAACCGCGGACATGTCCACGACCCAGAGGAGCGCCTGGCGACCAAACCATGGCGCCAGCAGGGAGGAGGCGGTGGCAAACAAGATCGCATTGGAGGGCGTGCCATGGCTTGGGGAAATCCAGCCAAACCAAGCAGGCAGAACCTTCGCACGGCCCATACTGAACATCAGGCGGCTCGCAGCCATGAAGAACCCATTCATCCCGGTAAAAATTCCCGCCAAGACCGCCAGACTCAAGATCGCCACACCTACCGGCCCCATACTGAGCGAAGTGGCTACACCTGTCGCCCATGCGGGGTGCTCACCGACAAGGTCTGGCCAAGGCATGAGATAACTGGTGGCAAGGAGAACAGTGAGGTAGAGAATCACGCCTATGGCGATCGAGAAACGCATCAAGCGAAGGGCACGGGCCGGCGAGAACGCGAACTCTTCGGCAGCCTGCGGCAGCGTATCGAAGCCGCTGAGCATCCACGGCGCGATCGCCACCATCGCTAGGACGCCGCTCACCGCCGACCGGTCTGGAGAAAACGGCGGCCTCAAGTTCGCCAGTGTGCCACCCGGATCCAAGACGCTGCCGGTGCCGACCAGTAATACAGCCACAACCATGACGAACAGCAGCACAAGCTGCGTCTGACCGACAACCCTGATTCCCCTATAGTTGAACCAGCCAAAGACGACGATCGCTGCCGACGCCAGCAGAACCTCGCCTAGATAGACGTCAAAACCGGCGACCGAGTAGAGATACCCCACCGCGAAAAGGTCGGGGAACAAGAATTTTCCGAGGAGAGCGAGTGCCGTAGCGTTAAGCGGAACAATGGTGAGATAGCCTAGGGCTAGAAACCAGCCACACACATACGCGTGATGAGGCCCCGCCGTGAAATATGCATACACGAACTCTCCACCCGCTACCGGGAATCGCACCAACATTACGCCGTAGCTGAAGCTAATCAAAAGCATCAGCAGACCACCTAGCGCGATCCCAACTGCCGCGCCGATCGGCCCAGCCGTAACCAAGAAGTCACCTGGGAGGACGAAACAACCCCACCCGATCATGCAGCCTAAGGCGAGGGCGCCACTATGCCATGGACCCAGACTACGCTTCAGCTCGGCGCGTACGCTCATGTGCCAACCTTCTCCCAATCGGGCGCGATAGAGTCGGACAGTGGGTCACCGGTTGTTGCGATTGGGTGGAACCGCCACTCAAGGCCGGTTCTACTTAGTTCAAGCACCCCGCTCCGCCAGTCTTGTCCGAACCGACGGACAGTCGACCGAGGCGACTCACCGCCTGTGGACTGATCGCCCTCTAGAGAACGTCTCGAGTATCTGGATGTGCTCGAGTTGGGCCGGATCGATCGTCAGCGGGTTTGTCTCGAGAATCACCAGATCCGCTTGTTTCCCGACGGTGATCGAGCCTTTTGTGTCTTCCTCGAAGTACTGATACGCCGCCCCGAGCGTAACCGCGTGCAACGCCTCTTGAATCGTAGCCCGCTGGTGCGGACCGAGTACGTGGCCGCTCCGGGTTTTCCGATTGACCGTGATCGACACCAGTCGCATGATGTCTGGAGGGACGATCGGGGCGTCGTTATGCACGGTGAAGTTCACTCCGCGATCAAGCGCCCAGCGTACCGGGCTGACATTGTTGCCCCGCTCCTCACCGAAGCTCCGGCGGTGCCAGTCCCCCCAAAAGAACGCGTGCGCCGAAAAGAAGGAAGGCACGACGTTCAGTGTGGCGGCGCGGTCAAGCTGGTCGGCACGCATGAGCTGAGCATGAATGATCACCGACCGATGATCCGGCTTCACATCCATATCGGCGAGCGCCTCGTCGACCCCGTCCAACATAACGTCCATCGCCGCATCGCCGTTGGCATGAGTAAGGAACGGCACACCGCGCTTAATCAGGGCGGCCGCCCGGGCCTTGTAGAGGTCAGGATCCATCGTTCCATAGGCGCGATAGTCTGGTTCGGCTCCTGGCGGACCCTCTTCATACGGTTCGGTGAGCCAGGCCGTTCGGCCCTGAGGGGAACCGTCCAAGATGAATTTGACACCGGCCACGCGAAAACCGCCGCGATAGGTGTCTTCGTGTTGTAGCGCTTCGATGTCCTCCATCGACCCCACAGTCACAAACCCGGCGACGTCCGCATTCAGCGCCTCACGGTCGGCGGCCGCGTGAAGCATTTCTGCGAACTGTGTGCTGGTTCCGCCGTCTTGAATCGTGGTGGTTCCATATGCCGTATACACGTCGATGGATTTACGAATCAAGGCATCAGCATCATCCAGCGACCCGCCGAGAGACCGGCGACCAACTGTGATCAACCGACTCGCCCGTTCCTCAAGAATGCCATTGGGCTGAGTCGAACCTTCGACACGGCGAATGTGGCCACCAGTAGGATCGGCGGTATCACCCGTGATACCGCTGGCTTCGAGCGCCGCCGAATTCACTGCGCTTAAGTGCCCAGACACGTGGGTCAGGACGATTGGATGATCGGTCGAGGCGCGGTCGAGATCCTCAGCCGTCGGATGACGCCCCTCCGCAAGGAGCGAATCGTCATATCCCCCCCCAGAGACAGCCTCGCCTGCCGGTATCTCGTTCTCGGCAATCCACTCCTGAATCTTCCGCACGATGTCATCGATATTGTTGACATCACCCACCGGAGGTGAATGAAGCGACAAGGTATCCAAGGCACGACCCACCCCGAGGAAATGACCGTGTGCATCAATGAAACCTGGCAGCAACGCGGCATCTCCGAGATCTACTACCCGGGTCGACGTGTCTCGCAAAGCCATGACATCGTCCAGCGCACCAGCCGCAGTGATCGTCTCGCCCCGCACCGCTACCGCATCAACCGTTGGCTGGTTTCGATCCATGGTAACAATGTTGCTACCAAAGAAAATCACATCCACTGGCCGACCGACCTGGGCTGGTCCCGCTCCACAGCCGACGAGACCGATACCAAACGAAACCCCCAGGACGACGACCAGCATTGTCTGCCTTTTCATTATTCCACCCCGGATGAGCGGCGCCCGGTTCCATCCTCCGCTGGCAAGCATCAAGCGCTTCACGGTCCCAGCCGACTTCGCGGGCACACCAACGATTTCCGTGCCATGTCGACCCACATCGGTTGACCCGACACCATTGTGCCTCCACGCGAAGTAAGAAACCGCTTCGGGTGGAGGCAATTTCTTAGAATTAGTCCACCAGCGCGCCATAGACGATCGCAGCGAGTTCACCACGAATCGAGCCCGTGCCGCGAACGCCCATGTGTTGCGTCATAGCCACCACGACGATGTCTTCGACCGGATCGATCCAGAATGACGTCGCAGCGGCGCCCCCCCAATAGAAAGTTCCCTCGCTGGACACGTATCCGGCTGCCCCCGGATCTTCAACGATGCCAAAGCCGAGACCAAAACCAAGGGCCGGTGAGAGCGTTTCTCGCTGTTGGTCGGTCAGGTGGTTCCGGCGCATGTAGTCAACGATTCTCGACCCCATAATGCGCTCGCCATCCAGTTCCCCCCCATTCAGCATCGTCTGAGCGAACCGCCAGTAGTCCTCTGCCGTCGAGAGCAACCCGAGGCTCCCGCCCTTGTATTCATGGTCAAACGTGTAGCTGTTGACCGACCATGGCTGAACCAGGACACCACCCTCTGGATGCCCATGCTCCTCATCGATCGGAACTAACTCGCCATCGTTGAGCCAGTGAACCGGTGCCAAGCGATCCGCGTCATTTGATTCGACCCAATACCCCGTGTCATCCATGCCGAGCGGTCCAAACATACGCTCTTCAAGGTATTCATCAACCGGCGTCCCCGAAATAACCTCGACCAGTCGTAGCGCAACGTCAGGACCAACACTGTAGCGATACATGGCACCTGGTTGATTCACCAGTGGGATAGTAGACAACGCGGACATCATTTCCTCAAGGGACGTTTCGGTGCCGAAGATGCCAGATTCGACGAAGTGTCGGTCATACTCGCTCCGGCCCAGCCCATGAGACAGACCAGCCGTATGACGCAGCACATCTTGGACAGTCGGCTCACGGTCCATCGCCGTCGTGTCGTCCAGCCCTGAGTCAGGCGTGCGCAGAACCCGCAGACTGGCAAACTCTGGAATGTATTTGGACAACGGATCCGTCATCTGGAACAAGCCATCCTGATACAGCATCATCAGCGCCGTGGAGGCGATCGGCTTGGTCATGGAATAGATACGGAAGATCGTGTCCTTCTCTACGGGAAGTTCCTGCTCAGCATCGGCATACCCGACCGCACTGAAGTGCGCGATCTTCCCCTGACGAGCCACCAGCGTGACGATGCCGGCGATCTCACCCCTTTCCACTCTTCCGGCAAAGTGGTCGTCGATCCGGTTCAACTGCTCGGAAGAAAACCCGACCTCCTCTGGGTCGACGATCGGGAGAGGCTCCTTCGCTACCGGGACGGTGACGAAAACAATAGCGACGAGCAGGCCCAGGATCAGTACAAGTCTCTTGGTCATTTTGCTGCCTCCCACGGTCAGATAGACAGGAACTCAGGAATTGATGATGCAACGAGGCCCCTGCGGCTGGCAAGGAACAAGGACGAGGACAGGGAAAATTTGACGCCGATTGCGCTATAGTCAATCCTTTGGCAGGGGACTATCCCCACCACCTGTGGAGGCATGATGGCGCGATCAACACGACGGGCTTTTCTCGGTCAGCTCGGAGCGGCCGGAGTCGTCCTACCAGGGCTCGACTCCTTCCCGAGAGGGGCAAACGCCTCTCCCGCCTTAGCCACCGGGCAGGATTCGGTGTCCGAGGCGTCCTACGACTTACTGATCGCCGGGGGGCAAGTGATCGACCCAGGACAAGGCCTCTCTGCTGTACGTGACGTAGCTATTCGGCACGGGCGGATAGCCCGCGTCGACGAGAACATACCGGCGACACAAGCGCGCCAAGTGTTCGACGCGAGACACAAGATCGTCACACCCGGGCTAATCGACCTGCATTCCCACGTGTACGAGCACGGGACACCGCTCGGCGTGAACTCGGATCTCGTCGGCATCCAGTCTGGCGTCACGACGATCGTCGATGCCGGCACGACCGGGGCGTCGATGTTTCCCGGATTCCGGAGGTTCGTCATCGACGGAGCCAGAACCCGGATTTATGCACTCCTGAACATCTCGACAGCAGGCTGCTGTACGGACGAGATCTATCTCGACCCACGGCTGATCAATACCAGAGCCGTCCTCCGAATCATCGATGCCCATCGGGATTTGATCCTAGGGCTCAAGGTTCGCGTGCGCGGGAGGCATGAGGATCTCGCCCACGACCTCTCCGTCATGAAGACTGCACGGGAGATCGCCGACCAGACTGGCCTCCCGATCATGATGCACTGGTCAACCGAGCCTGACCTGTTGGCCATCCTAAAAGCGGGTGACATCCTCACGCATCCCTTCAACCCTCCGTCGGAGAACTCGTCGAACGTCTTCGGGAGTCAATTCACCCAAGCCAACGAGGTGGTCCCACAAATCCTAGAGCTCGAAGATCGAGGCATCTTCACCGACGGCCAACTCGCCACGACACACCACCAATGGGAGGTGTCCGAGAGGGCGACGCGCCAGGGTTGGTTCCCGAATGTGATCTCGACCGATGTCGCACGAAACCCTGACAGAAGCCCGGCCAGCGTGCTGCTACCGATGTCGCAGTTCCTCCATCTGGGATTGAGTCTCGAGGGCGTAATCGAGCGGGTAACAACAACCCCCGCGAAGGTGTTGAACTACCCAGAAAGAGTGGGGTCGCTCGAACCCGGGTCATTGGCCGATGTGGCTCTCCTCGAACTCGAGGAAGGAATGTTCACGTTTGGCGACAGCACCCGCCCTGACACCCAGACCCGCGAGCTACGACAGCAGTTCGTCAACGTAGCCACGGTGAAGGGAGGCGTCTTCGTCAATGGCGGCGTCCCTGCATAGCCTCGCCCGCTATCTCATCCCTCGCCACGGCCCTGTGAGGCTCGGCGATACGTGAACGGATGCCGGAGAGGTAGTCACCCAGGCGAAACAAACGGGCACTCAGAACCAGAGGGCGCTCACGACCTACCACGAGCGGACCAGTTGAACGAGCATGTAAGGAGTGAGGACGAGAAGCCAAACACCTAGTCGCAAGTCTACGAACAGATCCTTCAGCAGCAGATCTGTCAGATGAAGAGGCCCCCCTTCGTGGGGCGAGTAGAAGAGGAAGGCCAAAATCGGCAGGACAACAACCCACTCCAACGAACAACAGACATTCACGGGCGACGGTCCTTACGCTCGCTGGTGCACCGGCTCTCGACTCACCCTTCCACAACCTACCCTTTTCCCCTAGGGTACGCACATTAACTCCTTCCACTCCAGCCACTTCAATTAACGCCCCTCAGGCAATGCCGAGAACGGGATCATCGACTCACTTTGTGGAGATGACCTAGCGCCCACAGCCATACAGCAGCAGTTGTCCCAACGCTGAGTGATGTGACTGCCCCTGCCGCGCCTGCGGCAGGGGCAGTTCAACAAACGCCAACTCAATGTTCGACCTGTCTACCGTTCTACCAGCCGAGACTGAAAGCTGGCTTCGGCACTTGCCACCATCGCCCTCCAGCCCTCGGCGTCGAGACAGCTCGCGCAGTTCGGATTGACGGGAAGATCAGGGTTCAGAGCGGGGTATGTCCGCGCGTGATTGTGTAAGAAAAGGTCAGGGGGATCGAGCTCCTTGAGCCTTCGTAGGGTTCGTTGCGTGTCTTCCACGACGGTTGGGTGCCTCGGGTTGTCGACGAGTGGAGCTCCGTCGTTCGGGACCTCGCCGCCACGGAAGGCCACGTCAAACGTCTGTCCGCCCTCCTCGACACTTGTCATCCACATCGTGGCGCCCTGTGTGTGTCCCGCCGTCCACAAGGCGCGCAACGTCGTCCCGCCCAGGTTGACCGTATCACCGTCCTCAACCACGCGGTCCACTGTGACAGGCTCCCAGCCTCTGGCCCCAAGAGCCGAGTTGTCCTGACCTGCTTGAAGCGCCACAGCGTCGCCGCCGAGCGCGACAACCTGTGCACCGGTCGCTCTCCTCATAGCTGCGTGTCCCTCGATGTGATCCCAATGCGCATGACTCGAGATTATGAGCCGGATGTCCCGAATGTTGAATCCGAGTTTCTCAACGTTCGAGACGATGAGCTCGTGCATGTCGACAGTACCCGTGTCGTGGAGAATGTGGCCCTCCGGCGTGGTGATGAGGTACGAGCCATACTGACCGCCAACGTAGTAGATATTGCCGATGACGCGAAATGGCTCAACGCCGTCGCTCGCCACCTGAATTCCCTCAGCTCCTTCGGCTGCACCAATCGCCGACATCGAGAACATCGCTACACTCAGTCCCACCAATCCACATATCAGACGCATACGGCCTCCTCACCCGGGTTGTCAGATTCGCCTGGCCCAGAAGGCCCCTTTATACACCCACAGTCCGCCCCACGATAAACGATATTCGGGGCCACACCCTCCAAGAAAGCTCTCGCAACCGCCTCAACTGGGTCAACCGCGAGGCACCCTCCCACGCGGCGGTCCTCGACGGTCTATTCCCAACCAACCCAGAGGACCCTGGCGCCATCTCTACGGATCGACAGTGATCTCTCCGACCGCCCATGGATGATCCTCGCAGTGATAGAGGAACGTCCCCGGCTCATCGAAAGTAACGAAGCCCCACAATCCCGGCTCGAGGGTCCCGGTATTCCAGCTCCCATCCCGCGCAGCCACGGTGTGCGCCAACTCACCGTTGTTGGTAAACCGAACGCGGGCGCCTGCGGTGACGCGGGTGCGCACCGGGTTAAAGTTGTGCTCATCGAACGCATAGCGCCGCCCGCCGACCATACCCCTCGGGTTCTCCAGTAGCGTGGCAGTATCGATTTCGTTGGTCTCCCGCGGAGCTGGGCCGCTCGGTTGATCATCCACCGGAGGGTCTGGCGACGGCTCACCGCGCGTCGGCACCGCGCCGTCGAGAGTGAACGCCCACAGTTCTGGCCCCATCGCGATGATAATGTACTGCATGCCATCCAGCTCATAGGCCGACGCCGGCCCTGGACGTAGCCGCGCACCTTCCGCTTGAGTGCGAAACGCCCAGCGACGCACGCCGGTTTGCACATCGTATGCCTCCACCTGCCCCCCCGGCGACCCCCGAAACAGCAGGCCGCCCGCGGTAACAAGGGGACCGCTCACGCCGAGGAAGGCGCTCGGCATCTCCTTCCTCCAGACCACACGACCAGTCTCAGTGTCGACGGCGGCCAAAATCCCGACCGCATCTGGCAGGGTCAGGTGGAACCGCGCGGTATTCCAAACGAACGGATCCGCGAAACGGCGTGCCCGGCCAACGTGCGCTCGCCCCTGCGCATAGATATAGCCAGTCTGCGGCGAGAACGCCAACGGGGTCACCCGCACCAGAGGAATGGGCACTCCCGGGGCAACCACCATCTGTTCGTCGACCGAGGGCGGTGTGTAGCTACTACAGTTGAGCTGGAAGGGCGGCGGCACCCGGTCGCTCCAATACGAGCACTCAGGAAGAATGGTCTCGGTCCGCACCGGGAACGGTTGGGTCGGCACGGTCCGCTGATGCGCATCCTGTGGCACTTCCCGCTCCTCGAGCGGTAACAGCGGCTCGCCGGTCTCGCGGTTGAAGAGAAAGAGGTAACCGTCGGCGCGCATGGCCGCCACCGCCTTGACCGATTCCCCATCAACTGTCGTTTCGTAGAGCAACAGCGGGGTCGCGATGTCCGCGTCCCAGATATCATGGCGCACCACTTGGTAGTGCCACCGCCGCTCGCCCGTCTCCATGTCCAGCGCAAGAACCGAGGCAGTGAACAGGTTGTCTCCTTCGCGAAGCTCACCGCCGAACATTGGCACCGGGTTGCCCGTCGAAAAATAAACCATCCCCAGGTCGGGGTCGACGGTACCAACCAGCCACACGCCCCCGCCACCAAACTCCCAAGAGTCATTGTCCTGCGGCCAAGTGTCGTGCCCGAACTCGCCGGGACGCGGGACTACGAAGAAAGTCCATTCGACCGCACCAGTCTCGGCATCAAGGGCCAGCACCCTGCCCTGTCCACCAGTATCACCATTGGCGAGACCGACGAATACCTTCCCTCGAGCGAACATCGGTGCGGTCGTCACCGACTCGCCCCGCGTCTGCGCATCGCTCCCGACCCGGGTCGCCCAGACCTCTTCCCCGCTCTCCTGATTAAGTGCGATGACCTCGGCGCTCCGGGTGCCGAAAAAGACCAGTCCGTCACCGATCACCACCCCCTGCCACGAGGGCACCCGTCCAGCCTCGGGGTCCGGTTCCCAACGCCAGACCGCATTGCCCGTGCGCGCGTCGAACGCAAAGACGTTGGCACCGCCCGTTAGGTAGATGACACCGTCCTTGACCACCGGCGTCGCGCGAGACGCCGCGCCACCGGGAAGTGGTGTCATCCAAGCGCCACCGAGCCGTTCGACCGTATCGTCCGCGACAGCGTCGAGGGTCGTGTAACGCGAGCCGGACCAATTCCCGCCAGTGAAGGACCAGTCGGCTGAGGGATAGCCTCGACCCGACTCTGATTCCTGAGCCGCAAGAGCTCCCGCGAACACGGCGAGCCCAGTCGCCGACACAATCGTAACCACGAGTGAACGATGACACACGGACATGACGCCCTCCTCTCTGCGGTTTCAGCACGCCTAGCTGAAAATACTTGCATCAAACCCGCGGGTATCAAGAGGCCCCCAGGCAACCTCAAATAGGTAGGTTGGGGAGTCATGCTCGGCCACAAGGTTATCAACGTAGACGCCGATCCTACTGCTGGCGGACAAGGTATTCAATGCGAAAGGCAGACGCTATACTGGGAAGTCACTTCCCTTCTGGGGAAAGAGCAACCTCCACCCTGCACTCGTCTTTGCCCAACATTCTCAATCGTCGGGCCGGGCCACTGGGTAACGTCTGGGAGCTGGTCAGTGGGACTATTGACACACAATCGGTTAATCGAGACTCTGGCCGCGGCAGTTTCCTGTGGTCTTCTCACAGGAGCCTGCGGCAGTAGTGGGAGCAATCCAGTAGAACCATCTCCCTCCGGGGGAACCAGCAGGACGCCCACTGCTGCCTGCCAGATCAGCGCGACGTCAACCTCTGGCCCTGTACTCCAACTGTTCTCCCACACGATTACCGTTGGCAGCACCACCGACGGCTTGTCCCTCACTGGACTGACCGAGGTACTCCCCAAGGCGTCGGTGCCGGACGGAGTGGTGCTACCGGATGGCTCGGTTGGAATCTACTACGTCGATGCAACGACCCATGCGGTCTGGCTGGGCCGCTGGACTGGAGGCGCCCTAGTGCCGGTCTCGGCCATCACCATCGATGGGGTGCCGGCCCCCGAGGGCGTTGTGGATCCAGACGCCACGAACCTGGGCGGCCAGGTGCGGCTAGCCTACCTCGCCGGCTTCGCCGATCCGTGGGCGGTCAGGGCCATGTGCTTAGCTGACTCGGATGACGGCATCAACTTTCAGTCGGTCTCGGTGGCATGGCGCCTCGGGGTAGGCGCGACGCAGACTGACCCATCGCTCATCCGGCTGCCGAGTGGGACATGGCTGATGGCGATTTCTGACGGACACACTACGCGAATCGGGCAATCGTCAGGAGGGCTCTCGTTCTCGGAGATCTCGACGATGACCGAAGGAGGTGTCCCTGAATTGAGCCTGACCCCAGAAGGGAATCCTCGGCTCCACGTCTGCCAGTTAAATGGCATCGGTTCACATGTATCTGCGGACGGCGGATTTACCTGGGCCGAAGAGCGGATAGTCGTAAGCCTCAACCGATTTCCTGGTCGCATGGTTTGCGACCCGTCGTATGTCCCAGCCGCCGGGCTGTTCATCTTTAAGGTTGGGTGACCTTCTGGTCGATGGTGTATGGGTCCTCCCGTCATTGCAGTTCAAGCGTCCTCTGTCTGATCCACTCTCCACTGGCTGATAGAGAATGCAAGATGACGGTAAGACTGGCACAACGCGCTCGCTGGCTCAGACCGGAACTAGCACGCATGTGCCGAGGAAAGATTTGCAGGCATGTTCTAACTTCCTGACGCAGGTCTTCACATCAGGGCCCCACGTATCGAGAGACACCAGATCCACACCTGTTACGAATTACTGGAGAGGCACTCCACCGCGCCCGACTGGCCTCTAGGATGCTCCGTTGTAGTCATCAAGACCTCGAGCGGAGCATCGCACCCCAGCGCCTACTGGTAATCGTCGGCCGCCAGCGACAGCCGCACCACTTCGGCATCGTTTCGCGCAATGACGTGCCTATTGGCAAACGCCGGATGCGCCCAGAGGACCGCGCGGTCGTCCCAGCGACCTGAGGCGCCGCCACGGGTTTGGGTGGTCGGTTCCAGTAGCAACGTCCGGTCAATCTCCTCGTACCCAGCCGGATTGAACCGGGCCATCACCAGCTCGCCAGTCTCATTAATCACAAACCAACGGTCACCGTTTCTGACCAGATACGAGTTCGCCCATCGCTCATGTGGCGTCAGTCGGTCAGTCGACCAAAGTCGCGCACCCGTTACCGCATCGACGCCACGAAACTCGCCATAACTGCTGAGGCCGTAAATGGCATCTCCCGCAACCACCGGTGTCGACAACGTCGCCCCCTGTGGCGGACGGTCGGTCCGGCTGAGATTGACACCTTCCCAGAGCAAGCGCGCCGCCGGTCGATCAGGGTTGAGTGCCAGCATCAGACCGCCGTTTTCCACCTGCGTAACGAGTAGATACCTCCCGCTCCGGACCGGCGTCCCAATGGTCAACCCGCTCGCGACCGGAAAGTCGTACTGCCACCAAATATCGCCTGTCGCCGGGTCAAGCGAAGTCACCGCCGCAGCGTGCCAAACGATCAATTGCCGCACGCCACCGGCAGTAATCACAATCGGCGAGGAATAGCCTGGCTCCGAAGTGGTCTCAATCGCCCGCCACGCCTCCGCACCGGTCGCCGTGTCGAATGCCACCACCATCGCATCCGGTTCGCCACCGAGCAACACGATTAGGTGATCTCCCTCGACCAGCGGGGATTGAGATACGCCGAAGACCGGCACCGTCACACTGTAATCGTCGACGGTGTCAACCCGCCAAATCAGGTCACCGGTCTCAGTGTCAAAACACGACAGCGTCCCAGCTGCACCCAGAATATAGACCCGGTCGCCGTGCACGGTGGGTGTTGCCCTGGGGCCGATGGCAAACTTCACATGAATATTGCGATAGGCCGCTGGCCATTCCTGCGTCCAGAGCTGCGCGCCTGTCTCCTCATCCAACACCACCAGCCGCTCGTGGCCGTCCATTGTGCGGCTGCCTGGCGTCTCCTGGTAATCCAGAACGAAAACACGACCATCGGCAACCGCCGGCCCAGCGAAACCACCCCGCACAGGCACACGCCATTTCACGACCAAGCCACCGTCAGGAAAGCGTTCGACCAGACCGGTATCACGCCACACAGCGTCCCGGTCAACACCCCGCCACTGCGGCCAGTCTTCGGCGTTGAGTGCACCCGTCGGCAGACCTACAACGCAGGTGATGGCCACAATCCCGATCCAGGTACGACAGTCAGGCATTCGGTACTCCATGGCTCATTTGACAACATTTCAGTGAAAGATAATCACGCAGCATGCTTGTAATCGCATGTTACCAGATCGGCCTCAAGTCCATCCGATTCCTCCTACACACGACCGCTACGTCTTCTGATAGTGGCTACCAATCACAGGACGCTGATGAATAACTTGAGCTAGCGTGTTGCTTCTAACTCTCAGTCATCATAGGCTGGTTCTGCTGAAAAGCTGACTCGTTGGGTCTTTTAGTGCCAACGGCGGGGACTAGGGCCTGCCCCCATCATGTCCAACGCATCGATCGCTACCCGCTGGCCGAAGATTCTACCGTGGTAGGGCGAATGTAATGATCTCGTCGTTCGTCACCTGGGATCCGGTGAGTCCACCACCGGTGCTCACTACCGTGACGAACTGTCGTCCATCAGACCCCATATAGCTGATGGGTGTCGCTTGAATCGACGAAGGTAATCTGATCTCCCAGAGCTTTTCACCGGTCTCGGTCGCAAAGGCTCTGAACCTAAAATCGTCGCTGCCGCCCACAAACGTCAGGCCGCTTGCGGTCAGGGTGATCCCGCCCGTACTCGGTCGTCCGGTATCCCGCATGCCGACGGGCAACATGTCTGAGACCCCAAGGTTCCTGCGATACGCGATGTCACCCGTCTCCATATCGACGCCAACTAGCTCGCCCCAAGGGGTCGGCCCACACGGCAGACGCCGGTCTGGGTCCCCGAAGCGCCGGATGCCGGCGAGCGGCCCCGAATTCACCCAGGTACCGTCCGCCCGTTGAACAAGGCGCATCGGCTGGAACAGGTTGGTTGTGTTCGACACAAACAGACCGAGCAGGGGATCATAGGCAGGTCCCCAGTAGTTGATGCCACCCGCCGGTCCCGGCGGAGAGATACTGTAGCGATTAACAGCGATCGGCATGTAGGGCCCACCCAGCTTCATGTCATTGTCGTCGACCATCGCTTCACAGTAGGCCTGATGCTGTGGCTCACCCGTGTAGAGGTTATCGCGGGAGATCGTCATCTGCGTGAGTGGCTCCGGCTTTATTGGGAACGGTTGCGTCGGAGACGCATACTCGTCCTCCAGCTCACTTGTCGGTACCGGCCGCTCTTCGATGGGGATGATCGGCTCGCCGGTCACCCGGTGGAGCGTGAATAGCAATCCGTTCTTGTTAACGACGAGAAGAGCAGGAATAGTCTCGCCATCTCTCTCTAGGTCGACGACGAGGGGAGCCGACTGGGCGTCGTAGTCCCAGATGTCATGATGGACGAGCTGAAAGTGCCAGAGATACTCGCCAGTATTGGCATCGACGGCCACCACCGAGGACGAAAACAGGTTATCACCGGGACGGTCGACGCCTACACGATCGTCGTTCGGGGCACCGATCGGCATGTATAGAATGCCGCGGCCCTCGTCGATCGACATATAACCCCACACATTCACGCCGGATCGATTTCTCGCGCTATCCCCACCCCAAGTGTCATAGCCAAAATCATCTGGTCCCGGTACCGTCTCGAACGTCCACACCAGCTCGCCAGTCCTGGCATCCCACGCACGCGTATCACCGGCGGGTCCGGTCCCGTTCGGGAGCCCGCGCCCCTCACCAGTGCCCGCGCCGGTGATCACGAGGTTCTTGTAGATGGTCGGGGCTGACAGCAACAAATAGCCCGCATCCGTAAAGTCGCGCATGACCTCGGGCGTCTTGAGATTGACAATACCAGCCTCGCCAAACCCGGTGTTGAGCGTACCGTCTCCGGCCTTGATGGAGTACAGCCCACCCGAGCTTGTCCCGAAGATGAGTGACGGTGGGACGTCGCCGTCACCAGGCCAGTAAGCGATGCCCCGCTTCGACGGGACGTCGTTGCCGGGAAGCTCGAATCGCCACTTCTCGGCGCCAGTGGTGGCGTCCAGCGCCATCACGGCACCATACGGAGAACCCAGGTACATGGTGGGGCCGATCACAAGAGGGATCGACTGGTCTTCCCGGAGGCGACCGGTATAGCCAGCAGGCTTAAGATGAATGCTCCAGACTCGCTCTAGGGTGGCCACATTCTCAGGCGTGATCTGAGTCAGCGGGCTGAAACGATTGGCACTTCCGAGATAGTTGGTGCTCGGCCAGTCGCCGACGCCCTCTCGACCGTCCTGGGCGCTCACAGCAACAAATCCAGCAACCACCGACAAAACCGCCACCCTTAAGAACCAATTCGTCCTGAATTCACTCATACTCTTGCTCCCCCAACGACGCCGCATCATCGCAGCCTGCCCCCGGGTAATGTCACGCCCCCAAGAAAAGCTCAATGTCGGCACAAGTCGACCATCCGTGGTGATCTCTCGGCACACCCAGACCGCGGGCTCGCAGGCATGTACCCCGTCCAACGTTAATCGCAGAGTCCCCTGCCGATGCGAACATAGGTGCCATCCTACCGCTGGCGGGCTGGGTGTTCAATCCAGCCGCTTCTCCGCGGCATCCCAGTGACCGTCGGGGCATAGAGTCGCACCGACACCTTCAAGACCGATACATTCCGGCGTGCGTTCGTCCTCCTCATTGAGCATCCCCTGTCCGTCTCAACTACCCTTTTAGCACCCCGGTTCCTCTGACCCGATCCCCCGAATCCCTTCTCTTGTCCGCGACCAGTCTGAGGGATATCATACCGAGATTGTTCAGCGCAGCTAGCAGGCTGCTTTTGGTCCGAACCGGTAGGCATTCTCCACAGATCGAGGGAACACGATGACATCACACATTCGCCTGGCGGCGCTCACCGCCCTAGTCGCACTACTGCTCCTTCCGCAGTCCTTGGTCGCCCAAGGACTGGTCCGCGTCACCCCGGAAGAAGTGGGCATGTCATCAGATCGCCTCGACCGACTAAGCTTGGCCCTCGAAACCTACGCCGACGAGGGTCGCCTCGCCGGCGCGGTCACTATCGTGGTTCGGCGAGGCAAAATAGCCTATCGTGAAGGAATCGGCTCTCGCGACGTGGAAGCCCAGGCGCCGATGCCGTCTGACGGCATCTTCAGGATCGCCTCGCAGACGAAGGCGCTTACCAGCGTCGGCGTGATGCTCCTGCAGGAAGAGGGCCGGCTCCTGATCACCGATCCAATCGGCAAGTACCTCCCGGCCTTCGCCCAGACCACCGTTGCAGAACCGAACACCCAAGGCGGCTATAACGTGGTGCCTGCCAGACGTCCGATCACCATACGCGATCTATTGACGCATACTGCCGGCATCAGCTATGGCATGGGGCTCCTGGACAACCGTGGAGCAGCCGCCGACGCGTGGGAGCAGGCCGGGATTACCGGCTGGTATCTCGCCAACCGCGACGAGCCGGTCGTCGACACGATGGCACGCCTTGCAGATCTACCAATGGACGCACACCCGGGCGACCGCTGGGTCTACGGATACAACACCGATATCCTGGGGGCGATGATCGAAAAGATCACCGGCCGGACGCTTGGCGAATTCCTGAAGGAGCGACTGTTCGATCCACTCGGGATGACCGACACGCATTTCTTTCTGCCCGAGAATAAATTAGGCCGGCTCGCCACTGTCTATTCATCTGTCGGGGATGGCAGCAGTTTTGAGCGTGCTCCGGACCCGGGCCATATGGTGGGCCAAGGCCATTATGTGAACGGGCCGCGCACGGCGTTCTCCGCCGGTGCCGGAGCACTGTCGACCGCCACCGACTACGCTACGTTCCTGCAGATGATGCTGAACGGTGGAGAACTGAACGGTACGCGCATCCTGTCGCGCAAGACCGTCGAATCGATGCTCAGTAACCACCTGGGCGATATCGACTTCCGCCCTGGACAGGGCTTTGGTCTAGGTTTCTCCATCACGCACGATCCGGCCGCCACCGGGCTACCTGGATCAGTCGGTGAGTTCGCCTGGAGCGGTGCCTACCACTCAACCTACTGGGTCGACCCCGAGGAGGAATTGGTCGTCGTCTACCTCACGCAGCTTATCCCAGCAGTCAATATCGATGACCAGCAAAAAGTGCGGACGATGGTCTATCAGGCGATCATCGATTAAGGCCTTGTAATACTAGTGTGAACGACACGCGTGAGCCTCAAAACGGCTCACCTGAAAGTAACCAAATCAATGCGCCACTTCGCCGACGCAGCCTACCCTTTGCCTTCAAGAAGGGCGGCTATCGTGAGTGTGCAACGTCCCGCTCACAAGCGAAGCATTAGTCGGCCTTGCGCAAATCCGCAGGTTCTCGAATTGGGACAATTCAGCATTGAGGCAGACGCGAGTCCAACCACTAGCAGGCATGGGCTCACTCTCCAGGCTGGTGCCCAGTCCGGCTAGGCTTCGCTCCACTCTGAGATAAGTCACTGCCACGTGAAAACAAGACAATCCGGTTGGTGTTTGTGCCCTTCTTTAGATTCTCGATTCCCCAGCAGTTCGAGGTCTTCGTGAATTTCTGGTCATTGATCACGATCGCTTCCGGGCAAAGGCCTGCCCTGATGCCCGCGGGAACAACCAAATCTTCCAGTTGAAGGGAACCATTCCTGACTTCACCGACCTCGAATGCCACAAACCCGCTATTTCTAAGAACCCGATGGAGTTCCTTAAAAACTTCTGTCATCGCAGCCTGCCATTCTTCAGGCTTCTTGTAGTGCCAAACCTCTACTGCCTCTGAATCGACATCATTGAACCAGCACCGAAGCCAGTTGTCTCGCTTGTAGTTCACCACGTCGAGAAACGGGGGCGAGGTGACAACCAGTTGAACCGACCCTGACTCAATTCTCGGAGTCCGACCAGCTGAACCAGTTAAAAGAACAGCCTCTTGTCCTCTGTCAAAGATACTGGTCTCACTGGGAGGAGATGTCTTCGCCAAAAGCGTATGAGTCTTTCTGAGAACGATCTCCCTGACAACCCTTCTGGGAGGAATCTGTTTCCGTCGCTCATTGATGCGTAACTGCGATTCAATCGAGACAGCTTGATTAGGGGGAAGAGTGTAAACGGAGAAGAATCCTTTGGAGTGACCAGTCAACCTTGTAGTGGCCACCATTTGAATCCAGCCATCAATGGAGTCAAACTTGCCAGTGCTCCGCCGATTCATAAGGTATTCCCGTAATGCCGAAATCTCGTCGAGCGTGTCCTTGTGGTAGAACGCAAGCAGGTCCTGTCGAACAGGCCCGGCTGGGGACGTAGGGATGGAAGAGAAACGCGTGTCGACCGCAGCCAAGGTCGGAGGGGAAAACCGTGGCTCACACAGCAGCCGTGAAAGCGGATTCACGTCACAGCCGAGGGGAACACGATCCAGCAAGGCTGCTTCTATCAGAGTCGTGCCGCGTCCCATGAACGGGTCATAGACCTTGTCTCTCGGCCCTGTCAGTCGCTGGACAAAAAATCTCGGGAGCTGGGGCTTAAAACATGCTCGATACGATACCTCGTGGAGGGAATCAGCCGCCCGTTGTTTGGCAGTCCAGAATTCATTGACGAAATAAGGAACGACCGATCCTTCAAAGCGCCGAGAAAAGATCTCCGTTGGTTTACCAAAATGATCAAAGTCCTGCAGTTGTTGCTTGAAGGCGCTCGTACGCACCGGCGGCATCGGCGATTTGCTTCCCATCAGCGGGTGATCTCAACAAGCCCACTTGATAACGGTCGAAAAGTCATTTTTCTGCGTTTATTGAAACCATGTGGATGGTCTGAGTCTCGGGGTCAAGCCTGCCCGTCACCCTCACCTGCTTGCCCGCAAACTCTTCAGACGCCATCTGGTCACTCAGTCTGTAGACCTCACCGCCGTCATAGAGAACATATAGGGCACCATGCGCAAAGATACATGCCCTTGTGCACTCGGCATCGGTCTCACCCATTTGCATTTGAGAATGATTGGCGTTTGCACACTCGCTGTCAGTAACGTGACCAATGAACCTCTGCTCGCCCTGCCCTGCGGCCAGCGCTGCTATCCACAGGAAACCGAAAATCAGAGCCTGCATTCCTGCGTCATTCCTTCCTGATCAACTTTCGGCAACGTTACCGAGCACACCGGAGGTACACATGTCGACCCGAACTGTATCGCTGGACAAAGGTGCCGGCATCAAGTTCGCAATATCCGCGGGTCTCAGATTAATTCAGCCGCTCACTCTTAATAGCCCTGCCCGGGAAAACACCTTCGACAAGCTCGCCGTCGCGCACGACGAATGTACCAGACACAAGCACATGCACAATGCCTGCTGACGGAATGTCGCCTTGTTCATACGTCGATCGGTCTAGGACCGTGTCCGGGTCGAACAGCGTGATATCGGCATCGGCACCGAGTCGGATGCGCCCTTTGTTGCGCATCGCCGGAGCGAACTGTTCCAAACGCTGCGCCGGAAGCAACGTCATCTTCTTTAAAGCATCCATTAGTCCGATGGTCTGCTGTTCACGCGAGTAGTAGCCCAAGATACGAGAGAACGTACCAGCCCCACGGGGATGCGCCGGGCCATACAGGAAAGGAATACCATCGCTCGCTACCATCACATCAGGTTGAGCGATAATCCACGCATTTGTCTCCTCACGGCGACTGCCGCTAATCACCCAGCCACCCTCCGCTCGATAGCGTGCGAAACTTTCTGCGGTCAGCCGCTCGCCGGTTGCTGGCCATAACAAACTGGAAAAATCGGCGTCGTCCCGGCCTACCCAACTGTCATACGAGGCCGATTCAATGCGCGTCGATCCCGCGGTATAGGGATAGGCCTCGGTCGTGATATCGAGACCACGGTCACGTGCACCACGGATCAGAGACAAGACCGTGGGAGCCAACTCGCCGGAGCTACTGTTCAAGTGCACGAAATGCAACGAAGCTCCAGTGGCTGCGGCGTTTGCGATACCTTCCTGAAATGCACCGAGAGTCCCTCCAGAGTTGGCGCCACGCGTGTGGATGAAGAGAGGAATCTCCTCATCACTCGCCAACTCAAAGAGGTCATAAATCTCAGAGCGCGACGCGCCCGGTGTGTAGGTGATCCCTAGACCGAAACCGAGGCCACCTTCATCAAGCCCCCGAACCATGAGTTCTTTCAGCCGGGTGCGCTCTTCTTCGGTGGTGTCCATATCCTCAAAATCCGAAAACGCCAGCAAGTCACTACGGTCCGGACTGAGCGTCGCCCAGCTTCCGAGATCTGCGTCATGGAAAAGCTTGACCCTTGCACCCAAATGACCAACCGAGGCCCCGTAGTGGATCACCGCATCACCTTCGCGACCCGCGATCCAATCGGCGACTGGGTAGACACCAAGTTCGAGTTCGAGAGCGGTGGTGACGCCATCTAGGGCTTGGAGACGGTTGCTGACAGCATCCTGGCCATGCGCGTGCAGATCGATAAAACCGGGAGCCAGAACCAGGCCACTTGCGTCGACGACTTCAGGGGCCTCGATCGGGGTCTCAGAAATGGCTACGATCGTGCCGCCACTGATGCCGACGTGGCGCACCGCGTCGAGCCCAGATTCCGGATCCATCACACGTGCATCCAAGAAGACCAGGTCAGGAGTTACCGGGGGCGCCTCGGTCTGGGACACCCCCATCTCGCAACCTCCCAGCACCATCACCACAAGCAGTGCACAAATAAACCCATCGCGCTGGTGCATTATCCTCTCCCTGTCTTGACACACTCCCGTAGCGAGACTTTCACACACGCTTGATTCTACTGCCCGATCAAGGTTTCGCAGTTCCAGTCTTCACCGATACTCCTGCTGGACGTGCCACGGACACATTCTAACGCTCCACACCCTAGAGCGCGGTGGGAGCCATGACGCACTCAGCCACATAGTGCTGTTGGGTTTTCATGTTAGGGACGCGTGGTCACTACATCCCTCGTGAGGATGTCGGCTGACCTCAACGTATCGATTGGCGCTCAAGAAACAATGCCCGCAGCGTTCCGGCTGCGGGCATCTCAGGCTCCTAGCAACGCTAGCTTAGTTGTTTCGAGAATGGATCAGGTACGACCTGGACAACGTTGCAGTACTGCAACTGATTGGAGTCTCCGGATTGGCCCCTCCACTATTCTGGTTAAACTGATCCATCCCGGCGCCAAAGTCAGCAAAGCTGCTGAAAAAGAACCGCATCGCTACTGCTGAATTTACTGGGCGTCTCGGCCCACCGAAGCGTCGACTGATGACACCTGCGCCTCGAGCACCAACACTCTCTCTAAACCTGTTCGCCAGCGCCACGGCATCGTCCACCGTCGCCCCATTTAACTCGCAGAGAGTAGTAGCCACCGGAGCCAAAGGCGACGGCGACCCGCCAGTCCGCTGGTCGGGAGGTATGGCAGGTCTGATATTCGATATCCACACATTCTCATTACAAGTGGCTACACCATCTAAGCCGCGGCGACCGGTTCTGTCGGCCTGACTCCGGAAGAACGCTCCCCGCTTTTCGAACATGTCGGTATAACTCGGATAAATAAAGTCACTAATAAAGTCAAACCCCTGAGCGTTGTTTCCAGCCACAGCGATACCTTGTCGAAACACAACAATCCCTGGTGCCATATCCTCAGACCATTCAAAATTTCTGGCCGTTTCCACCACATCTGCCATGGTGTAGCCAGGATTGATCGTACAACCCCTAGTCCTACTTACGAACACATCATCCTGCGCGGACACATAAGATGCGCTCAGAGACAACATCAAGATTGAGGCAATGGTGATAACAATCTTCATAAGGGACGTCCTCCAATTGACTGGTTATTAAATGCAGACCGGCGGCTACCACTCTCCCTTGCTTCACCCCTGTTCATGAAACACCTAGGAACGTCGAGGTTTAGGAAACAGACCGAGTTCCCGCTCAGATTTGCGCTATAGCAGCCCAGACAATAACAGATCTAGGCAGTATTTCTTTTTCTAAGGAACGAGAACTTTATTTTTACGTATTTATCGACTCCTAAGAGAGAGTCAACCAGAGAGCAAAGCCCCGTGATCGCAAAACGAGAACCATCACCTGGCGACTCGAACTGCCAACGCCTCTCCTCAAGGGACAGGCCGATGCCAGTCTTGGTTGACTACTGACCGTTACCACGGGGAGTCACGCACCTACCGGCGTTCGTCGTCCCTAGCAACATTCTTATAAGGTTCAGCTTCCACAAGCGCCGGATTTCTCCGGGGATACCATTTCGTCGCTCATCGCTGACGAATCTCTGGGACCCCACACAGGGAAAGAGGTTACAAGGACCCACAGCCGTCCCCCTTCTGTTGAAAGCCTGGTCAATGGACGGTAGGATTGGCCTATCCGTTCACTGGTGCGGTTCCATGAACAGGTCGAGGCAGCGTTGACCTCAGCCAACTCTTTCGAGGGCTCAGGCAACCTCTGTAGGCTGAGGACAAGGGTTCTATATGTGTCGATTAATGTCTGTTGTGGTCTGTGGGCTTCTCGTGCTGTCGTCACAATCGGTGGCCCAACCGAGCCTGCTTGAGGCGTCAATAGAGGACCTTCAAAATTGGCTAAACCGCGGTCAAATCACGTCGGTTGAACTCGTTGAGTGGTATCAACAGCGCATCGACGCCTATGACCAGCAAGGGCCATCGTTGAACGCGATACAACACCACAATACCAACGCGCTTGCGCAAGCGAAAGCACTGGATGATGAGCGTGATCGTTCTGGGCCGCGCTCCTTGTTGCACGGAATCCCAGTGCTGGTGAAGGACAACTACGAAACTGTCGACATGCCCACGACGGCAGGTTCGGCCATCATCGAGGGGCATTGGCCCAAAAGGGATGCAACTCAAGTTGCCAGGCTGAAAGCGGCCGGCGCCATCATCCTTGCAAAAACCACCATGCACGAATTTGCCTACGGCTGGACCACGCAGGGTTCCGCGTTTGGTATGACGCGGAATCCCTACGGACTTGATCGTCATCCCGGTGGCTCGAGTGGCGGTACAGGCGCAGGGGTAGCAGCCAACTTTGCGGCCGTCGGCATGGGCAGCGACACCTGTGGTTCCATTCGTGTCCCGGCGGCACACAACAACCTAGTGGGACTACGAGGGACACAGGGTATCAGTAGTCGAACCGGTATTGTCCCGTTGTCGAGCTCCCGAGACATTGGTGGTCCGCTTGCTCGTAATGTGCGGGATTTGGCCATCACACTGGATGCAACGGTGGGTTATGACCCTCTCGACGATCAAACGGCCGAGTCGTTTGGCAAGATTCCTGACAGCTATTTATCCAAGTTACATCAGTTGGATCTGCGTGGGTGGCGGATTGGCGTCTTGTATGACTGGTTTGGCACCGAGCCTGACAATGGTGCAGTGAACGCACGAATCCAAGGCGTCTTGACAGCCCTCGCTGCTGAAGGCGCCTCTATCATTCGACTGACCTCGCCGGCGCTAGTCGGACTGAAGGCCGAAACATCAGCCCGCACCGCAAATTTTGTGCAAGTCTACGACCTAAAAAGAGACCTGACAGCCTATCTTCAACAGTATCCAGTACTCCCCGTTCAGTCGTTCGCGGACCTGGTAACCGATCAGCGGTTGTCAAGTGACGTCGCACCCCTCTGGGAAGCCATGATGAGTCCGACTTACGACTCGAGAAGGACCTATCTTGAACGCCACGCGGACGGGAGGAGAATGCGCGCCGAACTGCTAACTCTCTATCAGACGCATGATTTAGACGCCTTAGCTTATCCGACTGCTATCCTCGAAGCCGCCAAGCTCGGCGAGGCTCAACCGCACTTCAACTGCCGGTTGGCACCGGTGTCAGGTTTGCCGGCAATATCCGTTCCGGCCGGATTCGGGAACCACGAGATGCCCGTGGCTATAGAGTTGATGGCCGAACCGTGGGCTGAACAAAAACTCCTTGATCTCGCCTACACCATTGAACAGTTGGTCCCGACCAGAAAGCTACCGAGCCATACCCCGTAATCTATAGTCCGGTCTCACACCACCCATGTCCGTCTTGACCTCTTCCAGAACACCCTTGGTGGCACAGATTTCCAATAACTTCGATGGAAGACCTTGACCCATACGAATCCAACCTCCTGCGAATTCGGTCTATGATGGGCACATGAATCCGGTATCGCGCCGCGCGTTTCTGAAGTCGAGCGTTGCCGTTACTGCAGCGACAACATTCCCACGGACCCGCCTGTCTGCTGCAGGGCAGGAACCGGATGGGGTCCCGCCAGCGGCTCCGCAGACCACCATTTCCCTGAGGGTCAACAGCGAACGCCATACGCTCGAGGTCGAGGACCGATGGACTCTCGTCGAACTACTCCGTGATCACCTACAGCTCACCGGCACGAAGGTCGGTTGCGACAGGGGCGAGTGCGGTGCCTGCACCGTCCACCTCGACGGGATGCCGGTCTACTCCTGTAGCCAGCTCGCAGTCTGGGCGGACGGTCGCGAGGTCACCACCGTCGAGGGACTCGCAGACGGTGTTCACCTAGACCCACTGCAACAGGCGTTCATCGATGGTGACGGCCCTCAGTGTGGTTTCTGCACCTCTGGTCAACTAATGTCGGCCAAGGCCGTTGTGATGACCAATCCGAACCCTACCGAGGATGAGGTACGGCAAGGAATGGCAGGCAACATCTGCCGCTGTTCGAACTACAACCGCTACGTCGCAGCCGTGATGTCTCGGCCACCACAGCAGGCGAGCCGCCTCGATCCTCTAGCCACGGTCGGGGTGTCTCATCCGCGAATCGATGCCCGCGAGCGGGTGACCGGCCTAGCTCAATACACCGGCGACGTCGCAGTTCCAGACATGCTCTACGCCCGAGTAATCAGGAGCCCGCATCCACATGCGCGGATCACAAGGATCGACACGACCCATGCTCTGGAGATGCCGGGGGTTCATGTCGTGCTCACTCGCCAACAGTGCGATGTGACCTGGAGCAGCGGGGACTCTCACAACCCGCGGTACCTGTTTAACAACCCGGTGCGATTCGTCGGCGACCCTGTAGCCGCAGTGGCCGCTATCGACCGTCACACCGCCGAAGCAGCACTCAAGGTTATCGATGTCGACTACGAGCCGCTCGACTTTGTCCTCGACCATGAGGAAGCGCTTTTATCTGGAATCGTTGAGGTCCAACCGGGTGGCAACCTGTCTCCTCGCCGCGACGGTGAGCGGCTACCTGAGATCTACCAGCGAGGCGATCTCGACGTCGGCTTCGCGGCGTCGGATGTAATCGTTGAAGAAACATATGTTTCCAAACACCACAATAACGCCCAGATGGAACCGCGATCCGCGGTGGCGCAGTGGACTGGAGACCAACTCACGCTTTGGTCGCCGACACAAGGGATCTCCAACACCCGCCGAGACATGGCCCGTGACCTCGACATTCCCCCCGAGCGAGTTCGCGTCATCTGCCAGTACATGGGTGGTGGCTTCGGTAATAAGAACCAGAACCAAGATTCAGACCTCATCGCTGCCGTGTTGGCACGGGAGGCCGGCCGACCTGTCAAGCTTGAGCTGACACGCAAGGAAGACTTCCTCGGGGTGCATGGCCGGTGGCCAACCACGCAGCACTACAAGATCGGCGCGAGCCGTGACGGCACGCTCCAGGCCCTGCAACTTCGCGGCTACAGTGGCATGGGACCCCACCGAAAGAGTAGTGGCGGCATTGCAGGAATCGAGCTCTTTCGCTGTCCGAACGTACGGCGCGAAGTGTCGCCGGTGTACACCAACATGACCGTCGCCGCAAATTTCCGAGGACCGGCCTATCCACAGGGCGTTTGGGGCATCGAATCGGTCATGGATCAGCTTGCACACGAGCTAGCCATCGACCCGCTCGATTTCCATCTTCACAATCTCACACGCGAGTACAACGATGAAACCCCCTATACCAGCTGGTCGCTTCGCGAGTGCATCACCGAAGGCGCCGACCGGTTCGACTGGGCGAATCGCTGGCGCCAGCCGAACGGGCGGACCGACCGAGTGGCCCGCGGGGTCGGGATGGCGATCGGGATGTTTGCAGCACGTCTGGGTCGGAGTAGTGCGGTGCTACGCCTCGAACAGAACCACCTCTGGCTCCACATTGGTGTGACTGACATAGGCACGGCCACCAAGACTGCGATGGCGCAGATCGCAGCCGAGGCCATGGACATGAACCTGACGGACGTGACCGTGGTCTGGGGTGACACCGACCAGTGTCCCTACTCGGTCGGCGAATCTGGTAGCCGCACTACAACCCACACTGGGCATGCGATTATCCAAGCGGCCGAGGACCTCAAGCGACAGATCGCTGCGTTGAACGGGGCCCTCGGAGACCGCCCGCTTATCGCTCAGGCCACCCCTGAACCGACAATCGAAGGGATGGCCCGCTATGCTTCAGCCGCGCACTTTGTGGAGATCGAGGTCGACACCGAGCTTGGTGGCATCGCTGTCATGCAATACCTCGCGATGCATGAAAGCGGCCGCATCATCAATCCCCTCACGGCCGAGAGTCAGATCAAGGGTGGCGTCACCATGGGGATTGGCATGGCACTGCACGAGGAACTTGTCTACGATCGAGCTACCGGTGTTCCGGTCAACCCAGGATATTACGGTGCCAAGGTGATGACTCACCTCGATGCACCAGAGATTGAGGTTCACTTCATCGAACCGATCGACACCTTTGGACCATACAGCGCGAAAAACGTCGGCGAACCCCCGGTTATCCCGGTCGTCGCCGCCATCGGAAACGCCGTCTTCAATGCAACCGGTCGCCGAATCAAAGAGCTTCCAATGACCCGCACCAGGGTGGTGGAGGCTCTGGCATGAGGCGTCTAACCAATGTCAACCCGGCGTCTCTAGTCGAGTCGGTCGAACGTCTCACAGCTGACGGCACACGTGCAGCCGTCGTCGGAGGAGGCACTGATCTACTGGGGATGATCAAGGACGATTTAGTACCGACCGAGGTGCTCGTCAATCTCAAAGGGCTCACAGAACGCGGGAGTCTCGACCTAGTGGAGACCGAACCCGTCGGGATCCGGATTGGCGGGCTCGTAACCCTCGCGCAGCTCAGCACCCATCCCCTGGTCACTGCCCAATACCGAGGCCTTGCCGAGGCGGCTGGCTCGGCAGCCACACCGCAAATTAGAAACGTCGGGACAGTTGCTGGCAATATCTGTCAGCGGCCCTGGTGCTGGTACTTCAGACAGAACTTCCCCTGCTACAAGCACGGCGGCAACCGATGCTTTTCCCGTGTCGGTGAAAACGAATTCAACGCTATCTTCGGAGGAGGCCCCAGTTATATCGTCCATCCCTCCGACACCGCCCCAGCGCTTATAACTCTCGGAGCGAACTTTCGGATCGTGGGCCCATCCGGTGAACGGGTCATCTCTGCGTCCGACTTCTTCACGCTGCCCCGGACCGATGTCTCGCGGGAGAACATTCTCGAACCGAACGAAGTGCTCGCCAACATCTATGTACCATCCACCCCTGGTCTTCGGAGCACCTACGCTAAGGTGCTCGACCGCGAAGCGTGGACCCATGCCGTGACCAGCGTGGCGCTTGCGCTGGAGATGGACGGGAACGTCGTCAGCCGCGCCAGTATTGTGCTCGGGGGTGTCGCGCCGATTCCGTGGCCATTGAAAGCAGTCGAAGAACTCTTGGCCGGGCAGCGCATCACCGAGTCCCTCGCCGCCGAAGCTGGTCGCCTGGCCGTCGATGGGGCCCAACCGCTCTCCAAGAACGGCTACAAAGTGACACTCACAGAGAACCTCGTGCGGAACACATTACAATCGTTGGCGAACGAGGTATGAGAGTAAATGCATCGGCGCCGATAACACGCAGAGATTTTTTCCTGGCCGGAAATGGTCGGATGCGCACATTGAACGTCTCCTGCCAACAGCTCTACATGACCTTCATTGACGCCACGGTGGATGGGTCTACCGTCGCGTTGATCAACCGTCTCCAAACTGCGCTGTCCAACGTGAGTCACCTCAGACTTCGAGAAACCACCTGGCTCGCCCGACAGGATTTCAAGACAATGCTGACACCGCTGATCGACACCTTCCGAGCGCAAGGCGGCACGGTCGAACTTGTCTGATTCCCAAGGGCATAGCGCCAGTGGCGACCGCCTCCTCCTCACCGAATTGACCATCCAGACTGCAACAGCAACCCGGGGCCAAGAGGCTACTCTGGTTCGGTCAACGTTGACTTGACATTCCCCGGAAGCAACCTCACCCTTAAAACAAACAAGGAGGGTCGATGATACGGTTTACTGTTGAGTTCGGTCTGGTTCTCGTTATCGTATCGCTCGTACCGTTTGTCGGAGAGGCACAGGACCGCGTGAAGTCCTTCGACCGCCTCGACGGGCCCCGGATTACACTGCCGGACGATCCGGAAGGAGCCAGCGAGATGCGCCAGCTGTGCCCAGAGAGCACCGAGACGTGCCAGAGATACTGGGCCTACACCGGCTACTTCGTCCGTAACGCCACGATCCCGACCCGCGACCGGGAAGTGATCATTCTGCGCACGGCATGGCTGAACCGAGGTGACTACATCTGGGGACGACACAACATTATCGGACAGGAAGCTGGGCTCACCGAGGAGGAAATCAACCGGGTCACTCAGGGATCCGATGCGGTAGGGTGGAACCCCTTCGATGCAGCACTGGTCAGGGCAGTTGACGAACTCCACACGAGCCGTTTTCTTTCCGAGGCCACGTGGAGCACGCTCGGCGAACGTTATACCGAGAGTCAGCTACGTGAGGTTGTGCTCATCGTCGGCAATTACACGCAGCTATCAATGTTCCAGAACGCGCTGGGCGCACAGCTAGAACCTGGTATCGAGGGTCTGCCTAGCGGGACACGCTGATCTAAGCGGTTGCCCTAACGCAGCCTAGAGCGAGATTGCTGACCTTGATTGAGTGCGAGGCGTGATACCGCGGGGTGACAGCATCCACTAGCGATGCCGCTGCCAGGTGGTCCGGCTAGTCACTTCGCCGCTCTCGAGCTCCGACAAGATTAACGTATTGTCCGCGTCGTCCAGCTCGTACTGTAGGGTGAACGTCCTCTCGGTCAGGCCCGGCCTCGACCCACGCTCTACATAATGGCGCACGACACCCTGGTGGACGTTCACGTCATAGCTCCCGTAGTACGCCAGATAACGATCACCTGAGTCAGCAGCCGTCAACTGGACCGACACCAGGCCACCTGCCTGGTACGCGAGCATCCCTTCGGTGAACCTTGGTCCCTGTCCTGCCTCAGCGTCAACTCGTTCGAACGAGACCAGTCGGAACGCCCCAACGAACTTAGCTATCGTCTCTGTCGCCCGAGCACCGGTCAACAGCAGCGACATGCTGCGGTTGCCCTCGTGACAGGCGTACTCATAGATCGGCTGCCCGGTATTGGTCAGCGGGTAGGCCGCCGACCATGGTCCCGCAAACGACTCCGGGTCGTGGACGGTGTACTCGAGGTGCATCGTGTCCTGATTGATCCGCGTCAGACGCTGTACCAGACGGAGACCGGCTCCAGACCCCTGGAAGGTCCAGCGCGGATCGAAATTGGTCGATTCGATCACCAGGGTATCCCCGTCCCAGGACCCTCGCGAACTCCCCCCCCACTGACGAATGGGGGTGGGCACCGGCGGACGGTCGTCCAGCGGCACGATGATCGTGGTATTCACGAACTCATAGTGGATGACGAGATGTCCCGGGGTCTGGAAGATCCTGGCAGGAAACGCACTTCCTCTGAGCGGCATCGACCCGCCCAGCATGCACCGCTCATCCATCGCCCGGTCCTCGGGCCCCTCGGGGATGCCTCGCATCCGTCTGGATGGAATCCCTGCCCGGTCCTCCCCCACCGAAGTGCGAGGGATGCGCCCGCTCGCGGGAGAGACCACCAGCGACGTGCGCCTGTCCAGCAGCGGGGCGTCGTAGATGGACTCGGTAACACCGCCATCCCCCAGCTCGAAGTCCGCGCTCAGGGCCCTAGCCAACCCCTGGCGAATGCGGCTCCGCCGTGTTGTGAGAAACTCCTCCGCTTCCGCCTCCGTGAGACGAGGCCTGTCCTCGTAGCCGTCCGGACGCTCCAGTGGCGTCATGGTTGGAAGAGCCCAGGTCCCCTGGAGATCCGGCACGCCCCAAGGTGTCAGAGGAATAGAGCTTTCACGGTCCTGCTGAGCGAGCGCCGGCGTCGTGACAAACAGGCCGATCAAAACGATCGTCAGTGTCCTCCACATACTGAACGATTCTACCCCACTGCTATTGCCGGAAACAGTGACGAAAGCCCTGAGAAATTGGCCGGTCCCCTGCCTCCCACAATCACCAGACGGAACCCACTCAAAGAAATTACGGTGCAGAAAGTTCCGCTCCAGACAGAGGCCCGAAGTCGGCAGGCGGCTCGCGATGCCCTGTCGCAGCCTCATACGCAGCCGCGATTTTAAGGATCGTCGGCTCACCGAAGGGTCGAGCAACAATGTCCATACCTACGGGCAAACGAGCTGCCACGGGGCCGACGATCTGCGTCTCGCTGCCCTCGCTGCTCACGTCGGATTCAGGCGTTGCCACCACACGGATGCGATCGTACATCACGGTCGTGAAGCCGACCGGCACCGTGATCGCAGGAAAGCCGTTGGCTCCGAGAAAGCGCCAGACACCGTCACCAGCCCGCCCGTTAATCTCGGGACCGCGCGGGGAACCCAGCTTGACGGGCGGGAGGTTACTCGTTGGATAGACGACCGCATCGAGATCGAGCTGGGCCATACAGGCCATGACCATCGTCTGCACCGCGAACCGGTTATGCATCCGGGCGACCATGTCGAGCTCGTGTTGTGCGAGCGCACGTTCGTGCCGAGCCCGGTGGTCAGGAAAATTCGGATCATCGTAAAAGTTGGCCTTTTCAAGCAGGTCACTGGTCGAACGGATATTGGCATCGCCGCGCTCGCTCAGGTAGCGGTCGAGCCAATAACGCCCC
>DEAE01000031.1:114940-259963 GCA_002347025.1 Acidobacteria bacterium UBA2990
CTCGAGCCAATAACGCCCCTGTCCGGGCGAGGGCGGATTGCCAAGCGTGCGAAACTCAATTTCCTCAGGCACACGGTCGGGGTCGGCCGCAAGTTCGATCAACGTCGCAATGTGATTCCCATAAGGAGTGCCGTCGGCCTCGAACGGAAAGTGGTCGGGATGTTCGGCCGTAAACTGCCTGTCCTGAAGCTGGGGCGCCCACCGACGCACACACTGATCGAACAGTGCCCCGCCAGAACCTGGATCGACGAGTGTCGCCCCGAGACCTTGCAGCTCGGTAACGGCAGCGCTGACGAGATCTATAGTCTCCTCGTCCTCCTCGGTGAAGGCCTCCTTGTCCATGTATTCCCGGACAACGCCGATGCGAAGACCCTCGAGCCGACCCGGCTCTGCGTGGCCCGCATAACCGTCCGGAGGCAGACGTCCCACACTGAAGGCCGTGAGTTCGTCCTCAGGGTCGTAACCCGCGATCACGTCGAGAACGCGCGCCGCATCCTTCACCGTACGACAGACCGGGCCGACGCGGGTGTTAATACCCTGCTGGATCATGCCGTCTCGGCTCACGAGCTCCTGCGTCGCTGCAATACCGACACTGTTGTTCGAGTAGGCCGGACTCCGGATGGACGAGCCCGTCTCCTCAGCGATGGCACAGGTGACGAGGTTTGCGCCCACTGCCGAACCGGACCCCGAACTCGAGCCGCCCGGACTGCGCTCCGTATCGTAGGGGTTGCAGAACGTACCGCCAAAAGCACTACGCGGAATGGCCGAGGCGAACTCGCCGAGATTCGACTTGCCAATAATGATCACCCCGGCCTCACGGAGCCGGCGCACAAACGTCGCATCGTCTGGCGGCCGATCGTCAGCGTAGAAGGCATCGGCGCCGGATGTCGTCCGCATGTCGACGGTGTCATACTGGTCCTTGATCGCCATAACGACGCCGTGTAAAGGACCTACAAACTCCCCGGTCTCTGCGAAATGCGTGTCGAGGGCACGCGCTACTTCGAGAGCATCCGGCATAGCAGGGTCGTCATCGGCGGCATCCGTCATACTTCGAGCCTTGCGGGCATCGAATCCCCAGCGCAGGCGAGTCTCGGGCCGCAAGTTCAAAGTCGCAAGAGCATTGAGCTGGCCCGCGTTCGGGATTGTCGTGACCGGCCCAAGAATGCCTTCCGGTTGGTTGACGCAGGTGCCGTTATAGGCCTTGATACGCGCAAGATAGCGTTCGGTGAGCCGCTCAGCCGTCAGGTCACCGGCTCGGATAGCGCCCTGAATATCCGCAATCGTCGCTTCCTCGAGGGAGAACTCTTCCTGTGCAACCGCGGCCGCGGCCGAAGCACCGATCTGGATAACCACCTCATCGGAACCGGCCAGCGCAACGAGCAAGAGGGCCAGAGTCAGTGTCAGAGTCTTCAGAGAAAATCGCATCGTTGATCAGACCTCATACAATCGCGTTCTGTAGGATCGTTGGCAGCTGGACGGTTTTGCACCGGTAGTCGCCGATTGTACCCCGCCTAGGCCAGCGTTCACTCTCGCCAACCACAGCATGAACCGGTCAATCTTCGAGTAGCCGTTGGAGTCAGTGCCCGAGTCGCACATTTCCCTTCCACCATTCCGCATCGTCTGGGCCCGCCGGACCCATCCTCCCTTCTGAGGCGCGGAAGAGCTCATTCGGATCGTAGGTATGACCCGCTTTCATCACAAGGACGGCTAGGCGGGTCGCGGTGATATCGACCAGTGGGTCACCCTGCACCACGACAAGGTCGGCGTTCTTGCCCGCCTCAACCGTACCGAGTCGATCGCTGACGCCCAGCGCCCGAGCTCCGTTCAGCGTGGCAATCCTGAGCACCGCAGCATTCGGCAAACCGGCCTTGACCATCGCGTGCATCTCTCGGTGGACAGAGAACGGGCTCAGAAACTCACCCCAGCTCGGATGGTCAGTGCCAAGGGTAATATTGTCGATGCCGCCAGCATCGTAGAAAGCCTTTAGCGTGCGGGCTTTCGTTACATAGATACGCCCAAACTGCCCGTTTGGCCGCCTCTCAGCGACTCCATCATTCGCCGTATTGCGTGCAAACGGCGTCAGAAACCGCTGCTCGTCCGTCCACTTCTCGTATACCTCCGAGTCGAGCGCCTGATGGTCGGCGTAGTAGCCATAGGCGGTTCTCGTTGCGTCGAAGAAAGTCCCGGTCGCCAGATACAGCTCGAACATATCCCGCATCTGACCCGCGGTGGTCGAATCTAACAGATCCAGCCCCTCCAACGACGCATAGGCCGACCGGTCATCCCCGAACGCGTCTCCCCCGAAGAAGTGCTCGATGCGGTCGATGCCCATCAAGATGGCATCCCTGGGATTGACCGTCGTCCGGACCCCCGAGTCGAGATGACCCGTTACCGAGAGACCGTGACGGTGCGCTGCATTGATCAGCGCCCGCAGGTGGTCTGGCTGGATGCCTTTGGCTTTGAACCCCTTAGCTCCCCGCTCCACCCAGAGGTCGACCTCCCGACGGATACTGTCAGAAGTCATTTCCTCGACACGCCAACCCGGCCGCGCGGTGCCAAAATAGGGCCCCGAGCTGAATATCCTCGGTCCGGTTCGCTCACCCCGCTCGATTTCGAGTCGGGCTCGGCGCATACCTTCTGGGTCCACTTCACCACCCGGAAAAGTTGAAGTTACCCCGTTCGCAAGGAACAGAATCGGATTCACATCGTACTCGTCGACCCTTCCCTCTCCGAACAGGTCGATAGCATAGTGGGCATGAAGGTCGAAGAAGCCAGGCAGTATGGTCTGTCCGTCCCCGACCTCGACAACGGTGGCGTCAGAGGCACGCGCCTGCTCGGCGTCGACTCCGATGTAGAGGATCGACCCACTACGAACCAGCAGACCGGGATTGTCTCTCGCCTCGGCACCAGTCCCGTCGAAGAGTCGGCCACCGAGTAGAACGACATCGCCCTCGGCGGGTTCAGGAACGATCTGAGCATTCATCGGAGGAGCGACCAGAATTGCCAGCGCCACGGACGTAGCCCAAGGCCGAAGGCAGCACTGTAATCTCATCTCGCTATGCTACTCCCAGGAAAAAGTCTTGACCCAATCCAAATGGGGCAGCTCTGCACATTCACCACGAACGCTGCGGGCGTCCCGCCTCCAGAGACGAATGCTGACTGCCATCTCAGTACTCGCTGAACATGCGTCGAATCTCATCGAGGTCGCCGGTCTTGGTCAGCGCCAGCATCAGCAGGATACGGGCTTTCTGCGGGTTGAGGGTATCGCCCGGGATCATACCCCTCTCGTCGTAAGCACCCAGCGGAACCACCCGGCCGCTACCAGTCCGGTTCGACCGGACGACTACCGGCCGAGCACCCGCTGGCAGCGCCATAACGGACTCCAGGGCCATCCGCTCCACTGTCGAGACGAGGCCTGCACCGGTGCCTGCCAGCACGATTCCGTCTACGCCGTCCGCGATCAGAGCGTGAATCATGACCGGGTTCGGCTCCACGTAGGAGTAAACGATATCCACCCGCGGCATCCTGGTGACACCCGTCAGGTCGAATTCCGCGTTGACGGTATGCCGCTTCGTCGACTCACGATAGAAGCTAACCCTGTCGGCATCGACATAACCTAGAAACCCCAGTGTCCTGGAGTTGAAAGTCTCGACCCGGTAGGTGCTGGTCTTGGTCACATCACGGGCCGCATTGATCTCGTCGTTCATGACCACCATCACGCCCTTGCCTCGGGACTCTGGCGCCACGGCGGTCCGAACCGCATTCAGGAGATTGAGGGGACCATCGGCGCTGATGGCGGTCGCCGGGCGCTGCGCGCCCACAAGCACCACCGGCCGTTCGTCCCGAACCGTCAAATTCAGGAAATAGGCGGTCTCTTCGATCGTGTTGGTGCCGTGTGTAATGACGACCCCGGCCACGCCAGGGTCCCCCTCGAAGATACCGTTGATACGCCTCGCCAGGGTCAGCCAGTCGCCGAAGGTGATGTTCGGGCTACCAACATTGGTGACCTGCTCCACCTGCACCACGGCATGGTCGGCCAGCGCCGGCACCGCTGCCACGAGGTCATCGCCCGAGAACGTCCCCGCCCGATACTGCGTCAGACTGGTTGGGGTGGATCCACCTCCAGAAATCGTGCCCCCGGTCGCCAAAACCCAGACCACAGGACGCGACCGGTTCGCCGGCTCCTGAGCCCAAGCAGTTCCCGCCATCAGCCAGCTCCCCAGACACAGACCGGCTAAAAGCGCGCGGCCCGCCACCGCCGCTCCGTTCAGGTAGGATTGAACCATCGTTTCTCCCAAGAACCGAATTCGAGACACCAACCGGCTGTTTTCCCTCACTCGCTCATCAGAGTGGTCGCTGCAGACCAGCCCCGACTTTTGGCTGTCAGGGGATCCAATGCACTGAGTTTCGGCTCACATGGGAGCACGATGTTCCCACGCGTGTGTAACCCGTCACTGGGACTTTCTGTTTACGCGACCCAGCCAAGGTCCTTCATAGCCAATCCCGCATGCCAAATCTTTGTCACATGTCGGATCTTGTCGTCACGATCAAATTCCATCACGTAGGCATAATCTGTCGACGTGCTTTTTCCCGTTGGCGGGCAAGGGCCACCCTCTCCGGTATGCGTGGCAGAGAACACGGCATAGGCGCAGACGCTCCTCCGCTCCTCATCAATGGCGAACGACTTGATCTCATACCCTGCGTCGGGCATGAAGGTAAACAGGGCTTTCATCCATTCGGTGTACTGTTCCAGACGCTTGACATCGAGCAGGGGTTCAGCTTGCGCGGAAAAAGTCGCATCGGCGGTACAATAGGCTTTGCAGCCTTCCCAACCTCTACCTTGCTCACAAGCTTCAAAGAACGTGCTGGCGGTCTCTGCAATCGAGGACATCTTCGGTCTCCTTCCGATATGACGGTTCAGCGCAGGATCCTACCGTAGGCGTCAATCCGGGTGCTACACCAGACCAAGAGCCTCGGGTTTATCCTTGGTGATGTGGCACCCTCTGACAAGGCATGCTTCTGTTACTGCCCGATCGGCCCGATAATCTGCCGCTGGTCCGCAAACTGCAAATGAATTGACACGCGAGGTTCCTGTCCCACATTCGCAGTGGTGTGTCCCTTGCCGGTCAGGTCATCGATATACTCGACCGAGCCTGGGGGTAGGTCAACTTTGCCGTCCGCAACTTCAAGCTGCCCACCACCCGTGAGGTTGATGATGTACCGTCGCGTGGGGCCAACATGCCAATCACTGAAAGAACCAGGTTGCGACACACGCACGACCGCACCGGTCACCTCCTCTAACAGCGTCTGGGCATTGAGTTCGATCTGTTCCACATGCGACAGGCCATCAGCTCCCGTGTAAAGCCGCTGCATCATGAAGGGCTCATTGTTCTGAGCGGAGACCACTGTTTCTTCGCCTCTGACAGCCCACCCTAGACCAAATCCAGCAATAAACACGCCAGCGACAAGCAATTTCATCATCGATTTCATCTATGCCTCCTCTGGGTCTCGACACGAGGCCATACTCACCCCGACTGTTTCTTCATCCTTGTGATGTAGACCGACCATATCTCTGGAAACATCCCCGCGAAGCCAGGCAGTTACATCAAAGCGGCCGATCAACGCTGTCTTCCAAAAGTGCACCGAGAGCATCGGCCGTCGCATCAACAGCTGCCTCAAGACGGGCACCGACCGTCGCGACCGCTTCGGTGTCGGTCGCAGCAAAGAAGGTGCGCATTGCTCGCACCCGAACGTCTGGGGCAACCGATGCTGTTTCAGACATCAACCGGAGTGCACCCCGGACAGCGTTGTCGGTCAATCGGATCAGCGCGCCTGTTTCATCCTGAAAGCTCGCGAGCAGCTCGGCCACTATCCGTGCAGCCTCGACGTCTGGACACGCTCGGTCCCAGGCGATAAATGTTGCGGCAAACGCGTCTTCACCATCGGTTTCACCATAAATGGCCAGCAGTCGCTCGAAGCGCGGCACGTGAATCGGCGAGGTGGCGTAACGCCGCAGAAAATCCTCACGCATACGCTCAGCCTCCGGCGCCGCTGGTCGACTGTGGACTCGGTGCCGGTAGCGGCAGGTCAGAGGCAAACCGCCGCAGTACGTTTTCGGTGATCTGGGAAACATTATTTCTATAGTTGTTAAATGAGAGGCTGCCACACCAAGCAATCGAGCTCGTAGAAAAAACCGCGCCACCGTTGGGGTACTCCAAAAACACCATATCGGCCCGCACCAACGGGTTCTCACGACCCCCCGGATAGGCTCCATTCGATGTATTGATCTGCTCCACGACATGCTGATACGCGTCGGAGTGTCCAAACGAGGAGGCGACAACTAAGGTATGCGGCGGAGTCCCGAGAGCGAAATCGGCCCTATCGAGTTCAGACCCCGCAGCGCCGAAGCCGAGCACCAGAGAAGGGAAATTACCGATCAAGGCGTCCGGCTCGAGATCCTCGAAAATCCAAGCTGCTCGGGGGTTGTCGCTATCCGGCATCCGGCGATACGGCGCGTTGCGGTCGAAGCCCTGCGCCGTGAAGCCAACTCCGAAGATCTGCTGTGGCGCCAATCCGCGGAACCGCCAAAGCCCACCCGGTTCTCCGGTGAGGCTGTGGTGATGCTCACCCGGTGCGCCCTGCCAGTGTTCAGTGCCGTCCCGTCTCCGCACCTCGATAAAACGACCAGTCGGGTCAGGCACAGTCACCCAATAAAAGCCATTTCCGCCCATATACATGAGGCGGCCCCCTTGACCAAGATAGCCACGGAGCGCGTCTAGCATCGCCAGCGAGTAGTACTCGGGATGAGTGGCGGTCAGTACAGCAGCGTAGGGTGCCAGGAGGCTTGTCCCTTCGTCGTGGAGGTCATCGTCGGTCAACACGTCCACTTCGAACCCCTTCACGTCGAGCCAGTCGATCAGATGCGTGTCAGCCAAAAACTGCCAGGGGTTATTCGTCTGAATCTTCGGTCGCATATTCGTAATCGGCCGAAGTCGGGACGAATAACAGACGCCGCTCCCGTCGCTATGTCTGGAGTAGAGGCTCAAGGGACGAAACGCACTGGTCCCAGTGCCACCGTAGGCCAAGTAGCTGAACGTCGGGATGACTACCGCGATACGGGACGTCGCGACACCTCGGCGAGGCCGAACCACAAACGGCACGTAGTCCTCGAAGTTGTCTGCCCGCAACCTAGCGGCGTAGAGGCCACTCGGCAGACCTGCTGGCACCGTAAGCGTGAAGGCTACCTCCCAGCCGGCGTCGTCGAGGTCGTCATCATGGAAGTGGATTGCACCATACTGGTGACGGGCCCGGCGATAGTCCGTTTCTGAAGTATCCCAGTTGTACCCAGTCATGGCCCGTGTCGGTAGGTTTACCGTTCGTCCGTGAAGTTCGTGAGGCGAAATATCACTGATCACATCCGTCTCAATATCACGGGCAAAGTCCCACGAGGCAATGACGTCAGTCGGACCCCCACCGTCCCGGATGGCATCGATCTCGGCTCGCGAGAGGGCACGGCCATACACCCGAGGGTTGTCGATCTTCCCGTTGTAGTGAGCCTCGACCACACCGGTCGTCGTGCCTGCCGCCGCAATCAGCAGCGAGGCATCGCTCGGTTCCAGCGACCGAAGCGCGGTAGCCCGTTCAGTGGTCGAGCGGGTGGGGTCGAACGAGAAGTCGGTCTTCGGGTCCTGCACCAAGACGACGCGGCCGGTCGCTGAGTCGAAGCTCACCGCCACGAAATACCAGGCAGTAGTCACTCCCTGGGGACGGTTATTCACACCGAAAATAGCTGGAACCCACGGCCGAAGCGGTTGATCGGAGTTCACGATCTCGATGGTTCCATTGCCACCATGCAAACGAACGGACAGCCGGCCCAACTCGTCGATAAAAATGCCGTAGCCCCCCCGAGGACCGGCCCACTTCGTCACCAACCCTTCTGTCCTGGCAAACACCGACCCTGATGCGTCTGGAGCTCCGCGCTGACTAGTCGGCGCGATCCACGCTGTCACGGTGAAGCTCCCCTCCAATTGGAGGACTGGGTGGTCGGGCACTAGGGCATAGGAACCAAGCGGCAGGGTCTGCCTGCGACCGGGATACTCCCCATTCACGGCCGCCTCGATGACACGCTCCTTCACACCCGGCCCGTCGGGATTGGCATCACCGTGAAGGAGCCGGACAATATCGGCCCGATACCGGACCCGCTCGCTACTCACCATGAAGCGAATGTCACCGCCGGGCTCGACTGAAAGGCGGTCGGCGTAACCACTGAGCCCCCGCCTGCGGAGATTCTCGAGAACCTCCTCTCGAATGGGCGCGTAGAACGGTGCGTCGGACGCACGCTGAGCGGCTGGGGACCCAGTCCGGGTCGCCGTTTGCCCGCCGCCTGGCTCCGCGACCCCAACCAGTGTTGTCGCAACGCCACTCGTACCGACGGTCTTCAGGAACTGACGTCGACTGACGTCAGAGGCTGGCGGCAACTTATCGTCCGGACGCTCATCATGCGGAGCCATCGTAGGAACTCCCAAAAATAGCGGTTAATCCCTATCCCCTGGCTTCGCGGCTGTCACCCACAAACCGAGGGCTCCTGATTTAGTCGCCGCTCAAGTCAACCAGCGGGACCGGACTGTGAGACCGAGCTACGTGCTCTCTCAGCAGGTCACGACCCAAGTCACCATCGAAGTCGCGGAAGGCGGCATGAATATGGTTCGGATCCTCTTGAGTGTTGTCGAACTCAATCAAAAAATTCTGACCCTGGACGCGGTAGTAGGCCACTTCACCCCGTTCGGTCGGCCCAGCCCAGGCAAAGTAGGTATCGTCTAACCCACCGTTAGCAACCGCCTCGCGCCGAAGTGCGGCGATGTCATCCGACATGATCGACACATACGAATCAATCACCGCCATCAACAACTCGCGCTGCGACGGAGAGAGCTCCGCCCCAGGCACTCCGATCGGGTCTAGAGGGTCAACGACGAGATCGGCGCCAGTGACGACGTTCGTCGGAGCCACGTCGTCGAAGATCGCGACCTCGCGCTGCTCAGCATCCAGCGAGGCAAGAAGTTCACGCGCCGTGTCTTCCTGTGTTTTCATCGCCCGTAGACCCTGTCTCGGTCCTGACGGTACCGTGGCGGGGTTCGCGCCAAGGAAAGTCGGCGTGCTTACGGTCATCGCGCCATCAACCAGCGTAAAGTGAAGGGAGAGATGATGCCCTTCCCAGCGCCATCCCCAAGTGGCTCCTGTCGCGGGCGTGCCAAAGACAGAGACCCAGTACGCGTCCTGGTCCCTGGGAAACCGTCGTCCTTCTCCTTCGACGAGCACACCCAAAATTCCCTCAACCTCCATGATCTGCTGAGCTGTCAGATACCCCTGTTGACTCAATCCTGAGCGCAGTAAATCCAAAGCTCGCACCTTCTGCTCTGATGTCATAGCGCTATAAACCAAGCCGTGACGTTCAAATGCTTCGGGTGGAATGAAATGATGCCTGGAGCGTTCCTCAGACTCGAAACCAAAGGTGGCTTGTTCCCGTTGCTCGCTGGACAGCGAAGCCAGAAAATCAGCGGCTACCTCCGTCATCACGTCGACGTCGCGCTGTCGCTGAAGACTTTCCAGCACGACGGTGCCACTGAGTGCCACGACCATTATCACCAGTGCAATTCTCGAAATCTTCATCACTACCTCCTGAACCAGCTAATTCGCGGCACGCCCTTCCATACCGCCAAGATTGACCGATTTTTCTACAACCAAATTCACCAGAACTGCCTAAGGTGTCGCATTCCAGATATCGCGATGCATCCGCCAGCCATGCTCGCCGCGGGTCCACACCTCAATAGATTTGCCTTTCTCAGTTTTCTGACCCTCAACCTCCACCTCGTAATTGACAATCAGGGCAGCCAGGGTCCCGCCCACAAGGATCTCCTTGATCTCCAAGTCCGCCGAGTTCGCACTATCCGCAAAGCCTCCCCAGAACCCCGCGATGGCTTCAAGCCCTTCTACGGGGTCCATGTCTGGCGGCAACAGCACTGCGTCTGAGGTATACACAGCAGCCATTCCAGCTCTGTCCTTGGCGTTAAAGGCTTCTTGCCAGCTTGCAAGCGCTGCTCGAATCTGATCGGTATCCGATGCCATTCCCGTCCTCCTCAAATTCATGCCTCGCTGGGCCACAGCCTACCCTCAACCTCACCCCACAGACGAGGTCGCTGCATGCGTTTGTGGTCTATGATGGAGCTTCTAGTCGATCCTACCTCCGGCTGGCAGGGTATTCAATCTGAGTCATGGCTACCTCAAGAAATGGGAGTCAAGGTAGGCGGACAATACGGATCGCTCTCCCCCGCCAGTTCCCCACAACACCGCAGCTCTTGATGTTGGCAAGGAGGCCCAACCGAACTACCCGACGAGGGCCACGAAGAGGCCCACCTACGTCGGCTGAGTTTTTGACACCTGCACAGCTGCTGTGCCCCATCGTGACAGTTTTGGCGCTCGAACGTCATTGCGAGAGACCCAACCTAGGGAACCACGTTGTATAACTCATCGACACAGGTGGAAAGGTCAAACGACTCCGCTGACCGTCGAAACACAGCCAGATAGTCAGCGTCGGTATTGAAGGACTCCCGAAAGGCCTGGTAGGCGGTCAGGTCAGGGAACGCAACCATCACACGCGCAGAGCTATTGGGACGAAGATGTCTATAAAGGACAATCGCAACTCCGCCTGGAACCTTACTTTGGATGGCATCACGCCATTCCGCCGTAAGTGCCGCGGCCGCGCCACGTTGTCCCGGCAAGACGTCACAGGCACGCTCCCAAACAAAAGCGGGTGCCTCTTGAGCCGCAACTTCCACCCCCATTGCCCCAACAACACTGAACAACGCCACGATGACAAGCAACATTTTCATTAGGTAGCTCCTCGGAATAGCTGGATTCACGGGTGCGCGGCTAGCCTATCTTCGCGGTATCAGCCCCCTCTCGAGGGAACAACGTGTTCCACGTGATATCTGCCAAACGCGCGACACAGACACCTTGATCTCGTATTTCGCTCCCGAACAATAGCAGAGTCTAGCCATTTTTTTCGTAGGAACAGATAAATATTCGACCAAGGGTGTCGAAACTTGTGCCGTAACATAACTATGGGTAGACAGCGGCCCACTCGCGAGCAAGCATCGGACCGCGGTTGTTGGTCGGACGGGTCACCCAGGTCACCCACTCGTCTCGGTGTCGTCTGCCGTGTTGCGCACCACCCCACACTGCTTAGCGAGACGGGCTACCTCCCGAGCGCAGGGGGCCATCGAGCACATCCAACCCTCGGTCGAGCCAGTGGGCATCAGGGAGGCTATGGCCATGCCCTTCCACGGGAAGATACTCAAACGTCCGAAAGTCGCCCTCCTTGATGACGTCCCACAGACTGGGCACATAGGTGGCCACGGTATCGTCCGTCCCATGCACGATAGCGTGCCTCGAGCGGTCTCGCACGATCTCAAGAACCGAGGGTGGCGGTTTGCCAATCGACGCGGGAAGGAAACGCCCTTCCCGTAACGGCGCAGGCTCGTACCAGTTCACCCCCGCAAAGTAGACCCCACCGGTGAAGCGGTCCGGATGGAAGAAGGCCACCGTGCTGGCCACGCGGGCACCACCAGAGTGCCCAGATATGTAGACACGATCGGGGTCGATCGCATAGCGCTGTGTCGCCAAGTCGACCGACTCGAGCGCAACAGCTACACGCCAGAGGGTGGAGACCTGATTACCCGCCTCGTTTGGCCCCATCCAGATCAGCCGGTGCTGCTCCAACGTCTCCTGCCAGTCCTCTGGAATGCTTCCCTGGTCCCTCGGCGAGATGAACACAAACAGACCATGGAGCTCGCCCTCGGCCGCCGCCGTCGGGGCACTGACCACCCAGGTGTGTCCACTCCTACTGTTGACGACCGTGTCGTGCGGATTCTCCTCAAGCCTCTCAAGCTCGATCGCAAGCCGGCTCCTCGCATCAGGGTGGGACCCGAATGGGTCTCCGTCGGCTTGGAGGTGTGCCTCTAGCACTTCCATGTAATTGGGTTTCGACACCCCTGGAGCCGCAAGCGTGTATGTCCCCGCGTAGGGCGTCAGATCATCGGCTGGCACCGATCCGAACCCAGGCTCAACCTGGGCCAGGACGGGCGCTGAAACCAAGGCAACGACAAAGGCGGTGACGATGGGCACATGGGTCATGGACCGATCTCTGAACCACCCGCGGTTTGGCACCTGCATATCCAACAGTGGGCCCTCAACCGATCGCGAAACGTTAGCTCCTGCGAGGTCTCCCTTCATCTGCTACTGAGACGAATCTGGAGCCCCAAAAGTCTCCAGAAAGCTCGCTCCCTCCCGTGGCACAAATTTTTGCACTCGTCCGTTAGGAGGATCCGCGGTGTAAAAATTTTTCTCCTCATCTATAGAAAATTGGTGGAGAAATGTCACATCACCAGCATCCGCGCCAAAACCGGGGAGTTCCCACGAGAACTGGGGATTGCCATTCCAGTCGAGCTTCACCATCCGTGCGGGCCGTGTGGGATTGGCTCCCTGAGGGCCGGCGTCGCTGTTATCCGAAATCCAAACATCGTAGCCGGTCGCATAAATATCAGTCGGCCGTTCGAATCCCGGCCACGTCGCGATCGGCGAAATATTTGGGTGATACCAAACCGAGCGCGTCGTCTCGTTGAAGACTTGGACCCTATTGTTTCTCATATCGGCGACGTAAATCCGACCGATGCTATCGGTCGCAAGAGCGTGGGGGCCATCAAACTCGCCGCGCCCACTTCCGTTCACCCCCCACGTCGTCACAAAATTCCCTTCGGCATCGAACTTCATGATGCGCGAGTTGCCATTGTCGGCTACAAAGATCGAACCATCGGCCAGAAACGCCATATCAAACGGCGTGTCAAAGTGATCGTTGTCGTCTCCGGCGCCACCGGCACCTAATGACATCACGAGCTCCTCACCGTCGTTGGAGAAGGCATGCACTTGATGATTCGTCGTATCGGCTACCCACAGCTTTCGGTCAGGATCAAATGGGCTGATTTTGATCTTGTGTATCCCGGAAGGACCCTCTTCTGCATCGCTCTGGAACATGTCATCCCACTGCGTCCATGCCTCGATCATGTTTCCATCGCCATCAACAACGAAGATAACATTCTGCCAAACGCGACTCTCGAAGGCCGGCCTCACACCAATCGAACCCAGGAATCCTTGAAAGCCTGGGGGCACGGGATCTGGCAATCGATTCTCGCCACGCTGGGCAATAAAAATTCGGTCGGGTGATTCGGCAAACACAGCCGATGTACTCCCAAACGAATAACCAGACGACGCAAACGGCTTCAGCCAACCGTCAACCACATCGTATGGGCTTGGACCAGACGGCATGTCCTGCATAAGGGCAGGGGCAACCACGAGACCAGACGCGACAACTACCGACAACACCAGAAAAACTTTATGCATCGTTCACGTTTCCTTTGCCGCCCTTTCAGGCTCATCACACCCAAGACACCAGACCAATGGACCCGGTCCGGTCCACCCGTTTGAGAAGGGGTCAATATTACGTCCCTAGAGCTGATTTGTGAACACTTTCGCATCCACCTCGACCGCACCAGCCACCCGTGCCGAATGCACCCTCACGATTCAACCGACCATCGCTAGCTTCTCTCTATTTTCCAGGTTGCAAATCGGTGCGACCTACCGCAGAAGGCCATAAAATGTGCCGAACACTAGCGTGAGCAGGCCTCCCACGCGGAGACCTGATCGTGTGGGAAAAATGCTGGAAATATGCGGGAGATTGACATTATGCAGAAAATCATAGGTTTGGCTGTCCTGATCGCGATTCCCGTAGTTGGTAGCGTATTGAGCGCCCAGAGTGGACAATCGGCGAATGGTCAAGCACTGGTGCAGACTGAGCGACCTGACTGGGCCTATGGCATCCCATCGGGGCCACGCCCGCCCCGTCCTGCAGACAATGGCACCCTCTTTAGCTTGCCCGATACTGACCGGACTTTCACGGCCACCCAGATTCGCGGTCGGTCTCCAGCTGACTGGTATCCCGGCGACCATCCAACACCGATGCCCGACATTGTTGCGAACGGTCGCACCGCGGAGGAAGGAGCGGTCGTGCGAGCCTGTGCGCTTTGTCACTACCCAAATGGGCAAGGACGACCTGAAAACGCTAGTGTCGCGGGCCTGCCAGTTTCCTATTTCATCCAACAGATGGACGATTTTCGAAACGATCTCAGGAACAGTTCAGAACCGAGAAAGAACAATGCCAGGACGATGACTCAGATCGCGAAGAACATGACCGACGAAGAGATCGCTGCTGCAGCCGAATACTTCGGAGCACAACCATGGAGGCCATGGGTCCGAGTTGTAGAGACAGATACCGTATTTAAGAGCTACACCTTGGGAGGCATCTACCTCCCTGTGGATTGTGAAATAGACAAATTTACAGAATGTGAAGATTCTGCTACCACCTCAGACACTGAACCTATCGGGCTTCGTATCATTGAAACACCAGAAAATATCGAACACGCAGAGATACACCGTAATCCACGGTCCGGCTGGATCGCTTATGTTCCGGTGGGTGCCATCGAGAAGGGCAAAGCCTTAGCAGAGGCTGGACAGTGCAGCGTCTGTCATGGCCCTGGATTAAAAGGTCTTGGCCCCTTGCCTGGAATAGCGGGCCGAACTGCCAGTTATCTCATGCGGGCACTGTATGACATGCAGCAGGGCACGCGTGAGGGCCTGTGGTCTGACCTAATGAAGCCGGTTCTTGCTGATCTCAGCACTGAAGAAATGCTCTACCTTGTTGCCTACGCGGCGTCCCTTGACCCGCAATAGCTGTTTTACCCGCGCCCGAGATCCCCAAACTTAAGCCACAAGGGACCCCGGCCATTGGGGTATCAACCTGGCTAGCTTCTCACCACTCAATTCGTGGGCTCCGGTCATCGTCGCAAACGCAGGGCGACGATGACCCGGTAGCGAAGCCTCTTCGCGCCCTCGCTGCATTCGTTCATGGCCAAGGGCCACAGGTCACTCGGGCCCAAGCCGGAATACGTAAATGGCATTGTGCCGTTGGCCCGGCGGCGTTCTCACCTCAGTCGTGACAACGTTCGGAACACTCCAAGGACTACCGCCACCCCGTCCTGCCGTGACGGCGACATACTGGATTCCGTCCACCGCGTAGGTCATGGGATAGCCAAGCACGGACGTGGCCAACCTGGTGCTCCACAGGACTTCACCGCTACGGACGTCAAACGCACGAAACCATCGATTAAAGTCACCCGCAAACGCTAGCCCCGAAGCAGTCGTGACCACCGCGGTCGTAAAGGGGGCACGCTGCTCCACGCTCCAGACCTCCTTCATGGTCGAGGCATCGTAGGCCGCCAGCTTACCAACCTTCCCATCAGTCCCCGGCATATCCACAAAAACCCGGTTCGCAGCCGTACCACCGGAGCCTTCTTCAAGCACCATCTCTCGGCCCTGCAGGTTCATGCAGGTCTGGCCCAAAGGGATAACGAGAAGGCCACTCTTGGGCTCATAGGACATCGTGTGCCAGTTATGCCCTCCAGCCGTAGACGGACATGCTGAGAGCCATTCGCCAACCTTCGCGTTCCGAATGTCCTCGCGGTAAGTCAAGTTACCGGTTTCATAATCGACAGAATAGACGTCCTGGTAGACCGTCTCCACGAGCCCCAGATACTCTCCGTTCCGACGATCGAGTTTCCAGAGAATCCCGTCCTTGCCGATTGTAAAGACCACCGGCACGCCGTCCACATCCGCAAGAACTCTCTCGAATGCAACGTCCAGGTCGAGGCTCTCACCAGTAATATGCTGGAAAAACCACACGATGCTTCCATCATCAGGGTTCAAGGCGAGCGTTGAGTTCGCGAAAAGTGTCGCGTCGTTCACGGTCAGCCCTCGACTCGCAGCAACCCATGGCTTTGATTGGGCCGTCCCGAAGAACAAAAGGTCAAGCGCCGGATCGTAGCTACCCGCGATCCACACCTCACTGCCACCTCTTAGCGCGAACGGAAGGTCTCCCCACGTATCGCCACCGATTTCCCCCGGCCGCGCAACCGTGTATGTACGCCAGAGTTCCTCTCCGGTCCTTGCATCATGGGCCGTGATGAAACAGCTTTCGTCAGTAAACCGGGAACAACCATCGATTCCATTGATGAACTTGCCGTCCACCACTATGGGACCCGACGAGTTCTGATAACCGAGCTCCCAGTCGGCAAGCGTCGACTGCCACCGCACCACTCCCGTGCGCGCATCGAGGGCTACCATCACCCCATCCTCAGTTGCTACAGCGATCAGATCTTCCCACACCGCCAAGTTGCGCAGCTGTCCTCGAGTCCCTGCACCCTCAGGAAACGTATGGCGCCACTCCCAGAGGAGCGTGCCATCGACTCCATCGATCGCCTGAATCACATTTCCTGCGTTGGGCACGTAGAGGATGCCATCCCGAACCAGCGGATCAGGCTGGCTGGTTCCGTCTTCCATGCCCCAAACCCATGCGAGCTGAAGCCGATCGACATTGCTCTTGTCGATCTGGGTCAGAGGACTCGATCCCCAAGCCTGCTGATTCTGTCTCCAGTGAAGCCAGTCGCCTTCCGGCGGATTGGCAAGGACCGCATCCGAAACAGGCGTGAAGCGATCCGCACGTCTAAAAGTTTCGGTCCTCCCCAGCTCGGTGACGTGGATTTCCCCGACGGTCTCTGGTGCGCGATTCACTCCATCCGGTGATGGCACGTTTCCGGGCCGACCGGGTAGAGGCAAAACGGCTTCCACCCCTGGAGGCAACTCGACCGTAGCACCCACACGTAGACCCGGAAACAACGAGGCTGAAGAAGTGAGGTCGAGCATCGAGCTTCCGGGATCTCTCCCATTTTCGCGAAGCAGAAAGGCAGCCAGCGCCGAATACTCCTCCTCAGCGAGTGACGCTCCCGCCCCGGGTGGCATCGTCTGCAAGACTGCCCACAACTCGGCCATAGACCGACCTCGCCAGCTAAGGCGGAAGTTAGGCCCAGCCAGTTGGGGAGCCTCAAATGAACCCTGAAGGCTCGGAAGGTGACAAACCGAACAGGACCGCTGATAAATGGCTTCACCAGCCTCCGCCTCTTCGGTAGCGTAGGGAACCTGACCCAGCAGCTCCAACGGAACTGTAGGATTGACCCCCATTAAGATAAGGAGCACCAGTGCATAACGGGCAGTTACCATCCTTGCCTCCGTACAGTTGTCGAGACGACTGACAGAAGCCCCTCGGCCGCAGCTCCTGAACCGCTTTACTCCACGGTTGCACCCAAGGACCGAAGTAATTCCGCGATCGGTGGGTGCCCGTTACTAGCCTGCCACTCTGCGTATTGTTCTCGGTATCGCGCCAACGCCGAACCGCCAACGGCTCCCTGAGGGGCCTCCGGCGGAGCGAGCGCCACAGCCAGCGGCGTCTGTCCAAGACTATTCCGCGCCTGAAGGCTTCCGCCTCGGTCCGCGAGAAGACGAATAACGCTCTCGAACTTACTGGCCGCCGCCACATGCAAGGCAGTGTCTCCGGAGTGACTGACGGCATTAACACTCACCCCCAAGTCGAGACCCACTCTGACCGTTTCTAAAATTTGGTTTTCTCCCAACCTGAGCCGCCGAAGCCCTGTGGTTCTCCCTCTCGCCGCAACCATCACCGCCGTCCGACCATCTTTCAACGGCAGCGACGTATTGGCTCCGGCGGTCGCAAGCAGACGCATGATGCCGACATCGGATCGTCTAGCAGCCAGTGCAAACGGCGTGGCACCTACCAAGAATTTGTCGAAGGCGAATGCACGGCGATCATGCTTGAGGGTTGACCCCTTCGTGAGTTGCACGTCGGGGTTCGCTCCATGGGCCAAAAGCGTCTTTACCAATTCACGGTCACCACGCAGCGCTGCCCAATGAAGGGCCGCGTAACCGGCCCTAACCGCGTCGGGGTCTGCACCATTCTCCAACAGCACCGCAGCGACCTCACCATAACCGTGCTGGGCTGCCACGACTAGAGAGGTGCTACCGACCGCGGCGGTATCGTCTACGCTCGCGCCGGCAGCCAGCAGATGCCTGGCCGAACTCGCGGCTCCATGCCTGGCAGCGAACATCAGTGCAGTAAATCCACCCTGTTTGACCCAAACAGCACCCTCGGTCCGACCAAGGCTCTTCTGACAGCACAAGAGTACGTGCCGGCTTGACACCTTCGTCCGAACATTCAGATCCGCCCCAGCTGCAAGAAGGACATCCACGACAGCGGCTCGGTCCTGCGCTACTGCCCACATGAGCGCAGTCTGTCCCTGAGCACCTTCTACAACGTTTACATCAGCATCATTGGTCAGCAGCAACTCTACAGCCGCAACATTGCCTTGGCGGGAAACGATCATCAGCGGTGTTCCGCCCGTCGCCGGCGCCAAATTCGGGTCTCCTCCTGCCTGCAACAACCCTGCCATCATTGGCGCGCTGCCGGCCGTCGCAGCGACCCAGAGCGGTGTCACACCAAGGTCGTTCGTGGCATTCACCAACCCGCCGGCACGAATCAGAATTTCTGCTATCTCCAGGTCGTTCCGATGGGCAGCCCAGTGGAGGGCCGTGGCGCCGTCGCCTTGCGGAGCATTCACGTCGGCATCTCGTTCAAGAAGCCCACGGACAGCGCGAGCATCTCCATCCTTGACGGCCTGAATCAGCTGAACGTCTACGGCGGAATTTGCACCAAGCGCCGCGGCTGCCACGAGTGACAGGGTTAGCCGTTGGCAGAACCCGCTCGTCGAGATGCGCATCTTCATGCCTCCCTCAAAAATTCGGTTTATTCCCAGAGACACAGGGTTTGCGCCCGGAGAATCGTCCTGATGGCTGAATTTTAGCACGGGAGTTTAGATGGATCTGCCCCGGTCGACGTATTATGATAGACCTCGTAAATTGGTGACGGTTGTGAATCCTCTTGGAGATGACACATGGTGCGCCGGTGGTCCAATCCTGGGCTGTTGCTGACGCTGGTGACCTGGCTAGCCTTCCTGTCGCCCGCCTTAGCCAATCAGACCCCCCTCCCGACGCAAGACTCGCTGTCGGGGAGTTCTCCGCTACGGCCGGTAGTGAACCAATTCTGCGTCGGTTGCCACAGTGACAGGCTTCGTACGGGTAGCCTCTCTCTGGAGACCATCGATGCAACCAACGTCAGTGAAGACCCAGCGGTATGGGAGAAGGTCCTCGAAAAGCTGCAAGCCAGTGCGATGCCACCCCCAGGTCGACCTCGGCCAGACTCGACGGTCGTAGACAGTGTGATCACGTGGCTGGAGACGAAGCTGGACAATGCAGCTGCACTCAATCCTAACCCAGGGCGCACCGACAGTATTCACCGACTCAATCGCGCTGAATATCGAAACGTCATTCGCGACCTATTGGCTCTTGAGGTCGACGTAACATCGCTGCTGCCGGCCGACAGTGGCGACGAGCTCGGTTTCGACAATATTGCCAATATGTTGTCGGTGTCGCCGACCTTGCTGGACCGATATCTGTCAGCTGCTCGAAAGCTGAGTCGGCTGGCAGTTGGACTTCCACCACGACCCTCCACAACGGAGCACCGTGCCCTGCTGAATCAGGACGGCTATCTGGGAGAAGACCTGCCGTTCGGCTCACGGGGCGGCACCGCCGTTCGTCATCATTTCCCGGTTGATGGTGAATATGTAATCAAGGTACGGCTCTACCGCCAACTTTTTGACTACGTCATTGGCCTCGGAGCGCCGCACCAGTTTGAGATTCGCCTAGATGGCGAGCAAATCCTCTCATCAGTTGTCGGTGGCGAGGAGACAACCGGAGCTCCACCGGCCGGCTTTATCGGAGACATTTTCGGTGACCCCGCGTGGGAGGAATATGCCCAGAACGCCGACGCCGGGCTTGAAGTTCGCCTCCAGGTAAACGCCGGGACACGACTCGTAGGGGTGTCGTTCCTGGGTCGTCAGACAGAAATCGAAGACGGAGTGCCTCATCCGCCCAAATACCCGGAGCGTGACGAGTCACTCGAGAGTAATCTGTGGGTGCACACGGTGGCCGTTAGTGGCCCGTACGACATCACTGGCCCTGGCGACACGCCTAGTCGACGCAAAATATTTGTGTGCTACCCCACGCGGTCGCAGGAGGAAGAACCCTGCGCGACACAAATCCTTACGACCCTTGCCGGCCGAGCCTACCGCCGACCCCCGACCGATCGAGAGATACAGACGCTGCTGCAGTTCTACCAAGATGGTCGTCGCGGGGATACCTTTGATGCAGGCATCCAGTTCGCGTTAGAACGACTCCTTGTCGACCCCAAATTACTCTTCCGGGTCGAGCGGGACCCGGTCGACGTCGCTCCGGGCACCTCGTATGCCGTCAGCGATCTCGAGTTGGCCTCTCGCCTGTCATTTTTCCTGTGGAGCAGCATTCCAGACGACGAGTTGCTTGGGGCGGCAGCTCGGGGCGAGCTTAGTAATCCTGCAGTACTCAGACAGCAGGTTCGGCGGATGTTGGCCGACAGTCGTTCGACGGCTCTCGTAGACAATTTTGTCGGTCAATGGCTCCGGTTACGTAATCTAGGCAATGCGATGCCGGACCCAAACGCTTTTCCAGATTTCAACGAAAACCTCCGCCAAGCGTTCTCACGAGAAACGACGCTGTTTGTGGAAAGTGTCTTCCGAGAGGACCGGAGTGTCGTCGAGTTATTGAGCGCCAATTACACGTTCGCAAACGAGCGGCTCGCGCAACATTACGGTATCCCGAACGTGTATGGCAGCCACTTCCGACGGATCACGTTCGACGATGACAACCCACGCGGCGGTTTGCTTGGCCAAGGAAGTTTGCTGACCTTGACGTCATATCCCAACCGGACATCTCCGGTGCTGCGAGGCCATTGGGTCTTAGAAAGTCTCTTGGGCACGCCACCACCACCACCACCGGCGGACGTGCCAGGCCTGCCGGACCGCGGCCCAAACGGCGCCCCAGCGTCAGTGCGAGCACGACTGGAAGAACACCGTCAGAACGCCGTGTGTGCTACCTGTCACGCACCGATGGATCCGTTGGGGTTTGCTTTAGAGAACTTCGATGCAACTGGTGGCTGGCGTAACACCGAGAACGGCGCCACCGTGAATAGCTCGGCTATGTTGCCCGACGGCACCCAATTTCAGGGCCCAGCTGGACTACGCAAGTTCCTGGTAAGTCAGCACCGTCAGTTTGTGACTGCCATGACCAAAAAACTCCTGGCATATGCCCTCGGCCGCCGGATCGAGTACTACGACCTCCCGACGGTACGCTCCGTGGTCCGGGACGCTGCGTCAAACGAATACCAGCCATCCGCGATTGTGTCGGCCATTGTCAACAGTCCGGCATTTCGAATGAGACAAGCCCTCGGGGATAGCCCGCGACAACAGGTAGCGAAGGCACCTATTCCCTGAGGACACCCTGACCAAGCAGATCTTGTTTCAGTGGAGACCAGAGCCATGATGATTACAAAGACGTCGTTACCCCGTCGCACTTTCTTGCGAGGTGTGGGAACCACAGTAGCCCTCCCATTGCTAGATGCGATGGTGCCAGCGTTCACGGCGCTCGCCAAGACACCAGCGGCACCCATTCGTCGCTTTGGCGTTGTGTATGTGCCCAACGGGATGATCATGGAGAGTTGGACGCCACCCGGTGACGGCAAGCTCAAGCTTTCCTCGATCCTCCAACCGCTAGCACCGTTTCAGGACCGCATGCTCGTCTTCTCTGGACTGGATGGCCTGCAGGGCCGCGGCGGCACCCATACGACCGCCTCAACGAGGTTCCTGACTGGCGTGATCGGCCGCGCGACCAGCGATGGGATCGAAGCAGGCACCTCGATCGATCAGATCGCGGCCAAGCAGTTCGGACAGTACACACAGTTGGCTTCTCTCGAACTCTCGCTCGACCGCCTCGACTTGGTGGGTACATGCGATAACACCACCTGCGCGTTCATCAATACACTGTCGTGGACGAGTCCGACGACCCAGGTTCCCGGCGAGGACAACCCACGCGTGGTGTTCGAGCGGTTGTTTGGCGACAGCGGCACAACAGACCCCGTCGAACGCCTCACCCGCTTGCGGCGAGACCGCAGTATTCTTGATTCGCTCACAGAAGCGCTCGCAGACCTCGAGCAGGAACTCGGCTCCGGAGACCGCTCTCGTCTCGACGAGTACCTGACCGCCGTTCGCGACGTCGAGCGCCGGATCCAGAAAGCGGAACAGCAGAGCTCGATGGAGCTACCGTCGCTGACGCAACCCGGTGGTATCCCAGATAGCTACGACGATTACGCTGCATTGATGATCGATCTACAAGTCCTAGCCTTTCAGCTGGATCTAACACGGGTCGGCACCTTCATGATGGGCCGCGAGTATAGCAGCCGGACGTACCCGCAAATCGGAATCACCGAAGCCCACCATCCACTGTCCCACCACCAAGACGATCCTTCGAAAATCGCCCAGCTGGCAAAGTTGAACACCTATCACGTCTCGCTGTTCGCGTCGTATCTTGAAAAACTCAGATCGACAGCCGACGGCGACGGATCGCTGCTAGACCACACCCTCATGATGTACGGGGCTGGCATGGCTGACAGCAACACCCACGATTCGATGAATCTCCCCATGATGCTGATCGGTTCACAGGAACACTTCAACTTTAAGGGAGGGCGGCACCTGCAGTATGACCATGAGCCTGCAGCGTCGCTCCTTGTCACCGTGCTGGACAAGCTCGGAGTACCCGTCGAAAAGATTGCTAACAGCCGTGGGAGACTCAGACTCGATGCATCCCTAGATACGCTGCCGCTAGTGTAATTGAGGCGCTGTGCGGCTAAGTGGACACCACGCCTAAAGGCTCGTGCCCCGGCGGCACGCCCTCAAAGTCCACCTCTTAAGTGCATGGGCTAGGCGTTGTGCTTCGCAGATCAGGACTCAGCTAACTCGATCTTCAAGCTCACCGGGCGCAAATCTCAAGACAACACACCAGCGGTGTCAGCTTCACCGACCGGAGGCCGCTGAAGCCTCTCCATCAGTGCCTCACACCACCAATCCACCCCTTCCACACGGAGCTCAAGCTGGGCACACTGGTGCTGTTTCAGGAGAGCAAGCTGCTGAGTATTTCTAGGTAACCCTCCACAAGAAGCGTCTCTAACTAACGGCCACCCTTTCCCGCCACTCCATCTTGACTGGCTCGCTGGAACAACGAATAATCAGCCCGCAGTGCCACAAAGCACAGCTTCCCGGAGGACTGTTCTACTGAGCTAGACACAGCCCGGATCGGAATTTCCGCTTACCGCAAGACACGGTTATCGCAGGCTGCCGTCTTGTCAAGACAGCTGGTCGTACACCCAGTCAGGCAAAGCGAAAAGGAGACAAGCATATGAACAAGGTGCTCTCTACTCGGTACCCTGTGATCCATTACGCTGCTGCGGTGGCAGCAGTTGCGTGTCTAGCTACGACCAGTGTGACCGCTCAGACGGGCGCCGCCAATGGTGAATGGGGGGTGTTCGGCGCCGACACGGGTGCCACTCGCTACTCGCCACTCGACCAGATCCATTCCGGAAACGTCGAAGATCTTGAAGTCGCGTGGCGCTGGAGCGCACGCGACCAGGGCACCCCTCCACCCTCCGGAAGGACGCAAATCAGCCCCCTAGTGATCAACGGCGTCATGTACACAACCATTGGAAATCAGCGGAATGTCGTGGCTCTCGATGCAGCCACAGGGGAACTCGTGTGGGGATGGCAACCTAGCGACAACGAACGCCGTTGGGGAGACATCATCGAGCCTGTGGCACGAAGCGCCGGGCGGGGTGTGAGCTACTGGAGTGATGGTGCTGGGGACGAACGCATCTTCGTGGTCACGCCAAGCTATCAGCTTGTTGCTCTCGATGCCCAGACCGGCGCTCGGGTACTGCAATTTGGGGACGCTGGTGTCGTCGACATGATGGATGACCTTCGCTGGGATGAACGCCCTGCTGCGCTGCGAGCGGGTAGAGTCGCTAACACCTCACCCCCAGCCATTCTTGGGAACGCTCTGGTCGCCTCTATTTCCCTTCACACTGGCAGCATACCGACAAGGGCTAATCGCCCGGGTATCCGCAACCCCAATGAGGTTTGGCCGATGAACATTCCTGGCGACGTGGTGGCCTACGACGCCCGTAGCGGTCGGACGCTCTGGCGTTTCAATACGGTCCCGAAGGAGGGAGAGTTCGGTGTCGACACCTGGCTCAAGGCGGACGACTTACTCTGGGAGGTTCCGACCGGCACGCATCCCTGGGTCGAGGAACGCCCCGAACTACTCGATGCCTCCTGGAAATACACGGGGAACGTCGGGCATTGGGCCCCCGTGACGGTAGACGAGGAACTCGGACTATTCTACGTAGCCACCGAAACCGCCACCAACGACTACTACGGTGGCTATCGGCCAGGAGACAACCTGTTCGCCAACTCGGTGCTGGCGCTCGACGCGGAGACCGGCGAACGGGTGTGGCATTTTCAGGTCACCCACCACGAACTCTGGGACTACGATTTCCCGACGGCCCCCATCCTCGTGGACATTGAGGTCGATGGCGTCCTGGTGAAGGCCTTGGTCCAACTCTCGAAGCAGGGATTTGCATACGTACTCGACCGTGCGACAGGCGAACCCGTCTGGCCGATCGAGGAACGGGCCGTGCCAGAGTCGGACGTTCCGGGAGAGTGGACATCTCCTACACAGCCCTTTCCCACCAAACCGCCGGCATTTGAACGCCAAGGCGTGACTGAGGATGACCTCATCGACTTTACTCCGGAGCTTCGGGCCGAAGCACTGCGGATCGTAGAGAATTACCGGCTCGGGCCTCTCTATACTCCGCCGTCCTTGCAAGAGCCTGGCGTCAATCAAGGGACCCTCGCGCTTCCCAGCGCGGGTGGTGGTGTCAATTGGCCGGGTGGTGCGGTGGATCCCGGGCTGGGTATCCTTTTTGTACCGTCGAGTACGACCCCGTCGCTGTTCGGATTGATAGACGGCACTGAAGGGACCGGCGTTCGCTACCACATCTCCAGTCGTGCGGGTGTCCCGACCGTCAGTGACCTGCCTCTCATCAAACCTCCGTATGGCCGGATCACCGCAATCGATCTGACCGTGGGAGAGATCCTGTGGCAAATTCCGCACGGCGGCACGCCCGGCTATATCCAGGCACATCCAGACCTTCAGGGCGTGGACGTGCCGACGACGGGGAGCCCGACGAAAAGTTCCGGACTTCTTGTAACGTCTACCCTGCTGTTTGCGGGTGAGGGTTCACGAGGCGAACCGGTTCTTCGTGCGTACAACAAGCGGACGGGTGACGTTGTCCATGAGATTCAGCTTCCGGGTGGACCAACCACCGGGTTCCCGATCACGTACATGGCGGGTAGCCAACAATACATTGTCGTAGCGGCTTTGGATGAAGAGAACATCGCGGAGTTAGTCGCCTTCGCTGTGCAATAAAAGGCAAAGAGGAAACTGATATAACTGACCCGGGCAACTCGCTCTCCGTGACACGGTAGGCCGAGCGATTCGAGCATGCCCGGGAAGCAGGATTGAGTAAATGACATACTTGGACAGTCCGGCAGCAAGTCCAATGGTGCTGGCCATTGGGATGGCAACGGTCGTCACCTTGATGGCACCACCGGCACGAGCGCAGCCGGCAGCGGTCGCCGGCGCCTGGGCTTTGACCCTGGAGACCGAGCTGGGCGGTGCCACCACCCCCAGCGTTACCCTCGAGCAGAGCAGGTCTGATTTGACCGGACACTATTCCTCTGACACTCTCGGCGAGACTGACGTTACCGGAAGCGTCGATGGAACGACGGTGACTTTTTCGTTCGATGGTGAGGTCGATGGCTTTACGATCCAGGTCACCTACCAGGCCACCTTGCAGGACGACGGCACCTTGTCAGGCACCTTGGATCTAGGTGGACTGGCAGACGGCATCTTCACGGGCAAGAAACAGTAGCTTTAGCATGCGTTTTTCTCTCCGATCGAAATCGACCTTGGTGGCGTTATCCCGTCCAACCACGCGAAGGAGGTGTTCCGTAAGAAACGCCGAGCCTCAAGCTCCACTGGACAACTAGGCAGTAAGGTAGACTGTTGACTGCCCGCTGCTATTGACTTTGCTACAAGACATGATGCCAACCGACCGCACAGTCCCTCTACACAAGACTGGGAGCACACTGCCTCAGCCTAACCTCTCCCTGACGACAGCGAGGGGACACTCAGAACTGCAGATGCCACTATCGAGTAGGTTTCCCATTTCTCAAGTTCTTGTATTAGCGACACTCCTGGTCATACTTCCGTGCCCGAACTCCTTTTCGCAAATCGCCCCAGTTACTCCACCGGTTAGCGACGCGCTCGGCCTCAACACGATTGGGGGTATTTGCTGTCGATTACCTGATATCACGAGCACAACCAGTTCTGGTACACCGGGTAGTTTTGTGTATGACGGGGGGCAGACGGCAGGCCCAGACGGCGGTGTTGTCAACTTTCAAACCGGCAGCGGTGATTGGAAGACTGTGACCACATCCTACGGCCAATTTCACCTACAGACTCTTGCAGGCCGTTGGCCTGATAACTACAGCTCCTATAGAGGGTACGAGCGCGTCGGTGTCGACGACACTGTCAACTTGGCCTCCCTTCCGCCACTCAGTCGCGTGGCAAGGACCTCGGCTCCATCAGTTGTCGAAGTCGTTGGCGATCGCTGTTTACGCCGTCTCTCAAACGCACCTTCTGACGGCAAAAAGGGACAATGGCAAATGGCCACGAGCCCTTCGGCTGGATTTTTTGTTTCCGACCGAATTGTTTTGACGGAAGCCGCTGCAATAAAAGAAATTACGGGCAACCCAGCTGGCGGTTGGGGTGACTCCCCGTATCCCGTATCGCCCAAGAGCTGTGCCGAGCTTCGCGCGGTCTTTCCCGAAGACGAATTCGAGGAAGGCGCCGGCCCCTTCATTCACCTATTTGATGGACGTTGGGCTTCCGGAACCGTCACCGCGAGCAATGACGCAGTGGTGCTTATTGAGCTCGAACGGGTCACTTCCGATAAGGATCTACTCGTCAGCGAGTGGGAAACGTGGGACCCATCATCAGCCCCAAAAGCACTTCCTCTCGCTCCCGATGGGGTGGCTAGCGGCACTGTTTTAGCCATACACCACCCTGATAAATCGAGATCCATTGGAGGATGGCACTTGACCATGGGCCCTGTGGTCGACTGCGACCAACTTCAAGCCAAGCACCCTACGAACATCCCAGGGGGCACCTGGTTCGCACTAGATGTGCACACTGAGTCGGGTAGCTATGGCGCGCCGGTGTTGAACGCCGAAGGCTTCGTGGTCGGAGTTGTCATTGATGGCACACGACCAGACGACTGGATTTGTGAGTCTGAAAAATATCGAGGTAGAAATAACCTTGGCATCCTGAGCTCGTTCCTCGCCGACCCACCGTATCTGTCTTCTGCGCTCTCCGTCGATGAGATTCGTCTCCTCGTCACATCCGCCACGTCTGACCTCAGCATTACACCACCTGCCGAGAATCCTTCCTGGCCCGCCGCTCCGGCCAATCTGGCTTCAGCGAGCTATCAGGTCATCGATTGGGGTGATGACTTCACGGAAAGCGGTTTCCCGGTCAGCCAGCTCACAACTGAGGCCTTTGATGTTGCCACGCAGGCCACGGTGATGTTCTCTCGTCTCTCCGGCTGTCCTACTTGTGATGAAGCACTCCGCACGGATGACTTCAATGTGAACTGTATCTGCACCGGCGTCGCACTCACCAATCATCTTATTGTCACGAACGATCACTGTGTAACCGGGCTGTCGCTGGGGGCCGAATCGACATTTCAGACCTATTACGGACAGATCGTCAATGCACAATTGGTCGGCAAGTCCAGTATCGATGGCGTCAGTTACCGCGGTGATCCTCTTAAGGGTGACGTTGCTCTTCTCCGCACGACTCAACGGATGGACCTGACGCCTGTCGAACTGGCTGACTCTGCCCAACTACAGGAATTTGACCCCGTCATCACCGTAGGTCACCCCGCGGTAATGCTACGGTCAGGGCCATTCGTTACGTCGGTTGGCTCAGCCATCGGTCGTAATAGCGGGTATGAAGGTGAAGCCTTCTACCGACTCCCCTCGGCCCCTGGAGCAAGCGGTAGCGCGGTCTTTAATCTCGAGGGTAAAGTGCTCGGTATAATCGGGCAAGGGCAGCTAGCTTACGTGGCCGAGCGCGACGCCCTCGTAGAACAAAAATACGGGAAATCGGCGCTTGAAATTGATACTGACGACCTCAAGATCGATCTGCCGCCAAGCCCGTTCGAGGTCTCCGACAAGGTCGCCATATGGCAGGGCTATACATCCATGGGAGCACCAAGCAACTACATTCGAACATTGGTTGATAGCTGGGCACCAGGAGAAATTGACTAGCTACAAGGGTTTAAACCCACGAACATCGCCGGTGTTTTTGTAATGTCCAGCCCAACTCAGCCGCCTGCAGCTCAGCACACTTGCCCCGGGAGTAGCCCCCTTCTCCTCTATTCTGTCTTTCTTGCTGCTATTCTCCTCCTGTCGACGACCGGCTGTGGGGGGAGTGCCTCCAGCTCTGGCGTAGCTCCATCTTCTATCTCCTCTCCGGTCGCACCGTCCAGCCCGTCTCTCACAGGCAACTGGACAGGCACCTCAAAACCAGTAAACGGCACAACTAGTTCTGTGACCATGCAGCTGAGTGCTAGTGCCTCAACAGTGACCGGGTCTTGGACCAGCACAGCCAGTGACAACAACACATTTTCAGGACCTCTAGCAGGCAACATCTCTGGTGGAAGCAGCCTCTCACTTGACTTAGAAACAACAGACAAAACACTCTGTCCCTACACCGTAACCGCTACATTTACCGATGCAACCCTCGAGGGCACCTGGGTTACTCATAGCTGCACGACTACAACTAGTGGCTCACTGACGATGGCCAAACAGTAGGAGCCACGGCTCACAGTAGCCTGGCTCTATTCAACCAACGGCACGGCCTTCCCACTGTTCTACTAAGGCAACTAGACTCCGACGAATGTCGGCCACAATTCAACAGTTCCAGTTTCGTCTCACCAAAACAGACCACTTCCTCAAGTCGCCGCACGGACAAATCACGGGTAATCAGAGCTGAGGCTGTCTCTCGTGATAATCGGTTGCTGCCTGAAACGCATCTGCCAACAACAGGATCTCTGAGTCACCGAAGAGTTTGCCCGTGAGGTGCAACCCGGTAGGTGAGCCTTGGGAAAAGCCGTTGGGTAAACTGATAACCGGGTGCCCAGTGCGGTTGGTCAAGGCTTGATTACTTCCGATGAACAGATCGAGATCCCTCATACTCTCATCCATCTGTTCCATCGCCCTCATACGAAGGCGGTTACCTTGGATGAACTCCACAGCGGGAATGAAACGCGCTGATCGAATCTCATTCGGCCGGCGACTTTGTTCGGGGCCTTCCTCCACCCGGGTGAGCAGACCGGTTCGTGTCACATCATCGAAGGCAGCCGCTGTTTCCGCATACCGCATGAAATCGATCGCTTCGATGGGTACCTCAGGGAGGTCGAACGGCACCACCTCGACACCAAGGGAGCGAATCACCCCCAGCGCTCTTTCATTATTCTGACGAACCTGCCGTCGCCGGCTGCCACTTGTTGGGTCTTCCGGGTTTTCCAAGATCTCACCTTCAAACACGCTACGCAGGTAGCCAACACGCAACTTTGTTACATCGACCGTTGCGTCCCAGTTAAATGGCACGTCGAGCAGCGTGTTGTCCTTGCCGTCTGGTCCGTAGATCGCATTGAGCACAAGAGCGCAATCTTCAGCTGACCGACACATAGGGCCAATCGTGTCCTGAGTCCAGACCAGAGCCATAGCTCCGTAGCGACTTACTCTTCCGAACGTCGGCCGCAGGCCGGTGACGCCGTTTCGGGTGGACGGAAGGATGATGGACCCTCCGGTGTCAGTCCCAATCGAAAAACCGACCAGACCAGCTGCCGTGGCAGAGCCGGGACCAGCGGAGGACCCCGAGGCATCCTGCTCCGTGTTCCACGGGTTTCGGGTCAGCCCACCAAACCACCGGGCCGAAACCGCTAATGCCCCAGTCGACAGTTTGGCGATCAGAATCGCGCCGGCTTCAGACAGCTTACTGAAGACCGTTGAGTCAAGGTCGATAGTACGATCCGCATAGGGAGACATGCCCCAGGTCGTCTTGGTCCCTCGTACGGCCAACAGGTCTTTTGCTCCCCAGGGGATACCGTGCAGGGGCCCACGATATAGGCCGTCGGCGATCTCATCGTCTGCTCGTTGCGCCTGTCGAAGTGCAAGCTCTTCTGTCAGAGTGACGACCACGTGCAGCCTCGGGTCATACTGTTTGAGACGCGCGAGATACAACTTGGTCAGCTCGGATGGCTTAACTTGCCGATTCTCGATGAGCTTGGCCAGATGGGTCACAGGCAGGAACGCCAGATCGTCATCGGAGGCCGGCCTCGAAACGTCGAATTCCCGACGCTGCAGTGGTCGGCGTTCGCTTGGGAGAGTTTTCCCCGGAGGAACGGGATTGAAGACAAAAGCTGGCTGGGTATCATTGGCAAGATTGGCGATTTGCAGCGTGTCGAACGCCGGGATCGGGCTACGCGCACCGTTCAGGTGTTCGACGATTCGTTCCCGTTCCTGTCGTGTGAAGGATAATCCGGCAATCGCCTGAGCAGCCTCGATCATCTCAAGGGTGATGGTATCGGCGTCCTGCGCCACTGCCGCGAGCGCACCAGGCATGAGCGTCGATCCCAGACCAGCAGCCGAGAAGCCGGCAAGAAACCGGCGGCGGTTTACCGCGAGTTGTTGTTGATCCATTGGGGCCTTTCGAAAGTTCGGTATAGACATTAGCTAGGGCTCGTTGGCAGGAATGCGATACGACGGGTTGCCACTTCCAGGGCACGGACGCCCCACGAACGGACGAGGTTGGCTGATCTGAAGTAGGGCACACTGACTTTCCCACTTCAGTCAACCGAGCAGCGATGTCATCGAATATAAATGCCAGAGGTAATCTATAGGGTCGATAATATCCCCAGATTTTCGGCCAGACAACCTTCAGGAGGTTTCGACATGCATGCAACGCTACCAGCCTCACACCTGGTTCCCATCATTCGCACTCTGCTGGTTGCAGTGATTTCGATTCTGCTCGCGGGCACCTCCTCGCCGGCCGTTGCACAAGAGCGTCCGACCATCGCCGAGAAGACTAGGGGCATGCAGAAACTCGATGGTCTCGTCCCTCTATACTGGGACCACAGCGCCGGTACGCTCTGGATGGAGATCACGCGATTCGACAGCGAACTGCTCTACATCCGTTCTCTCGCCGCCGGGGTTGGCTCGAATGACATCGGACTCGACCGTGGAGAGATCGGTGCCTCGGCTGTGGTGCGCTTCGAGCGCGTAGGGCCGAAAGTACTCATGGTCCAGCCTAACCAGCGATTCCGAGTCGAGAGTAACAATCCAGATGAGATCCGGGCACTAGAGGAAGCGTTTGCAACCTCGGTGCTCTGGGGCTTCACGATCAAAGCTGAAACCGACGGGGCCGTATTGGTTGACATCACTCCATTCCTGCTCCGCGATGCCCACGGTGTGGCCGACCAGCTACCTGGAGCCTACGGGCTCGACAAGACCCGCAGCGCGGTATATCTGCCACGAACCAAGGGTTTCCCTCGCAACACCGAGCTCGAAGCAACGTTGACCTTCACTGGACATGCAGGAGGAAGCGGGCCGGGGTTTGGCCGAGGCTCACTCCAAAACGTCGTGCCGGCACCGCAGGCCGTCACCGTGCGTCAGCATCATTCTTTCGTTGAACTACCTGATGATGGCTACACCCCACGTGCCTATGACCCACGCGCAGGCTATGGAAACATAAGCTACAACGACTACAGCGTCCCGCTCGGTGAGCCGATGACCAAGCGCTTTCTACGTCGCCACCGCCTCGTCAAACGTGACCCGACGGAACCCATCAGCGAGGCGGTCGAGCCGATCATCTACCACCTCGACCGAGGCACACCCGAGCCGGTGCGTTCGGCATTGCTCGAGGGCGCACGATGGTGGGACCAAGCATTCGAGGCCGCAGGCTATCGCAACGCCTTCGAGGTCAGGATGATGCCTGAGGGCGCGGATAACCTCGACGTCCGTTACAACGTTATCCAGTGGGTTCATCGTTCCACTCGGGGATGGAGTTACGGTAATTCGGTGACCGACCCACGTACTGGAGAGATCATCAAGGGGCACGTAACACTCGGGTCGTTGCGTGTACGACAGGATTACCTGCTGGCAGAAGGTCTGCTGTCCCCCTATCTGGACGGCGACGAAGAGCCGACCGAGCTGTCCGACATGGCTCTGGCGCGAATTCGCCAACTGTCGGCCCATGAAGTAGGACACACCCTCGGCCTAGGACATAACTACTACGCGAGCTCGCAGGGGCGGATCTCGGTCATGGACTATCCGCATCCCCTCGTGACAGTCAACCAAGACGGCCAATTCGATCTGTCAGATGCCTATGACGTCGGTATCGGGGCGTGGGATAAGGTAGCAATCACCTATGGCTATGAAGACTTTGCCCAAAGCGTGAATCAGCCGGAGGCACTCGACACCGTGTTGGCCGATGCCTGGGCTGAGGACATCCGCTACATGACGGGACAGGACACTAATGCCAACCCGCGGGTCCACATCTGGGCTAACGGCACTGACCCCGGAGCGGAACTGCTTCGGATGATGGATGTGCGTCGCGCAGCGCTGCAACGCTTCGGGGAGAGCGCCATTAAGAATGGCACACCGCTCGCGCTTCTCGAAGAGGCGCTCGTACCACTGTTTCTACATCACCGATTTCAGATCGACGCCGCGGCCTCGGCCCTCGGTGGGCTCAACTACGTCTACGCATTCAGAGGCGACGGACGAGAACCGGTCAACGCCGTCTCGGCCGCCGACCAAAGGGCGGCCTTGACCGCCCTGATGCGGACACTTCAAGCGAACGAGCTGACAATTCCCGAATCAGTTCTTGCTCTGATTCCGCCACGCCCGGCTGGGTTTGAGCAGCATCGTGAGCTCTTCCCTCGCTTCACCGGCTCGATGTTCGACCGCATCACCCCGGCAATTGTCGTCGCTGACCTCACCCTCTCCAACATCTTTCAACCCGCACGGGCGGCCAGATTGGTCGAACAACACGCTCTTGATGCCACTGTGCCCGGTCTTGCTGAAGTTGTCGAGACGGTACTCGAAGCCACCTTCGATACCGCCTCATCCAACGGATACGAATCGGAGCTCCAACGTGCAGTTCAGCGGGTGGTCGTAGACCGCCTTATACAGCTCGGGTCGGTAGCCCCCATGGCACAGGTCAGGGCTCTATCAGCCTATTGGCTGGAGGATCTGGCGCAGCGTGTCGAAGCCTCAGCGGAGTTCACCGGACTTGAAGGGGTAGCAGAGCGCGCACATCTCGCCGCACTCCGTCGCGACATCCGGCGCTATCTCGACCGCCCCGGAGGGATCCCCGAACCACTAGCACTGCCTATGGCACCTCCGGGTAGCCCGATCGGCGATCCGGGTTTAGGCTGGCTAGGGGAACCTTACTGCTCCCAACCGTTTATCCATACCGGACGGTAAGAATAGACGAGTCCAGACTCACTTTGAGCTTCCAAGGAGAGATGCCTTCAGTGGCCTCGCTGCGGGCATCCTCGTGTCTATCGGGAAACCAGCTTAATGGCTTCCCTGATGGTCTTTGCGAACAAAGCACACACTTCAGTTCGGGAAGCGGTTGGCGTCTGAGTAGACGGTGAATTCGAGTAGGCCGCTTGGACCATGGACAACCCGGTCAATCCGATATAGAGTGAATTTTCCCTAAAGTGGGTGATCAGAGATCTCGTTGAACCAGACTCAGGAGAAACGCAACCATGAACAAGAATCGAGCCCTGCTCACAGTTATTGCAACTGTCAGTGTATTGGCCCTAACCGGACTCCCGCTCGTTGCCCAACAACAGGACGACGAGCCTCCAGCGATGGGCTTCTTTGTCACCAGCGTCGGTATCGGCGATGGAGCTAATCTGGGTGGGCTGGCAGGCGCAGATGCACATTGTCAGGCGCTCGCCGGGGCCGCTGGCGCCGGAGACCGCACCTGGCGAGCCTACCTCAGCACACAGGGCGCTGGCGCGGTCAACGCCCGTGACCGGATCGGGGCCGGCCCCTGGGCAAATGCGAATGGCCTCATCATGGCTACCAACGTATCCAGTCTGCACCACGACAACTCGAACTTCAACTGGGAGCATTCGCTGGATGAGAACGGCGAGCAGTTTCCTTCCCGCATCGACGGTGATCCCGACTTCACAGAACACGACGTCCTGACCGGCACACAAATCGTCGGCACTGCCTATGAGGGGAACGAAGACCGCACGTGTAGCAACTGGACCAGCAATGACGAGGGAAGTGCCATGCTCGGCCATGCCGACCGTTACTCCTTCACGACCCCGGGTTCACCCTGGAATACCGCCCACCCGTCGCGGAGCTGCTCACAGCCAGACTTGGTCGCGACCGGAGGGGCCGGCCGGTTCTACTGCTTCGCGACTGACTGATCAGTTGAAACCGAGCCACACGGGCATTAGTTTTAGTCTTTCCACCGCATTTCGTGGACGGGTCCCCTCGGGGGCCCGTCAGTTCCCCTTTAAGCCCCCATCCTACCAGGTAGCTCTTGCGGCACCGGGCAACAAGACGACACAATCGTGAGCAATGACCCTCACTCACCTGCTCAGAAACGCCTCCCACATCCTGGTGTTTACCGGAGCAGGCATCTCGACGAACAGCGGCATCCGTGATTTCCGTGGTCCAACGGGTGTCTGGACGGAGCGGCAACCTGTCTATTTCGATGATTTCATGACCTCAGAGGGCGCACGTATCGAGTACTGGGACCAGAAGTGCCAAGCCTGGCCCTCCTTTCGTGATGCAGAGCCCAATGCCGTCCATACCTCAGTGGCCGATCTCGAGCGGGCCGACAGGCTTGCGATGGTCGTCACGCAGAACATTGACGGGCTACACAGTCTCGGCGGGACCTCCTCAGAACGCCTTGTCGAGTTGCATGGCACGAATACCGCCGTCGAATGCATGAGCTGTCATGCCCGGAGCGATCCTGACCCTCACGTCAAGTATTTTTTGGAAATAGGCACACCGCCGGTGTGCGACTGTGGCGGCTATCTAAAACCAGCCACGATCAGCTTCGGTCAAAATCTCGATCCGGAGGAACTGGAGCGAGCCGCGGCCGCAGTTCAAGAGACGGACCTCGTTGTAGCGTTGGGGTCGACACTGTCGGTCTACCCTGCGTCGGGTTTTCCACTAGCGGCTGCGGCGCGCGGTGTGCCCTACGTCGTGGTCAACCGCGGCGCCACGGACCACGATGGTCACGCCGCTGTAACGTTACGGCTGGAAGGAGACGTAGTGGACTTGTTCCCACCAGCCGTCGCTGAAGCGTTAGCGACAGCAGGATGATCTGACATGGATGTCAGCCAAGGGGAAAAACTCTCAACACATCCACGTTGAAACGCTCGTCCACCCACGATACTCTGAGCCTAAAATCGATGATACCTTAGTCCGAGACGGTTAACAGTTTCTTGGTTAGGAGATACATCATGGATGCACTATTTCGCGCTCCACTGGCTCTTCTATCGATCATGACCGCAGCTTTGTCACTCCTGACGGAGCCCGTGACAGGACAAACACAAAATCCCGATGCCTTCGTGCCGGTCACTAACGAAATACTCCAAGACCCCTCACCAAACGATTGGGTCAACTGGCGTCGCACCCTCGATGGATGGGGATACAGCCCTCTCTCCCAGATCAACACCGCCAACGTGCATGAGCTACAACTGGTCTGGGCCTGGCAACTAGACACAGGTGTGAGCCGACCGACGCCCCTCGTCTACGGTGGCCTAATGTTTATCCCAAACCCCGGCAATAGCGTCCACGCGCTTGACGCTACCACCGGAGAACTGGTGTGGCAATTCACCCGTGAACCAGAAGATCGGTCCGATCCCAATGATGCTCTGAACCCTGCCGGTCGTCCCGCGCGCGGGAGTCGATCGATAGCAATGTATGGCAGGAACATCTATCTCAATACTTCTGACGCCCACATCGTCGCTATCGATGCCCAGACCGGCCGCCTCGCATGGGACCATGAAGTGGCAGACTACACACTCGGATACACCTACACCAGCGGACCAATAGTGGCAAACGGCAACATTGTGTCTGGCATGACTGGCTGTCAGAACTATAAAGATGACGTCTGCTTCATATCAGCGCATGATCCCAATACCGGGGACGAAGTATGGAGAACATCCACCATCGCCCAACCCGGCGAACCAGGTGGAGATTCTTGGGGGGACCTCCCATTAGTTTTTCGGGCGGGTGGCGACTCATGGATTCCTGGCAGTTATGACCAACGGACGAATCTTACCTACTGGTCAACCTCTCAGGCCAAACCATGGGCCCGCGTGTCAAGAAAGACCGACGGGGATGCGTTGTACACCAACAGCGTACTTGCTCTCGATGCGACCAGTGGCGAGCTCGCTTGGTACTACCAATTCACCCCAGGAGAGACCCATGACCTGGACGATGTGTTCGAAAGCGTACTGATCGACCGAGATGGGCGACGTTCGCTCTTCAAAATGGGAAAGCTGGGCATTCTCTGGGAACTGGACCGCACGACTGGCGAGTTTATAGCCGCGCACGACCTAGGTTATCAGAACGTACTCGATGTCGATTTACAATCTGGGCAAGTAACCTATCGTCCAGACATGATTCCAGTTGCCGACGTGGAGCTTGAGTTTTGTCCGGACCTATTGGGCGTCCGAAACTGGCGAGCAAGTGCCTATCACCCCACAACGGAAGCGCTATATATTCCTACCCACCCAACGTGTGTCACAGGCATGTTCACCGAATTAGAACAGAACGAAGGCAATAACTATTACGCAGACCGTGGGTTCCTCCAGCGAGAGAGCAAACCTCATCCAGCGATGGGAGATGACCGCGGGCAGCTCATCGCGATGGATATCGCCAGCGGTAACATCATATGGAAGCACCCAATGCGCACCCGCCCACTTGCCGCGGCCCTCACAATGGCCGGTGGACTCGTTGTGGGGGCCGACACGGACCGCAACCTCTACTTCCACGACGCCGAAGACGGTGAGGTTTTGTTTCAGACAAGACTGCCTGCATCCGTGCAGGGGTTTCCAATTTCATACGGCGTGAACGGCAGACAGTACGTGGCAGCCCCTGTCGGAGGAAATCGCTCCAACGCGGTCTATGTCTTCGCGCTGCCAGAACAACTATCGGACCGCTAGGTCGTCGCGGCACCAACTGTCTGCTGACTTCTTGCAAGGTGTGGATATCAGATCAGATGCCATACCGACTGCGGACCTGCTCTTAGAAGCTCAGGGGCGGTGCTTGCGTTTGTGGCCAACCAGCCGTCTACCGATATAATCCAATTAGCTTGAGGTCTAGCACCCTCAGTTCTAGGGCCCACCTCGGGCGCTACAACATCACCAGCATACATTGAGTTCAAAAATGTCTACCGATGACGACAACCCGTCTAAACCTGGCGAGGAAGAAGACTTCGCCGCTCTCCTCGCGGAGACCCTCAAACCTACCCTCTTTAAGGTAGGACAGACGGTCCAGGGAGCCATCGTCTTGATCGGTCGAGACGTCGTCTTTGTCGATATCGGAGGCAAAGGCGAAGCAACGATGGACCTCACGGAGCTTCAGGACGAAACTGGCCAACTGACCGTCGAGGTTGGCACCACCATCGAAGCGGTAGTGGTCTCGACTTCTGGGGGAGTCACACTATCGCACAAACTAGCTCGTAGTGCTGCCTCCCGCCGACAATTAGAGGACGCCTACCGAGCCCAATTGCCGGTGGAAGGCCGCGTCGAAAAGGCTAATAAAGGGGGCTACGAGATCAGGGTCGGCGGACAACGTGCCTTTTGCCCAATTTCGCAAATCGACACCGGATTCACCTCCGATCCAGAGGTGCACGTAGGTAAGGTCTACACCTTCCAAATCATCGAGTATAAAGAGGACGGCAAAGACCTCGTCATTTCGCGACGAGCGTTGATCGAAGAGGAAGAGCGCAAGAAGGAGGGTGAGGTTCGTAGCACCATCGTCCCAGGAGCCGACCTTCCTGGTCGTATCGCATCAGTACAGCCCTACGGTGCCTTCGTCGACCTCGGGGGCGGCATTCAGGGGTTGCTCCACGTATCCGAGATGGGCTGGTCCCGCGTGTCCGACCCTACCGCGGTGGTCCAAGCTGGCGACTCGGTCACCGTTCGAGTCCTTGGCGTCGATGACGACAAGGGCAAAATCTCCCTCGGGATGAAGCAACTACAGAGCGACCCCTGGGATGCAGTCGGCCGGTCCTACGCAAGTGGGCAGCGTCTACCCGGAACGGTGACTCGCATACTCGAATTCGGCGCTTTCATTGAATTACAGCCGGGTATTGAGGCACTCGCCCATCTCTCGACGTTTCCACCGTCCGGGAAACGGGACGGTTGGAAAGACGCCGTTACCGTCGGCGCAACGGTCGCAGTCGAGATCCTCGCCGTCGATTTCGAAAAGAGGCGGATCGGGGTCGCGGTAATCGAAAAAGACTCGGCACCAGCTCTGAGTATCGAAGCGGGCGCGCGACTGACGGGTATAGTAGAACGCCACGAGCGATACGGGGTGTTCGTCTTCCTAGGACCGGGATCTACCGGGTTGCTCCCCAATGAAGAGACGGATACCGCTTACGGCACTGACCTGAAACAGTTGTTCCCGCTCGGCAGCGAGATCGAAGTTGTTGTTCTCGAGGTTGATCCCGAAAATCATCGGATCCGCCTGAGCCGTAAAGCGATTCGCGAAGCCGCAGAGAAGGACGACGCCCGCGCCTACTCCAAGCAGCAGGACAAGGGGCAAGAGTCGAGTTTCGGCTCGATGGCCGACAAGCTTCGCGAGGCGCTTCATCCAACGGACAAATAACTCTCTAGCACCCGTTGGTGCCACCCACAACGCACTACCAAGGGCTATCTTGAGAAACACCTAGCGGGTCTAACGTAAGCACATGAGGCGTTGACATCAGTGGAGCCTGGTAGGGTCAACCCCGGTTGGTCACGAGTCGAGCCATCGGCCGATCATCGATCGGTAGATGGATCAAACTCGCAGCGGCACCGAGCGCGATGGTGAGCCACCAGACCAACTCGTAGCTGCCAGTCGCATCGTAGATCCGTCCGCCAAGCCAGACACCCATGAAGCTACCCAGTTGGTGGTTTAGAAACACGAACGAGTAGAGCGTTGCCATGTAGCGTGGACCAAACATCTCAGCTACCAGCCCGGAAGTGAGCGGCACAGTTCCCAGCCAGAGCAGTCCTATACCAGCCGACAGGACAAGCATGACCGGTGGCGAGAGCGGAACCGAGATCAACACCAGAAATAGGAGTGCCCGCCCCCCATAGATCCCACTCAGCAGATAGCGCTTGCGACAAAAACCGCCAGCCCAACCCGCGATCCACGACCCGAAGGCGTTGGCGGCAGCGATCACCATAAGGGCAGAGGCGGCGAGGGACGAGGCCAGCCCTTGATCCACGATGTAGGCTGGCAAATGGATGGTGATGAACTGCACCTGGAATCCGCACACAAAAAACCCCAAAGTAAGCAGGATGTAGCCAGGGTGACTACGAGCCCCTCGGAGGGTTTCGCCCAAGCTTTGATCGGCGTCACGACCGAGGCCAGCGTGCGTGGACCTCGCCACCACGGTCGCGAGTGGGACGATAAAAGCACCGAGACCAGACCCAAGCAAAACAGCTACGCGCCATCCATACTCGACGATCACAGTTTGGATGAGTGGCACCAGTACAAGTTGACCCAGGGTAGCTGAAGCGGTGGCCACCCCTAGCCAGAGACTTCGACGATCGGCCGGAGCGATGCGTCCAACAACGGCCAACGCCAGGGGCAACCCGCAACCCGAGAGACCGGCACCCACCAGCAGGCCGCCACCTCCGAACATCACGGACGGCCGAGACGCACCAGCCATTGTCAGCAGGCCGACGCAGAACAGCCCGCCACCAAGCATGAGCACCTTTCCCGGGTTCCAGCGGTCGGCAAACGCGCCCGCAACCGGACCAAGGAGCCCAATTGTAAATGCCTGGGTGGCGAACGTAAGGGCCAGTGACTCACGCGCCCAACCGGTGTCAAGGGTAATCGGACGCATGAAAAGACCGAAGCTTTGTCTAACACCAAACGCCAGTGAGACAATCGACAGGCAGCAGATAAAAACCACGACGGCGTGAGACCGGTGTTGGGACATGCCAATGGTCAGTAACTGTGAACAGGAGGATATTCAGGGCTGATAGCCGGATAAGACCCTGTATCCGAAGCAATCTGCTCTCGCGCCACATTCCGAAACAACAACGCCGGTCCGGCCTGCAGCTCGGCTAAGATTCGCTTTAGGATCGCAGGCACAGCACTAACTCTACCCAGATGCCTCCGAGCAGTCAGGCGACTACGACAACCAACGCCTGAGTCAGCGCCGTGGCGCTTGAACGAACATGGTCCACCGATAAAGGCGTCGAGCCAGACACTAGGTTGCGTTCGGCTGAACCGCAACGAGGTGCCCTCTGGTCCGAATGTAGATCACGCCCTCCGATAGCGCAGGCGTAGCCATCAGCGTCTCACCCATAAAGTTTTCAGCCAGGATCTCGAACTCCGACCCAGCCTTCACCACATAAACGCTACCGTCTTCACTGCTGAAATACACCTTACCATCAGCTGCTACCGGGGAGGCACTAAAGCCTGAACCTCCACCACCAATACGCTGTTGGTAGAGCCGCCGCCCAGTGCGAGGCTCATAAACGCTCAGCACTCCGTTATCCCGGCAGTTGTAGAGCAACCCGTCGTAGACGATCGGGGTCTGCATGTAGGCGCCATCCCGACGTTGGCTCCAGACCAGATGATCGTTCGAGAGAACCCCATCAACCGGGGTGATGTCACCTGAAGCTCCTGCGTTGATAGCGAAGATTGGCGCCTCCCCTCCATGCGCGTTTGTGATGAAGACGAGGCCGTCGTCCACAACAGGCGTCGGGGTCGGGATATCACCGCCACCCGCCATGCGCCAGAGTTCTCGGCCGGTTTCAATGTCGTAGCCCCCGATATGGCGATACCCGTTAACCACGATTTGTGCGCGTCCATCGACCGCATGCACCGTTGGAGTGCTCCACGTCGGCACGTCGTCCCGTTCCGTCCGCCACATCTGCTCACCGGTCCCAACGTCGAACGCAGCCAAAAACGACCCGTTCAGGATATCGGCCTGGACAATGACTTTACCCCCATGGATGACGGGAGAAGCCGCGAAGCCCCAGAGAGCCGTCGTGGCACTAAAGAACCCCGAATCCAACACCCCGAGATCGACGTTCCAGAGCTTACGACCAGTGGTAAGACGGTAGCCGTAGAGACCTTCCGATCCGAACATCGCCACGAGGTAGGTGCCGTCTGTCGCAAGTGTCGAATTGGCATGGGTCGATTTCGGGTGTCTCGGAATAGCAGGCACCCCTTGATGGGCCACGGCAGTCCAGCTCTCCATGCCTGTCGCTTTATCGAGACAACGAACTTCCCAGCGCTGTGCCGAGCCATCGTTCACAGGCTCGATATCGCCGTAGAGACCAACCTTGAGCTCGTCTGCCTGTCCGCTGTCGGCAGTCGTCACGCAGACAAGGTCACCCCAAACAATCGGGCTCGAATGACCGAGTCCGGGAATGGGGGCTTTCCACAGGATATTCTCACCAGTCTCGACATCCCAACGCACCGGCGCCCCAAAGCCGTCTCCGACACCACTCGCACCCACCCCACGGAACTGAGGCCAATGCATACCAGGTTGAGGCTCTTGAGCGACGACGTGGGCGGCAAGCAGCCCGAAAACCGACAGGAACAATGCTGATATCCACAGCCTAACGCCCGTTTGCGGTGTCATTTCTCACATCTCCTCATCTTGGCCTACCTCTGAAGGGCATCAGCACCGACTACCACGGCTCACTCGAGCGCAAGACCTAGTAAGCCGGTGTTGTTGGCCGCCCCGTAGGCCACCACAATGTACTGCGTCTCACCCAACATGTAGGTCATAGGTGTCCCTGTCGGCGGAACATCCAGCTCGACCGCGTGAACCGTCTCACCCGTTTCCTTGTCGAACGCAAGCAGCGCGGGCGTTGTTGGGAACGCATATAGTCCATCAGCACGATCGGTTTCAGCCTGGCCGGCATCGGTCGAGTTCAGCCGTCGGCGCAAGCCCAGGAACAGGAGGGTCTTCGTCAGGAGCGGACCGGTGTACGCACCGCCACCGAGTGGACCAGGATCGGGTACGCCGAGGGATAACCGGCCCTCCAAGATTAGGGTCATCAGCACTAGTCCTATCGAGAAGGGTCTCTAGCCACGCAATAAATTCCGTTCTAGTCTCCACGTCTGGACGAGGTCGTCCCGGTGGCGGCATAGCGTCGGGACGGAGTTTTCGCACAACTTGTTCCCAGATTTCCACATGACTCTCGACGTCAGTCACGTCAAGATCCTCGAAACCTACCGGCACAGCACCCTGGGAGACCATCTGCTCGTTGTGGCAGGAGACACAATACCGATCTAATAACGTGCTCCATTGAGCACCCTTGACCGGTGTTTGGTTCCCCTGCCCAACCGCCGCCCCTCCGAACCCAAGTACCACAAGAGCAAGGATGCCTATCTGCAGGTATTTCATCTTCGGCGTTCTCATGTCATAAGCATCGACTTTCGCCCTCCAATCCTAACGCTGAGGGGCAGAGGGGTTCAATGCAGTATTGAGGCTTCCGCCTATGAATCGAGAGGACCCATTCAATCGGCAAAACTTGAACAAGGACTATTGAAGCCGCCGGGAATGGGCGACGTCCAACTCTGGTCTGAGTAACGAACCACCAGTTACAACCGCCTAAACACAGCTCTGGCCATTCGCCAGGACAAGGTCACGCGTGTCGAAGGCGACAGACTTGTCACCATCTAAGCTCGCAAAATCCCCAGTGCACGCGTATGAAGTAGCCACCGCTGACATCGCCGCGGCACGAGACAAGAATTCTCTTCTCTTCATTTTGTTCCCCCCATAGCCAAGCTAAGTCCAAGGAATTACGCTACGAGATGTCAAACTATACCCAGAGAGTAGCTCGCCAAAGCCTCGAGATGCGGTATACAACCATTAAGGAACCAGTTGCCCACTCTTCTCAACGGCCACGTCCAGTCCCCTGTCACCGCGACACCTCCCCGTGGTGCCAATTGCCATTTATATTTCTTGCGACTTCTCGACCTTCCCCTTGGTGCGACCGAAACATCCGGACAGAAAAAGAGCCACAATGAGTCATAGCAAAATGGTCAACGTGCTGATCGCCAGCTTCCTCGAGGAACAGCACGTCCAGCGGATTGCTGACGTAGACCCTCGGATTAAGGTGCTTTATGAACCTAATCTCCTTCGCCCTCCCCGTTACACCGCCGACCATGTTGGCGCGTTGATAAATAGAAGTCCATCCCAAGAAGCCCAATGGAAACAATTGTTGTCGTCGGCTGACGTCCTGTTCGATTTTGATCAGACTCATCGAGAAGACCTTCCTGAACTCGCTCCGAACGTAAGGTGGATTCAAGGAACCAGCTCAGGCATCGGGCAATTTGTGGCAACGATGCACTATGCCACACGCATGCCCAACACCGTTTTCACCAAGGCTAGCGGCGTCCACGCTCAACCACTAGCTGAGTTCTGCCTGCTGGTGATGCTCATGTTCCGGAAATCTCTCCCGCGAATGGTGAGGGAACAATCCAGAAAACACTGGGAGCGATATGCCGGGACCGACCTGAAGGGGCGGACAGCCGTCATCGTCGGCCTTGGAGCTGTCGGGCGTGAAGTCGGGAGGGTCTGTAAGGCCCTGAACATGCGAGTGATCGGAGTGGGACGAACACATCTGCCAACGGGGTCTTTTTCCCTTGCACTCGACGAGTTTGTCCACGTCAAAGACCTACGGACAGTGCTGCCTCAAGCCGAGCATCTTGTGTTGGCAGCTCCACACACCGCAGAAACGGAGGACCTTATCGGGCCCAACGAGCTTGCCCTTATGCCACGCGGCGCGATCCTGATCAACATCGGCAGAGGACGACTGGTGAATGAACCAGCCCTGGCCACTGCTCTCTCTGCAGGACATCTTGGTGGCGCAGGCCTCGATGTCTTCGTAGAAGAACCGCTTCCCAAGGACAGTCCATTCTGGGACATGCCCAACGTCCTAGTCAGTCCACACTCTGGAAGCACGAGCGACCGAGAAAACAAGCGGATCACTGACCTCTTTTGTGAGAACCTGACACGATTCTTGGAAGGCCAACCCTTGATCAACCTTCTTGACCTCAACCGCCTCTACTGAGAAGCCCCCGGATGATCACGAATCCCCTGGCCATCTTCAGCATTCTTGACACAGTCGTGGCATGCATGATCTGGCTGGAACGATTTCAATATTTCCGAAAATTCTGGGCTGCCGCCGCATCCATCCTCCTTGCGATCGTTCCATCAAACGCGGGAGTCCTCCCCGGAGAGTCCTCGGTCTATGGCTTCTTCAGGCTACGGCGTGCTGGCCAGCACCGTTCTTATCCTTTTGGGAGTTGACCTCACTTCTGTTGAAGCCGGAGGCTCAACGATGGTCAAAGACTTTGTCATCGGGGCAGTTGGATCTGCGGTAGGAGCCATGATTATGGCTACTGTCCTCTCTTGGTCCCTAGGAGTCAACGCCCACAAACTTTCTGGGCAATTTTCGGCCACATATATTGGCGGAGGAATGAACTTTGCCGCCATCGGCAAAGTATTTGAAACATCAGGTGAACTTTTTACAGCCGGCATTGTCGCCGACGTCATCATCACAGTGTTCTGGCTTCTGGCCTGTTTGGTTGCACCGCTCTACCTGAGATCAGCGACGTATACCCACGATACTGACAAACACTGAGCACCTGCTAATCCAGCTCACACTTTAGCGAAGGCACTCTACGATAGCGGTAAATCGATTGGACTGGGGGATATAGGGGCTATCGTGGGCATCGCTGTCGGGGCTCTATGGCTGTCCTCCCTTCTTGCCGACCACTATCCTTCAATTCCCACTGTTTTCTTGCTGACAACGCCGAGTCTGCTCCAGGCTCAACTACCAGCCGCAAAGCAGCTCACCGTGGGTCTCATAACAAAGCTTGGCGCTCTGAAGCGTCTCACCCGATTGAAGCGTGAACTGCCCAAGCTCGAATGTTCCATTCTGCATCTGGCACACCTCGTTTTTTTGGCAACACGACCAGCGCCCCTGACACGAACGTAGCCTCTAAGAAACTACGGCTTGGTCGCAACAAATAACATACCAAACCAACTAAATGCACTTTTGCAGTTCAAAAACATAACAAATATCGGATATATTGCCATTCGAAAGCACGAAATACTTAACAAAGGCGTATTGCCGATCTGTCCCGTTGAGAAAACCTACCATCTCCAACGAGTCCTCTATTCCTACGCGCAATGCATCTCGCAGGTGAAAGGAACTAATCTCAAATGTCCCTAAAAGATCAACTCAAACTAGAAGATCAAATCAATAGCTTTGAACTCAAAATCACCTCGATGACCAGTTCGGCTTCTGGGGTTCAAGTCAACGCCTCAGGCACGGTACAACGTTACGGCAAGGTGTTTCTAACCTATAACTTCCAGAACAATCCCACACAACAGGAGACGGGTTCATTCACGGGATTCGGTTGGGGCGTGACGGAAGAGGGTGTCAGGAATCAAGGCGAAAGACGAGGGGTGTTTGTCAGCAACGGACTAACCGGCACAGTCTATTCACTAGATGACGTCTCTGATGGAAACCCAAACTTCTGCATCGAACGCTGGGATTTGACAAATGAGACCATCACCCTTCAATTTTCAAGGATTCAGAACTAGAAACCACAGAAAGAGGTGGGCTACGCCCCCATATAATTTCCGGGACGTAGCCCACTCAGAAGCACAGCCTAGTCCGAGATAGCACGACGCGAAGCGACCTCAACCAGAAGCGGGTCCGCAGCCCACCACCGACGTGAAAGCCGTGAACGGTTACCGCTCCAGAAACGGTGGTAATATCTCGGTCGCCCTAGGCAAATCGCACCACTCCCTGACACCAACTCATTCAATCAATGAATACGTTCAGGTCAACCCCGCCCGGTATTAAGAACAAATTGAACCATCGGAGAGATTCCTGAAGGACTTACTCAAACCAGACCGCCTACCCCAGTCAATATGTCGATAACTCACTGAATGTTGGTGAGAGAAATGGCTACGCATGAACCCTACGATTCAATTGCTCCAAGAACATCGCTCAATCAGGAAATACACCGACCAAGCGGTCTCAGACGAGATGATTGAAACAATCGTGCAGACCGGCATGGCTGCCGCGACATCGAGCAACCTACAAGCGACCACAGTCGTTCGGGTGCGACAACCCGCCACGCGTGCGGCGATTGCCACCCTTGCCGGCGGGCAGACACACGTGTCAACAGCCGGAGCGTTCTTGGTCTGGTGCGCAGATCTGCACCGTAGCGCTCTTGCTTGTGACATTGGAGGCGAAAAACTGGAGGCTGGTATGACGGAACACTTCATCATCGCAACAGTCGATGTTGCGCTAGCCGCCCAGAATGCCGTGGCCGCCGCCGAGTCCCTGGGACTCGGCATCTGCTACATCGGAGGGATACGCAACGATCCTCAGAAGGTTGCTGATCTGCTCAAACTTCCAGATCAGGTTTACCCTGTGTTCGGTCTCTGTCTCGGATGGCCAGCTCAGGACCCAGAACGAAAACCGCGACTGCCACTCAGTGTTACCCTCAAAGAAGAAGCCTATGACGCCACTGGCGATCAACAGGCCATCGACGGCTATGACGAAAAATTGAAGACCTATTACCGTAATCGGACTCAAGGCAAGGTAAACAGAACATGGAGCGAAGACATGGCTAGGTTGCTCGGCAAAGAATCTCGACCCCACATGCGCACATTCCTAGCGGGACGCGGATTCACCATGCGCTGAAGACCGCGTCCCACGTCCAGAGGACCAACCTTCCGAAAGATCTACAGCACAGCCTATGCGTGGGCCAGGCCTTCTCCAACGAAAAAGACGGGTTCAACGCTGGACCAATGCGAGACGCTGCGCACCCACTTATTGCGAGGCATCCAGGCCTTCCTCGAGGAAGGCAACCAGCGGTGGAATCACCGTTTCCGGGGCCTCCAAATGCGGAACGTGCCCAAGTCCCGGCAACAACAGCACATGACCGTTGCCATTTGGGACTGTACTGGCCAACACGTTCATGCGTTCCTGGAAAGTCGTGGCCGGGCCCAGTAGCAAGTCTTCCGCGCCACCGAACGCCAGTGTCGGCACGTGAATGTGCGCCCAGTCGTACACGACCGGATCTGCATACAGCATCTGACTGATGAGGGCCTGTACCATAGCTAACCTCGGCCAATCGGCGCTGAGCGTCCAAGAATAGCGGATACGCGTATATGTCTCGAACTCATCATTCCAAGCTTGAGGGTCGTGGCCCACATAGCGACTCAGGCTGGCACGGGTACTCTGATAATCAGTCTTGAGAATCCGCTCGTACACGTCGTCAATAGGCGGCATCGGTCGTGAGTACCGGCCGTCGCTAAGACCAATTGGGTTATAAACAACCAACCGCTCTACGGACCTTGGATACTGGGTTGTAAAACGCGTCGCCAGCATACCCCCCATCGAGTGCCCAACCAGCATCACCTTATCGACCTGCTCAGCCTGCAAAATAAGCCAGGTATTCCGAGACTGCGAGTTGAAAGTGTAGGGTGCAATCGGTTTCGACGACTTGCCATACCCAATCTGGTCAGGCACGATGACGCGGAAACCCACCGCGATCAAACCATCAATAATCGCCTTGAAATAGAACCCTCCGAAGTTATTGCCGTGTAGCAGCATCACGGTGTGGCCGTTAGCCCTCCCAAGTGGCGCAACGTCCATATACGAGATGCGCACATCCTGGCTGTAAACGCTGATGTCGAGATACTTGCTTGGATAGGGATACGGACACTCGTCGCAAGTAATACTGCCCGGTTTCACATCGGTGGGAGTCGGAACAGGAGGCAGGATGTTACGACCCTGCGCATCGGCAGCGGTAGCAGCACCAAGCAACAAGAGCGATAGGCAAAGAACTCTCAGAAATAAAGGCATGGGTCGTGAGCTCGTGAGTTAGACAGTAAGCACGCATCATGATAGGGAACGTCGGTGATTCCCGCTGTCCGATCAAAATACCACATGCCAAGCGTGGCACCGTCCAGTTCGACACTGGGCACTAGAACAAACGGACCCGTCAACCGGACAGACCCTCCCGAAGGGACTCACTTCTAACATCACCAACATGCCACAAACCGACAGGGCATGCCGACCAGTCCCCCGCTCGGTGACCAGTCACTCCGGTGGCACGAAAGCGAGGAAGCGACGCGGGTTGTCCACCATAATCGTATGGATCATTTCATCGCTCACACCAGCTTTCTGAAGCTGCTCGGTAAAGCGCGCAACCTTTAGAAAGTCGCTCCGCGTGTCGCTTGAAAGAAGCAGCCGATCCACATGCCCCGCCTCGAGAAAACTGAGGACCAATGTGACGCGAGCCTCGTCCCGTGTGGCATCCCCCCTGATCCGATCGAACCCGACGAAAGCACCCCGCTCAGCGAGCGCGTTGATAATATCGGTATTCGTTCCGGGAAGGGAATCCATATGTCCGACCGCGATTCGCCTCGGCTCGACACCGACGGACTCGTAGACGTCGAGCTGCCGCAGCGCGATATCTCGAGGGACCACATCGGCATTCGGCCCAGAGCCGTAGCTGTTGTGCGTGAAGATCGGAAGGTTGTTTTGCAGATGGGCCTTACCAACGGCACGGAAAACCTTGATCTCGTCGGCAAAGAAGTCGGCCCGCCCGGCCATGTTGCCGATCTCTCCGTATGCACCGAACCGACCAGCGTTGGCCTCAGCTACCAGTCGAGACGCGATCTGATCCTCAGTCATCGTCGAGATTTCGGCAGGATAGGTATTGCGAAGGTAATAGCCACCGCTCGCCACCACGTGAAGGTCTGTCTGAGCGGAGATCTCCCTAAGATGTTCGTAGTTCACTCCCATATCGGGATGCCCCCCATCGACGATGCAGACGACACCGTTCTCCATCGCCTCTTCGATATCTGAGACCACGGGATCAATACTGGCCGAGGACGGAGGCGGGAGCTGGAGTTGACGGGTCTCTCGAGAATAGACGCCGTCGAGGTGCTCGTGGAATAACGTCGTGCCGTGCGCAAGCGCGTCCGGAGGCAGATCGCTGAAAATCGTGCGAATGACGGCGCCCTCCGGGAATGAGACCTGCTGCCCTCCAGAGGCTACACGCCTCGACGGCGTAAAAAAGCCGGTAGACGATCTTCCGGCGGCAAGGAGACTGACCCCGATCGCTCCGATCAGCTGGACGGCTCGCCGACGATTCGGTCGTGAAAATGTTGAGTCTTCCATCTGCTAGCCGAGGCCACCTAAGAATTCCAACAGCAGTTGGCTCGTCGTTTCGGGTTGTTCCTCCTGAACCCAATGACCCGCACCATCCACCAGATGCACCGCGCGCATGTCGGTACAGGCCACCTCCTGCATCCTCTCGAAGGATCCAGGGCCCTGGAAGACCCCCCAGTCGCTGGTCCCGCTCATGAACATGGACGGCTGATCGAGGGTCCGTCCGGCGAACAGCTCCCTCTCTGCCACGCCGAAGCCACTGCCGCCCATGCGATAGCCATTGAGGCCCCCCTGAAAGCCGGTGCGTCCATACTCCTCTGCGTAGACCCGCAGCTCCGAGTCTGGCAACCATGTATTGGCCGCGATGTGGGCAGCGGACGGCATGACGTCGGCCACGGTTTCCGCCATGTTTTGACCGAGCTGCATGATGTAGTAGTTCGGCATCTTGGCCCACTCTTGCGCCGTCCGGCCCCCCAGCCGAAAGGGTCTGTTCCCCTCCCAGTCGGCGCTCTTGAAGTGGAAATAGCCACGAAGAAAGTCATGCACGCCCTGAGGGGCATGCCACATGTTCTCGTTGGCCTCCCGGGTCGTGTAGTAGCGCTGATAGTGTTTTCGGGGGGGCGACAAAGCGGCCAAGTCATCGTAGATGCTCTGTCGGTCAGTGGCCGTGACCTGGGGAGGATCGTCCGCGCTATCGAAGGGCAAGGTCGGTGTGCCGCTGAACGGCGCGGTCATCATCGCCACCGCCGGGCAGATGTCCGGGCGGGTGATGCCACACCAGGCCGCGAGCGGTGAACCGGCGTCACGGCCGATGACGGCGGCCACCGAGTGGTAGCCGAACGCCAGCACGAGGCCCAAGGCGTCTCGCACCTTGTTCAGACTACGAAACGGCGAGAGGTCCGTGTCGTAGTCGGCACTCCAGCCGGTGGTGCGACCGTAGCCTCGAACGTCAGGGGCGAAGACGTGATAGCCGGCCTCTGCCAGCGGCACCATCACGTGTCTCCAGCTGTAGGCCAGCTCGGGAAAGCCATGGAGCAGCAGTAAGGCGGGTCGATTGGGAGTCTCGTACCCCGCTTCCAGGACATGCACCCGCAGTCCATTAACGTTGTTGACAAAGCGAGACCTGATGCCGTCCGGTAGCCAGTCGGACGGGTACGGTTCGAGCTCGACGCCAGGGCCTGTAGGCTGCGCAGAAACGCTGCGAGAGACTGCCGGGACTGTTCCAAGCGAAGCCAACCCAAGTGCGGGAAGACCCAGCAGTATGTTCCTACGTGAATATTCAGTCATAGCTTTTGTCCTGTGGTGTCTCCAACCCTAACTGTTAGCAAGTTCAAAATGCCCATATCGCTTTCGTGTTCAACCTGCCCCTTCGGTGCACCTTAGGGGGAAGTCGCCCCAATTAGAATCAGCGACCATGGTTCAACCAGATGGCAAACACATACCACCCAGTGTCGCCTCACTCGTTCCAACCGCCATTCCATAACTACCCGTCGCCCGTGTGCCTCCATTGCATGGGGGCTTCATCATAACTTGAGCTGCCAGGCAACAACTCTTTGAATATCTCATTTCTTAGACATCAAGTCGTCCCCTTTACAGAACACAAGTCCTAGGTTCGCTCAACTGTTCAATCTATTGGGAATACCAGTAAACCACGTTACCCAACTCTTACTGGATCAATACTGCCTCAGTAACATGGTCAATCTCGTCCAGCTCTCAAGCCGCTGGCACCCGACAATATCAAGATTCTAGCCTAGCCGACCACGATGAGGTCGAAGCCCGTTATAATTAAGAGGTCCTCAGCAGTTCACGACGGAGGGAGCCATGATCCTTAACCGAGTCCTAGTTGCCATCTTTGTCACCACCGCGCTCGCCGCACCAAGTTGGACTAACGCAGCCGACTATCACCACGTACACATCACTTCGGCGAGTCCCCTACAAGCGGTCAGCTGGTACGTCCGCCACCTAGGCTGCGAACCGGTCACCGACCGAAGTGACGCCGCGAACTGCTATGGAGTAGAGGTCGAGTTCGTCCCCCAGACAACCACAGGTAGCAGCCAAGGCACCGGGGTTGATCACATCGGATTCTCGGTGGCCGACCTGCCAAAAAAAATGGCCGAGCTCGAAGCCGTAGGTGTGCGCGGATCTGGCGTCCGTCTCCAACGCAACGAGGACGGGTCGACTTGGCGGGATGTGCCAGGACTCTTCAAGGTCGCTTTCATTTTCGACCCGTGGGGTACCCGCATCGAACTGGTCGAAGATCCAGAGACACTCGGCTTCCACCATGTACATCTAAGCGCCGTCGACCCAAACGCAACTCTGGCATGGTATCGGGACGTGATGGGTGGCACCACAGCCAGCCTTAAGGGACGGATCGACGGCTTGCGCTTCGGCGATGTCTGGTTTCTGGTCCGCCGGGAGGCCACCGGCGTGCCCGGCAGCACCTTCGAGCGGGCAATCGACCACATAGCGTTCGTCGTGGACGATCTCGACAACGCAGCAACAGACTTTCGGCGGCAGAATATCCACTTCGAGCAGGAACCGGTGGTGCCAGAAGGTGGGCGCACCTCGGCCAGACGTGCCTTTCTGACAGGACCAGACAACGTACGTGTAGCCGTGGTAGAGGCCGGCTTTGCCGGCATCGAGTCAAACATAGGGTCCACCATCCTGACAACCGACGCATTGGAACCTTACAACACACCACAAACGCCATGGGGTGAGCCGGACCTACAAGGCATCTGGACCAGCAGCTCGGCGGTCGGCATTCCGTTCGAACGACCGGAGGGCCTCGAAGGAACCGCCGTGACGCCTGAAGAAGCAATTGCGCGTCACGAGGGCCGTCTTCTTGGTGGGATCTGGGGCTACGAACGGGAGTGGCGCGACACCACACTGGAGTATGGCTCGGCGGTCTCCACCCAAGCGGCAATGGTTATCGATCCACCAGACGGGCGACTACCCCCACGGGTTATAGCTGAAGTCCAAGCGTTAGCAGGGGACGAACGGGCACCGCGCAGAGCAGTCACACCGGGGGGGCCAGAAGACCTCTCTACCTGGGTCCGTTGCATCACCCGTGGCCTCATCCCTACTCCTGGCGGTTACAACAACGGCCTTCAGATCACACAGGGCCCGGGCTTCGTTGCCATTATGCGTGAAATGATTCACGAAACACGGATCGTCCCAACCACGACCCGCCCGGCTCTCGGAGAAAACATAACTAGCTATCAAGGCAGTGCCCGCGGCCGCTGGGACGGAGATACCCTGATAGTTGAGACGACCAACTTTAACGGCGGCGCCTCATTCCGTGGATCAAGTGAGAATCTCACCCTCACAGAACGCTACACGCGTATTGGTCCCGGCACACTTGAGTATAAGTTCACCCTCGATGACCCAGCCGTCTGGACCCAATCGTGGACAGGTATGTTCCGGTGGGATCTGGATGACACCCAGTATGAGCTGGTGGAGTACTCCTGCCACGAGGGTAATTATGGAATGACGAATATCCTGAGCGGGGCTCGGTCGAAGGACGCCGAGGCAGCCGAACAGAGGGAACGCTAGGCAACACCCAAGGTCTCGGACACCGATAGGTCGCCTCCCTCGAGGCACTCCTAGCCGTCCAGTCATCCATTGGCTTGCCTCTGGAGGTAGTAAAACCCGGAACCAGCCATATTGTTCCCGGACGGAGTTCGACCGCTCTTCTAGCTTGAACTAATCCTCGAGTGACCCTGGGTACTCCCCTGCATCCATTGGTTGAACTTGATGATTACGCTACACCAGCTAGATTAAGGTACTCTCGAAGTTGCTCATCCCAGAGCACACCACCACGGTCATCTCTGAGTAAAGAGACTGCCCCCGCCGAGTTGATAGAAGACAATCGGCACAAAGTCATTAGCGGTCCACGAGGACTCTTGACCCCATTCTGCATCATAGTTAGCCGTCGGACGTGCTTCCATGACTTGGGCCAAACTGTAGCCGTCCGAAATGAAACTTAGAACCTGGTCGCGGATGTCGACAACCATGTCGAGGAACACAACCAAAGCATCTCGTCCAACGATCTCCAGACCATGCCCGGGAATCACTTTCGTGTCAGGGGTAGCAATCGAAATAGCCAGCTTTAAGGCTTCGATAGTGCCTTCCAGCGTGCCCCCGTTGTAGACATCAATGATCGGATAACTCGTCGTCCGGAAGACATCCCCCAAGTGCAGCACATCGGACTCCGGAAAATAGACGAAAGTGTCGCCATCGGTATGCGCCGGGGGTGCCAAAAATGCGCGGACCTCTTCCCCGTTAAAATGAAAGCTCACGGCATCGTTGTAGGTCACAACCGGTCTGGCCCCAACTGGAGGTTGGGGGGCAAAACGTCCCCCCCCTCGTGGGAAGCGAAGTCGCTCCAAAGATCGCACACGGACATTGTCATGGGCAAAAATCAAGACATCTCGGCCAGCCAAAGACTCGTTGCCTCCAATGTGATCCGGATGCACATGAGTGTTGATCAGAAATCGGATCTGACCATCGGAAATGCTTCGAACAGACGCAACCAATCGCTCGGCTAGCGGCGCGAAGAGCGAATCTACAAGCAAGACACCATCTGGTCCTGCGAAGACGCCAATATTACCGCCACCTCCAGGCCGTTGAACCATGTGCACCCGCCCAGCCACGGGGGTTATCGTTAGCTCCACTCCGGCAAATCGGTTAGCCCTATCCTGCTGTTCGGTAGCGCTAAGCACTACGATGGATAATGCCAGAATCGTTCCCGCAAGGATGATCCTCAACCTGGTCATGTGATGTTCTCCGCTAAAAGAACTCGCTCCGACCTCCAGATAGCCTTTGACTTTGATCGCCAAACGATAGTCGCCACTATTCCAATTGGCTCACTATATCGTGATGGCTCGTGTTTCGCTGCCAAAGGGCCACCTGGAACAAAGACAAATGTTCGTTAGTCTTTATCTAGAGCACCCGTTGGAAAGAACTATACAATTCCAGAACGATAGATCGTAAAGCCGTCCCGCAAGAACATGGAGCAGCCCGCACAGCACAGCGTTCACTATATTCCAAGGAACGACTTCATTATTGAGTCCGCTTGGTGGAGGGTAACGACTAAGTAATGGGAACACGAGTAACAGTCCTCGGGGGTGGCAATACCGCATTCGCGGTCGCAGCGAGGCTTAGTCACAAGGGCCATGAGGTTTGCCTGCTGGAGCACCCAGACTTCAGCCACACAGTCACTGAAATAACGCAGAACAAGGAGATTACTCTTGAAGGGGTGCTAGAAACCGGCCCCGTACGGTTGACTCGTATCACTACCGACCCTCGAGAGGCACTGACTTTCTCTCCACTCCTGTTGTTGATCGTGCCAAGCTATGCTCATCGACCCTTTGCCAACCTCTGCGGCCCCCATCTAACAGCAGATCACACAATCGTCCTGATGCCAGGCAATCTCGGATCGATGGAATTTCTAACCTTGGCCAGAACCTTTGGAATCTCTGGGTTCACTGTCGCTGAAGTAGACACCGCGCCTTACGTCTGCCGGAAAACCTCGGATACCAGCGCAGTAATTTGGGGTGAGGTTACCTCGTTAGGCCTAGGAGTACTGCCAGCCTCGGAGACGACCAGTGTGGCCCAAATCCTCCGGTCACTGTTTGCCAACATTGCGCCCTACCGGGACGTGGCTGAATGTGGCCTGTCGTCGATGAACCCAGTCGTACATCCGGCGGGTGTACTCATGAATGCCGGTCGTGTGGAATATTCCCGAGGAGAGTTCTATTTCTATGAAGAAGGAGTATCGAACTCTGTCGCCAAGGTCATCGAAGCTGTAGACCTCGAGCGTCAGGCGGTCGGGTCAGCACTCGGCTACCAACTGACGCCGGTCGGAGAAGCGTTTTACAACGCAGGATTCGGACCACGCGGATCTATTTGGGAAACAATCAACGGCAGCCACATGCTCACCCGCCTGAAGGCACCAGGCTCTCTCGAAAGTCGTTGGTTGACCGAGGATATCCCTTACGGAATCGCAACCTGGAGCAAACTCGGCAGCCAGTTTAATGTCGACACCCCCGTAACCGACGCTCTGGTTCACATCGGTAGCATCGTGATGGAAGCCGATGGGTGGGGTATAGGCAGGGGCCCGACCGAACTCGGTATCGCCGGGATGTCGAAACATGCCCTCAGGCGGTACTTGGACACCGGCCGTTCATGAAGGGATTCTCCCTCAGGGATGATATCCTCACCTATCCAGACAAACGTCAGGCAGAGGAGGAACCATGAGCCAGAAACGACCGAAGATTCCTGCGGAAGCCGTTGATCTCTACACCCAGTTCATTCACGGCGAGGTCAGCCGTCGCGACTTCGTATCCGGTGTAAAACGCTTTGCTATTGCCGGTCTCACCGCTCCGGCAATCATCGAAGCGTTGATGCCGAACTATGCCCTAGGTCAACAGGTATCCAAAGAAGATGAGCGGATACAGGCGAGCTACGAGACCTTGCCTTCACCAGATGGCAACGGCTACATCCGAGGCTACCTGGTGCGGCCCTTCAGCGCTGACTCTCGCAGCGAGACATCGGCCCAGTTACCTGGAGTAATCGTGATTCACGAAAACCGGGGACTCAACCCGCACACCGAGGATGTGGCGCGTCGCTTCGCGCTCGCGAACTTCATGGCATTTGCACCTGACGCGCTGACAACGGTCGGCGGCTACCCTGGCGATGACTACCAAGGCGGCCAACTGTTCCGAGGCATCGACCGTGACAAGATGACTGCCGACTTCGTCGCCTCTGCACGGTGGTTAAAAGCTCGTCAAGACTGTAACGGACAGATTGCCTCGACTGGGTTCTGCTTCGGTGGCGGCATGTCCAACACGCTGGCCGTACTCCTAGGAGCTGACCTAGCAGCAGCAGCGCCATTCTATGGCCAAGCTGCAGCCGTGGAGGACGTCCCAAGGATCCAAGCAGCCATGCTCATTCACCATGGCTCGCTCGACACCAGGCTGGTCGAGGCCTACCCCGCATACGAAGCAGCGATGCAAGCCAACAATGTCACCCACGAGGGGCATATCTACCCGGATTCCGTGCATGGCTTCTTCAATGACGCTACGCCGGAACGCTACAACCAGACCACAGCGGAGGAAGCCTGGACGCGCACACTCTCGTGGTTCAACCAATACACGCGAGACACGGCTTAGGCTCGCTAAGGTTTCACCGGCGGACCGCCTCACACGACCCCTCGTCTGGGCACGTCCGCCGACACCCTTTGGAGTGGCCAGGGTCGGAAAGAAGCCGTCGGGCCTGGCCTGCTTCACCTTCCCCACAATCACCCAACTCGGGAGGCATGCAACATGACTCATAACATCGGCAGATGGAAACCGCTCACACTCGTCGCGCTTTGGGTGTTCTCGGGGTTGACCCTAGCTAGCCAGGAACGCCAGGAGGTCACCGCAGCCCAGGTTGACCAGTGGATGGAGAAACTCTCGAACTGGGGACGTTGGGGTGCAGACGATCAACTAGGCACGGTCAACCTGATCACCCCAGCGAAGCGTCGCGAGGCACTAGCTTTGGCGACAACCGGCGAAGTGGTGTCACTCTCACTCCCCATCAGTGTGGTTCCCCCCCCGGACGATCCGGACTCCACTACGGCGTTCACCAGCCTCCGTGTCAGCAATATCCCGTCCGGATTCCTGATGGAACGTCAGCAGGTAGCATTTCATGGGTCGACGGTCAGTCACCTAGATGCCCTATGCCATGCACACCACGACGGCAGAATTTACAACGGGCTCACACTCGAGGAGGTCTTCGATGAGAATGGCTGTTCTCGAATGGGTATCAGCGGCCTCGCAGGCGGCATCGTGACACGAGGCATTCTGGTCGACATTCCGCGCCTTAAGGGAATCGACGCACTGGAAACCGGCACGCATGTCTACCCGGAAGATATCGAGGCGTGGGAACGCCGAACAGGGATCAAGATCTCGGCCGGAGACGCCATCTTTCTCCGCACCGGGAGGTGGATAAACAACAACCGTTCTGGCTATGACATTACCGTCGCACCCTGGTTGAAAGAGCGAGACGTGGCCCTAGTGGGTAGTGACGGCACTCAAGATGTTGGGCAGATACCTGGCACAGTGCTCCCATTTCACAAGCTGGTACTTGTCGCACTCGGGGCGAACATTTTCGACAATATGGACCTCGAAGCACTGTCCGATACCGCCGCTCAACTCAATCGTTGGGAATTCTTACTGGTCGCAGCACCAATCCCAAATCCCGGAGGCACCGGGTCCCCATTAAACCCACTCGCGCTCTTCTGACGGCAAAGTCTGAGGTTTCGAGCAAGGACACGGCAGCAAGGTAACGGCAACTTCAGCTGCGCAGCAGATGGGCCAGCTGGCGCACTCACACAGTGTATAGCTCTAATTGAGACTCTCGCCTCAAGCGGGAAATCAGGTAATGATAGAGCGACAAAGCAAGCAGGCACATACGTCTTGTCGCTCTATTCCCAACCGTTTTTTCAAGTTCCCCGTCACCTCGCCTCTTCTTTCCTAGTGCTAGCCAGTACAGCCTCGTGACATGCCCCACTAATCTAAACAGAAATGTTCGCGGCTACGGTAGAGGAGGTAAGTTGGCACCATGAACACCGCAAAGCTGACCAGTCCGTAAGCAGGCAACCCTTCAATCACATTCCAAACAAACATACTGACCGCAACCTGGGACGCATAGACTGCCCCCCAGGGCCACATCCATGGGCGCATCCTCCAAAACCCGTAAGCACCTGCTCCATAAATAAACCAGTGTAACGGCTCGGTCAGCTTCGCGTCCCACCCGTGCAGCGTCAACCCAAACCAGACCTCCTGGTCTTCGGACACCGGCTTCCACAACATATCAAATGGCATGTAGACAAAAGTCATGAACAGGCAAAAACAGAACACGAGATTCATCCACCAGGGGCGCTCTCCCCACGCCACAAAAATCCGAAGTGCCATCATGGGTCTATTGTCATTTCCGGCTTGCTTAAACTCGACACCCGCAATTCACACTCTACCGCAGCAGCACGGCTCGAAAAAGCAGACTCATTCCTGAGCGCACTGAATACATACGCTCCTCAGAACCGTATAGGCATTGAAGGTCTGTGCACAGCCTCGGTGCCGGCAGGCCCAGGAATGTTGGGACTCAACCGATAGGCGGCGATGAAGATTCGAACTAGCCAGACCGCTAGCGGTCTACTCCTCTAGGGCTGGCTCAAGTCCCCTGGCGAAGAAGATGCTGGCATCCCCCACCTTGAACCACAAGAAGGAGACAACCCTCAGCGGCCTAAGGTTTGCCCACTCGCCCCATCGGCCGGTGGCCAGGTGTTGCCCCCATTAGCCCTATTGAAGTCACTGATCTCCTCGGTGTAATTGACCCCGGGGAGCGCTCCCTTTTGATACATCGGATAGGCCCCCACTGGCGCGCCGGGGGCTGCCTCCACCTGCTCTACACACTCGCTGACCGTTTGAGCACTTCCGAACACATCAAACTCAGCTCTTGCATCACCAGAGCGAATGAGGAGTTTCGCCGTCCCCTGAAGCTGCCGTAATGTGTAATCAATTCCTCGCCCGCCAGCAAGCTGCAAGATCCTTTCGCCGAGATTGTTCACCCACACATTCTGCCTCGAACCAGGAACACCTCGGACCCAAAGTCGGTCGGTCTGGTCGACCTCGACAGGAAACTCGAACCCTCCGACGATACCTTCCTTAACGCACACGAGGATGATCGAGGCACCAGCGTCATTGCGAAGTCTGAACTCCTTACCCCCGACATCCAATGGCTTTGAAGACCACTGCGGCTGGGCCACCACCGCAGCCCCGCTGGTCATGGCCACCAAGACAAACACCACCATCACAAGATTAGGCCTTCTCATTTATTTCCTCTTTTCCATGTGCAGTAAGCCGGGTCGGTCATCCATCCAGAATCACGATCATCCAGGTTACGACAGGATCCCATTCACTATCTTTCCATGAACATCTGTCAACCGGAAATTACGCCCTTGATAGGGAAAGGTGAGCCTCCTGTGATCAATCCCGAGCAGGTGCAACATCGTGGCATGTAGGTCGTGGATATGTACCGGATTTTCGACAATGTTATACCCGAAATCATCGGTCGTCCCGTAGGACATACCTGGTTTGACCCCGCCACCAGCGAGCCAGATGGTAAATGCCCGCGGGTGGTGGTCACGGCCGTAAGTCGTCTCGGTCATCCGCCCCTGGCAGAAGACCGTGCGACCGAACTCGCCGCCCCACACCACTAGGGTTTCATCCAACATGCCCCGCTCTTTGAGGTCCTGGATCAACGCCGCCTGTGGCTGGTCGACGTCCTTAGCCTGCGTCTGGATGCGTCGCGGGAGTTGGGTGTGCATGTCCCATCCGCGATGAAAAACCTCGACAAACCGAACATCGCGCTCAGCCAGCCGCCGGGCTAGCAGACAGTTGGCAGCAAAGGTCCCTGGAGTCTTCGAGTCCGGTCCGTAACGCTCAAAGACGCTTTCCGGCTCATCTGAGAGATCCGTAAGCTCAGGCACTGATGCCTGCATCCGGTAGGCCATCTCATACTGGGAGATTCGTGTGGTCGTTTCTGGATCCCCGAACGCTTCGGCATCCTGCTGGTTCAACGCGGCGAGATCGTCGAGGAACCGCCGGCGGGCGGTTCGATCAACCCCTGGCGGGTTCGACAAATAGAGTACTGGGTCACCGGTAGACAGAAATTTAACGCCCTGATATTCAGAAGGGAGAAACCCGTTGCCCCACAACCGGTCGTAGACCGGGTTCCCACCACGATTCGAGACCATAGCAACAAAGGTCGGCAGATCACTATTCATACTGCCGAGCCCATAAGAGAGCCAAGCGCCCATACTCGGTCGACCCGCGAGCTGCGCGCCGGTCTGGAAGAACGTAACACCGGGGTCATGGTTGATCGCTTCGGTATGCATCGTGCGGATGAAGCAGAGCTCGTCAACAATCTTCGCCGTGTGGGGCATGAGCTCGCTGACCCACGCTCCCGTTTCCCCATGCTGGGCGAACGGAAAAATGGATGGAATGACGGGGAAGCTTGCCTGAGAGGCAGTCATCGTGGTCAGACGTTGTCCAGCCCGGACAGACTCTGGGAGCTCAGTCCCCCGCAGTTCCACCACCTTCGGCTTGTATTCCCAAAGCTCGTGCTGTGATGGGGCGCCTGCCTGAAACAAATAGATTACGCGTTTGGCTTTCGGGGCAAAATGAGGCAGTCCTGCCAACCCGCCGACCGAGTCCACCGGAGATTTGGTCCCCTGCCCCAGCACATCCTGCTGCCACAGTGTTCCGAGGGCGGCCGCACCAATACCGGTGCGTGAGAGCTCGAGAAACCGGCGCCGTGTCAACAGCCGTTGCAGATCTGTATTCGAATCCATGGCTAGTCCTTTGTGATGGTCCGGTCGAGGTTCAAGATCAGACTGGCCGTCATGGTGTACGAGGCCAGTTCCGCTATATCCAAGGTCTCGTTCCGCGGGTGCTCTCCAACATTGAGGAAATCCAGCGCCGCCTGCCGGTCGGCCTGGAAGCGGTCAACGGAGCTGTAAAAGCTGTCCGCCAGTACGGCCCGTGCCTCAGGTCGTGGGCGGTGTGCCGTCGCGAGACGGTATGCGAAATCGATACGCTCCTCCGGTGTCTCCCCACCTTCGGCCATCATCCGCTCGGCCAACATCCGAGATGCCTCCACATAGGTGACGTCGTTCATCAGGTTTAAGGCCTGCAGGGGCGAGTTCGTCCTCCCCAAGCGAACGATACAGGTCTCACGTGTCGCCGAATCGAACGCCAGCATCGCCGGAGGAGCGAGTGTCCGTTTCCAGAAGGTATACAGGCTTCGCCGATACAAGTTGTCACCCTCAGATTGCAGGTAATCCTGACTGGCTGCCTGCTCCCACAACCCCTCCGGCTGATAGGGCTTCACCGGTGGGCCGCCCACCTGAGCTACGAGCAATCCAGCCACAGCTAGTGCCTGGTCTCGGATCGCCGGCGCTGGCAGACGGAGCCGTGGCCCTCGAGCAAGCAGACGGTTCTCGGGGTCTTGCTCGAGCAACTCCGGGACGATGGTTGACGACTGACGATAGGTGGCACTCGTCACAATCGCCCGTTGCAGTGCCTTGACGTCCCATCCAGAATCGATAAACGTGGTCGCAAGCCAATCCAGGAGTTCGGGATGACTTGGGTATTCTCCCTGAGTTCCGAAGTTCTCAGCCGTCTTCACAAGACCGGTCCCGAAATACATCTGCCAGAACCGGTTCACGGCGACCCGAGCCGTCAGGGGATGATCCGGCTGAACGAGCCAGCGGGCGAAGGCCAGACGATTAGGGGCTTCGTTCTCATTCACAGGAGGGAGGATTGCAGGAACACCAGGACTCACACGCTCTCCGGGCACGTCATACGCACCGCGAATCAACCGGTGCGTCTCTTTGGGCGGGTCCATTTCCTCCATCACCATGACAGTCGGGAAGCTATCCCAGAGCTCTGCCCGCCGCCGCTCCAAACCTTTGAGATGGCGCCACGCATCCTGGATCTCCACTGACGCGTATTGATCAAGAAACGCAAGCCGCAACTTCTCTGACTGGCCAGAGGTTCGGCTGGCTGGCGCGATCCTAGCGATATCGCTCAGCGACTCAGCAGTCGCAACGACCGCCGCCTCGGCCGGAGTCAGCACCTTCGCGTAAACCCTCACATCGTCGATCATGCCCTCAAAGCGTGGTCTAGATTCGGTAGCACCTGAGCCATCGGGAGCGGAACCACTGGCTCCAATGCGTAAGGGTTCTCGCGTGCGTATAGGGTTATTGATCCCGTCTGTCTCGGTCTCAAGCGAAACCGACTCAGCATTGAGATACACGACAAATCCGCCCGGCATCTTCTTGCCATCGTAAGTGACCGTCAAGTGCTGCCATTCATTGAGCGGCAGCTCATCTGTCGTGACCACCCGTAAGCCGTCGTCCATATACCGTTGCGCTAGGTTGACCTGAATCTTCCCATCGACGAGATAGACCCCCCACCCCCGCTCTCCCTCGTCACCGGCGAGTGCGCGAGAGACGATGACGCCGTTGTCCACCGTGGGATAGATCCAGACAGCCACCGAGAACGGGTCGTTGTAAGTGAAGTTGCCAATATCGCCGGCGTTGACAAACCGCTGACCGTCAAAACTGAGAGCCTCTCCAACTTTGCCTGGAACAAAGCTCGGCAGGCCACCCTCCATTGTCACGGCCACAGGAAGCGTAACCTCTGGAGGCGGTCGGTTCGCGCGCAAGCCGGCAGTCACCGAGGGCGAGACGACAATTGGCTCCCCGGTATAGACACCAGCGATGTCACCATTGAGCGGGTGATGCACCAGAAGCTGATCTCGCAACACCCAGTCGACACGCCACGCACTCTGGAGCGACTCTTCCCAGACCGCCTGCCCCGCAGTTGCCTCCCTCTCAAAATCCGCAAACACCTCCCGGGCAGTGTCTATCTCCCCGTCAAGCTGCGCTAGCTCGGCATAGTTGTCATCGGTTGGGGCCGTAATATAAGGAGGTGAGTTGCCATACTTGAACGCCTTGCCACGCTCTGGAACGTTGTTGAAGTAAGCAAAGACCTCGTAAAACTCTTTTTGGGTAAGCGGATCGAACTTGTGGTCGTGACACCGTGCACAACCAAGCGTTAACCCCATCCACACCGTCGATGTTGTGGCTACACGATCAACCACGTTCTCGACAAGGAACTCTTCCGGAATGATGCCCCCCTCGCCGTTTTGACTATGGTTTCGATTGAACGCTGTGGCGATCTTCTGGTCGACGGTGGCATCCGGAAGCAGATCACCGGCCAGCTGATCGACGGTGAACTGGTCAAAGGGCATATTGGAGTTGTAAGCGTTGATCACCCAATCACGATACGGCCACATCGTCCGCTCTGCATCGGTCTGATATCCGCTCGTATCAGCGTAACGGGCACCATCGAGCCACTCTCCCGCCATCCGCTCCCCATAGCCTGGCGACGCAAGCAATCGATCGATGTGTCGCTCGTAAGCGTCTGGCGAGTCGTCATTGAGTGCTGCTGCGATGAGTTCCTCGGTCGGAGGCAGTCCGGTCAAATCAAGCGTCGAACGCCTGATCAGAGTCATCAGATCGGCTTCCGCCGAAGGCGTTCGCCCTTCCTCCTCAAGTCGAGACAGAACGAAGTGATCGATCGGCTTGCGAATCCATTCGTCGTCGACAACGCCTGGAAGCTCAGGACGCTCTGGGGGGATGAAAGCCCAGTGCGACTGCCATTCGGCGCCTTGGTCGATCCACAGGCGGAGTGTCTCGACCTCGCTGGCGGTCAGCCCGTCCTCCTCACCCCCTGGCTCAACGGCAGACACCGTTCCTCGCCTGAAGGGCATCCGTACAGCCAAGTCATTGGCACTCACGCGGTGAATCAACAAGCTGTCATCAGCATTCCCCGGGACGATAACCGGTCCTCCAAACTGGCCCCGGTCGGCGAACGGCCCCTCCGGCACATCCAACCGCAAGCCCCGCTGCCTGGAGCCCTCGTCTGGCCCATGACAGGTGAAGCAGTTCTCCGAAAGAAGCGGCCGCACTTCACGGGCAAAATCCACCGAACGCGCTGCGACCGGTGTCCCTCCTCCATCCGCAGACGCCAGTTCACTCCCCCACTCAGCTCCAGCATCTATCCATCGCCGAACCAAGTCGATCTGCTCGGCAGTCAACGACCGACCAGACGAAACGGGCGGCATTCGACCGATCGACTCGTCCGTCGTCAACCGCTGGAACAACCGACTCCCTTCTGCATCGCCCGGCACCACGACACTATCGATGAAATCACTTGTGTCGAGCCGTAGGTCGGCTTGCCGGGTAGCGTCCGCAGGTCCGTGACAGGCGAAACAGGCCTCGGCGAGCACCGGGCGTACATCCTGATTGAAGTCTAAAGATTCCTGCGGGTTTTGTATTGGTAATGAGGCCGCCTGAAGATGACGAGATAGATACTGGGCGGACCCAACCCCCAAGACAGTCAAAACAACACCGATGACGCCAGCGCGAAGATTCATGGGCGCTCCTTGGTCTCGCGATATTATTAGACGCCAATTCTACCGCTGGCTGGAAGCCTGTTCAACACAGAGAACCACGAAATCGGCTCACTTCCACCGCCGGCCCATCAGCACCAATGGTTTTTAGGATCTTTCAAGGCTTCACACGAGAACGGGTAGTAGCCTGCCACTCAGCCAAAACTACAACTGTGCCTTCGCCCCATTCACGATTGGGGACACTGGCCGCGTTCAGCTTTTCGGATTCTAGAATGGACCCCGCAAAGGAACCGTCTAGGCACCCATCTTCGACAGGAAGAGTACCAAAATCGACCACTTAGTCCCTGTCGGGTAGAGCAAATACAAACAGGTTATTACCCTGGCTAGGACGAAGCTCCGGTGTTAAACGGGTAAAATGAGAGGAGGTTCCCCCTCGACCTGTGCTGGCGGCGACATACTGCCGCCCGTCAACCGAAAAACTCACCGGAAATCCTGTGACTGGTGATCCCAGGTTGATCTCCCACAACACCTCACCAGTTTCATCGTCAAAGGCGCGAAAACGCCCATTGACATCCCCGCCAAAAACGAGGCCACCACCCGTTGTCACCAGAGACATCGTCGCCGCCCGTTGTTCATGTAGCCACAGGGTCTCACCAGTTTCAACCGAGATCGCACGGACAGTACCGGCATACTCGGTGCCTGGAGTAAGCTGATGCCGGTAGGCGATGGCATAGCCCTCTGATCGGCTCTCATTGGGCCCAGCTGGAGTCTCCTCGGAAAAGGTGGTCGCAGCCATCATCCGCGCGCAGGTGTTACGAAGAGGCATATACATTGTGTTGGTCAGAGGGCTGTAGGCACCCGCCTCCCAATCTTTACCACCGTTCCAGGTAGGGCATGCAAAAACCTCTTGTCCTAACGCGCTAAAAACGACTTCGCTGTTCTCAGCCACGTCTCCAGAAGCACCATCAATATTGCTGATCACATTCTGGGTAACCGTTGGAGTCGCCCATAGGAATTCACCCGTAGCACGGTCCAATGTGTAGACCACTCCCGTTTTCCCAGGAATACCTGTCACAACCTGGCGGGTTTCGCCCATCGACAACCTCGGATTGATCCAGCTCACCTGGGTCGGGTCCGGGGCCACCGCCGTATCCACCAACAGCCGCTCAAACGGGTGATCGAGGTCCCAGTGATCGTTCAGATGCTGGTAATACCACACGATCTCACCACTGTCGGCATCAAGAGCCAGCGTAGAGTTGTGGTAAAGGTGCTGATTTTCGACACCTCCGAGCAGAAACTTGGGCGCCGGAGCAGTCACGGAAGTACCAATGTACACAAGGTCCAGCACCGGATCGTAACTAGGCACCATCCAGGCCCCGACATGCTTGCGATCTTCATAGGCAACATCGCCCCAAGTCTCATCCCCAGGTTCACCAGGTGCCGGTATCAGACGCCTCCGCCAAACCTCTTCGCCAGTCCTTGCATCATGCGCAGTAACGACACAGGACTCAGGCCCTCCTCTCTGCGAACAGCTTCGCCCTGTGATTGCCTTTCCATTAGCGATGATCGGACCAGACCCTTGCAACACTGGATGCACCGTGTGGTCGAAAACCTGTGTATCCCATACCACTTCACCAGTCGTTGCTAAGAGGGCGAAGACATGGGCATCCATGCTGGTGTCGATGATCAAATTATCGTAGATCGCGATGTTCCGATTGTTACCCGTCAAACCACCCCGACGGACATCATCCGGAATCTCGCGGCGGTGTTCCCAAATCAAGTCTCCCGTCGAGGCGTCTATGGCCTGAATCACATCATTGGGGTTTGGCATATACATGACCCCAGCGTGCACCAAAGGGGTACCTGACTGAAAGCCATCCGTCAGTCCCCTCGTCCAGACCATCTGTAACTCGTCGGCATTGTCTTTGGTGATTTGATCAAGCGGGCTGTATCCCCAACTATCCAGGGTACGACGCCACATCAACCAGTCTTCAGGGGCCGGCGCTTGTAACATCTCATCGGTAACAGACTCGAAATCATCCGTAGATTGAGGCTGTGCGATCGCTACCCCTGCGAACACGGCACCAGCCATAAAGTTAGTCAGACCAGCTAACGTCGCTCGAAACATCCTCTTCATCAGGCGGCTCCTTTTGCAAAATTCTAGCCCCGCCAGCTCAGGCCGAGATTCATCAGTTTTGAGTGGGTTTACTCTATCGTAGGGTTTTCAGCGGTTCAACCGGCTGACCCGTATGTGGGTCTATTAAGAAAAGCGATACCTCAAATTTAACAAATCCCAAACTCCATCAATAAAGTTTTGGGATGCCTATAAGCCTTACTACGTTCGCCTAAGGCGACTGAGAATCTCTCACCTACCACCTCGAGCACTCGACCAAATCAACCTTGTCTATATTTCTTGTACAAAGTTCCTTCCGGAATATGGCACGATCGAAGAAAATGACTAAGCTGTATCCCGCTGTCTAAGGAAGGGCTGGCATGAGCAACAATATTCTCAGGATGCAAAGTCAGAATTACCGAAGTCGCCGATCTGAACTCGGAGCCACCGCTATTGTCACGCTTATGGCCGCTACCGTGTGGTCAACTGCTGTGAACGGTCAATCTTCCAATGCTTTTGGGAGGCCCTCAGTCGACCAACCGACCCCTTCCGCTGCTATTGACACCGTCCCAGGTTCCAGGGCCCAAGGATGGAGAGCCCAGGGTCGGTCCGAAGTGATAGCCAGGCATGGCATCGTAGCGACCAGCGACCCTCTCGCTGCCGAAGCTGGACTAGAGATACTTCGGCAGGGAGGAAACGCCATCGACGCTGCCGTGGCGGCAGGTGCAGTTTTGGATGTAACGTCCCAAAACGACACCGGCATTGGAGGCGACTTGTTCGCACTGGTGTGGTCAGCACGAGACAAACAACTCTACGCGCTGAACTCAGCCGGATGGGCTCCGGCTGGTTGGACACCCGAGTTCTTCACCGACCACCTCGGAGTCGACCGTGTACCTGGAAGGGGTGTAAATGCAGCCACTGTTCCTGGTGCCATCTCCGGGTATGACGCACTTCTACAAAGATTCGGCAGCATCACCTTCAGGGAAGCATTTGAGCGAGCTGCACAAACCGCAGAGGAGGGCTGGGGACAAGCCGAACGCCGACACAGAGACCTGCAGGCTGTGTCAAGCCGCCTAGGTGAAGACCAAGATTCAAGAGAGGCCTTCTTGCCAGGAGGACAGGTTCCTGACTTATATAGCGTCATCGCCAACCCGGACCTCGGCAAAGCGTTGCGCCTCTTGCAGCGTGAAGGTCGAGACGGTTTCTATCGCGGTGAGATCGCCGAGGCAATTGTCCGGAAGGTTCAGGCCAACAATGGAATAATGACCCTCGACGACCTGGCTGAATTCGAGTCAGAGTGGGTCGAACCTGTTTCTACCAACTATCACGGTTACGACGTTTTCCAGCTGCCCCCGCCGGGCCAAGGATTTGCCGCTCTCGAGATGTTGAACATACTGGAGGTTTGCGTTCCGAAATTGGGGATGAACCTAGCCCAACTGGGACCGATGAACCCAATGTATTGGCATTTGATGGTCGAGGCTAAAAAACTGGCCTACTCCGACCTTCAGGCATACAACGCCGACCCGAAGTTTGCTGATATCCCTATCGACGAACTGCTCTCGAAGGCATACGCCGCCACCCTATGTGACCGGATCGATCCAGAAGCAGCCGCAGCGCCCTCAGTCCAAGGCGGTCTAGATGGTGGCACGATCTACCTCACGACCGCTGACCGGTGGGGCAACATGGTCTCGCTGATTCACAGCGTGTTCGGCGTCTATGGAAGTGGCGCAACAGTCGCTCCCTATGGATTTGTGTTACACAACCGAGGGTCAGCGTTCTCACTTGATCCAACCAGTCCAAATGTCGTTGCCCCTCACAAACGACCTTTTCACACAATCATTGCTGGCTTCGTAATGGAGGAAGGCCAACCCTTGATGACATTTGGCAACATGGGTGGAGCTGTACAACCAGAAACTCATGCGCAGCACATGGTCAACCTTATTGATCTGGGAATGAACGTACAAATGACCACTGATGCAGCGAGATTCACCCACAGTCAAACTCGCAATCTACTTTCTCTCGAGGAACATCTGTTCGCAGCCGTGGGAGAAGCTCTCAGTGCCAAGGGACACCAAGTTAGACCCGTGGATGGTGGAGCTGTTGGCGGCTATCAAGGGATCCTCTTCACGCCAGACCCTTCATTGCCCGAACCAATATTCGACTCACGGAGTACCACAGAGGATTTACCCGTCAACGGTGTCTACCGGGCCGGCTCAGATCACCGGAAAGACGGACAAGCCGTCGGTTGGTGAAACCCACGCAAATAGGTTGACCGGTAGGCAACTCTAGACAAGCGGGGAGCCCTGACTTAGGGGAGCTCTCCCCCGCGGCAGTGGGCGCAACACTTCGACTGCTTGGAGGAAGAATGCGCGAAGGACTCCGCAGACCGCCTCATTTAAGAGTCAACCCTCATCACACGATCATTTCATCTCACTGGTTCCCATACCCCACTTACTTTGGAAGGCCTCTAGTCAGAGCAGGACCCTCAGCTTCACGGCATGGTTGGCATTCATACACACTTGGCACCCTACAAAAGCTTTGAACTGAACTAGAACACATCTAGATCATTTGCCAGAACAGTCTCACCCGAGTATCCAGCCCGCACCTCATCTAGAAGCACAGATTCTTGTAGTCCATACAGCAGGCCATGGTATAAAACCAGCAGGCTTGGTTGCGCTTCCGTCGCCAGTCTCGCCAACTCGCTCGCCCGAGTGTGTGAAGCCCGATGGTAGTCCTGAAAATCTCTATCGTTCTGCAGTAGGCCCGCATCACTAATCACTTCATGAATCAGGACGTCCACCCCACGAGCTTTCTCAAGCAGCGTCTCGCTATAGGTCGTGTCGCCCGAGATCACCACCGACTTGTTGTCGGTAACGATACGAAATCCAAACGCCACAGCATTACCGTGCGATACATCAAATGCTTCAATCGTAAGGTCGCCTTCAGCAAACACTATGCCAGGCTTGGTTTCCATGAGTTGGACCTGAGCACCGTCTGGGTAGCGAATGGGCTGATTCCCGGACATCCGAATCGCACGGTCTGGCCCCATAAGCTGATCTACCCCGGCCAGCAGATCAGCCAGACCAGGAGGTCCCCAAACCCTGAGTTGCCACCGTCTTCGCCACCACATGCTGGTCGCCAGCTCAGCTAGATCCTGAGTATGGTCATTGTGCAAATGCGTCAAGAACACACAACAGATTTGTGTCGGATATAAAGAGGGGATGTCGTATCTGTAACGAGCGACCGTCGCATTTCTCACTGCACCGCCGCCGACATCGAACAGATACGCCTCTCCTTTGTGAATCACAGCTACACTGGCTCCAGCTCGACGGGAACTAGGAATAGGCGTTCCAGTACCAAGCATGACCACCACAGTCTCTCTGGACAGTTCTTCTGCGGATGGACCCTCTCGATACTCGACAACCGCACCAGATGGAGCCTTGTTGGAGAGCTCTGGGGATTGCATTCCACACGCCCACATGATTCCGAGGGTCCAGAAGGCGAAACATCCAATCCTGCCGAGTCCTTCAGTTCTGCCTAGACGACCTATCGGAGGGTCTAACAATTTAGTCATTCCACCGGAGACGAATCACAGCAACAGGCTTTCTAAATTGGCTGCCCGTTCAGCACGGCAGAATTAGGGATTCTGGGGATGCAGGGCTTCCCAAGCATGAACCAGGCGTTCGGCTTCAGTAAGATCTTCCACGGTCATCAGGTTCGCTAGAGAATCGCGAGTCTTCAGCAACTGTTCCCGTTTCTCCCCGGAAAGTCGGAACACCGCAAGGCTCCTCCACATATATGCCTTCACGTAGTCCTGGGACACACCCCAACCGCTCGCATAGCGAGTGCCCAAATTAGACATCGCTGAAGGGTCACCAGCTTCGGCCGACTGGAGCCACCAGTCAACAGCGCGCCGATACCAACGGACGGCTTCGGCCCCATCTTGCATCATTCCTCGACCCATACCGCACATCACACCCAACTTTGTCATGGCCTCCGGCACTCCCTGCTCAGCCGCCTGACGAAACCAATAGGCTGCTGCAGCATCATTTTGCCAGACGCCACGACCGGTTGCGTACATCATCCCAACATTGAACTGAGCCTCAGAGTCCCCCTGTTCCGCACGGACTCGCAAGTCATCAATCGGTCGGGTGGACATACGGCTAACCCTCACAGCAAGACCAGTCGAGCTAAACATCGACCACCGGCTCGAGGCAGGCCCCTGGACCCCACCAGCCGGCCTTTCGCCTCGACGTGTGGATCTTACCGCTAGCTTGTAGAGGGTTCAATATCGCCCCTCTTGCTCATATGAGATGCTGGGTTCAGAGGGAGTAGAATCGTGCGGATTATCAAAACGCTACCGGCTAACCCGATGGCCCCACTACAGAATACACCCACACCCAGGGAGTGGGACACCAACCTAAACTTCGAGAGCTCTACACCGACTCCCTTCCCTGTAATCCTGAATCCAAATGGAATATTGGGCACCAGATCGACTATACATACATACAAATCGTTACAGGGAGGTTACAAGTGAGGCCATTCCAAACAATTCTTCAGTTATTCGTCTGGTTGTCTTTGGGCCCAATTCTCTATCCACTGGGTGCTGCAAACGCCCAGGCCCAACCAGCCGGCCAGCTTCTCGTTTTACTCAGGGATGCCAGTGCCCTTGCAATCGTTGACCCGACAACCCGGACAGTCGTCGGACGAGTTCCAACTGGAAGAGACCCACACGAGGTAACTGCAACCCCAGACGGACGGCATGCATTTGTCTCGAGCATGGTGGACGGAATCTCCGTAATCGATCTAGCGGCCAGAAGAGAGACCCGGCGGATCAATCCAGGTGCCGGGAGTAGACCCCACGATGTTCTTTTTCATAACGGCAAGGTCTACTTCACGATTGAAGGCTACAAGTCCATCGGGCGCTACGACCCATCAACCGACGAAATCGCTTGGACACTCGGAATAGGCCAAGATGGCACACACATGCTTGTCCTAGATCAGGACACAAACACGATGTTCATGCCAAATACCCAATCTAACACGATAACAATGGTCGGCAACGCCCTAGATGGACCCTCCCAGGCCCAGCTAACTGTCATTCCCATCCCCGGAGAATTACCAGAAGGTCTCGACCTCTCACCGAACCGACAAGAACTCTGGACGGCCACTAGGAACGATGGCAACGTGTCAATTATCGATATTTCAAGCCGGAGGGTAGTAGAAACGTTGACTCTAGGGATGAAAGACGCAAACCGTCTAAAGTTCACACCAGACAACAAAGTTTTAGTCATTGACGGTGAGGCTGCATCCCTTGTGGTGATAGACGCTGCGTCTCGAACAGAACTTAAACGAGTCACACTAGACAACAAGGATACCGGTGACGGGGCAATCCTCATCGCACCTGATGGCTCTCAAGCCTACCTCGGCTTAAGGGACGCAGACAGAGTTGCAGTGCTTGACTTGAACACTCTCGAAATTACGCACGAAATATCCATGGGAGACAACTCTGGACCAGGGTGTATGTACTGGACCAGGACAGCCAACTGATCAGTGCCTCACACGCAGGCTCTCTTCGCTGTATGTTCTTTGGGTTTCACTCAAGTTGTAAGGCTTTAATCAAAAGCCTCGCTTCACCGAAGTAATACTGGTTTTACCCAGTGGCTGTTTGACGCGCAGCTAAAAGTGAGGGAGGGAACGTACCTCCCTCCTCCACATTAGTTGCCCGTGGCGCTTTCGTAAGTTGCGACAAAATAGCGGTCTAGAGCGTCTAGCTCTTTCCGCCTAAATTCAGCTCCTTGTTCCACGTCTACACCAATCACTTGATAGACCTGCCGTTCCGCATCATAGGGGGCCCAAGGCGGCAATCCGGCTCCATTAGGATCACCGCTTGTGGCAAACTTGACCCAATAGTCACTGATTAACTGGGAAATGCGTTGATCCACTTCTGGGGCATCGGCAGGCAAGGTCTGAAACACGTAGCGAAGTTCCATTGCGTGAGGAGCGCGCTCACTTGGGTCACGCAGGTTCCGCGTAAATACATACATGAAGGTATCAGCAGACGTCTTCGACATCGCAGTGAGAATCTCCCTGCTTCCGCGTACAAACCGGACATCCGAGTGATAGTCGACCTCACTCGTGTAAAGGTCGTCCAACGTCCTGGCCAAGTAATAGTCCGCTAGTCCGCCACCCAGCTCTCCCCACTCCGCTAAACGCTCACTCCGTTGTTCTGCCAATGTCGCAAACGTACGGTCTGGCCGAACGTACAAAAGTCCCTCTCCATCATTCACCCCGGCCAGTAACGGGACCACGTTGTGTGACCCCTCTCGGAAAATCTCTGCGGGTGACTTCGGTAGCACCCAACCGTCTTCCGCCAGCGACACGCTGAACTCCATAGCCATAATGTCGTTCGCCGATAGATCCCGCATCTGCGCCAGTGCATCGTCGTCGTCAGCCTGATTCAACTCGACCAACTTCGCGGCAACCGCGCGACGACCTCGCTCCTCAGCACTCGCTGAAAAACCATTATGGCGGGTCAGATGTGTCACATTAGTAGACGTAATCCAAGTGCTCTCCGAAATAGCCCGATGAAACAATCCCTTGGCAAGCGGACTAGCCAACAGTGCATAGACGCTGGCCCCGCCAGCCGATTCTCCAAAGATGGTGACATTGCCTGGGTCCCCGCCGAAGCTACGAATGTTCTGCTGCACCCACTCAAGCGCCGCCAGGTGGTCCAAAATTCCATAGTTACCGGACACCCCTCGCTCAGACTCCTCCGATAGGGCTGGGTGAGCCATAAAGCCGAAAGCATTCATCCGGTAGTTCACCGAAACCAGAACTACCCCTTTGTCGGCAAAGCCGGACCCATCGTAAATCTCGCGATCAGTTGAACCCGAACTCCACCCACCACCGTGAATCCAGACCATCACCGGCAGAGGCTGTTGGCCAGCCTCTGCCTTAGTCCACACATTCAAATAAAGACAATCCTCACTCATCAGCGATGCGCGTCGCTGAATACAGGCTGGACCGAAGGTATCTGCTACCCGAACCCCCTGCCAAGGAATAGGAGGTTGAGGTGGGCGCCAGCGTAGGCTGCCGACAGGAGGTGCTGCAAATGGGATACCACGAAATACGGTTACCCCATTTTCCAGCGCCACACCGGACACTTCGCCATAGGTCAATTGAACCGGTTCCTCAGCGGCTTGACCCTGGACTGACGACACCAGAAACAGTAACCCCAGCGGTATTACGATAAGGGTCCTCATCATGACTCCCTCCTAATCCGGGTTCCTATACACACTGCTCAATCCTCTGGGTCAGCATAAAGCTTGGGACAGCGATCAGCCAAGCCCCATCCACAACACTCCCCCTGATGCTGCCTGTATCAGTATCTGCCCCACGCTGTTCACCAGGCTTCAAGTCAAGAATGTCAGCCAAAACCCCATTTTCTGGACAAATAGCCTCTTCCTCGAGCGAGCCGACCCATCTCACACGCGAACTCGTTCTCCTTCTGAGGCACCAAATGTCACCCAGCTACGATATTTGGACAAAGTCTTGTCTGAAGAACCTCGGCCGCTAACATTGCAGTAGCTCGAAAACCCCTGCCACACAGAATCGAGCTCAGTCCCCACATCCTGGCTTTCACCTGATATCTGTTGATACCCAATCACGAGCACTGCTCGTGCCATGAACACCTTGCCGTTCCAGCCGCCAATGACGTCTGCCAACAATAACGACAACCCCACCCTGTTGAGAGCACTGTGCAACTCAGCAAAATTGAGTTCAGAAGCATTTCCTACCCAAACAAACAAGCCTCCAACCTGAAGGACGTTCAACAGCTCCACAAAAGAACGCTCATCGAGGGTGATCGGACCGTTGATCGAATAGACAAGTCGATAGCCTCCTAAAGGCATCTCGTCACCGATTCTTCGTGAGTCGAACGTCAACCGGGAGGAGGTAATACCAAGCTCTTTGGCTTGCGTACTAGCGTAGCGAACGGCCGCTTCACTTACATCAACCCCTCGCCCTTCCAGTTCGCATTCTGTTGCAAGACAGATCGCTTGGTAACCACCGTGGCAACCAATATCAAGAAAAGGGCCCTGAAGCTCTAACGCACGGGTCAGTGCCGTTAGATAAGCAGCACTGTCAATAATGAAGGGCCATCTTGTGGAATGAACGAGACCAAGAAGTGGATCAGCGCTAATTAAATCAAAAAATTTTTTCTTTGCCTCAGCTGCATCACCAGAACCTGATACCTGACCTCGTTTCTCATCCAAGTCTCTATATCTTTCAGCTGTCGCCCTTCCGCAGGCATCACGAATCAAAGACAACAAGTCGTAGTTGTCAGGTAACTTTTGAATCCTGAATGATTCTCTGAAGAAAGACTCCAGTCTCTCCATGTCTTCCAACGACAGTGCAATCTTCGTCTTATCGCTCCTCAGTGTTGATAGACAAGTCAAGTCAAAGGTCATGATTCGGTCAACTTAGGTCAAAACCCGACGATCTACCTCCGCAAATCGCCACGGCTTCGACCACATCAGATATTTAGGATGGGTAAATCCAATGGGATATGAATACCGACAATCCTTCACCAAGACAGCAAGCGCGGGATCGAAGCAGGCCATCGCTTTAGACCCAAGACACCCTGGAGCAGCGACAGCCACACATTCCTGTTCCCAGCCACTATCGAAGCACTAGTTGCCAGCCATTGATAGCATTGCTTCTCGGGAGCCCGTTCGAGTCAACCCGAACTCTGCGAGAGCCTGGAACCCTTCCGGCATTCGCTACATCTCAAATCAATGCCACTTGTGTCGGGCACCCTTCAACCGCGCAAACAAAACAGGTTAGGGGGCTGGCATATATGCCACTCTCTCACCGCGATGGGTCCCAAGCCACATTTCATTTCCAATTTGAATTGCTGTGGTCGCGGCCACGAACCCTACCATCGCAGGATGCTGAAATATTCGCTCAACCGCTAAAGTGTGTGGGTTGATAGCTGCAATATTCGAAGTCTCTTGTAACGGGGCTCTTGGGTTCTGGATGTTGCCGTGACCTGCAGCGAATATCACAGAACCATCAAGGGACATCCGAAGGTTGTCCGGCCTGAATCCTAAATCAACGACCTGCTTTTCAAGCGGGTTCTTATTGCGAGAAAGCCGCGTCAATTTCTCCTCAGCCCACCCGGCAATATATAACGATTCCCCATCCGCTGAGATCTCCAGTCCATTAGGAGCAGTATCTTGACTACCAGGTATTTGCATCCATCCTGATCCGGTATGCCATTCCCATACGTCTCCGGTACGAGGGCTCGTTGCTGCAAATCCGCCCTCAGGCAAAGCAACGACACCATTGAGACCAAGCCCGTCTGGGGCAATTGCACACCCCACCCACACAATGGTCGGGATCGACCGACCATCTACTTCAAACACCTCGACCGATTCCCTATTACCATGATGCACTACATACAAAGTATGCACCCCACCTTGACCGGGTTTTAGGTACAACCCGTGGGCATTGAAAGCATCTCCTTCGTTGGCATCAATCGGTCCAGGGCAGCTTGGATATGTGTCGTTGTCGAGGCGCTCAATCTGATCACCACCCGGAAAAAGAACAGAAGAGGTCTTGTCATTAACGTGAATAAGGTGAATTCGTCCTCCCGCTCGATTGCCTGAGGCGATCACCCACTCTGAACCTGGTACAACCGCTAGATCTTCGGGACTAACCAGATCACAGACAAACTGAATGTCTCCAACCGGACTGCATGGCAGACCACTCGGTGCAACAGTTGGATTCTGCTCAGCCACCCCAACACTTCCCAGCACAGTCAATCCGGCGACCAGCAAGAAAAACAATCTCGTTACTTGCATCACATACCTCATTTTGCATGTCCCGCTTTGGCACACATTCTTTCAGACGCCACTACCTAGGCCAACACTCTCACGCCTCTGCTGAAACACAAGACCAGCAGATGACTCAGACCCATTTGTGCGCCCGTCACACTAGACGGGTGCTCGCCAGGTCGGATTTCACTGCCACCACCAAGCTAACAATAGAAGCGGATCGCACCGGCAATCGGCTTCTAGGATGCACTGAACCAACCCATGCCTGTCCTACCCCAAACCCGATCACTCCCAATTCCAGACTAGCGACCCATCCCTCTCCATGGACCTTCATACCACCTGAACACATTGCCCGTAAGGCTCCCGATAAAGATATCCCCGGTATCACTCACATCGATCCAATGACCCGGGCTCTCCATAGCACCAAGAATTTCTCCTGTCTCGATGTCGAGATGCATGATGCGTCCGGCGAGCGTGTCGTAGGTAATGTTCTCGATGTTATCCCGGTGTGTGATGACCCACACCTGATCATCAGGCGTAATATAGATATTTTGGGTGGCACCCAGGTGGGTCCACATCCTCAAAAATTGGCCGTTTTCGTCGAAGATCTGGATTCGGTTGTTTTCGCGATCACTGACGTAGACCTGTCCCTGAGAATCTACGGCCACCGAATGGACAAGGTTAAATTCCCCTGGACCACCGCCAGGGACTCCCCAAGTTGTGACGAAACTCCCGTCGGCGTCGTACTTCACGACACGATTGTTGCCATACCCGTCGGCAACATACACCTCGTCGTTAGCGCCAAAAGCAATGTCGGCCGGTCGATCGAATGTTTCATCGGTAGTCCCGGCTTCCCCTTTGATGCCCAACGTCAATAGGAGTTCACCCTCGTTGCTGAACTTCATGACTTGGTGATCACCATTGTCTGTGACCCACACGTTGTCATGGCGGTCAATCCGCAAACCGTGTTCGTTACCAAACATTCCTCGCCCAAAAGAACGCACATAATTTCCTTCAGAATCGAAGACAATGATCGGGTCAGCGACCTCTCCACGGTGAAACACAAATACTTGATTGTTTGAATCGGTTGCCACCGAGGACACCCGACCAAAGGTCCAGCCTTCTGGCATCGTGCTCGGCTCCTGACCGAACCTGATAGCAACTCGATATTTCAACAAACTGCCCTCGTGGGGATACCAACCAGAGAGTCCCTGGTCATCCACGACCTGACCGACAGCCTTGTCACGGTCGACATCCACCCCAGGTGCCGGTTGCAAGACACTTACCGCATCCATAGCCTCAGGCATTGAGGCTGGTGTAGATGAACAGGCTGCCCCTAAACAAAGTGAGGCAACAAAACCAAGTAGTCTTCTGTTGAGCATTCAAACCTCCATTTCAGGACGAACCGAAAGCATAAAGGAAATTTCACAGATTGATCCAATGACTTCAAGGGTCCCATACAAAGAAAACTAAACGCACCACCGGTAAATATCCGTGCCACGATATCCCTTATCAGGCTAGCGCCTTCCTCCGAACATGATGATTGCTACAATATTCTTACTCCTTTTGGCGTTTATACCGCATTACAATTGGCCTGTTCGAGAGAACCTGCACAGAACTAACAGGTGGAACGGAGATACTCCCATGAACCTTCGAAGAGCTGGCTTCAATCTTTTCTCCATCGCGGCATTGTCTTCCATGTTTTTAGGCGTGGGCAGCACCACGAGCCAGGCCCAGCCCCCGATCGTTCAACCCGGTGCTCCAGGAGAGCCAAGTCGACAGATATCCGCGGCAGAGGCCTCAGACCTGGCTGGCATCCAATTCACTGAGGCTGATGTGCAGTTTATGCAAGGCATGATTGCCCATCATGCTCAGGCCCTTGAGATGACCCAGTTGCTATCTACGCGAACTGCCCGCGATACCATGCGGCGCCTAGCGCAACGAATCGAGCTATCCCAAGAAGACGAGATCGCCATGATGCAGGATTGGCTTCAAACTCGTGGACAGACCGTTCCCGAACCAGATGCCCATCACGGAGCTGGGGTATCTATGCCAGGTATGCTCAGTCAAGAGGAGATGCAGAATCTCCAAGCCATGCAGGCCACCGAGTTCGATCTACTTTTCCTAGAGTTGATGATCAAGCACCACCGTGGAGCATTAACCATGGTCGACAATCTTCTCTCTCAACGGGGTACGGCACAGGACTCCCAGCTCTTCGCCTTCACGTCTGACATCACAGCAGACCAGAGTATGGAAATAGATCGCATGGACGTCATGCTTGCCGAGCTGTTTCCAGACCCACGGGTCGACCTTGAGGCTGGGTTTTATGATGCAGGGACAGCTTCCCTGAACATGACACTCGTAGCAACGTTGGCAAAACCCGAGGGTTTTTATGACCCTCACGCTCCCGCTGGTCTGCCTATGAGGCGAGAACCAGAAGAGGTACAGAGTCAACAGTCTCAAGCTGTCACTGCAGAGGCTACGACCGAAGAGAACACAGCAGACGACGAGAGCACCCAAGATAGCCAAGTCGAAGAGGCTCCGACCTCTGACTCTAGGCCGGGATTACTTAACTTCGGCAACACAGACCTCGCGTTTAAGGACGATTTGTTGTTCGTAGGTAACTACCACGGCTTCAGCACCTATCGCGCCGAGACACCCTCATCTCCCCAGCTTGTTAGCTCCGTAGTGTGCCCTGGAGGTCAAGGAGATGTATCAGTGGTCGGGAATCTTCTGATCATGTCGGTCGAGCAAACTCGAGGACGACTGGATTGCGGGCTCCAGGGTGTCGCTGAACCAGTCAGCGAAGCACGGTTCCGTGGTATCCGCATCTTCGACATCAGCGACATGCGACTTCCAAAACAAGTTGCAGCGGTACAAACCTGCCGCGGTTCACATACCCACACGCTCGTGACAGACCCAGACGATGAAGGCAACGTCTACGTCTACGGCTCAGGCACAAGCTCCGTGCGCCCTGGAGAAGAACTCGAAGGCTGCTCGGACGATTCTCCTGAAGAGAACCCTGATACCGCCTTATTCAGGATTGATGTCATTCGCATTCCCCTAGGTCACCCTCAAGACGCGGGCGTAGTCAACAGGCCTTTTATCTTCGCGGACCCTGCATCTGGAGCCATCGCGGGACTCTGGCAAGGGGGGGATCACGGACCAGGAACTCAGACTACAAGGCAGACCAGCCAGTGCCACGACATCACCGTCTACCCTGATATTGGACTGGCGGCTGGAGCGTGCTCCGGAAACGGTATTCTGCTGGATATTTCTGATCCCATCAATCCATCCAGAATTGACCAAGTCGTCGATCCTGGTTTCGCCTACTGGCACTCAGCAACCTTCAATAATGACGGTAGTAAAGTGATCTTCACGGATGAATGGGGTGGCGGAGGACGGGCTCGCTGCCGCGCTTCCGATCCCAGAGAATGGGGTGCTGACGCCATCTTTGACATTGTCGACGGCAAAATGGAATTCAGAAGCTACTTCAAGCTACCAGCCCCTCAAACAGAAGAAGAAAACTGTGTCGCCCATAACGGCTCCCTTATTCCGGTACCCGGACGCGACCTTTTCTTGCAAGCTTGGTACCAAGGCGGCATTTCAGTGATCGACTTCACGGATTCCTCAAATCCGTTTGAGGTCGCCTATTTCGATCGCGGGCCTATCGATCCAGATGAGCTCGTGATGGGCGGCTACTGGTCTGCGTATTGGTATCGCGGGTTCATCTACGCCACTGAGATCGCCCGTGGCCTGGATGTCCTCGAACTGCTGCCAAGCGACGAGTTAACCCAGAATGAAATCGAAGCCGCTTCGCTTGTCACATCAGCAACTTTCAATCCACAACAGCAGCGGCGCATCAGCTGGTCTGCTCGGCCACAAGTCGCAAGAGCTTATCTTGACCAAATCACTCGGAGCAGCACTCTTCCGACTGAAGAAATAGCCACGCTCGCTGCTCTGCTTGACCGGGTTGATCAAATCCAACCGGATACCACTGTGTCTGATGTTGACCTCGCTGGTGACCTCAGTGAAGCAGCAGGCTCACTCGACATTACCGCATCACAGTTAAACGGTCGGAGTCAGACCCGCCTCGCCGCTCTTGCGGAAGCCTTCAAGAATATGGCCGAAGGCCCACGTTAGTAGAACTGCAACAGCTATCGGCACCTCAGTCGAGTGGAGACAGAGTGAAGGATATTTCGAACTGAAGAGAGTAAGTAGCACCTTTAGCAACATGGTTCTGAAACGCAGACCTAGCAGCGTTTAAAGCTTCAGCTCAGCGTAGGTTATGTGGATAACTCCAACACATGGGCTCTAGCGAAACACCGTGGTATGAGGAGCCTTGTCTTTGTCCTCAGGACATTCAGAAGTGTAGTAGTAGAGGGCGATTGACTTACGTGACTCACTATCTGGGCATTCAAGAGGGCTCGGATGGCCGTGGAGACTGAAGCTTGAAGTATCAAAGATAACCGCACGATTGAACAGTGGCAGTATTCGCTTGCTGCAGGCACTCATATCTCGAGTCCAAAACTCGAGATGCCCTCCCCACTCTTCCTTCCATTTACGGTTTAAGTAAAGTAGCAGGTTGAGGCGTCTATAGATTCGAAGACGGCGATGGTAGTTAAAGTCAGCATGCACACCTAGTTTTCCACCTCGTCTGATTTCATGCAGACCACCGCCACGTAGGTGTGAATCCGCAATCAGACCATCAATACCAGTCAATCTCTCCAGAAACTCCAAAAAAAAACTTGAGTTCAAAATGTGAATCAATTTCCAAGTAAACGGACCAAAAGTTAACTCGCTCTCATTGGAGAGTTTTACTTCTGTCTCTCGGTCTACTGACTTCCATTTGGCACCATCGACTTCGGCAAACTCGCCAAGCACAGTCTTTAGAGCAGCCTTCTGCAGGAACCCGTCAATCACGACATGGGGAAAAGGCTTGGCAGTTCGGTATCCAGCCCCTTCTCTTTCCAAGACCTTCCTAAGCCGTTTTCTGGGAAAGAAGTCATCCCTAAGATCAAACAATGGCGGTTTAGGCTTGAGAATCACCGGCCGGCCGCGGAGCGCCAATCCGGCCATTCTGAGTCTCCCCATCCACTGAGTTGTTGTCACAATTCACTCACACGCAATGGATCCATTGCGAAACATTACACAACTATGTCTCACCAGCTGCTCCCACATCTCTTCAGTCTGGTAACGCAAATACAAAAATATTGCTGCCGCTACTAGGACGGAGTTCTGGTGTCATCGAACTAAAACGTGAGGCGTTCCCACCTGTCCCCGTACCCGCAACGACATACTGTCTTCCGTCAACAGCATAGGTAACAGGAAACCCACTCACTGGCGACCCCAGGTTGATTTCCCAGAGAACAGTACCCGTCTCATCATCAAGAGCACGAAACCGGCCATTGACATCACCACCAAAGACGAGACCGCCTCCTGTCACCGCAAGCGACATCGTGGCCGCACGTTGCTCATACGTCCATACCGTTTCTCCAGATTCAGCGGAAATGGCCCTAACTGTGCCCAGCTGATCTGTCCCAGGCGACAGCTCATTCCGCATGCTTAGACTATAGAGGGAATCTCCGCCATCGTCTAAAGACGCCATACGTGCACAAGCGTTTCGCAAGGGCATATACATTGTGTTAGTCCGCGGGCTATAAGCACCCGCTTCCCAATCCTTTCCACCCATAGCGGTTGGACAGGTATAGACTTCCTCTCCGTAACGACTAAACACAACCTCCGAGTTCTCGGTCACCACACCCGTCGTACCATTGATATCACTAATCACGTTTTGGCCAACGGTAGGCGTAGCCCAGAGAAACTCCCCAGTCACGCGGTCCAGGGTGTACACGATGCCAGTTTTCCCAGGGATCCCTGTTACCACACGTCGTCTTTCCCCAGGCTGCAGGCGAGGATTAATCCAATCCACAGCTTCGGGATTTGGCCGCACGTTTGTATCAACGAGCAATCGCTCAAAAGGATGGTCAAGATCCCAGCTGTCGTTCAAATGCTGGTAATACCAGACGATCTCCCCTGTGTCAGCATCCAGTGCGAGTGTAGAGTTGTGATACAGGTGGGTATTCTCCGTCCCACCCAACATGAATTTCGGCGCTGGCGACGTGACCGACGTGCCAATGTATATTAGATTTAGATCTGGGTCATAACTTGGCGCCATCCATGTACCAACATGCCTGCGTTCCTCGTAAGGCACGCCACCCCAGGTCTCGTCACCCGGCTCACCCGGTCTAGGGATTGTTCGCTGGCGCCACAGCTCTTCTCCGGTCCTTGCGTCATGAGCCGTTATCACGCAGGCCTCAGGTCCAGCACTAGGCATACAGCTGCGACCAGAAATCACCATGCCCTTTGCAATGATCGGGCCAGAACTTTGGTTTGCTGGGTGTGCTTTATAATCAAGAATCTCTGTCTCCCAGACAAGATCTCCAGTCGCTACATCTAGCGCAAAAACATACTCGTCTACGCTCGTATCGATAATTAGATTCTCGTAGATAGCTAGATTCCGATTAGTTGTACACACACCGGACATCATAAAATTGCACACATCCTCAGGAAGTTCACGGCGATATTCCCAAAGAAGGTCACCTGACACTGCGTCGATAGCCTGAATCACGTCACTTGGATTCGGCATATACATGACACCACCATACACGAGCGGGGTACCCTGCTGGCGCCCTGGGGCATGGAGCGCCCGAGACCACACAAGGCGCAATTGTTCAACGTTGGTCCGATCAATTTGGTCGAGAGGACTGAAACCCCAACCGTCGAGTGTACGCCGCCACATCGGCCAGTCTTCTGGAGAAGGATTTTGAAGAATTGCATCGGTGACTGGCACGAATTCTGGCAACGACTGAGCCCCCGATTCCGTCCCTAGGATAGAAGCAAGAACAACCGCTCCTGAAACGAAACTCAACCTCGGCATCCGGACGCGCTTACGCATCAGAAACTCCCATCTTCTCGTCGCTTTCTTTACCAGGAAAGAGCACTACCGGCCACAGCGCACAACCCAAAACACCAGTTGTTCATAGCACTAGCATGCAGGCACTGATTGCTATCCCTAGTCCATCCCGGCTTGTCCCAGGACGTACTCCGCAATTTGCTGATGATTGGCAAACCAGACGTCACCTTTAGTCAAAATATGTTCAATTAATTCTTCCAGAATAATGATCCGTGACCGATGGCCAATAATATGAGGGTGCGTCGTCAAAAGAAACATCGTTCCCTCTTCATATGCTTTGTCAAACTCGTCAATATACACCTGCAACAATTCCCTAGGTGGTGTATACCGTTGGCCTCTAGGATTCATTAGCGGTGCATCATCAAGAATCCACTCGACCGGCAACTCCACAATGCCCGTCGCACTTCCATTCTGCATCAGCTCATAGGGACGGTCGTCGGCCATGAGGGAACTGTCGTAGAGAAACTCAAAACTTTTTATAATGTCTAAGGTATTAGGACTGAAATTCCACGATGGGGCTCTATAGCCAACTGGTCGAGTTCCTGTCACTCTGGTGAGATAGTCGATCGCTCGTCCTACCAATTCACGCTCAACTTCGGCATCGAGCTCAGTGTTAAGTTCATGGATCCAACCGTGAACCCCAAACTCGTGTCTACCTGAAGCACGGATAATACCCACCATCTCAGGACTGATCACCAAACTCACAGCCGGAATAAAGAAAGAAGCTGGAATTTTGTGCCTATCCATTAGCGCAACCACACGTCGAAGTCCAACTCGTGAACCATATTCACCCTGAGACATCGCACCAATTGACGGGTTCTCACTTCGTGCAACTGCAATGGTGTCATTATCGACATCGAACGATATTGAGACAGCCACCCTGGCTCCATGCGGCCAACTGTCTGGTTGAAGACTACGTCCGGCCCGGACACGGTTAGCAATGGTCCGGATTTCGTCCAGATCAAGATAGATGCCAGGCTGGGCAATCTGAGCCGTGGCAGAAGTACAGGCCAATAACCCGAGGCCTATCAAGAACATTGTCAAAGACGGACAGGTAGGTTTCATATTTTCCCAACTTTTAGGTAAGAACATCAGACACCCCAAAAACAGTCGCTGGCCCAGCCTACCCAGGCGTGGTGACCTGGGTAGCAAAACATCTCCCATTAGTCGCAAGAAGACTCACTGCCACCGTGGACCACAATCGATGCCGGAATGGCCCACTGACTCCACCAGTGCCCCCAGGTAACAAACCTTAGGACCTAGTCGATGCCACGCACTTCCCTAGGTCCCTCAATTGCTCTCCAGAACCTGTAGTAGGATGTCGCCAGCCTTCTCGCATGCCTCTCGAGAAACATCAAGATGGGTCACTACACGGACGGTCCTCGGTCCAAAGGCCAGTGCCAGCACACCTCGCTCTCTGGCTCGATTCACTACCGTCTGTGCATCAGCTGACGCCTCCGTTAAACGAAATACCAGAATATTGGTCTGCACTGTCTCCAGGTCCAGGTCCACAAACTGACTACCGATTAACTTCTCTCCAAGCACCAGAGCATTCTTGTGGTCGTCACCTAACCGATCACAGTTTTGCTGAACCGCGTAAATACCCGCTGCAGCGAGAATACCAGCCTGACGCATCGCCCCACCTAGCATCCGTCTGTGCCTTACACACTGGGCAATTCTGTCATGTGAACCGGCCAACATCGTTCCAGCTGGTGCCCCTAGCCCTTTAGACAAGGCTGCCGAGACGAGATCGAAAGGACGCGCAAGCTCAGCTGGAGGCCGTCGGGTCGCAATCGCAGCATTCCAGATCCTGGCTCCATCAAGATAGGTTGTTAGGCCGAGCTCGGTCGCTGTGCGACAGATTTCATCAACCCGCTGCTGGGGAAACACAATGCCACCAGCTCTATTGTGGGTATTTTCAATTGCTACCACTGTAGTCGGTGGGTAAACCATGTGTTCACGTGGCTTAACCGCAGTCACCAAATCACTGATCGAAAACAGTCCGCCCTGCCCAATACCAGTAAACTGCACACCTGCATTTGCCGCACCGCCGCCAGTCTCATGCCAAACCATGTGGCTTTCGCGACTTACGATTACATCGTCTCCAGGGTGACTAAGCACCCGAAGGGCAACTTGGTTCGCCATGGTCCCTGACGGGAGCCAGAGCGCTGCATCTTTATTCAGAACCGAAGCAACCAGCTCCTGGAGCTGATTGACCGTCGGATCCTCACCAAATTGGTCATCCCCTACGGGAGCACCAGCAATCACCGCCCGCATTTCCACCGACGGACAAGTGACAGTATCTGACCGCAAATCAATCATTCCGGCCCCCAAGCACAACGTAGCCCCTCTAGGGTTGAAAGACAACAGATCGCAACTATCCACCAGCCGCCAAGGTGAGAGGGGTCCCTGCTCAGAATCGCTGAGAGACCACTCCACCCATCTAAGACTAAGTCAGGCCACGCAGTCACTAGTCCTCCAGCTCGTCGACGATCACCTGTATATTGCGTCTTACACCGTCCAGATTCGGTGGATCGTAGTCTTCATACTGCGATGGAATCGTCCAAGCATTAGCGATCTCCTCCACCGTCCTACCAGCAGCACGACCCACTCGAACCATCTCCAAAAAGTCTCGGTTGAACGCAGCCCATTCATTCAAATCAGCCCATGTGGCCTGGGTGCTATGACCGGTGATAATGGTATCTACGTCAGGAATCGTATCGTGAGCCTTCTGTAGGGTCTCGGAAATCTCAACCCCACTCCCACCGTTGGCTGCATCTAGGAACGGCACCCGCTTTCCCAGAAACGCGTCTCCCGCGTGGAGAGCCCGAAGTGCCGGGAAGACAACCCAAGCATCACCCCCTGTGTGCGCTCGCCCAAAGTAATAGAGGTCAACTCGGTCCGTACCAGTACCAAGCGACATACGTTCTGAGAACGTCAGAGTCGGCAACCCCTGACCATTGGTACTCGCAAACACGTTCACGGGGGGCTCGGTTCGACCGGTGTAAGGCCCCATCCGTTCCATGTTGGACCTTGTGGTTTCATGGGCTACAAAATCCACAGAGGCTGGAAACGCCACATTGCCGCTAACATGGTCTGCATGACTGTGTGTATTGATCAATGTGGTCACCGGATTACTCGTCAGCTCAGCGATCTTCTCCAAAATGACCTGACCCCAACCAGGATTCTTTGTGTCAACAACCACAACCCCGTTGGTCGTCACAAAAACCGCGGTATTCCCACCTCCACCGGCTCCACGCAAGACGAACAAATTTTCTTCAACTTGCTCAACCTCTATAGTCCGTGTCGGCTCTTGAGCCATTACGACCATGATCGACAACGCGACGACAATAGCTAATGCAATACTCCGTCTCATTACCAGCCCTCCATTCGGCCTTAACATTCACCAAGATGTTTCTGCATCCCCCAACACAGGGGAAGCGACTTAATCAATCGTTTTTCCGCTAGGACGGCACCAGACCTCATCCCGGGACACCACTCAACAGAATCAGCCAAGGCGATCCCCAGCTGTCACTATCGGCCATCTGGCAAAGAGAAAGCGATCAATTCGGCTACGGCTGCAGCACCCCCAGTCGCAACAAGAATATATTGTGTATCGCCATGAAGGTAGGTGATCGGGTTTCCAGCTGGCACGGTTGGAAGAGTGAGTGATCCTAGATAGTCTCCGTTGTCTTTGTGGTAAGCCGTAATAGCCCTGGCAGATTCACCCTCGTCGTCCACATAACGCCTTCCGGAATTCACTATCAACAATGATTTAGTAACGAGTACCCCGCCACCATGGACACCGGCATGACCACCCAACGCCGGGAGGTTTAAGGCCCGTAGGGCAGCATGGTTCCTGGGGCCATCTCCATGCGGACTCATCCACACGTGGTCTCCTGAGTTCAGATCAATGGCTGTCACCCGTTTATACGGCGGCTTTACCAGCGGTAATCCCTGTGGCCCGGGCACAGGAACAGCCCAAGGGTCAGTAAAATAGCCTACCGTCGCTGGAGGCGTGTACTCCACCAACTCCACCGCACGCAGTCTCGTCTGCGAGGGCACAAACAACCTCCCGGTTTCCGGATCGACCGCAGCACCAGGCCAATTCACTCCCCCACCAGGCCCAGGCGACTGGATAATCGGTTTGCCTTGCCCACGAACTTGGGGCGGCATAAAGATCGGCCCCAGTTGAGCTCGTTCGGCTATCTGAAGTGCCTCTAGGCGGAGTTCGGGAGTAAAGTCGATAAGATCATCCACTGTAATGCCCTGCAAGTCGAACGGCGCAGGTTTAGTTGGAAATGGCTGAGTAGGTGAGTACCACTCTCCCGGCACATTTCCTACCGGGACAGGCCGTTCCTCGATCGGCCACACGGGTTCACCCGTCACGCGGTCCAAGACATAAGTGAACGCCTGTTTACTAGTCTGCGCGATCGCTTTCACTTTCCGCCCATCGACAGTAATGTCGAGTAAGTTCGCTGCAGTCGGAAAGTCGTAGTCCCATAGACCATGGTGAACGGCCTGAAAATGCCAAATACGGTCCCCTGTCTCACCATCTACACAGACGATACTCTCAGCAAAAAGGTTATCCCCTGGGCGCATACCGCCGTACCAATCATTCGTTGGAGTACTGACCGGTAGGTAGACATACCCAAGTTCCTCGTCGACCGCCATCGTACCCCAGACGTTTGTGTGACCGCTATACCGCCACGACTCGTTTTGCCAAGAATCCACACCATATTCGTCACCCTGTGGAATAGTGTGGAAGATCCATTTCATCGCGCCAGTACGAGCATCGAACCCACGCACGTGTCCCGGAGGGGCTTCCCGCGTCTCGGTACGGTCAGTCAGGGTACTGCCAACCACGACGGTATCCCGAACTATGGCTACCGGTGACGAATGCGTAATACGAGACCGATCGATTGAACGCCCTAGACTTGTGCTCAAATCGACGAAACCATTCTGCCCAAAGTCTTGATACAAAGCACCGGTCAAGGCGTTAAGAGCAATCAGACGCAGATCGTGAGTCGCTATAAAGACTCTAGCGTCCTCACCACTAGCCTCGCTCCAGTAAGAGACGCCCCGATGCTGCCATCCTATATTCGCCGGCCGCTCAAGTCGCTCGTAGCTACGTGGATCGTACAGCCAAACCAGTTCTCCAGTGCCTGCATCAAGGGCCACCACTTGCCCGAGGGCCGTGCTCACATAGACCAACCCTCGAACCATCAGGGGAGTAGCCTTAAACTGACCGGGTCTGATGTTTGGACGCTGACTGGCCACTTCGGACGAAACAGACTGCCATCGCCACGCAATCTCTAGCTGAGTAAAATTCCTGACATCAATCTGATCAAGAGCTGAATACTTAGTATTCTCAGGACTTGCACCGAAAGCACGCCACTCCCCCACCTGGACCGGCTGCCCCATAGCGGCTCCAACAGTGACAGCAAGCGCAAACACCCCACCAACTCCCAGCCACACTCGTCTTAGGCAGTCTTGCATCGACATTCTCCCCACTAACAAACCAACGCTTTGATAGTCCAGCCACCGTCAAGTATTTCGATACCTACTGCACTAGATCTCCTACTTGAGGTAACGAAAAAACAAACAGGGTCTGGCCTGAGGACGGCCCCTGTATATTCAACCGGCTTCGGTGGCCACGTCCCGAAGTCCCACCAGGGGAGATAACAGCCACATACTGTCGTCCACCTACAGCATAGGCAATAGGAGCCATATCGCTGAAGCCACTAAGTATCGTCTGCCAGAGAACATCACCGGTCTCCTGGTCGAATGCATAAAAGCGCCTGTTCGTGTCTGCAGCAAACAAAAGTCCCCCACCCGTGGTTAACATGCCGTACAGCGGAGCCTCACGATCTTGCCGCCAAAGGGTTCGACCTGTTGATACTTCGATTGCCTCTGGGCGACCAAATGCTGGAGAGGCCGGGTTGTTGTAACTTCGTAACGTCGTCAAATTGTAGCCATCTGCCAGCACAGGGTTAAGGGTTCTTGTCTGGAGGTCAGCGCACCCACTCCACAGCGGCACGTAGTAAGCATTCGTTAACGGACTATAAGCTCCCTGGGGAATGAGCCGATTCTCCTTACAAACCGACACCACACGATCCAGATCAGGGGTCATGATGACTTCAGGATTCATGGTGTACTGTCCCGTTACACCGTCATACTCCGCGATCACGTTCTGAGGGGCTGTCTCTCGAGCGTATACAAACTCACCGTCGCTACGATCGTAGGCATAGAAAATCCCATCTTTCGAGAATGATCCAACGACTAAGCTACGAGTCACATCTGCATTCAACCCTGGATTCCGACCCAGCCAAGGAGCATCCGTTTCATACGGATCAACCGTCACATCAACAAGGATTCGATCAAACACCGAGTCGTTATTGTGCATGTCCGATTGGTGCTGAGCCCACCAGACAACCTCTCCGGTCTGATGGTCCAGCGCAACAGTTGACCCATGGTAGAGTCGGTCAGGCCACTTGCCATCACTACCCACCAACGCGGGCTGCATCGGTGCCGAAGACCCGACGCCGAAGATAAAAAGTCCTCGCTCTGTATCCACAGCCGGAGTCATCCATGCCGATGTATTTAAACGACCCTCAAACGGGTACCGCTGCGGCTCATTCCCCCATGAACGCGAGAGTGGATCATCTGAAGAAGGCGAGGTATACCACCGCCAACGCCGCTGTCCAGACTGCGTGTCATAGGCTGACAGGTGGCAAGTCGGAAGTGCTGCACCATTGCTGCAGTTCAACGGGACCACGACGACCCCACCAAACACAGTCGGGGCGCCACTGGCCTGGTGCCGAGTATCCCGATAGTCGAACATCTGGGTTTCCCAAAGCAATTCGCCCGTCCTGGCATCTACCGCATACAAGAACCCGTCACTTGAAAAGTTAAAAATCCTATCGTCATCAATCGCCAATCCGCGTCCACGGTGCAACGTGATCCCCCGCAGTCCAACGATGTCCTCAGGTAGATTCCGACGATATTCCCAGAGTAAGTCTCCAGAGGTAGCATCATGAGCCGCAAGCAGCTCTGAGGGATGGCGAAGGTAGAGGACGCCATCATAGACAATCGGCTCCGTCTGCGAACCTCCCCCATAAGGGTCCAGCGCGTAAGACCATGCAAGCTGCAGCGCATGTACATTGCTGCGATCAATTTGATCAAGTGGACTGTAGCCCCAACCCTCGTAGGTCCGACGCCACATCAGCCAATCAGACGGATCAGGATCATTCAACATTGCCTGTGTAACCGGAACGTAGCTTTGCTCGATTTCTGTCCTTTGGTTTTGGGAATAACCTGGCTTACTCAAAACACCTACCAGCACAACACAGACGAACCCTGTGATTTTCATCAATAAATGTCTCCTAGTTGTCCTAGCTGGAAAATGCTCACTTTCCCAGATGTTCAGTCCCGCGGTGGGTAAGACAACACAGACGCCAGCGTCTGGTTCAATCACCGATCCACCACATCAGATAAGCAACCCAAACACAAGCATTTGTTGCTCACGGAAAGCTAACCACACCAAGCCAGCTCAACAAGCTGTCCAAGGATGAACTTCCGTTTCCCAATTCATTGATTGACCCTTGGTTCGTCGACCGTCCCCCTCAGGCACAAAACTTCCCCACTCCGAACACCCTTGACCCTCGAAACTGAGTCGACCACAATCAGCCGGCACGCAATGGACCACCGACACAACATCTGCTAGCAAATATTCAGAGTCCAGATATGACTGCTTTTTCGCTCCGTAATTTGCTGTTTCCATTATTTACCTGTGTTCTACTGCTCTTCCCAATAACTCCAGAAGCCCAAGCCCCCTCTCCAGGCCCACTAGTAGCACCCAGTGGACGGGCAACCACCAGCGTGGTGTTTAATGGGCGACTCATGGACGGTGGCACTGGCTGGTTCAGTGGTTCCAGAGTCTCAAACTGGTCCTCGGTTATGATGATCGACTACGGCCAGCCTCACGCCAGGGGACGAACAATCTTCGGCGGTCTGGTTCCTTATGATCAAGTGTGGCGGTTGGGCGCCAACTGGGCGACATCTTTGTCAGTCGACGTCAATGTGAGAATCGGAGGCCTGAATGTTCCTCGTGGGCTCTACTCACTTTATTTGCTGCCACACGCAAACACAGCCGAATTGATCGTTAATAGACAAACTAAGCAGTGGGGTACGGACTATGACCACACGCTCGACTTGGGCAGAACTCCCCTCCAAGTACGTTCTCTCTCAGAAACAACCCAGAGTCTCATCCTGACCCTACAGCCCGCAATTCCACAGGCAGCCGGGCAACCACCTAGCGGGAAACTCTATATCACCTGGGAAAATATCGAGTTTTCCACGGACTGGGCTGTCCTCTGGCCCTAAGTTATGTGACGCTCGTCCCACCGGGCTCACTTCAAAGCTTTCAGCACCGACCTAGATCACATCACGCCAGCGAGCACTTTACCGAGCAGCCCTCTCATCTGCCCGAGCACCGGCCAAGATCCCTTCCATGCTGTAATTCCCTTCGTGGCAGGCATATTCAAACATTGGCTGATCCGTTCGGCGCATCGGCATTGAGGCCGTCCAGGGCTTTGCCCAAGTCTCGGAATCAGTCACTGTAAACGTGTATTCCAGAGTATCGCCATCCACCCTCGTGAACCGTTCAACCAATGTCATGCTGGCTGTTGCTCCGGCACTCCCAGACCCAGAGCCAAGAGGAATCCATCGTCTTTCATCGTTAAAATTCTTTGTCCTAACAACTAAAGTCTCCCCTTCCCAGTACCCACGTGAATCCCCAGACCAGAGACGAATATCATCATCAAGCCCTGGACGACCATCGAGCGGAACAACACGGGACGTGTGCACCATCTCAGTAAAAATCACCACAAAATCAGGCGTTTGAAAGACCTGCATGTTTTGGTTGTAAGCAAGCGGCGTAATGGGGGGGCCCGCATTGAATCCAACGATACATCTGTCTGAGGTGTTCCGATCCAGCCAGGAGTCTGCCGGATGCTCGGCTAAATAGGCCCGGCGCTCGTCGGCACGCCTCTGCCCTACCGCTGATAGTTCGGGAAATCGCCCATCCGGCGGATCCACGATCAGTGATGTCCGTCTCGTCTCGACAGGATTGGTCCCACGGTCCATCCAAAAATTGTTGTAACCACCGACATTTCCCCCAGCTTCGGTTGGTCTGGCGTTCGCCTCCCACAGTTCTATGTCCCGTTCGATAGCCTCTCGAGCCAGATTGGCCACCTCTTCCTCAGTCAGAAACTCCTGAACCTCGCCCTCTGGGCGCTCCAGTGGGGTGATTGTTCGAAAATCCCAGATCCCCTGCAGGTCAGGACGCCCCCAAGATGTTTGAGGCACAGCCGATGTCTCTGGAACCTGTGCCAGTCCGTTGGCCGGAAACAAGGCCACTCCCACGGCAACAACACACACCGAGACAAAACGTCGATAAGGCATCGTGTAGGTTCTCCTCATTCATGACTTCAATCACTGCTATCTGTCCGATACCCTTCTCTCAAAGGGTTCAAAGCGCCTCTCCACTGCAAACAACGTTCTCGCGGCGAACATTCCGATGTATCTAGCCTGGCTAAGCTGGAGTTCGCGAAAAGACATCATGCCACGTCAAAACACTATTGTTATCAGGCACAAATCCAATCGCAGCCGATGCACAGCAGAACCTAACATCCTCAGCGCACCTTGGTGGCATGAGTGCTCTCATCCATAACCACCGACTCCATGCTTACCGATCTCACAAAGACGGTTGCTCTCTTGGAAGGAGTTCTGCATGATCAGGAACATGGTATTGCAACTATCAACTTGGCCTGCACGGTCTCATGCCACCAGCAAAAGCAAAGTGGACAACTCGTCGGCCTGCCTTCACTCAACAATCCGGGTAACATTATCTACCGTGGTCGTCCTCGTTGGATCGATTCAATCAGTACTTGGGCAGCCTAATATCGCCCCACAGAACGACGCACCTAACCCGTTCCAAACAATTTCAGAATGGGCAAAAATGCCCTCTGGTCGAGAATGGGGTTCGACAGGAGGAGTCGACATGGACCCAGACGGCAGCCACCTCTGGGTTGCCGAACGCTGCGGGGGCAACTCGTGCAGTGAGTCAGACCTCGACCCTATCCTCAAGTTTGACCCAGAAGGCAACCTTGTTACCAGCTTTGGAGCCGGTATGTTGCTTCAACCGCACGGCCTCCATGTTGACCAGGGCGGCAACGTATGGGTGACTGACGCCCAGGGTCCAGATGAAGAGGCCCCCCAACAGGAAGGCAAGGGACACGTCGTTCTAAAGTTCAGTGCTAGGGGAGACCTATTACTGACTTTAGGAACGCCAGGCATAGGGCTTGCCGGACGCAACACCCTCGATCAACCATGTGACGTTGTCACCGCACCGGATGGCACGGTCTACGTTGCCGACGGCCACGGCGGCCAGCTTCCCGGTGCCGGACCTCACACCACAGCTCGTATCGTTAAATTTTCCGCAGACGGCACCTACCTCTTCGAATGGGGCTCCCATGGCACCCAAGATGGGGAATTTCGGACACCGCATGCTATCGATCTTGACCCACAAGGCCGGGTGGTCGTGGCCGACCGAGGCAACGACCGGCTTCAGGTGTTCACCCCGGACGGTGACTTCGTTGAATCGTTTTACCAGTACAGCCGACCGAGTGGTCTCCACATTTCCGACGACTACACAGTCTATGTTGCCGACTCCGCCTCATCACGCAACGGTCAACATCCGGGATGGGAATACGGGATCCGAATTGGCAATCTTCAAGATGGCTCGCTCACGGCCTTCATCGACGGTTCTAACCCAGAAGGAGTCACGGTTTCAGCGGACGGGACAATTTATGGGGCTGTTGTAGCCTACGGTGGGGCTCTTCTGAAATACACCCAAGCAACTACACCAAGGGTTCCGAAATGAGATACGCTACGGATCCTAGGAATCAATCCTTCACTAACCCTAGGCGCCGGTCAGTTTCCTAACAAGTCTAGAACTCGGCTCACCCCGAAGAAGAAGCCAAAGTTGACATACTTCCACCAAAAACCGGTCTTCCTATCGGGAGGCAATAATGAAGCTACCAGTTCGATCTCTTGACTACCGTTTCATCCTCTCAACAGTAAATACATACCGCTCCGCTGAGCATCCAAGGTTCCACAAGCACTGACCACCAATCAGTAAATTCGACCACGGACACTCACACTATGCGCAACTACCTGGCGTTCGACATCGAGACTGCAAGCATGGTTGAAGGTGATGATTGGCGGTCCTGTCGTCCACTAGGAATCACCTGTGCAGCAGCCATGGCCAGTGATAACCCGGAGCGCCCAATTGTCTGGCATGGCATGACCTCAGAAGGGACTCCATCGGAACGGATGACGCGATCCGAAGCTCAGAACCTAGTAGCCGATCTACGTAGCTACCAGGCCCACGGCTACACCTTACTCACCTGGAATGGTGCCGGTTTTGATTTTGATGTTTTGGCAGAAGAAGCAAATAATTCCCCCGCCTGCCAGCTGCTGGCTCGCGAACATGTTGACATGATGTTCCAAGTGGTATGTGAGAAGGGGTTCCCGATCGGTATCGACAATGCTGCCAAAGCAATGCAGATCACCGGAAAACCTGAAGGCATGTCTGGCGCACTCGCACCACAAATGTGGGCAGAAGGACAATTTCAGACAGTGCTGGACTATGTTGTGCAGGATGTACGGATCGCCTTACAGCTTGCTGAACAAGCAGAAAAACTCCATGCCTTACGCTGGCTGACCCGTCGGGGACAAATGCGAACGTTCAATATCCCTAATGGCTGGCTCACAGTTGGTGAAGCCTGCTCTCTGCCGGAACCAGACACATCCTGGATGAAAAGTCCTCTCAAACGCGGATCATTCGTAGAGTGGATGGACAAAGCATGACCTGAACGGCCGGCCGCGCCACCTGAAACTACTACTTTCTCAGAAAGGATCCAGCTAATGGATTCAATGGTTCTCCCGCGTAGTTAAACCGGCAGGACACCTTGTACCGATCACCCGTCAGATGTCGCTAACCATGTTGTCGTAAAACTTCAAGAAGTCATCTTTCTCGTCGCCGGCTCTAAATTCCATAGCGGCTCTCGGATGGCGGTTCATCTGACCGGTTATGTTGTAGGGAACCAACGGTCCCCACTCAACAGTTTCGCGCAGGGGAGCGATCTGGTCACGCAATAACTGGATCACAGGACGCAACTTGAATTTAGGATTTCTCAAGAAACCGAGTAACAGTTCCATCGGACAATTACCGGCTCCACGACCTAATCCGGCCATAGTAGCGTCCGCACGATTGGATCCCAAAATAATCGCTTCGATAGTGTTAGCAAACGCTAGTTGCATGTTGTTGTGAGCGTGAATTCCAATATCTTTTCCCGTACCGGCAAGAGCCTCAGAATACTTTTTATAGAGCATATCAATCTGCTCTCGATGTAGATGTCCGAAGCTATCTACAATCACCATGGTTCCAGCCGGTGAGTCGGAAACGGCCTCAAGAACGGCGTCAATCTCAGACTCATTAATATTCGACACTGCCATGAGATTGGCCATCGTTTCGTAACCCATTTCATGGGCATGGCAAATCATCTCGACAGCTTCTGACACCTGGTGAGCATAGAAAGCCACTCTGATCATGTCGAGAACACTCTGATCGCTCGGAACGATTTGTTCTTTCCAGTCACTCTTGCCGGCATCCGCCATAGCTGCAAGCTTCAAGCCGGTCTGAGTCGAGTCATGTCCTCCGACAACCCGATTTAGATCATCTTCATCACAGTGCCTCCATGGGCCGAACTCATCTTTGGAAAAAAGCCGAGGAGAATTCTTGTAGCCAATCTCCATCGCGTCGATTCCAGCCGCAAGGCACGTGTCATACACCCCCCTAACCAGTTCATCGGTAAACAGGTGATTGTTAATCAAACCACCGTCTCGGACGGTGCAATCGAGAACTTTCAATTCTGGCCGGTACGTAATCCAAGGAGCTTTATCTGTCATGATTTTACCAGGGACAATAATTTTGAACCCTCCATGTTGCACAGGATCTTATCAGACCGCAAGTTTTTAACCGTTCTTGGACCGATACATTTTGAATCACCTAGACTCCTGCCGATCTCCCCAGCGAACACCTAACGGCATCAAGGGGTCCACCCAGTAGTTCACCTAACACAACTGTTACGGTGTGTCTTGCCTGCTCAGTCTCGAGTAGCATATTTTTGATCAAGAACATCAAATTAGTTTAAAAGTGCAGGTCTCGCTGATCGCGGCAGCATAAGGGAGTGTTTATGTTTTACGAACCGACCAAAGGAAATCAACGACTAGCAAAAAACCCGTTCAGTAGCCTCATCGTTCCTCGCCCAATCGGTTGGATCAGCTCTAAATCATCAGATGGAGTGGTCAATCTCGCTCCCTACAGTTTCTTCAATGCTGTGTGCTATCGGCCCCCGACCGTCATGTTCTCTTCAGGAAGCTCAACCGCTGAGGATGGCAAGAAAGACTCGTTACGCAATATCGAATCCACGGGACAATTTGTCTGTAATCTAGTAACCTGGGAGACTTGCGAACAGATGAACCAAACATCAGCTTCAGTTCCACCAGACCGTGATGAAATGGAACTTGCTGGACTGACACCGTTATCTTCCAACGTGGTTGATGTACCTCGAGTAGCCGAGGCCCCGGTTCACCTAGAGTGCCAATTTGTGCAAAGCATAGAGGTTCCCAACTCAGCCAACGAGGACCGTTACGTCATGATCCTCGGAGAAGTCGTAGGCATCCACATTCAAGATGACCTGCTTACAGACGACGGCCTCGTCAATGTCGCAAGAATGCGCCCTGTGGGAAGGCTAGGCTATAACGATTATACCCACATTGACAGCAGCTCGATCTTTACCATCAAACGCCCTCGCTAACAATTGAGGTCTAATTCAAAAGATCAAACACCTTGCTATATTTGACCGTAAACGTTCGTCCACTTCCTATGGGAACAACCTCCCTCGAAGCAAGAGGGATATCAAAATATCGAATGTCGTTATAGACCACGAACAGGCCAGTGTTGGCATCCGATAACACACCAAAGCGAATGTTGGATGACCAGAGATCCCGTCGGTCGTTATACTGAATCAATGCCTGTAGGAACATGCGAGTCGAAAAAGAATAACTGACCCTTACTCGCCCTAAGTTGGTCACGAAGTCACCCCACGGCAGGCTGATATCATTCCGGTCCAAAGCCAATTCGGCGTTCAGAGTCTCACCTAGCCGCATGTTCAACTGTGGACGAAGCTGAAACCGTTTCCCACCGAAAAACCCTCCGACTACCGCTTGCGTGTCAAAGGATAGCGAAGCTCCCCGGTTTGTGTGAAACCGAAAAATTCCCTCAGCATGACTATAGGTCCCCATCGGCACCTCGACATCGGGATTAATCTCAAACGGAGCAAGCACCCCTTCCTTGGTGAGATTCAACCCTGTGCTCACTCTATAACCATTTCGCCACTCCACATGATTATCGATATGCGTGTACTGCGTTTCCTGCTGGCCAGTTAGGAAGTTGAAGATCGTGTAGTGGGCCATGTGCGGATTGAGTTGAAGAATACCGTGCGAATTATCTGGACGAAACATCGCTCGAGCTTCACCGTCAACCCGTCGGTAGCCTCTACGAGCGTAAAAGCCCACCTCAGGATTGAAATTCGGCCCAACCTCCGTAACCCCGCCACCAAAACGGTATCGCTCAGATGCGTAGTTCGCGATAGTACTGAGCGCGTGCGTATTGGTCACTGCATCAGGACTTTCCGTTCTGGCGGCAAACCCTGAAACCGTGCCCTTTTGCCCGATACCCCACCGCCCGTCTACCGCGTAGCTCCGATTGAAATTTCCAGCCGCAGCAGGGGCACCCACTGCTGACCGGTTCACAAAGATCGCTCCAATATTCGAACGACTAGCGAAATCCTGCCGCACACGAGTAACTGTAAAGTTGTTGGCAGAGGTAGAGGTCCTGCCCATCGCTTGGGTCTGCATATTGAGCAATCCAATATTGGTAGCTTTACCGATCTTGCCAGACAGCCGTCCCCCACCCGTGATGGGAACTGGCTCTCCTCCGTGACCGATACCGATGCGACGACTAAAGAATATTTCGAGCTGACCTGGCTGCCCGACAGAAAACAGGCCGGCATTCTCTAAGAAGAACGGGCGCTTCTCTGGGAAGAAGAGATTAAATCGATCGAGGTTAACTTGTTGGTCATCGACTTCGACCTGTGCAAAGTCGGTGTTGTAAGTTAAATCCAGCGTCATACTCGGCGTCACGCTATATTTCAGGTCACCACCGAAATCCCCGATTACCACCCCCTGACCTCCATCCCAATGAATCTCTTCCCCGAGCAGGTATGGCGTGATCTTTAGATTACGCTGTCGTGGTACCGCTAGGCCTTGTAATTGTCCTGCTAGGGCCAGTCGAGTAAGACTAAATTGCCTAGGCAATGGAGCCCAGTATGATTGTTCATTTCTGGTCCGGATATTGCGTTGAAAGTTAAGCCCCCAACTCTGAAGATCACTTGCAGGATAGCGAAGTGTCCGGAATGGAATAGCGAACTCTGCTGTCCAGCCTATATCTGAAACCTGAGTCTCCACCTGCCAGACTCCATCCCAGTTCAAGTTAAGTCCTCCGCCCGAACCACCCTGCTGCTGACTGCCGGACCGGCGGACCATTCCTCGTCCTCCGCCACCCTGTCCCTCATTGGTCACCTGTCCGTCATACTCGATACCGGCCGGATTGGTTCCGAACACAAATCCGGTTTGCCTATCAAGAAACGTATCGAGGATTATCTGAAAGCTATCGGTCTCTTGAAGCTGAGAATCACGGCGACTGTCAGCCACAATAATCGTGGCCGGATTTTCGACATAACACACAACACCAAAATACAGAGTGTCCTCCGTATACACGATGAACACATCCGTATGCTCGGACGCTGGATTGCCCTCATCTGGAGTGTTCTGTGTGAAAGCGGATACCGGCAATGCATCAACCCAAGCAGGGTCGCTTAGCACATCACCATCAACAACAGGACCAGTCTCGATCCTCATCGCTTGGGCAACCTTGGGTTCTACTGCAGCCACTGCCTCCTCGGAGGCCAGGGTCACTGCCTCCCCTCGAACCACCCAAATCGCTCCAAACAACAGTGCGACGACCCACTGGATTAGAAAGAGGCAAAGTGGCCTCATAGAGCAGCAAACCCTTTCTACTGACATCACAGGTGTCCTTGATGTTGTTGAAGAACAAATGCCGCGATATAACCTGTACAGTTGGAGCACCAGTCCAACCACCCGCTAAAACATCAGGATATCTTCACCTCGAAACATTGATGCCCACAAATGACACACTTATCACATGACCCACCATTTTAGGCACGTACAACTTCCAAACGCACCGGACACTATCGCTCCTGATGGCTCCGAGGTTCGCGTCCTCGGTAAATTGACCCATGGGAGCCTCGCGCACTTCACCCTTGCCCCAGGGCAGATCTCAAAGCCAGTCAAACACCAAACCGTAGAAGAAATGTGGTACGTGATAGGGGGAACCGGACAGATGTGGGTACGGCAGGCTGAATCCGAACAGATCGTTAATTTGTGCCAAGGGACAGCACTCTGCATCCCTGTAGGTACCCACTTTCAATTCCGATGCGATTCCGTAGAGCCTCTAGTGGCAGTTGGAGTCACTATGCCCCCATGGCCTGGCATGGATGAAGCAATTATCGTCAAGGGCATCTGGCATCCAAGGGCCTGAAGTCACACCATGTCAATCATCTTCCTCGAAAGACATCAGAAGGCCACTACCCACGGTACATATCCACCTGGAAGCCAGCGATGCTTCGCTCACTAGCATTACCTAGCGCAGGAAACGCAGTAAGACACCTGACTCGCCGTGCAGACCGACAAACGATTAAACCAAATACGACCACAACCCGATAACCCTCCTTGAGTGTTTTTTCGACCGAGAGATTCGATTATGAGACCCTGGCTGCCATGCAACCTACCTATTGGACTTTGCTTTTTGATGGTCGTTCACACTCAGACACCGACTGTCATTCAAGGCCATGTGCAGAGACAATCTGAGTCAGACGCGCTTGAGTGTCTAGCGCTAACCCTTTATTGGGAAGCCGGAGGCGAACCCTCAGCTGGTTTAGCCGCCGTCGGCTGGGTTGTTCTAAACCGTCAGGCTCACCCAGACTTTCCTTCTACAATATGTCAGGTAGTCCGAGAAGGAGACAACCAACCTGGCTGCCAATTCACCTACTCGTGCGACGGAAAGAGTGACACACCAGCTGATCTTAAGCTCTGGTCTCGCGTTCAAACGATCGCGCAAGAAGTGATAAAACAAACGATCCCTGACCCCACCAACGGAGCTCTTTTCTTTCACGCCGCCAACCTAGCAGAGGTTCCCTGGGCCATTCCCCGAGAACGCACAGCGCAGATTGGCAATCAAATCTACTACCGATAACTAGTGGTCGCTAAGATCTGAGACTCCCAACGCCCTCTACCTGTGGTTCACTCGCCTACACCTGGTGGAGTGAGTGATGAATAAAGCCCTTCCGAAACGGGCATCATCCACCACGAGCCTAACTGAGAGCTTTCTCCTACAACACGAGCCCCTTACGGGCCCGCAGAATCAGCTCTTCCTGAACTGCATAGCGTGGTTCTCCACTCTTAGCCGTTCTTAGTACATAACTACCGTCCGCTTGGCAATCCCAGACCGAACAATTATCTCGGTCATAGGCAGCAAGGATCTCATCGAGTTCCGTTTTTAATTCTTCAGACTCGACCGGAATCACCGTCTCAACACGCCCGTCTAGATTACGTCTCATCCAATCTGCCGAACCGATGAAGTGCTCGGCGTGATCACCATTCACAAAGCGGAACACGCGACTGTGCTCAAGAAATCGACCAACAACACTGAAGACGCTAATGTTGTCCGATAAACCTTTCACCCCAGGCCGCAAACAGCATAAGCCCCTTACGCTGAGTCGAATCCGAACACCAGCCTGACTCGCCTCATAGAGTTCTTTGATAATTTCCACATCCTGCAACTGATTCATTTTGGCATCTATTCCAGACGGACGCCCAGCTCGAGCATGGCTAGCTTCTCGTCGAATCAGTTGGGTAAATCGCCTGCGCATCGACACAGGCGCCACTATAAGCTTGCTGTGCTCAGGGGAAGGAATAACCCCGGTCAGAGAATTGAAGACAGTAGCAACATCCTGGCAAATAGTCTCATTCGCGGTCAGTAAACCAAGGTCCTCATAGACTTTGGCCGTTCCTGAGTGATAGTTGCCGGTACCAAGGTGGGCGTAAAATCGGACACCTCCAGCCTCTTCCCGAACTACCAGAGCAAGCTTAACGTGGGTCTTCAAACGTTCTACACCGTAAGAAACGTGCACACCTTCCTTTTCAAGGAAGTTTCCCCAAGCGATATTAGGAGCCTCATCAAGTCGGGCTGTGATTTCGACCAATACCGCCACCTGTTTACCTCTCCTAGCCGCATCAGCAAGAGCACGCAGCAATGGCGAATCACTACTGGTTCGATAAATAGTCAACTTGATGGCTAGTACCTTCTCATCAATAGCCGCTGCATTGAGAAAACGCAGCACCGTCCTGTCAAAACTCTGATAGGGATGGTGGAGCAAAATATCTCCACGAGCTATCTCATCGAAAATCGCCGCTGTACCCGTAGGCGACAGAGCCTGCAGGCGAGGGTGCTCTACCGGCTGATGGGGAGGTTCAAGCAACTCCAAACGGCCCTGGCTATCAAAGTCTCGTAGATCGCACAACCCCAGAGGGGCCTCGCTCCGATACACATCATCGCTTCCAATAGCTAACTGCGTTACCAACCACTCCACTAGGTGTTCAGGCATTGCACTATCTACCTGCAACCTGGCAACACCAGCAAACCTCCGCGCTTTCAGCTCTGAACTAACCTGACGAATAATGCTACCGGGTTCCATAACAGGGCTGTCATCGCCACTTTCTTCATCTCGGTCGACAGCTCCCTCTATTCCTCGGGTCACACGAAAGAGATGCACCACAGCAGGTGAAGGGGATGGATATATCAGGTCGAAATTCGCAGCAATAACCTGCTCAATTGGAACTACAGCCGTGCGATCTGGCAGTCGCACCCAACGTGGCCGATTCCCTGGGACTTTAATCCTGAGAAAGCGAACCCCACCATCCTGAGGAATCGAAACGGCCAAATTCAAACCCAAATTACTGATGAAAGGGAATGGATGCTCGGAATCAACGGCTAGCGGCGTCAGGATGGGCTGAATATTGCGAGCAAAATAGTCGCGCAGTGCGGCACATTCTTCTCTGGCCAACTCCTGGTGATCCAAGATCGGAAGGTCTGCCTTCGACAGGGCTGGCCGCAATTCATCACGCCATAGACGACTAAATTCGCACACTTGAACCAAAAGTTGCTCGCGACACGCCTGAAACTCTTCCAAAGGAGTACGTCCGTCGACAGATACGGCTGTCAGCCCAGCCGCAATCTCTCGCTTCAATCCGCTTACTCGCTTCATGAAAAATTCGTCATGAAGCATGCCGATGATCCCAGCGAACTTAACCCGCTCAAGTAATGGAATATCGTCACGCCCAACCATATGTAAGACGCGCCTAGCGAATCCTAGCCAACTCAACTCCCGACTGACGAACGCCTTAGACAGCCCAAGCTCTCGAATGCGTCCCGCAATAGATTGAGATTCCGTGGTCACAGTAATTGCTAATGTTAATATTCCGTTCAAGGATCGATTATAGGACATACTCGTGGGCAACTCGGTTCGGACAATTCCCGAAAGCATCGCCGCCGTCGATCTTGGTTCCAATAGCTTTCACATGCTCATTGCTCGAACCAAAGGAGGCGAGCCGATTGTCATCGACCGGCTTCGTGAAATGGTTCAACTTGCCTCTGGGCTAGACAAGATGGGCCGTCTAACGCTACCGATCAAACAAAAAGCAATCGGCTGCCTTAGACGTTTCGGACAGCGTTTACGGCATACTCCATCCACTGCCGTTCGCGCGGTAGGCACGAACACTCTGCGTGCCGCTGAGAACGCCGGTGAATTCTTGACCGACGCAGAAGAGGCCTTAGGTCACTCCATTGAAACAATCTCAGGCATCGAAGAAGCCCGCCTAATTTTTCTCGGTGTTACCCAAACACTTCCAGAGCCCAGAATCCGACGACTAGTTATAGACATAGGTGGGGGAAGCACGGAACTAATTGTCGGCAAAGGGATTACCCCTCAGGACATGGAGAGCCTCTATATGGGCTGCATCACATTCAGCCAAGTCTATTTTCCTGACGGAAGACTCACGACTGACAACTGGCGTCGCGCCGAACTAGCAGCCCTCCAGGAACTGGAACCAATCCGTGAACGATTTCTCCGGTTCAACTGGCAGGAGGTAGTAGGCGCATCTGGAACGATCCGCGCTGTTTATGACCTTGTGATCAACTACGGTTGGGACGATTCTGGGATCACAGCACCATCGCTACGAAAGCTACGTGACCTAATCTTGAAAGCGGGTCGAGTTGACCGATTGAAGCTCTCGGGCCTCAACCCGGCACGGCAATCCACCATTGCCGCCGGCATTGTCATCCTACTTGCCCTGTTCGACACTCTATCCATTGAGTCGATGCGACGCTCCGATGGTGCCCTACGCGAAGGCCTGCTCTATGACCTCCTAGGTCGCATTCGAGAGACCGATGTCCGAGCCAGAAGCGTCTCTGCTTTGACAGATCGCGCTAGCGTAGATCAGACCCAAGCCGATCGGGTTCAATTCACCGCGCTTGCCTTACTCGGCCAAGTAACAGAAGACTGGAATCTTAACGACCACGACGCGCATCAGTTCCTTTCCTGGGCGGCACAACTCCACGAGATCGGGCTCGACATCGCTCACAGCCACCACCATAGGCATGGCGAGTACATAGTCACACATGCAGACTTACTGGGATTTTCGCTACCAGAGCAGCAGCTCCTAGCAACACTCGTTCGCTCACACCGCCGCAAGTTCCCATCGTCAACCTTCAGCGACATCCCGTTCCGTTGGGCGAAGGTGGCTGAAAGGTTGGCGATTCTACTTCGTCTGGCGGTCGTGCTCCACCGTAGTCGGAGCCCCTTAGCACTGCCGCCCCTCAGACTTGAAGCTTTAAAAAAACACCTGAAACTTCGTTTTCCCAGCGGCTGGTTAGACGAGCATCCTTTAACCCGCGCGGACCTCACCACCGAAACTACTTACCTGAAAGCAGCCGGCTACCATCTATCTTTTAAATGAAAGCTATTAATCAAACTAAATAGCCTGCCAAGGCGCCTCGCCTTACAAGCCTCAAAGCCTTTCTGTACTAGCGCAATAACTGAATCAACTCATCACGACAACAGGCTGAAGTCGACATCAGCGTTCTAGACTAGCCATGTCGAAACAAAACGGCACCTAAAACGGGACCCCACCCGTAAGCAGCCCGGCGATCTCGGACCAGAGCCCAACATAGGCCCTAGCCGCGGCGCCAGTCTGTGAGAACGTCAACAGTGGAGCCCGCTTGGCGCTCATCTGTTCCACCTCACTAGAGCAAGGAATCATTGTCCGAAGAACAGGAAATGGCAGGTCCTCTGCATGTTCACAGATTTCGCGATGGAGTAACTTACGGTTATCCACCATCGAAAAAAATGTCAGAACCTGAACATCAAATGCCCGAGTTCGCAAATGCTTGGCAAGCTGCTTCAGTGTCCGTCTGGAGAGTGTCGTGGGTATTGTTGGAACCACCAAAACATCGGAGAGAAAGAAGACTGCTTCTGACACCAAAGAAATGCTAGGAGCACAATCCAAGAATAGGTAATCGTAATGGTCCGCCAACGACCGAACCCGACGATTCAGTCGGCGAGCATCCTTAGCCTTCCCGAGAAGGATATCTAGATGTCGATAGGAAAAATCTGACGGTAAAAGGTCGAGACCGTCATAGTCTGTCGCTCGAATATGCTTTTGCCAAGACCACTTATCACCACCAAGCAGCTGATTGCCACCACCTTTGACTTTCGCTTTAGCGCGAAAACAATATGTCGCTGCACCCTGTGGATCTAGGTCACAAACAAGGGTTCGAAACCCTGACCTTGCAGCCAAATATCCCAAGTTGACCGCCGCGGCGGTCTTTCCAACACCTCCTTTAAGGTTGTAGGTCGCCAGAACCTTCATCGGACTAGCTCTAACAGAGCTTCAGCAGTCTTTTCACCAGTAAACCCACTGATACTCTTTTCCAATTGGGATTTGACCAATTTCTGCCGAGCTTCTAGACGTTCGATCAACCGCCCCATAGAAAGAAAGACCGAAGCTTCTGTGCCGCTTCGCGCAAACAGTTCCTCAGCCATCTCCCGAACAGCTACCTGTTGCACGGACAAATCGTTGTATAGACCCAACCTATCCTGCAATCCTTTTAGCGACCGAATCACAGAATTAGCCTGCTGGACATCGCATAGGCTGCGAAAGAATTCCAGCAGGTACCTCAGCCTCTTACAATCTATGCGTAATCGATGAATGGTCTCAGACGGTGTCTCTTTGCGCAATCCCAGAGCACGCTTGTACACCCTGGAGTAAGCCCGAGCTATTCGATCTTCAGCAATTTCCGATATCGGCAGCCCCGCTTTCGGGCCTCTCTCGTCAACATCGGTACCGATCAGAGCATTCCAGTGAGCCTTGAGTTTTAGATACCGCCTCGTATCAAGCCCTCTAAGAAGCCTCCTGCGCGAAACAAGTCGACGGCGGCGAAGGTGCCGCACCATTAATTCAAAGTCAGTTTTCGGAAATTCGGCCTCATAGCCTGCAATACTCAGCAAATGCACATCGAGGTCTCTAGTCGGCCCCGTCAATTTGCCGAGCCAAGCGAACTCGCCACGGAAATGGCGTTCGAGGTCGTCGGCGAATACTCCTTTCACCTGACCGAGATAGGAGCGGGTTCGTCGTACCGCAACTCTAAAGTCATGGAGAAACTCCGGATCCAAGTCATCACGCAGCCCACGTTCATTGGCTTCTACTGCATTCAAAAGCTGGACCAATATCTGCTTACTTGCAGTGTCGGTACGAATGCCAGGCTCAAGTCGAACAATCAACTTTCCTGTGTAATCCAAGGGACAACATCCCGCAGTCACCAGAACACGTTCTACTTCACTACCGCAGCACCGAACCAAGCCTGCTTCATGCTCCAAGAAACGTACAATCGCAGCGTACTCCTTCCGATAACCTGTCAAAGGTTCAACTTTTAAACGAAGGTGCTTCAAACGACCAGCTGTTGAATCACCAAGTACAGCATCCCTATCCAGGCTTAAACGGGTGACAATCTTCTCTCGCCTGTCCAACACAGCAATGCGTTCGCTATGCCGCTCAATCCTTGCTATCGGCAAGAAGCGACGGAGCTCGGTCACCTTCTCAAGCGCCTCCCGTGCCTGACAAAGCGGCAAGTCTCGAGCAAACTGAGGCACGGAGTTCAGTGTCATGCGGTAACGAGTTGTGCCCTCAAGATCAACCAAAGAAAGTAGATAGCTTCCTTCACTCGGAGCCGACACCAGGCCGGCTGCATTGCGGTACAGCCGCCAGTCAAATGTGTCGTAGTACGTCAATTCAGAGACCACTCTCCCCAACCGCTGAATCCGAAATTTTCCAGTAAGCTGACGCTTAATATCTTGAGCGGACATGATGGTTTCAAGAACAAAGCTAGCCACAGGACAAGCCGAATCCTGAGAGTTTCCAACATCGCCTAGGGCTCTACGGCCCCCTTGCTCAAGCCTTCCCACAATTTTTCCCGATCCAATGTTTTGTCTCAGCGGAGATGCAGGCCCCCACTCGGACTTGAATTAAAGATCAAAGATTCGACCGAACTATCGCCCCTCTGTCAAGCTAGACCAGAGCGACTAGGTCAGGTTTGAAGGACGCAGAGCGACCCCAGAACCCCACAATTAACCGACTCGACTAGGTAAACCTAAGCTTTTCAAGTCGTTTAAGGATTGACAGCAGCACCCAAGCCTGTCTAAATTGAGTGTGAAGGGTGTAATTTGGTAGCTGAGATATATCAAGTAGCAAGCCCTAGCTCTGATTTGCCCTGCGTTATCCGAAAAAAGACAACTAGCAAGAGATTTAGATGAAAAGGGGTCAAACAAGTGTTTGAACAAATAGCCGCCCACCTGTTCAAGCCCACTTTTCTGGCCAAGCGCTCGTTGATGCTGGAGGACATGACCTGGTGGGTTAGCCTGCAAGTTGTGAGACATTGATGCTAAAAACTCGATATTCGTTCATCATTGCCAACCGTTCATCTGGAGCCGTGCATCGCCTCACGGTAACTGCAGGATCAGCATTGGCAACAATACTCGCATTACTGGCTGTTCCAGTCTGGCTGTCGTTGCAGTCCCACTTGGCTGCAACTGACACAATCAAGCAGTTGAAGCTCCGGAACGCAGCCTCGGAATCTCAGAACGCATTCTACCGAACGGCCACAACCGAGCTGTCCGACAGAATCGGAGCACTCCAGTTGGTGGTTGATCAACTGCATGACCAATCGATAGTAGCGCCGGAGCTTCGCCAAGCTATGACCCAGCTCCCCGTTCAGGGTAACCCTAGCAGTACAAAACCTAAACCAGCTAGCGCTCTCCATGCCTCAACCGAAACCTTCGGCCTCATCAACGATCTACTCAATATCCTTGACCTTCAGCTTGGCGTAGCTGGAGCCGCCGTGCGCCAACAACGAGAGTTAGCCGCATCAACCCCACTTAATCTACCGAGCGACGGTCCAGTAACGGCTCGGTTCGGCTATCGTCGCGATCCTTTCACGGGTCGACGCACACACCATCCAGCCATCGACATCTCGACAAAAAATGGCCAGCCAGTAATGGCTACTGCAGACGGTAAGATTGTGTCGGCCGAGCGAAGCGGCGCCTATGGCAACCTCATCGAGATCGACCACGGCCTAGGCCGTGTAACCCGTTACGGGCATCTCTCTCGATTTGCAAAGAGTGTCAGTGACCATGTCAAACGTGGCCAAATCATAGGTTTTGCTGGCGCCACTGGCCGTGCGACGGGTTCTCATGTCCATTACGAAGTTTGGGTCGACAACCGGCCAATCAATCCACTGCAACTAGCTCCGGCGAAACGCGCAGTGGCTGCAGATTGACCGCCAAGCCAACACGAAGAGACGAGGTAAATATAGGGGCACGCTTGAGTGGATTAACCTGCTTACGTGTTACTACTGCTAACCATGCCGTGGTTCTCCCTCCGTGTTACGCCTTGACGGCATTAGGTCCCTTCCCTACAATTCGGGAGAGTCACCCCGGATGAACCCCCTCTCAGCTCACGCGTTACACAGTCAACGCAGCTAGCCCTTCGAGGGGTGAACCCAACAGACGACCGAGCTAACTGATGCTGCAAAAGGTCCTCAAAAAAATCTTCGGAACCCAAAATCAACGAGATCTCAAGCGCTTGCAACCAGCAGTCGCTGAGATCAATAGTCGCGAAGGAGATATCCGTAATCTTAGCGACGAAAACCTGCGAGGCCAGACCGACACACTGCGAGGGCGTGCCGACCGAGGGGAACCACTCGACTCCCTACTTCCTGACGCCTTTGCAGTAGTGAGAGAAGCCGGCCGACGTGTTCTCAACATGCGGCATTTCGACGTCCAGCTCATCGGCGGCATGGTTCTGCACCAGGGCAAGATCGCAGAGATGAAAACCGGCGAAGGCAAAACTCTCGTAGCAACCCTATCGGCCTACCTCAACGCCTTAGGTGGAGGTGGTGTTCATGTGGTCACCGTGAACGACTATCTTGCAAGGCGTGACGCTGAATGGATGGGCCGTATTTATCGCTTCCTCGGCATGACAGTCGGAGTTGTCCAACATGATCTAAGGGATACCGAACGACAAGCCGCCTACGCCACTGATATCACCTACGGCACCAACAACGAATTCGGATTTGACTACCTTCGAGACAACATGAAGTTCGACCTATCGCACTTTGTCCAACGAGGACACTGCTATGCGATTGTCGATGAAGTCGACAGCATCCTTATCGACGAGGCTAGGACCCCTCTGATAATCTCAGGACCAGCCGAGCAGTCTACAGAGTTGTACTACGAAGTGGACAGGGTCATTCCTCGCCTGGAGCCTGGAGCCATAACCCAAGGCAACGTCAAGGCCGAAGATCGCGAGGCCCTCGAAGAAACAGGCGATTTCTTAATTGACGAGAAGCATAAAACCGTCACCCTAACCGAAAGCGGCATGGCTAAAGCCGAGAAGCTCCTGGGACATCGTCTAAATCCTGGTGGACTCTATGACCCAGCTAACATGCCGCTACTTCATCATATAAATCAAGGTTTGCGTGCCCATACGCTATTCAACCGGGATGTAGAGTACATGGTTAAAGACGGTCAAGTCGTCATCGTCGACGAATTCACTGGCCGTCTGATGCCGGGTCGCCGATGGAGCGATGGGTTACATCAAGCCGTCGAAGCGAAGGAACACGTCAAAATCGAGCGAGAAAATCAGACACTCGCAACGATTACCTTCCAGAACTATTTCCGCAAGTACGACAAGCTCTCTGGCATGACGGGTACCGCAGACACCGAAGCAACAGAATTCAACAAGATCTACAAGCTAGATGTAAATGTCATTCCGACGAATCGTGAACTCCTTAGAATCGAAGAACCAGACACTATCTACCGCACCGAAAGTGAAAAGTATGAGGCGATGGTCGATGACATTATTGACAAACAAGAGATCGGCCGCCCAGTACTTACAGGGACCGTGTCCATTGAGAAATCCGAAAAGCTATCTGGATTACTAAAAAAACGTGGGGTTAAACATGTAGTGTTAAATGCTAAATACCACGCTCAGGAAGCCGAAATTGTAGCTCAAGCTGGGCGCCAGGGAACTGTAACCATCGCTACTAACATGGCCGGTCGTGGCACTGATATCGTCCTTGGGGGAAACGCGGAATATATGTCGCGCCAGCAAGCCCTAGCTGACGGTATCGCCGAACGCCTACCTAAAGAAGAGGCCAAATTCGTCGACGATGATGAGTTCGTTTACTTCTACCACCTAGATCACTTTTATCGAACGCCGCGCAGAGACTGGGAAAGCATCTTGGCCAAGTTTGTGGCCCAAACAGAGAACGAGCGAGACTCTGTCGTAACAGCCGGCGGTTTACATATCATCGGAACGGAAAGGCACGAGTCCAGACGAATCGATAACCAGCTCCGTGGTCGCGCTGGAAGACAAGGAGACCCCGGATCGTCACGGTTTTATCTCTCACTCGAAGATGATTTGATGCGCATCTTCGGATCTGACCGCATTTCGGGCCTTATGGAACGGCTTGGGATGGAAGAAGGCGTACCAATCGAACATAACATGGTCACCAGGGCCATCGAGCGCGCCCAAAAACAGGTGGAAGCTCAACACTTTTCGGTTCGGAAACATTTACTCGAATACGACGATGTAATGAACAAGCAGCGGGAGAATGTCTACACCCTGCGTCGGGAGCTACTGGACGGCCAAGTGCGCTTTTCCGAGGAAGAAACCGTTGACAGTCGCCAATACTTGTTGAATCTTGCCGAAGATCTGATCGATCAAGAGGTGGAATCTCATTGTGGGCGCGAGGTGGACCCTGATGACTGGGATATAGAAGGTTTGCAGAGGTCAGTTGCAGAATTAGCCGCATTACCTATCGAACAGGCCGATCAGTTCAGCTTAGGAGACAAGAATCCCGACGAAATGCATGATGTCCTTTGGTCGGCTGTTAAGAATCGTTATCAAGAAAAAGAGGCGACAGTCGAACCGGATGTCCTCAGACGAGTTGAGCGGGATGTCATGCTCCAAATCGTCGATTCCCAATGGAAAGACCACCTCTACAGCCTCGACCACCTAAAAGAAGGTATTGGGTTACGAGGTTATGCTCAAAAAGACCCCTTAGTCGAATATAAACGAGAGAGTTTTGCCTTATTTCAAGGTATGAAGGACCGGATTGACACAGACATGGTCCGCTATTTGTGGCGACTCCGGCCTGTAGCAGACAGTACCAGCACAAGCAGCCGCACTGGAATTCGCCAGCAGGCCCCGTTGACACTCAATGATCCGAGTGCCGCTCCTGTGTCCGCATTTTCTTCTCCCCCTAGCGCTTCTGGACGCCGTCCGCAACCACCTCGGACCGGAGGGGACGACGCTGCGATACGTACAGTCCGACGAGACACCCCGAAAGTAGGACGCAACGAACCTTGTCCTTGTGGCAGCGGTAAGAAATACAAGAAATGTTGTGGTGGGGCCTGAAATGACATCAACAATAGACACTACAGCAACCCGCTTTACAGCAGCCGACATCGCAGAAGCGTTGACATTTGACGATGTCTTGCTCGTTCCTAGTCACTCCGAAGTCATGCCCAGCGAAGTCGACGTCTCGACTCGACTAACTCGAAACGTGGCTCTTAACACCCCAATCGTTAGTTCGGCCATGGACACCGTGACCGAATCTCGCCTAGCTATCGCGATGGCACAGCTTGGAGGAATGGGTATCATCCACAAAAATCTGTCTATCGAAGACCAGTCTGCCGAAGTTGACAGAGTAAAACGGTCTGAGAGCGGAATGATTGTCAACCCCATCACACTAGCTCCCAGTGCCCGCATCAGTGAAGCCCTCGAACTGATGAAAAAGTATCGGATATCTGGAGTGCCAATCACTGAGGATGGTAGCACCGAAGGCAAACTTGTCGGGATCCTAACCAATCGAGACCTGCGTTTTGAGAACCGAATTGAACGACCAATCGCTGAAGTCATGACCAAGGACGACCTAATAACCGTACCGGTCGGAACGACTTTGCAAGACGCTCAAACAATTCTGCACACCCACCGAGTAGAAAAACTACTGGTAGTGGATCAAAACTTCAGCCTCAAAGGTCTCATCACGGTCAAAGACATCCAAAAGATGATCACCTATCCGACCGCCTCAAAAGACAAACTGGGAAGACTTCGGGTTGGTGCTGCAGTCGGGATCGCCAAAGACACCTTAGCCCGCTCTGAAGCCCTAGTCGACACCGGCGCCGACGTCCTTGTGGTCGACACCGCGCATGGCCATTCAAAAGGGGTGATGGACGTGGTACGGCAACTGAGAGCACGTTTTCCTGACGTAGATCTAATGGCGGGAAACGTAGCCACGGCCGAAGGAACGGAAGCACTGATCGACATAGGAATCGATGGCGTCAAAGTTGGTATCGGATCAGGATCAATTTGCACTACACGTATCATCGCTGGTATTGGAATGCCAATGATCTCGGCACTCGCTGAGTGTGCTGAAACTGCAAACCGACATGGGGTGCCTATCGTAAGTGATGGTGGAGTGCGTTACTCGGGGGATATCACCAAGGCCCTAGCTGTTGGAGCCGGCACTGTAATGATTGGCAGCCTCTTTGCTGGCACAGACGAAAGCCCAGGGGAACTGATTCTTTACCAAGGTCGTAGCTTCAAAGAATATCGAGGCATGGGGTCAATTGGAGCCATGCGAGCCGGCAGCCGCGACCGGTATTTCCAGGAAGAATTCGATCTAGCTAGCCACAACGAAGAAGGTGAGAAACTAGTTCCAGAAGGTATTGAAGGGCGTGTACCGCATAAAGGTTCGATTAGCGCAATGATTCACCAGCTTGTCGGCGGGCTCCGAGCTGGAATGGGCTACTGTGGGTGCAAGAACGTCGCCGAACTCCAAGAAAAAGCTAGGCTCGTCAGGGTCACACCCGCAGGTATGAGAGAAAGCCACGTCCATGACGTGGTTATAACGAAAGAGGCCCCGAATTACCGTTCGGAATAGCCCTTTACAATCAACTCCCTAGCGGTATCACTCAGGTAGCTGATCTGCACCGTAACCGCTCCAGACATCGTATAAGGCATACGCTCAGCCCACTCAATGCAGACCAGGGCCCCGTTCTCTGGTAATTCATCGAGTCCCAAGTCACTCACCTCATCTGAGCCAAGACGATATAAATCTACGTGATACACCAGCCCGCCACCGTATTCTTGAATGACCGTAAAGGTTGGACTACTAACTTCATACGGATCGATTCCAACCCCCTCTACAAAACCTCGAACGAACGCAGTCTTTCCGGCACCCAGTTCACCGTGTAGCAACACTACCGCCCCTGGCGGTAGCCTGCGAGCCAAATCTGATGCTATGGCGGCAGTTTCCTGTTCCGAATCGCTCCTATAGCTCTGGTTCACGTCATGTAAGCCGTTTACCGTAAACTGACTCGCTCACCCTTCTTTCGGAGTGAACGCGAGAAACCTACGTGGATTATCGATAAGAATCTTAGAAATTACGTGATCGGGGACACCTGCGTAGCGCAACTTCGGGACAAAAATAGCTGGAACAGAAGAATAGCCAGCCCCCCCATTCGCTTTCAGTTCCTCTTCCCGAGCAAAATCTGCTGACAGCAGTACATGGTCTTCATAACCAGCCTCAATCACAGCTACTACCATCTCCACCTTCAGAGCATCACCCTGAGTGATCTGGTGCCCGACCGTATCAAACCCTAAGAACGCACCACGTGCAGCCAGTTCCTTATGAAGCTCAGCAGACGGATCACCGGTTATATCTGCAAGGTGGCCAATACAAATAAGACGCGGATTAACCCCCATCGACTCGATAACGTCAAGCTGTTCGAGGGCACATTGACGGCACCCTTCGTGCGGAGTATGTGTAAAAAGCGGCAAGCCAGTGCGCAAGTGAACCTTGCAAGCAGCTCGGAGGACCTTTCGTTCGTCTGGGTGCATCACCAGTGACGTTCCAATTTCTCCGATGGCCCCCCAACGCTCACTAGAGGCGTCTCGGATGAAGTCAGCGGCGATCTCCTCTTCTGTTTTATCGGGGATGTCTGGAGGATAGCGAGGCTGTGTCCATAACCCACTCGCCACAACTATGTGAACATCCGTCCTCTCGGCCAACATTCGCAGCCCTCCGGCATTCTGTCCCAGATCTCTCGTTCCCCCACTGACAATACAACTCACGCCATCTTGAGCAGTAGCGTTTAGCTCATCCACCATAAGATCCAAATCAGCAGTGAATGACCCAAGTGGACGCCCATTTTCAGGGGGATCCACCCATGCCGGCAATGGATCGGACAATGACAAATGCTCGTGAAAGAGCGTCGCTCCGTGCGACAACATCGACGGGTCAACATCACCTAGAACCGTTCGGATGATTGCACCATCAGGAAATGCCACTTTCGGGCGAACTTCGTCCTGCAGCAATGGTTTTTCTGGGAACCCCCACACGTCCCGAGCATCGAGTAACCCAGATGCCACGCCACCGCCCAGAAGCTGCAGGGCACGACGACGGGTTGGCAACATTTTGCCTGGAGTCATTGGCTTTCTCGCAATGTTCGTGACCTGTCTCACCAAGAATCGTCAGTGTATTTGCACCCTCGCTACTAAGCTTTCAGGATCCCTGAAAAACGAATCGCTGTAACCGCTTACCCTCAAGCGTCTCTCCGGTATAAATGTTGCCATGGGAGTCGACAGTGATGCTGTGAACCGAAAAAAATTGACCAGGGTAACGGCCACCCTGCCCAAAACGATCAATAACCTCTAGCGAATCTCGTTCTAAGATGTCGATCGATTGATTCATACCATTAGGGTTGTAAATGAACTGCTGTTGCTGATCTTTCGAAAAGGCCAACTCAAACACTGAGCCAAACCCCCTGGTCGCCTTATCAACAAACCCTTCCCTAACAAAGGTTCCATCCGTCTGGAAAACCTGGACCCGGTTATTCACGCGGTCAGCGACATAAACCAAGCGATCCTCAGAGATGGCCACACCGTGCACTGCCTTGCTAAACTGCCTAGCTGGCGGCAATGCTGGATCATAGTCAGCTCCCACCGTCGCTCCGGACCCATTGTAAGGGTCGTTATCGTCAGGTCGATTCCCATATGCACCCCAATGCCGCCTGTAATCTCCGGTTTCAGCATCAAAAACAATTACACGGCGGTTTCCATAACCATCGGCAACATAGACCTCATCATCAATTGCATCCACTGTCATCGTTGTCGGTTGTCTGAGGTTGGCAGTGTCATTGCTGCCCTGACTCATGCCTGATCGACCGATCTGCAGAAGAAACCGTCCGTCTTGAGCAAACTTAAGAACCTGGTGGTCGTTCCCACCGTTTCCAGCAATCCAAACGTTGTCCTTGTAGTCTACATAGAGGCCGTGTTCGGACTGCGGCCACTCATAGCCTTCGCCAGGTCCACCCCAGCTGTCCACAAGGTTACCTTCTTGATCGAACACCAGAATCGGGGGTGCTGGTATGCAACAAGCCGCCCAAGGGGGATCAAGAGCAGCGGCTCGTTCATTATTAGACAGGGACGAGGGTCTATGAAGCATCCAAATCCGATCACTCGAATCAACCGACACTCCAATCACCGAACCCATGAGCCATTTGTTGGGTAGTGGCTTTGGCCAAAGCGGGTCAACCTGAAACTGGGGGATAGCTGTGATCCCTTGCGCTTCTACTGCTACCGTCTGTTTAAAATAAACACCAGCGACCGCCACTCCCAGCAATATCGCCACCGCCACCACAAACTTCGAACGAGTCATCGCATCCACCTCCGTGGAGTAAAAGCCAACCTGACCCAGCAATGCCTAGCCTGAATACAGCCGACATCAGAACCTAACTCATGCTCCTCCTCACCCGCGACCATCAAGAACGCTCTCTAAACAACCATCTCTCGGTTCCAGACTATATTGTCGGGATTAACTATACGACCTAAAAATAGCATTACCAGTGGCAAATAGCCTTATCGGACCCTACCGTGCCTGTGGCGAGAACCATTAGCCTGCCTCTCTTGTTGAATCCGCTTCTTAGTAGCAGCCCATCCACAAATCTGGCAACCAGCCAAATCATGGTAAAGCGCAGAACAGTGCTCCCTACCGAAAAATATAATCTGCAGATGCAAACGATTCCACTGTTCTTGCGGGAACAATTTCTTGAGATCTCGCTCTGTCTGCCCGACCGACCGCCCATCACTTAGCCCCCAACGTGCAGCCAATCGATGAATATGGGTATCAACAGGAAACGCTGGAATACCGAAAGCCTGGGACATCACAACCGATGCTGTCTTGTGCCCAACTCCGGGAAGAGCCTCCAATTCCTCAAACGTTTGGGGTACCGTCCCTTGGTGATCCCGCAACAACTGACCAGACAGCCCAACCAAGGCCTTTGCCTTCTGAGGCGCCAGACCGATCTCGCGGATAATGCTCCGGACGGCATTCTCACCCATAGCGGACATCTCTACTGGACCAGGCGCGCGCATGAACAATGCAGGCGTAACTTCATTAACCTTCTTATCAGTCGACTGTGCAGACAACACAACAGCAACAAGCAACGTAAAGGGGTCAGCGTGGTTCAAGGGAATTGAAACGGTGGGATATAAAACTGCCAACTGGCTGGCAATGCGATCCGCCTTCTCAGCCCTGCGCATATTGTGCTCTCCACATCCAGAACCTATCCCGATGACGACCCTCTACCTCAGAAATTTCTTAGCAACCACCATTAGGGGTTAATCCTGCTAAAACAGCCTGATAACCATCCTGGTAAGTTGGATAGATAAATCGATAGCCTGATGCCCTGAGACGACCGTTGAAGCATCGTTTATTCGGCCCCATCGGGGGCATCGCCAAATCTGACCCTTCAGTCAAAGGCACGCAAAGCTGATCGGCAAGCCAGCGCATTACCTCACATTCAGGTGCTGGTTTATCGTCAACAGCCAAATAGACGGACTCTGGCGACACTACCCGCAGCAGGTGGGCCAACACACCAGCGCAATCATCCCTATGAATGCGATTTGTAAACCGAACCGGATTAGCCGAACACGTAGCCCCTCCAAGAACCTTCTCTATCAATCTGGTACGTCCGGGTCCATAGATCCCACCGAAACGTACAACGACGGTAGGAATCGAGCACCCGATTCCAAGGCGCTCGCCTTCCAGCATCACCTGACCTGAAAACCGAGACGGGCTGGTTGAAGAATCTTCGTTAACGACTTCACCAGCGACCTGACCATAGACGCTAGTACTTGACACATAGATTAATCGTTTCGGTCGCCGACCTTCTGTCGTCTGAACCACCGACAGCAAATTCTCAAATCCATCGATATAGGCCTGACGATACGACTGGGAATCGAAACTATCCGCCGACACCGCATAAACCACATCATCGAGATCTGATGGAATATTCGACAGCGTTTCAGGCACAGTTAAATCGGCTCTACAGGGTCGCATACAAGAAGGCAAACTAGCAGTGTCTCTACGGAGTCCCCACACCAGATCTCCCTTCGAGCTCAACAATTGTCCAAGCGCTGTTCCTACATAGCCACACCCCACAATCAACACCCGAGCCATCTGCCTCCTCTTAGTCGAAACACTCCATACCGCTCCACCCAGCTTTGTCCAACTGGACTCAAGTTCCACAGAATGTCTGATGAACAACTTCCTCCTGTCTGGGTGCCATAGCGTAGCCAGCCAACTGAGGCCTATATGAGAAAGGGTCAGACAACACGTCTACAAGAGAGTGGAACCGGCCAAAATCGTTTTCAGTAACGGCCGCATGTATCGCTGCTTCAATCAGATGGTTTCTGGGAATAAATGAAGGATTCACTGCGTACATAGCCCGCTGCCGTGACCGTGGATCTCGAGAATCACTGGCACTCCTAGCCTTCCAGCGCTTCAACCATGATTGGTAAGCTTCCGAGAACTCAAACAGTTCACCAACATTCGGCTCTTCAGACTCTGGTGCAACCAAATCTGCTAACCGGCGAAACGCCAAAGTAAAATCCCCCTGTTCCCGACTTAAAAGAACTAGGAATTCCGAGGTAAGATCTATATCGCCCTGTTGCGTCTCCTCCAATCCAAACTTAGCGCCAAGACCCGAGGTATACGCATCAGAAAATGCTGGTTCAAATTCATCGAGAAGACCTTGGGCTAGGTTCAAGCCCGCCTCCGACTTGTGATCTAGAAGGGGAAGCGCCGCCTGCAACAGTCGTCCGAGGTTCCAGTGGGCGATGCCTGGCTGATTCCGATACGCATAGCGCCCACCATGGTCGATCGAACTAAACACCGCATCGGCCCTAAAGGCATCCATAAAGGCACATGGACCATAGTCCACAGTCTCACCACTCAGGAGCATATTGTCAGTGTTCATGACACCATGAATAAAACCCACCAACTGCCAGGACGCAATCAATTTGGCTTGTTGCTTAATCACAGCTTTGAACAGAGCATGAACGGGATTGTCTGCCGTGCGTGATTCTGGATAGTGGCGATCGATAACATACTCGACCAATTGCTTAACAGCCGAAAAATTCTCACAGGCAGCAAAAAATTGAACCGTGCCGAAACGAATATGGCTTCTGGCCACTCGACACAAAACAGCTCCCGGGAGTGCTTCCTGCCTGAACACCGATTCGCCTGAGCAAACAGCAGCGAGCGACCGGGTTGTTGGAACACCAAGAGCATGCATCGCCTCGCTCACGATAAACTCTCGTAAAACCGGGCCCAAGGGAGACCGTCCGTCTCCCCCGCGCGAATATGGAGTCTTGCCGGAACCCTTCAGTTGTAGGTCATAACGCTCTCCGTCTTGAGCGATCACCTCTCCTATCAGTAAGGCCCGGCCATCTCCAAGTTTAGGATTGAACCTACCGAACTGATCCCCAGCATAAACACAAGCTAAAGGATCCGCCTCTGCCGGCAAGCTGTTCCCTGCCAACAGGAGACAACCAGCTTTACTGGACAACCAATCCGGATCTATGCCAAGACTGTCGGCGAGCGAACGATTCAGCCGAACTAATCTTGGTTCGGCCACCGCCACCGGGTGTTGCCGGGTATAAAATTCCCCCGGAAGTCGACCATAGCTGTTGTCAAATTGAATACTAGTGGTCATAGCACGCGGACTGAAAGACCGCGTCGGGAAAATCTCCGGCCGTTCTGACTATTCACGAGCCTATCTTCTCCAGCAGGATAAAGCATCCACGCCCAAATCATGTAGCCTCTCCACAGTTGAGACGCTAGAAAGCAGTTCCCCTGGCTTCTGGCTGGAAGGGAGGCGACTCCCTCGAAAATTTACTGTGCCCCCCCATCCGAAGCCTTTTCCAGCATCCGCTCCCCTGCCAAGATGTTATCCATACTGTAATTCCCTTCGTGGCAAGCATACTCATACAGCAGTTCATCGTCTGACAACGCTACAAATGGAAATTCGCCAGAAAATGCCTGTGTCCAATGAGTAGCGTCATCGACCGTGAACTCATAGTGAACGGTCCCATCATCAGTTCTTCTAAACCGCTCAATCACAGTAATTGTGTCATCAGTTCTACCATTAGCGGCCCGAAGTAGAACCTGGTCACCTCCGACCGCTGCGGCATTTGCTTCCGTCCGTCTCATGTTAGTCGTTTCAACAACCAGTGTGTCTCCATCCCAATAGCCTCGAGGATTACCGTGCCATAGACGCACCTCCGTCGAAATTGGCTCACGTCCATCAAGTGGAATGATGCGTGTATCGTGGATCATCTCCACATAGATAACTACATAGCCAGGAGCCTGCAAAATCATGAAATTGTTATTGTAAGCACTTGGCAACATAGGTGGCCCTGCTGACCACACCAAACAGCGGTCGTTTAATTCAAGGTCTTCCCAGGAATCAAAAGGACCTTCAACCGGAAATGCTGCATCGTGCGCGGCCTTACGTTCTGCTCCTCCCGGCGTCAACAGAGGCAGCCTGCCATTCTGAGGATCGAAAATGAGAGATGTCCGGTTCGTCGGGCGGGTGCCGCCATCAAGCCAAAAATTATTGTAGGCCCCCACGCTTCCGCCAGCAACGGTTGCCTGTGCTGACGCACGCAGTAGGCGTTCATTCCGGTCAAGGCGTTCTTGCTCTTGCGAGGCCATCTCCTCTTCAGTCAAGAAAGGTTTGTTGGCTAGTTCCTGAGGCCGCTCAAGAGGCGTTATCGTCTTGTTGGTGTAGGTCCCCTGCAGATCAGGATCTCCCCAAGGAGTTCGGTGGCCTGTTTGCCCCAGTGAATCGACTGAAAACATTACAGTGATCGCTACTAGACACCCCGCATTGACACAGTATTTGCAGTGCATGTGGTCCTCCATTTTCACCGATTGAAACCCTTGACCGCAGGGTCAGATACTACCTGACTCAAGCCACTAACCTCTCACTAAATATTACTTGCAACAATTCCTTATCGGACGAGCTCAGGTTATCCTACTCTTTCAGTAGAAAGCCCGCCACCTGGCTGACTACAATTCATTTTCGCCAAAGTGGGTGGCTACCAGACCGGCAGAGACCAGAACCAGTTCCTAGCACGAATACCCTCTGCAGAGTAAGATCAATAGTCAACAAGGGACCACCCTCCGGTGTATCAGGAGAGTGCAATTTAGCCAACAATCATCAAAAGTCGAGGTAAGGCACATGGCCGACCGGATCAAAGTAGGAGCGCTTCAGGTTGACAAAGAATTATACGATTTCATCAATCACGAGGCCCTGCCTGGAACCGAGATATCGTCAGAGAGCTTCTGGGCTAACTTCGACAGACTCATTCACGACCTCTCGCCTCGGAACCAACAGCTACTTGCCGTCCGAGACGAGTTACAGCGGGCTATCGACGGCTGGTATCGGGAACACAACAATCAATCAATCGATTTAACAGAATACAAGGCCATGCTTCAGGAAATCGGCTATCTGGTGCCAGATGAAGGCGACGTCTCAGTCACAACCTCCAACGTAGATCCTGAGATTTCCACAATCGCCGGGCCACAATTGGTGGTACCAGTCACGAATGCTCGCTACGCGTTGAACGCCGCAAACGCCAGATGGGGCAGCCTCTACGACGCACTCTACGGCACCGATGCGATACCAGAAATTGATGGTGCCGAGCGCAGCAGCACCTACAACAAGGTCCGTGGAGACCGTGTTATTGCAGCAGCACGGGCCTTCCTCGACCAAGCAGCCCCCCTCACCGGCGCCAGTCACGCCGACGCTACCGCCTATGCTGTCGGTGGTGACCAACTAGTAGTGACTCTCCGTAACGGCAATTCGGCCACCCTGGCAGACCCGGTCCGATTTGCCGGCTACGCAGGAGACCCAACCAAACCATCGGCAATCCTCCTCAAGAACAACGGTCTTCATATCGAGATTGCCATTGATCCTAGTCATCCAGTTGGTAAAGACGACGCTGCCGGAGTCAAGGATGTCGTTATCGAAGCGGCCATGACTACCATCATGGACCTTGAAGATTCCGTTTCCACAGTGGACGCAGAGGACAAGGTCGTCGCCTATCGAAATTGGTTAGGCCTCCTGAAAGGTGACCTTACCGATCGTTTCGAGAAGAACGGTAAGACCATCCACCGAGCGTTAAATCCAAACCGGATCTACACCACACCAGATGGATCTACACTCGAACTGCACGGCCGGAGTCTGATGCTAATTCGAAACGTTGGACACCTAATGACGAACCCAGCGATTCTGGACCAAGATGGAAACGAAGCCCCAGAAGGTATTCTCGATGCCATGATTTCTTCGCTAATCGCCATTCATGATCTGAAGAGTCGCCAAAATACACGTTCAGGTTCGGTGTATATCGTGAAACCCAAGATGCACGGCCCAGACGAAGTTGCCTTCACTGGCCAATTACTTAGCCAAGTCGAGGTCGCACTGGGACTGGAGCCCCATACTCTGAAAATCGGAATCATGGACGAAGAACGACGAACGACTGTCAATCTTAAAGCCTGCATTCGAGCTGCCAAGGAAAGAGTGTTCTTCATCAATACTGGCTTCCTCGATCGCACGGGCGATGAAATGCACACCGCTATGGAGGCCGGCCCAATGATTCGAAAGGCCGATATGAAATCTTCGCCTTGGATGACGACCTACGAAGACTGGAATGTCGACATCGGGCTGGCCTGTGGGCTACCCGGCCATGCACAAATCGGCAAAGGTATGTGGGCGATGCCAGACCTAATGGCTAATATGCTAGAAGCGAAGATTGGGCACCCCAAAGCAGGAGCAAACACCGCCTGGGTCCCCTCCCCGACTGCTGCCACCTTGCACGCAACCCACTACCATAAGGTGGACGTAACAGCCCGCCAAGAAGAACTCAGGACTCGCACTCTTGCCTCCCTCGACCAAATCTTGACGATCCCCCGAGCAGAACAACCCAACTGGTCAGCCGAGGAAGTCCAGCAAGAACTGGACAACAACGCTCAGGGTATCTTGGGCTACGTTGTCCGTTGGATTGATCAAGGAGTGGGGTGTTCAAAAGTGCCAGACATCAACAATATCGGCCTAATGGAGGACAGGGCCACCCTCCGAATATCTAGCCAACACATCGCCAATTGGCTCAGACATGGGATTTGCACCGAATCACAGGTCAGGGAAACACTTGAGCGTATGGCGTCAGTGGTTGACCAGCAGAACGCCAATGATCCGCTGTATCGCCCGATGGCACCAGACTTCAAGACTAGCACTGCCTTTCAAGCCGCCTGCGACTTGGTCTTCAAGGGCAGGGAGCAGCCTAATGGCTATACCGAGCCAATCCTCCACGCTAGACGCCGAGAGGCGAAAGGTGCCCAATCATAGTGTGGTCGAAAGCTAATGGCTTCCGACTCAAGGCTACCTCAAGGCGCACCATTCAAATAGACCAAGCTGCCCTTGCTGCTCGCAACATGTCATTCTCTTGAAAGGGGCAGCAAAGCAACTGGCCAAATTTGATGTCAACACAAAGGCCACTTGGGAATCTCCCCACAAAACTCACTTTCAATAGCAATCAAGAATTTCTTCAACCTTAAAACGAACGCCGAGGCAGAAGCGTGTTCAACTTGTATTTCCTCTACTCCCATGGCAGCCTGCTCAATACCATCACGCTGACCACGTCCGACCGGGTCACAACCTGCAGTAGTCGACACCCCCACAGTACAAACCGATGACTACGTCCACCGAGTCGACGCGACGCCGAACCCACGCAATAATCTCCCACCCTGATGCAGGGAAAACTACGCTGACCGAAAAGTTGCTTCTCTACTCAGGGGCTATTCACATGGCGGGTTCTGTCCGGGCCAGAAAGACGTCCCGCCATGCTGTCAGCGATTGGATGGAAATGGAGAAAACTCGTGGAATATCAATCACCAGTTCGGTTTTGCAGTTCGAGTACCAAGGCGCAATGCTCAATCTGCTCGATACGCCAGGTCACGCAGACTTTTCAGAAGACACCTACAGAACCCTCGCAGCTGTCGATTCAGCCGTAATGCTCATAGACCACACGAAAGGCGTAGAGAGCCGGACTCTCAAGCTCTTTGACGTTTGCCGTATGCGTGGTCTCCCGGTAGTAAGCTTCATGAACAAACTCGACCGGAACGGACTGGATCCACTCAGTCTCATTGACGAGATAGCCAAAACGTTGCGCCTCAAAGTGTCTCCACTTAATTGGCCGGTTGGCATGGGACCATCCTTCTGTGGCGTGGTCGATGTCCGAACTCGAGCACTTACTCTCTTTGCAGACGGCGACCACGGACAATTCATTGCGAAATCCATGCAAATACCGTTCAGTGAAGCCAGACAAGAGCTCGGTGAAAGGCTGCACGATCAAGTCTCTGAGCAACTAGATCTCTTAGAGATCGCCGGAGAGCCCTGGGACAAACAGGCTTTTCTGGAAGGTGAGTTGACACCAATTCTCTGGGGTTCAGCTTCAAGAAACTTTGGCATCGAGCCTCTCTTGAACTACCTCGCTCAACACGCTGCTCCCCCAATGGCTCGAGGCTACCGAAACTTGTCAGGTGAATCAAAAACCTTAGCACCGGATGATCAAGACTTCAGTGGGTTTGTCTTTAAGATCCAAGCCAACATGAACCCGAGACACCGTGATCGAGTCGCATTCATCCGTGTAGTAAGCGGTCAGTTTAGACGAGGGATGGAAGTAACACTCGCACGAACAGGCGAAACGCTGCGCATGACGAAACCCCACACCTTTATGGCACAAGAGCGGTCAATTGTCGAAGATGCTTGGCCAGGCGACATCGTTGGCCTTTACGACCCAGGAAACTTGAGAATAGGTGACACCCTTCGTGAGGGCCCTGCAATTAAATTTGAAGGGATTCCACGATTCGCGCCTGAAAAATTAATGCGGACGGTTCTTAAGGACCCTCTCAAGCGTAAACAACTTTATTCGGGTATCGATCAACTCGCCCACGAAGGTGTAATTCAAGCATTTTATCGGCCTGCAATGGGCCGCCAAGATCCGTGGCTCGGAGCGGTCGGGGCACTCCAATTCGAAGTCCTAAAACAGAGACTCCTCAATGAATACGGGGTATCGCTGGACCTCGAACCGCTTCCGTATTCCTGCGCTCGGTGGATCGGCGGTTCCCCGAAAGCGTTGGAATGGCTTAAGCAACGCCGGGATTATGTAGAGGTTGTAGATAGAAATGACCAGCCGGTTTTACTGTCAGAAACACCCTGGAGCGCCCAATACGTGGCAGACAATGCTCCGGGCATCGAACTTTATGACGTTGAGCCGATTTAATGAGTCGAATTGTTCTCGAGATCAAGCACACTTGGGATGGGAAAACACTTCCCCCCGAAGAACAAGCGATGGTCTGCTACCGAAAAGAGGACCTTAATCTGGTCGTCGACGTCAACGCTCCTTTTCATAGCGATCCCCCTCCTCCTGACCCCCCTGGCTCATTATGTGGTCTTTGGAAATGGGAAGTCGTCGAACTCTTTATTGCAACCAAGAACGAAACTTATACAGAAATTCAATTGGGCCCGCACGGCCACTTCCTAGTATTAACACTAGAGGGCGAACGCAACATTATCTCTAAGGGACACCTAATCGACCTCCGGGTTTCACACGACCGTAATCGCTGGGTCGGGCAGGCCCTGATTCCATTAACGTTGACTCCCCCTCTTCCATGGCGAGTCAACGCCTATGCAATCCATGGCTCTGGAGTCCAACGACGCTATCTCGCTGCTGAACCAGTACCTGGACGGCAGCCTGACTACCATCAGCTACGCCACTTCAGATGGGTATAAAACCAAGAGGTCCAGCCCCCAACGGTTGAATCGATTGTCTGTCACGCGGTAATGCTGCCTGAAGGTCAAGCACGGCAACGCCAAGATGATCACCTACATCACTCGCAAGCAATGCCACTTGGCCACACTTGGCAACTGCTAGATCTCCGGCCAATCCATGGAGAAACACCCCAAGGACACAAGCCTGTTCCACATTCAACGACTGAGCGATCCATGAGCTAATTACGCCGGTAAGTAGGTCGCCGGTGCCTCCTGTCGCCATCCCCGCATTACCGGTTACGTTAATCCAGGTGTTACCACCTGGGGTAGCCACCACCGTACGGGCACCTTTAAGCACAACATAGATCTGCCTGGCCTTCGCGAACTCACTGGCCACTTCGATACGACTGGCCTGAACCTCATCCGTTCCTATTCCGACCAATCTAGCCATTTCGCCAGGATGCGGTGTGATAACGATTTCACAACCTACGCCACCACAAAGCTCACTTGAGTCGCCAGCAAAAGCATTCAAAGCATCCGCATCTAGCACAAGCGGACCAACCGACTGTCGCACTAGGGTTTGCACAAATTTTGTGACCTCAGCACCCAAACCCAATCCAGGTCCTACGGCCAGCACATCATGAGGTTCTTGTAGAAGCTTGTCGACTGCTATGGACTTAACTCTACCGTCCCCGGAATCATCGAGGCCTAACGTCATATACTCTGGCATCCACGAGCTCACAGCACTTCGACAAGTCTCTGGTGTTGCCACCGTGACCAGCCCAGCACCTGAACGCAAGGCTCCCATTCCAGCCAAGCATGCTGCGCCGATCTTACCCGCTGACCCAGCTACCAAGAGCACTCGACCGAAATCACCTTTGTGAGCATCAGCTGCTCTAGTCGGTAAAAGAGCCTTAGCGCAGGAACTAGTGATCACCTCTATCCTTGGTCCAGTCACCTCTTCAAGTACCGAGTCGGGGATGCCAATGTCCGCCAACACAAGAGCACCGACCCGATTACTAGTCGGAGTCATCAACAAAGGGACCTTTGGAGCCCCGAGAGTCACGGTCATCCTGGCGTCAATCGAGTCTCCAAATACCAAATTCATGTCACCAGAGAGGCCTGATGGAATATCGATAGAAATAATCGGCACACCGGACTGATTTAAATCTGCGACCACAGTCCGATAATGTCCCTCAATAGGTCGTGCTAATCCAGTGCCTAACAAGGCATCCACGATGACATCGTTTGCACAAATATCCCCACGGCAATCCGCCCACATTTCCGGCGTGTCTGCCTCAAATACGGGAACCCCTAACTCACTAAGCTCGGACAATTTGATAGCGGCATCACCCTTGATTTCCCTAGTTGGTACCAACAGACATACACACACTTGTTCAGCAAGATCGGCTAACGCCCGAGCAACAACGAATCCGTCCCCTCCGTTGTTACCCTTACCGGCCACTACCGCCACACGGTAACAGTCAAGCTTCGGACACTGCTGGACCATCGCCTCCGCCACTTGCCGACCAGCCCTTTCCATGAGCTCCAACGAGGACATGCCAGCCTTCCTAATGGTCAGCCTGTCAGCCTGCCGCATCTGTGAATTATTGAGAACGCGCATGATTCGTGTACCACTGCTGAAACTTCGATATCAGCACACAACCTTTGCTGCCTGAAATAATAAGGCCAGGATGACAGAACATGTCTATCCTATGGTACTGTCTATGTAGTGAAATGACGGTACCCTGATGTTTGAAGCGCCCAAAAACTCCCTCCTTGTGTAAGACTCTTAGAACCGCCTCTGGGCAGGCTACCTGTAACTAAGATCATCGATTGGTGGAGGGCCTAGTCTCCAACTTTAAAGAGCTGGTTTTGCAACCAACCATGCTAGACAGCGTCGTCAACATCAACGGCATCTTAACTCCTGGGAATCGGGCGACAGTGTCTGTGTTTGACCATGGGTTTCTCTACGGCGACGGCGTATACGAAACCCTCCGCAGCTACAACCGTAAGCCATTCTTACTGAAGCAGCACTTCACCAGACTCCGAACATCTGCCAGACGGTTATTACTTCAGAACCTTCCCAGCGATCGAGAACTCGAATCTAGGATTTTAGAGACGATCCCGACGGTCCATCCGACTGGTGAAGTAACAATCCGCATTCTCGTGACTCGTGGAGTAGGCGAGCTAAGCTACAACCCAACGGCCTGTCCAACTCCAACCACGATCATCATCACTCGTCCGCACCACAACCCGCCTGATGAGGTAATACGAAAAGGAATTAAGCTGATCGTAGCCAGCGTAGTACGCAACCACCCACGCAGCGTGGATCCAAGTATCAAATCAAATAACCTCTTAAACAACATTTTGGCAATGCAAGAGGCATTCCAACTGGGTGCGGCCGAGGCTATCCTACTGAACCAGCGTGGTGAGCTCACCGAATGTTCCCAGTCAAATTTGTTTGCAGTTCGAAATGGTGTCGCCTTAACCCCTCCTCTCAAGTCTGGCCTCCTTGAAGGAGTCACCCGTAATTTCCTGTTTGAAGTAGGCGCCCAACTCGGCACTCAGGTCCGAGAGTGCGTGCTGACCGAGGAGGATTTCCATTCCGTGGACGAGTTGTTCATCACAAGCACAACCCGTGAGATAGTTCCGGTCGTTTCGGTAGGAAACCAAGTCATTGGAGACGGAACACCTGGACCTATCACATCAGCCCTTTTAGCAAAGCTACGTGAGATGGCTCAAGCGGCGAACTCACCCATTGAGGAATCCAATAGCAAACTCTGACAACCACCACCGGAGCAGACGATTCGCTGATCGCTCCCTCTTTCACCAAGTGAATCAATCCTCGTAGGCTTCGATGGGTGGACAACTACAAATAAGATTTCGATCTCCGTACGCATTGTCAATGCGACCTACCGATGGCCAAGTCTTATTCGCTCGAATAAAGTCTACAGGGTAAACTGCAGTCTCCCGAGAGTAGGCATGGGACCACTCGTCTGCAGTTGCCTCTTTGGCGGTATGTGGCGCGTTCTTTAACACGTTGTCGACAGGGTCGGCATCACCGTCGAGCACCGCTTGAATTTCCTGGCGAATTGAGATCAGCGATTCGCAAAAACGATCCAGCTCCTCGATACCTTCACTCTCCGTCGGTTCCACCATCATCGTTCCAGGCACCGGAAACGACACCGTAGGCGCGTGAAAGCCATAGTCCATCAAACGCTTAGCGACATCAAGTTCCGTGATTCCATGTGGCTTAAAGGCGCGAAGATCGAAAATCAGCTCATGAGCAACTCGGCCATTCGGTCGAGTGTAGAGAACATCGTATTCAGACTCTAATCTGGCTTTGAGATAGTTGGCGTTCAAAATGGCCACCGCCGTTGCATGCTTCATCCCAGCTGCACCAAGCATCCGCATATAACCATGCGAGATGAGCAAGATACTCGCACTGCCCCATGGTGCTGCCGCTACCGCAGGAATGGCCTTTGGGCCACCCAGCTGAACCACAGGATGCCCTGGCAGATAGGGAGCGAGGTGCGCAGCAACGGCTATAGGTCCCATACCGGGTCCGCCGCCGCCATGAGGAATCGAGAATGTTTTGTGGAGATTAATGTGGCAGACATCTGCACCGATGGAAGCCGGGCTAGTCAGCCCGACCTGAGCGTTCATATTAGCCCCATCCATATAAACCTGCCCGCCATGGATGTGTATGACGCGACACACTTCTCGGATCTGATCCTCAAACACCCCATGGGTGGATGGATAGGTCACCATGAGAGCACATAATTGTTTGCCATGGTTGCTAGCCTTAGATTGGAGATCATCAAGATCAATATTACCCTCGGGGTCACAATCTACGATAACAACACGGAGGCCAGCCATTGCGGCGCTAGCTGGATTTGTACCATGAGCCGAGGCTGGAATTAAGACGACATCTCGACAAGCTTGATCTTCATCGCGTTGGTAGGCCCTGATAACCATCAGGCCAGCAAATTCCCCCTGCGCCCCAGAGTTAGGCTGTAGAGAAACAGCTGAAAGACCGCTGATCTCACATAACGATCGCTCCAGCTCATCGAACACCTCGTGGTAGCCGCCAGCCAAGGACTCCGGTGCAAAAGGATGAATGTTTGCATACTCCGGCCAACTAACAGGCCGAATCGCCGATGCAGGTGTTAGCTTCATCGTACAGGACCCTAGTGGAATCATCGACGTATCCAGCCCAATATCCCGCCGCTCAAGTCGTTTCAGATACCGCATCATCTCAGTCTCTGACCGATATCTATGAAAGACAGGGTGCGTGAGATACTGTGACTGCCGAACCAACTGAGATGGCCAATTCGGAGCCGAAGAGACAGACCCAACTTCCACTATTGGTTGTTCTTGACCCATTGCTTCAGCTAAGAGCGACAAGATCTCACCGACATCTGAAGCAGAAGTAGTTTCATCAAGAGCGATGCCCAGCTTCCCTCCATCTGAATAGTGAAACAGGAAACCTGCATCAACCGCTCTGTCACGCAAACGGTCGATTACCTCCAAAGACAAGCTCAAGCTGACGGTATCGAAAAAATGAGGATGCTCGGGTTCAATCCCAAGTCCCCTAACACCTTCGGCCAGAAATTTTGACAACCCATGCACGCGCTCAGCGATGCCACGTAATCCAAGAGGACCGTGGTAAACAGCGTAGAACCCGGCTATGTTTGCTAGCAGGGCCTGGGCCGTGCAAATGTTTGAGGTCGCTCGCTCACGACGTATGTGCTGTTCACGAGTCTGCAATGACATCCGGTAGGCTGGGTCTCCATGACGGTCAACCGACAAGCCTATAATCCTCCCAGGTGTCTGCCTAATAAATGATTCCCTAGTCGCAAAGAAAGCAGCGTGGGGGCCACCATAACCCATTGGAACACCGAAGCGCTGCGAGTTGCCGATCACAACATCTGCGCCGAACTCACCCGGTGGTGCCAATAGTGTCAACGCCAACAGGTCAGTGCTAACAGCGACCAAGACACCTGCTTTATGGGCCCTAGCAATCAACTCAGCTATCGGTCGAACCGAGCCATCTGCCGCTGGATACTGAATTAGAAGCCCAAACACAGCATCATCGAAGGCCATCGCCTCCGGGTCACCAATTTCCACTTCAATGCCGAGAGGCGCAGCACGCCCACCAACCACCTCCCTTGTCTGTGGAAGGCATTTATCAGACACTAACATCCTGTTAGCTCCGGCGCGTGTACGTGTCCGAAGACGGTGCATCATTGACATCGCTTCGGCCGCCGCGGTCGCCTCATCGAGTAACGAGGCATTGGCCACCGGCATCCCAGTCAAATCAGCCACCATGGTCTGAAAGTTAAACAAAGCCTCAAGGCGCCCTTGGGCAACTTCTGCCTGGTAAGGGGTATAGGGGGTATACCAGCCAGGGTTCTCGAAAACATTACGGAGGATCACACTCGGCGTAATGCACCCATAGTAGCCAAGTCCGATAAGCGGTCTCTTGGGATGGTTCCTGCCACCGAGACTTATGAGACGACTGAGAAGCTCAGCCTCAGTTTCTGGCCCAGGGACCCGTAAAGGGTCTGTTAACCGTATGTCCGAAGGCACAGCTTCGCTGATCAGAGTCTCCAACGATTCTGCCCCGACCGCCCTGAGCATGACCCGCGTATCGTTGTCGGTCGGTCCGATATGCCGATCAGCAAATCGGTCGGCGTGCAACGCCATCACTCTAGCAGACCGTTCCTCTTCTCGGCTTCCACTACCATCCAACAAACTCAGCACCTCTCTTACCAAAGACCATAGGACTTTACTTAAGCAACTAGCTCGGCATAGGCCACTGCATCAAGGAGACCTGACATCTGATCTGGAGCTCTTAATTCAAGCACGATCATCCACGCAGCATGGGGATCCGCATTCACCCTTTCCGGATGATCAACAAGTGTTCCGTTGACTTCGACCACACGTCCCGCCACAGGACAATACAGGTCAGACACCGCCTTCACAGACTCGATCGATCCAAACTGGGCACCCTGTTCGAAAACTTGGCCGACCTCAGGAAGCTCGACAAACACCACATCACCCAACTGTTGTTGCGCATAGTCCGTAATGCCGACCCTCGCCGACGCATCTGAGACCTCAAGCCACTCGTGATCCTTCGTATAGTGTCTATCTTTTGGGTACATAACATCTATCCCTAACGTTTATAGAACGGCAACGACACAACTTTGGCCCGGAGCAACCGACCACGAGCATCAACTGAATATTCAGTGCCCAAAGCCGACCTGTCACTGGGCACATACGCCAAACTAATCGATTTTTTTACAGAAGGAGTCCTTGTTCCGCTAGTCACAACACCAACCTGGTCACCTCCAGACACAACAGGATAGCCATGCCGTGCTATCCCTCGCTCGACCATCTCGAGTCCGACCAATTTCCTAGCCACACCAACTTCCCGTTGCTGAACCAGTGCCTGTTGACCAATAAAGCTCTGCTTCTCCCAACCAACGATCCAACCAAGCCCAGCCTCTAGCAGGGTTGTAGTCCTGTCTATATCTTGCCCGTAAAGCCGCATAGCGGCTTCCAGTCGCAAGGTGTCACGTGCACCAAGGCCGCACGGCTTCAACCCTGCAGACTTGCCCGCCGTCAGCAGGGCGTCCCATAGTCTCACCGCTGCCGATGGTGGTACAAAGATCTCGAACCCGTCCTCTCCGGTGTAACCCGTCCTCGACAATGTCGCTCGAACACCGGCGACTTCGCCAGTCGCAAAACGGTAATACCGAACCGATGCCAACTCCACTTCAGTCAGCGGCTGCACAATCTCCAAGGCTAGAGGCCCCTGCACGGCAATCAAGGCATAACGGGAACTGGTGTTGACCACAAACACGTCACCCGCGTCCGTCGCTAGTTCTTGGATCCACGAAAAATCAGCACCAACATTTGCAGCATTGACGACAAGTTTAAAGTGGTCATCCCCCAACCGATAGAGCAACAGATCATCCACCACCGTACCTTCCGCCGTAGCCAGCGCAGAATACTGGGCCTGCCCCACTTCAAGGCGCCTAGCATCATTAGTCAGAAGGCGCTGTACTAGATCAAAAGAGTCAGACCCAGCAATCTCAATCTCTCCCATGTGACTCACGTCAAATAAACCTGCAGTGTGCCGCACCGCCAGATGCTCCTCTGTAATACCTGAGTACTCAAGTGGCATCTGCCATCCCCCGAAGGGAACCATCTTGGCACCCATCGAAACATGACGATCACACAAGGGAGTCTTGAGCAGCTGGCTGTCTGGCATGTCGGTCATTGCCTTTGTGGTGCGAGGTCTCTAACAACCAAAATCAGCCTCGCTGATTCTGTGTGAGCTGTCTATCGTGTGGGCGTGACCATACGAGGTTTAGAGAATATCGTAGAACCTACCTAGAACGTACTATGGGACCAGCTAGCGGTCAAGACGACCCTTTCTCGCATTCATACACGTTCTATACTTCTCCGCTTCCTCGCCTGTTTTTCTCGGAAGTTTCTAAGTTCTGGCCACGCATAGTGCTCGCCTTTCCCACCGATCGGCAGCCTGCTCTTTGTCTCAGCGCCACCTACGATTAAGGAGAACGGCAGCCAGAGCGAATGGCCCAACGATCAGTAGCTCATAACTCACTGCGTACCCGATCGAGAGCCAACAATCGAGAAGCCAGTATTGCCGGCAGACCGGCAAAAACAAGGAAATCGGCGCTTGGTAATGCCCCTCATCAAATGGCCAGAGAGCCATGATCCCGATTGGTTCTACCGTGTCGGCACCTAGCCAATCAAGAAAAACGTGAGATAGGTAGGCAGCCGAACCGGACATCCAGATGAGCGGCTTTCCCGGCAACACAGCCATGCCCATAATACCGATTAGACCTCCAACAACCAGAGAATGAGTGGCATGTCGATGTGGCGAAAAGACTAGAAAATCGATATCAGCTAGCATGCCGAGTAGAGCGAATGTCGCCAGAATGGATAATCGCCGGCGGGCCACAGAGGTAATGGTGGTCGGATCTCGCAAGATCATCGCTCCGGCGGCAATACCTCCTAAGGCGTGGCCAATTGGTGTAGGCATAAGAAAATGTCATCGAGGCAAAATTAATTCAGTAACTCTAGGACAAGGTACCACGACCATAGCTGGAACTTAGCCAAGAATCCTAAGGCATACCCAAGTAGAATAGTAGGGTCCTGACCCCTTCGATGATAACCCTTCAACGGCCAGGCTCAGGCAGATCAGCGCACAGGGAGACAGAGATGCAGAAAGCTAACCGGACTATTTCCCCGCTCTTGCTCTTAACGACACTGTTGGCTTCACCGTTCACGGTTTCTGCGCAAGAAGAATCGACCCTCGACATTTACTGGATCGACGTTGAGGGAGGTGCCGCGACTCTAGTAGTAAGCCCAGAACGAGAGTCAGTGCTCATGGATACCGGTTGGCCACGTCCTGATGCTCGTGACACTGAGCGGATTCAGGCCGCTATGAACGATGCCGGCATCACCGAAATCGACTATTTACTCATCTCCCATTTTCACCGTGATCACGTCGGTGGTTTCGCCTCACTTGCGGAACGCGTTCCAATCGGAGCAATCATTGACCACGGCGACAGCGTTGAGCAAGGCAACGAACAAGGTCTCGCCCTTTGGAACGAATACATCGCCCTGTCTGGGGACAAGCGTCGCTCTGTTAGACCTGGAGACAAATTGCCACTCCCCCGGCTCGAGTTTTCCTTCATTGCCTCACACCGTCAACTAGTTACACCTCTCGAAGCACGTCCACCGAACCTCCTCTGTGACGGAGTCAGCCCCCCCGATGCCGACCAAGGCGAGAATGGACACAGCCTAGGCTATCTAATTTCATTTGGTGCATTCCAGTTTCTTAACCTCGGCGACCTGACACCAGACCGAGAGTATGCTCTTGCGTGCCCAGAAAATCGCCTCGGCGTTGTCGACCTTTGGCAGGTTCCCCACCACGGGGGCTACGGAGCAATTCGACCTGAACTCGCTGGAGTGCTCACCCCCACCGTCGCTGTAGTTAACAACGGCCCACGCAAAGGGGCTACCCCCGACTCGCTAGCCGTTGCCCAGAATACTGCTAGCATTGGCGACGTATGGCAATCACACCGAGCCTTAACCGAAGATGCCGCCAACAATACAGACGAATCACTAATCGCAAATTTAACCGAAGAGGACGAATGTGAGGGCCATTGGATTAAAGCTACGGTACAGTCAGACGGCCGAACTTGGACGATGACCAATGGCCGAACTGGTTATAGTCGAAATTACGAATCACGATAAAAAACGGTCCTCAGGGCCATTACCCATCACAATGGCAAGTGTTGAAGGAACCATCGGGCATTGCCGTAGCTACTATTCGTCCCCTATTTGAATCTCTACAGATTTCCCTGTAACACGAACCCCATGGCTTCGGAGCTTTCCCCCCGCCGGCGGACTGATCGGCTCCCCGTCCACAACTCGAAACTGGGCCCCGTGCCATAAACAAGTAACTATTCCGTTCTCGTATGATCCCTGCGAGAGTGGGCCACCAACATGGGTGCAGTAGTCGTTATAGGCATGCAACCTTCCGTCTTCGTTAAATATGACAACCTTACGGCCACCGACCCTAACGCACCGAGCTCTCCCGACTCCTACATCACCAATCGATCCGACTTTGATCCAAGCACCCATACCCCCACCCGCCAAATTGAATATGTTCGAAGGCTCATCCGATAGCCTCTCATCGAGAGGCGCTCCCCTGCATTCTGCTTGACGACCACCATCCTATGCCACCCGAAACGTTCCCTTCGGAAACCCGCAGGCAGTATTCATTACCTTTGTCGAATTTTTCTAGTGGAGATCAGGGATTTTTCCAGAGACTCGGGCCCGGTGCGCTACAATGTCGCCGTCGGCTAGACCTAACGCCTCTAGGTGGTTCAATCCACCCCAATGCCTACAGGACGGTAGACTAGCTAGACGCACGGATAGTATGGGTTCGACAACTTATGATGCTGAAGCGGGACTACGCTTCTTAAAGGAGAGCATCGATGGGCACGATGACCTTGGCGCTCCTGTCACTATTACCGATTGCAACGGTGGCAGTGTTTCTCGTATTTCTGCGTTGGCCCGCGAGCCGAGCCATGCCACTGACGTACGCCGTGGCTGCCTTCCTAGCCCTCTTTGTGTGGCAGATACCTGGCGTTCAAGTGACCGCCGCCACGCTCAACGGCCTGGTCATTGCGTTCACTCTGCTCTATATCATCTTCGGCGCGATCTTACTCTTGAATACCCTGCAGGAGAGTGGCGCAATCAGCACCATACGAAAAGGCTTTACGGATATCAGCCGTGACCGACGGGTTCAGGTCATCATCGTCGCCTGGCTCTTCGGTTCCTTTATCGAAGGGTCCGCAGGCTTCGGAACACCAGCCGCAGTGGCCGTTCCGTTACTCGTAGGACTGGGATTTCCAGGGATGGCTGCGGTCATGTCCGGCATGATCATCCAGAGCACACCGGTCAGCTTCGGGGCTGCCGGCACCCCAATTCTCGTTGGAGTTAACAACGGTCTCTCAGCTAACCCGGCAATCGCCGAGTACGCCGCACAAATCGGTTACCCAGTATGGACCGATTTCCTGGCCTTTATCGGGTTCAAAGTCGCTGTTTTGCACGCCATCGCCGGCACACTGGTTCCCTTGATCCTCGTGTCGTTCCTTACTCGATTCTTTGGTAAGAATAGGTCTTTCAGCGAAGGTCTGCAGGTGTGGAAATTTGCGATGTTCGCTTCGCTGTCCATGACCATCCCCTACGTAGCTGCCGCTTACCTACTCGGTCCAGAATTTCCTGCACTAGTAGGTAGCCTCGTCGGACTGGTGATCGTGGTTTCTGCGGCACGGGCAGGGTTCCTAGTGCCCAAGCCCGCAGATGCATGGGATTTCGATGCGAAAAAGAACTGGCCGGCCGAATGGACCGGCTCAGTCAACATTAAGAACGTCGCTCCCAGAGGCGGATCGATGAGTCTGCTCAAGGCCTGGTCGCCATACGCTGTCGTCGCACTCCTGCTCCTATCCTCCCGCGTGGTCGATCCTTTTAGGAGCTTCCTCCAAAGTATTACTTTAGGGGGCAATAGCATCCTTGGCAGTAGCATCATCATGCAAACCGTACAACCCCTATATCTTCCAGGCACACTCTTCATCGCCACTTCTCTCATAGCCTTGTATATGCATCAAATCCCTGTCCCAGCCTACAAGAAGGCATGGGCCAACTCACTGCGCGTATCCGCTGCCGCCTCCATCGCCCTTATATTCACAGTGCCAATGGTTCAGGTGTTCCTAAATTCCGGCGGTGGCACCGCTGGCTTCGATCGAATGCCCATCGTGCTCGCCGACGCAGTCGCAGCGCTAGCGGGAGGGGCCTGGCCTGTGTTTGCGCCCTTCATCGGAGGAATTGGAGCGGCTGTAGCGGGAAGCAACACGGTCAGCAACATGATGTTCTCAGAGTTTCAATTTGGAATGGGTGGACGGATCATGGCCGACCCAACCTGGATTGTAGCGCTGCAAGCGGTTGGGGGTGCGGCCGGTAACATGATCTGTGTCCATAACGTTGTCGCGGCCTCGGCCGTGGTAGGCCTTCTCGGCCGTGAGGGCTCCGTCATTCGCATGACCCTGATGCCTTTTGTCTACTATGCGTTATTACCTGGCTCAGTCGGATATTTCCTAGTTTCCTACGCCGACCAAGGCGTACTCAATGCTGGCACACTATTAATAACCCTGATCGTCGGTTTGGCCGTCTATATCATCGCTCGCTATGGCGGAACTCAGAGCAGTAGCAGGGCTACGAAGTCACCTTCAGTATCAAAACGAGCTTCACAGGCTGCATCCAAGCCTCCTACACCATCTATGGAGAACATCCTTTTTGTGGCTCTTGAACTTGTCGTTATACCTTTGGTCATTCTTCAAGTGTTCCGTTCCCTAGCTAGCTCTTATTTGCCCTAGTGCCTGTGTGAGGCTAGAGTTATGAAAGTGTTCACACTAGAAGCCTTGGCTAGCGAGGCGGCAGACCAACAGACCTTTGTAGGCAAAGCCAGTCTGACGCGAATGAACAAAGCTGCCACCCAGCCGAACACGAATGTATATCGAGTTGAATTTGAGGCAAGTGCCAGAACCAATTGGCATAGTCACACCGGGCCACAACTGCTTCAGGTTTTGAGTGGCGTCTGCAGATTCCAGACGCACGGAGGACCAGTCCGACAGGCTGTAGCAGGTGATCTCGTGACTATTGAACCTGGCGAGCGTCATTGGCACGGTGCTAGTTCTTCCGGGCCAATGACACATGTGGCCATCAACATTAACTCTACAACCAGTTGGTTTGAACCCGTAAGCGACGACCAATTTGCAGGTTAAGGAAATCTGTCTAAGTCTCAGGCGAGGTACAGACTAGGGTTACCAGCCACAGGCCTTTCCAGCATTACGCTCCTCCAACCAAGCCTGTAGCGGGGAAAAATAGTCAAGCACAGCCGTGGCATCCATATGCCGTTCGCCCGTGACAGCCTCGAGCGCATCCTGCCACGGCCTACTAGCACCGAATTCGAACATTGTCTTCAAGCTGTAACCAGCCTCCAGGCTTCCAAAGATGGAACAACTGTGCAAAGGCCCATCAAACCCTTTGGCCGTGCACAAAGCCCGGTGAAACTGGAACTGCAAAATGTTAGCCAAAAAGTGAGGAATAAATGGAATATCAGCTGTGATGTAGGGGTGTGAGCCAAAATCAAAATTCCCCTCATGCCGTGGCACCGGAGCACTAAGTCCCTGATATTCCGTCCGTAACGCCCACCACTCTTCATTGTATTCTTCTGGCCCAAACTCCCCAGAAAAAACCTTCCATCTCCACTGATCCACAACCAAGCTAAACGGTAAGGAGGCAAGTTTATCGAGCGCTAAACGTAGCAGTAGATCAATACCCTGCTGATTCGGAGGCAGCTGGTCGAGAAGGCCGACCTGAGTCAAATATTCTGGGGTAATCGACAGCGCGATAGCACCGCTAACCGCCTCATGAAAAGCATCATTAGCACCGGTCCGATACAAAGGAGTCCTGTGCCGATAGGCTCGCTGGTAATAATTGCGTCCTAATTCGCCGTGAAGAGTTATGAAATCTTCAGATTCCACGTCTAGGCACATCTTTATCCGAATGTCAGTCCCGTGGTCAACGGTCCAGGCACTCGGATGGCAAATAATCTCTCTGTCCGTTGGCTCAACGAACACGGAACGCTGCCAAAAAGTAAGAGGCAGTGGATCGAACCCGATAGAAGTGAAGAACCCTTCACCAAGCTGAACCATCTCCAATGCATCGAGGGAATTGGCTTCTAACAGTCTCGTCAGGTCATACCAGGGATTCGAGCGCGTAGGCGCTACAACCGCGAAAATATTTGTCCAATCGTTTCCCCACAGATCGCCCAATAAATGTGCAGGAATTGGGCCGTTCAGGGGAACCATAGCCGTTCCGTATTCTTCGGACAAATTTGACCGTACATAACAATGCATCGATTCATAAAGAGGTTTTAATTGGGTCCACAGTCGTTGCACCTCCTCGCTCAATTCCCCTGGAGTCATGTCGTAGCCTGAACGCCACAACTCGCCTATGTCGGAAAAACCAAGATCTACAGACCCGGCATTAGCCAATTCGACAAATCGCGCGTAGCGACTACGACTAGGAGAAACACTCCCACGCCAGCCGGTCCACAAATCGACCAGCTCGTCGGTATCTCGTGTCTCGGCAAACACCCGCTCAGTCTGAAAAAGGGTTAAGCATTCTTGTCCGTCACCAAGACAGTACCTCGCCTGACCATGGGCCCTCTCCATCTCAGCGAGAATGTCAAATATTTCTTCGCGCAACACCGGATCTGAAGGGACTGCCCCTTCTCGCGAAGTCTTCAGCAACAACAATTTCCGTGTGATCCCTGCTGGCAGATTCTGTCCATCAAATCTGGAAAGCTCAACCGCAAGCTCGACTGTTGCCTCTATAACTGCTTCCTTCGCATCCGATGCCAGGGCAGCTGTATCAGTAGTAACAAACGTATTGTGAATCCAGGCAGCTCGTTCAGCATCGATCCATAGGTCAAGCAAGCGCTCTTCGGCTGCTTCCAGAAGCACTGAAACGTGTTCCTCTGTCGGCCTAGGTTCGGCACACGCTGTAAACAACACGACCATCAAACCCAGAGCTTGGACTGTTAGGAATCGAAGCAGACTGTACTCCACCTATCGCATCCCCCTATCGCTCCCTCAAAGCCACCAAGAGTCTCACATATCTCCCGCAGGGAAGCTTTCTCACTAGACCAACATTGAAGAGCAGCCTATTCAGGTAAACCGAGAAAACCCTCACAAGAGCTTTTAAGACTCAGGAGACCGAGGCCTTCCGGATTGCCATTTGTCGATCAACCCATCGCGAATCAGAATTGTATCCGCACGATCAGATCCAGTTGAAATCAGTGCAATCGGAACACCGGTCACCTCAGCGAGCCGATCAAGATACGCCTTAGCTTCGAGCGGTAAATCATCATACCGACGTACACCTGCAGTCGGCCTTGACCATCCTGGAAGACGCTCATACACCGGTTGGCAATCGCTCAGAGACTGCCCACGTGACGGAAATTCGGTTAACACCGAATCACCATAGCGGTAAGCAGTGCATAGTGGAATTTCCTCGAGCCCGTCTAATACGTCAAGCTTCGTCACAGCGAGTGCATCCAAACCGTTCACTCTGACTGCGTAGCGGGCCGCAACCGCGTCATACCATCCACATCGACGGGGCCGCCCTGTCGAGGCCCCATATTCCTGACCGGCCTCCCGCAGCTGCTCCCCCGTCTCACCATGCAGCTCCGTCGGTAACGGACCCTCACCGACTCGCGTGATGTATGCCTTAGCGATACCTAGCACAGTCCCTACCCTCCTTGGACCGATTCCAAGGCCAGTACAAATTCCACCCGCGGTCGCACTAGACGAGGAAACAAATGGATAGCTCCCATGATCTATATCGAGCATAGTCCCTTGAGCCCCTTCAAACAGAACGGTTTCACCAGATTCGAAGGCCTGCATCAAAGATACAGAAACATCCCCCACCCAGCGCTCCAGCCGATGCCATGTAGCACATATATCTTGGTAAACAGTTCGCCAATCCTTATCCCCGACCTTAAGAGCTCGGTTGCGAGCGGCCACATTTTCCTGGATTATTGACGCCAAGTCACCGCCTTCGACAGCATTCGCCAGATCTCCGACACGCACTCCACGGCGCCCTGCCTTGTCTTCATAAGCCGGTCCAATTCCACGCGCTGTCGTTCCAATTTTTCGATCTCCTCGGCGCTTTTCAGCCAATTCCTCTAACTCCCGGTGATAGGGCAAAATCAAATGTGCTCTATCGCTAATCAATAACCTGTCACCCACCTCGACACCCTGCTTGCCAAGCGTCTCGATCTCACTAAACAGGGCGACAGGATCTACAACCACCCCATTCCCGATGACACAGCGAACCCCCCGGCGGAGGATGCCGGAAGGTAGTAGATGCAAAACAAATTGGTCGCTTCCTACTCTAACCGTATGTCCCGCATTGTGCCCACCTTGATAACGAGCAACAATTGAAACGTTAGGAGTGAGGAGATCAACAATTTTGCCTTTGCCTTCGTCACCCCACTGCGTGCCGATAACAGCGATATTCACACTGCCCCTCAGTTCCTATATAAACAGCAGAAACAAACCCAATTGCTTCGGGGGCATCAAACACCCCCCTTAGCTTACTGCTGCAAACCATTCCCCCAATGCGAGGCTTTGGCTTCTAGTTTTGGTCTTCCCAATCAAGCACTCATGCCTTGCAACCGATCGATCGTAGCAGAAGGAGCGAACCTCGCACAGCCGATACCGCCGTTCCGATGAGTAACAGGCACCATTCAATGACTACCGTCCCAAAACACAGCCTCGACAGATCGTAGCGTTTGACAATCTAGGCAGTCTTATTTACCTTCTATCGTTCCGAGTTGAAAAGGTTCAAACGGCCTCGGCCCTCTAAAGAGGACCTGACCCTTGACCTTGGAATTCTCCGCTTGTATCTAACAGGTGCGCTTTGGCCTCAGAATCACGGTGAAAAGAACAAGTGCTGGTTGAACGAAACGACATCGAGAAACGTGTTCAAGACGCGCTGGCAGCAGCCCCGCCGCGCATCCCTGTAATCGTAGGGAGGTGTGGTACTGGCCGTACCACCATGCTATATCGTCTAATCAAACTGTTAGGCTCAGAGACAGAGCACCTGGATATCGAACGAATAGCAACCACCCCGGAAGGGTTTCTCGCCTCCGTCAGCGAACCTAGTCACTTGCAGGTTCCAAAATCATTTCTTCCAGACGCCGGCAATTCCTCAGCGAAAACTGCGTTCGAACAAGTCTGCGTCTTCTTCGAACACGCACGCAAGGCTAACGACCGGAAGGTTATATTTTTGTTAGACGAGGCGCTCGACCTACGTGTTTTTGAAAGCTTTCCTGGGCTACGAGATGCACTCTCCAGATTCTTGCGAACCCTTTGCACAAGTAATAACAGATTTGTAATCACCACTCGGTTTACTACACGCGCATTGCGGGTGTTTGGCAATGAACCTGAGCGGTTTGAAATTATTCATCTTCCTCCATTTACTCTCACACAAACGACCTTAGCCCTCAAGGATTTAAACCTCGCACAGCCAGAGAAAGAACGCCTTGAGATGGCAGGCACCATTCATGCTTTAACGGACGGCCATCCACTCTATGTCCGGTTACTCGCACAAGGAGCGAACGAGCTGGGTGGGAATGATCCCATTAGCGCCCTCACAGCCCAACTAGCTCCAGGTGCACCACTTTCCATGGCATGCCGCTTTTCGTATCAATTACGGTTGAACCGTGCACGAGGGTATGGAGCCCTTGGAGGAATTCTTCGGATCCTGTCGAAAGAAGAACCGCTAACATTAACTGAGATTGCCCACCGAATGCACCGAACCCCAGGCTCAACCAAAGACTATCTCTCCTGGCTCGAAGATGTCGACCTTATCCAAGTCCAACATAAACGTTACCGGTTCACAGATCCCCTTCTTCGCCTCTGGCTAGACCTGCATGGCCGAGCTACACCACCTAACCCTGACGACTTGTCACAAGCCGTTAGAGACTACGCTGCGGAACGGCTCCCCTACGCTGCACCGCCTACGCCGCCCACAGAACCTCGCCCGAAAGACCAACGGTCACGCACCCGTTCGCGGAATATTATTGAGATCGATTAGCGTAGAACAAGCGCCTGTAATGCCGCTTCAGCAGCTTGCTGTTCAGATTCCTTCTTAGTTCGACCTTCACCAGATCCTAAGGATTTTTCGTTTGCCCACACCTTACTCTGAAACATCCGGCTATGCGGGGGGCCAGTTGTACCTACCAACTCGTAGCGAGGTAATCCCTTGCCATGAGCTTGCAACCACTCCTGCAATGCGGACTTGTGGTCCTCAGTAAGACCGCTTGATAGTCCGCCTGATCGAACAGCCTCTAGCCGGTCACGAAAACAAACCTCGATAAACCGGTCCGCTGCCTCTATTCCACCATCTAGATAAATAGCAGCCACGACCGCTTCAAACGTATCGGCAATCAACGACCGCTTCTGACGTCCACCAGTCTTTTCTTCCCCGCGTCCCAAAAGCAAATGCTCACCGAGCCCCAGCTGTTCCCCGACAGCAGCTAAGGCGGAAGTGGATACCAGTAGCGAGCGGGCCTTCGATTTCTGACCTTCATCCCAATCTGGACACTCATGAAACAAACGGTCTGAAATAACAAAACCTAGGACAGCATCTCCAAGAAACTCAAGAGACTCGTTGTCATCCACTCCACCACTAGCATCTTCATGGGCCCGAGAGCGGTGAGTGAGTGCATGTTCAAGTAGTCCATGATCGGAGAAACGGTAGCCCAACGCCTTCTCCACTGAACTGAATTCATCAGGGATGCTAATTAAGCGAGCGGACACCTCGTCACTGAACTCGCCAATCAACTGACTTGCCTGGTCAGCCTCTTCACTCCACACGGTCACATAAACTTCTCCCATACTGCTCACAGTGAGCGGGAAAATGGCTTGAGGCGCTCCATATGTGATCACGGCACTGATGCCACGAGTCTTTAACAACCCTGTCACCACATTGGCTTCAATTGCAGACTGCGTTCGAAATACAACCGTCGATCCACTGCCAGCCATAATCCTCCAAATTTTGCCACGTTACACCAATTCCAGTTTTGCTCAGACCCCTGCGTCAGAACTGCCTGTCAATATCCAGTGCTCTCTCCGACCCAATTAAGATATCGCTCATCACCATCAACAACAGACAATACAAGAAATTCAGGCGTGTCATAAGGATGAAGCGCGTTGATGCGTTTCTTGAGACAACGGACTTGATCCTCTGTAGTCTTCACCAGCAATTGACGCTCCTTGGCATACTGAACTTCATCACCCCACCTGTAGACCGACTCTACCTCAGGAAACACAGTGATGCAGGCTGCCACCCTTTCATTGACCAGTCTGGTCACAATCTCACTCATGTCGGAATCAGCAGGAAACGTAACAAAAATTAGGACCACGTTTGTATCAGTCAAGAATCCCCCCCACCAATCAAAAACCCCATTCTGTATTTACGTGCCCACACGACCACAAGGGTGCCCCTATTCTTTTCCACCAGTTCAACCGAAACTACTGCTTGCATGGTTTGTTCAACACGACACTCGTCAATCCGTCGCCCATTTAGTAAGCGGCGTGGAACCAATAGGCGTACAGACCCTGCACAACCGACCTTGCCGCTTCCACCTCCAAAGCGAAGCGGCGCTACAAAGGTTCGATCCACCAACCAACCTCGCCCGCTTGGGCAACGATTGATGGAACTACTCCTTGCACTCATGACGATCATTCTCGTTGCGAACGGCCTAGTTGGTAACAGGGGTCTCGTTCAGACCGCCAAGGTTCGGCAGGAACAGCAAAAATTGATAAGTTCAATCGAAAGACTACGAAAACTGAACCGGCAACTAGCGCAACAAGTCGAACGACTCCGCGGAGACCCATCGGCCCTAGAGGAACTCGCTCGGCGTGAACTCGGTCTACTTCAACCAGGAGAACAAGTCTTTATCATCACAGACCGAGAGCTACAAAAACCCTAATTGAAACCAACCGTTTGTCTCGAAACTACTCGAAACCGCAGTAGACCGGTTGCGAATAGTAGCATCTGGGCACGATGTTGCTGTAGAATTCCACCCGCGGGGTGGAGCAGTCCGGTAGCTCGTTGGGCTCATAACCCAAAGG